>CAYVRZ010000006.1:0-173600 GCA_964453895.1 uncultured Pseudobdellovibrionaceae bacterium | reverse complement strand
CGCCCCCACCGTGTAGGCATTGGTTTCAACTTCAGTGTCGCGCGTGCCGAGTGGCGTGAGGCGGTAGCGAAAGGTGACGTCTTGTCCGGGCGTCGTGCCGGGGAGCTGTGTTCCGCCAGGTCCCATGGTGGCGGCTTGTGCTGCCGTTACATTGAATGAATCTGGCGCGGGCGCGAACGACCAATTCACCTGTTTTTGCGTTCCGCTCACGCGCCCTTTGAGGCGCACTCGCGAATTCAGCTCATAGCTGGTTTCGTTGAGAAAGCTATATTGTTTTAATTCAGGAAGCTCGGTGGAGTATTTGGGAAATTCGAAAGCACAATATTTTCCGCTGGGAGTGTCGCGAAGAAGATTTGCCGGACAGTTCGGATCGGCATTCCATAGGCCGCCGTCGTTCTTCCAGCTCGACAAGTTGCTATAGACGCTTTCGCCCTTGTTCGACCAATCGCGATCGCGCGAATTCACAACCTGGTTGTCGCGCACCTGCACCACGTTGACCATGCTAAGCTTGCCTGTGTTAATCCCATTGGTGATAGAAATTTCTCGTCTCATCCCGCCGTCGAGTTGCGGCGTGGTTTGCGAAATACTCACTTCGGTGCCTTTAAAATCTTTGCGCGTGATGATATTCACCACGCCGCCAAGAGCATCCGATCCGTAAAGCGCCGAGGCGCCGTCTTTTAGAACTTCGACCCGTTCAATGGCCGCCATAGGTATCAGGTTGAGGTCGACCGCGCCGGTGACCGCATCCGTCGGCAATCTTTGACCGTTCAATAGTACGAGCGTGTTGGAAGCACCCAGTCCACGAAGGTCGACGTGCGCGACTCCCGCAGCGTTGCTGCCTGAATCCTCGCGCATAGAGCCGAAGGAATTTGCGCTCGTGTCTCGCAGCACGTCTGATACTGAATTGTAACCGGATTTATCTAAATCTTTTTTATTAATCGTCTGCACCGGCGATGCGCCTTCGACATCGATGCGCTTAATGTGCGAGCCGGTGACTTGAACTCTCTCGACTTTTTTTTCTTCAGCTTTTTTTTCTTCTTCAACTTTAACCGAAACTTCGGCTGCCGGGTCCGATGATTGTGCGGGCTTGGCCGTATCGAGCGAAGTTGACGTTGATTGAGCAAAACCTGTGGTCGCGTGAGCTAATATATAGACAAGTGCAAATGCGATTGAGCGCATTGAATCCCCCCATGTGGACCTTGGTCCGACATGTAGTGATTTAGCAAACGCCTTGCCAATTTTACTGGTGCGATCTCGGCACCAATTTATAAATTTTGTAACTTTATAGTTATCTTTTTGTCGGTTTTCGATCTCGGCGTTCCGACACTTGGCGGGCGAAGTGGTGTCACAATGTTGAAAACTTACCGCTTCCTTATATATTCCGACATTGCACAAATGATGTGATAGAGCGAGCTGGCTTTAACCACCTGGTTGGTGAAGTTGCCGTTTTCTTGCAAGGTGTCTTCCCACAAACCGGGCTTCACAGGACGCAAAAACTTAAACAGAGCTTCGGTGGCTTGATCGGCGGCCTTGTAGAATTCGTCTTTGGCTTGCTTGGAATCAGCCTCGACAGCCAAACTCACTGCGGCTTTCATGCGCTCGGTCTGCGGCCAAAAGCGCGAGCTGCGTTTTTTTACTACACCGTTGCTCCACACTTCATCGTAAGCCAGACCCGATTTCGCATCGACGCCGGCTTTCTCTGCCACATCAAAGATCAGCAAGGGAATCGAGCCCGCCGATGCGCTGGTCAGTTCCTGGTAGCTAATCAACAGCCAAGCCCACTCGTAGTGATGCCCGGGCTCAAAGACAAAATTGCCGTTTTCAAGCAACGGTTTCCATTGGCTGTCGAAGTGCTCGCACAAGGCGCCGGTTTTTTGATCGACAAAGCGGCCCACACATAGCCCAGAAATTTCATCGGCCAGAGAGCGCCAGTCGGAATTTTCTCCGTCAAACTTCATCCACGCGAGTGCCGCCTCGAAAAGATGCATATGGGGATTGGCTTCGAACGCCACTTCTCCGCCGATGTACTCCGAAAAGCCAACACCGCCCAGTAGGCGCCGCTCACTATATAGATAGCTCAAAAGTTTAAGCGCACGGGCTTTGAATTGTGCCTCGCCCGTCAGATCAAAGGCATGCGCCAATCCGAATAGCGCGAACGCCTGGGCATACAGATCGAGCTGCGGATTTTTTGTGCCGTCAGGCTCGACCGCGTGGACCACAGCGCCCGAGGGCAGCGAATATTTTTTTATAAAAGTGTCGGCCGCCCGATGCACTAGGGGGGCGATCTGCGCCTTGGGGGTAAGGTTCATCCTCACGGCCTCGGAGAGCGCGTACATCTGGCGACCTTGCACCATGGCCCGTTGCGGTCCGGGAATCGGATCACCTTCGCGCGAGAGATTTTCGATAAAGCTGCCATCTGCGGCAATCCCCCGCTCAATCCAGAGCGGGAGTGCATCTTGAGATAGCCATTTTTGGACGGATTCCTTTTGGTTCACGGTCATCCTTACGCGACGCTTCCGAAAAAAGAACCAGGTACCTTTAGATTCCGCTTTAGATTCCGGCGTGGTGGCGTTCTTGGTCGTCGAGGACGGATTGCACTCCGCCCTTCAGCTGCGGGCGGTAGGCCAACTGCTGAATGTCGTAGGTAAACTTCGAGCCGTTGAGGCCCGCGGTTTGCCATTCCGGACCCATTCGAATCGCATCCACCGGACACGCTTCTTCACAAAAGCCACAATAAACGCAGCGGAGGACATCGATCTCGTAGGCGATCGGGAATTTTTCGACCGTCGGATCGTCATGCTCAGCCGCGGTAATCTTAATACATTGCGCGGGACAATTGGTCGCGCACAACATGCAAGCCGTACAACGAATGCTGCCGTCTTTTTTTACGGTGAGCACATGATTGCCTTTGAACCGCGGAGAATATTCGTATTTCTCCTCGGGGTAATTCAAGGTGACCATCTTTTTTTGGTTAAAAAGATTAAACAGCATCTTTTTTAAAGTGAACCACAAACCAAAAATGATACCCGGAAGATACCACTCAGCCACCGCACTTGGACGTTTCACTAAACTCATAAAGCACCTCGCTCGGTGGTCGCATAATTATTTTTAGCGCCGCCCAAGCTCTTTGGCCGCAAGGCCCAGTTGATTTCTTTACCCGCCAAAACATCGGCCGCTTCGGACAAAGTCAGCGCCTGGGGAACAATGGTCGTCGCCAACGGAAACTTTTGCTCTTTGCCTTGGTAATTTGTAAATGTGCCGGCTTTCTCGCAATACGCCTTCACCGGAATTTGCCAGGTCTCGCAACCCGAGCCATTCAGAATGTCCGACGGACACGCCGTAAACCAAATCAGATTTTCGGCCTGAGCGAACATGGCGTGTTTCTCTGCCATATCGGGAAAAACACTCTGGTCCTCAGGACCCGCAACTACAACAGCTTTAATTTTGCGTCCACTCAACTGAGCTTGCAGATCTTCCCACCGACCCTTGGCGCCCGCCAACTTCAATGCGGCCTCAAGGCCCTTGGTGTTGGGATTGCGATCCCCGCGGAAGAGCAATCCGTCAAAATCGTTCACTTTGTCGGGATTGTTCTGCCAATGGAAAATATTTTTTAGCTTCAGAGAGGTTACAAAGTACACCAGCAAATCTTTGTACTCTTCATTGGTGTATTGACCCGTCAGCACCAGGGCCACGCTATCAGCGCCGTGCTTGTCGACCACTTCTTTCAGGCGCAGTCCTGCCGTGCGGGCGGCGTCGCTGGGCGACATTTCCATCCACGAGTCACGGCGGCCAACTCGGCCCGCCAACATTCGGTTTTTTATATTTACGTACTTGTAGGTGTTGCGGCCGGTATCGCACATCCAGTGACCATTCACATCCGGATTCACCCGGGGCTTAACGCGCCATAGGCCTTCTTCGTTGTAGTGAACGGTGACATTGCAACCCGTCGAGCACCCCGGGCAAATGGAGTTGGCTTCTTTGAGGTACCAAACCCGCTGACGAAAGCGAAAGTCTTTCGAGGTCAGAGCCCCCACAGGGCAAATGTCGACCGTGTTTAGGGTGTAATTGTTGTTGAGCGGCTTGCCCTCGACGATTCCGATTTCGGAGTGATCGCCGCGGTTGAAAATTCCCAACTCGGATGTCTTTGTCACTTCATCGCAAAAGCGCGTGCAGCGGGCACACAAAATACAGCGTTCGGAATCCAAAACCACGGTCGGGCCCAAATCGACGACTTTCGACTTTTTAACTTTCTTTTCGGCCATCTCAGGATCGTAAGAACCAAACTGCATGTACTGATCTTGCAATCCACACTCACCGGCTTGATCGCAGATCGGGCAATCGAGCGGATGGTTGATCAAATGAAAATCGAGCCCCCACTTGACCGTGTCTTTAACCACTTCTGAGGTGTTGTTAACGACCATGCCCTCTTTGACTTCGGTGTTGCAGGCGATCTGCAGTTTCGGCACGCCTTCCACCTGCACCATGCACAAGCGGCAAACACCGGCCACGCTTAAGCCCGGATGCCAGCAGTAGTGGCAGATGTCCTGGCCGCTCGCTTTATAAGCCTGAATAATGGTCGAACCCGCTGGAACCTCGACGTCTTTGCCATTTACATTAATCTTAGGCATGGGCATCTCCCTTCGGCCCGGCAGACCGGCCCTTGCTCAAATGCTGTTCAAACTCGCTGCGAAATTTTGTAACAAACGAAATCGCCGGCATCGCCGCCGCGTCCGACAACGCGCAAATGGTTTTACCCATCATTTGCTCGCTGACTTTTTTGATGAGATCGATGTCTTTGGGCTCGCCGTCGCCCTTAAGCAAACGATGCACGATTTTGGCTAACCAGCCGGTGCCTTCGCGGCACGGAGTGCACTGCCCGCACGATTCGTGGTGATAAAAATGCATGATCACATCGAGCAAATCGACCATCGAATTCGAATCGTCGATAATAATCACCGCACCAGACCCGAGCATCGAGCCCATTTGCGCCAGGCACTCATAGTCCATGGTCGCCTTCATGGCCTCGTCGGCGGTCAGAACCGGCGCCGAAGAGCCACCCGGAATAACGGCTTTGAGTTTGCGACCCGGCTTTAAACCGCCGCACAGTTCAATCATATCTTTGAGCGAAATCCCGAGCGGAACTTCGATATTGCCCGGTTTGGTCACATTGCCGCTCACACTAAACAGCTTGGTGCCGGGAGATTTTTCGGTGCCGTACTTGCGATATGCGGCCGCACCATCGCGAATGATGTATTTCACCGCCGCCAATGTCTCGACGTTGTTCACAATCGTGGGCTTTCGTAAATAGCCCTGCACCGCCGGAAAAGGCGGCTTCAATTTGGGCTGACCCTTCAAACCTTCGATCGACGAAATCATTCCGGTCTCTTCGCCGCAGATATAGGCGCCTGCGCCGGCATAAACGTCCATATCGTGATCAAAACCGCTGCCCAAAATATTTTTACCCAGCAGGCCGGCCTTATAGGCTTCATCAATGGCTTTGCGGACGCAGGCGATCGGATAATCGTACTCGCCACGAATGTAGATGTAGGACTTTTTCGAATTGATCGCGAAGGCCGAAATAATCATGCCCTCGATCAACTGGTGCGGAGCTCGCTCCATCATCAAGCGGTCTTTAAATGTTCCGGGCTCGCCTTCATCGGCATTGCACAGCAAATATCGAGGCTCGCCGTTGGCCGGTAGAAAACTCCATTTTGTTCCGGTCGGAAAACCGGCGCCACCGCGACCGCGCAGGCCAGAGGCCTTTACTTCCTCTGTAATCGCCTTTGGGTCCATCTTTAAAGCTTTGGCCAAAACGGCGTAACCGCCATGTTTTTTGTAGCCGTCTAAATTTTGGAACTCAGGCTTGTCGTAATGTTCAGTCAGTAACTTTGTTTGTTGTGCCGGCACTTTATGCCCCCATCTCAGTGAGTTTTTTAACGGCCAGCTCGGGTGTTAAATTCTCGAGGTATTTGTCGTTCACTTGCATCATCGGCGCCGTATCGCAGGAGCCGAGACACTCCACTTTCGAAATCGTGATTTTCTTGTCGACGCTAACTTCATCGTACTTCACGTTGAAGCGTTTGCACAGAGCATCGGCCAGCTCGCGGCCGCCATTCATCGCGCACGAAATATTGGCGCACACTTGCACATGCAGTTTTCCGACGGGCTTTTTATTGAACATCGTATAGAAGCACAAAACTTCATTGATATGCGACGCCGGCAGATTCATCAACTGACTCAAATGCACAACCGCGTCCTCGGGAACCCAGCCGTTTTCTTTTTGCACCCGGTACAGGGCGGGAATAATCGCCGAGTACGGAGTCTCATATCTGGTTAGTTCCTTCTTTACGAATTCCTGGCCTTCGGCCGATAGCTTAAACATTTTTTACCGCTCCAATTCGCCGGCGATGACGTTCATGCTGCCCAAAATAGAAACTACGTCGGCGACCATGCCGCCCGTAATTTGATGAGACATGGATTGATAAATTGAGAAACACGGAGCCCGCACCTTCAACCGATACGGACGCGCGCTGTTGTCGCTCACTAGATAATATCCCAGTTCACCGTTGGCCGCTTCCGTGGCATCGTAAACTTCGCCCGCCGGGGGGCGCAGGCCCTTGATCACCAACATAAAGTGGTTCATCAGGCCCTCGATATTGCCGTAAACTTCTTTTTTCTCAGGCAGTACGATATTTTTATCGCGAATCGTGTAATCGCCTTCAGGAATATTTTTGCAAACCTGCTCGATAATCTTTAAAGATTCGCGCATCTCGGCCACTCGGACCAAGTAGCGGTCGTAGACATCGCCCGCGGTTCCGACCGGCACGTCGAAATCGAGTTGATTGTACATATAGTACGGCGACGACTTTCTTAGATCGAGGCCCACTCCGGCCGCGCGCAAGCACGGGCCCGTGTAGCCCCACTCAATCGCCTCTTGACCGCTGATTTTGCCCACGTCGCGCGTGCGCTGGATCCAAATTTTGTTGCCGGTGAGAAGCAAGTCCAATTCGTCCACGCCGACGCGCATTTCTTTTACGAACTGCATAACATTTTTGTACCAATCCTCCGGGGGATTGTTGGCCATGCCGCCCACGCGCGTGAGTGAAACCGTAAGACGCGCACCACACAATTGCTCAAACAGCGAGTACACTTTCTCTCGGTATGTAAACAAATGAAAGAAGCCGGTCAAAGCGCCCAGATCCACGGCATTCGCACCGATACAAACCAAGTGATCAATAATGCGCGAAAGTTCGCACAAGATTACGCGGATGGCTTGCGCCTTAGGCGGCACCTCGACGCCGAGCATTTTCTCGACGGCTTTGCAGTAGCCCACGTTGTTCATCGGCGCCGAGCAATAGTTCAACCGGTCGGTGTACGGGATCACCTGATTGTATGGATGGGTCTCGGCCATTTTTTCAAAACAGCGATGCAAATAACCAAGCTCCACCGTTGCGCGGTGAACTTTTTCGCCATCGAGTTGCACCATAATGCGCAGAGTTCCGTGCGTCGCCGGATGCGACGGGCCGATATTGAGCGGCACCAAATCTTTATCTGCCGGTGGGGAATAAGTCGGGTCGGCATCGAAGTGCACCGGCAGCGATTCATCGCAGTGCTGTTGCAAATCGGCCGGATAATCTTTGCGTAGCGGGAAACCTTTAAACTGATGGTGCACCAAAAAGCGCCGCAAATTTGGATGCCCGGCAAATTTGATGCCGTACATGTCCCAAGTTTCGCGCTCAAGCCAGTCCGCACCCCGCCACAGGTGAATCACGGTGGGAACTTCTTCATTCTCTCCGACTTGCGTTTTTACGCGCAAGCGCTCCGAAGTTCGCGTCGAATACAATTCATAAACCACATCAAAGCGCTTCGCGCGCTCGGGGTAGTCCGCACCCGCCACACTCATTAGGAAGTCGAACTTACCGCTGAATTTGAGGTGCTTAAGCACCAACACGACATACTCCTTAGGAATATGCAAAATGTCGGAGCCGAAGGAATGCGAATAATCGAAATTTACATTGGGAAATTTGCTTTTGAGATCGCTGCGCAGCGATTCCAATGCGTCGCCTTTCATCGCATAACTCCTGGCTGCCAAGATTCTTTCCATGGACGTGGGCTGGCGTCTTCGATCATGCGCTGTAAGCGCATCACTCCATCCAACACGGCTTCGGGAGTTGGCGGGCAACCCGGCACGTAAACATCCACCGGCACAACTTTGTCGACACCTTGAAGCACGTGATAGCTGCGGTAAAATCCGCCACTCGAGGCGCACGCGCCCATCGAGATCACATACTTCGGTTCCAACATCTGTTGATAAATTCGCAGAATCACCGGCGCCATTTTCTCAGTGATTGTTCCCGCGACGATCATCATGTCGGCCTGGCGCGGAGAGAAGCGCACCACTTCAGCACCGAAGCGGGCCAAGTCGTAGCGCGGTCCCATCACGGACATCATCTCGATGCCGCAACAAGCGGTCCCATAAGGTAATGGCCATAGAGAATTTTTTCTTCCCCAGGCGACGATTTTTTCTAGTTTTGTGGTGAACGCAAACGTACGAGTACTTTCGACGAGTTCGCGATCCACTTGTCTGAGGGCCTCAGCCAACTGGAACTCCTTTTCATTAAGCTTTCAGCGAGCAAAGTAGCAAACTAAGGTAGTCACATCAAATATATGAAAAATAGCGCCGTGCTCCGAAAGGTCTAGTTTTTGGTCGAGTCGTGGTTTCAATTTGAAACTGGTCTATCGGCTAATAGACTTGGTTCGAAAGTTCCCACGGAAAACGACACCGGGAACCGCAAGTACGCGCGGGTAACTAACGCATTGAGCAAATTACTCGCAATTCACTCGGGCGGCACATCGAAGCGCTGCCCTCTACCAAGGAGGGGTCTCTATGAAACTCATTTCCCTAATTATCGCTGCCCTATTTTCGAGCAGCGTTTTCGCAAAAAGCGCCCCAGGCGATTACCTGGTTAAATTCCAACACGGGATTGCGGCCAATGTATTCTCCCTGCAGGCATTGATGCCGATGGGAACTCAGGTCGAAGACCTCGGGGTGGCCGGCTGGGCCCGCGTGCAACTCCCCGCCAGCTCTTTTGGCACTTTTAGCGTGCGCTCACTACGCTCACTCCCGGGCGTCGTTAAAATTCAGCCCAACTACACAATCAAACTCCTTGAGAATCCGTCGCTCAGCCCTGAAAAAGTGAAAGCGGCCCTGGCTGCAATCAACGCCGGTGGCCTACCGGGCATGGAAGAGCCTGCGGCCGACAATCCAGAAATTCCGATGAACGGCAGCGGCGGCTCAGGCGCTGACCCGTTATTCAACAAACAGTGGGGCATGAATCAACTTGGCGTTCAGGCCGCTTGGTCCTACACCAAGGGCAATCCTGAAGTCGTCGTCGCCGTGATCGATACGGGCGTGGACTACACGCACGAGGATCTGGTCGATAATATGTGGAGAAACCCGCGCGAAATCCCCAACAACGGAGTGGATGACGACGCCAATGGATATGTAGACGATATCGTGGGTTGGGACTTTGTTTCGAAAGACAACAAACCCTACGATCTTTCATCGAGCATGTTTGACATGTTGATGGGCGGCGGGAACCCCGGCCACGGTACGCATTGCGCCGGCAACGTTGCGGCTCGCGGCGATAACGGCAAAGGTATTGCCGGCGTAGCGCCGAATGTTCGCATTATGGCTCTTCGCTTTATCAGCGAAAAAGGCCAAGGCACCACCGCCGACGCGGTCAGTGCGATCAAATACGCTGTCGACAACGGTGCAAAAATCACTTCGAACTCATGGGGTTCTGAAGGCGATGACCCCAAAGATCCCGACACCGCAGCCCTTAAAGATGCAATCGCAATGGCGCAAAATGCCGGCGTCTTGTTTATCGGCGCCGCTGGTAACGGGCACCAAGGTGTGGGCTACGACAATGACCGCGATGCCAAACCGGCGGTTCCGGCCTCTTACACCAATGCGAACATTATCTCGGTGGCCGCCATCGATGAAAACGGCGCACTGGGCTCGTTCTCGAACTGGGGCGCGACTTCGGTCGATCTTGCCGCACCGGGCGTGAAAGTGTTCTCGACTGTGACCCAGTCGAACAAGTACAGCGACACCGTGATTGATATTCCCGGTTTGATCACCGCCACTTGGGATGGAACCTCCATGGCCACTCCCCATGTTGCCGGTGCTGCAGCGTTGTATTGGAGCGCGAATCCCGACAAATCGTGGGTCGACGTTAAAAATGCCATCTTGATGAGCGTTAAACGGACCAATGTTATGCAAGGGAAGTCGGTTTCGGGCGGCCAGTTGGACGTTCAGAACATGATGCGATTTTAGTAAACTGACATTAGTAAAATTTTGCGATCCAAAAGCCGGCGTTATGCCGGCTTTTTTATTTCTATAAAATGTGTTCCCGGACTTGCGAAACGCACGGCGCAAGCTTTAGTTTCTTTGAATGCCGAACAATTCAGACTCGGAATTATTGAACCGCCCCTATCGGTTCTACATCAAACGCCATTTTGGCCTGGTTATGGCGGGCACCGTCTCGCTTTTTTTGACCAACTTTATGGATTCTTTGGTGCCGATGCTGACGGGCTTAACCATCGATCGAATCAAAGATGGCCGCCCGGTGGAGGACATCGGCGAGATGGTGGCGTGGATGCTCGGGGTGATCGTCGTGATGTCGATCTTCCGCTTTTTGTGGCGCATTTACTGGGCGAGGTTTGCCCACACCGTTGCCGAAGATCTCCGCAACCGTTTGTTTGGCCGGATGGCCGAGTTGGGGCCGACGTTTTTTCGCCCGCGCAAGATTGGGCAGCTGATCACTTTGATTTCGAACGACACCAACTCCTTTCGCATGGGGATTGGCCCGGGTAATTTGGTTTTGCTCGACGGAATTTTTCTTACGGTGTTGATCTTGCCGCATATGTTTTGGATCTCGCCGACTTGGACGTGGCAGACCTTGGCGCTGATGCCGCTGCTGCCATTTTTGGTGCATTACATTTTGAAGAAGCTGCACATCGAGTACCACTCACGCCAAGAGCGCTTTGCCGACTTTTCGGGTTCGGCGCAAGAAATTATCAGCGGTGTGCGCGTGATAAAAAGTTTTGCGCAGGAGCACAATCAAACGGCTCAGTTCAACAAACATTCAGACGCCTTTCGTTTGTCATGTGATCGCGTCGCCTGGTGGGATTCTTTTTTTGGGCCGGCGCTCGAGGCGCCGGTTGCGATCGGCACCGTGATTTTGCTGGTACTTGGCGCGCCGATGGTGATGAGTGGCGAAGTGACTCTGGGTCAGTTTATCGCCTTTTACCAATATATTCAGCGCATGAACTGGCCGATGTCCGCGATCGGGGTAGGCCTCGGGCATATTCAAGAGGGCCGCGCCTCGTTTAGACGGATTGCGGAAGTGTTGCGCTTTGAACCCGATGTGCCCGACACCGGCGATAAGGAAATTTCTGAAATCGTGTCGTTGGAGGTGCGCAATCTAACTTTTTGTTACCCCAACACTTCGAATCGCGCGCTCGATAATATTTCTTTTGTGTTGAAGCGCGGCGAGTGTCTTGGCGTCACCGGTATGACCGGCTCGGGCAAATCGACGTTGATCGAAGTTTTAACCCGCCAGTACGCCGTGCCTTCGAACACAGTTTTTATCAATGGGATTGCGATTGAACAGATCAAAGCCTCTTCACTGCGCAAGTTGATTGGTGTGGTGCCGCAGGATGCGTTTTTGTTCTCACGTAAAGTGAGTGAGAACGTCGCCCTCGGGATGGACGAGTGGGATTTAGAAGACGTTCGTTCGGCGGCCAAGGGCGTGCATATCGATAAGGAAATCGAGAGCTGGCCCGCCGCCTATGACGCCTTGGTGGGCGAACGTGGAGTGAATCTTTCGGGTGGGCAAAAACAGCGTATGACCTTGGCGCGCGCGATTGTTTGCGAGTATCCGCTTGTGGTTTTAGACGACGCTTTGAGTGCCGTGGATGCTAAAACTGAAGAGCGGATCTTAAATACTCTGCAAGGCGCCTTGAAAAAGACCACTTCGATCGTGGTTTCGCACCGCTTGGCGAGCGTCCGCGACGCCGATCTGATTTTAGTTTTGAAGAATGGCCAAATTGAGGCCCTGGGTAAGCACGCGGATTTGGTTCTCACCTCCCCGACTTATAAAATACTGCAAGAAATGCAGAGCGAAGGTGCGGCTAGCGGCGGAGTGGAGACCTAATGGCGCACCACTTTTTTACCGAAGACAATGTGGCCTCTGAGCTGACTTTTAAAAAGCTATTTTTGAAATTATGGCCCTTTATGTGGCGGCACAAGGGCAAAGTGATTTGGTCGCTGGTTCTGGTGGGCGTGTTTGTGGCCGTCGGGCGAATGCTGCCGTTTATTTTTGGCCACGCCGTTGACGAAGGGATTGGGAACAAGAATGCCGATATTATTTTTTATGTGGCCATTGCCTATTTGGTGCTAGAGGCCCTGCGTTCGATTTTGGCCTTCGCGCAGAGCAATTACATTCAGAAATTCGGCAATTTGATACTTTTCGAAATGCGCGAAAGGCTGATGAACCACGTGCAGCGCTTGCCGGTAAATTATTTTGAGAAAAATCCCTCGGGCCGAACGGTCACTCGGGTCACCAATGACATTTACTCTCTCGGCGAATTATTTTCGCAAGGGTTTGCCGCTATCTTTGTCTCGACCATCGAGATGATTTCGATTTTTGCTGCTCTGGCTTTGATCAGTTGGCAAATGACCGGAATTACCATGCTGATCTTACCGCCGCTGTTGGCGATTTGCGTTTACTTGAGCAAGCGGATCCGCATTCAGTTCGGCGCGACCAAACGCAAACTTTCTATGATCAACGCCTTCTCGGCCGAATCGTTCAGTGGCATTAAGGTCTTGCAGTTGTTTAACCGCGTGCCCGAGACCCGAGGGTTTTTTAGTGAGGTGTCGGGAGAGTATCGTTATCTGCAGCTCACCACCGTTAAGCTGTTCGCCACCTTGTGGCCGGTGATCGAGGCGTTCAGTATTTTCACTCTGGCCGTGGCGCTGCTGGTGGGATCACACTTTGTGAGAAATGGAACGCTGACCATGGGCGAGCTGATCGCCTATCTAACGTTGCTTTACGGATTTTTTAAGCCGCTCAAGCTAATTCTCGAGCGTTACAATCAGTTGCAAAATAGTTTAGCGAGCGCGGATCGCGTTTTTCAGATGTTTGATGAAATCCAGGAAAATGGTGAGGGTCGCGCTTTTGAGGAACGCCGCCTCGCGGGCCGCATTGAATTTAAGGATGTGAGTTTTCGCTATGCCGAAAATTCTCCCTATGTTCTTAAGCATGTGAATTTATCGATTGAGCCGGGCATGTCGGTGGCTCTGGTCGGCCGCACGGGCAGCGGAAAAACGACCACTGTTTCGCTCTTGCAGAAATTTTATGATGTCACCGAGGGCGACATTTCAATTGATGGAATTTCACTCAAAGAACTTGCGCCTCGCTCGCTACGCCCGCGCGTTGGCGTGGTTCAACAAGACGGTTTTGTTTTTAGCGGTTCGATTTACAATAACATCTCGTTGTTTGATCCTAAGATTTCGCGCGATCGGGCTCTGTGGGCAGCCGATCAAGCCCAGTGCCACGAGATTTTGCGCAAGCACGGCGGTCTGGATGGGCATATTCAGGAGCGCGGCTCAAACCTAAGTGCGGGCGAGAGACAACTTTTGGCCTTCGCCCGTGTGTTGGCGTTTGATCCAGACATTTTGATTCTCGACGAGGCCACAGCGAATATTGATTCGGTCTCCGAGCGCGCTATTCAGCATGCCACCGAAGTGGTGACCAAGGGCCGCACCAGCGTGATTATCGCTCATCGCTTGTCGACGATTCTGCATAGCGATTTAATCGTGGTGATGAGCCAGGGCGAAATCGTTGAGAGCGGGCGCCACAGTGAGCTTTTGGAGCTGCGTGGGGCCTACTACGAGCTGTACAAGCTGCAATTTCAGGAGAAGCCCGCCCCTGGCGGCGGAAAGCGCTCCTCAACCGTCTCAAATTGAGACTGATTGATGGCGCTTTTGTCAGTGTAGTTAAATTGAAACAACGAATATTCTGAGAATGTACTTTCAACCCCCGAGTACAAAGGACCTTCAGAATGAAGCAGTTTCTATCGCTACTGGCCCCGTTGGCGCTGGGATTGTTTATTGGTAAAAATTATGGCGCGTGGATCGCGCCGCCGCCGCAAGCCCCTCTTACATCGGGAGGCCGCGCACCGGCGTCTGTGGTTGTTCCCCCCACCAGCTTTTTGCCCGCTGTACTTGAGAGTCTGGTTGCGGAAGGCGACACCGCAAAATCCTCGGTGAGTGAGGCGACCGCCGCGCCCGAAGCGGCGCTGGCCCTGTTCAGCCAAATGCGGGCGTCCGATATTAAGTCAGTGTGCGAGACGGCGCGAGAACTCTACGCGACTAAATCCATCTCCGCATACGCTCGTTACATTCGCGACTTTTCGAACTTTACCGAGCATGATGAATGGCTTCGACGTAAAGCCAAGACGATGACCGATGAAGGCCCGGCTTGGCGCGGCCTCGGCAGTCTTACGGTGGGCGATTCGAAAATTGAACTTGAGGTCCTTGTGGCGCCACCTAAGCCATCTTCGAAGGATCGCCTCACCGCTGAACAAGAGTGTTTTGCCGTGCAGATCTATGCCAGTCGCGATGGCGGTTTGCGCCAGTCGGAGTCAGGCACGCACTGTATGTCGGATTTTGCCTATAAAGATGGAAGTTACTATTTCACTTGGGCAGGAGCGAGTGGCTCGCTTTACCATTTAGACATCTCGGCGATTTTGATCGCACTGCCCAAATCAAAGAGTGAGACTGTGACTTATATGACGGATGGCCGAGATGAATGGCAAAATGCGGAATCGTTTTCGTGGACTCCAGTTTCAGTTGAAGAGCAATCTGTTCGGTTGGCGCAATTGTTGAACGAATTGAGTCTCACAGGGCAATAGGAACCTCAGATCTGGTCTTGTTTTCGGCTCGAGTTGTGACTGATAATTACGGGTGATTATCGGGGGTTGAACGTATGAGGTTCCTATTTTTTTTCGGTCTTTTCTGTTTCCTCTATCACCCGAACCCCGCCAGCGCCGCCGATGGCCAAAACGGCAGTCACTGGCTCAATGTCGACTACACTTACACTGATCTAGTTTATAAAGAACCCGGCGTGATGTCGGAACGTGGGCGCCTTGCTGGTGTTCGCGGCGAACTCGGGTTGAATATTTTTGGCATGTTTGGCGCCAGCGTCGGCGGCGAATATCAAGATGGAAATTTGTATTATGATGGCGCCACGTTCGGCGGCACCCCGGTTAAGCAAGTGACCAAAGACTACATCCGCCGAACTGAAATCTTAGCGCACTTTTTTTACGACTCGGTGACCGTCGCTGCGGGAATGGCGGAGCGATATTGGTTCGACGATCTTGTGATCTCATACCGCCGACGGACGCGTTACAATTATATTCCGGTTTATGTGACGTACCGAAGTGAATCGATGTACTTCAAGATCGTGCAGGACATTTGGCAAAAGGGTTGGAACAAAAGCCATATGAGTGACGTCAATGCGGCGGCCAACGATGTCGAATTTAAGCTTGGCTCTGGCAACGGGCTGGGCGCAGAGATCGGATATATGTTTCACAGCGGAGCCGTCGCGACGCGAGTTTTTATCGCCTACCACAAGTGGGACGTAAAAGAGTCGAACATACAAAACGACGGCACACAGAATTTGATCGAGCCCAAAAACAACACCACAGAGATCAAAGTAGGAATCGGCCTCGGTTTCTGAGGTACCTGGTTCTTTTTTCGGAAGCGACGCGTCCAAAAGCAAAAGCCCGCTCTGCGGGCTTTGCTTTTGCGCGTCGCTTCCGAAAAAAGAACCAGGTACCCTTAGTCTTTGAGCTTGTCGAATTTTACGCGGGTTTCTTCGGCAACTTTGGCTTCGCGGCCCCATTTGTCGGCTTCTTGGCGATAGCCATTGCGGCGTTCAATCCAACGGTCACGTTCGGTGACTGCGGTTTTTTCCTTCTTATCGATTTCAGCCTGCAAGGAAGCGAATACGGTTTTTTGCGAATCCCAGTCTGCTTTCTCTCTGTCGACTTCAGCGATTTTTTGATCGTAGGCCTGAATGTTCTGATCACGCTTCATTTTGTTGGCTTCTAAAGTCTCGAGCACTTTGCGCAACTGTTGAATCTGACTTTCTTCTTTTGCCGCCTGAGTGATTTCCTCTTTCTTAAACTCCTGAAGTTTCAACTTCATTTTGTCTAAGATAGCGCGGTTCTTCTCGAGATTCTGCGCATTCGAAGTGAGCTGAGTTCGTTGCGTACGAACCTGCTTAATCGCCTCATTGACCGCGCTGATGTTCTTGCTCGAAATGTCCGCGTTGGTCTCGTACTGTTTGTGGTTGGCTTTCGCATTTTCTTCATTCGTTTTGAGCTGCTGCATGGTTGCGGCAGTGTCGGTTTTTCCGACGGCTGAACCGCAAATAAGAAGCAATGAAAGTAGACTTGCTGTTTGAGTTAGTTTTTTCATGGGCATTCCCCTTTTTAAATTCTTCATAAATAATTCCCCTAGTTCCCGAGGCGAGCTTGCTCGCCATCTCTGCGTCCACCCTGCGATCCGGTCGCCGTCGGACAATTGTTCTGCAACGACGATCGGTAACTGCCGATCTCGTCTTCCCAAAATTCACCGTCAAAAGCCCAGTTCATCATTTTTGTGGGCTTAATATGAGCTGGAACCCGGTTTGGTCCGCTCACCTCGCCGCCGGCCACCTGATAGCGGATATTTTCGCCAGAGCCGGAGAAAACCTCGTAACGCAAAAATTCATTGTTATCGAGTACGCGCGACATTTGACTGCGCATATCCTTGGCGTGCGACAACAAATCCTGCCCGGCCTTAAAGCTCAAAGAAACTGTTTCGCTATCGAGTTTACCCTGAGACTTTTTCTGAAATTCAATATAGCCTTGGCGGCCCTGCTCGAGGATCGCAAGCTGAAAGCGAAGACCCATAATAAGCTCTTTCTCCAGCTTCATACTGCTCTGCCAATTTGGCAGTTCGCGCGCCAACGATTTATCAACTTTCAGACGCGCGATTTTGGCCCGCAATTCATCAAAGCGGCGCTTCGCTTGCTCGGAGCGAACACGAATGCCCGCTTTTTCTTTCTTAATTTTTTCGTTAATACCCTCATAGCGACGAGCTTCGTCGAGCTTCTCGTTCAATGCCGTCTGCATATTTAAGAAGTCTTTCTGCCGAGCCATTTCGCGCCACACTTGATACGGCACTCCTTCATGGCTCTCGTTGCTCTTGCCTTTAATGTACGCCTTGACGGTGTTGTACATCGTCATCGGTTGGCCCTTGGTCTTTAGATAGTTGTCCATTCGGGCAAACCAGTCGCGATAGTCCTTCTCCATCCAAGTCAGCGTCTTATACGCATCGCCATATTGGCAGATATTCAGATAGCCGATGGTTCGGACGACAAACGAATCGGGCTGATACACCGCTTTAAAATAGGGCGAATGCAGCGAGTACATATTACCGATCGCGCCCGAGTAGTCCTCGAGAGCGAGCTGAGTCCATCCTTGCTCGATCAAGGCCTGAACCCAAAAGGGATGGTCTTTAGGAACCTGCATATACGCATCTAACGCTTTGTCGTACTTCTTTTGCGAAAAGTACATGCGCGCGATATTCACCGCCACAAGTGCGCGAAGATTGCTGTTCGCCGTCGCAGATTCTTTAAGTACAGCCCAAAGCTCTTGAAGTTTTTTGAGCGCGCGAACTTTTTCACCCATTGCGAAATTGTTCATGGCTGAGAGAACCCGGGCCTGTTGATAAAGATCCGACTTCTCACTGACCTGGTCGGCATAAACCATCGATGTTTTGAAGTCGCCCATGCGATAGGCGCCTTTAGCCATCTTGTAAGTCACCGGATCACGAATTTTATCGGTGATAAATGACTTAAAGTTCGGCATCGACTTGGCCATGTTGTAGAAATTTTTCTCGTAAATCTGCGGCAATCCCTTGGCCAGCATTTCTAAGGCCGGAGTCGCGTAATCTTTGTCACCGCTCAACACCACCTGCGAAAGATGGTCAAAGGCCGATTGATGCATCTCCATTTGATCTGCACAGGCGCCTAAGTGATAGGTGGCCTCCACTTTGGTCTTTGGTGCACGCGCCAACTGGTTGAACATGCCCATCACAAAGTGACAGCTGCTGCCGCGATTGAACAAGATCAAAGCCGCGGCCATTTTCAGCTCTTCTTCGCTAAACGGCTTGTAAGCGCGCGGTTTGCTGTCTTCACCGACGGCCAACTTATATTGAATGGCGTCGATCGTTTCTTGCGTGACCATGCGGCCAACGGTTTTAATATTGGCTTGCATGCCGCGCGGGCCTTGCGCTGGGAGCGCCTTAATTCGCAACGCCACACTTAGCTCGTGGCTAAAAATAGCCGGAACCGTGGGCAGGCGTTGCAGTTCGGAACCCGTATTGGGATTCCAGCTTAAATTGCCATAGGTAAAATCTTTTGCCGACACCAAATTTTCGGTACCGATATCGAGCCGCGGAATTGTTTTGGTTACACGAAATTTTTTAAAGTCAGATACAGGAACTCCGGCTTTCGACTTAGGCAGTTGCGACGTGCCCGGAATTCCGGGAGTCGCGACGGAGAGAACTGGCGTTCGCACGACATTCTCGCGGGCGTTTTTCACGTCCTCGAGACGGCTGTTCTCGGAGCGAGTTTCAAACAAAGGCTGCGTGCGAAGTTGAGCTTGCTCGGTGGTCTCGGCCGGCTTTGGAGCGGGTGGCGCTGGGACTTGTCGCACCGGTTGCGTCGGAGGTGCGCCGGCAATTTGTGGTGCCGGTGCCTGCCCGTTGACCGGAGTCCACCCATCGGCGGGTGATAGGCCTTTGGGTTTGCCTGCTTCGGCGGTCTGTGTGCCCTTCTGCGGCTCTTGCGCAGGCGGCGGAGGGGCGCCAGTCCAACCTTCCCACCATTTTTTTACGGTGACTTTAACCGTTTCAGTCATCGAGCTGAACTTACTCATCCAGCCCGCCGATGGCCCTTCCTTTTGTGCGAACGCGGGAGCCGCGCTTGTCACGCTTCCCACGAGAAGAGCTATCATTAAGAAGTTAAAAAACTTCATGCCCGTTACCTTACCTTCCGTTTCCGAAATAAAATGTGGCGCCGATCAAGAACAGCGTATCGTGCTGTTGTTTGTCGGTTACTTTTTGCCCGATTGTAGCTCCACGATATTTAACAATTTCTTCAGAGCGCCACTGATTGCGTAAATCGGCGCGAATTGCGAAGTACTTATTGAAGAAGAAATATTGCGAGACATCGAGACCGTAAGTGAACGCGGTCTTCTTTTTGTTTCCGCCCTCGATCTGTTGTTCGTATTCGGTGAGCCCAAGATGGGGCGTGAACGCCATATCAAAGTAGATGATGCGTTTTCCCCAGAAGCTCATTTTGGCATAGAAGGGAACAATGTTGTAACCCACGCCATAGTATCCGGTAATCTTGCCGTGATCCGGGCGGGCACCGGTGGTTGTTGCCAATGTCGCAAGGTCTTTCACGGCGGCATTGTTTTCAAGGTCCGCCGACATCCAAGAAACCTGGACACCCATTCTCTCAGACCAGAAATAGTTGGCGGTGAGGCCCAGCAAATTCCCCTCGGAGTAAGGATCATTGACCAACCGACCCCATTGAGGCGCGATCAAAAACTTATTGTCCTTTGAGAACGTGCGGTTTTGCACAACGGAGAAATCCGTATCTTTCGGAGCCCAGTATTTGTTCTCGAGGTCCGAAATGTCCACTTTGCCGTCTCCCTGTTTAGCGGGAGTCGGCTTACCCGATTGCTGTGCGAGCGCGGTGGAGCATGACAGTGCCACGGCAAAGCCGATGGCGATGCTTAACTTAGATGCATTCATGAGTTCCATAGATCCCTCCTTCTAGAGATCTAGGTGTACTGCGCGAAATTCTCGTGACGCGAACCGAAAAGGTACCTGGTACCTCTTCCCGTTATCTGTTCGACTTGAACAGGAACGGATATGTCACAAGGACTTTAGTTCCACCCTTTGGGGTCGGAAACTGCCATCCCGCAATACGCCTCAGAATACATCCCTCTACCATGGCGTTGTTTAATGACGTGTTACCAATCGCTTGGGCGACCACAGAGCCAGCCGACCCAATCGTAAATTTGACCATAATCTTTCCGTACAAATCCGGATTCGCGCTCAACTGGCGCTCATAGCAGTAGCGGATTTGTCCGAGTTGCGAACGAATGTAGCGAGCGATAATTTCTTTATCGAGGCCGCCGTCCACTTCGGTTTCTTCGTCGAGCACTCCCACTTCCGCATTCCCGGTGTTGCCGAGTTGCAAAGCGCCTGTGCCTTTATATCCGGAAGAACCGCCGCCTTTGCCGGCCGTGCCGAGTCCACCGACTTTTTGTGTTTCGTTGCCGTGACCGCCGCCGCCACCGCCCAGTTTATCGAGCGACGAACCGCCGCCCAACGAAAGAGCTCGGCCCGATCGCGCGTTATCGGCGTTTACGCCCGCCGCTTGTACAAGCTGCGCGCCTTTTGCCGCACGCGCGGCGACTTTGCCGATCAGCGCGCCGAGGCCCGCATTTTTCAAGTTCATTACGACCTTAGCTCCAGGTTTTTCTTTAGATCCACCAGCCGCTTTCGCGCCCGCGTCGCCACCGGGAGTATTTTTAGCCACGCCGGATTTGGATTGGCCGCGCATGGTTTGGCGAAGCTTTTCGTTGGCGGCTTTGGCTTGCTTCACTTTATTCGCGTCAAAAATCATTCGTGTGTACTGATTCTGCATGGTCGGCGTGAGCGTTTTTAGTTCGTCGTCCGGTTTGTTCGGCGCGAGGAACATCAGTCCCGCCATCATCAATGTGACCAGCAAGAGCGCCGCGAGCGGCGCCGGGCGCTTCCAGTCTTCGCCAATGGCTTCTTTAATTGTGGCGTCGGGGATGGCGTCGGATCGGGTCAGGCGCTGTTTTACGGTCCAGTCGCCCACATTGGTGATGGTCCATTCGTAATCGGCCGGAGCCGACAACGTGCCGACACCCGAAAGAAAAGGCGTGTACGTAGCGGTCTTTGGCAAGAGCACCGACTCTCGCACCAATCCGTGCTTGAGCAGAACCACCTGATGAAAGACGGTCTTGCCATTGCCATCTTTGGCATTTTTCGCGAAGAGATCGCGTTCAAAGCCCAAAGGAGTGACAGTCAGCTGATGCGTGCCTATGTGAATGACCGTGGCGCCGTCAATCTTATGAGTCAAAACAGATTTTTTATTTACCCAAGTGCCGGACGTGCTGCCGAGGTCGCACAGAGTCCACTCGGTATCTGCAAAATCGAAAGCCGCGTGAAGGCCGGCCACATCCTCGCCGAGCACGCGGATATCCGCCGTGCGGGCTGAACCGATGGTCGTGGTCGAAGTATTCTCATCGAGCAGGTGAACACCGACTACGCGATTCTTAATTTTGTGTTCAACCTGTAACGCGACTCTTTTCATAACATCACTCCAAGTACTCTACCGATTCCAAAATGTTCTTTTCGAACTGGTTATCGACCTTGTAGAGCGGCATAAACTGCACGCCGCGCTTTTGCAGCAGGTACGCGCCATCGGGCGAGCGCACCTGACCGTCGATATCTGAACCGTCGAAATTCACCTCTTGGGTTTTGCGGTATTCGACTTTTTTCTTCGTTCCGCCCGTCGCCTTAGACTTTTCAGCGCCCTCGGCCTTCGACACGAAACTCAATGTGATTATTAAACAAATTAAGTGTCTCATTAGTTCGCCTTTTTCTTTTCAGCCGTCGGTTTTCGCGAAGAGCTCACCTTGGGCGGCTGCTTGCTGGCCTGATTTTTAGCCTGCATCTCGTTCACCTGGTTCAGGGCCTGGCGCGCCTTGGTGTCTTTCGGGTTTACGCGCAGAGCCCGGCTCAACAGACTTTCAGCTTGGTCCCAGTTTTTTTCTTTTGTGCGCAGTGAGGCCATCGCCATCAGCGCTCCCCAGTGTCGAGGATCGTTATCAAGGGCGCGCTCGAGAAGCTTTTCGGCCTGCGGATGCTCACCGCGCTGAAGCGCGATTTGGCCCATAACCCAGTGAGCGTCGGTCAAATCGGGATTCTTTTCGGAAGCGAGTTTCAGCGACTTCAAAGCGTTGACGTCGTCTTCCTGCTCCCAGTACATGCGACCCATTTGGTAGTGGAACAGCCCTTCGTTCGGAGCTTTTTTGAGCGCGAGTTCCATCATCCAAATCGCCCGCGGGAAATCTTTCCGATTTCCAGCAGCTAAGCTCATGTAATATGCACCCCACGGAGTCAGGCTCGCATGGATCCCAAGGTAAGCGCCGATGTTTTCAACTCGGCGCCATTCTTTTGCTTTCACACAGGCATTCGCCATGGGGATAATCTTTTTCCAATCCTGACCATTCCAGGCGCCATCTTTCGGGCACTTTGTTTTGCTGCTGACTTCTGCCACAGTCATAGCCCCGACTTTTTCGCTGTACGTCGGCTTCACTTCCTCTTTCGCCTCCGCAACAGCAACTTTGCCCGTGCCCTTAGCGGCTGGCTTAGAGGCACAGCCCAGGAGCGATAAGGCGCTACCTAATGCAGCCACGACGCAAAGCTTCCGAAAAAAGAACCAGGTACCTTTTGTCATGGGCCAACTCCTGCGATCACGGGGACCATGATTTGCGGCTCGGTCAAGGGGACCGTTATGGCCGTGTTCATTTGTCCGTTCAGTTTGTCGAGTTCGGCTTCTAATCGCGCGGCGGTTCCATCTATGGTCGACGTTTTCTTGGCGAACTGAACGGCCTGCGCCAACGTATCGATACTTTTTTCTTCGAGCGGTACAACGAGGTTACCGATCTCGGTGCGGAACGCTTCGGCGTCTTCTTTGCTTAGGCCCGCCGGTGTGGGCATTTCTTTGAGCGCTTTTACGTAGCTGCTGTAGCAGGTGTAAAGACGCTCAAAGGCGTCCATCGACACGATCGGGTCGCCATATTTAATGGCCGATTGCAACGCCTCTTGCGCCTTCGTGAGTTTTTCGGTTTTGATCGCCAGCACCACGCCCACTTTTTCGGCGCGCGATTTTACGCTCTGACGTAAAAATTCTTGCTCGAGAACTTTGGCCTGAACCAAACGCAGCCGCGCTTTTTGATTGGCGTTCATTTGCGATGAGCCCAAGTATTGTCTGGCTTCGTTGAAGGCTTCGGTGTGCTTGTTTTTATCGAACAGCTGCTCGACCATTTTAACTTTAGCCATGCTCGCCTGCGGTTGAATATTCATGGCGATCAGCTGCTGAAGAATGGCGTCTTGCTCGCGCTGCGAGCCGTAGGCTTTTTCAAGAGCCTCGAGTTTATTCATAACACGCGTGCGGGCCGCGGAATCACCTTTGTCTTTAAGATCATGGTACAGCTTGCGGGCCTGGACCGCGCCGCCGTCCATTGCGTGAAAGTCCGCAGCCAGTTCGCGCCAGCGGCGAGCTGATTTTTCATCTTTAACCGCGAGCTTCTCTAAGGTTTGCGCGGCCTCTTGCAATTGGCCCATCGATTCAAACGACTGCGCCGCACGCAGCATGGCATTTACGGCCTGAGGAGAGTTCGGGTACCGAACGGCAAAGTCGACCGCGGTTTTTGAGCCGTTGAAGACGTCGTTCATCTTAAACTGCAACTGCATGGCGTTCCACACAGCTTTTTCGGTTAGATCCGATTTGGGATTCTGTTTGGCAAAGGCTTGATACTCGGCCAGGGCCTCTTTGATTTTGCCTTTTTCTTCCATGCCCTGAACTTCTAAAAAGTAGGCCTGCTCGTAGAGCTTGCGCAGCTTTTGCTCGCGCTCCAAGCTCAACTTCGCCCGCATCAGATCTTGGCTGTAATTGCGGATACCGCGGTAGTCTTTTTTAATATTAAGAATATCCAGGTAGAGGTCTTGGGCCTTTAAGCCCTTTTCCACATTGCCGTACTCTTTGCCCAAGCGCAGGAAGATGGGCGCTGCCTCATCGAAGCGCTCTTTTTCGTAGGCCAACAGTCCCATTTTGTATTCCACATCGAGGCGGAACTGACCTTTGGGATTTTTCTTCACGTAATCGGCGGCCACCTGATGGAAGTTCTTCTCGTCTTCACTGGACCATTTTTCTTGGGTCCCCTCACCGATGGCTTTTTCTAAACTCAACACCGCCGCATAGCCGGCGTCATGATTGATTTTTGGCGCCTTGGTGGACTGCGCGACCATCGCATATTCTTTTGAAGCTTGGCGGAATTTTTTGCGCGCGAAAAGAAGTTCGGCATAGTTGAAGCGCGACTGCGCGAATTCCTCTGTGTCGGCCGGAGTGCGCAAGTAGATTTCAAACGCTTTTTCAGCGGCATCCGCATATGTGGTATCTGTCGGGAGCTTTTTCCAGCCGGAGAGCCATTTTTTTCCGAGGCGAAGGGCGATTTCGTTTAGCGCGGCTAAGCATTCGCCGGCCACTTTTTCGCGACCTTCGGAGTTTTTCGCTTGGCCTTTAACCCATGCACCATTCGGACTGCAGACCTGCGAGAAGCTCTCCATTCGAAGAACGGATTGACCTTTTTCGCGCAGATGATCATAAGCCGTAACCAAATCGGTATGCACCTGCGGGAGCAGCGGCGACATGGGCAGATCTTTAATAAATTGATCCAAAACGATGCGCTGATCGTTGAAGCGCGAGTGGCGCTCATATAAGGACGCCATCTTCAGAAGGATCGGGCCAACCTCGGCCTCGCCCGCCTGTTGCGAGAAATAGGCGTTGGCGTCTTTGGACGGATACACGTCTTCATAGAACAGCACCATATCGTTCAATGCTTCTTTACGAAGATCCAAACGCGAATCGATTTTCTTCTCGGCCACCATGCGGCCGAAGGCGACCACTTCTTCAAGCTTTTTCAAGCCCTTCAGAGCTTCGCGCATATTGTAATGAGTCCACGCGGCCTTATAGAGGCCATACGGGTAAACTCGGCTGTTGGGATATTTGCGGATCGAATTAAAATACTCGAGCGCGAGAGCAAAGCGATTGCGATTGAACTCAATTTCGCCCATGGCCAGGTAAGCATCCGGAACGAGAAATGAATTTTTATGTTTCGTGATTAAATTCATGTACAGCTGCTCGGCCTGTTTTTCGTCGCCCAAGATCTGCACGGCAAAAGCGTAGTTAAAGACCACCACATCCATTTGCGGGAATTGCGGGAATTTTTTCTGAATTACAGAGTACTCGTTGATCGCGTTTTGCACGCTGGCCTTGCTCGACGCCGTTTTAGCTTGCCGAGGGGCAAAGCGCACCACGGTCTCGCTCTCACGGTGAACTTCGAAGAAACGGTCGGTTTTAGCCTTCCTCATATAGAGCTCGGCCAAACGAAAGTGCAATTCGGCTTCCATCGGCGAGCCTTTATATTTAGCCATCAGCCGACGGGCTTGATCGATCGCCTTGTTCTCTGCGGCCGAGACCAATAGCTCGGCCTTCAGCGACTTCACTTCATTGCCTTTTTCGTCGCCTTCAACCAACTTCAAATCGTTCAACGGAGAAGTTCTCTTCTTCCCGGTCAAAGCTTCTTTTGCCTTGGAGCCACTCTGAGCCGCGGCCTTGAGCCCGATCAGAATCAGCGCCGACAAAAGAATTAATCTGAGGGTATGGACCAAACCGTTTCTCATTCTATTAAGTCACCTTTTTATAAAATTCTTCTTGTACTTCCTGGCTCATGCTCAAGAAGCGAAGTCCGTATTCTACGGGAGCGTTGTCCTGCACAAACTTCTTACTCACCACTTCACAAACAGCGTTAAACGACGGCCAACCTTCGGTCCCCGAAAAGTGCACAAAGACTTGCTGGCCGGGAACCACCAGCGCGTTCTTCATGGTCACGCCCACGCCACCTTTAGAAATTTCGAAGCTTTCGCCTTTCCAAAGAGTCAGATTGTCGTGAATGATCACGCGGCCATTGTGTTTTTTACGCTTGTGTTTGCGCTGGACAAAGACGTCGGTTTTTTTGCTGCCTTTTTCAAACAGCGTGCGAATGTGTTCCGGACGAAATTCTGCGATTTCAGCCAAACGCTTCCAATCGCTGAGTCCCGCGTGCCACACGAAATCAAAGGGGTACACGACCTTTTGTTGCAGCATGCGAACCACTTCCACAAAGCCAAACGGGCCAAAGCGATGCTCGCCCTTCAACACAAACCACTCGATATGGTCTTGCCCAATCGTCGTGGGGGTGATGGCCGCGCCGGTTCGCGAGGTCGTGGGTGGATTGATGACCACGGTCACTTCTTCATCGGCCTGGGCCCGAGGGGCGGCGCCGGGAGGACGTGGGGGCTTGTTGCTTTTCAATTTGGCGGCAACTTCGGTGTGTTCCATCAAGAGAACCCAATCGTTCTTGGTTTCATCGAAGATGTAATCAAACAGCTCGAGCTCTTTGTTGCGGACTTGCGCCACGATTTCTTCGGTAGTGAAGGAACCAGTTTCCTGACCTTGATGAGACACCTTGTATTTCATAAATAACCCATCCTCTTTTCTCACCTCCCCATCGGCCTTACCTTTATATGGCTGAAGGCCTAGGGCGAAAATCGCCAAGGATTCCAGATGGATGTGCGACTTTGAGGCACTTAAGGAAAGTTTCACGAAAACTGTCAAACCGGACTTCAGGGGGGGTGGAAAAGGGTTCGACGATTTACCCCAACTTTGGCTATATTCTGACTCATTCATGGACAATGATTCGTTGGTCACAGTTTCGGATTTTGTGAAATCTCATGCGCCGAGTTCGCGCGTCGCCGTGATTTTTGATCTCGATTCAACTTTGTTTTGCGTAAGCCCCAGAACCGAAGCTATTTTGCGGCGCCTTGGCTCGGAGGAATTTTTCAAATCTCAGTTTGAGACGGCGGCCGAGACACTGCGAAATATTCGGGTATTGCCGACAGACTGGGGAATCAAGGCGCTGATGCAACGGCATGAGCCCTCGGGACCGATCGAGCTTTTTCACGCCATTCGGGATTTTTGGAAAAAACACTTTTTTTCGAGCGACTATCTCGATCAGGATGAGATTTATCCTCTGGCGAACGAGTATGTAAGGCACTTACTCGACCTCGGCGCAGAAATTTTTTATTTGACCGGCCGACCCGAAAAGGCCATGCGCGATGGAACGTTGAAGGCCCTCGAAAAATGGAATTTCCCTCTTAAAAGCCAAAGCCACCTATTAATGAAACCTCTCGAACAAGAGAGCGATGAGCATTATAAGACCGTCGTATTAAAAGAAATGGCGCCGCGCTTTGAGCACATTTGGTTTTTTGAAAACGAACCATTGATCATTGATGAAGTGCGCGCCGCGGTTCCGCAGGTGCGGATTGTGTATGTCGACACGGTCCACTCCGGCAAAGCCTTTCCGCCAAAGGATCTCCCGCGAATTGGAATGGGATTTAAAGGCCGCTGGAAAAGCTGAGCCCGACCTTGGCCAAGGAGTTTAGCTAAAGCCCGAATATTCCGATCTATATATAGGAATGAGTGCAATTTACTTAGTCTTATTATTGGTCGCCACGGTGGTCGTGTCTTGCACGGGCGCGCTCTTTTCAATCACCGGCTTGGCACAACTCTTTGGCGGGGCACCGATGGCAGTGGCCGTGATGGCTGGCGCCTTGGAGCTTTCGAAGTTTATCATCGTCGGCTTTGTTTACCGCTATTGGGGCCACATTCATAAACCCCTGCGCGTGTACTTGATTTTTTCTGTGGTCGTTTTGATGGTTATCACCAGCGTGGGAATTTTCGGCTATCTTTCAAATGCCTATGCTGTAGCTTCGGGCGACCTCCACGCGCACCTGATGGAGATTGAATCCCTCGAGCGCGAGCACAAAGTGATCGAAGAACAAGTCGCCGAGTACAAACAATTTATCGCCGCCATTCCCGACGCTCGGATTTCGCGCAAATTCGAATTTCAGAAGGAATATGAACCGAAAATCGCAGCCCTTAATAAACAATCCTCATTGATCTTAAAAAATATCGATAACAAACGGCAGGCGTTGCTAAAGACCAACACCAAAGTGGGCCCGATTATCTATCTGGCCCGCATTTTTAATACCGACGTCGATACGGCGGTTAAATGGCTGATTATTTTGTTTGTGGCCGTTTTTGATCCGCTCGCGGTGAGCCTCGTGTTTTGTTTGAACCTGATCATTCGCCTGCGCGAAAAATACCGCGGCAACGAATACAAAATCGGCGCCCATTCGCTCACCACTCCCGTGGATCACCGTTACAGTCGCGGCGCGAAGTTGCGCCGGGTCGCCTAACTTAGGGTTGCGCGATCAATAAGCCGGCAAAACTAATCAACGGCGTGGTCTCGCCGTCCATAATTCGGCTCTCTTCGTACATCACATGATTGCCCTCTTTACGCATAAACATCCGCCAGTTGCGATAGCTGTTGCCATCGGGCATGCGATATTGCGCGTGCAACGTGTTGCCATCATAGCCGCCGACGACCTTGCCGTTCCAGTACAGCAGATTGTCCTTATACCGCATGGTCACTGTGTAAAACTGTTCGGAATGCTTGTCACAGACTCTATTGCCCGAAACAAATGTGAACGTGCTCTCGGACGCCGAGAAAACCATTTTAAATTCTCGGCACTGAGTAAGATCTCCGTCTAAAATGTAGGTCCCCTTGCCACTGAATTCACCGGCAAAAATCTCCGGCCCCGCAAAAGCGGTGGGCGCGAACAAAAGCAAAAGACCGATCACGATAGAATGTTTCATCGACTGACTCCTCCGGGAGATATTTCCTTGAGCATACTTGCCAAAATCAGTTTGTAAAACGAAGATATTGAAAAAAGGGGAATACATATGAAGATTGCACTCACTGGGATGGTTTTGGCCTTATTTGGCTTTGCGGCGCAAGCCGATTTAAAAACAGTAAGCTATGTGGATCCAAGTTTATATGTGGGAACTTGGTACCAGATCGCTAGAAATCCCCATCCGTTTGAAGCTGGATGCGTTTGCTCTCGGCAGATTCTTACACCGATCAATAGTTTGGAAATCGGCGTTTACAACTCGTGCAACCTCAACTCCGTGGCCGGCGAATTGAGCGAAATTCGCGGTGTCGCGTTCAATGATGACCCGGCGAGCAACTCGCGCTTCACCGTGGATTTTAATCTGCCCTTCAAAGGTCAGTATTGGATTGTTGGAATTGATCCGCAATACCGGTGGGCGGTGGTGAGCGAACCGAGCAAACGAACTTTATATATTCTGTCAAAAACTCCAGAACTTTCAGCTGAACTCTATGAGGCCGCAGTGGCTGAGGCGGCCCAGCAGTTAGATGTTTCGCAACTTTTCAAAACCGAACAAGCGGGCTGTCAGTACCCGGCTGCATCAAAAACCTCGCCCAAAACCGTTGCCGCGCCCACCGATCCGAATCATCCGGGCAGCAAGATCTATAACCACGAGTCGATTCGCCGCGATCTCACCTGCTCGGGTCGTGACGTCACTGTATTTTTGCCCTCACGATCTGGCTCCGACAAGTTTCCCGCCGTGGTCTATGGCCACGGTCAAGCGCTGGGACTTGAAAATTATAAAGGCACGCTCGAACACCTGGCCAAAAAAGGAGTCGCCGCTATTTTCCCCACGTACGACAATGGATTTTTTGACCAAGATTGGCCGCGCATGGCGCGCGACTATGTGAACCTCACCCACTGCGCTATTCAACAAACTGGCGAAGCCGTCGACCGCGCGCGAATTATTTTTTCTGGTCACTCGAAAGGCGCTTACGTGGCATCAATTGCCGCAGGCCTTGCGGAAAAGGACTCTCTGCCTGTTCGCCCTAAAGGCGTCGCACTCTTTGCGACCGCGGGCTTTGACTCCGCCAGCGCCGCACATGTCGCGACCACCACTGCGGTCACCGTGGTTTATTCGGATCAAGATACCGTCGTGGGACGGAATTTTTCGGATTCCTATTACTCAGCCGTGCCGAGCGTTAAAAAACAGTTTATTTTTTTAAAGAGCTACCCGGGCGGCCCCGCCGCTGATCACCAGTGGCCTTTGACCAAGGGCGGATTTTTTGGCGGCGGCGGCGAAGGTCCACTGCACTATTATGGCGGGTGGAAGTGGCTGGTGGCCCATGCGCTCGATATGAATGAATATTTGTATGGAGCGGAAGCGACAGACAAAGGTGTGCCGGGCCTACGCGATGACATGAACAAAAACTTTTAAATTGACCCCAGCCATCCCGCCTTTTGCAAATGCGGGATGGCCAACCCGAGCGACGCAAAAATCAGCGAGTGCTTTAATTCACCGGCGCGCCAAAGCGCGTAGACCTCGGCGATCGGCTTTAGTTCGACGGTCAGGTCCTCGAACGGATCAAGATCGGGCTCAGCCACCTTTTGACAGCCGAGCGCCAGAAAGGTGTGCATTCGGTTGTTTTGCAAAGCCGGATTGGGAAAATGAAATCCGCAGTTCACCATCTCGCGGGGCTTATAGCCGGTCTCTTCTAAAAGCTCGCGCTCGCCGCCCAGTGCGGGATCTTCTTTTTTGTGACCATCGGTGCTACCGCCAGGAATTTCTAAGAATGTATCCGCGGCTCCATGCCGGTACTGGCGTACAAGAATCATACGGCCATCGTCGGTGACCGGCACGATGTTCACCCAATCGGCGAACTCCATCACGAAGTAATTGTTGTTCACGCGGCCATCGGGCAGCTGGCATTGATCTTTACGCATTCGAAAGAAGCCCACCGAAAGCACGTCTTCAGATTTTAAGACTTTCCATTTAGCCATCGCTTTCACCTCGACATTTCCGTTTACCATATGGTAGCGACAAAGCCATGGCTCTTTTTGTAATCGCAACTCCCATCGGAAATAACAAAGATTTCTCTCTGCGCGCTTTAGAACTGTTGCGCGACGCCGATCTGATTGTGGGCGAAGAGACCAAAGTGCTTCGGCAAATATTAAAGGCCGCTGGTGTACAGGCCAAGGCCATGGATCAACTCAACGAGCATTCGGACAAAAAAGACATCGAGTTTCTGGCCGGTGAGTGTAGCTCGAAGAAAGTCGCCTTAGTCAGCGATTGCGGAACCCCCGGGTTCGCCGATCCGGGTGCCGATTTGGTGGCGGCCTGCTACAAAGCCGGAGTGGCTGTTCATTCGGTGCCGGGACCATCGAGCTTAATGGCGCTACTCAGCGTAGCCGGCCATCGCCTGGACCAATTTACCTTTGCCGGATTCTTGCCGCCCAAAAACGAAGATCGCGAGGCGGCGATTCGCATTCTGCAAAAAGAGCCGCGGGCCGTTATTCTGCTGGAGACACCCTATCGCTCAAGGAAACTGATCGACGACTTAGCCGCCCATTTCTCCAATCGCCGCTGCGTTTTAGGATTGAACCTGACTCAACCCGACGAACTTCTGGTTAGCGGCACCGGCCGCGAACTGGGGCAAATGAAATTTCCAGAAAGCGCAGAGCCCATCGTTTTAATCTTACCGGAACACAGCAAAAGTTGATCTTCCACCGTGTGGCCCCTAAACTTTTAGGGTTCACTTTTGGGGGTGGCGCATGGGGCTGTTGTCGTGGATTTTGCTTGTCGCGGGAGTTTTTAATCTTAATGCGGCTCAGCCGGTGGAAGTTATCCGGGCCATCCCGCAGGGCGAAGGCGCCGAAGCGGTAAGGCAGATCACCCTGACCTTTAATCAAAAGATGGTCCCCCTTGGGCAGATGGCGAGATCGGCACAAGAGCTCGGCATCACTATTGTGCCCGTCGTGAAGTGCCAATGGCGCTGGTTGGATCCAAGCAACTTGACCTGCCAGCTGGGCGACCAAGAGTATTTGCGCCCCGCGAACAGCTACACTCTGACCCTTAAGGCCGGACTTAAAAGCGAGAGCGGCGCGATTCTTAGCAAGCCTTACATCTTAAATTTTGCATCCGCCCGTCCGACTCCGACCTATGCATCGTTCGAAACCTGGCGCCATCCCGGCTCACCGCAGATTCATGTGAGCTTCAACCAAGACGTAAAGGTCGCGGAGGCCGCAAAGTTGATTCAATTGGACGATGGCAAATCGATGACCCCGGTGAAGGTGGTGCCGAGCAAACGCAAAAAAGAAAATAAAGCCCACGCATCGAGCTTTAGCATCGAGCCCGTGTCCCCGCTGGCGCTCGACTCCGAGATTCGCCTTAAGGTGGCGGCGGGAGTTCCCTCGGCGACCGGACCAGTTTTAGGCTTGGCCAAAGAGGTCGTGACCTTTCGAACATTTCCGGAATTTCGTTTTCTCGGCATTGCCTGTGGCGATGAAGAGGGCAATCCCACCCGATACAAGAACTCGGGTGAAGCCGAATGCAATCCGTTGACCGGAGTTAGCTTGGTTTTTTCGGCGCCGTCGTCGCGGCAAGAGGTGCGCGAGAAATTGTCGATCACTCCCCCGCTCGCGGCCAAAGGTAAAGAGGATGAGGTATGGGGCGATCGGGCCTACCATTACGACGGCTACCAGCTCAGTCAGCCGCACAGTTCAGATCGCACTTACGAAGTGCGCCTTCCGCATTTTTTGTTAGCCAAAAAAACCTACCATATAAAAGGGAGCGACCTGCGCGATCAATTCAATCGCAAACTTGCGGCACCGATCGACTTTCAATTTAAAACCGCGGCCCGCGCACCGGCTCTTCTTATGAAGAATCCGATTTCGGTGCTCGAGAAAAATGAGAAGACCGAGGTGCCGGCCTATGTAACCAATTTAAATAGCCTCACTCTAAACTATTCCTTGCGGACGGCCTCTGGATTGCAAAATAACAAAACCCATACGATTCAAATCCCCAAATTTGAGGACAACTCGTTCGCCATTCCAATTGAAGTTCGCAAGATGACGGGCGGAAAGTCGGGTGCGGTTTCGGGAAGTTACTCGACCGACCCCCAGGTCTTTGATCATGAACGTAAATTCGCATCGCAGGTCACTCCGTTTCAGGTGGTGGCCAAGGCCGGGCATCAAGCTTCGCTCGTTTGGGTAACCGATCTTGTGACGGGAAAGCCCGTGGCCGGTGCGAAAGTGCGCTTTGCCATTCAAGATTTGCTTTCGGTCAGTCTCGCGCCGCCATTTCTCTCGGCTGAGACCGATCAAAATGGTCTAGCCAAGATCAGTGGCTACACCAAGTGGCCCTCCGTCGCGACCGATCAAAATTACGTGGCTGAGGTGATTAAAGGGCAGGACTTGGCGTTGCTCCCATTCAATCACCACTACGCCGCCAGTATGGGGAACAATTATTACTACTACACCGGTGGCTATGACGAAGAAGGCGATGGCGGCACCGGCTACGGGAACCACAAATGGGGTTATGTTAAAAGTTGGGGTGCCACCGCTCAGGGCGTATATAAACCCGGTGAGAAAGTTCAGTTTAAATTTTATGTGCGCAATCAAAGCAATCGCCATTTTGTACCGGCGCCTAAGGGCGACTATACGCTGACCATTCTCGACCCCAAGGGCGATGAAGTTTTTAAGAAAGAGGCCATTAAGCTAAATAATTTTGGTGCCTATTCCTCCGAATTTAAACTTGCACCCACGGCCACCGTTGGGTGGTACTCGCTTCAACTCCGCAGCAATTTTCACAGCCATGTCATGCACACGGCGGGTTTTTTGGTCGCCGATTTCACTCCAGTGCCATACAAGGTCGAAGTGCAACTTCTCAGTCGCCGCGTGCGCGTTGGTGATGCACTGAAGATCGACACCTTCGCCACTTTTCATGCCGGAGGTCCGTTTGCCAATGCGCCCGCTCGCCTGGTTGCCCAATTTCAACCGGGATACTTTCGCAGCGAACATCCGGAATTAAAGGACTTCTCATTTGATTCCTATTCGTACTTCCACAATCAACCGGAAATTCTAAAGTTTGAAGGCAAGCTGGACGCCAAAGGCGCCCTTCACCATGACCTGGTCATTAAAGAGATGAATCACACCTTTGGAAAAATCGTGGTGGAAGGCGCTGTGCAAGATGACCGCGGAAAGAATTCCGCCGACTCATCCTCGGTGGAGTACTCGGGGCTGGATCGCCGAGTGGGCCTCAAGCAAACTTCGTGGTCGAACAAGACCGGCGAGAAGGTAAATTTGCTTTACGCCGTCGTCGACGAAGCGGGTAGCCCGGCCAAGGGCACTAAGGTCGAAATTACTTTTGAGAGACAAGAAACCAAAGTGGCCAAAGTGAAAGGCGCCGGCAACGCCTACCTCAACAATTACACGTCAGAATGGAAAAATGAAGGCAGCTGCTCGGGCACTTCGTCTGCTCACCCTTCGACCTGCGAATTTGTTCCCAAGAAACCCGGCTCTTACCGCGCGGTCGCAAAAATCACCGACGGCAAACGTCGCCCCCATAGCGTTGAGACCCGCTTATACGTGACCGGGCCCGGTTATGTCACTTGGGAGAGCGGCGACACTCAGGCGCTCGAGATCATTCCGGAGAAAAAAGAATTCTCAGTCGGAGAAACCGCAAAATTTTTAGTTAAAAACCCGTTTCCCGGCGCCACGGCTTTGATTACGGTCGAGCGCATTGGCGTGATGAAGGCGTGGACGATGGCGATGCCCGACAGCGCGACTGTCGTTGAAGTTCCTATCGAAGACGACTTTGTGCCTGGCTTTAGCCTTTCGGTCGCCATCACTTCGCCTCGGGTAGACAAATCGGACACTCTCGGTCAAATCGACCTCGGCAAGCCGGCCGCCCGCTTCGGCATCGCGCGCGTCGCGGTTTCTGATCCCTTTAAAAAAATCGAGATCGCTGCCGTCACGGCAAAAAAGGAATATCGTCCACGCGACAAAGTGCAAGTCGACTTGACCGCCAAAGTTTTAAATCCGCGCACCCCCGCCGAGCCGGTCGAAGTTGCCGTGGTCGTGCTCGATGAAGCCGTGCTGAATTTGATTCGCGGCAATGAGAAATACTTCAACGTCTATGAGGGATTTTATGACAGCGGCGCTTGGGATGTATTTACTTACAATCTGATTTCAATGCTGGTGGGCCGACAGAAGTTTGAGAAAAAAGGCGCCAACGCCGGCGGCGCGGGCGGATTGAGCGGCCCGATTAACATGCGTGATATTTTTCGCTACGTCGCCTATTGGAACCCGTCCCTGCCGGTGGGCAAAGACGGTAAAGCCAAGTTCAATTTCACACTCCCCGACAATCTGACCGGCTGGCGAGTGCTCACCATGGCGGTTACGCCCACAGACCGCATGGGCCTGGGCCAATACAACTTCAAAGTGAACAAACCCACGGAGATTCGGCCCGTACTCCCCAATCAGGTGACCGAGGGCGATAAATTCCGTGCCGGGTTCTCGGTTTTGAATCGCACCGATAAAACGCGAAAAGTTACGGTCCGGTTGGATGCCGAAGGAAATATTCTTGGCGAGAAGGCTAAGAAAAGTGAAACCAGCACCCTCGATCTCGCACCGTTTGAACGCAAAACTGTTTTTATAGATATCACCGCCTCGCAAGTCAAAGAGAGCCGCGATTCTTTAGGCGCCATCACATTCAAAGCGGCCGCCGGCGACGGTGCGGACCGCGATGGACTGATTCATAAAATGCCGGTGAACAAAAAGCGCTCGTTCGAAACCGCCGCGGCCTACGGCACCACCACCGAAAACAAAGTGGTTGAGAGTATTCTTTTTCCTAAAGACATTTACACCGACGTCGGCAGTGTGAGCGTGACTCTCGCTCCGAGCGTAATCGGCAATGTTGAAGGTTCCTTTAAATACATGATGCAGTACCCGTACATTTGCTGGGAACAGAAGTTAACCAAGGGTGTGATGGCCTCACACTACTTGAGCTTAAAATCCTACCTGCCCGGAGTGCAGTGGCCGCAAGCCAAAGAACTCGCGCAGCGCACGCTGGATGAAGCCGCTAACTTTCAAGCCCCGAGCGGAGGCATGGCCTACTTTTCTCCATCTGACGCTTTTGTGAGTCCGTACCTGAGCGCCTACACCGCTGTGGCTTTTGTCTGGCTGCGCGAGGCCGGATATAAAGTGCCTGACGCGGTCGAAGGGCGCCTGCACGGGTATTTGCAGAACTATTTGCGCTCGAGCGAAAAGACTACGTTCTTTGATGAGGGAATGCGGTCCACGGTGCGGGCGGTGTCGCTCTATGCACTGGCCAAAAACAAAAAGGTTGATGCTGCAGAGGTAAAGCGCTTTTTCGCCGCCATGCCGAGCATGAGTCTGTTTGGACAAGCGCATTTTATGATGGCGGGAATGGTGACCGGCGGAACCGAGACGGAGCAAGTGGCCACCCTTCGGACTATTTTAAACAAATCGTCGCAGACCTCAGGCAAGTTTACCTTTAACGAGACTTTGAGCGACGGTTACACGCAACTGTTGTCCACTCCCGTACGCGACAACTGCGCGGTCTTGTCGGCTATGGTGAAGGCTGAAAAGCTTCCCGCGCAAAAAACTCTAGTGGCCGATATTCCGTTTCGCCTCGTGCGCTCATTGACGCAATCGCGCGGCAGCCGCGATTACTTTCAAAATACCCAGGAGAATATTTTCTGCCTCCAGGCCATGGTGGATTATTCGAAAGCCTATGAAGCGCAAAAACCCGCGTTTAAGGCCACCGTGGCTTTGGATGGCAAGTCGTTCGGCACGGCCGCCTTCAACGACATCGTAAACCCGTTAAAGACGCTGGAGCGGCTGATCGTAGCCGGCGATCCCGGCCGCAAAGCTCAGGTCACTATTGAACGCGAAGGCCAAGGCCGCCTGTATTACGCCACTCGCGTCACCTTCGCCCCCAAAGAAGAAAACGCCACCGAGATCAATTCGGGAATGGATTTAAAGCGTGAGTACTACGTGGAGCGCGGTGGGAAGTGGCAAGCGCTCACCAATTTGGCCACCATTAAGCGCGGTGAACTGGTGCGTGTGGATATGTTCTTAAGTCTGCCCACGGCGCGGAACTTTGTTGTCGTGTCGGATCCGGTTGCAGGAGGACTCGAGCCGGTGAATCGCGATTTGGCCGACACTTCGCAAGTCGATGCCAACAAAGGGAACTACGATAACCATAAGGGCAGCCTGTTTTGGAAAAGGTCCGACTGGCGAGAATTCTCGGTGAACTGGGGCCGGTTTTACCACCAGGAACTGAAGCACGATTTCGTACGCTACTACGCCGACTATCTGCCACCCGGAAATTATCGTCTGTCGTACACCGCGCAGGCGATTGCCACTGGAGAATTCGCCGCCAGTCCCACGCATAGCGAAGAGATGTATGACCCGGACGTGTTCGGAAAATCCACACCGGCGCGATTCACGGTGCAGGAGAAGTAGTTGCGGATTATCTATGCCGTTGGTTGCGCCACGGCCGTCGGCGCATTATTTTTTATCGCGGCCACCTTTTCGCAGGTTCGCCCGCAGCCACGGCTCACGGAGTTTTTAGGGGCGCCTAAGCGACCGCTTGTGCTCGATCGCAGCGGCCACTCCCTGCGCTACACCTACGCCGAGGAATGGAATTTTACCGAGCAGGCCGGGTTGGATGTGATACCGCCGTTTCTGGTCTCGGCCGTGATTGCGGCGGAGGATGCGCGCTTCTACTCGCATTCTGGTGTGGATTGGCTGGCGAGAATGAATGGCCTTTGGTTGAATTTGCGCAAACTCCGCGTGATTCGCGGCGCCAGCACAATCAGCGAGCAAGTGGTCCGCATGATTTATCCCCGCCCGCGCAGTTTATGGAGCAAGTGGCTCGAAGGCTGGGAGGCCCGAAAACTTGAGGCCAAAAACTCGAAAAGTGAAATTCTTCAGTTTTATTTAAATCAAGTGCCCTTCAATGAACGCCGGCGCGGGGTCGTGCAGGCGGCCCGGGGATTTTTTGATCGAGATCTTTCGGTATTGAATAAGCAAGAAATGCTGACCTTATCGGTGATGATCAAAAATCCCTCACGCATGGGCCGCGGCTACTTACAACTCGGTGAAAAACTGCGAGAACAAGGGCTGATCGACGATCGCGAGTGGGAAAATTTACTACAAGACCCAGTCCAGTTCGCCAAAGCCAGTCCACCGCTTGCGGCACCCCACTTTTTGGCCTTTGTCGAAACCCAACCCTTTGAGAATCCGGCTCGCACCACTTTGGACTCAGGCCTTCAGACCTCGGCGCAAAAGCTAATCAATGAAGCGCTCAAGGCCAATCCGCAGCACGAACTCAACAATGCAGCGTTGATCGTGGTCGACCATCAAACCGATGAAATTTTAGTATGGGCGGTGGGTGATGGTCGCCATGGAGAAGCGGCCGCCTACAACGCTCCGCTTGTGCCACGCCAACCTGGGTCCAGTTTAAAACCGTTTCTTTACGCCACCGCCTTTGAAGCCGGATTCGCGCCCGAAACGCTGGTCGAAGATTCTCCCTTGAGCGACGCCGTGGGCGCGGGTTTGCACAACTATCGCAATTACTCGCGCCATTTTTACGGCTGGCTCACCATTCGCGAAGCCCTGGCCAATTCTTTAAATATTCCCGGCATTCGAGTTATCAAGCAAATCGGCGTCGACGTTTTTTTAAACAAACTTAAACTTATGCGCATGGACGCTCTTAAGCAGAGCGCCGCCCATTACGGGGAAGGCCTTGCCCTCGGCAACGGCGAAGTTCCACTTTTCGAAATGATCGGCGCATATGCCACACTTGCCCGAGGGGGGATCCACCGCTCGTTGCGCGTTTTGGCGTCCCAACCCCAAGTGCCAGATCGCCGAGTTTTTTCTGAAAAAGCGGCGAAGGCCGTGAATGCGATTTTGTCTGACGCCAACTCGCGCCGACTTGAGTTTGGCCGCGGTGGGAATTTGGAGTTTCCACTTCAGACGGCCGTTAAGACGGGCACTTCGACAGACTTTCGCGACGCCTGGGCTTTTGCCTATAATTATAAGTTTGTCGCCGGGATTTGGATGGGCAATTTGGACAACCGACCCACTCAGGGCCTAAGCGGCAGCACCGCGCCTATGCTGGTTTTGCGCGCAATTTTGAACGAAGCATTGCGAGGTCAGACCACTGAGAAGCTTTCGTCCCCAAGCGTGCTCACCGGACTCCCCAGCTTAGAGAGTGAGGTCCATGGCTTTCGCATCAGCAAGCCGGGTCATCACACCCATATGGCCATCGATCCACGCGTTCCACCAGCGGCGCAAGCTTTTACTTTTGAAGTTGAAGGCCATGTACCTGAACGCCCGGTCTCGTGGTGGATCAATGGTCAGAAAATGGCGGGAACTCGTGGGGGAAAATTAACTTGGCCGTTGAGTCGCGGTCGCTTTGAAGTGGTCGCCAAGCAAGGTGGCCAAATTAGCTCCCGCGTGTTTCACGTGCGCTAAATGTTCTTTCTGCGAAAGAAGTCGAGAAAAAAGTAACGTTCAAAACCCGGGTGATAGTGGCTCCACTTTTCATCGGCGGGAACGTTTTGCACTTCGTTCTTTAAAAAGCCGAAGATCGTGTTCATCTTGCTGTCGAGGTCATCGATCATGGCGACGACCACGGCCTCGGGCAACATGGGGAGCTTGGGAGACCCGTATTCGAGCTTGCCGTGGTGCGAGAGAATTATATGTCTTAAAACATCGCGCAGATCCTGCGGGAAATTTTCAATTCCCGAGGCGATGCGCTCCACCATATCGCAGGCCAAAACCATATGGCCAATCAAACGCCCACTTTGCGTGTAGTGAATGCCATCGGCCAGATCGAGCTCGAAGATTTTGCCGAGATCATGGTAGATCGCGCCGAAGACGAGCAAGTTTCGGTCTAAAAACTTGTAGTGCGAAGACACAGCCAGCATCAGCTCGGCGATGGAACAAATGTGTTCAATCAATCCACCTCGGTACGCGTGGTGAATGGTTTTTGCCGCCGGAGCCTTGAGCAGCAGATCGCTCACCTGCGCGTCGTTCAAAGTTTTCAGCAACAAGTCGCGAACATGGGCATTGTCGAGATCTTGCACCATGGCCAGCAAACGGTCCATATGCCGACGGGGATCACCACCCAATTCGGCCACCAGCTCGGTCATATTGATCTCGCCCTCGGTGGCTTTGCGCAATTCGTGAAGAATGACCTGTTTGCGGTTTTGAAAAAGCTGAACAAAACCCTTAACCCAAATCGGATCGCCGACTTCGAACGTGTCGGCCACGCCTTCAGTCTTCTCAAACATTCGCCCGTTGATATGGCCGGTGGAATCGGCCAAGGTCAGGCTCAAAAACTTCTTTCCATTGCGATCGGCGCCGGCGTTCTTCTCCGAAACCAAAAATACCGACTGAATATGATCCTTCTCGCGAAGGTCTTTAACAAATTTCTTACTCACACATCACCTGCGGGTAGCGCGAATCTGTAAATGTCATACTCGCCACCGAAAGGGCTTCTTTAGCGAAGGACACCACCACGAATGTACCTGCGATCACAGATAAATACCGTTGATCGGCCGTGTAAAGCTGAAATCCATCGCCTTTCATGGATTTATTAAAAAAAGACGTCACTTCCATCCATTTGTCGCAGCCCGCGCCAAAAAATTCGCCCGAAATGGTGCGCCTTTTCGCCCGGCTCACGTAAAACACGCGCCAGTGATCGAGGGCCTTGCCGTCTTCGTGTTGCGCCTGAATTTTGGCCGTGAAGGCACCACGCACGGGCGCCACGAGGTCCGCCAAATCCACCACCCCGCCGCCGAGCGGAGTCACCACGCGGGCGTTTTCGTGCAAGGCCCCGCTGCGCTTTTGTCTAAAATCCACGCGAATATTGAGTAGGCCCCGCTTCACGGCCGTCTTAGTGATTACGCCCTGACTGGTGAGAAAGCTGTCGTAGTCTTTCTCAACCCGAGCGACCAAAGCGCGGGGCACATGCACATCGCGACTGCTGGTGCGGGCCGTGTGTTCGCTGAGCGAACCCACTTCTTCGGCCGCGATGGCTCGAACTGCGGAGAAAATTATTAAAACAATGGCAAAAAGCTTAGCGAGCCGAAACGGCATGCCAGCCCTCGGTTTCGCCCTTTTGGCGGAGCTCCAGAAGCGGAATGTAATCGGGAGAGAAACGCAAACCCTTTTCAATCAGCTTGGTCGCCTCGCCGAAGCTTCTCGATTTAACGTGGACCCAGGCCATACCAGCCACGGCCGGCAAGTAGTTCATGTCTCGTTCGTAAAGGCGTTGCCACGACGTTCGCGCCGTTTCGATGTCTTCGTTGGCCTGCGAGAATCGCGCCTGCAGTAGAGTTGGCAGCACATATTCTCCGCGCCGGTTGTACTCCATGGCTTTGGCAAAAATCACGCTCGCCTGATCCGCGTCGCCACTTTCATTGAGCACATACGAATACCAAGCCTGAACGAGCGGATCTTTAGGCGACTGTTGCACGGCCTTATCAATAAACTGGCGGGCGGCATCCCAGCGGCCTTCGCGGGCGTAACACGAAGCCTGAAATGCGGCCATGCGCGCATTCTCCGGCAGACGCTCACGCATTTGCTCGCACAGTCGACCCATAATTTTCCAGGTGGTGCGGCCTCTATAAATAAATACATTGTGCCGGTGATCGGCGGTTAAGCGCGGATCGGCGTCTAAATATTTATCAATTTTATTTTCCAGTTGCCGATCTTTGCGCAAAAAATCGAAGTACAAACCGTAAAACCCAACTTCCGCGTAGTAATCCCACTGGCGGCGTTGAAATTCTTGAATCATCCGCACGACGGGAGCGAGCTCATTCATATTGTTGCTGGCTTTGGCGAGATAAAGTTGCGCCTCACTTAATATTAACAGCGCCTCACCTTGAAATGGACTCAGCGTTAGGGTGCGCGACGCTAGGTTTTTAGCCCGCTTAAAATCACCCTTTTGCAAAGACACCGCGGCCATATTCACAATGGCCGGGACGTAATCGGGATCGACCGCCAGCGCCTTGTCGAAATTGCTCTCGGCCGCATCGAGTTGGCCGTCGAGCAAATCGGCAACACCTAGGCCCGTGTAGGCCTGCTTAACTTCGGGTCGCTTTGCGGCCAACACTGAATTTAAGAGTCTACGGCCGAGAACAGTTTGCCCTTCAACCTGAATCAGCAGCGAGCCGTAGTAAATGGCCAACTCACCGGCTAAATTTGGATCGGGAAAATAACTTTTTAGCTCGCGCAGGGCCGTCGAGTAGTGCCCGACTTGCACAAGATTCACCACATTTTGCTTTAAGCCCTGGACCGGCAACTTGCCGTCAAACTGCCCATTTGAAAAACGGCGCTGGATGATAAACGCCATCACCGAGAATAAAATTATTCCCGTGACGATCCATAAACCTTTGGTGGTGCGCTCGACCTGGCGCTGGATGGCCGTGTTCTGCCCGTACTGCGGCTGAAAGCGCGCACCGTTCACCGGCCCGCTGACCTGACTTTGTTCTTTGACATTGTGAATAACAATTTCTTTGCCGGCGCTGCCGGTAAAGCTTTCGAGATCCATCGTAATGTCTTCAGTCAGATCGGCGTCTTGCAGGTCGGTCAATGTTTGCGTGACTCCGGTGAGTCCGCCACCCGGAGTCCACGTCGCTTCGGTTTTTTCGGAGAGTGAAGACTTGCGAAGATTCTCAACCACCTCGCGAAATTGCGCGTGATACTGAATGGTTTGCCAACGGCGCAGCGGCTGCGAAACTTCATCCAGCACCGAAATTTCACGGGTGCGCAACAGGTCGCCGATACGATCTTCAGGAAATGGACCAAGAATTCTGCCACTGCTTTTTACAAGCCAAGCGGATGCGCTGTCAGCCATCTTTATAATGGTCTCTAATTCAAGAGCCTGTGTCACCTAACATACGGAAATCCGTGCTTAATGCCGGAAGTGTCGTTGGCCAGTCAGAACCATGTTTAAGCCAAGATCAAAGGCGCGTTTAAAAACGTCTTCATCGCGCATAGAGCCGCCCGGCTGAATGATCCAGCGGATTCCAGCCTGATGGATCAAGTCGATGGAATCGGGAAACGGAAAAAAGGCGTCGCTGGCCAGGACCGGTGTCGAGGTTTTGGGGTGATGTTTGCGCATTCGGACAATCGCTTGTTCGACCGCGTCCACCCGATTGACCTGACCCATTCCTAGACCAAGGGTTTGCTTGTTCGCGGCGATGGCGATGGAATTGCTCTTTAAATGGGCGGCCGCAGCCCAAGCAAAACTTAAATCCGCGCGAATTTCGGGCGTCGGCTGCTCCCCCAAAACTTTCCAATCTTTGCCCCAACCCTGCACACGATCGGGCTCCTGCACGAGAAAACCGCCTTGGATCGTCTGAATTTTCCAAAATTCATCTTTCAAGGCGAGTCCCGGCCACTGCAGCAAGCGAAGATTTTTCTTTTTAGCGAGAATAGCTTTGGCCTCAGTCGAGAACTCCGGCGCGACTATACATTCTAAAAAAACCTGTCCGAGCGCTTCGGCCGTTTTGGCGGTTACGGTTTGGTTCACCGCCACGATTCCGCCAAAGACGCTGACCGGATCGGATTGCAAACAAAGTTCCATCGCCTTCTCGAGGCTAACCGCGGCGGCGGCACCGCACGGGGAGTTGTGTTTCACCGCGACAGCCGAGGGGCCATCGAGGTCACGCAACAGTCCGAGCGAGGCCTCAAGATCTAGAAGATTGTTGTAAGACAACTCTTTGCCTTGAAGAATCTCGGCCTCATGCCAGCCGCTCTGCGCGCCCCGCCGCTTGTACCAAAGCGCTTTTTGATGCGGATTTTCTCCGTAGCGAAGAGCCTGCTGCATAGATCCGCCAAGCGGAAACTGCGGAAAAGTAGTGTGCGGGGCCAATGTGTGGCTGATCATGGCATCGTAGCTGCTTACGTGCGCGAATGCTTTGGCGGCCAGCCGTTGCCGAGTGTCGCGCGAGGGCACCTCACTCAGCGCTTGGTAATCGGCCGGGTCAACCACCACCGTGATGCGGTCAAAATTCTTTGCGGCACCACGAAGCAAACTGGGGCCACCAATATCGATATTCTCAATCAACTCTTCTTGGTCCGCCTTAGTCGCGAGCGCCTGTTCGAATGGATACAGATTGACGATCAACAGATCAAAAGGCTCGAGCTCATGGGCTTTTAAAATTTTGGCATCCTCAGCATTGCCGTCGCGGGACAGGAGCGCCATATGAACATTTGGATGCAGGGTCTTAACCCGTCCGTCCATCACTTCCGGAAAGCCCGTCTGCTCGCTGACGTCGCTGACCTTCATCCCAGCATCGCGTAGGGCCTTGGCCGTGCCTCCTGTGGACACGATTCGTAAGCCTTTTTCGTGCAGAGGTTTGAGGAATTCAACGAGACCGGTTTTATCTGAAACGCTGACCAGCGCATTTTTAAAAGTCTTCGACATGGCCGTGGTTTAGCACGTTCTTGGGCCGCTCCCAATGGCTAATATTTCGATAATGAACTGCGGCGGCGGTGGATGGCTTTTGGCGTGGGACCGCCGGTTCGCCGATCGTCTGCTACGCCGAGCTAAACCCGCGCTGCGCTTCCCACCGTTGCAGAAACGTCGACAACCGATGAACACGCGGTTTATACGCCAGAAAGCCCAAAATCTCCCAGCGATTGTGGCGAATATATTCGCGCACGCGGGCCAAACTCTTTTTTCCCCACGACACCAACCGCGTGAACGGGCGAGCCACCCACAGCGGCCTCAGGGCAATTCGCAGTCGCCGGCGCAGAGCCGCATACCGACGGCCCATCTCCGCACTAAAAAAACGTAAAAATCGAACCTGCGCCTCACGCGATTTTGTATAGAACAAAATATGAATGTGATCGCGATTCACCGCGATTTCATCGACGCGAATCCCATAGCGAGCGGCCGCCGCTGTTAAAGTTGCTCGCACGAGCTTCTCAAACTTCGAAAACCAAAGGGCCTGGCCCAGCTCCGCCTTAAACACCACATGAGTCAGCATCTTCGAGTCAAACGGTCGGCGCACTTTTCGATAGTTCATCGACCCGCCGTACACGGAGTGCTTGGCGATCCACCAGAGCTTGGTATTTTTGCGTGGGTCTTTAAGGAGAGAAAACTGCTTCTCGCGGCTCATCTGGGATTAGTTCTAGTCGGAAGTTTTGGCTCCGTCAATACATACCGCTACTTTTACATCGCGGCGCGCGGCGCGCCGAATGAAATCGTTGACGTCGCTTCGAGTTCCCCCGACCATTTTAATTCGATGACAGCCGCACTCTTCATGATAGCCACAACTCTAGTTCTCCTTACGAATGGGGCTCATGGTGAACGCTCCATTACCCCGCCGGCGCCGACCTCGCACACGCCAAAGACCCCCGCGCGCGCGACCGCCCCCACATCGCTGATCGACCGTCTGAAGACCGCAAACTTTACGTGCACGCCCAAGGCCGTAGGCCAAATTTGCGTCGCCGCCGCTAACCGCGCGACTGGGTTTGCCTATCCACAACCCATCGCCGTTCTGATCCCCGCCGGCGTGAATCAACCTAAACAGATCTTACTCAACCTGCATGGCTTTCGTGGAACGTGCCCTGCGACCAATGCTACGCCCGAGCAAATTGAAGCCGATTGGCAGTTGACCCAGCAGATGATCAGCGGCGGCGCCGGCGATTCGGTGATGTTGTTTCCGATGAGCCGAGGCAACTGCGCGACTTACGATGCCTCCTTGGTCTCCCGCTTCAAGAGCTTTACAGATTGGGCGGCGAAGCTGATTCAGCCTGCCACGCCGAGGTGGTTTGTCGCCGGGCATTCGGGAGCTGGCGCCCGCTTGGCCAAGGCGCTGAGCACGACACCCACGCTGGTCAAAAACACCGACGCCGTCTTTTTGCTCGATGCCACTTATGGGATGGGCTCAGCCGATTCGCCGCTCCTCGATCAATGGGCCGAGGTCGTGCGGCAGAATGCACAAATAAAAATCTTCACCCGCTTTATCGCCGGCACCTCTCCCGCCACCGGCAGCAAAAATTTGCAGCTGCGTTTGCCCAATCATGTCGACTCCGCCGTCAGCGCAGCCAAAAGCCATTGCCGCGTTCCCGCGGTGGAGATTAAAAATCTTCTTCAGCAGCACCTGCGCACCAGCTCAAAAGAACTTCTCCGCACTGTCTCATTTTGAGACACGCGAGCGTTGGCGCTCCCAATCAGCGACGGTCTACATTATTCTATAAAACGGGTATGGAATAGAAAGCCGGGAGCTTTTAATGTCCACGCGAATTCTTCTATTCCTCACGTTGCTGGCACTTACATTCACATTTCACATACAAGCCGCGGAGAAACCGCTGGTGATCTTTTTTGCTGGAACCGGATCCACCGCCGCCGATCTCGCTCTGTGGAAGCGTTCGGCCGAAACGGCCATGGGCAATTTCGAATTTGAAACCGTGTCCTATCCGACCACTGCCTTCAAAAAGCCCGCGGCACTGCGCGCGGGAGCCGACACGATCAACCAACTCGCCGCCCGCCTCAATCAGCTCAGTGGACGCAAAGTCATATTGGTCGGCCATTCTTCAGGCGGCGCACTGGCTGAGGCCGTCGCCAAAAAAATTCGCAATCCCAGCGATTTCAGGCTGGTCAACTTGGACGGATTTAAAATCGACAAAGCACTGCAGGCCCGAATGCACGTGACCTGCTGGTCGGGCCGCAATCCGATAACTGGCGCCACCTCAAGCAACTATTCGTCCATGCGGGCAAACTGCAAAAACTTTAACGAATACCCTACGCAAAACACCAAGTCCTGCCGGACCGAATGGTGCCTGCACTTCGCATTGATCAATCGGTCGTCAAACGCCGCAGGTGGCTACTCGAGTGCGGTGAATTTGGAATGGCTGAAGAATTTGAATATTGCGCCATCGGCAGTTGTATCCGGCGGCTCAACTTTTATAGATGGCGAAACAAACCGGTAACAACCTCATGACTAAACTAACTATTCTTACCTTAATTTTTGTTTCTGCCGCAGCTCGAGCCGACGTTCAACGCGCCGAATGCGTTGGGCCGGCTGGCGCCCCAGTAAAAGCCATCTATCTGCATGGTTGGTTTCCGCCCAGGGGCGAAGGCGATTTGGTAAAGCTCGAGGCCGGCAATCGTGTGAAAATGCGCCAGCTCGCTGAAAAGTTGGGAATTCGAATCGCGATTCCGATCGCTCCGGAGATTCACAAAAAAAATGGCAATCGCCAATGGCCGGGGAGCATTGTCAACGCCCCTAGTAGTTTGCGCGCCATAGAGGCACAAGCCACTCGTGCCTGCGGGGCGCCGCTCGCTCCTGGGAGAACGATTATCGGTTTCTCGAATGGGGGCTACGAAGCGAGAAATATTGCCATTAACTGCGACGCCCACTTAAGGCAAAATTATACCAATGTGATTATGATGGGTGCGAATGTTCGTAGCGATTTTGCACGCAGAGACAATTCGGGCTGCCCCAAGCTGACGGCCATGCATGGGCAGGGGGATGGAAGCCTAGACAGAAATTTTCCGCAGGTGGCCGCGCGTATGGGAGCCCTAATGTCAGGCGCGCCGATTGAAATCCGTAGCTATCGCGGCGCCCACGATCTTGCCGACAACGATACTCTGGCTGGAATTATCGGCCGACCCTCTGGGGGCCCGGCGCCAGGGCCAGTGGCCGACCGACCGGCACAGCCGCGCCCGCCAGCGCGCCAACCAGCGCCTGTCATCACCGGCGGGTCGACCTTTATGGACGACGGCGATGCGACTCGCTAAGTGGGTCAGTTTTTAAAATTTAAAACGACATTTTTGAAGCTAAGATTTTGAGATCGTCGGTGGTGATAAAAATACCGCCGCCGATAAAGGCCGTAGCCTCTTCTTCGCCCGAGCTGAGCAGATTGTCGCCGCCCGCGATTAGATAAATGCCCTTAAAGAAATTGTAGCGCGCGAAGAAGCGCAACTGGGGCTCTTTAAAATCAAAAAACTCGGTCGACAACCGCAACCGTCGGCCCATCAGGTGATAGTCGACGCCGAAGCCGCCCGCGTTCTCGATCAAACCACCCTTGATTGTCCAGTCGTAAAAATTCTTGGCGAACAATCCGGTAATTTTTAGTTTGTTGCGATAGACCGTGGTCTCTTCATAGGTCTGATTTGGGCCACCGTTGGTCGATGTGGTGGTGAACGTTGAGCGTTTGGTTCCTTCGGGATCATCAATCACCTGCAACTCATAGTAGCGATCGAGACCCGGTTGAATTTTTAAACCCAAAAAGCTCTTTGTTTCTGACGGGCCCGTCAAGAATTCGCTGTGAAAATCGAGCGACGTCTCTAACTTGTCGGCCCCGCCCAAAAACTTATTCACGTTGGTGATCGCGGAGTTAAGTTCTTCGACCGTCTGCTCGTCGTGGATCAAGCGGCCGAGAGTCCCTTCGCCTTTGGCCAACTTCGCGGTGATGTCTTCGATGTTGCGCAAAGAGCGGTCAACCCGGGCCAAGCTTTCTTCGTTGATGTAGGTGTCGATGTTTTTTGACAGATTGCGAACGCGATCAACGATCTCGCTGACCTTTTCTTTATTCTCGGAGGTGATTTCACTTAGGTCGCCCGTCAGATTTTCGATATTGCGAACAATGCGGCCAATGGGCGTTGAATCATCACCCTGCTGTGTGGCCTTTTTTACGACGTCGAGCAACTCGTTCAAAGATTTTGCCACGCGGCTGACGTCGGCCATCACGTCGTCCATCCCGCCGCCGCGGCCCTCAGCGAGCATAATCTCACTCCCCGGGGGCAATTTTTTGTCGGCCGGATCACCAGGAACGAGCTCTACGTGTTTGTCGCCCAGAATGCCGTCGGCCCGCAGTTCCACCCGTGAGCTCTCAGTCAACTCGGTGTCGCCTTCAAGCGTAACGATGATCCGCGCGCGACCGTCCTCAAGAACGATGTCTTTGATTACGCCCACTTTGATGCCGGCCATTTTTACCGCGGAGTTGGGAACAAGCCCACCTGCGGAGTCGGCTTTGAAGTGATATCTTTTAGCGCCGGACAAAACACCCGGGCCCTCGGCAACTTTCAACGCCATCGTGCCGATGAGCGCGCTCACCGCGATAACGAGAATTCCCACTTTAAGTTCAGGACTGCCGATCCACGATGCCATTTTACTTAGATGCCCTATCCTTGCTTGAAGCCTTTGGACAGGAACTTTTTAACGAGTTCATTTGTCGACTTATGAAACTCGTCTTGGGTCCCCGCCAATAACACGCCGCCTTTATCCAGCATAACTATATAATCGCTGAGGCGGAAAGCCGCGAAAAGGTCGTGGGAGATCACCACCGACGTAGATCCGGCGTGGGATTTGTGGGTTTCATGAATTAAATCGTCCACCACTTCCGTCAAGATTGGGTCAAGACCGGTCGTAGGTTCGTCATAGAGCAGAATTTCAGGATCAAGCGCGAGGGCGCGCGCGAGCGCGACCCGTTTTCTCATCCCTCCGCTCAACTCCGACGGCAATTTATTAAAATGCTTCGCTTCCATACCGACCTGGCCCAGTTTACGGGCGGCAATTTCTTCCCACTTCTTTTGTCCCAAACTGAAACGATGTTCCCTCAGCGGAAAACAAACATTTTCCATTACGGTCATATCGTCAAAAAGGGCCGAGTACTGAAACGAAACTCCAAGACGAGTCCGGAGCTGAATCAATTCGCCCATAGACATGGCCTGAAGGTCACGCCCCAGTACTTCCACCGTGCCGGCTGTGGGTTTTAAGATTCCGAGAATATGCTTCATCAACACACTCTTGCCCGTACCTGAAAAGCCGATGATCGAGGTGATCTTGCCTTTGGGAATATCGAGATTCATGCCGTTCAACACAAAATCTTTTCCATCAAAAGATTTCTTAAGACCACGAATTCGAACAGCCACCTCTTGAGAACTCATGTTATTTGTGCCAGCCCATCATCACGTAGTAAAAACGGATAAAATTTGTCATAAACGAGTTCACAATAATAATCAGTACCATGCTATTGACCACACCTTGATTGGTGGCTTCGCCCACCCCTTTGGCGCCGCCGCTGGCGTTGAACCCTTTGTTGCAACAGACCGCCGCAAAAATAAGTCCGAACACCGCAGCCTTGATCATCCCCTGGTAAATATCGCCGGGGTTTAACCAAAGCTGAATCTTGTCCCAAAATATCGCGTGATCAAGGCCAAGTACATTTATGCACAAAAAGTGGGCGCCCATCATGGCAGTAAAGTCAAAAATTGCGCAGAGAAGAGGCACCACAATAACCGTGGCGATGATTCGCGGACCGACCAGATATTGCTTTGGATCCACGCCCATCACTTCGAGAGCGTCAATTTGCTCAGAGACGCGCATTGTCCCTAGGCGCGCGGCCATGGCGCCACCCGCGCGAGCCGCCACCAAAAGGCCCGTGAGCACGGGGCCAAGTTCGCGAAAAATTCCTAGGCCCACCGTCGGTCCGACCAAGTTGGTGGCATTAACTAACTTAAACCCAAGATAAATTTGATACGACAACGCCAGCCCAGTGAACAAACTGGTCAAAATAATAATCAGCACGGAGCGATTGCCGACAAATTCCATATGGCGAAAAATTTCATCGACCCGAAACGGACGTTGAAAGATGGTCTTTACGGATTCCCAGGTAAAAATGCACGCGCGTCCGCAATCGAAGAGAAACTGAAAAACCAACTGCCACAAATCCACGAACATTTGGTCGATCGACTCGTTGACCCGATCGCGGTTCTGCTTCCAAGCCTGAATCATACGGCCTCGCGCGCGATTCGCGGACTGATCGCGGTGGTGATTTCGTAAGCGATGGTTGAAGCGAGATCGGCCAACTCCGCCGCGGTCACCTCCGACGCCCCTTGTTTTCCGATCACGACCACTTCCTCTCCCGGTTTCGGCTCGCCGTCTTTACAGGCATCGGTCAGATCGAGCAGCGTGTAGTCCATGCACACACTGCCGGCGACGTCGACCCGGCTTCCGCGAAAAAGCATCTTTCCTTTGTTCGAAAGCGTGCGCAAATATCCATCGCCGTACCCCATCGGCACAACACCAATCCACGATCGACGCGAAGCCGTCCAGCGTCCCGAGTAAGACACCGACTCACCCTTCTCCACGCGATGAACATGCGTTAATTCAGTCAGCCATTTTAAGGCGGGAATCAGCCCCTGGCCGGTGCGGTGGCCATCGTGAGGAAGGCCGTAGATCGAAATTCCCGGCCGAGCGCCGATCTCGGGATGAATCTTATTTAACCCGCAGGCGGCGAGCGTGGAACTTTTGTGTGCGTGGCGTACACCCGGGAGACCGGTGGTCATCTCAAGGAACAGTCTAAACTGATGCGAGGTCTGCCCGGTGTTGTCGAGTGCATCTTCACCATGAGTCATATGCGTGCAAAGGCCGGCCACATTTAAGTTCGAATGCTCTTTCAATTTGCGCTTGAGTTCTGGAATCTGTTCGCGATCAAAACCAAGGCGCTGCATGCCCGTGTTGAATTTGAGGTGCACCTCACCATTGAACTTCGCGAGAACCGAGAAGTCGTTCATGCGACTGACGACCGGAGTGATTCGATGGGTCGCGCAGATCTCGGCGTCACCGGCATTGAGTGGGGCGAAGGCGAGAATAGGGAGTTTAAAATTCAATTCGCGCAGCTCGACGGCTTCTTCAAGAAGCGCGACGCCCGCCATATCGGCTCCGCATTTTTCAACCGCTCGCGCGGCGATCGCGACACCGTGCCCGTAGGCATTGGCTTTAATCATCGGGCAGAAAAAGGCCCGCCCATTTACTGTTTGCAGCGCCTTTAGGTTGGCGGCCAGTGCGCTCTCGCTGATTTGCAAGCGCGTGCGCCGACCCATCACTCAGGCCCTTTCTCAAGCACTTGAAAATCAGCAACAAAACCCTCGGGCGGCTTGGCCACGCAGGTCTTATTGCCCTGGCCACGCACCTGATAAAGAGCTTCATCGGCGGCGGCCATCAACTCATCGGCGTCACGAACCATCGATGGGTACTCGGCCACTCCGATCGACACCGTTAAATTCGGAAAGGCTTTCAGCACGCGCGAAAAATCCGCCGACTCGATAATCCGGCGCAAGCGCTCGGCTTTGATCAACGCGCCGGCTCGGCCGGTGTGCGGAAGAAGCACGCCGAATTCATCCGCACCGGTGCGGCCCACGACATCGTTGACCCGCGAATGTTTCTCAAAAATCCGCGCGGCCATTCGCAAAACCGTTTGCGCTTCCTCGGGGCCCATTTGCGACATGATCATGCCGTATTGGTCGATGGCGAGAAGCGCGAGAGAAACGGGAGTCATTGTCCGACGCGAGCGACTGATCTCTTGCGTGACCCGAGATACAAAATTTTGCCGATTGAGCAAATCGGTGGCGGGATCCTTAACCGTAATCACGTGCAAGCGGCGCTCCGCCTCAAGCAAGCTCAAAGCCTTGCACAACAAGGTCAGCCAATCTTGGATCATGGGATTTAACTCGGCGCCCGGATCTGGCCTCAGAAAAAACACCACGCCCTGAATTTCACCCAGCGCTTCGACCGGGTGGGCGAAAAAAGCCTCCGCCTGAAAAACCTCTTTGATCATTTGCGAAATTTCTGGAATTTCACTGGGCTCACGCAAATGGGCGGTGCGAAAACTGTCGCCGACGGATTCGTTGAAATTAACGCCGATGCCATTCCAATCCACGTCGACCCGATGCGCTTGCGTCGTCATCAAAACGCGTCGGTTCGATATGTATTTCATGTAGAAGACGCCACAGGTGCCAAGGGCGTTGGATGCCGATTGCAAAAACACCTGAAGGCAGTCGTCGGCATTGCGCTGCTCAAACAACTCGCGCGCGTAGTTGAGGTGAAAATCGTCATTGGCCAACATGCGCGCCTGGGTGCTGGTGGCACTGGTCGCGCTGGTCGCCCCTTCGGGCTTTGGCTGGCTCTCACTGAGCCTTTCGTTTAAATACATAAAATAATCGCGTTCGGCCGCGCGATCGAGACACTTAAGAAGCTCAGTGGTCGATTTCACCGGTGTGTAAATCAGATCGTAAACGCCTTTGTCGAGAAACGGCAAAGCCTTGTCGCGTTGCTCGATCGGCGTCACCAACAGCACATGGCTCTCGGGCAATTGCGCACTGACTTGGCGGACCGCCTTGGTGAGATCGAACTTTTGTTCCTCAGAAAAAAATAAAACCATGTGCGGCGGATTGCTGGGAAATTCAGAAAATGCCGACGTCAGTTCGCTAAAACTAGCGACCATGTAGCCGGCGAGCCCCAAAGATTCGGCGATTCCGTCCAATCGATTGAGTTCGCTCGCGATGAGATAAACAGTGAAGGAGGTGCGAACCTCTTCAATCTTCAATCCAAATTCCTCACAATGGGTTTGCGAATCGGCACTTCGGGCCATTCGCGCGCAATGGGTTTAGCTATTTCATATTCTTCGGCCAACAGTTCCAGCTCGCTCATCACCACCGCGTCGGGTTTCATTTCGGCGGCGGCATTCGACATAATTTCTTGTTGGAGGCTAACTTCTTTCGGAGCGGCCTCATGGGGCACGGCCTCGGAAATCGGCAACTCCTCGAGTGGCCATTCCATCGTGACGGTCGTTCCCGATTTTGTGCCACCGGTCGAATCCACGCGCATATAGCCCTTCATCTCCTCGATCACTCGACGGGCGACATTCAGCCCAAGACCGCGGGCAACGCCTTCGGAATCTTTGGTCGAAAAGAATGGATCAAAGACCTTCGTCAAATTTTCTTTGGCAATGCCGATTCCAGTGTCTTCGATCGTGAGAGTGACTCGATTGTCGCGCACCATGCCCGAAATTGTAAGCCAGCGTTCTTCACTGAACTGCATGGCTTCAATTCCATTCTTCATGACTTCTTCAATGGCAGTTTGCAATTGTAAGACATCGGCCGTCACCGGAATGGTTTGCAACCCCTTCTCGGCAAAGCGAATGCCGAGGTCGCGCATTTTCGGCTCGAGGCTGCGCAAGGCGCTCTGAACAATTTTTTGCAAGGTGTGGGAGCGCAGCACGGCGGGAGAAGGCACGTCCTCAATAAAATTCATTTCATCGAGCGGCGCCGACGGCAATGGTCCGTCGGTGGGTCGGCCATCGTCTTCGCCGGAGTCCACGGCGCGCGGTTTGATTTCTGAAACTTGCGGACCCTCAACGATTTGCTTTTTAAGAGCTGCGATCGCTTTCTCTTGCTCCTCCAGCGATAGCAGCAGCGGTTTATTGTAGGTGTGGAACAAATACCAGTTGAGCAGCCCCGCGCCTAAAGCGGCAAAGAGCAAATACAACCACGACGCCAATTTAAACGGCACGGACGGCGTGAGCGAGGCCTCGATCGAGGCAAACAAATTGCTGCCCGGCAGACGCGCGGCCAGTCCAACCATCGGCTGACCTTTGGGGCCTTTAAATTCATGGCGAACAAAAACATCGTCGGAGTTCAAGGCCTCGTCGACAATCGCTTCACGCTTTACCGAAGAACCGACATAGGCGGCGTGGGCGAGCGCCAAAGCGAAACCTTTGTCGTCGAAAATACGCACTTCGCGAGTGCGGTCGCTCGACAACACCAAGCCGAATTGGTTCGCCGGGAAAATTCCCACGCCAATCATCGGTGTATTGTTTGGGCGGCGTACAGGCACGAGCACCGCATAGTAGGCTTGCCCCTGCCAATCGCCTACCTTGGTGTAATGCACCTCATCGACTCCGAGCTTCGACATCGGCCAATCGTGCATCCAGCCTTTGACATCGGTGATCGAGAACTGACTTTTCGTTTTGCTCGAGTGCCACAGACTCTTCCACTGCGCCTGATCCCATTCAAAAAGTGTGGCGGCGATAAAAGGCGAGTTGTGAAAAGTTCGGGTCGAGTGATCATTGCCTTCGGCCTTAAGCACGTCGAGCAGCCGGTAACGCAGGGCCTGCGTGGACGCCTTAACGGCGCTAGATAGGACCAGCATCTCATTCTCCACGCTGGCCCGAACCGTGGCTTCGGACAATTCAGCCTGCTTCGGAATGGATTTGAAGCCCCAGACCAAAGTCAGAAGGACGATGGCGGAGGAGGCGTAAAGACTTAGACGTACGGATTGATTGCGCATAGTTTCCTTCCCTGGACCTTAAGCGACATTTTCCCTACTTACGGTCAGCCCGACGACGGGCTGGCTCAATATTATTCTAGGGGGTTAAGTGTCGGAACTGCAAGGGTTATGGTATGACTTCCCCTATTCTGATGGACACTGAAGTACTGGTTTTAGGTTCAGGCTTGGCGGGATTAGTTTTGGCTTTGAAAGTGGCCGAATCTGCCCGTGTTTTAATCTGCACGAAAACCAATTTACGCACAGCCAACTCGGCCATGGCCCAAGGGGGCATCGCCGCCGTTATGGCCGAAGGCGATTCTTTTGACCGCCACATTGAAGACACCTTGATCGCCGGCGCCGGTTTATGTCGCGTCGACGTGGTTCGGCAGATCGTCGAACAGGGGCCCTCGCGCATAGAAGATTTAATTCGCTGGGGGGTCCAGTTTGACCTTAAGTCCGACGGCGAGTCCGCTCATAAGACCCAGCAAATTGACCTGACCCGTGAAGGCGGCCACTCCGCCCGGCGGATTTTGCATATCGCCGATCACACCGGGCTTGAGCTACACACTCACCTTTTGAATCGGGTCTTGGCTCATCCCAATATTTCGGTGTTAGAAAATCACTACGCCGTGGATTTGATTTTGAACGTGCATATGGAGCCGTTTGCGACTGGAGCTCGCCGCTGTTTGGGCGCCTACTTGCTGAACAAAAACGATGGCAGCGTACGCCCCGTGCGCGCGGCCGCAACTTTTTTAGCCACCGGCGGCGCCGGAAAAGTTTATTTATATACATCCAATTGGGAAGGCGCGACCGGCGATGGGATCGCCATGGCTTATAGAGCGGGCGCGCGCGTGGCCAACTTAGAGTTTATGCAGTTTCACCCGACCTGTTTGTACCACCCGAATGCGCGAAATTTTTTGATCAGCGAGGCCCTGCGCGGTGAAGGTGGAGAATTGGTTGACCGTTCTGGTCGAGCATTTATGCGCGACTATTCGCCACAGGGGTCGTTGGCCCCGCGAGATATCGTAGCGCGGTCGATCGATGCCGAAATGAAGCGCACCGGGAGCGACTGTGTGTTTTTGGATCTGACTTCGAAGTCGCGCGATTATTTGGCCGCGCGGTTTCCGGTCATATATAAAAAGTGTCTCGAGCTGGGCATCGATATGGCTCGCGAACCGATTCCGGTGGTGCCAGCCGCTCACTACTTGTGCGGCGGAGTGGTGGCGGGTTTTGACGGTTCGACCGATGTGGCGGGATTGTTTGCGTTGGGTGAAGCCGCGTGCACCGGTTTGCATGGCGCCAATCGCTTGGCTTCGAATTCTTTGCTTGAGTGTTTGGCGGTTTCGCATTCGGCGTCTGAGGCTTACATGCGCACGCGCGAAGATTTTCTTGCCGCAAGCCGGGCGTTTAGCGAAAGGCCGGTGCCCGAGTGGCGAAGTGCTCCTTCGGGTGATTCGCACCCCGACGAAATGATCGTGATCCACCATATGTGGGACGAGATCCGCCGTTTGATGTGGAATTATGTAGGCATCGTGCGCACCGATCGACGCTTACAGCGCGCGGCGAAGCGCTTGACGATGATTCAACAAGAGATCGCCGATTATTATTCTGCGTTTAGACCGCATTCGGATATCGAGGAGCTGCGCAATATCGCACTCGTCGCACAGCTCACTGTGCGTTGCGCGCTGGCGCGCAAAGAATCGCGCGGCATTCACTTCAATTTGGACTACCCAGATTTGCTGCCGACCGCGAATGATACGGTGATTTAAGAGTTTGTAGCAGCAAATCTCTCAAGTCCGATTTTCGAATGAAAATTTGCAATTCCGGACGCCAAATAAAAATGGGCCCGCTTTTACGCTTGGCCCATTTTTGCATCTAACTCCGCCGTCAGCCCTTCCCGACCGGGTCTTGCACAACGGAAGGAGGAAGATATGAACAACCTAAACCATTGTTCGTATCGGACCAATATGGCGATCTTTAAAGCTTTGTGGTGCATGATTTTTATCATCCTCAAAGTGCTCGTCATTTGGTCGCAGCTAGTACTTCACCTGGGCTAAAGAGCAGTTCTGTCTGTGGGCGCGAGCCTATTCACAAACCTGCAAGACGCCGCGAAGGGAAGGCTGATTCACCAACTAAATAATAAGCAGTTAAAGTCGGAACGAAAGCCCGAACCCAATATACAAAGAAGTCCCCGGGCTAAAGCCAAATTTCATATCGCTGCGAAACCAGGCCGAGCCGCTTAAGTGCATTTGCAAACCGCCGCCGACATGCCCGCCAAAGACCAACTTATCGGCGCGACCCTGGCCCGAATAGTAAACCATGTCGGCGCCCACGTAGGCGAGAGCCACCATATTTTCGACCGGGATATCCATGCGAACGGCGGCGTGAATGTTCTTCCACTTTTGCCCTTCACCGTTCCCGGTAATCATCCCGAACTCAAAATACTGACTGGGTGCCATGCGCAAACCCATGCGCGCGCCACCAAGACCCATGATCTCCGTCACACCGCCAATTTGATTCGGGAGCAAGCTGCCGAGATGAAATCCCGCTTCAAAAACCGGATCTTTCTCAGCACCTCCGGCGGCGTCACCACCGGCGCCACCTTCGGGCTGCGCAAACGCCGACGTGCAGACCAAAGCACTGACCAAGATTAAGACCCGAAAAACACTACACATCCCACAATGGTAGGAGGTCCTTGACCCTTTGTCCATTTGGACTAAAGATAGGGCATGTTGCAACGCTTTGAGGGCTATTTTCGAGGCTCCGACGACACGGAGCTGTTTTATCAGACTTGGACCCCCGACAAAATTCGCGGAACTTTCGTTTTGACCCATGGCTTGGCTGAGCACAGTGAATGCTATCACCATGTTGCTAAAGAATTGTGCGAAGACGGATGGAAAGTCGTTGCTTGGGACTTGCGGGGGCACGGCCGCTCCGAAGGCAAGCGCGGATACATCAAAGATTTTTCGCTTTACATCGACGATCTTGGGCGTCTGCTTAAAAATGTGATTAAGACCACTAGTCACGTGGTGATGTTTGGTCACTCCATGGGCGGGTTGGTGACTGTACGTTTTTTGCAAAGCCACTCTCCCGATATCGCGGCCGTGTGTTTGAGTTCGCCGGCGTTGGGGCTCACGGCCAAGGTACCCAAGCTAAAAGAAACTTTGGCCCATATCGCCGTTCGCTGGGCGCCGACCATCACCATGTACAACGAAATTAAATACGAAGACCTGACGCGCGACGAAGACATGCTCAAATCGCACCACGCCGACACTCTAAGACACGATAAAATTTCACCCGGTCTTTTTCTTGGAATGGTCGACAACTTTGCAAAAGCTCATGAACTTGCCCCTGAGATTAAATATCCCGTATTGATGCAGCTGTCGGGCGAAGACCGCCTGGTCAGCACCGAAGCCTCGCGCGATTTTTTTGAGCATCTGCCGAATAAAAATAAAGAGCTGCACATTTACGCCGACAGTTTGCACGAAGTGTTTAACGACCGCGACCGCGAACGGGCGATTGCCGACTTAAAGAAATTTATCAATCCGTTCTTGGAGGCCTAAGTGTTGCGAATGATTTTGCCTCTAGCTCTGTTCGGCGTTGTGGCTTTGGCGAGTGTGGGCTGCGCCCATCCACCCATGGTGGGCCCCAACGGCGTGCAGCCCATGTCGGAGAGCGAATACAACAGGTTGATGAAGAAAAACACGTCGCGCACCGACCAGTACTCCGGCTTTTATCAAACGTTTCAAGCCGACATGACGATTTTGACCACCGAAGTGCAAAGCGCGGTTTTGCGACAAAAAGGCCACTTTCTGCAGTGGGATCAGAAGGTTTACCAACAAGAGCGCGAGAAATCTCTGCAAGAATCGAATGCCTACTCGAAGTTCTTTATGCGTTTTTACGTTCCCGAGAAAGACTATGATGACCTTCATAAAGGAAAGTCGATCTGGAAAGTTTTCTTAGAGTATTCGGGCAGCCGATTTGAGGGCAAGGTCAGCAAAGTCAGTGAAAAATATGTGGAAGTGCGGACTCTGTACCCGCAGATGGACCGCTTTTCAACGCCCTACGAGATCACTTTCAACGTGCCCATGACCACCATCGAGCAGGGCAGCGCCAAGGTTGTGCTCACCAGCAGTCTCGGCCAGGCTGAATTTCACTTCCCAGTCTCTAAATAAATCCTCTTTGAATTTTTGCTTTACGGTTTTCTGCGCGAGCGGATAAATCACCAGCAATTCAATCGGCTCGCTGTGGCCAAATTTTCTTAAAGCCCAAGCGTAAAGCCCCAATTGATCGAAGGCCTGTTTCATTTTTGCAGGCGAGCCGGATTTATAGTCAGCGATGTAAATTACACCGTTCAATTTGCCCCAGATGTCGATTTGCCCCTCGACAATTCGTTGCGGAGTTTTGACCTGAAAGCCCCACTCCACCTGGCCAGCGCGGATCAAATCGCGAAGACAGGGCTCCTGCAGGCTCAACACATAGTCGAGCGCGGGGTCACCCGTCGCACCCAGCTCGGGATTGTATTTTAAACTTTCTAAAGTTTTGTGAATCCGCTGCCCGGCGGAGCGCGCCTGAAAATTATTGAGCACGAGATCTTTTTTGTAGGGAATTGGCGCCGATGGACCAGCCACGAGGTCGGTGACCGCTTGCCGCTCGATCACCGCCGCGTTGGGCTCTCGCCAAAGAGCGCGCACGATGCGGGCCGGCTTTCGTGACGGCGTGTAGATCTCTGGTTCAGGCCATTCTTCGAGCAAACTCCAAGCATAACGCGATTTCTCATGGCGGCCGCAAGCCTCCATAAACCAAGGGCTCCGCGCCGCCCACGATCCGTTGCCGATCTCTGACCAGGTCATGGTCAAAGTACTTTTTGCTCTTGTCACCGCCACGTAGAGCCAACGCGCGAACTCTTTAGCTTCAAGCACCCGCTGATAACGAGTCTTGGCGAGATCGAGGAGCGAAGAAATATTCTTACCGTCTTCTTCGTTCCACATCGGAAAGAAAAACTTTTTACCGGTTGAGTCCACGCTAAGCACCTCGGTGGGCGACAGCCGCTGCGGCTCGCCCATGCGGGGGATAATGACGTGATCAAACTCCAGACCTTTAGATCCGTGCACCGTCATAAGATTAATGCAATTTGGCTCCTGCGCTGAATTGGCGTCGCCTTCGGAGGCCTCCATGGGGTCGAAATTGAGCTCTCGCTCGCAAAGGTCGAGCAAGGACCTCGTGGACTCGCTTTCGAGTTCGCGGGCTTTCATCACCAGCTTCCACAAATTCGATTCTTTGCGGCCGGCGGGGTCGTTATGCAGACACAAATCTAAGACGGCCGCCGAAACTAAAACCTGCTCAAAGGTCTTGGCCACGCCGTTTTCGCGCACAGACTCTAAGGCTTTTACCAGCTCATTGACTTCGCGGTGATCCACTTTCTTTTCCATCAACGAGCGCCATAGCGAATCCGGCCGATGCGCCGTCCATTCTTCAATCTGTCGGTCGGGTACATAGAACCAAGGCGAGCGCAACAACGCGATCAAATTGGCGTTGTCGTGGGGATTGAGCAAAAAAGCCCAAAGGCTTACGGCGTCCATCACTTCGCGCCGGCTGGTAAAACCGCGAGAGGCGTGAACGTGCGTGGGATAGCCAAAATGTTTTAAGGCCCGTGAGGCGTCGAGCAAATTTTGATGAGTGCGCCCGAGAATACAGATGTCTTGCAGCTCGGCGCCGTTTTTAACCAATTCACTCACGCGCGAAACCACGGCCTGCATTTCAAGCTCCTTATTGGGCGCGTGAAGCATCACACAGCAGTCGCGTGTGGGGCCCTCGAGATCTTGCGTCTCCATGGGAGAAAAGTCGTCGCCCACGGTCGACATAAAATCATTTATAAAATGCAGAAGGTCGGGCTTGGAGCGAAAATTGCGTCGACGATGTTCGGTGTGCGCGCCTGCAGCTTTCATCTCGCGTTCGGCATGCGCAAACACACCCACATCCGCGCCGCGGAACAGATAAATACTCTGCTGCGGATCGCCCACCAGATAGCGCTTTTGGCCGTTCATCAAGGCTTCCAGGCACGTCACCTGAAGAGGGCTTGTGTCTTGATATTCGTCCACCATCCAGTAATCCCAATTCTCGCCAAAGACGGCTCCAAGAAATGGTTTCTCGCGCAAAATTTTAAGCGTAAGCAATTCCAAATCCGCCATTTCAAAGCGGCTTTGTTGCTCTTTTAGGGTGCTAAACTTGCGACTAAACTCCTCGGCCACCGTTTGAAAATCGGCCCACATTGCCGCCATCGTCGGCCACTGCCGCTCATCCCAGGCGTCTTTGCGAAACTCCTCGCGAAACTCAGGCACGATTTCGTCGATGCGGTCGTGCCACTCGGTGTACTCGGGATTTTTTGGGTTGCGCCGCGGTTTGGTCGGCAATCCGTCGGTGCCATAGCCCGGCCAGCCGGCGATAAAATTTTTCAAGGCAAGCCCGTACTCCATCCATTTTTCATGGCCAACTTCCTCTAAAATTCCATTCGCCAGCTCGAGCAATCGTGCGCGCCATATGTCGCGACCTGCTTTCGCGGCGGCGCGAAGGTCGTCTTCAGTGGCGGGCACCAAATCACCATGTTCACGGCGTTCGCTGTCGTACCTTCGCATCATCTTTAATGTGCGTTCAAATCCATACGACTCAAACCAACGAAGCCCAGTCGGATGGTTCAGCAAAGTGTCGCGGAGCGCCCGGCGCGCCAGCCCGTCGGCCTCACTTTCATCGGCAATCTGAAAGCCACTGTCGAGTTCACTTAAGTGGCCCACTTGTTTTAAAAATACGTTCAATAAACCGTGAATGGTTGAAATATGTAGGCGGAGCGGATCGGAAACAAATTGCAAGAGCCCCGCATCGCGATCATCGCACGCGCGCAACACCAGACGCTCTTTCAGTTCCTGCGTGGCCTTACGGGTAAAGGTGGTGACGGCAATTCGTGGCGCGCGGCCGACCTTCGCAAACTCGCGGTACACCTCGACGACGCGCTCAACCAGGCCGCGGGTTTTGCCGGCGCCGGCTCCTGCCCGCACCATATGACTTTTTAGTTCAGGTGTGGGGCTCTGCACTGTTTTCTCCAACCGCATTGGTCGCAAACTTTAAAATTTTTCGGTAGCGGGTTCAACCGCCCGTCGGTGATGGCTCCCACCGCCGTGTTAATTTCTGCGCGCAAGTTCGCGAACAACTCTTTTTTCTGCTCGGGCGTAATGTAGTTTTGCCGTTTCTCGTTCGGGTCATACAATCCGGCGGTGTCGTCTTTGACAAAAAAGCCACGCGACCGGTTTTGGTCTCGCACCACATAAAAATTCGCTGCGGCCACTTCGCCAGGGGGCAGTTCAGAAAAGCCGCCCTCCAAAAGCATGGCATAAAATGGCATTTGCACCTGTCGGTTCTCAAGCCAAGATTTCCAACTGGTGAGCTCAGCCGCGCTGCCCTTGTAATCAATCAACGCGTAACGGCCTTCTCCATCTCGATCGACCCGATCGAGGCGGCCGCGAAAGCGAATCGCCGATTCGCTCTTAGTCGGGCCTCCGCTCTCGCGATCCCAAAAGCCGGCGATCTCAGCCTCGCGCGCGACCGTCGTCGTCGCAGGATGTTTAGAGCGCCATTCTTGCTCAACCGCGAGAAACATTTTGGCCAGGCGAAGATGCTGCGATCGTATGGCCGGCCACAAGCGGTCGTCTCCGATTTGAATTTGCTTGATCTCGCGCGCGCGTTCAATCACCGCCAGCACGTCTTCATCACTGCGCTCAAAGCGCATCGGCTCCTCAGTTAAAAGCTCGAGCACGGCGTGCAGCAAACTTCCTCGCGACATATAGTCCATATCTAAATCGAGCGCGGGATCATCGCTCTGCTTAAAACGCTTTTTTGCCGCGAAAATAAAGGGGCACTTCCAAAAATCAGTAAGGCTCGACGCCGAAAACGCCAACTCCGGCACACGCCCCCAGGAGTTCATCAAACCGTCGCGATCGCGATCTAAGGCCGCGCTTAAGCCCTCTTCTCGCGCGGCGGGCAGCTTTTTAACCTTGAACCACTCGGCCATGGGCAGATGCTGAATTTCATCCCACCGCGAAGGCTCGGGGCTCTCCGGATCTTTTTTAAACTGTCCGTTTAAAAACCCGGCCCATAGCCAAAGGCGAGACGGCGTAAGAACATTGCCCTGAAAATCACTTGATGCAAACGTCAGGCGCAAATCCCGCCATGGCTTTTGCAAAAACCAGATCAACTCAAATTCCATTTGCAGATTGTCGGCAGGGCCCAAAGCAAAGCCTGTATCCTGCAAAATCTTTTGCGCGTCCATCGGGCTGACCGGTGAACGCTCCACCGAGCGCAGCGAGCCCTCGTTCAGGTTCATAAACACCGCATGCGTGAGCGGCAACCAGTGGGCCGAACTTAAAGACACGCACCACACACCGCTCTCATCGGCCGGCCGCAACGTAACCTCACGCCGGGCCAGCAGGCCTTCTAAATAATTCAACCACTGATCGGCCGGCAGCAACAGTTCGTCAGGAACCTCCTGCCCAATCACGCCAAACAAAGACTCCAAGCGATCGCTCGAGCCATCGGGCCAAAATCCTAGCGCCCAAGCCAAGAAGTCGCGCAAAACAAATTTTGCGCCGGCCGTGGCATCACCCTTCGGGTTCGCCAACTCGCCGCCCGCAAACAAGCCCTCGGCCCGTTGCAGGTCGCGCTCGTCATAGACGTTCGAAAACAAACGGCGAAACTCACTGACCGAGAGACGCGGCGGTTTGGTCGTAGCAAAAAGCGAAACTTCGAGATCGGACGTTTTCACTTTTTTCAACCGTGTTCTAAGGATCGCGATCCAGCGACTCATATCAACAAAGCCGCCGAGCTTTGAAGTTTCAGTTTTGTTGATCGGGATGCCCTCGTGGTCGAGATACATTTTTATAACCGGCCACGCATCTTCCACATCAGGCAGCACCAAAGCGATGGCACTTGCGTCGACACCGGCCTCGAGCCAACGGCGAACCTGGGCCACCGCATCTTTGACTTCAGCCAACTGGGTCGAAAATCTCCCGAATGAAATGTGGTCCGTCAACGGGGGCTGCCAATTGGGATCGCCGCTGTACTTTTTCGGCAAAAGGTCGGTATAGGGCTTGAGCGTGTCTGGCATGAGCGAAATCCACGGCGCTTCGGGGTAGATCACGGTCACATCGAGCGAGCGCGACAACTGCTGAATCAACTGCCCCTCAACTTGCGAAACCTGGGAGCCGAGATCAAAAACCAATCGCTTATCCCACTGCAAGCGCGCCAAATCCTCGCTCAGCAAAAATCCCGGCAGCCAGGGCGCGAGCATTAGGTTCTGCTCCTGAAAGCTCTCCCACAATTCAGAACACAACTCGAACCAGTGGCCCCACCGCACATAAGATTCTGGATTGGCCGCGAACCACTCGGCCATAAGGTCTTTGTATCCCGGGTTGGCGAACACGCTCACCCACATTTGCATTTGCTTTAAGATCACCGTTACCGATTGGGGTGAGCGTAGCCACGGCAACTTTTTAGGTTCGACTAAATTCCATATCAATGTCTGCGCCAGCTCCATCGACAACAAGCGGATGTCGGGGCGCAATTGAAAGGCGAACTGCTTCCACAATTCACCGGCGCGCACCACGCTCGCTTGCTCGAGCACGCCGCGCTCCTTAAGCCACTCGCGCTGCAAATGCCACTTAGACTGTAAGTCTGAAACGATCCAGCTGTCTTGCGTGGGATCGGCGCTGGCGAAAAGGCTCACTTTCTCTTCGGGACTCCGAACAGACTTAACCGTGAGCATGAAATGTACCTGAATTATCGGCGCTGTTTAAGCCGGCGTGAGCCCCAAATAGAATTGGATTTGCTGCCGGCGCCGCCCTTACCGGCTCGTCCGCCTTTGCCGCTGGATGAACCGGTGGCGCTGAAGTTGCCAACACCAATGTCCAAGGCGAATTCGAGAAGATAACGACGGTCTTCAATTTGGCCAGGATACGCCCCCAATTCCACGCCATATGTTGCAACATCGACTTTGAACAGACCGAGGTTCACGCCGAGACCGGCCGTGTAGTAACCCTCGCGAAAGCCTCCCCGAATATCCAACAGGGGTAGACCGATTTCAATTCCGAAATTGATCTTACGCATAAGCTGCAAGTCAGCGCGGTTCAAGTAGCGAAAATCGATGGCTGGCGCGACGCTCACCAGCGGAAAATCGAAGAGCAGTCCCGCACCGAGAGTAATGTCGTTGTCTTCTTCGGGCAAAACTGTGTTGGGGTCGTCGGATTTAAATCGAGTGACTCCAATATTTCGCCACACCGCCGCGAACGTGGCGCTGAAAAACGGCGCGGGTACGACCACGTTCAATCCGGCATTCGCTCCATATCCCACACCCCAGCCGGTGATGCGTTGAATGATGGCGTCGGAGTCTAAATCGGCGATTGAACCTGCGCCAAATGGCAATTCCCCGCCCGTGCGCTTGATGTAGCGCAGATCCAAACCCGCTTGCAGAAATGGCCCAAGTGGAGCGCCAAATCCAAAGACGTAGCCGTAGTCATTGATCGCGGTTGCGTAAATTTTGGGATTGACCGGGTTGTCGATTTTTAAAGTCACGTCGGCATGGTTGTAAATGCCAAAGCCAAACATGGGTGCGGTAAAAATCGTCGATCCGCCAAGGCTGACCGACACGTGTTCACCGTAGAGCTCCTGAATCGCGTCTGAAAATTCTCCTGAGCTTGAGTTTAAACTCTGAACTTTTGTGAGAGCTTCGTAACCACTGCCGCCCGCTCTTACGCCAAACACTTTCCAGTTCAGCCCCGAGACGCGGGCCAATCCGGCCGGGTTGTAAAACAAGGCGGAGTCGTCATCCGCGAGGGCCGTGAATGCGTCTCCCATTCCCAAAGCGCGAGTTGAAGAGTTGATCGTGCGAATTGGTGCCGCTGTCGCAGGGAATGCGACTACGATCAACGCAATAAAAAGGGCCGAGCGCCCACCTATGGACAAAAACAAGCCGATACATCTCCTGAACAATTGGCGCCGAGGCCAACCGCTGAATCTTCCTTAAGCATGCTCCGAATTCCACGCACTTCGGTGGCGGTAAATGCCGCGGGGTCCGTTTCATCGCAAAAATCCAAGCCGGCAATCGCCAAGTCGGCGCAAACGCCGGACATGGCGGTTAGGGAGCCACTTCCCAAATTTACTGAGGACGCGATTTCGGTCAGTGCCTCGAGGGCGAGAGTGATTCCCGAACCCACCTCACGGGCGTAGGCATCGCTGATATCGGTGCCGACGGCGCTGGCGCAAACATCATAGCCCGCATCGGGCGTGCCGTTGTCGTCGGTATCGGCATAGTGCCCAAGGATACTCCCGACCTTTGCAAAACCAATCACCATCATCGAGACGTTTTCATCCGTCGTTCGATCCGCTGCGGCTCCCAAGGACTCGAGCAAATCCTCGGCCTCGAGGCACGAGTCGGCGTTGGTCAACGTGCCCGTGCGATAGGTCGACATTAAAAAAGTAAATAGATTTCCCGACAGGCTTCCGAGCGCTTCTGCGAACGAGAGAAAATTAATTCCGCATAGACCGCCGTGAGCGTCGACTTTTAAATTTACAACTTCGCGGCGGGCTTGATAGCCGGAGGACATAAGCGCGATTTTGTCGAGCGCCGCTTGGTAGGATCCGTCATTGATCAACCCGAGAGCGTCGTAGAAATACGCTTCATCCGTAGTTTTGTCGGCGAAGTTTTCCAGAACATTCACCGTACAACTTAAGTTGCCAAAAATAAAAAGCAGGCTAAATAAAGCTCTGAGCGCAAACCGGCGCACCAAACCCTCCTCGGAGTCGGGGTACTACTTTTTATTTTAGGATACATAGGAGGCCTTAGACATCGGCCCCCAGTCTAGATTACTGCTTTTTGTTTTTGTCTACGGATTGCAGAAGCCCGTGCCCGAGTTGAAAGTCTTGTTGTCCAAATAACACAACAGCGCCTGACCTATGTGCGTGGCATTGTTGCCGGCCGCCGCAACGGCCTCGTTGATCTCTTCACACACAGACGCATCCGCATCCTCATTGGCGCAATAGCTTGTGCTCAGCGACGCAACGGCCGTTCCGAGTCCCGCCAGATCATCGTCGCAGGTCGGGTCTGGAGCCGCCGGATCGGTGCAACCGCCCGTGCTATCCAACAAGCTATTGACCGCGGCGCTGATCTGGGCCGGGTCATTCATGATGGTGCTGATCTCGACGCCGCCCGGGAGCGCGGCCATAGTCTTGGCCATCCACGATCCGGCAACGATAACTCCCGAGATAAATTTTAGCCCCGGAACTCCGGTGGCTTGGCAGAAGGGATCCGCTTCGATGGCTTTTGCATATCCACCCGAGGCATTGGGGACGTCTAGGCTCAGAACGGCCATGAAGGCGGTGGCTCGGTTCGCCTCAGGAATAGTGGAATCTTTCAATGCCTCATAGGCTTTGACCATTTTGTCTTCAATCAAACCGCCGGAAGTCATTAGAATGGAGCACTTCAAAATATTGGCCTGCTGCGAGGAGTATTTTTCGACGTACTGATAACAGGCGGATGCTGCCGCGGGATTGCTGCCCGGCACCTGATCCAAACATTGTTGCGCTTTTGCCAAGTCGTCGGACTCTTTGGCCTGCTCGCACGAAACTAGACCGAACGAGACCACGAGTAGAGCCACCGGGAGAGCCCGGCCGAGAACGTGAAATTTCATAGCTTTTCTCCTAGTGTTCTTTTCGGCTCAAACCGGACTGGTCTAGAGTGGTACTTTGGTCCGCCTCAAGTTGAGACGGCGAAATGACGAAAACTAAACTATGAGAATTGGATTTCTCCTTAGCTTGTCTATGTTCGTCGCTTTGCAAACCAATTGGGCGGCGGCGGCTGAGCGTTTTGAATTCTACAATGGCATCCGTTCGCTCGGTATGGGCGGCGCCAGCGTCGCCGTGGCCAACGACGAGACGGCACTGGTCGCAAATCCCGCGGCATTGGCGAAACTGCGCGATATGTATATTACGTTGATTGATGTCGAGGGCAGTGTCAGTGCCGAGGCCGAGGAGATTATCGGCCTCGACGTAATCAAAGCCGTCGATCCACAGTTCACCTTAGGAAAAGCCAATGCAAATCTCGACCGGCATTTGCAGGTTCGAGCGCATGTTTTCCCAAGCATCGTGTTTCCGTATTTTGGCTTTGGCCTTTACGACAAATATGAAGTGAACGCGGAAGTGGTCTCCGCCGACAACGTTTTTAAATACGACTACACCAACGACTACGCGGGCGTGCTCGGATTTGGCGTTCCGATCGCCGGCGGAGTTGTCAAAATCGGCGCTAGTGGACGTGCTATCAACCGCACCGAAGTGCACCGAGATGACATCGATCCGGCAGCAACAGGATTGCGCATTAAAGATCTCGCCAGCAGTGGGGTGGGATTTGCCGCCGACGCCGGTTTGATGATCGCCCTTCCCATCGCCTGGCTTCCCACTCTTGGCGCCACATACCGCGATATCGGGCGCACATCGTACAACTATCAAAAGGGCATGTTTATGAGCACCACTGAGCGGCCGGACTCGACACCCGAGACGATTGATGTGGGCCTTTCCATCTCTCCCATGCTGGGCAAGCGCGTGCGCTCGATCTGGACCCTCGAACTGCGTGACGTGCTGGACGTTGCCGAAGAGAAGAACTACATGCGCCGTGCCCATGGCGGCTTTGAGATCAACTATGCCGACGCCCTCTTCTTTCGAGGCGGATGGCACCAGCACTACTACACCGCGGGCCTCGAGCTTGCGATCGCCAACTACCAATTCCAAGCCGCCACCTACGGCGAAGACATCGGCACGGTCGACGAACCCCGCGAAGACCGCCGCTACGTAATCAAATTCGCCTTCCGCTTCTAAAGGTACCTGGTTCTTTTTTCGGAAGCGTCGCGCAAAAATCCGTTGCCATAGGTCCTTGCCTTCGTCATAAGGGGGGCATGCGATACACATACTTTTTTTATATATTTGCTTCCCTATGCTGTACGGATGCCTATGGGGGAGTTAGGGAATGGCCTACCCGGACGTGCGAGCCCGAATTGTTCCGCGAGTCCGAAGAGCGGATCATCCGACCTCCGGTGCCCATAAATGATCTCTCAACACTTTTGTCAAAAAGTCTCGCTCTCACCGCTATCTCAGTCCCCCCGGGAGTCGAAGATGTTCTCTCTCGGCTCTTGATCTATCATCACACTGGGGTGGTCTCGTTTAGGCCCGACGAAAATATTCCCCTTGCATCGGTTCCCTCGAAAAAATCGCACAACGGTCAGTTGGCAGCATCAGCCTTTCCAATGGAAGCCGCCCAGTTCAACAATCTTATGCTGGATCAAGACGAGTTCCTTTCTCACATCACTGCCGAAGGCGAAAAAATGGCGGCTGAGTTCAATCGCCAAAACTTAAAGGTACCTAGGATTAAATTGGTCGGGTTGACTCTGGATTGGCGAGGTCGCGAAAGATGGTGGAGCCGTGGGCGCCCCTTTCGCCCCGGTGTCGATAAGGAGCATGTCGACACAATGCCTTTTATATTTGCCACATTCGGCTGGTCTCCGGATCGAACGGATCTCGGCACATCGTTTCCGAGTTACGGCGATTTTCAAGCCACGGATCAAATGGTTTCTTGGCTAGTGGGAGAACGTGGCGGCGCAATCTTAGGAATCCCGGGAACCCCACATAGGGCTCCCAAATTCCATGAACCGAGATTGATGATTCGTTGGGATTTCGGTGTGGCCGATTAATCGATTGCGCGACGCTTCCGAAAAAAGAACCAGGTACCTTTAGAAATCGAGGGCGAATTCGGCCATGTAGCGGCGGCTTTCTAAGGGGACGGATTTTGTGCCGACTTCTTCGCCGTAGGAGCAGAGATCGAGCTGGAACCACAGCATCCGCGCGCCGAATCCGGCGGTCCAATAGCCCTGATTGAAGCCGACCGACCAATGCCCCTTCCACCAATTGTACATGCGCCAATAGGCCTCAAGGCCGAAGTGGGAGCCCTTTTTCAAAGTCCAATTTTCATGGCCGATGTCGCGAATATCCATGGCAAATTTTGGGTCAAAGACCCAAAATTTCGGAAACTCCCACTTGGAGCCGATATCCAATCGCCGCTGCAGCTTTGCTGGTTCGCCGGAGTTTTTGTCGATAAAATGGAAGTTTTGCTTAAAACCATAATCGACCAAATTTCGGCCGACCAAAGCAAACGTCGGCTGCATATACTTAAAGTATTTAAAAATTCCCGAGATCGCCGGCTTCCATGTCATTCCCACATCCAAATCCACCGTCAGTCCCTCGCCCGCATGAGAGGTATCAAAAACCTCACTGCCGTTGGCCAGCTGCCCCGCTGAAATGGACTCAGCCACATGAATCCGGTGAATGGATTTGGCCGTCGCGCCCCACGCCAACTCGTGCTTCTTCGGTAGCCATTTTAATTTTCCGCCATAGGCCAAGGCCAACGTGGTGTCTTGGTACAAGTTGATACTTAGCGAGGAGGCGATTTGACGATGTATCCCGATGTCCAAAGACAAATCGGCCGGTATCAAAGCAATACCCCAGTTGGGTCGCACCCAAATGGCGCCTATGGTGGGAATGCGGTAATAGTAATGGTCCCCGTAATGGCTTTGAATCAGTTCTGTATAGGCCGCAGGCTGTTCACTTTCGGGCCGCTTGTTTACGTCTTCGATCTCATTAAACAATTTTTGACTTTCGAGATTAGCGCCACCGCGAATGAACATGCGCAAATGCCCGTCTTTGCGAAAAGCCAAATTCGCCGGGTTGTAGAAGATGGTCGAGTGATCGTCGGCGACCGCGGTAAAGGCATTGCCCATGCCCGCCGCGCGCGTGCTCAAATATTCTTGGTGAATGGTGAAGTCGAGGGCCTTTACGGTTTGCGCTTCAGCCCGCCCACCCGCCGCCAACGCTACCAAAGCAAATCCCAAAACCGCAAATCCCAAGACTGAAGATCGGACCATGCTGAAATCCCTACCTTGAGGCGAATCGTTTAGTTATCCTTGTTATGACAATGACAAACTCCACGATTTTTGTCAGTGCGACCATCGTCGCAATTTTCCTCGGCCTCAAAGTCGAGGCCAGCCCCACCACCGAGCTTAAAGATCTCGAAGCGGCGGAGCCGCAATCGGAGTCGAGGGCCCTCGACGACAACATGGCCGTGTCGGAAGCGCCGGCCATCAAAGTCAAACCCGCTCCCACCGATGCGCGCTACTATCCCTACCAACAGGCCCTCACCTTTCGCAGCGGCTACGAGTCCGATTTTCCCAAACTGGGCGTCGAAGATTGGGTTTTAGGTTTTCAGTACATGTTTCCCAAATTTCTTTCGCCCAAGCTCGAAGCGGGCGCCGACCTTCACAAAGAAGGCGTTGGCCATCTTCATGTCGGCGTGCGGTGGATCTACAATGAAAAAACTTACTTCCGCCCCTCGCTTAAACTCGCATTCGATCACCGGATCGACAGCAAAGACGGCATTGCCACGCTTGGTGAATTCAAAAATTATTATGTCCGAGCCGGCGGCACACTGGAGTATGTCGCGTGGAATCCGTATTCGATTCGCCTCGACAACGAATTTCTGATCAACTGGGATAAAATGCGCTACTTAATTTTGCTCGGGATCAGTCGCGGCTGGTAGGGGCCGACGCCGGCACAGGGATATTGAGCCGTTTCAACATCGAATGAATCTCGCTGATCAACTCCGCCTCACCGCTGTTATTCAGGATCACCGCTGTGGCAGCGGCTTCTTTGATATTGGGCGGAATCTGCCAAGCCATTCGCGCGTCAATCTCTGAGTCGGTGAGCTTCATACGCTCTTTGACCCTTCGGCGGCGCAGGTCGGGGTCGGCACTGACGACCACGATGTAGTCGAACTGGTCTTCCATCTTTTTTTCGAACAACAATGGGACATCGTAAAACGCATGGCTATACCCTTGGGCCCACAGCTGGCTTTTTTTCTTCGCCACTTCGCCGCGCACTTTTGGGTGCAGCAGCGCTTCTAGCCTAGCCAAATGTTCAGCGTGTGAAAAAGCCAGCTGGCCCAAAGCCCGGCGGTCGAGGTGCCCGTTCGGGCCTTGCACACCGGGACCAAAAGTCGAGAGAATCTCTTTCTCGGTCGGTGTTCCAGGGGCGAGCAGCTCGTGAACAATTTGATCGGCGTCCAGGACCGGAAAACCCATCGACCGCAGGACCTTCGCCGCGGTCGACTTTCCGCTCCCCATACTGCCGGTGAGACCGATCCAAACCATGACTTTACTCTAGGTCAAACTTCAAAAAATTCAAGCTGTTAGCCGCAAAATCCGATTCTATTAACGTGTCAGGACATTACGAACATTTTGGCAAATATATCCTGCTCGAAAAATTGGCCACCGGTGGTATGGCCGAGGTGTTTCTTGCGCGCGGAAATGGCGCCGGCGGCATCGGAAAATTCTTTGCGATAAAACGCATTCTCCCTCAATACGCCGACAGTCCTGAATTTATCGAAATGTTCAAAGACGAAGCTAAGATTGCGATCAACCTGAATCACTCGAACATCGTGAGCATTCATGAGTTCGGCGTTGAAAAGGGTCAGTTTTTTCTCGTCATGGATTACGTTGAAGGCCGAAACCTACGCCAGATCCTGAACAAAATGAAAAAGAGCGCGGTTCAGTTCTCAATCGACCAGATTGTTTACGTGATCAAGGAAGTCGGGGCCGGCCTCGATCACGCCCATCGCTGCATTGACGGCTCCACCGGAAAACCGCTCAACATCACCCACCGGGATATGAGTCCGCAGAACGTGATGGTTTCGTTTGAGGGCGAAGTGAAAATCGTCGACTTCGGTATTGCAAAGGCCGAATCGCAAATCGAATCGACCCGAGCGGGAACGTTAAAAGGAAAATTTGGCTACATGTCTCCGGAACAGGCCGAAGGCCAGCCGGTCGATCTACGCACAGACATTTTCTCGCTTGGAATTGTCCTTTGGGAACTGCTCGCGAACGACCGCCTGTTCGTGGCCAATAACGAGATCAATACGCTCAGAAAAATTCGCGACTGCCAAATTCCAAGCTTGCGCAAGATCAATCCCAACATTCACACCGAGCTTGAGCGCGTGGTCCAAAAAGCGCTCGCCCGCGATCGCAACCTGCGCTACCAAACTGGCGCGGCACTGCAAAGAGACCTAAATCGCTTCCTCAATCGACAATATCCCGACTTCAGCGCCCAGGATTTTTCGGTCTTTATCAAATCGGTGTTTGCCGACGAAATCCTTTCGCTCAGAAAACGTTTGGTCGAGTACACCAAAGTGAATTTATCCATTTCATTGGATATTCGCCGACCCGGCAAAGATCGAAAAGACACTGAAGACTCCACCCAAACTTCGCTCGTGAGCAAAGACACCAACTCGGTGGTGATCTCGACCAACAGCGAGGGCGGAGCCGATACCGCATCCGACAGTATGCCGCGAAATTTGGGCGGAACCTCCACCCAAACCGAGGCGATTCCGGCGACCACGGTTCGCACCAATGAAGACAGTTTAGTCACGGCGTCTGAAACCTCTGAGCCACTTTCGATTCGCACGTCCGATTCGAACCCGCATCTTCAGTTGTCGAGCCCAAGCCTGCAGTTGACCAACAACACCATAGTGGCTGGCGTGACCAACTATCCGAACCCGGATCCCAATACCCAAACAGAAACCGATGGAGTTCCCACCGGCCTGCATAAAATCACGAATCAGAAGTCCTCCGCGGCCTCTCTCCTTGACGACAATATCTTACAGAACGCGATGAATTCTGGCTCGCCCAACACATCCGCAAACTCACGCATTCAGCCCATCGAGATCAAGGCCGGTGACGTACTCGACGCCCCGGACTTGCCCGTACCGATCAATCAACCCGGAGGCGATCAGCCGTCGCAACCGCGGCAGCTGCGCACACTAAACAACTCGTCGGCTTCATCGGCGCAGCCTAAGCGCAAGGCCAAAAGCGACGGCGCAGGTCCGATGCGACTTGCGACCTTTATGGTGTTCGCGCTCTTGTGCTTAAGCGTGTACGCCTACTTGGCCAAATATTTTACCGCATCGATGGCACCCGTAATTGCAATGACCGACCCCATTTTAGGCGACTTTCATGACCTTATTGGAGTCTCTCGGCCCACGGGTCCAATCGCCGGCGGCGAACCATGCCTCAATCCACCCTGCGGCACCAATCCGCGAGGCCCCAGCTGCGCCGAAGACCCCAGCCAGATTAAGTGTCAACCCGACGTGCTCGAGCCGACATCGCAAGGCCTGGTGATCACGTCTAACCCTTCGGGCGCCGAAATTTGGATCGACGAACAACCCACCGGTCAGGTTACGCCCAGCCCGATTCGGGTGACGAATACCTTCTCTGTAACCATTCGCAAAAAAGGCTATGCGGAGTTTAAAGTATCTAATGTAACTCGTGAGACTTTAGGCCACCGTCTCGACGTCACGATGCAAAAACTCAATATCGCCTATCTGGATGTGGAAATCTTTCCGCCCCAGCCGGCGAATCTTTTTGTTAACGGCAAGCAGTATCCGCTGCGCAAAGGCGCAATTCGCGAAATCGCCGTGCCTGGCGGAACGCCGATTAAAGTGCGGGCAGAGACCCTCAGCGGCAGCCTCTATGAGGAGATGACTCTCTCTATTCCCACAGACAAGCGCAAAGTGGTGCAGCTCAACCCACGTAAATCGCGCGCGCCCACCTCAGAGACACGCCCGAATATGAATTTGAAAGATCCGACCGGCGCACAAAGCAAGTAGACGCCGCCCGGCCTCCGTGATACCCGCTGAACATGACTAAAACTATAGTTCGCCACCTGGTTTCAGCTTCCGAACGCCCCGGCACATGGACCGCGATTCGCTTTAAACGCCATAAAAATTGGTTGTCTCTAACCTGGGCGGACTACTACAAAAATTGTGAGACCGCGGGTCTTTCGCTAGCCGCCTTAGGCGTGACGAAAGGTGATCGCGTCGCGGTCTTGGCGAACACCCGCTACGAATGGGCCATGATGGACTTTGCCACTCTCGGACTGGGCGCGGTGACCGTTCCGATTTATCAGAGCAATAAGCCTGAAGAAGTGGAATGGATCCTTAAACACGCCGAACCCAAGGTTTTAGTGGTCGAAGATAGCTCGCAAATGCGCAAATGGGAGTTGATCGGCAAGCGCTGCAAGTCGGTGGAGCATGTGATTTGCATCGAGCCCGGGAGCGACGGCTCCCCCGGAGCAATGCCGTGGGAAGAATTTCTATCGGCCGGCCACAAAAAATTTGGTGGTGCTGGCTCCGCGTTCTTCGCTGAACAATGTGCGAAGGTGAGCCTCACCGATTTAGCCACCATCGTCTACACCTCGGGCACGACAGGCGAGCCGAAAGGCGCCATGCTCACTCACGAACAAATCCTAAGCGAGGTCGAAGACATATGCCGGACATTTCCGATCTCACCCGTGGATTCAAGCCTTTGCTTTTTGCCCTTCGCGCACGTGCTCGGCCGCATGGAACTCTGGCTGCATATGTATCTGGGCTTTACTTTAAATTTCAGTGAGGGCATCGACAAACTCCGCTCCAATCTGGCTGATACCAAGCCCTCGGTGATGATCGGCGTTCCGCGCGTGTTCGAAAAAATCTATGCCGGCCTGCTCACGCAGATCGAAGGCAATGCCTTTCGAAAACAAATGTTCCATTTGTTAAGTGGAAAGAAATCGTGGCTGCCGCGAATGGCCGCCGACGCCCTGATTTATCGCAAACTGCGCGAGGGCCTTGGCGGAAATCTCCGTTTCGTGGTGAGTGGCGGGGCACCGCTTGAAAAACAGCTGGCTGACTTTTTTCACCAGGCGGGCTTGCTTCTGCTCGAAGGCTACGGCTTGACTGAGACGACGGCGGCGATTTGCGCCAACACGCCGGGGGCGTACGAATTCGGCACCGTCGGTAAACCTCTACCCGATGTGGAACTCAAGTTGGCTGAAGATGGAGAGATTTTAATTAAATCGAAGAAAGTTATGAAGGGTTATTACAAAGATGAAGCCGCAACGGCTGCGGCGTTCAAAGACGGATACTTTTGCACCGGCGATATTGGCAAGTTCAGTGACCGGGGCTATTTGCGCATCACCGATCGCAAAAAAGATCTTATTAAAACATCCGGCGGCAAGTACGTGGCTCCGCAAAAGCTTGAGGGGCTGTTAAAGCTGAATCCGCTCATCTCGCAGGCGCTGATTCACGGCGACCGGCGCAAGTATATCGTGGCGCTGGTGACTTTGAACGAAGGCTACGTCAAAAATGTCGCGCGAGAGAAAAATTGGACCTTTCGCGACTTTAAATCTCTGGTTCAACGCACCGACGTGAAAGATCTCGTGCGTAAAGAGATCGCGCAGGTCAACAAACAGCTTTCGAGCTACGAGACCATTAAAAACTTCGCCATTCTGCCTGAGGATTTCTCGATCGAAAAGGGCGAGTTAACTCCGTCACTCAAAGTTAAGCGCCGGGTGGTGGACGAAAAGTATAAATCTGTCATCGAGGAGCTCTACTGACCATGGGTTTGCGCCGCTTACTGCCGGCCTTGATGTTTGTCGTGGTCTTTGCAGTCAGTTATGTACTTTTAAGAGACCAGATCACAGCGGCATTGTTCGACCAGCCGCAGACGGCAACAATTAGAACGCCAACCTTTAGCGTTCTTATGATTGGTTGGGATGGCTCCTATCGCCCGACCGTGAAAAAGCTATTGGCCGAAGGCAAACTCCCGCATCTTAAAACCTTGGTGGACAGTGGCTCCTTTATTGACGTCGAAGTGAAAGACGGACGCACCGACACCAAAGCGGGTTGGGCGCAGATTTTTTCTGGCTACAGCAGCGAAGTGACTGGTGTTGAAAGCAACCGCGACTACCGGCCTATCCCGAAGGGGTATACAATTTTTGAACGCCTGAAAGACCAATTCGGTTCACAAATTGCGACCATTTTTATCAGCGGAAAAATCAATAACATCGGGGCGCGCGGGCCGCACAAAGTCTGCATCAATTGCCGCTCTCGCTTTGACGGAACCAACGGCAAAACCGGTTGGTGGGATGAAGCCAAAAACGCCCCGACCAAACGGGGTGAAAAACGGGTGCTCGAGGACCGCGAGGGTGAGCCCTATTTCAATGCTCTCCCCGCCCTTGATAAATACATCACCGCATTGGGGCCCGCGCCCGAGGTCATGAACGCCGCAAAACGAGAACTGGGAGCTTTAAACGGAGTTCCTTTCTTTGCCTTTATTCATTTTGAGGAGCCCGATGAGCAAGGGCATCAGTTCAGCGAGAGCTCAAAAGAATATTTGAGTGCGCTTCAGCGCAATGACGAAAATCTTGCCGAACTTCTCCGCCTCGTGACGGACCTCGAAGTTTCCGAAAAACGCGAGATCAAGGTTTTTGTCCTCAGCGACCATGGCTTCGACCCGGGACAATTTAGCCACAAGCACGCCCCCGATACCTTCTGGGCGGTGCGAGGCAAAAAACTTCGTGGGGCGGCGGACCGCCGTGACTTTACCCCTACCCTTCTTGAGCTCTACGGATTTAACCTCAAAGATATTGAACCCGCTCTAAACGGGAGGTCGCTGCTGCAATGATAAAGATGGCGGGATGGACATTGCTCGCGGCCGCTCTGACCCTGGGGATGATTTTCGCCATTCGCCAAATCAATTCGCCGCCTGAACTTGAACAACGGGTCCAAGCGCCGCTCGATGACCGATGGGACCAAAAGCTTAAACTCGGCTACTTTCATGGCGGCCGAACCATTATTTTATATCGCACAAAAATATTTAGAGAGTTTGAAAAGGCCGGCGTGGATGTGGAGTTGATGACCCGCTTTCTTGCCAGCAAAAATTATTTTCCCATGCCGGATCTGACGGTGGAGCGAAAAACCGGCAATTTGGGCAAAGCTACGGGCGACGAGTTGGTTCGCAAGGTTATCGATGGCACCTTTCATGGAGCGACCGTTGGCGAGACCGCTTTTATCCGAGCCGTTCGTGAGAAGGCGCCCATTGTCGCCGTCGCCGAACTGGGCCACGACCTAAAAGACGGCGCCGGCCACGCCATGGTTTTGCACAGAAATTTTAAAATAGATGGACCAGAATCGCTTCGAGGTCGACGCTTCGGGGCTCGGCGGTCCTCAGGTGGCGACGAAGTGGTCTTACGCGAATTTATCGCGCAGCACGGACTTGATCCCGACAAGGACGTCAAACTGATCCGTAACATTCCCGATGACGTTTTTGGAAAAATGTTTCAGCGCGGAGAACTCGACGGCGGCTACGGCCACGCGCTGGCCACAAAAAAATGGGTCGAAAAATACAAATATCCCGTTTACATTCATAGCCCGCTCAATTGGATCAACCCCGAAATGAGCTTAAGCGTACTTATTTTTCACAAAGATTTTGTGGAGAAACATCCGACCGTGGTGCAGAAGGTTGTGCTGGCCTATATGCGCCGAGTGCGTATCGAGTTTGCCATGCCCAATGCCGAAAAAACCAAAGAAAATGTGAAGGGGCTTCAAATCAATATCGATTTTGAGGGCCTAAATCTTCCCGAGCACCGGCAGGTGCCCGAGGTCCAAGTTGATCTGCTGAACCAGTGGCAAAAACTATTGGTGAAACACAAGTTTCTCGACGAGGAGGTGGACATCATGCCTTTCGTTGACAACTCGTTCGTTCGCAAGGCTGCGGAAGAGCTTTATTAGCCAGCACGCTCTCACTATTTGTACTTTTCCGAATTTCTATTCGAATGCAGTGGCACGCCCCGCTTCTCTTCGGTGTCGCAAGCCAGAAGATTGTGCGGGAACTCTTTTTCGCGCAGTAGGATTTCTTTCATCTTAAAGAAGATGTCCGGTTTCACTAGCCGCAGGTCATGCAAATGCAAAGGGTCCGCCGCCACATCGAACAATCTGTAACCAGAAATATCCGACACCAGCTTGTATTGATTCGCCAAACGCAAGCCATCCACCGTGCCCTGACAATTGCGAACATATACAGTTTCGCCAGCGTGCTTTACATAGTCGGCGAGCACCGCCGGGTCGGCATTGGATTCCGAAATCAACTGCAGAAGTTTAGTTTTCATAACCATCGAGAACTGGTCGGTGATCACCCCCGGCTTAGCGCGCCCAGCGGCACGAATCGCCATCGGGTAGCGTATCTGATCGTCGAAGATATCGGTCGAGTGCAGAAAGTGGCCATTTTCCATTAGCGCCTCGCCATGATCACCAGAGAGCACCACCGCCGTGGTGTCTTGCAAATCTTTGCGGCCGTACAAATCCAAAATTTCAGCGAGCTCACGGTCCAAATTGCGCAGCTTTAGGCTGTAGGCCTCTTGCAAGATCTTTAAATCGATTTCGTAGTTGGCGCTTTTCTTCCACGCAGCAAGCAGCGACTCGTCCGACAGCACTTGATAAATTTGCCCGATGCGGACGCGATCATGACCGCCCGTATATTTCTTTACATAAGGGCTTGTTTGAACCAGCGCGGGATCGGCAAAAAGAGTCAGGAGCAAGGCCGCTTTTTCTGGATAGGTCGCGGGCGCGCGAAGATATTCGGCCAATACCTTCGCGGACTCTTCGCTAAACTCGGTTCGCCACAACTCTGGCTGATTGACCGAATCGATAAAAGGAAAATGCATATATTTTATATGAACCGAATAAAAGAACGGACGAACTTTAGTGCCGGTGATCGCCTTCTTAAGGGCTTTTAGGCCGTCGCCATAATTGAGCTCGTAGTTGCGCACCTCGGGCTCGGTAAAACTTAAGTCTTCGTTGATATCATTGGACGGCATACTTTTGTGAATCGGTACGAGCGGAACGCGCAAAGATTTGCGCTTGGCATTGATGTAACCCATAGCCCGCAACGAAGATGGGATCACATAATTAGTTGCATTGGTCCACGGAAAGCCGTTAATCGCGTTTGTAAAGATCAAACTCTCGCTAAAAAATTTATCCAAGGCTGGCAATGGCTGTGCCTTAGGATTGTAGGCGTTGAGGTGCTGAGCGCGTAGCGAACAAAAACTCAACAACAATAAATTTGGTTTGCGTCCGGCCAGTGGGTCGCGGCGTCCGTCCCAATAGACATACGCCGACGCCACCGTTGCCAGAACCGCCGCCGCCAGAACGCCGGCCATCAACTTTCGCTTAAGTTCTGGTTTCACGGCGTTGCCCGCACCGAGCGCAAAAAGCCAATCGCGGCGTTGTTAAAATGGCTCTTGTCTTGGCGCTGCTTACTCAAAATCCGAACCTTGGCAAAAGAATATTTGCTTTCTAAAAATGCAATCGCTCCCCAAAAATCCTCTTTGGCTTTGCCACAGGCACCCCACACCCCGCGCTCATTGAGGCGGCCGATCAACAGGGGATGCGATTTAAATTTTTCTTGCCAAAGATTTTCGGCTTGTGGGCAATGCGCGGTCTGCGACACGTAACCTGTGTAAGGATTTTTTTGCGCGCCATAGACCTCACGAACTTTGGCCACTTCGGCCGTTGCCCGGCTGGCCATGGTCGCGGGATGGAGAGGATAAGACACTTCCATTTGCACCGTAAGGTCGCCGCAATCAAAGGCCGACTCGATAAACGAGAGTTCATCGCCTTTGCCCTCGGCAAAAACCGTGGGCTTGCACTTGGCGACATCGAGTGCGAGGCCGACGCCTTTTAGCTTCGCCAAGACCTGCGAGGCCTCCGGCGGAGGGGCCGCCATCGCGGCTGTAGATAAAATTATGAAAAGGAGAGCCGCGACCATTATTTTCTGACGGTAGTGGCTTTAACTTTGGGCGAGAAGTCCATCACGATCCGACCGGGCTGATTGGATTTCAATTGTTGAAAGACTTCAAGTTTCATGGGGCGTTTAAAATTGAGCACCATGGTGGCCGCTTTGTCTTCGGGGTCGAGAGTCAGCGACACCGACTCCACAAACGGACTCTTTTTAAACAGATTCTGCACCGCCGCCTCACTCACCCGCGACAGCTTCAACTGCGAAAGATCCACCACCGCGCGGTTTTCGCGGGCGTCCAAACTCACCTGAAAATATCCGATATTTTTTCCCGCCGGTTTGGCTTTTTCGTCACCCAAATCGAGAATTACGCGCTCCAACTTCGCTTTGGGAGAGAAAACACGCCGCACATTTAACAGTGAAGTTCCGGCTCCGGCCTTACCGCCAATAAAAACTCCGTCGTGTGCATAAATATTTTTTTTCGAGCTCAGCGTTTGCTTGTACGGTGAGGCGGCTCCGCTGCCTTGGCTTAAGAAAATTGCGGCGCTAAAGACCAATGGCTTCCACGGCTTCATATCTACCCCCCAGTTACTTTTATGATGCCCAAGGGTTCCGCCGGGTTCAAGCTTTGCAATCACCCTCTCCGAATGCGTTGTAGCCTAGTCGGAGCTTATCTGTGCGCTTTTTAACGGTCGCTTTTGCCTCAGTTTGCGTCTTTTTATCCCCGAGCCTCGGCGGTGCGGCACCGGCAAGCCCCTACTGCGATATGTTGCTGGGTCCGCGACATCGCTTCACTCAACTCGTTCAGCATGCCTATTTTGAAAAATCGATCCCGGTCGAAATGATTCTCGAACTCGCAAATTCCGAAAAGCCCTTTAATCCCGTTCGCAATAGCGACGACGCCTTTTACCGCGGATTTATTTTGGCACTCCAAGCCGAACGGCTGCAGGTGCAGTGGCCGCTGATCACCATGGAGCTGCAGGAACTTTATAATCTGTTCCGACCGCCAGATGAGCTGCAGCCTAAAGAAATCATGCGTCTGGTCGGTGCCCACGCTGTGACGGCTCCTGTTTTCACCGCCGATAAAAGCGGGCGCGTGATTTTTGCGTTTCAGGCCGAAGACGGACTTATTCGCGTCTACCGCCTGCATGAGCCCGATCCGGTGTGGATTTTTCCCCGTCACAACATCGAAACTCCCGGCGAGAGTCAATTTCTCCAACTGGTGTGGCATTCGCCAAAAAATTTGGAGCCATCTCTATTCGTTTACTGGCTGCCGTACGGCAAAGGCCAAGGTCCGCCCAAAACGCTGATGCGCAGTTCGGCCCGCTTAGGTGAACACGTGGCCGACCAGCGTGAAGTGCCGATTCCCCGCCATGGATTTGCCGAAGGTGTTCACAGCTTTGGGCCCAAAGACGAATTTCTATTGTTCACCATGCCGGCCGACGACAATGCACGCTTGATCGATATCAACGATCCGGCGCGCGCTCCTTTAAACTTAGGTGGGCCGCCAGCGCCTGGGGTTTTTGCGACCTCTCAAACTGGTGTTCCGCTCGTGCTGCAGATGACCGGCCCGGGCTTTCAGATCATGCGCAAGGCCGCGAACGATGGCTGGAAAGTGGTTTGGGCAGCGGATTGCCCGGCGTGCGTGGAAGCCTCCTTATATAAGAGCGCCAGTGGCGAGGTTTGGGCGGCCTATTCCGACCTCTATAACCGTTTAATGGTTCAATCCATCCATAAGGAGAAGCCGCCCATCGAGTTGAGGATGGATCGACCCGTCGTCGATCCGGCCCGCGTCTTTGAGAACAAAGCGGGCGATATACATGTCTTGGTGGAGTTGGAGGGGTCAATTCACTCGATGCCCGTCACCGGGGGAGCAAAAACTGAAGCCGTTCAAATCCCGATTGCGCAAACCTTTTTCCTCGAATCCTCACACATATTTAAGACCGGTGGTTCACAGCGAGTTTATCTAGGCCTCTTGACGACCGAAGGGCTTAAGATATTCGACGCGCTCGAGGGGGGCCATTTGGGCGAAATCAGCTTTCAGGGTTCGGATCAGGTCGGCTGGTGGGATGGCCCAGATCAAACCTATTTGGGCCTGGGGTCCAACAGCCAAAGCTCAGACGTGGTTATTTACCGTATGCTGGCCTGGCGCTGAGAGGCGTCCCATTTGCGGCTCAGGCGGCATATATTCATAGGTAGTCTTTTATACTATTGAAACCACTAGATAAATTTAAATTTATCTCAGCTCTCCTTGAGCCTCGCCTCAGGACAAAGTGACGGAATCCGTCACCACCATTACCCAAATACACCTGTATTTCTTACAAAGCTGGCACGACCTTTGGAATATACCCCCTATGTGAGCCGCTTATGGCTCGAGAGAACTATTAACTAATTAGGGAGGGAGTCCCATGAGACCCTTGAACACTATGGCTACAGCAACACTCGCATTGATTGCAGTGTTGGCGCTTGGTGCCTGCGGAAAGAAGAAGACGAGCTCTGCGGCTTCGACTCCCGCTGCACAAACATGCGTTATCAATCCAACTTACGGTCAGTACATGATTGTCGGAACTACGACGCCTTGTACTCCGGGTCAGACAAACACAGTTGCTTGTCCGGCTGCTCCGAACAACTACTACACGAATCACCTCGGCCAAGTGCAAACTTGTACTCCGGGTCAACAGATTCCGAATACCAATGGCTACAACTACGGCGGCCAGTATCCGTACCCGAACTACATGAACCAAACGGGTTGTGATCAGTGGACGGCTCAGTACGGTATTCAGTATGTACCGGTCATTTTGCAAGGTCAGCTTCAGTGCGTTCGTATCGACGTTCTCGCTGGATCGTCGTACGGCACCAACTACGGCTACAACCAAGACTACTACTACTACGCTCCGCCGTACTCTGGCCAAGGCTGTTCGACAATGATCGACTTCGGCGGCAGCTGGGGCAACATCGGCCTCTGCTTCTAAGCGAAGAGTTGACGGTTTAAAAACTTAATAGATTTTAGGAACCCCGGCTTTGGCTGGGGTTTTTTTGTTTGTGCGCTCCGCCATTTGCATCCGGATAGCCCTATGGTAGTCCTAATCGAATGAATCCAATTACCCAATCATCGACTCTAAAGCACAACGCCGTTCCCTTTAACCTGGTCAAGCCTATGCACTTTATGCCGGCCCTCACAGAGGCCATAGGCAAGGGTCAGCAGGTGATCAATAAAATCAAAGAGAGCCCGGCGTCTTTTGAAAATACCATCGCCGCGCTCGATCGCTGCACCGAAGAGTTGGAGTACGTGAATCTGCTCTTTAATAATTTGTTGATCGCCGACAGCAACGATGAATTGCAAAAACTTAGCATGGAGATCGGCCCCAAGGTCGCCTCTTTTGCCAACGATATTTTATTAGATCCGGATGTATTCAAGCGCATTAAAGAAGTTTTTGAGAAGCGCGACACGCTGAATTTAACCACGGAGCAAAAGTTTTTGGTCGAGAAAGTGTATCGCGACTTTCGCCGCAGTGGGGCCGAACTCTCTTCAGATAAAAAAGAACGTCTACGCGCCATTGATGAGCGTCTCGCCCAGTTGGCGCCCAAGTTCCGCGAGAATGTGCTCGCCGCCACCAATGAATTTGAATTGTGGATCGATAACGAAGGTGATTTGGCCGGGCTGCCCGAAAGCTCCCGAGTTGCCGCGCGCGAGGCGGCCAAAGAAAAGGGCCAACCCGCAAAATGGCTGATCACTTTGCACCAACCGAGTTTTATGCCGTTTCTAAGGTTCTCAGAGAAACGTGCGCTTCGCGAAAAAATCTACCGCGCCTATTATGAGCGGGCCTTCGGTGGGCCGCACGACAACCAGCCGATTATTCTTGAGACCGTAAAATTGATGACGGAAAAAGCTCAAACACTGGGCGCTAAGTCTTACGCGCAGTGGGCGCTCGAAACCCGTATGGCCGAAACCACCGAGCAGGTGAGCGAATTTTTGCATCGCCTGCTGACGGTCGCCAAACCGGCCGCGCTCAAAGAATTAAAAGAAGTGCAGCAGTTGGCCGACCAAATGGGTGGGCCCAATCCGTTTCAAGCTTGGGACTTTCATTATTACTCGGAAAAATTAAAAGAGAAAAAGTACGCGTTCGACGAAGAGTCTTTGCGCCCGTACTTCAAACTGGAGAATGTTTTGCACGGCGTATTCGAGCTGGCTCGCCGCCTGTTCGGCTTGAAATTTACCGAGAACAAATCGCTGCCCGTTTACCACGAAGATGTGCAGGTCTTCGAAGTGACCCGCGAGAGTGGCGGCGAGTTCGTGGGCCTATTTTACACCGACTTTTTTCCGCGCGCGTCTAAGACCGGCGGCGCCTGGATGACCAATTTTCTCGAGCAAGGAAAGTTTCGCGGCAACAATCATCGCCCGCATGTCAGCATCGTCTGTAATTTTTCAAAACCCACACCGGGTAAACCTTCGTTGCTCAATTTCGACGAAGTGCGTACGCTTTTTCACGAATTTGGCCACGCTCTGCACAGCTTGCTGTCGCGGGTGGAGTATCGCTCGCTGGCCGGCACCAACGTGTATTTGGATTTTGTGGAGCTGCCCTCGCAGATTTTAGAGAACTGGGCTGAAGAAGAAGATCTTTTAAAGCACTACGCCGTTCATTTTGAAACCGGCGAGATGCTCCCTAAAGATTTGTTGGTGCGCCTTAAAGAGTCGCAGCGTTTTCAGGCCGGGTATTTGTCTATGCGCCAGCTCAATTTCGCCGTTCTCGATATGGCCTGGTTCAACACTCCGCCGACCGACGGCGTGACCGTGCCAGAATTTGAAGCCAAGGCCACGGCTGGCACGTCGGTGTTGCCCGAGGTGCCCGGCACCAATGGCTCGACTTCGTTTGGTCATATTTTTGGCGGCGGTTATGCCTGTGGTTACTACAGCTACAAGTGGGCCGAAGCACTGGACGCCGATGCCTTTGAGCATTTTAAAGAAAAGGGAATTTTTGACCGCGAAACGGCGAAGCGTTTTGAGGATTGCATTTTGTCGAAGGGCGGCAGCGATCACCCGATGCGCCTTTACGAAAAATTCCGCGGCCGTAAGCCCGATCCACAAGCTCTTTTGCGCAGGGATGGTCTGATCGAATGCTGATCGAGCTCAAAGTTAAAAACTTCGCCATTATCGACAATCTGTCGCTGAACTTTAAGGCGGGTTTGAATATTTTGAGCGGCGAGACCGGCGCCGGAAAATCCATTCTGTTAAAAAGCCTCGGTCTGATGATGGGCGATAAAGCCGAACCCGATGTGGTTCGTGGGGGCGTAGACCACGCCGTGATCGAGGGGTACTTCGATCTCAGCGAGCGGCCCGACGTTTTAAACTCACTCAACGAGCTGGGCCTTGATGTGAGTGACGAAACCTTGGTCGTGCGCCGGCTGATCTCTAAAGAAGGCAAAGGCAAAGTTTATTTGAACGGGGCATTGAGTCCTTTGTCGTCGTTGCGTTCCATTGTCGCTCCGCTCATCACTCTCACCGGTCGGCAAACGCCGTTGATTGAAATGACCGGGCAGCACGACAACCGGCATCTTCAGTCGAAAGCTTATCATTTAGAAATTCTCGACATCTACTCGGGCACGTGGACCTTGCGTGTGGAGTTCGAAAAACAGTATCAACGCGTGCGCGAACTGACCGCCGAAATGGACCGACTGACTGAGGCCGCGCGCTCGCGCGAACAGCGTTTGGATTTTTTAACCTATCAGCGTGACGAAATCGCCGCTCTCAATTTGCAACCCGGTGAGGACACCGAGCTCGACGCGCAAGTTTCGCGCATGCGGCACTCCGCCCGTTTAATTGAGTTCGCCGCACAAAGTGTGGAGTCTCTCTACTCGAGCGACAGCGCGGCTTTAGTGACCTTGCACCAAGTGCTGCAGCGGGCGGGAGAGCTATCGCAACTCGATCCGTCGCTGAGTGAGCGGCTCAAACCTCTGCAAGAGGCGAAGACTCTGCTCGAAGACGCGACTCTGGAACTGCGCGAGTACGGGCGCAATCTCGATGCCGACCCCGAACAGCTCAATCAAAAAGAAGAGCGCTTAAGTGCCTTGCGCAAACTGCAAAAAAAGTTTGGTGAGAGTGTCGACGAAATTTTAGCCTCTTATGCCGGCATCGTGGCCGAAATTGAGTCGCTCGAAAAGCACGATGAAAATCTGCGCGCGCTGAGCGATGAAAAAGTTAAATTGCACAAATCTTTGCTGAAGCTGGCGGGCGAGCTGCACGAACGCCGCCGCAACGGCGCTCATCTTTTAGAGAAGGGCGTGAACGACGAGCTGCTCGACCTAAACATGAAGGGCGTTGGCTTTGGCGTTCATGTGGAAAAGGCGGCCGAGCTGACATCCACCGGCCAAAGCGACGTTGAGTTTATGATTCAAACATCAAAAAAAGACGACCCCAAGCCCATGGCCAAAGTCGCCAGCGGCGGCGAGTTGAGCCGGATTCTGTTGGCTCTCAAGCGTGTGGTCGGCTCGAGCGATCGCCCACGCACCTATCTGTTTGACGAAGTCGACACCGGCGTCAGCGGTCAGACGGCCGAGAAGGTCGGCAAAAAACTTAAAGCCATCGCCAAAGGTCAGCAGCTGATTTGCGTCACGCATTTGCCGCAAGTCGCGAGCTTTGCCGATCAGCACTTTTTTATCGAAAAGGCGCAGGTCAAAGGCGGCGGCGTAAAGATGTCGGTTGTCGAATTAGAAAAAGACCAGCGCGTGCGCGAGATCGCTCGCCTGATTTCTGGCGAGAAGATTTCGCAAACAAGCTTAGAGCATGCACGCCAGCTTATCGCCGAATCGCGGTAGTGGAAGTCACTCCGGCTCCGGCTTGGGGCCCAGCCAGCGACTCGTGGCCGTCGACATTCTTCGCTATTTTTCATTCTTGGCCATTTTATTTTTTCATATGTCCTTCGCGCTCTGGGCCCCGCTTGGACTGATTGATGTCCCAACGCAGAGCTGGAGTGGCCATGCGATCGAATTCTATGCCCGGGCCTTTTCGTTTAGCGGCTTTACCGTATTGTTTTTAAGTTTCTTCCTGTTCGGCTTTCGCGGTCGAGAGAACCGAAAGTTCGCTCGCCTGCCGATTTATATCTTATGCTTTGCCATCGTGTGGACCGCAACGGTCGAAGAGTTCCCTTATTGGTGGGACATCTACCCGTTCTTACTTGTCGCATTGGTTCTTTTGGTCGCGGTTAAAAAAATTCCAGCCGGAGCTCTTGCGGTGATCAGCGGGACTGTGGTTTCAATTCCATTTTGGAATTTGGAGTTCATTCTCTCCACTCCGGCTTGGCTCACCACCATCGCTGTCGGAATTTGCTCAACCCGGGGCGATCTTGGGGACTGGCCGCTTTTGCCGTGGGTCGCCTACCCGCTGTTTGCTTTCGCGATCGGCAAACTCACTTTTCAGAATCGAGACAAGCTGAGCCGCATTTCGCGGGGCGAGGCTTTGGTCTGGATTTTGGCCCTAACGGGCTGCGCTTCTCAAATCGGCAAGTATTATGTAACAACGATTGGCGAAAATTTTGGCTGTTTTGTTTTTCGCCAAGAGCCGCTGGCATTTTGGGCGCATCAGATCCCGATTTTTTTTCTGCTGCGAATCTCATTTCTCAAGCCCGCTCGCGAATGGCTCGAACAACAGCCGATCGCGCGGTGGTTTAGCGCCCGCCCGGTGAATCGCTATTTTTTCTTAATTTATTTTATCCATTACCCGCTCGCTCACCTTATTGCCGCGATTGTGAATCGCGCGGGACTCACACTGCATCCTTACTCACTATCCATAGCGTGCCTGAGCCTTGTCGCCGCGGTCGAAGGCGGCCCTGTTGTCATCGCGCGAATCCTCCAGCACAATAAGTTCAAAGGGTGGGCGCTATGGCAAAGGATCAACGCAAAATAGCCAATTACCTCAAGGTCTCGGGTCTGAGCCGGAGTTACTACCTGCATATTTTCGCGGGCGGCGTCGCATTTCTCGGGATCATAATGATCTATGTGTCGCGCCTTCTCTCCGAAGTGCAAAGCGTGGTGCAAACTCTGCCCGATCCCAATCTCACCGCCAGTGTGGAAGATCGCATCCTGGCCGTCGCGCTGTTATTTTTTATTTGTTTTGCCGGTTTTATGGCGTCCACGGTTTTTTATATGATCGTGCTCGGTCAGCGCGTGGGCGGGCCAGTGGTGGCCATTTGTTCGTATATTCAAGAGCTCAAAGTCGGCAAATACGACGGCAAACGCACTCTGCGCAAAAACGACGAACTACAAATGATTATGCAAGAGCTGCAGGAGCTGGCTGAGGTGCTGAAGAAGCGATAAGGTGGCTTCTCACTTCCCCCGAGCCAACGAATCCACAATCTCACGCAAGCGCGCCGGTGATTTGATCAACTGTTTATTCATCAACACCATCATATGGCTCAGAGAGCCTTTGTTGCTGGTGAAAAAATACGCCTGATACTCTCCGCCCTTGTTGGTCACGCCGCGCATCTGACTCATGTCTGAGAACCCGCCCCGGCTGTAAAAGGATTGCGGCGCTCCTCGCGGCGAGATTTGCATTTCTTCAGCGAAATATTGCCGCAAGTAGGTGGTGGCCCGTTCCGGGTTGTAACGCCCTTTGACCGAGAAAAAGTAAAACTCATTGCGCCCAGGCGCGGTGGCGCCAATCAATACCGAGACAGGCCCGTCGGTCTCTTCAAAAAATGCATATCCCTCTGGAATATTCATACGCAACCCAAAGCGCTTCAGATAGTCGGCGGCGGGCTTACGCATCAGCTTCAAAGTTTCTTCGCGCGAATTAATCCGGCTCAGAGCCGGGGCCGGGCGCGGCTGTGGCCGAAATTGAATCGTCGGCGCGGCCTTGGGTTGCACCGCCGGACGAGGCGCCCCCGCCGGAGTGTTGGCTGGCAAATTTCGATTTACGATCGGCGTCATATTGGGCGTGGTACCGGCATGAAAGAACGTACGAATGGAAAAGATCAGCAGAAAAAGGCCGATACAAAACACAATCGTAGGAACATGTTTATTGAGCGAATTCATCTGTACTCGAACTCCGGTATAAGAATATCCTAGTGGGGTGAATCGACGAAGTTCTTTTTTGCGACGCACGGAAGGATTCAGCCTTACCGGCACGCTGGTCGCCGTTGCGATCGGCGGAATTGTCGCGGCGTTGACCGCGACATTGATCAGTGAAGCCGTTCGCGGCCAGCGCAATATCGTCGACCGCGATGAAATGAGCGAGTTCACACTCTTTGTTAAAAACGTTCTGAACACCGACTCCACGTGCACCGCGATTCTCAACCAAAAACCATTTCCCGTCGGCACAACGGCCGACCTCGAACTCGCCATCGGTTACGGCGACCAGCCGGCGGCGGTGATCCGCAAGGGCTTTACCTTTGCAAATGGAATGCTCGAGGTGGAAGAGTTCACCATTGAAGACCGCAGCCCGAGCACGGTTCAGTTTCGCATCGGTGTGAGCGACGGCGCCGGCAACACCACCGAGCAAGTGGTTCGGCGACATTTGGCCAGAGTCAAACTTACGGTCAAAAATGCCAATACCGGAGCGGGATACCGCTCGCGCTACTTTGAGTTCCCTCTACTGATGAACACCGCCACCAACGCCATCGAAATGTGCAACAACGAGGTGAACATCGGCGACGCGTGCCAGGCCATGGGCTTTCGCTGGGATGCCACAGTCACGCCACCCCAATGCGTGATGACCAACACGTGCCTTTATGGCGGTGCCTACACCTCGAGGCGCAATGGCACCTGCGGCGCCGCTGATCAAAATCCCGCCACCGCCGCCTGCTCGTGCCCCGCCGGCTACACGCAAGTGACCGCCGGTTCCGTGAACATCACCAACGTGTGCGTAAAGGGTTGCGACCGGCTCAACTACGATACGGTCGTGCAATGCTTTTTGTGTCCAAACTAATTCCCTCGCAAAAAGGCAACGCGCTTCTCTTGGTGCTCGGGCTTGTCGCCGTGGTCGGCTCGATCAGTATTGAAATTTGGAATCGCAATGAAGTGACTCTCAATCGCAGCCGCCAATCCACTCTCAAAGATGAGGCCGATCTCGTCATGCAAGCGTTCGCCTCACGCCTCCAAAATCCCGAAACGTGCACGGAGGCGCTGGCGGGAGAAATTGTACAGCCTGGCCAACGTGCGGATGTGGCATTTCATTACGTACTCGATGAAACCTTAGATCCGGGCGCGACGGGCATGGGCGCGGGCTCCGAAGTCGCGAGCGGAGTGGTGCTCTCCACTCTGCAAATCGAAGTGCCCGCGGTCGAAGACATGCGCACCGAAATTCTCGACGCCAATGGCGTGGCCACCGCCCTCGTCCGCTACCCGGCCTATCTGCAAGCCACATTTAGCGACGCCCACGGCGTGGCCGTCACGATCAACCGCACGGTGCGCACTCGAACAGATGGCAGCAAAGAAATGGATCTCGGCATTCCCATTTTCGTATGGGCCAATCCCATCGATGGGCAAATTCTCTCGTGCTTCGGCCGCAATTCGGCGGGCACGGTGTGCAACGATCTCGGCGGATATTTTATGCCGAACACCGATCCCTATTTCTTGAGTTGCCGACAGTCTTACAAAACTGAACGCCGCACGGCTGCGGGCCTCGTGCCCCACGGCAACTGCCGCGTGGGTGGAATTATGACCACGGCGGGCACTTGCAACGGCCGCTTTAGAGTTCCATTCACAGCCAATCTTTTGCAACAAACCCACGGGCAATTTCAACCGGCCATGGCCAATCAGTTTTTGTGCGAGCTATGCCAGTAACGCTTGCCTCGGCCCTGCTGGGCTTTTGCGGTCTGATTTACGAATTTGTTTTTGCGCAAAGTTTGTCGGTGTTGTTCGGACACTCGGTGATTCAATATTCGGTGACCATCGGCTTGTTTATTTTAGGCATGGGACTGGGTTCCCATATCGCCGAATCTTTTCGCGACCCCCGCGGTGCTCTCTGGCGAATTCAACTGGAGCTCTCACTTTTGGTCCCGGCACTTGCGGTTTTGATTTGGTGGCTTGCGCTCTCTGGATGGAGTGATACCGCGCGGGTGGTGGCGTATATTTCTATTTTCGGGGTGGGGGCTTTGACCGGGATGGAGTTGCCGCTGCTTTTGCGCCTGCGCGAGAATCGGGTCAGCGCGGGCGCTGTTCTCGGTGCGGATTACCTGGGGATGCTCGCGGCCTGCGTACTCTTTCCGCTTTTGTTGCTCCCGCACTTCGGAGTTTTTTCGACTCTTCTTGCCGCGGCACTTTTAAATTCGGTGGTGACGCTGACTTTGATTCCACGGCGAATCGCATGGACAGGGCTTGTGCCCGCCATGTTGGCGATCAGTTGGCACTATGAACCGTTGCTGCGCGATTGGTTGAGCGCGAGGTTGATGGCCGGATGATTTTTGTTCTCGCCAATTCTCTTTTACTCAGTTTTTGTAGCCTCGGATATCAGCTGACTTTGGCCCTGACCCTGAGTGATGCCACCGAAGATTTTGTATTGAGCCAAACTTTAAGTTTGGGTCTTTTCTTGCTCGGCATGGGCGCCGGGGCCTGGGCGTGTGGGCGCAGCTCGCGCGGATCCGCCGCAGTGTGGCCGCGTTTGTTGCGCGTGGAGTGGCTGCTTGCCGTGTGCGGTATGATGTCGGCTTCGTTTGTTTATTTTTGCGAGTCAGCGCTCGGATTTGTGGGCGTTGAGGGAGCTATATATCTTTACCTCGCGGTTTTACCCTTTGTGCTGTGGCTTGGGTTTTTGACCGGCTACGAGCTGCCCCTTCTGTTAAAAGCCGACGCGAGGCTGAAGCCCGGTCACGTATTGGCCGCAAATTATTTGGGCGCCTTTGCCGCCACCGTGCTGGTGCCGATCTACCTACTCCCGCTGTTGGATGTTACGGGCACGGCGCACGCACTGGGCGCGGTGAATTTTCTGGTGGCGTCTTTGATTCTGCGAAAATTAGAGATGAGAGCCTTAACCCTCATTCCGCATTTCGCGGTGGCGTTACTTGTTTTGGCCGTGGTGAAGTTCTCGCCCGTATGGGCCGGTCTGCATTTAAAAACTGTTTACTTTTCTCCGCATTTCTCCGACACGGCCTCGTTGATGGGCAGCTGGAATGTGCTCGAAAAGTTAGAGGTGCCCGTGCGCTTGCGCTCGACCTATCAGTGGATCGACATTTTGCCGGCCGAGTTTAGTTCGGGCGTTCAAGGTCGCCAGGATTTTCAGCTGTATTTGGATCGCAAGCTACAAGTGAGTTCTGGCACGGTAAAGCGCTACCACGAAAGTATGGTGCACGGGGGAGTAAACCTAATTGGCCGGGTGCCGCGTCGAGTTTTAATTTTGGGCGGCGGCGATGGGCTTCTCGCGCGAGATCTACTGGGATATTCGGATTTGGAGCGTATCGATTTGGTTGAGATCGACCCGGCTATTCTGCGCTTGGCGCGGACACAAAGGGATTTGCGCCAACTGAATGGCGATTCCCTGAGCGACCACCGAGTTCACGTTTTCACTACGGATGCGTTTCAGTTTGTTCGGTCGACGAAATATGCCGATGGCACTGAGCGCCCGCTCTATGATCTGGTGTTGATCGATTTGCCATTTCCAGTGAGCTACGATCTCAGCCTACTTTTTACTAAGGAGTTTTACGCGCTCACGCGAAAACTGCTGGCCGATGGCGGATTGATCTTGCTCGACTTCCCGCTGCCCGGAGGGCGGCGGGATTACCTACCGCACATTGTGCACACCTTGCGCGCAGGAGGCTTTAGCCACCTTTTCGCCTTCGGTACCGAAGACTTCTTTTTAGCCGCCGCCAATCGCTCTTTAAATTTCGATTACGAAACCCTGCTCAAAAAAGTCAGCAACCAAACACTGACCAACCTAATCAGCCGCGCCGATGATTTGTTGGAAGCCGAAAAAACACCCGCGCGAGTCAACAGCGTCCTCTTCCCCATCCGCTTTGGAGGTGTCTGGTGATAAAGGTACTAAAGGTACCTGGTTCTTTTTTCGGAAGCATCGCGCTACTTCTGCCCACATTCGCGCTTGCGCAGTCCCAACTCGCGCAGAATATCCCGGCAAAAGACAATCCGCGTTTCTTGCCCCACTTTCTCGAAAGATTTTCAGACGGATTCCGGACGCAGACCCGTTTTCCGCAACCCGAGATGCCAGAGAACCTGCGGGAATTTTGGCGCGACAACATGGCCGAGCCGCGCGACTTTGCCGAGGAGATTGCACCCGGAGTGAAATGGCCGCGCTTTCAGTGGGGAATTCAGGCCACGCCCACGCATAGCGCGAGCTCGAAAGTTCTGCCCGTTTATCAATGGTTCGATGTACGAAATCCGGAACGCCTGGTGCGCGAGTGGAACAAGGCCTTCTGCTTCGACAAAGAAAAAACCTGGGTCGGCGTCACTTGGCTTGGCGACCGCAGTAGTTTTGAATTTTACATCAAAGATGCGCAAGGCTATCGCGTTCGCCGCTACCGCAATGAAAAATTCACCGATGAATACCGTATCGATTTCAAAAACGGCAGCGCGCTGGCGACCGCAAACGGCCGAACTCTGTACACACAGAGTTCCGTCGGCCGAATCGCCCCGCAATTCACCAACCCACAGGCCGCCCATCTGCAGTTTAATATTCAACGCGAATTTTTAATTTTTCCCCGCACCTACGCGCGCGCCTCAAATGGCGAATGGGAACGAGTTTATTTTCCTTAAGTTGAGAACTTCTCGCAAAATCACTTGAGGCGCCTCAAGTAATGGCGCGTCAACTGACGAAATCCTTCAGCGCGCGCAAACGCACATCCGACTCCGAAAAATCCAGCACGAATGGTTCCTTGAGCCACGTCCCCAAATTAAAGCCACGAATGGTTTTGCCATCGCGAGTGATAGAGACATCCTCAGCCACATGCACATGGCCCGCGACCAAAATATCAAAAGCCTTACTGGAGTAAGCTCGGCCGATATGTGAAAGAAATTTATCCTTCACCTGCGCGGGCGTTACTGTCTTCACTGAAGTGGTGTAATCGCGACTCACATGAGAAGCCTTTTCACCCACCCACTTCACGGCTGGATTGGGCAAGTGCCGGCCCAGACCCCGCCCCGCCGGAGTTCGCAACAGCCAGCGCAAAAACAAATACCCTTTGTCATCCGGGTCCATCTGATCGCCGTGCTCCACCCGCACGGTTTTGCCAAGCAAATCGAAATAGGCTGGCTCCTCAAAGACCTTTACGCCCATCTGCTCTTGCCAAAAAATCTTCAAATCCAGATCATGATTGCCTTCGAAATAATAAATCTCGATCCCCGCCGCCTTCAAATCGCGAATGCGTTGAATAATATCACCGTAGGTTTCGACAAAGTAATCCCGGTCGGCAATCCATAGGTCGAAGATATCTCCGACCAAGAACAAAAAATTAGGTTTGGTCACAAGGCAGGAATCGAGAAAACGGCGGAAGAGAGCGCATTTCTCATCCGCCGGAGACTGAATATGAATATCAGAAACAAAAAGAGCTCTACTCGCCATCCAGCTGTTCAGTACCTAATCCCCGCTTGCGGCGCAAGTAGGAAGGCACTTCAAGGCTATCGCTCTCAAAGGGCGAGCGAGCCGGCTCAGGGCTCAAGCGCGGCGGCATGGCTTCATCCATGTTCAGCGAGAGTTGCTCTTGGCTCGAGGAGGTCCCGTCGCTTTTCATTTGGCTTTCACGATACGCGCGGGCTTTTGCCAACAGCACATCACGGGGCAAAGAGCCCTTCGCCTGCGGAGCTGGTGCGGGCGCAGGTGCGGCGATCGGCTCAGGCTTCAGGCTAAACTGCGGCATCGGCGCCGGTGGCGGCTCGGGCGGCATTTCAACACTCAAGCTGATCGACTCATAAGTTTGCGTGGTCAGCTCTTGATTTAAACGCTGCAACCCGGCGCTCATCAACGCGTCGGGATTGACCGCGGCCTTGGACGCCGGAGTCCCGAAACCAGTCGCGATCACGGTCACGCTGACATTGTCGCCCATATTCGGATCGATCACGGCGCCGAAAATAATCTCTGCGTCGGGGTGTGCGGCCTCTGTAATCAGCGTCGAAGCCTCGTTGACTTCCCACAGAGTGAGGTCCGATCCGCCCGTAACGTTGATAATAATTCCGGTCGCACCGTCGATGCAGATGTTTTCGAGCAACGGTGAGGAAATCGCGCCCGTAGCCGCTTCCACCGCTCTGTTTTCGCCATTCGCCATTCCCGAGCCCATGATCGCCATACCCTTGGCGGCCATCACGGTGCGAATGTCGGCAAAGTCCAAATTGATCAAACCGCGAATGTTAATTAGATCCGAAATGCCTTTAACGGCATGGAGCAAAACTTGATCGGCCTTGCGGAAAGTCTCGAGCAGCGGCGTTCGCTCACTCGCAACAGTCAGTAATTTTTGATTGGGAATTACAATCAGAGTGTCCACGCTCTCTTGCAATTCTTTGATGCCGTCGTCAGCTTGTTTTTTACGCTTTTTACCTTCGAAAATAAACGGCTTGGTCACCACGCCGATGGTCAGCGCGCCCAACTCTTTAGCAATTTTCGCGACGACGGGAGCGCCGCCCGTTCCGGTTCCACCGCCCATACCGGCCGTGACAAACACCATGTCGGCGCCCTCTAAAGCGGCAACGATATCATTGTATGACTCGATTGCCGCTCGACGGCCGATTTCAGGATTGGCGCCCGCGCCCAACCCTTTTGTGAGATCGCGGCCAAGCTGAATTTTGCCTTCGGCTTTGTTCGCAGCCAGAGCTTGCTTGTCGGTGTTCGCTACGCAGAAAGAGACGCCGGTGAGGCCGCCCTCGATCATTGTTTCAACCGCATTGCCGCCACCGCCACCGATGCCGATGACTTTAATACTTGCGCCTAGATTCGTATTTTCTTCGAGCTCAAACATTACTTGCCCCCGTTATTACGGTTTAGATCCCCAAAAGATTCTTCATTTTCCTAGTCCAATCGTTGGTCTTTACCTCGTGACCAACTTTGGTGTCTTTGTCCAGGCTAAGCCCGTACATCATAACACCGACCACGGTGGAGCAAGAGGGCTGGCGAACAACATCCACCAGTCCTCCCACTTTCTCGGGCCAACCCCGGCGAACCGGGACATCGAGGACAAAGTCCCCCATTTCGATCAATCCGTGCAAAAGCGAGCCACCACCGGTCAGCACCACACCGGAACCAAGTTTCGATAACAGTCCCTGTTCGCTCAGTGCTGTATGAATCAATTCTAAAGTTTCTTCGGCGCGAGCTTCAAGCACCTCGCACAAATCCCGGCGCATCAGCGTGCGCGGCTTACGGCCGCCAACGCTCTCGACTTCGATGGCGTCGTCTTCACCAACCATTTCGGGAAGTGCGCAGCCAAATTTGCGTTTCAATGAGTCGGCGTGATTTTGCGTCGTCTTAAGGCCGATGGCCACATCGTGCGTGAAGTTTTGCCCGCCCACCGGGAGCAAGCCGGTGTGAATCACGCTGCCTTGATAAAAAGTGATCATATCGCAGGTGCCGCCGCCGATATCGACAACCGTGGTGCCGAGATTTTTTTCGTCGGCCGACAACACCGCCATCGCGGATGCCAACTGCTGCAACACCAATCCGTCGACTTTGATCCCCGCACGCTGCGTGCACTTGATCGCGTTCTGAATCACGGCGGTCGAGCCGGTGATAATAAACACGCTCGCTTCTAAACGTACGCCCGACATTCCGATCGGATCAAAAATCCCAACTTGTCCGTCGATCTTAAAATCTTGCGGAAGCACATGCAGAACTTGGCGGTCTTGCGGGATCGCGACAGCCTTGGCCGCTTCGATCACGCGGTCCACATCTTCTTGTTGCACTTCTTTGTGGCGCACGGCGATCATGCCGCCGCTCGAAAAACTTTGAATGTGATGCCCGCCAACGCCCAACCAAACACTGTCGACGCGAACGCCGGCCATCAGCTCGGCTTCATCTTTGGCTTTTTTTATGGCGTCGGTTGCGGCATCTATATTGACCACGACACCGTGGCGCATGCCTGAATTGGGAGCGTTGCCGACACCGATGATATCGAGTTGCCCATTTTCAAACCGGCCGATCGCACAGGTCACTTTGGTCGTGCCAATGTCTAGTCCGGCGATCATCCGTGTGTATTTGGCGTCCTTTGCCATGCAGCTTCCATGCTCCCTGATTTAAGGCTAGGGAGTGTTACGCACTCTGACAACAACTTTCTTGGAGAAGCGAGCGTCGATGACGCGTCCTTTAATGTTCTGTGAGTCGAGGTACGACAACACTTTTTGTACGCGCGAAAGTTTAGGACCAAAGTCTGAGTCACCCAATTTCACTTCGCTCGCGGTGCCACTCACAAAAACTTTAAAGCCATCTTTGGCGGAGTAAAGAATTTCCGAGACACTTGCTTTGCGCAGCGGACCTTCTTCCGGAATCGAAGTGAGAAGTTCAATGGCGATTTCGCGTAGAGAAACTTCATCGCGCAAAGGCTCGCCACGCAGAATCGGCAGATCGGGCGCTTCATGCGCCGGAAGCGCCGGCAACAAAGCCGCGTCCGCCGCCACTGGATAGAGTCTACCGTCACGATCGAGATACGCCAGCACTGGCGTGTGCGGCTCAATCACCAGGCGAAAAACCGACGGGAACTCGCGATAAATCGAAACTCTTTTGACCCGTTTATCTTTGCTCACCATTTCATAAAGCGCCTTGAGCGGAACCTGCCAAACATAGCGGCCCTCATACACTTTAAACTGCGCCTGCAAGGTGCTTTTGATTCGTTGAAAAAGTAGGTCTTCATTCGACGTTTCAGCCAACTCAATTTGAAAATGCTGCACCTTTAACCACGATGGATTCTCGAGCGCGAGGACCCCACCGGCAGCTATAAAAACAAGCAGTACAGCCAAAATTGATTTCATCTTTTATTAGTCTAAGGATCTCATGACGCGTTGTCGATCTGGATCTAAGTCGAGGACCGATGGCACATATTATGTAGCGTTCAACGCCGCATAGGCCACTCTACAAATAACGAGGTCCTCAATGAGAAAATTTTCAGTGCTGTTGATAATCATGACCCTTTCTCTCCCCGCGTTCGCACAAACGAACCCGCAGGAAATCACCCCCGAAGACGCCAAAAGATGCACCGAGCGGAAGTTCAGCCAAATCGACTATGACATTGCGCTGTTCTTAAGCGGCGACCCGAAATTCGCCGCCCGCCAGGCCTGGGTGTTTAAAGATCAGTCGCCAGAATGTCGCGTGTTTCGCGGCGAGCCGCCGGCCAAAAAGAACTAAAACCGCTTTTCCCACTGGATCACGAGTTTTCCGCTCTGGGCTTTTTCATCGGTGCCCGGCTTCCACGAAGCCGTTAACACCCACTGTTTAGTCACCCGTTTGCGCACTTCAACCTGCGCGGCCTCTTCCCAATCGGTACCAAGGGTCGCCGTGGTCCCTTCGGCCAACCGAACAGAAGCGGTGTAAACTTTGGTCGCCGGATTGTATTGAAAACTCCGGATCGGCGTTGAGGCAAAAACCCACAAGCCCAGCAAACCGATCGCGCGATCGGCCACCGCCGTGTCGAACACGCCCACGGTTTCGCGATCTGCGGCCACAAGTTGATCGCTCGTTCGGTCATATAAAATCACTGAAATTATATCCGAGCGACTGAGCTCGGGTTCCGACGTCAGCTTGATCAACGGCGAACGAATCGTTCCGCTCACAATAATGTTCACCTTGTATTGGCTCTGCTCCATGCGCAAACGCCCATCCACGGCGAAGTCGGCGGTCTCGCGATCATCCAGAATCAAGCGCAGACCATCGATAAACAAAGTCCGGTGCATATAGTGAAGTTCAAACGGCTCCGACTTCACAATCCCGCGCGTGTCGCCCGCTTTGGTGCGATCCACATCGACAGAAATAGGCACAGCCGGACGCGCCATCTTCGATAACAACCGAATTGCGCCGGGCTTGCTCGTGCGCACGTCGTAGATAAAACGAACCTTAAATTCATCCGCCGGTGCGACTTCCGGTTGGGTCAGCAGCCGCGTGTCTTTGGCGATCTTGGGCAACCCGTGAATCGGGTCCACCGGCGGCAACTCGACGACAAAATCATCGACCGAAAAATTAGCATAGACATCCACCCCTTTGCGGCTGGGAGGAATCGCGGCCGACACATTGACCCCGACAATAACTTTTTGCGTGGCCGAACTTAAATTTACCTTGGCCTCAAGGGGGATCACGATAATGCCTTTGTCATTGGGCGAGAGCGTGGCTTTGGAAGTGACGTCAATGGTCCCCGTCAAAATATCAAAGGGCGAGGGCACCAAGATTTTGTTGGCTTCTAAAAGTCCTTTTACACTTTGAAAATTTAAAAATTTGGCAGTGGTTTCGAGCACGGGCCAATACTGAAGTGCGCCCGACCGGTCATTGATCACCGTGAACTGCCCGAACACCTTCAGGTTCATCATCGAATTGTTAATGGGATCAAAGGCCACCTTCACATTGGCCACCGGAAGTTCAATTTCAGAGCGCGAGAGAATATGGCCAAGCCACAGCGAACCATCCAAAGACGCATTCACTTTATCGGGAAATTTGCACTTGCACCCATTCTCCAGCTGCTCGCGCAGCTCCTTCTTCACAAAAAACAACGACACCGGGCCGGTCGCAGTGACCTTACCCGGTTGCGTACCAAACCATTGGCCATCGACCAAGGGCACGACAAAATTCCACACCATATCTTTAACTTCAGGCACCGGCCCTGGGATTTTCTCGATGTCACTTTTTCCCTGCAGCGACATCTGCGATCGATTCATCGCGAACTGCGCGTTCACACCGCCCTTGATCGCGCCGTAGTTGGCTGTTCCTTTAGTGGTGGCCGTAAAGGAATCGTCGGTCGACGCCAAATCAAACTCTGTCTTCGCATTCCAATCCTTGGCAGTGAGTTGAGCATCCCCCCGAACGAAGGCGCCGCCTGTGGCCAATTGATCCATACGAACCGCAGCAAAAATTTTTGAGTCAAACGCGGCGCCCGTGCCCACAACCTGAACTTCGCCCGCCAGCGCATCCACTTTGCCTGGCTTAATGGCGCTGATCTGCCACTTGTCGGGCGTTTTGCCCGAAGCCACTTGCAGCTCTTTGATTGAGACCGTCAGTTTGTCGATCCGAATCAAATCGTTGTACTTGACCAACATTCCGCGAACTTCTGTGGCGATTTGAAATGGGCTACGAGGGCGAGCATTACTTTGCGGAATTTCATAAACGACCGGCGTCGTGTCGGCCATAAACTCGGCCGCTTCAATATGAAATTCTGTGGTCGGGTTCATAAGTTTGAACGCGCCAACCACTTTCAAATTGGCCGCCACCTGCAACGCCGGCTTTTGCCGCGAGATCTGCAGTCCGTTTACGACCCACTCCACCCGCCAATGCCGCCAATTGACCTTAGCCACTTTAAACGTGGCATTCGCCGCTACGACCTTGGTGTCACGACTAAAAAGGCGCGGCTGGATAAAGGTTTTCCACGCGCTACCGGGATGGGTTGCCGCCCAATATAAAATGGCCGAGACACCGATAACCACGGCGGCCACTGCAATCCCAATCATCCGATAAATGGCGCCCCAGTCCAATTCGCGGCGAGTGCTCAAACTTCAAAACTCCTGTCCGAAGCTTAAAAAATACACCCATTCTTGGTCATAGGCCAAGGTAGATAAATCGCCTCGAGAGATTTCTCCTTTGGCGGCCGACCCGCGCAAGGTTCCAAAGGGTGAGGCCCAGCGCAGGCCAAAGCCAAATGAATTAAAAATCGGCTCGTCCAAGGTCAGTCTCTTTTGTCCAAGCTGGGCAATGTCATAAAGGGCAAATGGTTGAAAATTGTAGGGCAAAACCTCGACCAAGCGCAGTTCAAATCCCGCATAGGCGCCGCTTAAAAATCCGAGACCGCCATTGTTTAGGCGCTGGCGCGCAAAGCCACGCAGATTCTGATCACCGCCCCAAAAAATCCGATATTCCACCGGCAGCAGATCGCGCTTATTTGTAAGATCAAGCGGATTGGCGTTGACCGCGACGCCTTCGAGACGGGTCGCGAGGACCAAAAGCGGCGGCGAGAGATTATTTATGTTCCACAAATATTTTAATGAAGCGTCGAAGCGATCCACATTCAGCTTGGATCCGATATCGCTGCGTTGCCCACGATAATCGAAGCGCCCCGTCCACCCGCGAGCTTGCTCTCGCAAACTGAATTCGTAAGTGTGGCTCGCGGCGGTGAGCGAAGCCTCCCAACTCAGGTAAGAGGACTCTTGCGGCCCCACACCCGTCACCGTATTTACATAATTGACGGTCGGCCCGCCGCGCACCAGCCAACGCGAATCGAACTGATCCCAGCGCCGCCCCAGATCGACACCGCCTTTCGCATTGGTCACTTCATAGTCGCGCTCAGACTCACGACCGGTTTTAAAACGCGGCCCCCAAAAGGTTCTGGGCGAGAATGAAAATGAATAAAGCTCAGTGCCCACGCTCAAACTTTGCTGTAACGCCGACAAATGCAAAAGGGCCGAAAAGCTTGAGGCATGATCGTCGAGACGGCTATTGCGAAAGCCCAAATCGACAAATGCATATTCCTCTGTGGAGGCGCCAAATCCGAAAGTAATCAGTCGCGGTTTGCCCACCGACGTCTTTAACAAAAGATCAGCGTCATCGCCGTCGCATTGAACCTGAATTTGCGCGGTTTCAAAGAGGCCATCGCCAAACAACCGGGCCGTGGTCAACTGACTCTTGCGAACATCATAAACTTCGCCCACACGAATGGCCGAATAGCGCCGAAGCACATGGCCATCCAGCTTGTCGCGCCCTTCCCAATCGAGCCGGCGAACTCGCGCACGGGTTCCCGGCTGGGCATGCACAACGACGGTTTGATCCCAAGCCTGGCCTTTGACCTCCACCTTCGGGCATGCGTAACCTTTGGTGCGCAATTCCATCTCGGCCCACTGGGTAACGTCATCGAGGACCTCGGATCCCATGGCGCGACCGACGACTTTTCGCTTTCGCCCGGTATCCAGCGGGGCCGAGGCGGGAGTCACCCGCAAAGCCTTCACGTCGAGACGCGGCCCTGCCCAAACCCAAAGTTGCTGACCGTGGCGTTCGAACGACGGCGACGGAAATCCCCGATTCTGCAAAAATATTTTTAAATGATATTCGGATTGCGATAGCGGGACGGTCTTCCACACGTCGCCCCCCTTGGGGCTGCCGCAGACTAAAGTTTTCTCATTGGCATCTAGACTGATGGATCCATCTTTAACGATAACTTGGTCACAAAGCTTGCGGTCCGCAAAGGCCCAGAGGGGAAATGCCAAAAGGGCAAAAGCGAATAGAGCTTTAACCGGGCTCACGGTTCACCCAGTTGATCCACCTTCTGCTGAAAGCGCTGTTGCAGCTGGCTGAACTCGATGATCGATGACTTTTGCCAATTGAACTGAGGAACGGGGAGCCACTTGTCGGCATCGCCGCCCAAATACTCGGCGCCACCGCCGCCGGGCATGGGGAGAAGCAAGATGGTGATATGTTTTCCGATGCCGGCGAAGGAGTAGGTATTGATATCAAAGTAGAAGTGATCGCCCTTTTTTCTAAAGCCGCTGCCGTCGCAAGAACTTTGTGAAAAATAGGAATCCGGATTCGGCTTGCCGTTGATCTCGTAGTAAACGGTCCACGCCGCGCACTTGTAGCGATCCGAGGTGTTCGACTGCAAATCCATCATAAGATCCATACTAACCACGTCGCCGCCAAACTCCATTACGAATTGGGCGCGCCAGTAAAAGCCATTGATCATCAAATCTGAAAATCGCCGGCTCCATTCACCGATCAATGCGTCCCGTTCTCCCTGCGGCAGTTCGTAGATGCCCTTGGACGGCATTTTGTTATCTAAAAATTTTGTTTCGGCATCGTCGCAGTATTTATGAAGGTCGGCGATTTTGAGGTGCGACATTTGCTCGAACAAGGTTGGCGAAAGAGTTGGAGAAAAATTCGCTGAACTGTCTGCGGCCTTTTCCACAGGTTTCCCCACACCGACGCCCACGCCCGGGCCAACGCCGCTACACGTGCCACTGCCCGAAGCCGCAAGCGCATCTTCGGCCGCCGCCTGGCTGGTGGAGATCGAAATTTTAGGCGCTCCGCCCTGATAGCGGGCCGCGCTCCAGCCGACAATAACCCCGATAAAAAGAAATGCGATCGATCTAAATTCGCCCATAACTACCAGTGACCGAGATACCGAACTTCCGTCTCTAAGTCGACCTGGAACTGGCGTTTTACCTCACCGCGAACGTGGCGAATAATAGAGTCAACGTCGGAAGCAGTGGCCCCACCGGTATTTACTATAAAATTGGCGTGTTTCGGTGAAACTTGCGCGCCACCGATTGTGTATCCCTTTAGGCCGGCCTGTTCGATCAGGGCGCCGGCACTGCTTTTTGAGGGGTTTTTAAACGTACTGCCACAGCTCGGCAGCTCCAGCGGCTGCTTTCCGCGGCGCACTTTGGTGGCCTCGGTCACTTTTCGCGGGATGGTCTCGTCGGGTTTTAGGGGCCACACGATCTGCGCCCGAACAATGATCCCGGGCTCCCAGCCGGCCGAATGCCGATAGCGCCATTGCAGCTGATCTCTGTTCAACCGCCGAATCTGATTCTGCGGCAGCGACAGCACATCCACCCACCCCGTGATCTCTACAAACTCCCGCGGCTCAATCATTTCGGCCACGCCGGCATTCATTACGATGCCCCCGCCCACATCGCCCGGCAGGCCGCACAAGAACAAAGCCGGCGCGAGCTTTCGCTTTAAAAATATTTTTGTGAGTTCGGATTTGGCGGTTCCCGCCAGGGCCTCAACTCGAATCATGCCTTCATCTTCGCTAATTTTGGTGCCGGTGAGCTGCTTCATGCAAATCACCAAACCAGAAATGCCTTTATCACTAATCAAAACATTAGTGCCACCGCCCAAAACGGTAATCGCAAGACCTCGGACTTTGGCAAACTCGACCGCCTCTTGCACATGTTCGACGGAGTTGGGCAGACAAAAAAATTCAGCCGGCCCACCAATTTTCCACCAGGCAAAGTCTTTCAACATTACGTTTTCGCGAATATCCACGGTTTTAGCTCTTAGCGAAATTTTCGGTGAATTGCTCTCCCAGCTTGGAGATATCACCGGCGCCGAGCGTGAGAAGGATGTCGCCGCTCTTCAACTCGGCCCGCACGGCCTCAAGCTTCGCATCCTGCTTGCGCGAGAGATAGCGCCCGTCCGGATGATCCATCTGCTCGACCAACAATTCGCTAGTCACTCCCGGAATCGGAAACTCACCGGCCGGATAGATATCCAGTACAAACAAAACTTCGGTGTTTTGAAAGCAGGCGAGAAATTCGTCCCAACAAATTTTGGTGCGCGAAAACCGGTGGGGCTGAAACACAGTCACCAAGCGCCGCTCCGGATATTTCTCTTTAAACCCCGCGAGCACGGCCCGCACTTCAGTGGGATGGTGACCGTAGTCATCAAAAAAGTCGATGCCGCGAATCGAAGCTTTGTGTTGAAAGCGGCGATCCACTCCCTGAAACTGCGCCACGGCCTCGGCCGCCGTGGCAAAGGGAATCCCGGCTTGGGTCGCGGCCAAACATGCGGCCAGGGCATTCAGCGCATTGTGCTGACCCGGGATGCTCGGCTGGAGCTCGCCGATTTTCTGCCCAAGAGTTGTCACGTTCCAGTGGCCGTCGCCCTTTGACAACACATAGTCATTGTCTTCTTTGACGCCGTAAAAAATTACTTTTTTGCCGAAGCTCGAAAACAACTCGCGCACCTTAAGGTCGTCACCGCAAATAATCGCGCAACCATAAAAGGGAATGCGGGTGGCGAAATCGACAAATGCACTCTGCAAATTTTCGAACGTCTTATAGTGGTCGAGATGATCGTTATCGATGTTGGTGATGATCACGATCTCTGGACTGAGGTGCGTGAAGCTGCCATCGCTTTCATCGGCCTCGGCAATCAGCCAATCGCCTTGCCCGAGTTGTGCGGTGGATTTTATTATATCGAGCCGACCGCCGACGATAATTGTCGGATCGACTTTAGCCGAGAGGAAAATCGACGCCGCAAGACTGGTGGTGGTGGTCTTGCCGTGAGTGCCCGCCACGGCGATACCGCGCTTTAAGGTCATGATTTGCGCCAGCGCCTCGGCCCGGCGAATCAGTGGAATCTTTTGTTTGCGGGCGGCTTTAAACTCCTCGTTGGTCTCTTTCACCGCGCTCGAGTAAACAACCACTTCGGCATCGCCCAGATTTTCTGGTGCATGGCCCTGAAACACAACGATGCCCATTTGCCGCAGGCGCACGGTCTGCGCATTCTCACTGGCATCACTGCCGGTCACTTGCGCGCCCAAGTTGTGCAGAAGTTCGGCCAGGCCACACATGCCGATGCCGCCCACGCCGATAAAATGAACCTTGGCTCTAGCCAGCCGCATGGTCGTTGATCCTTTCTAAAAAACCCTTCACCAAATTTTGCGCCGCACGCGGCTGATGAAAGCCACGAATATTATCGGCCATTTTTTTAAGCCGTTCCGGTGAAGCGCGCAACTCATCAATGGTGGCGCGGAGCTTATCTGGTGTAAGGTCTTTTTGCACGATCATCACCGCCGCGTCCCGCTGCACCAAGCTTTCGGCGTTTTTTCGCTGATGGTCGTCCGACGCGAATGGAAATGGGATTAAAATGGCGGCTTTGCCACAGGCCGCGAGTTCCGACAGGGTGCCGGTGCCCGATCGGCAAATCACCAAGTCGGCATTGGCATATTGCTGGCCCATATCGTGTAAATATTCTTTGAGCTCCACCGGCAGGCGTGCGAGCTCGGCGCCGTACATCTCTTTGACTCGTGCGAAATCGGCCGGACCTGTCTGCTGCACGAATTGAAACTGCGCCGCCCATTGCGGATTGGTCTTAATCATTTCTGTCACACAGGTGTTTACACCGCGCGCACCCTGACTGCCGCCAAACACTAAGATCCGAAAGCGCTGCTTATCGACGCTTGCCGCCGGCGGAGCTTCGATCTCAGTGCGCACCGGCATGCCGGCGTTATGGGCCTGGCGGGCCTTTAAAAAAGATTTCGCGTCGGCGAATACAACCCAACACTCATCCACAAAGCGCGACAAAATCCGATTGGCCAAGCCGGGCATGGCATTCGGTTCCCAAATCGCCGTCTTATAGCCGCTCCACGCGGCGACCAATAACAAAGGTCCCGAGGCGTGACCGCCAACGCCAAGAACAAACGCCGGCCTCTCTCGCTTTAAGAGAAAAAAACTTTTGATAAAAGCGAATGGCAACTTCAACACGGTCGCAAGCTTTTCGAAAATCGAAACATTGTTTAGCCGCCCGACGGGCAAGTGATGCACCTTATAGCCCTTGGCCGGCACCAACTTGTTCTCAAGGCCATGGGCCGTACCGACAAACTCGACGGTCACACCCGGTTGCAATTGCACAAAGGCGTCGGCCATGGCCAGCGCGGGATAAATGTGCCCGCCCGTTCCACCTGCGGCGATCAGAACTTTAACGGCCATTAGTCGATCTCTTTGTCGCGAAACGACAGCGGAGTCTCGGAGCTGCGCTCGAGATTGAGCAGCCAACCGATCATCATTCCCGTGGCGACCAGCGAGCTACCGCCGTAACTGATCAACGGCAACGTTAAACCTTTGGTCGGCAACAGCCCGAGCGCCACGCCCACATTGATAAACACGGCGAATACAATCAGCAGCGCGAACGACAACGCCAGCGACCGTTCGTAATTGCGCTTCAACTGCAGCGCCACCTGAAAGCCGCGAAATACGAGAAACCCGTACACCATCAACAGAATAAAAAATCCGATAAAGCCCATCTCTTCACCCAGCACCGCCAAAGTAAAATCGGTGTGCGCCTCGGGCAGAAAAAATAATTTTCCTTGCCCTTGGCCCAAGCCGACTCCGGTGATTCCGCCCGAATAAAAACTCAATAAACTCTGAATCACCTGAAAGCCTTTTTCCGACGGATCCGACCACGGGTTGATAAACGCTTCGATGCGGAGCCTTCGGTACGGCGAAGATGCGACCATGTAACTTAAAATCGGGATCGCCACCAGCGCGCCGCTCAATATCCAGCGCCAGCGCAGCCCGAACGCCAAAAACAAACAGGCGGTCAGCCCAAGAATAATCACAAAGCTGCCGAAATCGGGTTGCAGGTAAACCAAACCCAGCGGCGAGAGAATGGCGATCAGTCGAAAATACCAACCGCGATCCATTTCGCCGCGGGCATAGGCGCTGATCAGAGGCGCGAGCGCGAAGGGATACGTCACGCGCAACAGTTCGCCCGGCTCAAAGCGAAAACCGAATGGAAGCATAATCCAGCGGTGCGCGCCGCCGGCTCGCACTCCCACGCCGGGCAAAAAGGTCCCGATCACGCAAATCACCGAAATCATCCAGCACGCGAGACCGATTTTTTGCGACACCTTCCACGGCAGCAAATACATCGTCAGCAAAGCCCCCGCCGACAAAAACGCGAATAAAAGTTGTTTGCGAAAGAAGTAAAGTCCGTCGCCGTAGGTCTCGGTGGCGAAGATGTAGCTTGAAGAATAGACCTGAACCAAGCCGAGGCCGATCAAAAAAAACACCGACAGCAAGACGCCACGATCAAGTTGCATATATGCAATAGGGTAGGTTTATGGCCCTAATTTGTCCACCCTAAGTATCGAAAATCACTCGTAAAGACAAAAATTGTCGGCCTCTGTCTAGGGCTAGGCTTTGAAAGTGCCGTGAAACCCGCGATTTAGGCCTCCCCGCGTGGCACCTGGTCTGCAGAATACCAGTAGGGATTTTTGCGCCTTGAGGGAGGACCATGTCTAACCAATTGTTTCTACGAAGCTTTTCGATGGCTGCCAGTGCGGCCTTGTTGCTTGCTGGACTAACCGCCTGCACGGGCAAAGGCCCATTCAGCGGCAAGTTTTTTAAAGAACGTGCGGCCGAGACCCCGGCGCCGTCCGACGAAACCATCGATAAGAGCTTCTTTGTCGACCCCTCTGGCAAACCAAAGACTTTCGCCTGCGCGTTTGCTCCCGAAATGACCGCAGGCAGCTACGCTATGTCGAGCTGGGAGCTGTTTTTGAACAACACTCCCCATTGCAATATCGAGTTTGAAATCAAGGAGTCGGCGCTCATCGGCCGCATGGTCAACCCGTCGTTTTTGAATGATCGCAATCGCTGGGAAGAAGTGGTGCGCATTCCAATCGCAAAACACTACTACTACGAGCAAGAAAAAGACCAACACGGCCGCGAAACCAACCGCTGGATCAAAAACGAATCGCGCAGCCATTGGTCGGCGCGTCCCAAGATCGAATTGTCGCTCGAGAAAGTTGCCTTTAGCGATCTCTCAGCAGGGTTTTTACGCCAGGAATCTTCGGCCTACGACATCGAATGGGACAAGCAGAATAACTTTCTCGGCTTCACCGTTGACCTCCGCCTTGCGCACGCGTTTTTGCGCGTGCTCGGCGTCGACGCCACTCAACAAGTAAAAATGCGCTTTAACTTTTTAAAATTCGACCACGACTCGACGTTTGAAAAAGTGCCTTATCATCAAGAAAACTCGCGCCATATGAACATCCTCCACGTGATGGGCCGGCGAATTGAAGGACTTGAGCAAGAGCTTTATGTCGCTCGTTGGGATTTAAGAAAAACCCACACCATTTACCTGAACGGCGTCCCCACGCAGCACCAAAAAACCGTGCTCGACGCCATCGAAAAATGGAACAAGACCCTGCGCAAAGTCGGCGCCATCGCGCCCGATCAAGTCGCGTTTAAAGGCGAAGTTAAAAATCTCAAACACCCGTTCGATTTGCGTTACCCGTCGTTCAACTGGATCAGTGATCCTCTGATTTCGGCGCATTCTCCGCTCGGCATCGGTATGGCCCACGCCGACGTTCGCAACGGCAAAATCCTGTGGGGCTCAGTCGCCATTTATGGTGGTATGCTTGAACGCTACGTCAACGCATACACTCCCCTCGAATCGGCGCTCAACAGCGGCTCGCGAATTCTCGAGCCCATGTCACCAATCAAAACCATGGGCGAACTGATCCCCCGCTCACTGCCCATGATGTCGGGCCTAGATCAGTTTAGCGACAACTCCCGCGCGACCTTGATCAACGATATGGTGCAAAACAATAAACGCGAACTGCCCGAACTGATTCGCGCCGCCACTCATCTTTCGGGCCGCGCGACCCAGCAAGAACTGCAAGGCCTGCGCGCCGCTCTCGAAAAATTTCAGTCGCCCGACCCCGGCCTAAATAAAGTTGTGCGCGATTTCGTGATGGAAGCCAACACCCAGGCTCATAAGGTTCGTCAAAACTTTAACTCTTCCGCACTGAGTGATTATTTAGGCTCGTCGGTTTTAAAAGAAGCCAGCCAACAACGGCAAAGCTCAACCGACGATATCAATGCGACAATGCAAAATGCCCGCGCCGGCATTGACCTGGCCCGCGTGCGGGGCGAGCGAAACCTTGGCCGCCGACAACAGATGCTGGAGCGATTGCAACACGGCCATGCGCAATCGGTGATTGTGGAAGAAGGTCTGACCGCCGCTCGTATGGCTGGCGCTTGGATGAACTCGGAAGCCCGCCGCACGCGCACTTATCCTGAGATGCTCGATAGCGTGGTGATGGATTTAACTCTTCACGAGTTGGGCCATATGTTCGGCCTGGGCCACCAATTTAAAGAAAATATCATTCCGCCCGAAGGCAGCGTGCCCTCGCAGTATGTTAAGAAGGCGCAAGAATTAGCCACCGCTGAAAAAGGTTTTACCAACTCCACCTCGGTGATGGGATATCGCAACGGCCGAACGGCCATGATTATTCCCGCGACCGACTTAGAACCGGGCGGGCAAGACGAGTTGGTCGTTCGCTATCTATATAAACGACAATACGCCACGTTTGACAAAGAGGCCGACAAGTTTGTGTACGGCAAAGTTCCAGTGAACGGAAAAATTCCCCGCATGTCGACCGTTACCGACGGCGGCCGCGTAAAGAACTTGCCCGTGGCCTACTTCCCGAACTGCAATGATTATGAGGCCAGCTTAGGCGCCGATCCGTTTTGCAATCGTTGGGATCGTGGCTCGAAAGCCGAAGACATTGTCGGCGGCTACTTCGAGCATATCAGCGACAACCTGTTATCGAACTTGTACTCGATGGTGGGCGGCAGCGGATATTCAGACAGTCACGAAGGCTATTTGTGGTACACGGCCTTCGACACGTTTGGACGTGTACGGCTTTTTTATGATGAAATGCGCCGACGTCTGCGCTCCGAGCCCGCTTTGAAGCCGCTGTGGAACCGACTGCGCACCGACAAAAACGCCATGCTTGAATTCTCGCAAGCCTGCCGCAAAGACAATCCGACCAGCGCGGCTGACGTTTCATCCCCCGTGCTGCGCGAAATTTTCGCCGATCCAGCCATGGTCGACTTGTGCCGCGCCAATCACAAAGCCTTGAATGAGTTTAAGTTTTTCTTAAATCTCCCCGACTCCGACTACACGCGCGTCGACCACAACAATCGCTATGTGAACGGCGGCTACCTGGCGGGCGACTCCATTAGGAACTTCGGACACATCTTCGGCAGCTGGTATCAAATGACCAACCTGCCGCTTAAGATCACGTCCTTATATACCGTGCTTTCGGCCAATCCCTATTTATTGTGGTGGGGCCGCTGGCTCGGGCCGAACCTCTATTACGACAACGAAGAAAACCGCTATCTCTATCGCACGCTCTATCCGCGCGACTACACCAATTTGATTTCGGAGTCGGTGGAACACAATATGCGTTTCGCGGCCACCGGCCTCGACGACACCACTCGCATCGGTCGCAGCGTCATGGCTTCGGGCTGGCTGATGCCGTTTGGCAACTGGAATTCCAACGACGCCGCTCGCCTACCGCGCGAATACAACGACTTGCTGAACCAGCAAACGCAGTTTCAATACAGCATGGTCGCCGTTTTAATTTCGCCGGTCACGCCCGACGCGCGCGCCAACGTAAAAGCCGAGCACATTAAAAAATTCACGGCCACCGTTTATGACTTTATGACTGGCAAGCCGTCGTCGGTGAAAGACGTATTCGTTTTGCCTCGCGGTGAAGTGATCGTGTGGGCGAACGGCATGTTTATTTACCCGATCACCAAAATGAAGTTCTACTCTGGCAAAGAGTCGTATGTGATCGCCTACAAAGTCGCCTACGACTACGAAGAAGGCGATGACCTGGTTGAAGACTCTGTAAAAGCGGCCATGCTCGAGAAGCACGACGCCATCGCTCGTCAGTGCGTGAATGGTTTTGACGGCTTCGGGTTGAAAACGTTCTTTGATACCTCGAACGTGGATTTTGAAGGCTTTTTGATTCCACCCGGGATCGCCGAAGAGGCCGGTAAAGAAAAGATCGGCCTGTTCTACAAGTCGGTCGACGAAGCTTGGGCCAAATATGAATCGCAGGTGACATCCAGAAAAGCGATTCCGGCAAGCTTCCCGCTTAAATCGATGGGCCGAGTGTGTGATGAGACCATGCGCGGAATCGGGCAGATTTCAGCCAGCGCCGCGCTGATCAACGGTTTTTGGCTCGGCATAACCCATGAGTACCTGGAGAAATAAAATGAGAACACTTATAAAACTCTCATTTTTAGTTCTTGTTCTCCCGGTTCTTACCGCTTGCCCCGTTAAAAACCGGCCGCGGGTCGAACATGAGTCGCGCCGCGATTGGACGCCTTCGCAAACACCAATTGATGACACCGTCGAGACGAAGAGCTTCAACGAGTTTAACGTGCGAGCCGCTTACGACGCCATTCGCGACGGCAAGGGCGACTTAATCAACCGCGTGCTTAAACCATTGTCGCGCTTTGTGCTGAACGGGAATTTTATCGAGCGCCCCGAATTTCGCACCCTCCGGCTCAAGCAAATGGTTGAGATTTTCAACTCGGCCATGCTCGAACGCATGATGGCTAAAGACAACTCGCCCGACTTTCGCGAGCTGAAATTAAAGTACAAGCAAACGGTCTTTGCCGGCTGCAGCCGCGATTTAAAATCGGATTGCTACAACGGCGAACTGTTTTCGCAAGACACCCGCCACACGCGCCTGATGACATTGCTCGCTATGGAATTTGACCCATTGATTGAACAGGCCGTTAAGACGGCCAAAACTACGCTTCTGTGTGTAACCAATGATGTAAACTGCCGCGAATTGGTTGAAAACCGCTACCGCTTGCTGGCGATGGCGCTCTATAAGCGCAATCGCTACGACGATCCCGATTTTGCCTTTGCCTATCTAAAGCACGCGCGAATTTTCGGCGAGCTGGTGCAAGTTATGCGCGGACTGCCCCCAGGTGAGATTGGCAATATGTCGACCAGCTATCTAGCTGAGACCCATGCCAAAATCTTCGAGACCATTATCCCGAAGTTTAAGCCGCGCAACGAAAACGACCCCGAGTTTCGCCAGTTTGTTGAAAACTTCAATCCGTGGGGATTTTCGCGCAAAAAGTCCGACATCTTTCAGTACGGCACCGGAATCATGTTTAAATTCGCCGCCAATTGCTGCATGTACAAAGACGCTGCCCGCAATCAGCTGAGCGATACGATGGAAAAGACTCTGCGCGACGAGCAGAACAATCCGAACGCGCTCTCACCCTCGCTATACACCATGATTAAGGCGATCGAAAAAGAACACGGCAATAAGCTTTTTGCGAACTTGCGCATATCCGACATCGCCGCGCAGGCTCTTAAAATCGACCAGCCGAATCTCGCGTTCTACAACGAATACTTCTTCGTGGTCGATCGCCTTTTCCGCGGCGATTTAAATTCAGAAGAAGTCGAGATGGTTTTGCGTCGAACCAACCAACAGCGTTTAAAGACCGCCCTGCCGGCCATGATCTCCGCGTATATTAAAATTCAGTTGGCCTACATGATTGTTGAGACCAATAAATTTATGCGCGACGAAATCTACACCTCGGGTGTACGCGCCGACAAAGTGTTCGAGAAAGCGCTCACCAGTAGCCGAGCCCTAACCAGCCGTTGGCATGATATGCAAGGGCAAATTAGCCAGCTCGAGCGCCTGATGGGCAGCTATTTTAAAACCAACTTTATCGATTCCAAAGAATATCGCGAAACCGACAAGTTGATCAAATCGGTCAACCGGAACATTCACTATATGTCGGTGTATCCGCAAATGATGATCTTAAACTATTACCTGGCCAGCATGGACGGGAAGTTGACGTTTGACACCTGGTGGGGCCGAGTCGAAATCGACTCCAGCACCATTATCGGCAATTTCTTCGACGGCAATACGGTCAACCCATGGTTTCGCTTTGGTACAGACCCCGAAACTTTAAATCGACATATGCTCTTATTCTCCTTCGAGTATCTTCTGTCGACCGAATCGCTTAAATATTTTGTCAACGACGGCGCCACCAACCGAGCCAAGTTCTTTGATATGATCATCGGCAAGTATTTTGATATCGAACTGGCTCAGCTCAATTCATATATTTCCGACTACGAGCGCGATATTCATAGTCAGGAGAACTCCGCGGCGCTTGAAGAGACCTGCCGCTACGAGCTCAACGAGCCCGGCGCCAATCCGCCGAGCGTTGAGCTCAACTTTTTAGAGCTGCACAAGTTCACGTACTCCGGGCTTGGCGACATGGGAATTCGCAAATCCCTGATGAAAATTCTCACCGGCACGAACAGCAGCACGTCCATGCTCCGAGGCACCATTGAATCGCGGACTCTCTTTATTCGCGTGATGCTCGACATCCTCAATGCCGATCTAAAACGCCGCAATGTTTATAAAGACGACCATGAAGACACTCGCCGCATTCGCGAAGGCCTCGCCACCATGGAGGCCATGAAGTTGCGTCTGGCCAAGCTCTTCCTCGCCAATCACCAACGCTACTTTGATTGCGCCTTCGCGCTCGATCAAGTGGAGCGCCGTCGCGCCAACCGTTTGTATGAAGAGGAACGGGCGCACCTCGCCGAAATCTACAATATGATGTTGCCTTTGAAAAATCTCGAAGGCGAACCGCTCGCGCGGGCCGCCGCCGCACTCACCGCTGAGCTGCGCAAGAAGGGCTACCGTTTTGACCTGATCGACCGACACACTTACAAAATGTCGAAGTTCGATCTCTTTCGCCGCATTAAAGATCGCATCCAGCGCGACGTTTTTCAGGTGCCGACTCAACGTGAGAAAGAGGTTTACGGCGCCGATGTAAACAAGTACACCAAGCCGCGCCCCGTCCGCATCAATGAGCCCGCCAATGTGGAACGCGATGAGATCACCGGCGCCGAAACTTCGGTGCAAGTGATTATGCGCTCGACGCCTGAGGATTTTATCGCGCAAGGGATGTCGGTGTTCAACGGCAAGACCGGCGCCTTTATCGACTGGTCTTCGCAATTGCAGCGTGATCCGCAGCTCGACCGTGCTTTGGCGCCGATGATCGAGTTTTATTTGATCGGCCCGGTGCGCGACGGCAATCGCACATTAGAAATCAAAAAAGAGGAGCTCAGCCGAGCTTATCTGCGTGTTCTGTCGGCCTCCGCCATGGATGATTTTGACCTGATCAATGCCGCCCAGTTTGGCAATGAGGGAGTGCAGGTCAAAGCGTACTTCCAAGGCAAACTTTTCGAGGCCGACTTCCGCACGCGGCTGCCACTTTTCTACGATTTAGCTCGTAAAGTCTCCGGCTCGGCCGAACTTCTGTTCGATAGCAGGTACAAGCTGAGCGAAACTCTCGAGTTCGCCCGCACGTACAATACGCTGCAGCCGTTTGTCTTTGAGCCCGAGCAGATTTTAGTGCCCGAAGAAACTCAAGCTGGCAAACCCCCGGCGCTCGTGCCCAAACACCAAGTGACCGAGAGCGTGAAGGCTGTGTATGGCGATCGCATGCACTTTCTCTTCAATCGGGTCAGCGATCTTCTCAGATATTTCGATGCCGAACAGAAACGCGTCGACAACAAGCCGGGTGAACTGGACAAAAATTTCTTGCGTCCCTTCTTTATCGACAACGGCCGCCCGGTGGCGTGGTTTGATCCGCGATCCATTCCGGTGAATATGAGCTTGGTCGCTGACGAACAGAAAAAGAAGGACGTAAAAGACATCCTTAGCGATTTCGTAAGCCGCTCCGGCGACTTCTTCAAAACCTCGAAGAAAGTGCAGGCACCATGAGCCTTCGCTTCGCTATTTTAGCTTTGGCGCTTTTGGTGCTTTTCTTGGCACTGGGGCCGAATAGCGAAGCCACGCAAATTCAAACCACCGCCAAAATGCCGATGCTCGATGCCCGCTCTCCATGGAGTGGTTCACTGAAATACGGGCTGTCTTCGGACTTCGCCAGCGACCGCAAGCCGCGTGGATACGAAAATATCTTGATCGGCGACGTCGGCTATCGCTTCAATCGCCGTTGGTCGGCCGGGCTCACGGCCTCCGCACGATTTCTAACTCTGGATGGGCAGATTCCAAAGGGTCGCGAGCAAGACTACTCGGAAGTGCTTGAACCGGGGACTTCGCTCGAGGCTTTGTACAGTCGGCCCTTCTATCAATCGCATAGTTTTTCAGTCGTTATGCATGGTGAGCCACTGTGGGCAAAAGACTCACGCCTAGAGGGCCATCGCGCTCTGCTCGGTATCGGTAGCGCCTTAGCCTTTGGATTTTTCGCCAAGCGCTTCACCATGACTCACGCATTAGACGCAACGTCGCTGATCAACGAATATAAAACCAACAGCAGTGGCGTTGCCAATCCCGACTATTTTTACACCTATAAGTGGATCAACTCCTTTCGGTTTTGGCAGACCTATAAGGCCTCGTATACGTTCGGCGCCAAGGTGACCCGCTACCTCGATGATTTTATCGGCTACTCGTACAGCAACTCGTTCAGCATCTCAAAATCTTGGCAAAATTTTTCGCTGGCCCTGGCCTACGACAATGGCGGTTTCACCGACGAAGGCTATATCGCCCTTTGGTATATCGACGAGTATCGCCGCATTGGCCGATTGATGATGAGTTATGCTTTTTAAACTGACTGAACGCGCTTTTATTATCGGTTCGCTCTTACTCTCGGTGGCCTGCACCGAAAAGGGTAAGCCCTTTCGCGTTCATGAGACGGCCAAACCGGGCGGTGTCTCGACTCCCGACAATCCGCTCGTCCCGCCATCTTCGCAAACACACTCGACTCGAGTGCAGGAGTGGGAGCAAAGATTCTCAAATGGCGCGGCTGGCGCCACTCGCCTCCGCGACATCGTATTGCCAATTGCCGCCGAAGTTCTAAGCGAAGCGCGCGTCCGCGATCCTAAATCGCTGTTGAACCGCGCCGTGGCCGATGAACTGATCGCCTTAAATCGCATGGTTTTAAATCTTAAAGCCGATGAGAAAAAGCTCCCCGAGTATCGCCGACTGGTCGGCCTTTACAGCGCCGTTTTGCTGCTCGACTGCACAGAATTTAAAGACAGCTGCACGGGCTACCAGTATTTTCGCAATGCCGCGAACTCCGAGGGAGTACTAAAGGATTTCGTAAAACAGAACATCGGCGGCAACCGCGTTCGCATGCTCACACTGGCACTTGTTTTAAAGCCCCGTGGCGTGTGGGACGGTGAACTGGTGCAAATGATGGCCGCATTGCCCGCACGCAGTGATTTGGCGGAGCGAGAAAAATCGGATCTAAAAGCTGCAGAGAGCCTAATTTCAGCGGCCATCGGCCAAATCAGCGCGCGCATCCAAACGCGTGAAGAGGCCAGACAGTTTTTGGAGTCCGCGCAAGTTTGGCGGCTCACCGGCGACTCACTATTTAAACTCGACGATGCCGCTCGCTTGGCCCTGTTTCGGATGGTCGGTAAGGCCGGCTACCTGCAAAACAATGGCGGCCAACGTCACCCCGATTTAACTCGCTGGATGGATCGCATGAAGACCCATCCCGACGGCGTATTCAGCCAACAAGCGAAACTCCGCAGCCAGCAACTTTTTTCGCCCGAAGCCGTGGGCGCCAAGGGGATCGGCGTCTACGACGAGGTCACATTCCTGATTGATGCCGTTTACACGCACTCTTTGACCTCTGAGGCCGCCACCGAGCTGATTCAAAGCCTGAACTTAAGCAACGCGAGCCTTCTGGGCGCCGTCGAAAATTATGTGCGCTTGCAATTTTTAGCGTCGCTCTATGATAGCGCGATTATGGCCAAGGGCATATTCACTGCACCGGTCGCAACCGAAAGTCTTCTCACCCACGCCATTAACGAATCGGCTCAGGTTCGCGCGGTTTGGGATGCATTTATGTCTCAGTCGGCGAGCTTACGCAGTCTCACCCTGCGGGCTGCAAAAAATCTGACCGAGGACGAGCGCCGCAAAGTCAACGGACTGTTCGAGTCCTTTCCCCGCTCGATCAAACAAGCGTCGGTGTACCCGCATATTATGGTTTTGTTTTACATGATGTCGCAAAAGCGCTTTGAAGTTTACATTCCCCGATTGCATCGCACGATCGATTCGGCCCGCCTGGCGCAATTGTTGTGGGAGGCGAGATTAACGCCATTTCTCCCCTATAGCGACGACAACTCCCCGCTCCAATACTACGACCTGCTCCACGCCTTTGATATGGCGGTGCGAACCAATCTCTTTGAATCCGTGAACATCGACACCGATGATTTGATCGCCGATACCATTCGCCGCGTCTCGGAAACGCCCATTGCGTTTATGGACAAAAATTTCGCCGCCGTTCAGCTGCGGCGCCAAGATCAACTTCACTTTCGCAACTTCAAAGAATCCTGCAAGGAGCTATTGCCGAACGGCACGCCCTATCCGAGAAGCATGTACTTTGGCGAACTTCGCAGCTCGACCTATTATGGATTTCTAAAATCTTTGGGCCAAACTTCCATCGCCAGCTTTAATACCGACCCAACGGCCAATAGCGGTGTCGAGAAAAAAGTTGCAGGCCTGTTCTACCCCAGCAACGACTTCAACGAGTCGATCGAGAGCGCCCGCTTAGATTTGGGCACCGTCGAGCGCATGGGCCAAATGATGATCAAATCCTACGAGAGCTTTTTACTAAAGCACAAGCGCGCGTCACCAAGTGTAATCGCACAAAAAACAATTAAGGCCCGCGCCGCCCTCGAGGCTGTTCGCTTGAAGCGCACGTCCATCGTAAGTCAGGCCCGCGAATTTTATCGCGAGTTCGGCTACTGTTATCTTAAGTTTGCGATCAACGAAGCCCGCAAAGGCGAATCGCTACTGGCCTATGAAACTGAGTATTTGCGCCACATTCATCGGCAGATAAAGCGCCTGCGTGATGCTGGTACGCCGGCGATCGAAAAAGACCAGATCACGGCCTCCGTTCGATTGTCCGGACTGCCGAGCAACTTCACCGGCTACGACGCCATTTTTGCCGATGGCTACAGATATAACTCTGTGGATCTTTGGGTTCGGATAGCCAGATATCATATGCAGGGTCTTAAAGTCGGCGCCAACGTGCTCCCGGCTCTATCTCCGCATATGGACTATTCGTTCGGTCAGAAATTGGATCTGGATGTGGATGTCGTTCGCAACTCCAAGGGTTCATTTATTCCCTATGTCGAGTCGGAAGACGAGTTTGCGGCTTCAGGCATTCGCGCGATCTTCCAGGCTGGGAATCACTTTTTACATTGGGAGCGCAATTACTCGACGATTCGAGATTACTTTAATACGTTGGTCTCGCTCTACCGGTCTGAATTCAATATGACCGGCGAAGCAAAGGCGATCACCGCCAAAGAAATCATTGGCGAGTTTCAAGACGTATTCGATTTTATGAAGCTAACGCCCTTGCGACGAGCCGCGCTCCACCAATTGCGCCGCGAAACTTGGGACACCACGCTGCCGCTATTGCAATTCAATTATCTGTTCTTGCGCGTGAATTACGACGACACCGACAAGGCCTTTGGCGCTTTAACGGGCGTGTGGGGCCTTTACGACTATCTTTTCTCATTGATGGGCAACGAGCAGCTTGGTTACCATTTGGCGTCGCGCGAGTCTGGGTTGCCGACCGTGGCCTTGCCGCAACGAGAGGTTCTGTTTAGCGCCGGTCGTAACTACTTTACGTCGCGGTCTGAGTTATTTCGGGGCAATCCGGTTCTGCCGGTGAATCCCGATATGGATTCGATCATGGATCAGAATGTAGGCCGCTTTGTCCGCAGCGAACTGCGCGCGGTGAACGAGTTCTATGGCGAGATCATGAGTACGATTCGCGAGCAGCAAAAGTTATCCGAAGCTCAGCGCCCTCGCGTCGACCTCACCACTAAAATGTCGATCACGAAGTGGTACACCGAGGCCACCGCCACCGATTTCGACAGCCGCTCGCTCACCTTCCATCAACAAACCAACAATATGTTCAAATAACTCTGACGCACCCGGAAAAGGTACCAGGTACCTTTTCGGTTCGCGTTAAATTGGGTCACAATATCTACTATGCCGATATTGTTATTGTTGATTTTGGTGGCTGCGGTTTTTGGTCGCTCACTGACCGGTGAGTTCTTAAGTTGGGATGATGCCCAGCATATTACGTTAAATCCGTGGCTGCAGACGGGGAATGCCGCGCACTTTTGGGAGCGCGAGTATTACGGCTTTTACATTCCGGTGGCCTACACGATATGGACCTGGCTGTTTCAGATTTGGGCCTCGCCGATGGCGTTTCACTTATTAAATGTGCTGCTGCATTTTTTTAACACGGTGATGGTCTATTTCCTCGCGCAAAAAATCCTATCGAGCTCAAATATGCGCGGCTTAGATGAGCGCGCGAAAGATCACACTCCCTACGCCCTTTTTACCGCCGCGATTTTCGCCGTTCACCCTTTGCAGGTTGAGACCGTGGCGTGGATTTCGGCCGGTCGCGATATTATGGCCGCGTTTTTTGGCTTGGCCGCAGTTCTCGCCGCGTGGGACACGTCGGATCGGCTGTTCCCAACCTGGAGCGCCACCATTCGCAGGATCTTAGCGACGATTTTATTTGTGCTCGGGCTGCTCTGCAAACCAGGAATTGTGGTGCTGCCGCTGGCGATTCGTTGGCTCAGTTGGTTTAGCGAGCGCCGGGGCTTGAAGCCTCTGATGATGGGCTTTTGGATTATGCTGGCCCTTGTGGTGGCGGGATTGACGTCGCAACTGCAAGAGAAGTTCGTCGCCACACGAATTCCCCATGTCGAAAAGCTCGAACGCCCGCTGATCGCCGCCGACGCCGTGGTTCATTACCTGCAAAAGTACATTGCCCCCTTCAACCTCTCGGCCGATTACGGCCGCACGCCAGCGGTGGCGCTCGAACAAAAAATGTATTGGGCACTGCTGGTGGGCGTGGTCGTATTTTTGATTGTGCTTATAGTTTTTAGGGCCGGACATCGCAAACCCCCGCGCGCGTTTTGGGGAAGCTTAGGTTTTTTTCTGATTATGATGTCGCCCACACTGGGGCTCGTAGGTTTTTCGGCGCAAGCCATCTCAACGGTTTTTGATCGTTATATGTACCTCCCGAGCATCGGGCTGTCGCTAGCGATTGCCGCGCTATTTACTACGGCAAAAATTCCGCGCATGGAGATCCGCTATGCGATCGTAGCGAGCTTTACCGTTATGTGCACAGTGCTGGCGATTTTGCGAGTTCCAGTCTGGAAGAATGATCGTGCACTCCACACCGATATGATCGCTAAAAATCCGCGCAGCTACCAAGCCATGGTCAACCTGGCGATTGCCGATCTAAAAGAGAACAACGTCGCCTCGGCTGTCGAATGGTTCACCAAGGCCAAAGATTCAGACCCAAAAGTTGCCGTAGCGTGGGCGAATCTGGCGCATATGTACTGGGTGCGCAGTGAGCCGCAAAAAATTCGCGACGAGATTCACCCGCTGCTTATGAGCGCAGAATTTATCGAGCACAATAAATTTGAACCGCAAGCGCTGGCCCTAATGTGGCGGATGTGGGCGCGGGTGAATTGGCAGGAGAAGAATATTCCGGCGGCGGGCGAGGCCTTTTGCCGGGCGCGCGCGTACAACAGTTTTGATAAAAATTTGCTGGATGAAACTGCGGCATTTCGCAAAGAGAATCCGGGTGTTCCGGAGTGTGATTGAGAACATGGCCGCGAAGAGTACGAACGATAATTATTTTGCGGAGCCAAACTTATGCTCGCGGAAGGCCTTTTCACTTAGGCATCGGACCACACGTGAACAGGATTCGAATCTCTTAAGGAGAGTGTCGGTGGAGGCCCTTAAGTCTGGAACAGGTAATGGAGTGAACCGTTGGTAGTTGGTGGGGTCCAAACTAAACAGTCGGTCCTTCTCTGATCTTGACCCAGGGGAGTGAAACAGCCGAACCGTGACAAGGGCATGTCGGGGAATATGTTTTGTGTGAACAGAAAAATGGGCATGACCTGCCGGTCCTCGGGCTACGTGATGCAAGCTCCAAGTCAATAGACTCGCGAAATCGCGACAGACTCCGCCGCTTCCAGATTTGGCCGCTTTGAGTAAAGTCTTGCCGGGGCTGGGCAGACCATCCCATTCGTAAGGCTGATATTTTCCTCGAAACTGATTCATCGCTAGATAGGCCTCGGTCATGCGCCGGACCGGATCTGAAATTTTCGCGATGCCTCTTAACCTTTGAACGTAGGCCTTTTCAATGTCACTCGAGCCGGGTCGCCAGCTCAAAGCCTCATCGGTGCGTTGTATTTGCGAGTCGATTTCATAGAAGTAGAGCCGTTCGCCACGTTTTGTTATCTCCGAACGGGCTTGAGCGAGAGTGCGATTCACTTTCGGATTGAGGCTCTCGCAAGCGTCCTGCATTTGCAGGTATTTGAGAAGTGGCCGAGCATTTTGTGCAACTATCACGCGAGCAAAGTCGAATTCGGGCCCCGAGGGAATACGACAATCCGCTCCTGCCAAGTCAGATGACATCAGAACAAGGCTTAGCCATGCGAAAAAAAAGTAGCGCCTAGGTGGAGGCAATTGCGCTTTGGACATTCAGCGATGTAAGAATGCACATTCAAATCCATGTCTCAAAATGAGACAGTGCCCCGCCGCCCTGAGCGCGTCCAATCAGGGGCGCTTGAGATAAAATTTTCGAAAAAACACATGAGCAATAAAGCCTAGAGACGTGTAAAACGCTTGTGCAAAAATAATATTAGAAAGGCTTTCAACCACCGCCTCACTATCTGAAGTGATCGGCGTGTATACTGGTATGGAGAAGTAAGTCACGGCCAGTCCAAGTGCAACCGCAATTAAAAAACTGCCTTTGTCTGAGTTTAAAAAGGAGATTACCGCCATAAAAACACGCTACCGCCTCCACACAATTTACGTCAAGGTGCCAAAGGCGCGCTCACCAATTGCCCTTTTGATCGAGATTCAGTCCCCGATATTCATGAAACATTGCCCTTCGGAATCAAAGCGCAACTTTCCATGGTAAGCCTTCGTCGCGTCGCTATCCCAAGTCACAAAAATACTCGTGTCCTGAGTAAATAGGCAATTGTCTCTCCCGCGATTGTTCGAAATCTCGATGCTTTGACCAGAGCTGAGACTGACTTCGGTCTCCCCTACATAATCCACTTCGCTGCCTGCCAAGAGCCAACTGATACCAACCACTTTTGCTGATGAATTATTCGTAAATTGACAACGAGCCGAAGTGTTTTCTTGTTTGCAAATCCCAGCCAACTCTGAATTTTGAGCATAAGCTGTGATCGTTGCCAAACTTAGCGCAAGAGCACATAGAACCGTTTTCATACTAAATACCCCATATCTTGAAGCCATAAAAAGACAGCCTGTGTATATTCAAACTAAGCCCGCTTTACAAACTGATAGCTCTCTTCAACAAAATTGAAATCTTTTTTGTCGGAAAGCTCGAACCGAATGCAATAATTTCGATCTCGCGAATCTGATGTCTCCTAGAGGGCGTTGAAGATAAACTTGTGGCTTCAAACGGGGGAAAAAATGAAATTCTTAGTGCTATTGATTGCGATTTCGGGTTTTGCGCACAGCGCCTATGCTGCGTCTGAAAGAATGGTTTGCCAGGAGTATGATCGGGAGAGCGATAAGTTGCTCAATAAGACTGTTGTTCTGACGCCCACTGGGCCCTCTAAAGATAAACTCGATGAAAAGGGAGAGTACATTGCTGTGGAGACGCCCTATCTCATCAGCATTTATGAAGGCTCAAGCACATATACAGAGCAAGAGTTCTCCGGCCACGTCCTGAGTGAAGATGTGAATTTCAATTTTGAATCCGATGATGGCAAGATTGTCTTTTACACGTACCTGGATGAGCCGGCTGAATCAGGACTTGTAATAAAAGATGGCGGCAAAGAAGTGAGTTCCGACTTCGTTTGCCGTTAAATATGTAGTTGGCGGCGAGATCCTCGCCGCCGTAGGCATGAGCGAAAAATGAAAAATATTTGTGTGATTTCGAAGATTTTTTTAATTTTCTTTGTTCTCAATTCGCCTCAATTGCCCGCGTTTGCTCAAACTGGGTCTTCGGATTCCACTTCCTTTGAATTTAAAGAAGATCCAACGGTCTCCTCGAAAGAGGTGGTGCAAGACATTACCCCGAGTGACATTAAGAAGGATGGAACCTGTGCGCGCTTCGTTAAGACTCGGCGAAAATGCTCGAAAAATCAGAACGGAAAACTTAAAGGCGCTGATGAGCATATAAATGGGGAATTCTTGGAAGATGGGCGGGCTCATTTTTGCAAAGACGAAATATGGTATGTCGACAGGAAGCGGTCCGTAACCTACCCCCAGAAAGGAATTAGGTATGTCAACCGGTGCAAATTTATCGACATTTATGAATAGAGTCCCTCGAGCTCAATCCTAACCCCGACGTAACTTTGCCCGCCTGGCGCAAACATCGCGCGCGGACTGGGGTACGCGTAGAACTCGCCATGGTGCATCTAGAATTAAGTGCGCTTCGAGATTAGAAAAAGTGAATACAATTTTTAAGGGGGCGCCAGTGGTCGTACGTTTTGTACTCTTTCTATCTCTTTGCGCAGTTTTGGGATGTGAAAACGAAGCTACAGGCGGAGTGCCGTATCTGCCTCCGGGACCTGGCGGCAGCGGTGGTGATGGCGTCGGAGTTCGCACCAGCATATCTCCTAATTTTCCTAGCTCTCCCGATGCGGCCTTTGAGATTCCGAACGACATCACAAATTATTCGTCTCTTCCCCTTGTGAATCCGCACTTTGTTAAGAATGGCAGCGAGATCGCCATGCTCTCGAACAACAGAATCTTTGCATCGAGTGATTTCGGGGTGACCTTCAAACAGATAGAACTTGCTCCTGAAGCGTTGGCCCTTATCAAGGGCGCCGATCCAATTAAAACTTCGTGGCAGGACGCCTTTTGGTTTGTGACCGAAGAAGTCAAAAGCGTGACTGTGGGTCGTATCCGTATGAGTGGTGAGTTTATCTCCACCATGATTCCTCTCGGCAACATCCGGCCCGATTTAAGCAAGCCTTTTAGTGCTGGTCCGCGCATGTGCTGGTCAGGCGAGTGGCTGATGTGTGTCGATGAGCACTTGCGAATTACGACCCTAAAAAAGCTGCCGCATCCGAATTTTGTTGGAATTTCTACGCCCGGTTTGCCTGCCACCCTCACGGACGGAAAAGTAATTCTAACTTTGAAGGACTATGAGGAGTTCAAGTCCGAGCCGATCGTCAATAAATCGAATGTCCGGGCCGGACTCTCCATTTACTCGCCAATTTGCCAGACAAGCCTGGGTACAATCGTGGGCACGGTCTCAGCGTCGGTCACCGGTGAGGTTGTGGTGATCAATCAAAGACGCGAGTTGGATGCGTTCTCCACTTGGGCCTTAACCGTAGATCGTGTTGAGTCGTGCGAAGAATACAATGGCCGCTTGATTATATCTGGTCAGATGGGCTGGGGTTCGCACGGAGACGGTGTCGCCGAAGTGAATCGCACAGAAAGAAAGACCGTGGCATTGACAGACCATGAGGGCTCTCACTTCTCGAGGCTCCTTATGCCAGGCCTTTGGGGAATCCATCGCGCCGACGGCTTTTACATTTTAGACTTAAACACGGGCAAGAGAAACAAAGTGTCGGGCGGAGAATATCACCTGGCTTTTGGTGCATTTATTCAGTCGCTCTATGAACCACAATCGCAAATTGCAGCCCTTTTGAATCGCAATCGTATTTTGTTCAGCGCGGACCTCTTTCAACAAAGCACCGTGATTGATGTTTCAACCGTAGCGGCAAAGTGCGGCCAAGCCGCAGGTTATCAAGCGATGAACGTTCTCGGCGCCGGCCGCTTTCAGGTCCGCACCGAAAATGGCGTGATGGATCTTGTGGCGTCCGTCGACCCGAGCGGCCGGGTGGTCACTTCGATGAGCTGTAAACCGAGTTCAAGGTTTGATGCGAGATCGAATCAGTTTGGCGTCGCGCACACAGGCCATATATGGCATTTAACCGGCAATAAATCCGTGGCGCGGGTTGCGCGTCTCGGAGATCCGGCAGTGGAAGTGCCTTTGCCGGCTGAGATCTCAGATTACTATCACCTCGTGGTTGTTCCGGCAGGCCGGCGTGTGATGCTGTCCTATCAAGCCGATATTTATCTTTCAAAACCCGACGACTCCGGCTTTGAAAAAGTGGGCTCGAAACGCAGCGCCAGCGGAACTCCTCCAGAGTATATTGTGGCTACGGATTTGGGTGCGGATGGAGTTTTCATTCAGGCCTACAGCTACATCTGGGTGAGCAAAGATCTTGGAAAAACGTGGACCGAGCTCGTGGCACAGCCCCTTGGCAACAATCAAGATCGCTGGATGCAAACGACAAAGGCTTTTAAAACTTCGTCGGGAAAAATCTGGATTCCGAGTTTAATCGCACAGGTCGATGTGGCTGCGGGCAAGGTTGAGCAGCCGTGTAAGGTGCGGCCGCGACTGGGAGTGTGGGAGTACATGTGTAAAACTCCCGCAGCTCAGTTTTCTTACAAAGACGGGCGTGTGTTCTTATTTGAAAATCGATATGCGAAAGAGATTCCGTTCTTCACTCGGGCTTTAGAGCAGTGAGACACCGACAGCAACAGGTTGTCGGCCTCTCGCGCCTTTGACCTTTAAGTCCCCACCAAGGCCAGGAGTCTTTGCCAGCAGCTTTTCGCCGGAGCTTCTTCCACCGGTTCCACCTTGGGAGACCACGGCATCGGCTCAAGAATGCCGTACATAGGATAGAACTGCAGAGTTCTCTCACAATTATAAAACGAGAAATTGAGGTAGGACGCATCGGGCATAGTCACTCGCAAGGTGGCGTCCAGTTTATCGTGCCAAATGCTGTTCATGCTGGGGGATGTAGATGTGGGCGGATCTATCTCACGTGAAGTGACCTTGGTCTCGATTGAAGTGATGACCCCACCCAACGCGAGATAAGCCTGCAAGGACGTGTTTTGCAGGGGAAGGATCAAGGTGTCTCCAGCCTTTTCGAAGGTGGCCCGGTCGTATGGAGGGCAGTGCACATTCTTCAAGAACTTCGCGAGATCCGAATATCTGTTGATCACCTCAATTTCAGGCAAATCAGCCCAGGCGATGAATGAGAATAGGGTCACCGTAAACAAACAAATCGATTTCATATGTTCTCCAAAGGGTGAAACCCTTGTAGCGAACGACCATGTCTGTGAGTAGCGAAAAATTTGCGCACACTCAGTGGGGTACGCGTAGAACTCACCCATTTTGTATTAATGCGCCGATCCGGCGGTCGGCTGGGCGCCGCCGGGCCCGCACGAACGCGAGCCCGCGCTAAAGATCACTTAAACTTATTCACGATCTCTTTAAAATAATTCCCGCGCTCGACGTAGGAATCAAACATATCGAAGCTGGAGGCTCCGGGCGAAAGCAACACGGTGTCGGCGATGCGCGACTTTTGATAAGCGATCAAGACCGCTTCTTCAAATGTGCCGATCAAGAACGTTTCGCTAAAATCGCCGATGTCGCGGTTGATGCGCTCTTTGGCCTCACCGACCAGAATCAACGTTTTCACTTTGCGCTGAATTTTATCGCGCAAGGGAGCGTAGTTCAGATTGGTCTCTTTTCCGCCCATAATCAAAATCACGTTTTCTTCAAAAGAATCTAACGCGCGCAAAACGGCGTGAACGTTGGTGGCTTTAGAGTCGTTGTAAAACTCAACTCCGCCCACTTTACGAACGTACTCGAGCCGGTGCGGCATACCTTTATAGTTCTCGATCACTTGCTGAATCACTTCGTGTTTGGCGCCATGTTCACGGGCCGCCAAGATCGCCGCCATTATATTCTCGTGGGCGTGCTTGCCGCGCATTTTGGTCGACTCAACGGAGTAATACTCAATTTCAGGGCGCGCGTGCGTGCGCATGCGCACTTGGTTTTTAATCGTTACGGCGCCGCCGATTTCCATAATCTGCGGCTCTAAAATGGGCTTACGCGAGAAATAGAAAATCCGGCCCTGCTGCACCATCGGATCCCGCGCCAGCTCAACCACCGCGTTGTCGTCGGCGTTTAAGATCGATGTGGTTTTGCCGTTGGTCTTTAAAAAGATTTTCCGTTTCGCATTTACGTACTCTTCCATGGTGCGATAGCGGTCTAAATGATTCTCGGCTAAATTCGTAAATACGATATTGGTCGGTTTAAATGTCTGCACATGTTCCAGCTGGAACGACGAAACTTCAAGCACCAGCACTTCGGCCTTTTCACCCTTAAGCAAATAATCGCTCAACGGTTCGCCGTAATTGCCGCCGGTCCACGTCTTCACACCACTCTCGGCCAAAAACGTATGAATCAAATGTGTGGTTGTGGTTTTACCGTTGGTGCCCGTTACGGCGATGATCGGCTCATCGTTAATAAACTGCGCGCAAAACTCGAGCTCGCCCGTTACGTTTACGCCCTGCGAGCGCGCGTAATCAAAGATCTTCAAGTGCGGCGGCACGCCGGGAGAGAGGATAATTAAATCTTGGCTTAAAAATGTTTTCGGGGTGTGACCGCCAAGCTCTAAGGTCACATTCAACCCATCGAGCTGCTCAAGGTGCGACGACAATTCAGCTTTAGATTTATGGTCAGAAATCGTCACCGCGGCATTGTGGCGGGTCAGTAATTTAGCTAACGAGACGCCCGTTTTGGCCAAACCGACAATAAGAATCCGTTTGCCATTTAATTCACTTAATTCCATATGACTCCTGGGAGCTATCTTTGATCACAGATAGCTACCACAAAGTCGCTTCCGAATTCCACCCTCAAAAGCTCTATTGCCGTTTATTTTGCTTTGGCGCCCCTGGGGGGCAACCGGAATAGGTGCCTAAGGCAATGGCAAACTGCATGATCCAGGTCGTCGTTGGTGACTCTAACGCAACTTTAGCGTCGCGAGCGAAATCACTGCCAGCAGAATCGATATAATCCAAAATCGAACGATAATTTTCGTTTCGTCGAGGCCCTTGAGCTCGTAGTGGTGATGGATCGGCGCCATTTTAAACACGCGTTTGCCCGTGAGCTTGAAGGATATGACTTGGGTGATCACGGACAGCGCCTCAACCACAAATACGCCACCTAAGATGATCAACAACAGCTCGTTTTGGGTAATTACGGCCGTAATTCCCAAAAACCCCCCTAAAGACAAGCTTCCCACATCGCCCATAAAGACCTGCGCTGGGTAGGTGTTGAACCATAAAAAACCCATGCCAGCGGCCATAATCGCTCCCGCCAACGGACACAACTCCCCCGTCCCAGCCATGTAGGGAATCGACAAGTACTCGGCAATACGAGCATGACCTGCCACATACGAAAATATACCCAGAGTTCCCGCGCAGATGATCACGGGAAAAATGGCCAAGCCGTCCAAACCGTCAGTCAAATTCACCGCATTGGCGCAGCCGACCACAACCAATGAGGCAAAAATCAAATAGCCCCAGCCTAGGTCAAAATGCAGGTGCTTAAAGAAGGGAAAAGTCACTTTGGTCGGCAGCTGGTGGTTATAAATCAAATATCCAACCACGGCGCCCACGATCGCGAACTCCAGCCCTAAGCGAACCTTACCCTTAACGCCCTTGGCGTTTTTCTTTGAAACCTTTAACCAATCGTCCCAATAGCCGACCATGCCAAATCCAAAGGTCACTGCGAGGACGCCAAGCACCAAAGGCGATGTGAGATCGACCCACAAAAACGCGGGCACTAAAAAGCCGAGCAGAATCAAACCACCGCCCATGGTGGGCGTGCCGGATTTTTTTTGGTGCGACTGCGGGCCGTCGTCGCGAATCGACTGGCCGAAGTGCTTTTTCTTGAGCGTTTGAATGAAATAGGGGCCAAACAAATAGCACACAAAAAAGGCCGTGAAGAACGAAATAAAAGTGCGGAAGGTGATGTAGCGGAATACGTTGAAAGCCGAGAAGGTGGAGGAGATTTCTGAGAGCTCGACTAAAAATTTATACAGCATCGTACTCTCCTGTGACGCGAACCGAAAAGGTACCTGGTACCTCTCTGGTACTCATGGTTTTGGGCCTAGCGGAACTTGCAACGGCCATAGTTTTAAAACTCGCTCCAGCTCCGTTGAGCGCGAAGCTTTCACGGCTACCAAATCGCCATCTTTGAGCAGACCCACAAATTTATTGCTGATCTCAGAGTCGACGTCCGCGCTGGAGTGAAACACATTGGGTTTTGCCACTTTATTTAAGCCGCGCGAAAACGCAGTGCCATTGGCGCCCACGTACCAAATGCCCTCAAAGCCCACGGCTCCGGCCTTCTCGCCCGCCTCTTCGTGCGCCGTATCGGTAAACGAGCCCAGTTCACCCATGTCACCGACCACAAGAAATTTGCGGCCCCTCACGTCCATTTCATAAAGATTTTTTAGCAACGCCGTCATCGAATCCGGATTGGCGTTGTACGCATCAAACAAAATCTTAGCGCCGTTTTGCATGGTTAAAACCTGATTGCGGCCCCACGCTGTATCGTTGATCGTGGGCAGGCGCGCCCAGATTTCAGCGGGTGTCATGCCCACCGCCAGCGCCAAGGCCGAGGCGGCCATTAAATTGACCGTGTTTTGCCGACCGAGAACATGCACCCAGCAGTGGCCTTTCTCGCCTTTGATATGTCCGATAATGTCCAAGCCTTCCCAACTCAAGCGCTGGGCGCGAAAATGCACATCGACCTCGGGCTTAAACGCCGAAAAAATAATTTTGTCGGCGTGTGAGCGCGTTTCCATCCGCATGGTCCACTCGTTGTCGCGATTAAACACGTGCAGCGCATTTGGGCAGGCTAAATAAATTTCTTCTTTCGCCTTGGCCACATTTTCTTGCGTGCCCAGCTCACCAATGTGCGCGCGCCCCACAGACGTCACCACAACAATATCGGGCTCGGCGATCTGACAGAGTTTAAAAATTTCGCCGGAGTGGTTCATGCCCAATTCTAAAATCAAATGGGTGGTGTCGGGCCCCGCGCCCAAGATCGACAGCGGAACTCCCCAATGATTGTTGTAGCTGCCCTTGGTGGCGTGAGTTGCGAATTTTTCTTTGAGCAATATATAAGCAAATTCCTTAGTCGACGTTTTGCCATTGGAGCCGGTGATACCGATCACCTTAAATTTATATTTTCGCCGCCAGTAACGGCCGAACTCCTGCAGGCCATGCAAGGTATCTTTAACTTGCACAAACGACGCTTTGGTCAGCAGCGGCTTCCACTCTTCGCGGAACTCATGCACCAATACACACGCGGCGCCTTTTTCGACCGCCGCGGCCACAAAATTGTGCCCGTCAAAATTGTCGCCCTTCAAAGCGACGTACAATTTTCCCGTGAGATCGGTGCGTGTGTCGGTGCCGACCCGAGAAAACTCAGAGATATGTTGCGAGACGATTTGCCCACCGGTGGCTTGTTGCAACTCTGAAATTGGGCAAATCCATTTACTCATAGCAGTTCTGTCAAAACCTCTACGTCGGAAAAATGCAGGCGTTGATCGCCGATAATTTGGTAGTCTTCATGGCCTTTTCCGGCCACTAAAATCACATCACCTTCCCGCCCCATTTGCAAGGCGAGAGAAAGGGCTTTTCGCCGGTCAATTTCAACAGTTAGTTCACCGGACCAACCCACCGGCACACCCTTGACAATATCGGCGATTATTTTCTCGGGATCTTCGGTACGGGGGTTGTCCGAGGTGATGATAAGTCCGTCCGAGAGTGAAGCCGCGGCCGCCGCCATAAGAGGGCGTTTGCCGCGATCGCGATCACCGCCACAACCAAAAACGGTGAAAATTCGGCCGGGATGAGAGGACTCGGCGCGCACCTGAGCGAGAGCCCGAAGCACTGTAGCCAGTGCGTCATCGGTGTGGGCATAATCAACAAAAATATGCAGACCCTTTTTATTCGGCACTCGCTGAAGGCGCCCCGGAGCACCGCGGAATTTGCCAAGCGCAACGGCCACGGTGTCGAGCGAAACTCCGGCCGCGAGACCTGCCGCGCAGGCCGCGACCGCATTATAGACATTGTGCAATCCCGTGCATGGCAGAAAAATTTCAGCATTGCCACGCGGAGTGCTCAAATTAAACAGCGTTCCGTTTAAATCTTGCCGAAGCGAACGAAAAGTAAAATCCGCGTCCTTCTGTCCATACCACCAAGTCGTCACACCCTCGCCCACTCGCACTTTTCTGACTTCGGGGTCGTCGGCATTGAGCACCGCCACATTTACGCCCTCGTGCCGCCCGAGCAGATCGGTGAACAATCTTTCTTTCGCGGTGAAATAGTCTTGCATGGTGCCGTGATAATCCAAATGGTCGCGCGTGAAGTTGCTGTAAATGCCAACCGCGAAGGGCAGCGAATCGGCTCGATGTTGCTTGAGCGCGTGTGACGAAACCTCAAAGGCCGCGGCCTGCGCGCCGAGCGAGACAAACTCCTTAAGCCGCCGCTGCAGCGTGAGCGGATCGGGCGTGGTGAGAGCGCTCGGCCATTTGTGTGTCCCCAAATGGTGATCGATGGTGCCGAGCACGCCGGTGGGCCAGCCGAATTCGTTAAAAATGGCCTCAACCATGTAGGTGATTGTGGTTTTGCCATTGGTTCCGGTCACACCGACGCAGAATAAATTTTTTGCCGGTTCGCCAAAAAATCTCTGCGCGATCAGATCGAGCGCCTGCCGGGTCGATGGCACCTTCACCACCGCGCCCTTGTAGGCGGTGGGAATTTTGCCGGTGTCTTCAACCACCAAAGCGCAGGCCCCTGCATTGGCAGCTTGCTCGATAAAATCATGCCCATCGCCGCTTGCGCCACGAATGGCCACAAAGACCACTCCCGGCCCGGCTTTGCGCGAATCTTGCGTCACCTCTTTGACTTCGGCGTTGGCGGACTCGCCGAACTTGAGTTGTTGAAAGAGAGAGAGGAGCTGAGGGAGCTTCATGGATTTTCCAGAACCAACCGAACACTGCGCTTTTTTGAGAAATCAGCTCCGGCCGGCGGTACGGTGCGAACCACGACGCCGTGGCCGCGAATATCCACGCGATTTACATTGGGCCGAATCCGATTGAGCGCTTCGCGCAAGGTCATGCCATGCAAATTGGGGAATACCGCTTTGCCATCGGCCGGATGATCTTCGGCCTCTTGCATGCGTTTAATTTCTTGAATGGCCGCCGTCTGCAGATCGGTCAACGCCGCGGGCTTTGGGATCACATTGCTCTCAGAAATCATAACGGGCGTGAGACCCGCGCGGCGAACCATATACTGCGCCATCTTAGCAAACACCGGCGCCGCCACCTGCGAGCCGTAATAAGAAACTTTTTGCGGATTATCGACGGCAATAAAAATTACGAAGCGCGGATTGTGCACCGGCGCGAAGCCGGCAAAACTCGAAATGTACGAATCTTTTTTGTAACCGCCCTTCACCGGGTCGACCTTTTGCGCCGTGCCGGTTTTACCCCCGACGAAGTAGCCCGGTATGCGCGCGAGATAGCCGGTGGCTTTTTCTTCGGTCGCGGCCGAGAGCATCAACCGCATGGTCGCGGCCTCGGGCGGAGTCATCACACGGCGGATTTCTTCCGCATGAAAAATCTGTGGCTCGGGCGAATCCGGCCGTTTGATCGAGCGCACCAGCAGGGGCTTGCGCAAAACTCCGCCGTTGGCGATGGCGGCGTAGGCCGAGATCATTTGCATCGGTGTCGCCGTCATACCATGACCAAAGGAGACGTTGCTCAGCAAATGCGGGCGCCACGGTAGAGGGTTCAAAATTCCCCGCACTTCGCCGGGCAGCTCAACGCCAAGTTTGGAGCCGAAACCAAAATCGATCAGAGTTTTGTGCAAGCGCTCGTCACCGAGCTGAAAAGCGATTTTTGCGGCGCCCACATTGCTCGACATGGCCAAAATTTCTGTCACCGTCATCAGGCCAAATTTGTGATTGGCTTCCGCTTCTGAAATCCACTTGTCGCCGATTTTCATCCGGCCGCCTTCGCAATCGTACTTGGTCGAGGGCTTGAGCATTCCTTCGCGAAGTCCGGCGGCGACGACAAAGGTTTTCATAGTTGAACCGGGCTCGAACGAATCGGTGACAATGCGATTGCGCTGCAGGGCTTTGGATCGCGGGGCGGCTGTTGCGGCACCTTGAGTGATATTGGCCATGGCTAAAATTTCTGAGGTCTGCGCGTCCATCACGACCCCGACGGCACTTTCGGCGCCGAATTTTTGCACCGTCGCGTTTAGCTCCTGCTCGAGCGTAAACTGAGCCTCGTGATCAATGGTCAGTTCTAAGTCAGCGCCGTCAGGGACTTCGGTCAGCGAGCGGCCGTCTTGTAGGAGTGGGCGCCCGCGCGCGTCTCGTGGCAACAACACGCTCTTCAGTTGGCCTTGCAGACTTTTGTTGAACTGCAGCTCTAAGCCCTCGAGCCCTTCGCCCTCGGAGCCGACAAACCCGAGGACGTGCGAGAGAAGGTTGCCATTCGGATACACGCGCATGGGTTCTTCCACAAAACCCAGTCCGGGCTCGCCCCATTTTTTGATTTCATCGCGTTGTTTTTCATTGAGCTGACGGCGAATCCAAACAAAGCGCCGGGCGCGATCGCGCAGGCGCTTGCGCAAAGTCGTTCGCGAAATGCCAAGATATTTTGCCAATCGCGCCGACAGCGCTTCAGAATCACCGAGCATCTTGGGGTCAGCGAACAGCGAATAGGCGGGCACGCTGGCGGCCAACTCTTTGCCATTGCGATCTAAAATAGCGCCGCGACGGGTGCGAATTTGCAGGGAGGTTTCAAATTGTTTGCGCTTTAAATTGTCGAGGCGCCCGTCGGGAAAAATCTGAATAAACATCGCGCGCAGCAAGAGCACCGACCAGAGAGCGAGAAAGCAGGAAAAAAGAAATATGATTCGACTTTTCATAGGGTGCGGTTATTGCGGGATCGCAAGCTTCATTCCCGAGAGTTGAATAATCTGCCCGTCACGGGCGTCGTTGAAGTTTAATCTTTTTGTGGCGTACTTATGAACGGCATCGGGTCGGGTTAGGCGCGCATACTCCATCGTCATCAAGCGGTATTGGTCTTTCATTTTGCGGTACTCTTGCGTGGATTTTAAAACTGAATAACCGATCCGGCGCACTTCCATCTTGAGGAGCACGAGGCCAAATAAAGTTGAGACCAAAAGTAAAACGCTTAAAAAAGGTTTGATCTCTTGCATGCGGGTTATATTGCGATTCATTCTGCCCGACCTCGCTGAAAAATTCTTAGTTTCGCGCTGCGCGCGCGCGGGTTTTCTTTTTGCTCTTCTCTTGACGGTACGATGACCTTTTTGAAGAGCGGAAAACCCAAATCACTCTCTCTAAAAGCATACTTGATGATGCGGTCCTCGAGAGAGTGAAATGTGATAACCAAAAGACGGCCTTTTTCGGTTAAAGCTCGCATAAGGTCGGGGATGCATTCGCTGAGCCCTTCGAGTTCATTGTTCACCGTCATCCTTAGCGCGAGAAAATATGTGGTCGCCGGGTGGTGGCCCTTGCGCTTCCAGCCTTCAACTCTTTCAATCAATCCGGCCAGTTGGCGGGTCGTGGTGAACGGCGTGGTTGTGCGATCCTGGACTATGGCCCGGACCACTCTTTGCGGGCGGCGGATTTCCCCATAGCGCACAAAAATATCCACCAGCTCGACTTCCGACCAGGAGTTCACGATATCGGCCGCAGTCGGCGCACCCGGCGCTTGATTCATTCGCATGTCGAGCGGTCCGTCGTGATAAAAACTAAATCCCCGCTCGGCAACATCGAGCTGGGGAGAGCTGACGCCAAGGTCGAGCAAGATCGCATCGAATCCCGGATCCTCCGCTCCCAAGGCGTCGTTCAGGCGGTGAAAGCTCCCGTGCAAAATTTGTAAATTTCCGGCGTTTATCTCGGCGCTAAATGTATCGCGACCGTACTTTACGGCGTCCAAGTCCTGATCGAGAGCGATAACTTTCGGACTCGACGGAAGACTGAGCATCGCTCGTGTATGGCCGCCTCTGCCGAACGTGCCGTCTAAAATCCGTTTAGGGTGGATCTCACCGCAGAATTGCAGGACTTCATTCAGTAGGACAGGCTTGTGCATAGGATTTCAGTATCACCTTTTTGGCGCAAAATGTTAGCCTGAAGTCATATGATGATGGAATGCCCGCGTTGCGGATTTGCGCAACCGAAGGATCAATTCTGCGCCAGCTGCGGACTCAATATTGAGCAATATGTGGCCAAGCCGCGGCCCTTCATCGTTCGGGTTCTGCAAAATCCTAATCTGCACCTCTCGTTAATGGGATTTGCGGTGGCTTTTGTGATTGGTTACATTATCTATTCGCAAAGTACGATCGTCAGCCAGCAGATCGGCAACCTGCTCGATTTGCCGCTGTCCTCGCGCGATGCCGGTGACCCGAGCGAGGCACCGGGCCCGCCCCGGGCTCCGCGCGCGGCTCGAACGGCGGCGCCGAGTGCTGCAGAAAGTACTGCGCCCGAAGCGGACTCTACTGTCGCGGCTACCGCTGCCGCATCCGAAGGCAGCGAAAGTTCCGAGGCCGGCAGTGGCTCTACTAAGGGCGCCGCCCCTGCCGACGCCGTTAAGCTCACCAGCACGCACAAACTTGAGGTCACGCATTGGGAAGTTCCGCGCGAAGCCCTGGCCAATTTAATTGCGTTGGCTGAAAAAATTAGCGAAAGCACCGGCGGACGCGCTTACCTTTATCCGTCGGGCGCGAAGATCAGTGAAGAGATTCAAAGCGTCGGGCGCCGAGTTGCGCTGGGCCGCACGATTCCGCTGACTCAGGGCCAACAGATGGCGGTAGAAACGCCGCCCACCACGACGGAAGCGTTTCAGTACGGTTTGTTTTTTCAAGTGAGCAAAGTCGAAAACAAAGATGCTGGTTTAAAGTGGGAGTCGACGCTGGTTTTGCCCCAACCCGAAGTCGCCGGCACGACGGCGTCGGCCGACCCGGCCGTCCGAGCGACCGTCGAAACGGCGCTCAACGGTTCAAGCAGTCTCACGACGGCGGGCTTGTTGTTGATCGTGATGGAGCCACCCAACCGCGCCCCGCGCGAAGAATTTATCGCCCGCGCCGGCGAAGGCCCCTGGGGAATTTTCTCTTCGCCCGAATTCCGCGCCAATCTGACCGACTGGGTGATTTCGGTTCAGGTGAAGTAGTCGAGGCTCAAGCCATCGCGATCGGATTTAGTCAGTCGAGAAAAGCGGGCGTTGAGGTGCAGCCGAACTTGAACAACGCTAGTCGTTGATTGGATTGAGCACTCCGTTCTTATCAAATTTGAGTCCGTGAGGAGGAAGATGGGCGTCTTTGAAAAACTGACGGTCATTGTACCAAGTGCCCAAAGATCCGCCATTGCTTGTCCACAACATATACTCACCCGGCGCGGACTTACGACGGACGATCAAAAATGCGATGGTACCCGATACGTCGCCATCATAGATAACGGTCCAAGCCCCGCCTTCCCCGGAATGACGGGTTATTTTTGCTGATTTAACACCTTTGCGAGCGACCCCGACCTTGTGGTCATTCACGCAAGCTTCTACTTTTTTAGCGTCGAGCTTTTTGAACGTTTGCTCAAAAATTTTCAAATCTTGGCCAACTTCTTTAACCGTGATCTCCCCGTTCAAGGTTCCTTCTATCAAATCCGTTTTCGAAGATGCCGCCTTCGCAAAACAATTTTCCATTACTACAAAGCTCAGCGCGAGGTATTCCGCTTCAAACTTGCTCATGGCAGACGCAGACGCCCGCTCCACAGCAGGCTTTGAGGCACACCCTAAAAATCCTACACCAAACAAGATTATCAACAGACCCTTGGTCATAACTCTCTCCTACTTTTTAAAGCTCGCCGGGCACTCAAGACGAAGCTGCTTTAGAAACTCACGATCTCGCGCCGTCTAAGCATTCATTTCCATATTACTTTATGGGCTAAATGTCGCCATCTAACATTTTACCAGCCAATAAAGCTTCAAAACCAAATGTCAGCCGTCCGCTGGCCGATCCAAATAGCGCTGCATTTTAGTGAGGCCTAAACTTTCGATCGCGGCTCTCTGGTTACAGGGCCGACACAAGAGTCGAAGGTTTTCTGCCTCATCGGATCCACCCAAAGTCTTTGGCTGAATATGGTCAATCTGAAGGGCGTGAGTCGAGCCGAAGTTCTGGCACTGGCTGCCAGCCTGCTTCCACACCTGCCGACGCACATCCGCGGTGATGCGACGTTTAATGTCCGGCGCGGGTGATTTTGAGGTTATCGCCGTTTTTGGCTTCGGCGATTTTTGCGTTCTACCTCACACAAAAAAGCGGGCCTCCCGGCTTCGCTTTTTTGCATTCTAGAGGCCAGCTCCGCCGGCCGATCATCAAAGCGTCTTCACGTAAGACAAAACCTCGTCCGCATGCCCAGGCACACTCACTCCGCGCCACTCTTTAACCAAACGCCCGTCTTGATCGATCACAAAGGTCGATCGCTCAATGCCGCGGACTTGTTTGCCGTACATGTTTTTCATTTTGATAACGCCGAACAGTTTGCAGGCTTCTTCTTTTTCGTCGCTCAACAACTCGACCGAATAGCCTTCGCACTCTTTAAACTTATCGTGCGACTTTAAAGAATCGCGCGATACGCCAAACACTTCAGTGTTGGTGGCTTTGAACTCTTCATGCAAGCGCGTGAAGTCACGCCCTTCGATGGTGCAGCCGGGAGTGGAATCTTTCGGGTAAAAAAACAATACGACCCGTTTGCCTCGCAACTCGGTGAGCGAAATTTCGGTGCCGCCTGTGGCTGGCAGAGTCAAGTCTGGCAATTCTTTGCCCACCGTGACAGCTGGCTTATAGATTTTCGCAACCGGCTTGCTGCCAGCACTGCTCATTTTTTTGGCTGCTGACTTCTTCACAGCTTTTTTCATAGGCTTGGCGGATTTTTTAGCCGCTTTTGCGGTCGACTTTTTAATCTTCGATGCTTTCGCCTTGGATTTTTTCGCAATCTTCTTGGCTTTATGTTTGGCCATATATTTTCTCCTCAAATTTTCATTTGGAATCGCTCAGAAATGTACTACGGTTTTATCTTCAAAGCAAAACGGGGGAGCAACTATGACTGACGGATTCACACGCCCGCAACCGGAGTCCGGATGGATCGAAGTGATCGCCGGCTGTATGTTCAGCGGTAAAACCGAAGAACTCATCCGCCGCCTGCGCCGGGCCAAGATCGCCCGCCTGCCCGTGCAGACTTTTAAACCCCGAATCGACGCCCGCTACGCCCGAGAGGAAGTCGCCTCGCACGATCTGACCAAATTCACCGCCCAACCTATTTTAGACGTTGAAGAAATCCTCACCCTGGTTGAACCCGCCACCCAAGTCGTCGGTATCGATGAAGGCCAGTTTTTGGGCGACGAACTCCCCACCGTAGCCTCAATACTGGCCGAACAAGGCCGCCGCGTAATAATCGCCGGTCTCGACACAGATTGGCGTGGGCGCCCCTTTGGCCCAATGCCCCATCTGATGGCCATCGCCGAGGTCGTAACCAAGCCGCACGCGATTTGCCGCACCTGTGGCGCTCCAGCCACGCGAACCCAGCGCCTGATCGCCTCGCAAGAAGATATCTTAGTGGGCGCCAGTGAGGTCTATGAGGCCCGATGCCGCAAGCATTTTGATCCGGATTTAAGCGCTCGGCCCTTGACAGAAATGTGCAGTCCGTTACCTTAAGCCGCAGTAGGAGTACGGACATGGAGCAGCTTCGGCTATCGCCCCTTATCTCAGAAGAAGAAATTCAAGAACGCGTTCGCAAAATGGGCGCCGCCATCACCGATAAATTCCGTGGCAAGGATCTGATCGTCGTCGGCGTGCTTAAAGGCTCGTTTATGTTCTATGCGGATCTGATTCGCCATATCGACACCGATATGACCTGCGATTTTTGCGGAGTTTCTTCCTACGCCGACGCTCTCGTTTCGAGCGGCGAAGTGAAAGTGACCATGGATTTAAGTCGCTCGATTCGCGACCAAAACGTGGTGATCGTCGAAGATATCGTCGACACCGGACTTACGTTAAATTTTTTAAAACGCCATTTGTCGGCGCATAAACCTAAAACATTGATGACCGCGGCCCTGCTGATGAAGCCCGACGCTTTAAAGGAAAAATGCGACGTGGATTTGGTCGGCTTTAAAATTCCCAACGATTTTGTGGTTGGCTACGGTTTGGACTATCAGGGTTACTACAGAAATTTGCCGTATATCGCGCAAGTCAGTAACATCAATTAGAACAAAACTGGCCCACTTTCTTGTGGTTTTTCTGAATTGAAAGTGTTCCGGACCTCAGTTTTTAGTTAACACCTGGTTATGAAAATCCATGTAAAGCCATAAATGATCGGTCAAAGCCTCAGCCTTCTTCGTTGTGCACCACGTTTTGCGAAAGAGTCTATTCACATTTGCGCGAATCATCGCACAGGTGTGATTCAGTGAAAAAAGCGGATCGAAGACGACTTTCTTGAGCTCGCCTTGTCCGGTGACAGCTCCCCTCCGACCTTTGATAGTTTTGTGCACATAGGAACTCGGATGCAACCAGCCAGGGTATTTGGGATTCTGATCCGATGTGAGCTGGGCGTTTGGATCTAAAATAGTTTCAACTTCTCTAAGTAACTTTCTCATTGCCTGAGGGCGGTCATCTCGGCGAGGTCCGTATTTCTTAAGCGCCTTTCGAGCTAGGAGTCCCTTCGCTGGCATCGAGCTCACCTCGAAGCCAAGGATCTTTCGCGTACCTTCTTCAACCATAAGTGCAATGCTTAGGGGCCTTAATTTTGTGTGCTCGTGAGTTTCCATTTCATCGAACTGAGCGCGAGTGACGGGCATCGAGGCGAATCGACTCAGATAACGAATTTGCCGAAACTTGGCCTGCAGAGCCAAAAATTTTAGTTTCCGCGCCACTGTCGTACGAGAAATTTTCATTAAAAGACTGATTCGCCTTTGCGACACTCCAGAGCACAAGTCTTCTTCGATCGAGCGATTTAGGTGCCGTTTGTTCTGCCCAAACTCTGGGAGACCCGTGGCTTCAGAAAAAGTTTTTCCGCATTCGCAACACCTCCACCTGAGGATCCATTTTCGCTGCGACTTTCGGTAAAAACGGCCATGCCGAATTCTTTGTCCGAGATGCGGACATGGATGTAGCTCAACTGCAAATGGCTTTGAAAAGGCATGCATTCAGAGAAATAAAGCAATTTCCCTGCCCATTCAAAATGTTAGGAATTACCAACCACAGGAAAGTGGGCCAGTTTGAATTAAGGTTCCCAAGTCAGCTTGGGAAAAGATCCACCCACCAGAGTCCAAGTCCCCGGGACCGAAAATCCTGAAACTGGTTGAAATCCTTGCGTGTGAAAATTCGTTATATCGGCATGGCTTCCGGTCGCGTTGGTGTTGCACGATCCGCCAGACCCGGTGCTGTCGCAAGCAAGACCCGCCCAATAATAGGCGTGAGTGAAGGCTCCGGTTCCGGTTCCGCGCACAAACCCAACTTCGGCCGTATCGCCCTGGCCAGTTACAGCTCCCGTCGCAAAAGAGCGAACTATTGCCGAACCATTACCCGCTCCGACAACTCCACCGACGGCATTTACTCCAGTCACAGCGCCCGTCGAATAGGACCGTTCAATTTGGCTCGATAGTTCACCAACGAGGCCGCCGACCCGATCGGCCGTGCCTGTCACCGTTCCGGTCGAATAGCCATTCCTCAGAGTATTCATACTCAGATTACCAAAAAGTCCGCCAACGCGACCGGCACCGCTGATATTTCCCCTATTAAAAACTCGCTCGATGTCGGACGACGCCCATTGCTCTCCACCGATACCTCCGACATAGTCGACGCCGGTGACATTGGCGGTATTGCCCATCTGATGGCTGCTCCCATTTTTAGTCGCTCGGCCAAAAACTCCACCCACGTAATTCCCGCTCCCGGTTACAGTTCCGCCAACGACACGCACATCGTTCATGGACGACGTATCGAATAATCCCACCAAACCGCCGACTTCCCAAGCTCCAGATATATTAACATTGTTTACAGTCAGATTGTGGATGTTCGAAATGCGCACTAAACCGAACACGCCTACGCGATCTTCGCCAGGCTGATTGTTGACAATGTTCGAAAGCGAAAAATTGTTGCCATCAAAGTGCCCTGAGAAGGAAGCGTGCGATCCGCCCACTTGGTTGAAGGCGCCCGATGCGAAGTCGATGTTGGCACTTAACCGAAACTCAGCGCCGGTCCAGCGCGGATTCTGCGCAATGGCGTTGAAGTGGGCCACGGTCGAAATTAGATAGGGGCTAGCTAAGGTGCCTGAGCCCGGGAAGGGCGGCTTAAAGGCACGAGTGTCTTCATTCCACAGCTTCGCGTGGCCCGAGCCACTGAAGGCCCAAAAGTCATTGGGCCCGTCGCCCGTGTTTCGCACTTTGTCCCAACTGCTCATGGGCGCATTGGCACTCGAGTAAAAATCCGACAGGGCCGCATGCCCGGTGCCGTTGGCCCCGCAGGCTCCGCTCGCGCCCGTGCTGTCACAGGCCGAAGTAGATAAATAATATGAGTTTGATATGACGCCGGCGTTTTCGACCCGGCCGATCAGACGCTTCACCTGCCCGCTGCCGCCCATGCCGTTTACGGTGCCGGTGGCGTAGGAGTCATAAGTTGCGCCGCCATCTTGCAGGCCGACCAAACCTCCCACACGGCTTGTCCCGGTGACTGTGCCGGTGGCATAGGTTCGTATAATTCTTGAGCGCGACGCATAGGAATCAAAATGGCCAGCCACTCCGCCAACCTCACTGGTTCCGGTGACATTTGCGGTCGAGTACGAATTTGAAATGATTCCCGGCGGAACGCCCCATGCTTGGCCGGTGCGCCCAACTAGACCACCCACAACTGAAGTGGTGCTGGTCACAACGCCCGAAGTTTTCACGGCGTAAACAATACTCTCCATAATGGCGCCCACAGCTCCGCCGGTGTATTGACCCGTATTGGAAACCGTTCCCGAGAAGGACGAGTTGCTGAGCGCCAAGTGGTACGAAACTCCGACAATTCCTCCGACATACGTGTCGTTGCCGGTGACTGTCCCTTGAACATGGCAGTTGTCGATCGCGGAAAAAGAGACATTCCCGACGAGCCCCCCGCTCTCGGTTCCGCCAGACACATTAACGTTGGTCATGCGAAGATTTTTAATTCGTGCATTGCCCCATGTGCTGGCAAATAGACCAACTCCTCGAGTACCCGGGCTAATGTAAGTGAAATTTTTTATCGTGAATCCGTTGCCGTCAAACGTTCCGGTAAAGTTAGTCGCTCCATCCCATGGGGCGCAGCCGGCGCCACAGTTGGCGATGCGAAACTGTGCGTTGGGCACGGCATAGTAAGGCGCAAGATCAATATCGCCCATCAGTTTATAAACCTTATTCACGGCAGCCGCATCGATGCCGATATTTGCTAACTGGGCCGCATTGCAAATCAAGTATGGACTCGCGGCCGTGCCAGCTCCCGACGCATTGTAAGTGAGCCATGCACCTTTATCGCGGCAAAAGCCAGTTCGCTGTTGAAACGCCTGCGTGTGAAGAAATCCCGCGGCGTCCGCTATCGGCGCGCAAAGCAGCGGCACGAGCAACAAAGCTCCGAGCAAAAAATTAATATCCCGGCGTCCAGCTGACATAGACATGCGTCCCCATAACCGCAAAGTTGTAAATGGTGTGAGTGCCGTTGGTCGTATCGCCATGTCCGGGCGGCAGATGCACGACGAGCGGCGTTGTGCCGGCGTCGCTATAAGCATCAAAGGCGCAGGTGGCGGGCGTGGTTCCTTGAATAGCCAGCATGTAAGTTCCGCCGTCTTTCATATTGTGCAGATCGAAACCTTGGCAATCGAGCGCGGTATACTTCATGTTGCCCTGACCGAAGTCGATAAGTCCGGTGCCTTCGCTGGCCGCGGCTCGCGTAATCACTGCGCCTGCGACATCGATCATTCCGCGAGGCGCGTCGGTGCCGATGCCCACATTTCCGGCCACATAATTGATTGAGCTCGCAGCGCCGTCGTTCCACTGCGAGGATACATCACCGGTCGCCATATTAAACCAATCGCCATTCTCATAAACTTCGAATTTAGCTAGCGTGGTGTTGTAGCGAATCATCCCGTCCACACCGGCGGTCGGGCGATTTGCGGTCGTCGCACGTGGTAGCATAACTGCACTGTTTGTGACTGCATCGCCAAAGAAGTCCGCGACCACACCGGTCGTAACGGTGGCGGTTCCGATTCCGAGAAAGCCATTGGCGTTGAGCTGCGGAATTTGATTGGCGCCAATCCCGACGTCGACGTTGATTGTTCCGGTGACGGTAATATTGCCGCCGAGCAAACCGCTACCCATCGCTACAAAAGTGACGCCGGCATTATCAACAGGTGTGAAGGCTTCCCACGCCGAACCATTGTGGCGGAGCACTTGGCCAATGGTCGGCGCGGTGGCCGAGACATTTACGCCGCGAAGATTGCTGATACCTGTGAGGTTGCTACCATCGATCACCGGCAATCGGTCGCCGGCCGCGACTTGTATGATTTGTCCGGCGGTCACGCCGGTATCTATACTTATTGTTTTAACAGCGGCTGGGCCCGACACCACAAGACCATTTTCGCCAGTCAACGTGACAATGCCAGCATCCGCGACCGGACTGCGCGCTTCCCAACGCGAAGCCGAGTTGTTCCAGGTTAAGACTTGATTGTCGGCCGGGACTCCAGCAAGAACTGCATTTCCGCGAATCATCGCCGCGTCGGTCGAAGAGGCATCAAGGCCAATCGTCACCACGCCCGAAGTGCCGCCGCCGGTGAGAGGAGATGAAGCCACAATTTGTGTGATCGCGCCGCTGATGTCGCCAATGTCCAAGGTCGGGATCACCGACGGATTCAATTTTCCGCCCGCGTCCGTCATGGGGACTTCGTTCGCGCCGTTGCCCACATCTTCAAGCGAAGCTGTGCCGAGGCCGAGGTCCGCGCCATTCAAGACAACTGCTCCAGTTTTTCCGTTGACAGAATCCACCGGGAAGGCGATCGCAATACTGGCGGCACTAGTCACAACGCCTTGGGCGTTCACTCCGATTCGCGAAACAGTCGTCGACGAACCATACATTCCAGCCACAATACCCGTGTTCGGCAAAGTCGCACCCACGTCCGCGCACGCCCAACCGGTCGCGCCCCATTGCAGAATCTGATTGAGTGCGCAGGTTTTAAATTTAAGAAGGTTCGGATCTGTGCCATCGGTGATCACCAACCGATTGATTCCCACACCCGCATTGTCAATTTTCGCGGCGGTCACGGCATCATCGGCAATTTTCGCTGTGGTGACGGTGCCCACATTTATTGTTGGGTTGGGGTAATTGCCAGTCAGATCGCCGCCGGCCACTCCGGTCGCGCCGAAGCCGACAAAACCCGTTCCATTCCAAACCCGAAGTGCGTCAACTTGGTTGTTATAAAAAATCTTGCCTTCATCCGCGACGCCAAGCCCGAGGGCCGCCTCCTGCGCGTTGTCGTATCGGCCCAGCATGGCCATTTGTAAGGTCAAGGGTCCACTCATAGTTCCGCCGGCGAGAGGCAATTTAGAATTGTCGGTGGCGGCCGGCGTTCCGGCCTCCCAGGCCGAGCCATTCCATATGAGCGTGTTGCCCACGCCGATGCCCGTTAGAGATACGGCGCTGCCCGCGACGCGAGTGTCGGAATAATTTTTGTTGACGGCATCGCCTCCGACAGACGGGTTACCAACGTTAGAAATGGTTTGCCCGTTGAACGAATACGAGGAGCTGAGAGTATTGGTCAGCAATTGAATCAACTTGGCATAGTTGCTGGCGGAAAAAACGTTTTCGACATTCGCTTGAGTTAAATCGGTACCCACATCGTCTTTAACTTGTATTAGATCCGTGAGCGTTTTGCCCTGAATCGTATCGGCGATCATGGCATAGGCCGAAGATTCAATGGGCACGTCGGGAGTTAACGCGGTCAAGCCGCCGCCAACATCGTAGTAGACCCGGATCATGCGGTCATCGCCGGGCAAAAGCAGCACGCCACCGCCACACCCTGCCACCACCGTATTCGGCGCGCCCGGATTTGCGAACACTTGCCATGTTAAAGTGGCCCCGGCCGACACGTAATTGTTGGCCGGATTGCCCTCCCCCAGTTGTAAAGAGAAGCCGCCATTGGAGTCGGACAGATTTTGCGATGAGTGAGTTTCTTCGTACAATTTGCAGGTCGCGTTTTTGTCCCAAATCTCTAAACGAAAGTCGACCGATGTATCAAGCACCGGCAGGCCACTGTTTGGTTCAAATAGGGCGCCCGATATGTTTAAACTCTTTGGTGAATATTGGGCGAAGGCGGAGATCGGCACCACGATTGTAAAAACCGCGATCCATATCTTGGATGTGATATACCGAATGGTGTTTAGCACTTACGTCCCTCAATATGTCTTTTCGGACTTTTGGCTAGGTAGCTTTACTTAGTGTCTCATTGAGGAACGGCTAATTTTAGAACGGCATCAGCGCGAATTTTCCCGTGAAGCTATCCGTACTGAACTGATTCGAATACTCAAACGCCAAATTGATAATTCCCATTTTAAATTCAATGCCCACCACCACATGTGGGCTCGCGACCGTTGCTGTCGCTTTTTGATTGGCCTTGAAGGTCGGATCGCTAAAGACCTGGTTGGAACCTTCGACTTTGAGTTCGCCCGTTCCCGTCACCACACCCACTCCCACATACGGCTCCACCATGTCGACAACGGCTCCGCTCACGTAACCCATCACGCCGGTCACGACGCTCGTGTACTCGTGCCGAGTGGCTTGGCCGCCGATCGTATAGTCGTACTCCACAAAGGATCTTTGCGCGTGCGCCTTGACCGCGACCTTCACTGGAAAGTCGGGAGTCATATCGGTGGGCGCCCACTTCAAGCCCAACGACAGCGAGTTGTATTTAAAATCCGACTTACCGATCGTCGGCAAATACGTCGACTCGACGGTAAACCCGAGCGGCATCGAAATTACACCGAGCACTTGCATATGCGGCAAATACGACCGCGTCGCGACCGGATCCATCTCTTGCACTTGGCGGTGAATGTCGGGCGTTTGCGTGCGGCCTGACAAAAATCCGAATTGAAACCCGAACAGGCCGCCAAGGCCTGAAGCGCCAGACACCGTGGTGTGGGTGAAGTTGGCCGAATAATTTCGCACCACGCTTTTATAGTCTTCCACATCGAGATTTTGCATCGCCAAGCCGCCAGCGAAGGCGGAAATCGGCGCAAAGAAAAGTGGGACGAGCAGAACGAGCAACTTACAATGAGTAATTAATGTAAAAGAGAAATCCAGGGAAAGTTGCCTCCTCGATGGTTAACTTCAGTGGTGGTACGTCGATGATGCCCTTCATGCGCAGAACTCGATAATCGAGATGGAGGGAAAAGTTCTCAGTCAATTCATATCCGCCGCCCATTTGGTAACCGAGCAGTCCGCTTAGAGCTTGATTGCCGCTCGAAAACACCACGGGAAAATTTATCCCCGCCGACAGATAAAAACTCGAACCGATAGAGTAATTCATATTCCCGGCGAGGCCCAGCAAACTGGTGCTGACATCCCCTTCATAAGTGCCTGTGACCGTGGCGGTGCCGGCACTGCCCGAAATCCCCTTCGACTTTCGCGGCAACTCATAGGCGGCGGCGCCATCAAAACCAAACCAATTGGGCGACCGATATCTAAAGCCTGCGGCAAAGCCGAGCGCGCCCTCGGTGGTCTCCTTCGCAGAAAACGCCGCCGGTGTACCAAACAAAACCGTGTCGCCTTTGTAGGTGGCCTCATTGGCGGAGCTGTACAAAACCGAAAAGTAAAATCTCTCGCCGCCTGAAACCGCGCCATTTGAGGCGGGCTCGCGTTTGACCGCTGGTTTTTTGCTCTGGCGCTCGGATGTGGTCCGCCGGCCCGGAGTCCAATCCGACATCTGCGCGATGGCAAATTCGCAAAATGCGCTAGATATGAGGAGGGGTAAGAGCCAAAATTTCACTCTAAACTCCCGCTACCTCAGGTTGGTGCACCCGGTTGTTGTGGAACAAAAAGATAAGTCGGCGCCGGTTCTGGTGTACGTGCCGGTGCCATTATAAGTTGAACATTGCGCGGCCCCCGCGCAGCTGGCGATGGTGAAATTGCCCGTGGTCTCGCCGCCTTGAATAAGAACTTGGCAAGCGCAGGCTTGGCCGGTGATGGCCGTAATTGTGGCGGCCGAGTTGGCGCCGAAGGTCGCTTGGCGGAGATCTAAAACATAGAAGTTGTTCACTTCAGTCCAAACCGACATCAATGCTTTATTCGAGTTGGTCGCTTGGTCGACGGCTAAATTGAGCGTGCCGCCTTTGCCCTTACAACCGAGACCGGCGGCGGATATTGTTACGATGATGATTGCGGCTAAAAAGCCCGCCCATGTTGAATTCCCCACAATTCAATTGTGCTCGAGAGTGCGAGCGGTCACAAGAAACTCGACTGGACCGTATCAATATGGGACGCAACAATTCGCCAGCGAAGCGATGCGCCAAGCGGTGCAAAGGGGCCCTCGCTCGTGCTCCCATAAAGTATGAGTAAAATAATTCTTAGTAGTCTTATTATTGTTTCCGCCTTTTCATGGTCCGCAAGCGGCGCCGCAATTACGGCCGTGCCCTCAGCCTGTGTTGATGCCTTAATCCTGAGTGCGAACCTGGCAAACCAGAAAGATGATCCTCAATTAAAAAAGTGGCGCGACAAGATCGCGAGCACGCAAGACTTGGCAACCAAAACATCCCTCAGTTTTGTGAGCAGTTCGCCACTGCCGACTGGCAAGTGGGCGCCTTTTTGTGACAAAGGCCTCGCCGGATTATTGGCGAGACTGAAGGCCCACGATGAAAAATTGGCTGAGGCGAGCAAGGGTCCTGATCTGGCCGAGCGATACGGGTTGTTGAACCGGCTGCAAAAAGATAAATCGCCAAAGCAGATCGAAGACGAAAAGGCACTTCGCAAACAGGCGGATAAAGAGCGCACTCGCAAACTGATGGACCTCTCCGCTCTTTTTATCGATTGGTTGATTAAGAACAATTTCGAGGCGGAGTGGCAAAAAGATCTTCAGCCAGCGGCCAAGCGCCTCGCCGATTCGATTCACGCTTGGGAAGCTTCCGAAGTTGGAAAGAAGTCCGTGGCCAATATCGCGCAATTGGCCTGCTCAACGGCAGGGTGCCTCAATGGCTTTAAGGTGTATGTCAGCGGTTGGGCTTTTTTCTCAGGCTTCAGCTCGGACGACAAAAATTGGGTCATCGGACCGGCCATGGCTAAAGATTTAACGGAAACCATGGAAAACATGCTCGCGCAGGCCTACCAGTCGGACGTAAAATGGAAGACCTATGACGTCGACATGATGACCAGCCTTCAAGACCCAAAAGTAGCTCAAATTCTTGAGTTCAAACGATATTACCGCACGCAAGCGTCCTACGACTCTTTTGGCGCCAAAGCGATCGGCCGAATCAACAGCTACATACTCAAGCGCCAATCGTACCCCGCAATTCTCAAATACTTTTTGTCTTTTGAAGGCAGCTTTTCGCAAGGCGACCCCCTAACGGCACACTTGTTTATGGCACTTAAGGCCGCAGTCGACCAAGGTAAAAAAGTCTCGCGCGCCGACTTAGAAAACTATTTTAAAAAATTTGAAGCTTCGGACTTTGATCTTAAAAAGGAAGAGTTCACAAAAATCATGGCCCCGGTCAATGGCATCTTCGGCATGGTTTCGGGCTACGAGCCCGAAGGTGTGCGCGTCACCCTGATTGGCCGCAACGATCCCAGCCAGCAGCTCAAAAAAGACGACCTGATCACGGCCATCAACGGTAAATCTCTGGCCGGTTTATCGCAGTCACAAGTTTATGAGCTCAGCTACGGAAAGGCGGGCGACAAAAAAGCGCTAACGCTGATTCGCGATGGCAAAAAAATGCAAGTCACGGCCACTCTGTTTAATTTCGACAACTCAGACATAGACTACAGCCGCTCTTACGCGGCTCAGGTCCCCGCGAAGGGCATTGACGAAGCCTTCAATTACTCTCCTGAACCCGATTGGAATAAGGTTTTATACCTCTGTAAGGAAGCCTGCCCCGACCAGCTGTCGATTGTGCCGGAATCAGACTCTAAAGCGGCCGAGATCCACGTGATAAGTTTAGCACAAGGTGCGAAGCCGAAAACGGACGACAATGGCAACGTGATTTCGGCCAACACGCTGGTGAAAGTTAAAAAATCACCTAGGCCCATCATTCTCTATTTGCAGTCCTCGGCCTCCATCTCTTGGGAGATTCAAGCCGAACCGGGAACTAAAATCGGAAAAGTCATTATCGGCGGCGACACCCGCTCCGTGGTGGCCAAGTCCAATGTCGAAGCCCCAGTCGAGACCGGCGGTCAGAACTCAAAATATCGGAACTGGACGCAAATCGCTCCTTACGCCAACCGCGAAAAAGATGAAGAAGAAGTGGGCGGGAAGCTGGCCTCAATTCAAATATTTCATCGGCGACAGGAGAATGGCGTTCAGGTTCCCGTCGCCATTCCAAAAGAGGACTTTCGCAAGGTGCAGGCCCGCGTTGCCGAGCTTTACAAAAAAAATACGGTCTCTATGAAAATGCCCATTGATAAGGCCGATGAAAAAAATTTGGAACTGGTTCACCAAGTGCTCAAGCAGGCCAACCGGTACAGTGAGCACAATCTTCCACAGCGCGTAGTGCATTGCCCGGCCGATGACCGAGTTTACTTTCCAATCCAACACGGGGGAGTTTTCAGCACGGATGCGAAAGGCAGCGAACTGACTCAGCTGTTTCCGCCCGCGGGTCTGCCGCCGCTGAGCAATGCCGACAATCTGGTGTGGCTAAAGAAGACCGGCGAGCTTTTTATGATCGGCGGCCGTCATGGTGGAAACAACTATGCATACAATCCGAAAACCAAAAAATGGCGATTTTTCGACAATGAAAAACGAACCGGCGTCAATTCCTTGGTTGCGGATCCGAAGGGGAGCGGGTTTTGGGGTCTCTCCAACTCCAACTACCAGTTTTTGGAACTAAAAAAATTCGACGAAAATCTCAAACCCATGGACACACCAGGCATCAAAATTCCGGCAGGATTGATCGGCCGCAGTCGCGACCGGCATGGTCGGCAAAACCCATTAACACTTCGATTTGCGGGCAATTATTTGGCCATTGAGAAGCGAACTTTAGCTTCGGGCCGAAGCGATTGGCTCGCGGCCGATATCAAAGACGGAAAAATCGTTATTATTCCCGAGTGAACTCACTCCAACTCGCCGCGGACCTGTTGTTCGACCGTGGCGGGTACGCGGATGACGTGCCTTCGAGTCAAGGGTTGGCGGTTCTTCCAAACCGATTCGCTGACATGCGGATTCAGACTCTTCGCCATTTCTTCATCGCCGTCGAAAAACTTTAAAAACTCTTTGGCGCTCATATTCTTGGTCAACTGCACTTCGGCGCCGCGAAGCTCGGGCATGACCTCTAACACGCCAAAATGTCGGTCGGCCTGCGACTCGACACTTAATGCCGCTAAAAATGAGGCGTAAAACGAGGCCGAGGCAAAACCAAAGCGACCCCGGCGCGTATCCACCAGCTCGGCAAGATCGGTGGTGCCCATTTTTTCAGTCAGGCGGCGCACACCGCTCGGACCATGATTGTACGCCGTCACAGCGAGCGGCCAAGTTTTGAGCATATTGAAATTGTCGCGCATTTTTTTTGCCGCCGCCCGGGTGGCGCGCAGCGGATCATTGCGCTCATCGGCCGAGGAATCCATTCGCATATACTGCCGACCGGTTGAGCGCATAAATTGCCAAATGCCGCTGGCGCCGACGCGCGAACGAGCGCGCAAGTTGAAAGAGCTCTCAACAAACGGCAGCCGCGTCAGTTCGATGGGTAAGCCCTCTTGGCGAAAAATTTCTTCCATCTGTCGAAGATAGCGCCCGCTTTGGTAAATCCCGCGCATAAAAATATCACGTTGGCCGAGCTGAAAGCGCAGGCGACCTTTTTTTGCGGCTTCAGAAAATTTGCGTGGCTCATCGATCTTGCTAAACATTTCCCAATAGCGGAGGTCTTCGCCATTCAAACCCTCGGGCGAACTCAAAATCTGCAAGCGCTTCATGCGACTTGCGATATCTTTTTTGCGGTCGTCGACGCGCTTTTTGCGCGCCCGTTCGCGCTGCTTGCCCGAGAGAGTGGTGTTTAAGTCGATATCTTGAAAGTCCACCATTTCGTACACCAGGCCGACGTACTTGGAGTCATGCAGAAGGCCCTGATTAGATGTGAACTTAGTGTAAATATCACGCCAAAACTGCACGCGCTCCTCCATGCCCTTAGGCACAGCAAAGGCCTCCGGTGTCCAGCCGAGAGCGTTGTCTTGCTTGGCGAACGAAGTCGGCTGCCATTTTGGATTGAGCGGCGTGAACTTTTGCTCTTCGCCCGGGTCTTGCGGCATGACCTCTTCCACCTGCGCGTCGATGGATTCATCGGGTGTTTCAGTGACTTCCTCGGGCTGGACGTCGGCGACACTCACACTGCCCTCGCCGCCTTCGTTAAAAGGCGTGCGCGGTGAACTCAAAGCGGATGATGAAATAAAAGTAAGAATCAAAAGTCCCGAAACAAAAACTTTGATCATATCCTATTGCACCAGTTCTAATGCCAACGCGTCAAACAGACGTCGGGCCGAATCTCCTTGTTCACCCTTTCCATTGAAGATGAAAGCGAACGCCCGCACAGAACCATCTTTACGTCCAGCATAGCCGGCGAGCCCGACAACACCGGTCAACAGGCCGGTCTTAGCCCGCACCCAACCGGCCTTGTCTTTCATGCGATTCTTTAAAGTGCCGTCCATGCCCGAGAGTGGGAACGAGGTGAGGTACTCGGCAAATGTGGGAAAGCTGCGGTACGAGTGCGCGAGGACTTTGGCCAAATCCACCGCGCGGGTTTTATTTCTGCGGCTTAGGCCAGAAGGGTTCACCAGAGTAAATCGGTCGGCTTTGATGCCGATATCGGTAAGATGATCGCGGATAATTCTCATCCCCGCCTCGAGCGTCGCCGGGTTATTTGGAGATTTTTGCGCGGCCAGATTCTTGGTCAACATCTCGGCCACATAGTTGTTCGAAAACTTCATCATATCGGCGACGGCTTGCGCGATGGGTTTGGAATCCGCCTTAGCCAATTGTTTCATGCTGAGGCTGCGTTTGCCGCTCAGGATTTTGCCCTTAAACTCAATCCCTCGCTGCGCCAAAAAGAAAGCCAAATTGCGGCCCGACCACTCCACCGGATCGTCGATATTTTTGTATACCGCGACTTCGGAGTTATTGGCGCCGATCGTACCCTTAACGATCACGCGCGCGCCGTCGCGGAAGACTTCGAGATTGTTTCCGCCCGAGGCGGTGGTCTTGGCCTGATTTTCGATTTTGTAACCGTTGTCGATGGGGTCTAAATAAACTTGCGGGGGCTGGCCTGTGGCTGTCGGGCGGATAAAAATGCTGATCGAATTCCAATTGAACGACATCGCGCCCACGGGGGCGTCGTAAGCCCGATCGACCCGCTCCGGATCGCGACTCTCGTCGGCCCGTACCGAATCGAAGTCGCTGTCGTCGACCAAAATATTTCCCTCGATCTTCTTCACTCCCGTGCGCACAAATTCGTTGACCAAAAACCACATGGTTTCAGACACAAATCCCGAATCACCGCCACCTTTCAGCACCAGATCGCCCTTCAGCACGCCGTCGACCGGCGCCGCCTCCGACCATAGCGTGGTGGTTAGTTTCGTGCTCGGCCCAATTTTTTGCAAAACGGCGGCTGCTGTCGCGATTTTTGTAATCGAGGCCGGTGTCATTTCGCGCTCTTCATGCAGGCCAAAGAGCAGGGGTTTTTCGTGGGAATCGAGGTTCAAAACAGCTAAGCCCACCTGATCTTTTTTGATCGACGAGGAGTATGCGGCGAGGACTTTCTCCATGCGCTTCTGCAATGTTTGTCCGAATGCGGGCAGCGACACAACCAATGCAAGCACCAATGAAATTTTCATGACTCCCCCGATGTTTCCTATAACATTATGAACAATGATTGTGCTGAAACGCCACCTCACCGTGTTTGTTATGACCTGTGTTATCGGACTTAGCGGTGTTGCATGCACAAAAACCTACCAACCGGCCCCCGACACCTTGGTTGTGGCCCTCGAGGCGCAGCCACTCACCCTAGACCCTCGTTTTGCCACCGACGCCACCGGCATTCGGATTGCCGGTCTGATTTTCAATGGCTTTGTGCGCGTGGGCGACAACTTTCAGGTGCTGCCCGACGCGGCCGAACGGTGGGAGGTCTCGGACCGCACGTACACTTTTTATTTGCGTAAAGATCTCAAATTTCACAACGGCCGCCCTGTGACCGTCGAGGATGTGCTTTTCACCTGGGAATTCTACCGCGGTCCGGGGAGTCCATTTGCAACCAGTCTCAAATCCATTAAAACCGTAAGCGTTCAGGACGCCGGCGGCGGGCAAATTCGCTGCGATATTTTACTCGAGCGCATGGCGGACAATTTTCTCTTAAGTGAGCTGCCGTCGATCAAAATTTTGCCTAAAGCCGAGATAAAAAAGTACGGCGACGACTTCAATCAACACTTGATCGGCACCGGCCTGTTTAAATTTGACCACCAAAAGCTCAACGAGATTCGCTTAAAATCCGCAGGTGCCAAAATCGACAATCTGGTCTTTAAGGTGATCCGCGACGACTTCACCCGCTACCAGAAGATGCTAAAGGGCGAAGTTGATATCGCGCAGAACGTGCTCCCCACGGACCGCATCCACGAATTTCAAAAGCGCGAGAAAGAATTCAATGTGATCACCTATCCGGGCCTGAATATGAGTTATATTCTGCTCAACTTTCGCGATGAGCGCATCCGGCAAAAAAATCTGCGCCTGGCCATGGCCCATGCCGTAGATCGTGAATCTGTGCTGAAGTATAAATTAAATGGCCTGGCCACCGAAGCCACCTCGATCGTTTCGCCCAGCAACTATTATTTTAACCCGAACGTGAAAAACCCCGCCTTCGATATGCCACGGGCGACCGAGCTTATAAAAAATCTCAAACTGGCCAACCCAGCCTTTGTATTAAAAACCGCTAATACGCCGGCGGCCATCGACAGCGGTCGCATTTTTGCCAATCAATTTCGCCAGGCCGGTCTCGACGTGAAACACGAAAGTTATGAATGGGCGACTTATTATGATGACGTCAAAAAGGGTAATTTTCAGATCGCAATTATGAAATGGGTGGGAATTGTCGACCCGGACATCTATCGCGACGCCTTCCATTCGAAAGAAACACCACCGGGCCGCAACCGAGGGGCTTATAGCAATGCGGCGGTCGATCGCCTCCTCGACCTTGGGATGCACGAGGAAAAGCGCGAAAAGAGACGAGAAATTTTCAACGAGGTGCAAATGCTCGTGCACAACGACCTCGCCGTTATACCACTGTGGTACGACCGACAGGTGGCGGTGGCGCGAAAAGAAGTTCTCGATTATGCCCCGGTTATGACAAGCGATTACTGGCCTTTTACACAAGTGACCAAGCGCCGATAAACTCATCAAGATGAAGCAAAGAGATTGGATGCTGGTCGTTGGTCTAGTGCTGATGACTTGGGGAATAGATCAAGCAACGAAGTGGTGGGCGGTTAAAAACCTCACCGATTTGAAATTCTATGGCCCAATCGGACTCGTGCTTCACTTCAACCCCGGCGCAATCTTGGGAACGTTCTCGCATCTGCCGCCCATTCTGCGCGTGGTGTCGCTCTCCACCGGCGGCGCATTCTTAATTTTTATTTATGCCGCGATTCAGTACTTGCTGCCGTCCAAGTCTTTGCACTTGCGCTGTGGGATGTCTCTTCTGCTCGGCGGAATTCTTGGCAACGTCACCGACCGAATTGTCATTGGCGAGGTGGTCGACTTTTTGCTGCTCGGCTCGCGCGAAATGGCCACCCCGGCGTTTAATATGGCCGACGCCATTCAGTGGATCGGATACATTCTTGTCGTTTACGGCCTGATCAAAGACGGCAGTTTGTTTTGGCCCGATGTAAACGCGCGCAAAACCGTTTGGGTGAACCCGAGCTTTCAGCTGAAATACTGCCTAACCATCGTGGCGATTGGATTTTGCTTCGCCGTCGTAAACGGAGTTTTTGCCTATACTTTCCTTAAGGTGACAATCGACGATCTGGTGGTCGGCCCCGCTCGTATGATGGAAGATCGTTTCTTAATTCCTTTCATTCAAACTTACACCGTGATCACGGTGGGATTTATGTTCACGCTGTTCGTATTGGGACGCATTCTTTCGCACCGAACCGCCGGGCCCATTTACGCTTTCGAAAATTACATCCGCGATCTTTTGCAGGGCAAAGAGCGTAAGCTTCGTCTGCGCAATGGCGACGAGTTCCGCGTAAACCTTGAAGACCTGGCCGACAAGCTTCAGCCCATTATCAAAGAATCTCTTGAGAACGACGACGGCACGGCGAAGCGCACCAAAAAGCAAAAAGCCAACTAGCCAAAACCCGCCGGCACAACCTTAGAAATATGCTGCAGAAAATAGCGCTTCGGGTGCACTTCATCGCCCGGATTGTTGCCCTCCGTGGCGACTAAAAAATCACCGGCCAAACTTCGCACAATGCCCATCGGGAACACTTTGCGCGGCTCTCCAGGTCGCGAGCCGGACTCATAGGTAATAATAATCTCGAACTTGTCGGCCACCGAGCGCACCATGGTGCGAAAGTGATCGCGCTCCATCAAGGCCTCGATCGAATAGCGCGGCCACAGCAAGGCGGTCTGCTGCATGTTTAACAAGTCGCTCACTTTGGCCTCGGGACCCATTTTCTCAAAAAACTTCAATGCTACGGCTAAACAGGTTTTCGCATCATCGAGCGCGCGATGGGCCGCGCCCGCTTCGATTTTATAATATTGCGCCAACGTGGCCAGCCGATGATTGACGGTATTGAAGTTGATCGCTTGCGAAATCAAACTTGTGCAAAAAACCGGGAGCGTGGGCAACGGCAATCGCGCCTTTTCAAATTCCCAGGCCAGAAAGCCCATATCAAACGGCGAATGGTGGGCGATGATGTAGTCGTCTTTTATAAAATTATAAAAATCCACGATCTTCTCGCTCAAGCGCGGAGCATTTTCGACCATCTCGTTGGTAATATTATGTATGGCGATCACTTCGGCGCCCATTTGCAGCGTCGGCCGGATCAGACTTTGGAAGGTGTCGACAATCTGCCCACCTCGCCATTTGACCGCGGCCATTTCGCAAATCTCCGCGTCGAGGGGATACTTTCCCGTCGTCTCTAAATCTATGGCGACAAAGCTGGCCTCAGGCCATGGTTTTAAGTGCATGCCAGAGGGTTTACCGTTACAATTGACCCATGTCGATTTTATTATTCGCTCTCATTTTTAATGTTTCCGCGCGATCCACCACCACCAGCATCAATGCCGTCGCACCGGCCTCTTATCCGCTTCATTGCAAAATGAAGGCGGTTTCAGGAGATATCGAGGCCCGAATGGACACCACCGGAAAGTTCAGCTTTGTGGTGAATTTTCAGGGCAAGGTCTTCACTTGCCCGCTCGATCCTCTCGAAATCACTCGCACGCGCGACGAGGCCGAAGAGGGCAAAAAGCCCGAGGGCAAGTGGAAACAGGGCATCGCCTTCAGCAACCGCCTCAACTGCCTGCCGCCCGGTATTCCCGACGCCTTCCGGGACAATCTAAACAAAGATATGGAATGGATTCTCCGCGAGAAAAGCATGGAATTTTTTGTCGAAAACGGCGAGCCGGCCATCGCCTGCACGCCGATCAAATACAATAAAAAACAAGCCGACGTTATTTTGGCCGGCGTAAAAAAACGCCTGCCGCCGCTCGCGCCGGATTAGCGGTAACAGTAGAGCGTCAAGGGGCCGCCGAACAGCCTGCCATTTTTGTCGAAGTAAGAGAGCCATCGCAAAACATCGTTTGAAGCATTCACGCTCTCTTTGATCAAAATTGAATTTTTGGTGTAAGGAAATGTGTCGATCTCCATGGAGTATTCGACTGCCATAGTCCCACCGCCACCCATCATAAAGTCGTTCAAAGAAATGGCCGAATCAAAGCCGGTCCTAAAGATTTGTGATCTCCCGTCCAAACTTACGAACACAAAGTTGGATCGAACCTTGCCATCCGGTTGGGTCGACTCATAGGCAAACAAGGACGCCATTAAGGGCCCGGTTTCATCAGCTTGCCAAGCATTGCAACTCATGATTGCGGCCCGCTCCTCAGGGGCTCCTGAAGCAATCGGAGTCAGTCCATGGGTTGAAAATAGGTACGAAATAAATTTTCGCGTATTGATCGAATCGCTTTCACCATTCAATCGGCTTTCTAAATAAATAAGCTCATGCCCGAGTAAGGCCGCGCGATCGAGCCAAGACAGTTGCAGCCATAAATCAGTGTCGACCAAGAATTTGCTTTCATTATAAAACATAGCGATTTGCACTAATTTACAGTTCGGATCAGCGATCGGGGTATGCACATCATGAACAGCGTTAAGGTCTTGGCCCGGCTTTAAGAATGTCGCCCCGTGCAAAAACTCCTGAATCAGCGTGACCATTCCTGATTTCATTTCCGCCTTGGTGATGCTCCACGGATTCCAAAAATGGACGGTCAGCTTTTCGGCCAGCAGATCAATGGCCTCTTGTTCAGTCGCGGGGTTGACCGGCAGCTCTTCTAAGTTCCAAACTTGCGTTGACTCCATCATATCGAGCAGCCTCACTCGCGTGCTGCCATCGGGAAGCGTGCAGGCTAAGCCGCTGGCTCCACCGCCGTTGATGGTTCCGACTTTAGGCTCGACCCGTGGTTTTTTATTTCCATTGATGAGGCCGCTCAACTCGCGCGCTAACGTTTTGTAGTTCACCGCTGTTGCGGTCGCCGCCGTTGGCATCATAAGAAGAATGGCAATTGCCATTGCGAAACGATTCATAGTCCCCCCAAAATCGTTAATTGCTATTGGCTCACACTCTCTAAACTACGGCAACGGCATTGACCGAGGCGAGATTTAATTAGTAAATTTATAACCTATAACGAGAGTTTTTCTCACTCTTGCTTTGGGGGTCTAGGCGATGAATTCGATTTGGGACTGCACAACCTATCGAGAGTATTTAATCTCGCAAATGGGCGGCGAAGGTACGCGGAGTGGAAAACGTAAAGAGCTCGCGCATCAGATTGGCGTTCACACAACTTTCGTCTCGCAAGTTCTCACCGGTCGCGCCGAGCTGTCTTTGGAGCAGGGCGAGGCCATCAATCATTATCTCGCGCACACCGAAGACGAGAGCGAGTTTTTTCTGCAATTGATCATGATGGAGCGAGCTGGATCCGCCGCGCTCAAACGCCGCTTTAAACAAAAGGTGGACCAACTGAGGCAAGAGCGGCTCAATATCGGCCGCCGGGTGCGCGCAAAAGGATCTATCTCTGAAAAAGATCGTGAAAGATTTTATTCTTCGCATATCTATGGCGCCATCCACGTGTTGGCCTCGATTCAAAGATTCCGCGACGCCAAGGCCCTCAGTGCCGCTTTGCATATCCCCGTGTCGCGCGCGCGCGAGCTGATCGACTTTCTAGTTCATATCGGCCTGCTCAGCGAAGCCGACGGAAAAATCAAACCGCTATCCAATCACGTGCATTTGTCCAACGACAGCGAGACAGTTTTAAAACATCACTCGAACTGGCGCATGCACACTTTAAACCGTCTCCGCTTGAGGGAGCCACAAGATCTGCACTACTCAGCCTGCCTCAGCCTCTCGCGCGATGATGCCTTCAAAATCAAAGAATCTTTGCTCGAATCCCTTAAGAAAAATCTAAAGGTTGTCGAAGCTTCGCCCGAAGAGACGGCCTATGTTTACAACATGGACTTCTACCCGCTGGTGGATGACTGAGGCGACCGCCGTGCTACGCCGGCCGGTCGGTTCTGAGGATGTCGTTGCAGATTTCAATGCACGGTTCGCAGATGTGCTGACTTTTGCTGCCGCGAACTATTCTGCCCGCTTGTTTTTTGCTTTTTCCACACCAGTCGCAAGTCACGCCGGATTTTTTTCTCAGATATTTAAACACCCGATCGATATTTTGAAAGCTAAGACTTCTGTGGCCGCCTAAGAACTCGTTGAGCGACGTGGCCGAAATTCCAAGGTCACGGGCGAAAGCCCTGCGCGAGTAAAGCCGGTTTAATATCAGCCGATGTTGAAATTCAATCTCAAGATAGTCACGAAGCTCGCTGAGATTTTGTTGCATAGGTTTGGCCTCCTTTAACTGATCATCGGCGCGGTCTGGGCGATATTCAATAGGGTTCGCCAATTTGCGCTCCGGAGTCGGTTCGGATTTGAGCCGGGGTTTGGGTTTGAGCCGGGGTTCGGATTTGAGCCGGGGTTTGAGTTTGGATTTGCGCCTGCAGTTAGGTTCGGTCTCGGCTCGCCAAAAACCGCTGACCATGCTGAGCTCGACCTACCCGAAGGAGGCCCACCGATCCGGCGCGCCTACGCTGAACTCAACCCGCGCTGCGCTTCCCACCGCTGCAGAAACGCCGACAACCGATGAACGCGCGGCTTATACGCCAGAAAACCCAATACCTCCCAGCGATTGCGGCGAATATATCCGCGCACGCGGGCCAGGCTCTTTTTTCCCCACGAGACGAGCCGAGTGAAAGGTCGCGCAACCCACAGCGGCCTCACCGCGATTCGAAGTCGCCGGCGTAGAGCCGCATACCGACGCCCCATCTCTGCACTAAAAAAACGTAAAAACCGAATCTGCGCCTCACGCGATTTTGTATAGAACAAAATATGAATGTGATCGCGATTCACCGCAACTTCATCGACGCGAATCCCATAGCGAGCGGCCGCCGCCGTTAAAGTTGATCGCACCAACTTCTCAAATCTCGAAAACCAAAGGGCCTGGCCCAGCTCCGCCTTAAACACCACATGCGTCAGCATCTTCGAGTCAAACGGCCGCCGTACTTTTCGATAGTTCATCGACCCACCGTATACGGAGTGCTTGGCGATCCACCAGAGCTTTGTGTTTTTGCGGGGGTCTTTAAGAAGAGAAAACTGCTTCTCGCGGCTCATTGGATTCAGATTCTAGGTGAGGGCAATGGCTCCGTCAATACATACCGCTACTTTATTTGAGCGAGTTGGAATTGAATGAGCAAAGTGACCCTCAAAAATGCGACGCAGCCGGGAGGCGCGCGACCCAACTGCGGCTGTAAAACTGAGAAGGATTGTAGGTCCGAGGAAAAATCCAGTTGCCCGCCCCGCCCCTCGACCCACACGAAACCCCGAAACAACTTTGCAAACCTTCTACGACCGCAAGTGTCACATCGTTAGAAAATTTGCATTGAGTGACTCGAGCTAACCTCCTTCACCCAACCAGGCTACAACCAAAAGAAAAAGGGGAACTCATATGCAAAAAATCCTACTCGCCGCAGCCGCGTGCGCGGCGGCGTTCGCAGTCGCTACGACCGCGCCCACGGCCTTCGCCGCCGAAAGCTACATTTGCGCCGGCACGTTGAATGGTAAGCCTAACGCCAACGGGATCGAACTCGTTTTCGTGGATTTAAAGCAGGTGACAGTTATTGATAGTGATGGGAGCGACTACACTCTGGAGTTGGCCGAAACGAATTCAAAATATCGAGTCTACGCGGACTACGAGTATGACGGCTACGGTGGATCGGTCGAGCTGCGAGTTCCAAAGAGCTTTGCTGTCTCGGGCTCTGACGCCACCGAAGAGTTTAAAGCCAGATTTACCGTAAGAACCTATTCGGAGCTAGGGCACGTCGGCACCGACAACTTTACCGGCGACTGCCAACGCGCAGACAATTAACTCCATAGAAAAGGAATACAAAATGAAACTCTTTGTCGCGACACTAATGCTTCTTCTCACCGCCGGCCCGGCTGCCACCGCTCTCGAATGCTCTTCACCCGAAGGCGTAACCTTAAGCTGGAAAAAGCGCGCTAAAGGTGCGACCGCCGAGGGCGCCGATCATATCGCCAAAGTAAATTGGGGAACCCATGGTTTTGAGCACGGCGAATGCGTACCTGTGTCGCGCAACTCAGAAGAAACTCGCTATTCGTGTCATATTCAGCCTGAGTGGAATCGCTTCGAATCCGTGGCCCTTATCGATATGGAACATACTCAAACCAAGGCAACAATTCGCAAGCTGAAAGCCGACCGTAGAATGTCGTCCGGCTATCGCATCGAAGCCTCATACAATTTGCAATGCGGACAGCCGTCGACCACGGCTGTAACCCCAAAATGTTACGCCCAAGCCGCCAAATTTGCCGAAGATCAGGCGGAGCACGGTTACTATGACAAAGATGGTTTTGAAGCTCATCAATGTGAAATGGCCCCTAACAAAAAAGCCGTGATCTGCGAAGTGTCGGCCTCGAAAGGCGATGGCGCGGCCACCGACACCTACCGTGTGGTTTTGAACGCCTCATGCAGCAAGGCCCATCGAGTTGAATTGATCGGCGAGGAATAAGATCAGCGGAGCGCGCTCGATGCCCGGCTGGTGACCCGGCGCGCGACACAATCTATGGCGCGGGTTTCAGTGGCCGCGCCGTAGATCATGGCGCGGCTTCAGAATCCCGCGGGACCATTTACGGCGCGGCTACCGAAACCCGCGCCACAAATTCACCCTCAAACTGACAGGCGACTTCACCCCCGACGGCAATCGAAGCCTGAAGCGAAATTTGCGCCTGTGGCCGGCCACTTCCGAGAACGCGCAAAAATCTCTGCCAATCCGCATCCGAGGGCGCCCGACAGACCGCCGTAAAATCGCCGTCCACCGGCCGCATGTATTTGGTGTGGCCGTTTTTGATCAGCACGTGAATCGAAAGCCCACGCGCCTTAAGCTCGGCAAACAGCCAGGCATAGCACGACAGCAACAAAATCGCGTTTAGGCTGCCGCCAAAGGCCGTACCCATGTGATTGCGATTGGGTTCAAGCGGCGCATGGATCTCGGCCAGCTCATGGTCCACTCGGCCGACCCGGGCCTGGAGGGCCTTGGCTATAGGGATTTGCGCATGAAGAAAGGATTCTAGATCGTTGGTTTTCATAGCTGATCAGCATAATGGCCGCGGGAGACGATAAATTCAATCCCATTGGGGCCGAAAATGGTCACTTCGTTAGAAATATAACAGGCGATTTTTCATGAAGAATCCCTTATCTTACGGCCTTGTGAAATCCTTTATCTACGCGCTCTTCATGGCATTTATCCCAATGTCCCCGGCGGCCTTTGCCGAGGACGTGGTCGTGGTCTATCAAAAATCCACGGAACTTGATGCCAGACCGTATAGCAACTTTTTCGCGCAAGAAGGCCATGCCATTCGAATTCGAATCATCAACGACATTCGAGAATTCAACTTATTGCGTGATCGACTCCAGCCCGGCGACCGCGTGATCGGGTTGGTGATCAAAGCCCACGGCGAACCGACAGCCATCGACATCGAAAAAGGCCATGACGGGCGCAGCTTTGCCTATGTCTTGCAAAGCGGCCTTGCTCAACTGCAAGACGCTCTGGGAAATGCCTTTTTTATTCACCTGCAAAGTTGTTCGCTTTCGCGCCCATGCACGACCGGCAAAAACTTTGTGGAGCAGTTCGCCCCGGCTATGATCCAGTTTGCCCGGGCGCAGGACCGTGAAGTCTTGATCACAAGTTTTGACTTCGCCACCACCACTGCATCTCTAGCTGGCGAGTCGCAATGGCTGGAACTCACACAAAGTTTTCGCCGAGAGAGTGTCTCCTCGCAAATTGTTACCGCCCCGGTGATGGCCTTGTTCCGCTTAATCGTTTGGGCGTCGAACAAAGAGACCTACACCCGCGTGAACCAGCAGCCAATCACACGATTTTTGAGTCGTGTCTCGCGGCACTTAGGCGATAGCTGGATTCGCGCACTCGGCACTTCGTTGGCCGCCTATGCGTTCGCCGACTACATGGACGGGCCCGCGACTTTAAGCGCGGCGACCACGCTACTGAGCTTGCGGTTGTCGGCATTGACCCGCTACTCTCACGCCCGGTTGACGACCGGAACTTCCAGCGGCGACATTCGCTCGGAGACTGGACATAACGAAGAGCTCCTTAGCAAAGTTCTAGTCCACGTGATTGCAGAACCGCCGGCGGCAAGACCGCCTCAGTCCAACGAATCCCTAGCCGACCTCGAGTGCGAATACAATTTAATGGGTTACTGAGCTAGCTTATTCTTTGGCTTTGTCTTTAGCTTTTTTCGTCGTCATCTTGTTTACAAAGTTATTGTAAACGTCCATGGACTCATCGTCACGGCCAAGCACCGCGCCAAACTTACGCGGTTTAGAGCCGTCGGATTTAAGATCTTTTTGTTTGATCATCACACGAATGTAGCCCTCTTCGGGGCGGCCATCCTGCCGGCGTGCACCGGGCTTGACCTCGGACTTCGCGTGCAAATCCACGCTTTGGTGCTCGAGCTTCTGATTGACCTGACCAAGCACCAAATCCAAACGCCGTTCGGCCACGCGGGAGCCAACGCCCTGGTCGCCGCGCGGAATGGTGTGTAAGTACACTCTTGAATCGACAAACACGTCCGCATCCTCGAGACCGGCGGTGAACTTTGACAGCTTATCCATGATCACTACGAACTGCGCTTTGGGCGAAGCCGAGCCGTCTTCAAACAATTTCGACTCGGGCAATTTGATTTCGATGGTGTCGCCTTGGACATCCATACCTTCGGCGTAGTCGCCGAGCTCTTCGCTCAAAGCCGACATCACTATATTTTTAGAGCCCATGCTTAAAAAGTTGGGCGTATAATCCTGCGGAGTAATAAAATCCTGCAGCACTTTGAGAGGCTCATTGATTAAATCTAAAAATAGTTTTTCCAGGGTCAACTCGACGCCGTAGTTCGAAAAGTTGTATTCGATCACCGAAGGCGTTGAGAAATAGTCCGACACATTCTGTTTGATTTCAGGAGTCTGATTCAACAGCCACATCAATAGAAAGAACGCCATCAACGCCGTCATAAAGTCGGCGAAGGCGACTTTCCAAGAACCACCGTGTCCGCCACCGGCGACCACCGTGATCTTTTTTATGACTATCGTTGATTCCTTTTCAGCCATTGCTTACGCAGCCTTACCTTTTGCTTCCTTAGTCGCATTGTCCATCTCTTCGAACGTCGGGCGCTCGGTCGGATAGATCGTGCGGCGAGCGAACTCCACGCACACCAGCGGAGGCGCGCCCCGCTGCAACGAAACCAGCGCCGCTTTAATCACCATTAAGAAGCGACCTTCGGCATCGATATCGTTTTTCATTTTAACCGCGATCGGGCCCACAAATCCGTACGCCGCCAAAACCCCGAGGAACGTTCCAATCAGAGCGGCCGCAACGTGATTACCGATCACCTGCGGGCCTTGATCCAGGTAGCCCATCGTATGCACAATCCCCAAAACCGCGGCCACGATCCCGAGACCCGGAAAGGCGTCACCGGTATTAGCGACCGCATGTTGAGCGGCATGTTCTTCTTCGTGCATGGTTTTAATATCTTGATCGAGCAAATCGTCCACATCGTATTGCGAAAGATCGGCCGACAAAGTGATCTTCATCGTATCGCAGAGAAAATCCACGGCATGATGATTCTTTAAAAAATTCGGATACAGTTTGAAAATCTCAGACGAGTTCGGCTCCTCGATATGTTTTTCAACCGCTTGCGGACCGTCTTTACGAAAAATTTGAAACAACTGAAACAGCAACTGCAGAACTTCGGTGTAATCTTTTTTGGAAGGGTTTTTTCCGGCCAAAGCGTGCAGAGCTTTTTTGAAGCCCATTTTCACCGTGCCGATCGGGTTACCGATCACGTAGTTACCAAGCGCGGCGCCGAAAATAATCATAATCTCAAAGGGCTGCCACACCACATGCAAGTGTCCGCCGGCGAGGACATAGCCCCCGAAAACCCCGACGATAACAATGATGATTCCTACAAAACCCATAGATCACCTCAGTATTGGTTTTCGGTCATCTTGCCGCGGAACTGAACCCTTGGTACTTTGGTCGAGATGAGTGCCCAACATGTGTTTTTCATTCGAGGTTTAAGCACCTACGGCCGCGATGTGGCCAAGTGGTCTGTATTTGATTTTGGCCCGATCTATCAGCATCTCTCCCGGGCTTTGGTCGAGCGCGGAATTGTCTTTCATCCGGTTTTGAATTTGGGTGCCGGCACCCTCCCCGAAATCGCCGAGCGCGGAACTCAATTTCTAGACCAACATCCAGTTTGGAATGACCCCACCCAAGGGGTTCATCTCTTCGGGCATTCGGCCGGGGGCCTGGCCCTTCGTTTGATGCTGCCCAAGCTGAAACGTAAACCGCACAGCGCGCTCACCTTAGCCACGCCTCACCGCGGTTCAGCCCTTGCGGAAATCGTCGCGCGACTGCCCGAGCACAACCGCGGATCCGAATTTATCTTGCGCTCCTTTGGCTACAACATTCGCACGCGAAAACATTTTTTCGATGAATTGACCGCCGACGGGCTGGCCAAAGTGTTCACCACAGACGATTGGGAGTCGTCGGCAAAACTGACCAAATCAGCCTCGATTGTTTGTGCCGCCCCCCGCTCCGAGTGGTGTCTTCCCTTAAAAGCCTTCTATAAAATCAAAGCCTTTGATGACTTTCGTCTGCCGTCGGACGGTGTGGTCGAAAAGGATACGCAACCGTGGGGAAAGGTCATTGCCGAGCTCCCGATTGATCACTTTCGCCAAGTGGGCTTGTTTAGAGCGGGCTCCCGCTTTGAATTTTTGACCGATTCCATCGCCAACTACTTTAAATCGCCGTAATTTGTGGTAGATCAGCAAAATCATGATCGTAATGAAATTTGGCGGAACCAGCGTACAAGACGCGGCCGCAATCAGCCAATTGGTGCAAATCGTAAATAGCCGCCAAGGTCCGCGCCTGGTGGTGGTTTCGGCTTTGAGTAAAATCACCGATGGCCTGCTTAAAATCGCCGGCCTGTGTGAGATCGGGGATTTGCCCGGAGCTGAGAAGGTGGTCGAGGAGTTGCGCCTTCGCCATTTACACGTGGGTCGTGAGTTGGGTCTAACGGCCATGCAAATGGAGCCCATCGAAAAGTGGTTTCAGCAGTTGCGCAACTTAACTGTTTCTCTCGTTTCGCTGGGCGAAGTGAGCCCCCGCTCGCGCGATTTGTTAGCTTCTTTTGGTGAGTTGTCGTCGTCCTGCCTTGTGCACGGGGCATTTTCGCGAGCCGGTACGAATGCGGCTTGGGTCGACTCTCGACAATTGATTGAGACGGACTCCGATTTTATGTCCGCGCAAGTAAACTGGGAGAAGACTACGGCGAAGATTGCGGCCAAACTGCAGCCGGTTTTGCAAAATCAGATCGCCGTCGCGCAGGGTTTTATCGCCGCGAATGAAGGCGGTCACACCACCACGCTCGGCCGTGGCGGATCCGATTTCTCGGGCGCGATTTACGGTGCGGCACTCAATGCTGAAAAGGTCGAGATCTGGACGGATGTGAATGGGATTCTCTCGACGGATCCACGCGTGGTGCCCGAGGCCAAGACGATTCGCCAGATTCACTTTTTAGAAGCCGCCGAAATGGCTTACTTCGGCGCCAAAGTTCTGCATCCAGCTACAATTTATCCAGCGCTGAAACAAAAAATCCCGGTGTGGGTGCTCAATTCTAAAAATCCCACGGACCCGGGCACAGAAATCACCATGTCCGGCGCCGCCCAGGCGGGTGTGCGCGGCATTGCATTTAAAAACAATATCACCGTCGTGAATATACATTCTGGGCGCATGCTCGGAGCCCACGGCTTTTTAAAATCGGTCTTTGATATTTTTGCCCGCCATAAACTCTCGGTGGATTTGATTTCGACTTCTGAAGTCAATATTTCGCTGACACTTGATCCCAACTTCGACGCCGATGCTTTGCAGCGGGCCAAAACTGAACTGACCGCCTTTGCCGATGTGGATATCACCACCGGCCGAGCCATGATTTCGGTCATCGGGCGCGGGATTCGCGATACGGCGGGTTTGGCGGCTAAAATCTTTAACGAAATAAAAAATATAAATGTGCAAATGATCTCTATGGGCGCCAGCGAATTGAATATTAGTTTCGTAGTGGCCGCCGATCAATCCGTGGAAACTGTACAGCGTTTGCATCAAGCATTGATTCAGTAACGTCCCCGGCTTAAATTTCCCCTCGTCAATTGAATAGGGGGGAAGATGCGCATTTCGCTGGCATTCGCGGCCATCGTTCTAGTTTTAAGCATGCATTCGCAGACCTTCGCGCAACCGGTTGAAAAGCCGGTCATTGCCCGAATCAAGGGTCAACCAGTCACCGCCACCTGGACCAACGGAAATATCGCCGAGCTTCGCTTCAACCGCGGAAGCAATATAAGTTCCGACGTTCCCTTTAAAGTGAGCGAGAATTTGTGCGCGGCCACTGGCACCGGCCAGCAGTTCACTGCGCACTTTCAAGTTCGTGTCGATAAACTCGGCTGGTTTTGGCGCACGCACTCAGACGCCGCGAAACTCAACAAACCCCTAACGTTTCGCTCACCCGCCGCCAATCCCCTGATCTCGTTCGCGTTTGTAACCAACTCGTACCGCCAGAATTTTCCCGACCTGGTGTTTGATTTGCCCCTAGACCAATTTACCTTTGGCGATTTGAGTTGGCTGCCCGGAATGGAGGGCGGACTTAAAGCGTTTACGGTTGAATCGTGGACGTCGGAGGCCATGTTGCCGAATAGCGAAACTGGAATCAGCGAAAATAGAATTTCTGGCGAACTCACCGGTGTGCGCTTTAGCCTTGTCGGCCCAAACACTGCCGAGATTTCGCAGGTTGACTCGGTGGTGGGGCTCACTCAATCCGGCGGCTCTTTCGCACTTCTGGGTGATGTGGTCGGCTGGAACTGGCGCTTACCAAATGGCGAGATGTGCCCCATCGCCTTTAAGCCAAATCTGGTCGGCCTTAATCAAGCGGTGACCATAGCCGTGGGCAATCCGCTCAACGACACCTACACCACATATATTTTTGGCCAAGATTCACTCGAACAAGCCGTACTTCAATTTATCAACGACGAGAACGTGTCCTTTGCAGAATAGAATTTTATCTTTTCTAGCCGTCTTTCTATTATTCACTGGCATAGGCTGCGATAAAGCCAGCCATTTTCTACCCAAGCCCGGGCCCGAACAAATCACGCCAAAGCCCACACCCGAGCGGGGGTCATTGAGCCCGGCTTCGTATTTGCGCAAGCTCTCTTTACACATTCGCGGTGAAACACCGTCGCGCCAAGAGTATGCCGAGTTGACCAAAGCCATCGAGAAAGACCAGACCGAAGACTTCTTCCGCCGCCGCATTGAGGCCTATCTCACCTCCGACCAACACATAGACAAAATGACTTTTCGCTTGGAAGAGCTGTTCTCCATGCGAGCCTCGCCAGTGCCGTTTTATAGCCCACTGGTCAGCGTGCTTGAAGATGGCGCTCGTCGTATTCCCGCTTATCCGGTGAACAACTCGCTCAACGAATTGTTTCGCCAGATCGCCGCGCGAAACTTAACTTGGGACACTTTGCTGACGGGAAAGCAGTACAAAGTCTTCCCCTATAAAAGCGATTTTATTCTGGGCGGATACGACACGCCCGATGCCCACTTTTTTTCGGGGGCGGCTGGCATCCCTAAAAGTCTTGCGGCCCCCATCCATATAAAATTCGCTGAAGATGATGCCCGAATCGCCGGAGTCCTGAGCACGGGCCGCTTTTTTGGCCGAAACGTCAATACCGCCTTAAACAAAAATCGTCGGCGCGCGGCCGCGATCTTTCGCACGTTTCTGTGCGACGATATGAAGGCCGTGATCGTTGACGAAAAGGGCAATCAGAATGGAATCTTAGATAAAGTTTTTCCCGATGCACTTGGCGGTGGGCACGGCCAAAGCCAAGGTCAACGAGGTTTAACGGATGACCTGCACGGCAGCGACCCGGCCTGCTTAAAATGCCATTACAAATTGGACCCCATGGGTCGCACATTTCAAGAATCGGGAATGGTGCTGGCGCCTCTCGCATCGCCCGGAGCACTGGTCTATACAACTGAGGCCGGCAAAAAAGTTAACATCGCTGTGGCGGGCCTTGGTGATCTCGGCCATGCAATCACGCAGCAAGATGAATTTGTTCGCTGCCAAGTGACACACTTTTGGCGCTGGTTTGTGGGCGAAGATATTCCGCTTTCAGAACCGATGCTGGTTGAATTGAGCAGTAAGTTCAATCAGGTCCGTCGCAAGCCCAATGATTTTATCGCCTATTTAGTTTCGCGTCCCGAGTTCGGCTTTGCGCAGGGCGAAGATTCCAATGCGCAGGTCATTGCACGGGCTAAAAACGTTTTGCAAAACTGCAATGGCTGTCACGCCCTCGAGTTGGTCCCGAGCTTTACCAAATGGCCGATTGGCGGCACAGAGGCGAGCCATCAGCGCTTTCTCGGCGGCATCCGACGCTCGCTTTCGCTCGACGGCTCAAATCGCCCGCGCTCGATGCCGCCCAAGTCATCGAGCTGGCAACCGAGTCCCGATGATCTGGCCGCTCTACAAAAATGGTTCGACCTAGGAGCCCCCAATGAATAAACTTATTGTGCTTATCACCGCGCTGTCTCTCTGGGCCGGTCCGGCCTCGGCCTCATTCGCACCGAACGCAAAAAGATATTTGAGCTCGAAGGATTTTTTCTCGCTGCTCACGCAAAAATTCCCAATTCTTACAGACGCAAATCAGCGCTGGACGCTCGGCGAGAGTTGCGTATTCTTAGGTAAAGATAATTCCAATCCCGTGGGGCTAATCAATCCCGCAACCGGAACCCCGGCTTCCATGACTCCGACCGCGGGATCCGTGCGCTGGCTTGGTTCTTGTGTCGAGAAAGTTGCGACCCAGCAAACTAAGATTTTTAGCAACAGCGCCAACGAGAAACTGTGGACCAAGTATTGGTCGCAGGAATTATTAAATAAGTTTCGCGATAAAAACAGTCCGCACAACCCGTATCACCAGTTCAGCACGCTCGAATGGCGGGATCTGACTCCCCGCCAGCGCGAATGGCAAATTCGCTTTTTGATCGAAGAATTTATTGGGCCGAATCCCGTGATTGCTGATTTGGGCCTGGTTAAGGGCAGCGACGAACTCACCGCGATCATTGCCCAGGTGTTGCCCGATGACTCCAATTTAAAACTCAACGCCGCGAATGTGCAGCTGATGATGGCCGTCACGTTGCGCGAAGAATTTATCTCTTACTAGGGGTGACCATGAAGGAAGCTATTTTAAACCGCCGCCGTTTTTTGCAAGTCTCGGGCGCGCTCACACTCGGGCCACTCTTGCCAGCCGCAGCGGTCTCGTTTGCGCAAAGCACACCGGCCCCACTCGGGCGATTTTTTCTTCTTATACGCGTCCACGGCGGGATGGATGTGACTCTAGGCCTTGATCCCTGGCGCGATCCCGCGCTCCCGTTGCCCACCGATATGTTTGTTGAATACCGGCCCGAGGATTTGCTTGAGATCACACCCACAATGAAATTGGGCCCAGCGTGCGCCGCTCTAAAAAAACATGCCGGCACATTTTCTGTGATCAACGGAGTGTTTTTAAGTCAGGTCGACAACGGCCACGACGCTTCATTGGCCTATGCCAGCACCGGCAGCACCGCGAGCCAAGCCGCGACCCTGCCGGTGGAGGTGGCGCGGGCCACGCGTGAAGGTGATTTTGGCGTGTTGTCTAATTTGAGTTTACAAATGGGCGATCGGACCACCGCCACATCTTCACTCGATGATCTGCGCGCGTTGCCGGCTCGAGCCGACCTAAGTGGCATTCTCGAGACCATTTTTGCCGCCGGCGGCGATTCGGGCTACTACAGTGCTGTAAAAAAAGTGTTAGAGTCACGCGCGAGCACGCAGACTCTAATTAAAAATCTCTTAGCCTTCGGCAAACCCGAAGAGCTCACCGACGCACAGGTATTAGCGTCCGCATTTATGTCGAATATTTCGACCTCAGCGCAACTCGACATCAGCCAACTCCCGCTCGACACCCACGCCAACCATGCCGGCGCTCATTTGGCGCAACAAACTATCGCCTGGAATCGCGTCGACGAAGTGATTTCGCTGTTCAAAGCAACTCCGTACGGCACGGGAGGCGAAAGTTTATTTGATCGCACAGTGGTGATGGTGGTCAGCGAGTTCGCGCGCACGCCGGCGTTGAATGGATCGGGCGGCAAAGATCACAACCCAATGACCAACTCGGTGCTGATCGGCGGCTATGGCGTGAAAGGCGGCCTGGTGGTCGGCGCCAGCCGACTGGTTAAGGCCTCTGAGTCACGCACGGGCGAGAGCTATCATATCGCCTACCCGATCGATTACGCGACCGGCGAAGTGCAGTTCTCACGCACTCCGCAAGCACAAATGATTTTTCCAGAGAATGTGGCGCAGACCGTGGGTCAAATTATGCAAGTGGATTCGGCGCTGTTTCAGTCGATCCCGGCAGAGACATTGCCTTTGGCGGCGCTGATTCGGAGTTAGGGGCGGGGCTTGGCCCCATGCCTTTTGCACACTCCACTCGAAGTCAACCCACCGGGTGACTTTGAGCGGAGTGGCCTTTAAGCCATATCGGGATCTCAGACTTGCTTGATCATTTAGATTCACTTTTTCCTAAAAAGGAAAAAGTCAGGCAGCTTGGTACTTGAACTGGCCAGCACCGACAGCGAAGACAAAGTAATCGCCGGATGTTGTCGAGCCCGCAACCAAGGACGTGCGGTTCGAATTGTTATCGTAATTGTATGTTCGCGCCAAAGACGAGTTTACATAAGTTTTGTGCAAGCGCCCGCTGCTGTCGTATTCATAATCATAGGTCGTCGCTGTGGAGCCGTTTTCAACCAGGAAAATTCAATACAAAATCTCTATATGCAATGAAATAACCAGGAATTTCGATCCACCTCATTTCAACGAGACAAATCAGGAGCGCAATTGACAAAAATAGAACGACAACAATAATAAAAAATAATTTGAGTGATGGCCGATTGTTCTTAATAAATAAAAACCCTTTCATTAATCTTACTCTAGCAAACAGGAGGCTTAGGTGGATTAGGACTAGTCCTCGGTGAACTTGGAATAGGTGGCCCATTTTGGTCGGGAGAAGCAGGATTCCGTGGTGGAGGAGGTTTGCGAGGTCCCGTCGGGGGATAGAATTTGATGGTGCTATCTATATAATAGTTAAAAAATCTTTTTATGTTTCCCCAAAAACCGTAGGACCCAAGCCAAGGTTGGTCCGTCGCGGCAAACCCCTCGGGATCCACCAAATTCACCGGATCCGCCAAAACATACCCATACAAATTCGAGTCCCCACCCGCGAACAAGATCGGATCCTTACTCGTCCACCGGCCCGTGTGAGCGTCATAATCCCGCGCGCCAAACCGAACCAACTTCGAAGGCAAATCATTTATCCCACCAGCAAAACCAAACGGCTGAAACTCTGGCGTCGCAGAAGATGTGATTTTTCCGAACTCATCGTAGCGAA
>CAYVRZ010000005.1:0-178545 GCA_964453895.1 uncultured Pseudobdellovibrionaceae bacterium | reverse complement strand
TTGCAACCTGTGGTCAATGGTACGAGCTACAATTTTCCAGCGCAGTACGCGTCTCTAAATCCATTCAAAGCTCAGATTACCCATGTGCGAAAACTTTTTAACTATTTCGGGAATGTCGATGAAAATGGCGACCATGCTCGGGGGCAGGGCACCTACCTGACGCAAGTTCGCTTAAATAAATCTGAGTCGGTCATTCGAGCGGGCGTGTCTATGGATCAGATCATAGCCGGTTCGATTGGCAACCAGACAAGAGTGAAAAGTGCCTACTTCTCTGGGGAACGAACTTTTTACGGAGACTCAGGCTACGGCGCGGTTTACAAAAATCTATCTTGGCAAAGCTCGACCACGCCCACCACTCTTCTCGGCGATCCCCATCAGGTGTTTGATGCTCTACTGGCCGGACAAGGCACCAATCCCAATCCAAACGCCACTTTGACTCGCTTAAGAAAAAAGAAAAGTATTTTAGATGGGGCCGTAGCCGACGCCAATCGTCTTATCGCCTCGGTAGGGACAGCCGACAAACAGAAATTGGACGAATACCTGACGGCGGTTCGCGATGTCGAAGCGCGAATCTCGCGCGAGATCGCCATGCAGGGGACCCAGCCCACATGCAGCCCGGGAACTCGTCCGCCCACCAATCAGAACTTTCAAACGCGAACGCGCTTGTATTTTGAATTGATGGCGCTGGCCGCCCAGTGTGATGCGACGCGCGTTTTTGTTTACCATATGGGCTCCCCCTACGACTTCGGACCCATCAACGGAGTTTCAGGTGATCATCACAACGATTATTCACATCATCAAAACGTGCAGGCCAATATTGATGGAATGCTGCGGATTGCCCAATGGTACGCCGAGCAGTTTGCGATTTTTTTAGACCGAATGAATACGACCATGGACATCAATGGACGCTCGCTTCTGTACAATAGCATGATTACTTTTGGCGCCGAGATGCGCGATTCCAACGCCCATGATGACTACGACATTCCAACGATGATTGCGGGGAATGCCGGCGGCAAGTTCACGCCCGGCCGCTTAATCGTGCCGGCGGCCAATGTGCCCATGGCCAACCTTTGGCTTACGATTATGAAGACCATGGGCGTGAATATTAATACATTTGGCGAACTTCAGGCGGCGTCGACGGGCACAATTGCCTTGTAGCGGACTCAGGAGTTGATGAGGAATTTGTAATTGTCGGGCCTTTGATTTAGTAAACTTAATCACCCGCGCCGGACATTAAACGTCGCATTACGCGTGGCGAGTGTCGAAGTTGATTGGTGACCGAATCTAAACTTCCCGCTAGTTTGAGTAAGCAATGACAATAAAAATATTATTTATATTGAGCGCTGCGTACATCGCAATTTTCACGGGTTGTGCGACGGTTGAGCATTCGATCGGTAGTCAAGTCGGTTGTCGTGAAGAAGAAATTCAGATCGTAGAGCGCGACTCAAGCTTGGGTCTTGCGCCGACCAAATTCACCGCTCAGTGCAAGGGCCGCAGATATATATGCAGTGCTCGGCCGGGCGTTACGGGCGGACTCGAAAGTATGAACTGCGTTTATGCCGGCGACGCCAAAACCTATCGCACGGTAGACCCAACCGCTGAAGACCTTCAGAATAACAAAAGTCAGAGTTTCGACGAATTCGTGAACGAGTTGAACGAGAAGAAGTCGAGCAAAAAACCTTAATAGAGCTGTTCTTCACCGGTTTGCGGGCATCGCGCTAACACCCGATTGAACGGGCGGTGGCGCGAGTGCCTCCGTGTTCACCGGCTTGCCATCCAAAAGTAGCTTCACCTTACTCAATGGAAGATAGTGGGTTTGCCTACGAGTCTCAGGTTCGCCCCGGTTGGGACGAAAGGCGATCCACAGACCTTCGGGAGTAGATATCAGAGTGCAGTTGTTGCCATCGGGAAGGTGAACTGAGCCCTTGTTTACGTGCTTTCTGAATAGCGCGTTGGGGCTCGGCTCCGCCATGGTTTGCGTATGCTCGAGAACGACGATTTGGATTTGCCCGCTATGGCCCGATTGGCAAATGCCAGGGGCCGCAACTGCGGATTGAATTAAAAGGACTCCCAATAAATAAAGCATATGGCCTCCCTGGAATCTTAAGTTTATCGAGAGCTCACACCGGGAGGCGGTTAAAAATTTGTTGCATCGGAATTTCGAGCCACCGCTATTTTTAGCGCAACCCTTCGCCGCTGTTGTCCGTGATGCCGGGAACGTCGAAAATCGGCGATGTGACGATGGTGGTGTCATTGATTTTAAAATCGTTTTGCGGGAGTGATAAGAGATGGTTTGGGTTGTCTGGGACTAGGATTGGTTCTCTCGTCCACGCCACGTCTCCGTTTTGAATAAAAAATTGCCGGAGCTCAAGTAACCCGCGCTCATTGCGGTAGCGAATCCAGTAGGTGCCCGAATTAGATCTGTTGAAGGCTTCTTTTTTTAGAATCGAGTGCACCTTAAAATCACGCCCAAGAAATCTAGATATGGTCCGCTCAATTTGGCGCACTTCAGGCGCGTGAACGGCCACGGGAACTCTTTTAAAGAAGTCCGGATCCGCTCTGCGAGCAACTTTCTCGGAACGTCGATCCATACGAAAGGATGGAGCGTGATCCTGAGAAAGCGCAAAATCTGGCGCTGCAAAGAGCGCGAGGGCAGATAAAAAATAGATAAACATAAGGCCTCCGTGACTAAAGATTAATCCGGTCGGCCAATTTTCTTAACCCTCAAATTAGCAAGCTATCATCTCAATTTGAGACATCCTACCTCACTTCGCGGCTAAGTCCTTAGATACATTTTGGCAGGTAAAACCTTTGCCTTCGATGTTCGTGCGGATGCGCTCGAAGACTTCAGGGCACAGGCTCGGTGTGGCTTCGGCCCAGGCCACTTGCTCGGAGCTGCCGAACTTAGTGTAGTGAATTTCGCAGCGCCCGTTTTCCTGTTTAAACTCCACCAATCTCTTGTCCTCATACACTTGGCAGCTGTACACATTGCCCGCAGAGACTTTCTTCTCCACTTTTGGAGCTTCTTTAACGGCGGTCACAATTGGCGCTTTGGGCGCTTCGATGACTTCGGTTTTCTTGATTGCGCTCTTGCATCCCGCCAATCCAAGCAACGATAGGACTATTAAAGTTTTTTTCATAAACGACTCCCTGTTTGTGGATGATTCAATACTATTTATAGAGCACCATCCGTGCCAGGGCGCCGAGATCGAAGCAGAGTCCGTACAGGGTTTAAAACCTTGACGGCGTCTACTATATTCACAATCTAAAATTGTTTAAGATAAAAGATAATTTAGCTTCGAGTTCGCAATTCGATCGATATTGCTACTGCTTGGCCCAGCCCGCTTGAATCACGGCGCCGCCGCCATTCTCGTAATAATAGATTTCGACTTTGTGGAGGCCGGCTGTAAGAGGCACGGTCGCGGTGTAGGTCGTGGGTGCTTGGTCAAAATATTGATCGATCACCAGTACGCCATCCACCATAAGGCGCACGCCATCGTCGGCCGTAACCGTGAACACGTAGCTGCCGTCTTCAAAAGTAAAATGGCCCACATAATAGGCCGCGAAGGTATCTTCACCGATGACTGAGATATCAGGAGATTCGCCGCCAAAATCGTAGTTGATTGGCAAAGGCTCATTGCGAGTCAAAGCGAGCTGCGTGAAGTCGACATCGTCATAGTAGTAGGCACAAAATTCTTCGTCACACGCGTTAACCGCGGCCGTATAGACCCCGGCTAAATAAAATTTATCTCTGTCTCCCGAACCGCCGCAGGTGCTGAGTTCGACTTCGGCGCCATTGGCCGCGGAGGCGTCTTTGACGGACAGACACTTTCCGCTGTTCGCATTGACCAATTGAAAAAATCCACGCTCAGAAACGGTGAAGTTGAAAATCTGCTCGCGCGCGTAGTAATCGCAAAGCCCAATGATGGCCGATGCCCCGTCGGTCTGTGCCGCATCTTTGATTTTTACACATTTCCCTGAGTTGCTATCGAAGAGAAGGTAGCCGCCATTGGCCGGTTTAAGCTGAAAATATTGGTAAGCGCTCGCTGTGCACAGAAATTGCTCGATGACCGTGCCGGTTACGGTCAGGCCGCCCCGTACGCCAAGGCATTTTCCGGAATGGGCGGCTCTAAGACTTGAATAGTCGGCCGGAGCCATTCGGAGAGGCGGATCGAGTTGCAATCCGGCTCCGGGCGAAGGATTTGGCGAATTTGGACCGTTGACCGAAGGAGTCGAGCTGGATCCTGCGGCGGCTCCCGGATTTGAACAGTTTTGAAAGGCCAGCAACAGGCCAGTGAGCGTGGCAAGCGCTAATAGGATTGGGACGTTACGCATACATTCAGTTTAATGCCCACCAGGCTGATAGGCGAACACTTCTCAAATTGGATGTCTCCCTTTGAGAAGCAGCGCTTTAATTGCGTGAGGGAAAATTCCTCGCACGGGGCCTAATTCCAGGCGCAAATCAGTAATGGTGAGACCAGTCTGTTTCACGGCGGGCCCTGAGATTGCAATTTCAAAGCTCGACAAAGGAGTCATTATGCTTTGGGCACTTTTAGTAGGTTTGATTGTAGGGATTATCGCCAAAATGCTTATGCCGGGGCGAGATCCAGGCGGCATGATAATTACGGCCCTATTGGGTGTTGGGGGCGCGGCGCTGGCCCACTGGATCGGCTCCAGCATGGGTTTTTACAATCCTGACCAGCCGGTAGGGATTATCGCGGCGATTTTAGGTGCGGTGATTCTCTTAGCGATCTATAGGATGATCTTTACCGATCGAACGGCATAATTTGTTTATTTTTTGGGCAAACCGTCCTATAGAGTAGAGCAATGATTAAAGCCCAAATGTTAATTGTTTTTGTCTGGCTAGCCAGCCACTCGGTTCCCGCTTTTTCTCATAGCGGAGCGGAGCCAATATTTAAATTTCGTGTGGTGGCCGAGGGCATCTATGCCGGAGCCAATCCGGTCGGCGTCGATGGCGATGCCGCGGGCGTTCGCTACCTAAGGTCTTTGGGCATTCATACGGTGGTCAGCCTTCAGGGCGCCGATGTCGATGGCACCGTAGCTGGTAGGGTCTCGAACTGGCTGCACCACGGAGAGCGCCCGGGATTTGATGAGATTGAGCGCTGTGCGGTTGAGGCTCTGGATATGACTTATATAAATCTGCCGATTCGCTCACGGCGTCCTTGGGGGGATCAAGACTATGAGTCGGTGCAAAAGGCCCTCGAAATCTTTAAGCAAGCCACTCCGCAGGCGCCCGTTTATTTGCATTGTCAGCGCGGGATCGACCGGACCGGATTGATTGTGGCCTTGTACCGGGTTCAGGTGCAAGGTTGGACCCCGGCCGAGGCCTATGCGGAATGGGACCAAGTGGGGCGCTCGCGAGTCGCAAAGTTGGTGACCGCCGCGCTGGACGACTATTACTGCGAACGCTTTCTTTCTCGCGCCGATTAGATCGAACTCAACTAAATATAACCTAAATTTTATCCAGCCAGCGCGAGCCCTTGCCGAAGGGTAATGGTGGAATCGCTGAAGTTTCCCGAATCCGACGGACCTTCGTCCTGGCAGCAATATTTTGAGCGCCGGGTTTTTCCCCAACCTGGGACTCGGCAAAGGGTTGACGCCCTAGATGTGGCGCGTGGCCTGGCGATCACTCTTATGATCATTAGCCACACCATTAAGGGTCTGCTCAGTTATGAACAGATGCCCGATTGGGGCATTATGCCGATTCACGCCATCACCAAATTCTCATCTTCGACCTTTTTCTTAGTTTTCGGTGTGGCCTTGGCCATTCTCACCCGAGATGTAGATGCAGACCGCTGGCCCAAGAAGCGCAATCGACTTCTCTTGCGCGGCCTAACTATTTTGCTGTGCTACAAAATTTTGACCGTGGTGCAGATGTTTCAGACGTATCCCGAGTCCACGATCATTGATGCACTGATGTTTTTGCACTTTCCTGATTTTGTTGAGGTGCTGGGCTTTTATGGGATTTTTCTTCTGTGGTTTCCGTTGTTGATTCCGGCGTGGCGCGGATTGCCCGGCGCGGGCAAGGCTCTGGTCGTTGTGGCGATGGCGTGGGGTGGGCATTGGCTCAACTTGCACTTTGATTTTTGGGGTATTGGTTCGCTTAAGGCGATTCTAGTCGAAACAGAAGGCAATTTTACGTTCGGCCAATTTCAGCGGGGCGCACTCGTTTTGGGTGGCTGGATTCTGGGCGATTTTTTTGTCAGCCTTCGAAACTATCCCAACCGCGATTCCATTTTCTCTGGTCTTTTACTGGCGCTTTCGGTGATTTTCTTCGCCTACTTTTTTGGCCGGGCCCACGGCAATGTGACCGACTTTGTAACCGCCATCGGGCGCAACTACGGCAAACATCCGCCGTCCTTGGTCTTTAGCGCTTTCAGTATCGGTGGTGCTTGCGCCATCTTGTCGTTTTGCTTTTATGCTGGTCCGTGGTTAGCGCGGGTTTTGGCTCCCATCGTAATGGTTGGGCGCTGGCCGCTCTTCTCGTTTTGCTTTCACATTGTGGTGATTTTTGTGGGTTATCGCTACCTCCTTGAGCTCAATCAAAAAACGACTTACGGGGTGGCGTGGGCGCTTACGCTTTTGCTGATCGCCGTGACGTCTTGGCTCGCTTGGCTTCTCGACCGCAGAAAGAGGGCGGCGTGAGAATCTTAAGTGTAATGCTTATAACTATTTTTGTTTGCCCAGCGTGGGGCCGCCACGATTGGCCGGAGCGGCTGCAGCCGCAAATGACCAAAATCACCAAAGAGTTTGATGGCCGGTTGGGAGTGTTTGTTAAGGACTTAAATACGCAGATCACATTCTCGCTCTATGGTGATGTGTGGTGGTATTTAGCGTCGGGAACTAAGTTGTTTGTACTTATTGAAGTGGTGCGCCAGATCGACGCCGGAAAAATTCAGTATGACCAGCCGGTCACGGTAAACAAGAGCGACTACCGCGATGGCGCGGGCCGTACCAATTGGCTTCAGCCCGGCTCCGTAACCACCGTCCGCTTTTTGATGGAGCAGATGATGATGGAAAGCGACAACGCCGCGACGGACTTATTGATCCAACTTGTGGGTTTAGAATCGATTCGCGAGAATCTAAAGGTGGTGACCGATCCGGCGCATATGGGCGCTGTCACTACAATGCTGGACGTGCGCAAACTCGCTTACGCGGGCCTTCACCCCAACGCACTCAAATTGTCGAATATGGACTTCTTTGAGCTCAAAAAGGCAAAAACCGATCAGCAGAAACTCGAAAAGTTTATCGAGTTCGCCGGTGTCACTAAAAAGGAACTCAAAGCGAAAAGTGTAGATGAATCATTTACGCAATATTACCGGCAAGATTTCAATTCGGGCACGCTGGTCGAATTTGCTTCGGTGCTGGAGCGGCTGGCTCAGGGCAAAGTCATCAACGCCCGTCGATCGGCCGAAATTTTAGAACTGATGGCCAAATGCCAAACCGGAAAAACGCGGCTGCAAGCCGGGCTTCCCGCGAACGTCACGTGGATGCATAAGACGGGCACGCAACGCGAGCGGATTTGCGATTTGGGCATAGTTCAAGTGCCTGCGCCGACCGAGGGCGGCCCAGTTGGCCGCGTCGCCATTGCCGTTTGTGCCAGTGGATTTAAAAGTTCAACCGATGCCGATCGGGCCATGAAGAAGACCGCAGAGGCGATGACCAAGGCGGGAGTGTTTGGTCAGATGAAATAGCTGAGCGTTTAGCCGCGGTGAAGCTACCGAAAGATATCGCCCGTATTGACGCCTTGACGGCCCGGTGCCGAATATCCTCCCCAGATTACTATGGAAGAGCCCAGCCATGCGGCCGAGTGTTCGATTCGGCCACTGATCCCAGCTGGCCCAGGGATGAGTCGCCATGTATTTAACACGGGATCAAAAACCCCAGTGTCTGAGAGGCCGACATCATTTCCTGTTCCGCCGCCGAACGCGACCATTTCTTTTCCCGTCCATACCACAGAATTTCCACAGCGAGCGATTGGCGCGCCTGGAGGATTGATGGTGCTCCATTGGTTTAGCGCCGGATCGTACTGATAGATCAGATTCGAGAATGGAACGCACCCACCGAACATCAGAATTTTACTTCCGGTATAAATCGTATTCACCCATTGCTGCGCGGGCGGAGCATTGGTTTGACTGATCTGTGTCCACATTTGAGTGGCGGGATCGTAAATGTAACCGTCGGCTCTTTGAATCACGCCGTTGCCGCCGGTAAAATACCCGCCCCACACAAATAGTTTACCGTTAAACCAAGACATCGCGTGAAACGAACGCGTCGGGATTGTATTGAGCTGAGGGAACGGCTCCCATGAGTTAGCAACTGGATCATAAATAGCGCCCGTATTTGTTGAACCGACGGATTCCAAGCCACCCCAGACAATTATCTTAGAACCCGTCCATACGGCGCGAGCGCCATTTCGTGCGGCGGGCGCGCCAACGTTGCTGATGGGGCTCCACGTGTTGTTGGCCGAGTCAAAAATATGGCCATCATTCCGCAAGGCCGCCGGACTTCCGGGCCAACCTCCCCAAATAAAAAGCTTCGCTCCCATCGCCGCAGTTGCGGCGCCCCAACGCGCGGGCGGTGGATTGACCTGCATCAATGTCGCAAAAATTCCCTGAACCGCGGCTTGCGGTTGAGGCATCGGCATAGGCGCGGGACCTGGATTTGGAGCCGGTCCCGGAGCCGGCGCGGGTGACGGCGAGGAGGTCGGCGAGACCGAGTTCGAGCTTGTACTCGCACTGGAGTCAAATCCCTTGGCGCAATTTTGCCCCGCAAGGGTAGTGATCAATGCGATCGCAATCGCAAAGCCCAATTTCCGGTTAAAATTTTTCATGGATTGTCCCCTCTAATCCCAGGCGCACAAGCTCACTCAGGTTACCTTGAATTTGGAAAGGTTTAGAAGGGCATTCGAGAGCCGTATCGATTTGAGATTCAACTGCTCAAGAGATTTACGCTGGCAATTTTCTAGCCAGGTAATTTGTCTCACAATGACTTTACAGTGTGTAGGAGTGAGTCAATCAGGGTACGAGTGTTGCTCAATGAGACTGGTATGTTAAGGGGTCGGGGGTTCGCACTTGTCGTCGTAAGTCTTCTGGCGTGCATCGCATGTCAGCCCATGAAAGGGCTTCGGGGTCAGTTAAATCAAGAGGAACTGCGAGTGGCTATGTCTGCCGACCTCGCCGTGTCGAAAGCTGCTTGGGAAGCCAGTAAGCCGGCATCTGGAAATTATAAATTTCGCTATCGAACTCACAATGGCACACGCAGGATCGCGCTGACGATTTACATTTCGGATAACAAACTCACCGATATCGAATCGGCTCGAGGTGTGCGTTTAACATGGGATGATATTGTTCGACTCATGGCTCTCGATCTCAGTGTTGAGGGACTTTTTAAAGACGTGGAAGAGGGAATTCGCTCCACGTGCGTCCCCTATGTGCAGTTCGACCAAAGCAAAGGATACCCGCGCCGGATTCAGGGAACCTGTCAATTTTTTCGCTATGAGATTGATCGGCTGGAGCTGCTGTGAGGTGGCCGATTCCTTTTTGCCTTACCTTAGTTCTACCGATCCTAATGAATTGTTCAAATTATAAAGCCACAGAAACCGAAGAGCAGCTCAGCGTGCTCGAGGTGACTCCGGAAATGACTATTCAACAAATTTCTCAGTCAGATCGAATTATCGTAGAGCTCACGGTCACTTTTGATTCGGCCAATGTGTTGGTCAGTCGTATGATCACGGCGTCGCTCAACTTTTCAACGGGAAACTTCACAGTCGATAATTCGGCGATTGAGCGGCAAACAAATGACGTCATAAATTCTTGCCGCAATTCTTATGGGCTAGATGTGGGCACGGAGTTGGTCAATTTTCTACCCACATTGGTGTCTGGCGGCTCGAACCGAGTCAACGCGGACGGATTGAACTATGAGCTTTCGATATCGGATTTAAATGGCAATTCGGTTCGCCAGTATCTGGCGGGCTCGCCAATGGCGGCAGGCCAACTTCTGCTGTTTTTAAATTCAGAAGACTTTGTCGCGCGGCTGATGGAAGTCGGAACTTGCCCTTAAATTTTAGATGACATTTTTTAACACAGTGTTAGCTTGCCTCCAAAAAATGGGGGTTCACGTGAAGCTGTTGCTCGTAATGATTGTTGTGTCTTGGTCTTTTTCTTCAATGGCGTCGGTGAACTTAGACGCTTGCCGCGAAAAACTCGCGATTGATACGGCCGAGTTGATCGGTGTGATTCGCGAAGAACAAGGGCGCCCAGTGCCCCCACTCACTTGCGACGTGGATATTTTTAATGTCAGAGACGGTGAGAAAGATAGCCCTTGCGAGAAGATGTTTGATTTTAAGGCGACGTGCACATATTCCGGATCGAATGCAGAAGTTATTGAAGACGAGGGTGGGGCGTGTTGCCCCGGATAGAGTCAATAAACTGGTCTCAAATCGAGAAAAAAACGAAATTTGAATAGGGCTTTCTCCCTTGGGTTCCGAAAGGGTGTTAGGATAAACCCATGCTTGCACACCTTGTTAATCAGCGCGGATCTTCATTAATCCAAGTTATGGTCGGTGTCGCGGTCATGGGGATAGTGATCGCTGGCTTTACGACGTTTATGGACACTGGCAATCGCGAAGCCAAAAGCCTTCAGCAGAAACTTGAAATTCTTCAAACCCAACAAGATTTAATGCGCGATTTGTCCGACCCGGCACTTTGCGCTTGCAACTTTAATTCAACGATCAATACGGCCAATGCCGCGAACCTGTTTTTTGACACGACAAATCCGAACAGTAAAATAACACTACCCAATTTATTTACTACCTGTGTCGGTGGAACTCCCGGCAATCCGCTGATCGCGGTCGGCGAGAATCTGCCCGGCTCGCAAGGTGGTTTGCGGGTGGGCAGCATCGAGATGAAAGAATTTGTCGCCACCGGCACCGGGCGCTATCGGGCCAAAATTGAAGTTGGCTTTGCTGCCGATAGTTTGAAAATGGGCCGAAAGCCCGCATCGGTGAATGTGAGTGTGGTGGCCGACTTAGCCAATCCCACACAGGCGCGGGTTACGTCATGTACGGCGGGAAAAGATATTATGGGATCGGGTGGGGGGCTGGGAACGGTTTGCCCTGCAACGACGATCAATCCGTATATGCCTCATCCTCTTCTCCCATCTTATGTTATTCCTGAGGCCCCGGTTGGAACCTTTTTCTACAATGCCTTTGCAGCTCCGGGTGCAGTGGTGGGAAAATTGTCGGCAGTTCAGCCAGATTGCACCGCCGCATTCTTTGGTCAGATTCACATTTGTAACTATACGACTTCATCTCCGCAGACCTTGGCGTGGCAGACCTTTAACCTTTATTGCCCCGGTCCGGAGAATGGCGGACCTTAGCTCAGCCTCTTCCGCAAACATAGCGATTACGAATTCCTTTGTCGTCGGTGGTGGGAGCCACGCGAATTAGCCGCACACCATTTGGGCAAGTCACAGCCTTGGTCATTGGATCGCATTTTGCGGCACCGGTGAGCTCTATGCATTGGCGGGCGCTGCGATTTGCATAGTGAACCTCGATACCGCCGCCTTGGGAAGGGTCGGTCGAAGAAACCTTCGACCTAAAATCTTTAGTGATTGTGCTTTGTGCCGCCGGAAGCTGACAAAAAACTTCCGACCCCGTTTGCGCCAAAGACCCTCTCAGAGAGCGGCACACAGCCCGAACCAGATCGGCCTCTTGCCTGGGCAAGGCGCTTGAAACCGGAACGGGCGGGGCCTTAGCCAAACTCACTTCGATAATCTTCAAGCGCCCCTCAAGCCCAACTTGCCGTGTGCACGAGAAGAACAATCCCATGCACAACAAGCCAATCGTAATTTTAAGGCCGAGGTTTGTGTTGTTACCCATCTAAGTCTTATCGAGAAATGCGGCGCTTATGTTAACTGGACATTTGTCTCATCGTTAGGGCTCAAACCGGCACTCACTCACGCGCGGTTCGTTGCCATAGGGCCGACTGGTCTGCCAATGAGCGACGATTTTGCCGTTCTCGCTGCGGAATAACACTTTGGTCACTTCGCGCCCGACATAAAAGCCCACGCAGTCCACATCGAAATGGTTGTCTCGGACAATGCCCTCGCACACCATTTGATTTACCGTTGAAAAATTGTAGTAAACGGTGGCCGTGGTCATGTCGCGATGGCCGCTGCCCGGCGTGAAGCTTGAGGCGTCGAGCGTCGCCCGCACGGTGCCCTGATGAGCTGGTCCGCCGTCGTTACAGATCAGCCGTTCGATTTGCGGATTGGCGAATGAAAACTGCGAAGCAAGCAAAAGAGTGAGAAGCGAAAACTTCATGGGGCCCCCTTAAGGAAAAGTTAAGACAACTTTAAGAGGGCAACTCAGCGGGCGCAATAATAGAGAATGGAACGAGCCATAGGTGAAACCTATAACTCAAGAGCACGGGCTCGGCCGACGGTCGCAAAATCGCGCAGAATATAATCCAAAACATCGCGGGCCGAATACGAGGTCATCCCCGGCCGCAAGATCCGACCCAAAGAGTTAAGGTCATCACCCGCCGTAAGAAGTGGCTGCTCAATATCAGAGCCATGCTGAATTTGGGGCAAGCCAATATCGGCCATCAAGGCATTGCACAGGCACTTTTTTCCGACGGTATCTTCAAGCAAACCGCCTTTACGAATAAAGTCCGCCGTCGGCTCGGCCGGGCATCTTTGCCCAACAGTGCCATCGGGCTTTTTAAAAGCGTGGCGCAAGTATCCGAGATCGCAAATGCGCTTTCGCTGTTCGTAAACGTGTGGCTCAGACATCGAATTATCGAGACGCACGGCTTTAAAGGGGAACCCGGTGGGCGAAGACACCGGATCGGTAAAAATAAATCCGCGTGGCGGAATTTTATTTTTTAAAATCGCTTCCACCACTTGCGCACGAAGTTTGGGATCCAAACCTGAATCTTGCGAAAACGCGAAAAGGGTGCCGATCTGAATGCCATGGGCGCCAGCGGCGCGGACTTCAGCCAATTTTTCGGGCGTGGCATAGTTGCCGGCCATCCAAAACGGGAGACCGAGCTCCTGCATTTCTTCGAGTGCGACCACATCGCGTGGGCCGTAAATCGGCTCGCCGAATTCGTCAATTTTAAGCGGCCCGCGCGGTGGGGCGTTGTGCCCGCCCGCGAGCGGACTTTCTACGATAAATCCATTGATCTCACCGGTGGCTTTTAACTTTAAATTTTTGGCCAGCACGCTCGACGATACGATCGGAAAAAAGTAGGGGCGCTTCAGCGCAGACTTAGGAACATCGTCCCCCATCACAATTTTCGGATCAAAAATCGTGATGTTTTGATCGGTCGGATCGGCTCCGACCACGGGAACCTTAAGGCTGGCCGGTTGATTTTGGCTCAAGCTATCGATCGCCCCCGGAATTTCGCGCGGAATGCCGGCGCCCATAATCACATAGTCGACTCCGGCCAAGAGTGCGCCGTAAATTCCGGATAAATTCGGCAGAAGAATTTTTTCGAGAAAATTTATACCAATCGGATTCGAGTGCCCTTGCTTGGCCAAAAAAACTTCGGCAAACGCAGAAACCACATTGAGTTGCAGTAAATCGCGCGGTGAGCGCACCGAGAACATGGGTGCCCGTTTATAGGGTTGCCCCTCGGGCCGGCCGCCTTCGATAAAATATTGTTTTAAAATTTGCTGAGCGATCGCTTGCGATGGAAACGCGTTCAGCGCGCTACGGAGGACTCCGCCTTTGTCACCATCTTGAAGAATGCGCACAAAAACAGAATTGATCGCGGTGCCAGAGACAACTCCCAGTTGCCCCAGCTTGGCGACGGCGTTGGCAAGCCGCCAGCCAGAGACGGCGATACCCATGCCGCCCTGAATTATAATCGGATGTGTTACTCCCATTGGGACGGATTGTAAGTTCGGATCGGGTGGGGTTCAAGAAGTTCCTATCAGAATCCCGCATCCTTAACGTAGGGCAGGCACTGGGCGTAGTCTTTTGCGTCGAAATAGTGCTTCATTACGCACAGGCGAATGATGGTCCGCTTCAGCATATCTTCGGGCATCCAAGGCTCAAGCCGTTTTACCAATCTAGGGACATTCAGCTCTTTAAACATTTTCGCCCAATCGAGCTTCGATTGATGGTCCCATTTTTGTAAAAGGTCGGCTACACATCCCACGCGTTTTACAAAATCGCGACTCACACAATTGTGACGATGAATCGTGAGATTGCTCCAGTCGGGAATGACCGTCAGTTCGTTAAAGGCGGCGGCGTTGTCAATGGCCACGTTGCCAAATTCTTTGTCGCCAATCACGTTGCTATCGACGCGATCGTAGTTGTCGATCAAAAAATCGAAAAGTGCGAGGTCGCCATCATCCGCCTTTCTCTGCGCTCTTTCTTCAGGGGTAAACCACAGCTGCAGACTGAGGGGCTCCGGTTCCGTCCGCCAAACTGTGATGGGGATGCGAATCGGGAAGCCCAATTCCTCATTAGTGATGTAGGCGGCGATCTCACTTTTGGGCGATTGAACGGCGTCTTCAGCGGGCAGGAGGCCCTTGGCAATGGCCTGTGTTCCGCCCGCTACTCTTGCGATTTTAGGTTTTGAGTTGCGAAAGCGCGTGAGTGGCTCGATCATTTCAACAATCGGCAGCGTGCGCAGGGCGACCTCCAGCCGCGTGCGTAAAGCCGACGCTTCATTCCGGCGGCCGGCCGCTTCCAGGCGGAAAATTTCTCTCTGCATAGCACTCGCGTCGGATTGCAACAAATCCGCACAGGTTTGCGAGGCATTGTGCGCCATCGCCCAAGGGGCGGAGAGCGCTAAAATAAGGATCAAAATGACTTTTTTCGTCACTGTTTTAGCTCGTAATTTAGCCATTTTAGAGATGGGCTGAGTAGAAAAAAAACGTTGCAGGGCCCATGCCCGGTCAGCGACAGTACGGCCATAAGGAGCCCCTATGCATTGGCAGGTATTTCTATCCACGTTTGTGGCCATTTTTTTGGCCGAGCTGGGCGATAAAACTCAAGTGGCCACATTTACCATGGTGGCGGGCGGCGAGTCGGCCGCCAAATGGAGTGTGTTTTTGGGCGCGTCGGTGGCCCTGATCGCGACTTCCGCTTTGGCCGTGGGATTTGGTTCATTGCTCGGATCGTATGTGTCGCCGGTTTGGATCAAGCGCGTTGCCGGTTCGGTGTTTATAGTGCTTGGCGTGGTGTATTTGGCGGACTCCTTTTGATCTCTTGGCTGCTTGAGAATGAAGGGCGAATTCGACTTTTCAGTTTTGCCGGCGCATTTTTGGCGTTCGCGGTTTTAGAAATTATTTTTCCGCTGCGAAAGCCTGCGGTTCGGCTCTTTCGTCACTATCTCACCAACTTTTCGATGATTGCCATTGCCTCGGTAGGTATGCGTTGGATTTTTCCGGTGCTTGGGGTTGGCGCCGCGGCAATTGCTGCGGAAAAAGAGATTGGTCTGCTTCATCAGGTGAGTCTTCCGGTCTGGTTGGGTGTTGGGCTTACGGTTTTGCTTATGGATTGCGCGATCTATTTTCAGCATCGGCTTTTTCATAAGCTCCCCTGGTTGTGGCGCCTGCATCGAGTGCATCACTCGGATGTGGACTTTGATGTCTCAACGGGCATTCGTTTTCACCCTTTCGAAATATTTCTATCGATGCTGATTAAACTCGGGGTGATCTTCGCACTCGGCGCGCAGCCTGTGGGTGTGTTGCTGTTCGAAATTCTTCTCAATCTGACGAGTCTTTTTAATCATATGAATTTAAGAATGCCGCCGTGGTTGGAAAAACCTTTACGTTGGCTTATCGTGACCCCAGATATGCATCGTATTCATCATTCGGTTCACGGCGATGAAATGAACTCAAATTTCGCATTTAGTTTGTCGGTTTGGGATCGAATCTTCGGCACCTATCGCGCGGCGCCGAGAGAGAGTTTTGTAAAAATGGCGATCGGTGTGCGAGGTGTGGCCGATACGTCGCTGATCGGACTTCTTATTCAGCCCTTCAGGAGTAGCAAATGACGGTGAAATACTTTTTGTTGATCGCACTTTTCCCAGTCGCATCTCACGCTGCGGAGATCCCGCTCGAAAGTGCGCGCTGGGTGGCGTTGTCGTTTAGTAAGATTCCGGCCAATCAGGTTTTATTCAACGAGGGTGTGCTCTCGGTGAACGTCAAAAGCTCGGCAGGACCAATCGTCTTTAAGCTAGAGAGTCCGCGAAAGGTCGCGAAAGTTGCAGTTCGGGGAACATTTAAGGGTGCTAAGAAACTAGAAACGACCGAGTTTGATGAGGACTCAATTCTGCGCGTGGGTTTAGTGGCCGCGGGCGATCGCACTTTGTCAGCGGTAAAGAGGGTATTTGCCGCCGACTGGGTGAAAAAGCTTTTTGCCCTTGCGCCGCCGAAGACGGGCCTCGATAAAATTTATTTTTTCAACGCCACCAATCGGCCGCATCTCGTGGGCAAATCCCGCGAGCATCCCAAGTCGGATTTACTGGTTGAAAAAATAGTTAAGTCCGTGGCAGAGAGCGGGGATTTTGTGATGGATTTTGCGGTGGATACTCCTATAGATACGGTGGCTTTATGGCTTAGTATTGACGGTGACGATACGAAGTCGGACTTTGAACTGCTGATCAAAAGCATTACGATCGACTAGAAGCGCATTTTCGAAATTATTTCTATTTAATCACCGCGTCTTTTTTCATGGGATTTTTCTGCCCACTGAGAAGTGGTCGATGTATATGAATTCACCATTACGGAGCTAGATATGAAAGAAGTTGACCCGCAAAAGCTGTTCAAAAAAGAGCGTGTTCATACGGATTCTAGTCTTGATAGTGAACGTGGCAAAACCGATGAATCCCTTCTCGATATTATCGAAACTGTTCCCGAGGTGAAGGGTCCCGCGGAGAAGGCGTTAAATGAGACGTTGGCCCGCGAGCGGGAGCAAACGGATGAAACTCTCACGAATGAGAGGGTGAAAACCGACTCCGAAGTTGAGCGATTTTCAAATCTGTTGGCTGAAGAAAAAGAGGCCCATGAAGAAACTCGGGTTGCGCTGACCACTCGAGACGAGCTCCTAGCTATTGTGAGTCACGACTTGCGCAATCCCGTGGGTTCGATTCGGTCTTATGCGGAGTTGATTTCGGAAGATCCTTCGTTCGCAGCCGCGTCCGGCGAGGTTCACGAGTGGATGGAAGTGATCGAGAGAAATGCGGAAACCGCTCTGAGCTTGATCAATGACATTTTAGATATGGAAATGTTCGCCGCAGGTAAGCTTCGTGTCGAAATCGCACCGTTTGATGTTGCGGAGATAGTGGCTGCGTCGGTGAAAAGTTTTGCCGTACTCGCGGAAGAGAGGAAGCTGCGGTTGACCATGAATCCGAGCAGTGGCGAAAGTTTGATTGCCAATTGTGATCGGGCGCGCACCATGCAGATTCTCTCAAATTTGATTGGCAACGCCTTACGCTACACTCCAGCCGGAGGTTCGGTATCCGTCGGCGTTGAACGACACAAAGGCGGCGTAAAAGTCACCGTAGCAGATTCAGGACCTGGAATTCCGGAAGACAAGTTGGAGCAGATCTTCGAACGCTACGCACAGCTTAAAAATAGCCAGCGTCGAGGTCTGGGCCTGGGGCTCTATATCGCGCGCATGTTGGCTGAGGCGCAACGTGGTCGACTATGGGTTACATCCAAGCGGGGCGAGGGCAGCTCATTTTCCTTTACGCTTCCCGGCTCGAATTAAAAGTTTGAAAGTCGTTCAATTATGCGGTTATAGTGCCGTTAAGTTATTGCTAATTGCGAGTCTGTGTTCATAGTGTCCATATCCTCCAAAGTAGCGCTCAAGCCTTTAGGAGGTATTATGAGTAAAAAACTATACGTCGGTAACCTAAGCTATTCCACAACTGATCAGTCGTTGACTGACACCTTTTCCGAGTGCGGATCTGTGCAGTCGGCTCGCGTGATCATGGATCGCGATTCGGGTCGCAGCAAAGGTTTCGGCTTTGTGGAAATGTCCACAGAAGCAGAAGCCAGCACAGCGATTAGCCGTTTCAACGGCACGCAAGTGGATGGCCGCGCTATGAACGTGAGCGAAGCTAAACCGCAAGCTCCCCGCGAAAACCGCGGTGGTGGCTACGGCAGCCGCTACTAATATCGTAGTTAAAAGCTAGTTTAAAAAAGCCAACCGTAAGGTTGGCTTTTTTTATGTTCAATGCAGAAGTTGGGTGGCCACGACGTTTGTCGATTCCGCGATTTCGGCCGGAGTGGCGTCGCGGGCGTCGACCGTATCGATCTCGAAAATCAGATCTTGGCCGGCCAACGGATGATTGCCGTCGAGCGTGACCATATCTTGGTGGCACTGGATGATCTTATAGGCTCGAACCTGGCCACTTTTACCGACGATTGAAATCATTTGGCCGACGCGCACTTCGCGATCTAAATGCCGCCGCGGAAACAGAATCACTTTTGCCGGATCGTAAAATCCGTAGGCCTCTTGGGCCGAAAGCGCGATCAGTCTCTTCTCGCCTTTTTTTAAATTCTGTAAGCCCCGTGCGAGACCGTCGAGAATCGCGGTCTGGCCTTGCAGTGCCGTGATGACCTCGCGGTTAAAGGTCGAACTGATGATTTTTCCGGCTTTATTCTTAAGGACACAATTGAACGAAATCACTTGAATGTTCATACGTCTCCTAATTGTTGGTTCAAAATGTTGGATCAAAAAATGCGACAATCGAAAGTCGGATCGGTTCGGATCTTGGAAAGGTTCTTTAAGAAGCTTTAAGAAACAGAAAATATGTGGGGAGTAATTAGTAGAACACAGAACAAAAATTATAGATAGGGCTAATAGCTCAGATCCGCCGTGCTTGCCGCCGCCGTAAGGCCGCCACAAAATAGCTCGGTTTTACGATCAACATACCGAAGTTCTCGCAATCTTCTTTACCCTTTTTGGAGTGATGAATTTTGTGAGCCACGTTGAGGGCTTCGATATACCAATTTTGCGGTGTTTTAAAGGTAATCCAGCGCCGGTGAATGATCACTTCGTGGACGAAAAAATAAACTATGCCGTAAGCCATAATGCCAAAGCCAAAGGCGCTGAGCAGGCGAATCTCATAGAGGTTGCCGAATAGAAGCGACAAAAAACTCGGAACCGCGAAGAAAATGGCGAAGGCATCGTTGAGTTGATACGACCGCGTCGGCACCGGCTCATGGTGATCTTTGTGCAGCCACCAAAGTGGCCCATGCATCGCATACTTGTGCAGCGCCCAGGCGGTAAACTCCATAATCAAAAACGTAGCCACAAAAAGTAAGACTTCGGCTGTGCTCATCGCGCTTCCTTCAAATTGAGTCGAAGATAAATGGCCGGGAACTTATCTCGCATGGCCACAAATAGGATCAGCCCCTGACCAACCAAGACATTGGTGACGAGAAAAAACACCGCTTCCTCTAAGGGCAGTGGGCCAAATTTTATGCCCACCGTTTGGGTCATCGAGATTTTCCAAACTTCGAGGTGAATGGCCAGCGCATCGGCCAGCCACAGATAGATGGTGGGCGGAGCGAGAGTCGCAAAATACCACTTCCAGTTCGACAGCAAATAGCGCCCACCCACGCACCATTGCAAAATCACGATGGGGGTAGCCCAAACTAAAATCAAAGCCAGGTAACGGCTTTTTTCTTGTGCATATGAAAATACGCCCAGCAGAAGTATTGCAACAAGCACAGCAAGCCCCGCAAAAAACATTCCCTGATTTTTGGAGGGTTCGGTTACGGGCGCAATTTTTCGGCTCATAAAAAAGCACCAAAGCCCGGTGAGGCAGGTCTGAAGAATGAAAAAGCAGTACTCTTCAATCGGCACGTAGCCGATGGTGCCGAGAATGCGTTCTGGGCTGTAGGACCAAACGCCGGTCATGACCAGGTAGTTGTCCCACGGTGTGGTGTAGACAAAGGCTACAACTGAGAGAAGTAAAATGCCTTTGGTAAATATGGGTTTGCGAGAATCATTGGAGCGTCGAAAGTAGAAAATCTCAAGAAGGAGCGGCGGAATGATAAATATGAAAAGAAATTGCGCATAGGTCATACCAACTCCAACTGCCGACGGGGGCGCCAAAAGCGTGGCTGCAATAGAAAAACAACGCATTTTAGGGCCACGCGCACTTTTTCAAAGTAGGTTAAGTACACCCGGCCGCGAAGAACGTTGTAATTTTTCTCGCGAATTTTCTCGCCGATATGGCGGTAAACTTCGCCGGCCAAAACAATGCAAAGCCGCGCGCGAAAGGGGAGAAAGCCTAAGCCCCGATAGCCGCTTTCATAATAGGAGTCGGCGAGATCCAAGTGTTCTTTCACGATTCGGCGAACATTTTCGGGCGTCTCTCCCGCAAGAAGTTGTTTGAGGTCGAGGCCGGGCAAGTACGTGCGGCCGTTTAAGGCGTCGCCGAGCACGTCGCGGCAAATATTGGTGATTTGCATTCCAATGCCGAGGTCGGCGGCATAGGGCCCCGCCTCGGGATCGCGCGTACCTAGGAGTGGGCACATCATCAAGCCCACCACACCCGCCACCCAGTAGCTGTATTGAATCAGCATGTGACGGTCGGTGACGGTCTCGCCGCGGGCGTCGAACTCGGCGCCATCAATCAGTTCGAGCAAATGTTTTTTCTCCACCCCGAGCGCAAATAGCCGATCGAGCGCGGGTCTGAGTGGGCCCTGAACATTTGCATCTTCGATTTGCTGGCGAATGCGGGTTAGGGCCGGCCGCGCGGCCTCGGCCGATTGTTCATCGGCGGTGTCGTCGATATAGCGGCACACCGAATACAATAGGGCGATGTCGGCAAATTGGCTCTGCGGAAAAAACAAACTGGCGAAGTAAAAAGATTTTCCGTGTGCGGCCATAATAGCTTGGGGATTGGCTTGTGGAGTGGCCTGCGGGGTCAGTTCGCTCATAGGCTCATTTCTCCCCGGGCGTTAGGCAAAACACGATCTAAAACTTTGGCCGAGCTCAAGACTCCCGGGACACCGGCGCCCGGGTGAGTGTTGGCGCCGACAAAATAAAGTCCGCCCACGTCTTCGGAGCGGTTGTGAAACCGAAAGTAGGCCGACTGGGTGAACGAGGGCTCGATGCCGAAGGCGGCGCCACGCTCACTACGCAGAGTGTTTTGAAAGTAGTCGGGGGTCACGAACGTTGAGGATTTTAACGTGGCGTTCATGCCAGGTAGGTAGTTCTTATCGAGCCAAGAAAATATTTTGTCTTTGTAGCGCTCACCCTCATTGGCCCAGTTGATGCCGCTTAAATTATTTGGAACGGGCGAGAGAACATAAAAACACTCATGGCCCGCGGGCGCCATGGAGCTATCGGTCCGAGTCGGCGCATGCAGGTACAGGCTAAAATCGTCGGACAGAACTTTATGATCAAAAATGTCTTTTAAAAGACCTTTGTATCTTGGGCCGAGCAATATCGTATGGTGGGCGATATCGGGATAGGTTTTTGCCGTGCCGAAGTAAGCCACAAACAGGCTCATCGAATGGGTTTTTCGCTCAAGCCTGGAGTCGCTGTGTTTGCGGCGATGAACGGGATCAATCATATCGCGGTAAACCCGCACCGGGTCCGCATTGCTGACCACCACCTCACACGCGTAACGTTTGCCGTTGGCCGTAACGACTTCGCGAACCGTGGCATCTTTCACTTCAATCCGCTCGACCGGCGCGTTCTTAACGATTTCGACTCCATGTTTAGTTAAGAGCTTTTCAAAGGCATCGACCAGCGCGGTGGTGCCGCCTTGAACAAAGTGAACACCCCATTTGCGCTCGAGCCAATGGATCAAAAGATAAATCGAGGTGATCTTACTCGGGTTGCCGCCGACGAGCAGGGGCTCAAAGCTAAAGGCCTGACGAAGGCGCTCATCTTTGATGTACTTTGAAACCAAAGAGTAAACCGTGCGGTAGTTTTGCAGGCGGAGCATGTCGGGCAGAACCTGCAGCATCGAAGACCAAGATTCAAAGGGATGGTCGGCCAACTGCGTGTAGCCGACGTCAAAAATTCTTCGCGAGTGCTCGGCCAGTTTGCGGTAACCATCGACATCGCCGGGGCTGAGCGCCCGAATATTTTCGAGCAACTGTTCTTCAGTTGCCGCATAATCGAAGATCGCTCCATCGGGATAAACAATTCGGTAAAACGGATCAATGGGCAAAAGTTTAAAATACTCCCGCGGGTCCTCGCCAAGCATGGTGAAGAGTTCATCGAGCAAGTAGGGCGCGGTGATTACGGTGGGGCCGGCGTCAAAGGTGAAGCCGTCTTGCTTAATTACGCCAGCGCGTCCGCCCAATTGCTCGCGCGCCTCGAGCAGCGTGACCTGATAACCTTTTTTAACAAGTCGAACAGCGGCGGCGAGCCCACCAAAACCTGAACCTATAACAACGGACTTTCGCACAAGTGCTCCTTAGTGACCGGCTTTTTAGCCTGGGGCATACGGTCGGTCGAGAATAATTGATCCATAAAGCGATAGTAGAGGCCGTAATTGCAGTTGAATTGTTGATGGTGAGCGGCGTGATGCTCGCCCGAAATAAACCATCCACGCAGCCAGCTTGAGCGAATCAATTCAACGCCCAAATGATTGGAGATCGCGGTGATCGTCATCCACGTCAGATAGAAAATTAAAGCGGTCGGGTGGAGTGGAATCACAAATAGCGCGAGCGGCAAAAAAGCCGCTTGTATTACGGCCTCGCCGGGATGAAACGAAAATGAGGCCCACGGGCTGGTTTTGACCGAGTAGTGGTGCACCGAATGAATGGCTCGGTAGACGCGCGGTTTATGCATCCAAATGTGGGTGGCGTAAAAGTAAACTTCGTGCAGCAGGCTCAGCAAAATTAAACTGACCGGCAAATACCAAAGGCCATATTGGTCAAATTTTAAATAAAGCAACGTAAGATCGAGCTGCCAGGCCAGGCCAATTAAATACCCGGCAAGAGCAAAAATTAAACTGGAGATGACCGACCAACGGATTTCAAACGCAATCTGATCCGGCTTGATGTTCTGGTCATGCAAGGCTTTGCGCGTGGATGCCGATCGGGCCGACCGCCGCCGCCAGAACAACCCATAGAACGAGCCGACCAAAATAAAATAGCGGATTAAAATAAATGTGGTGATCACGGCCAACGCCGCGGCAAAACCCTCCCAGGTGTTCAGCGGGATTGGCAAATACGATTCGAGTTGTTCAAAGTGCGCAAGAGTCATAAGCGCATCCGCCGGTCCATATCGCGGCGAAAACCCAAGTAGGCAATCAGCGCAAAAATCAGCATATAAATAGCGAGCGAGGAAATGTGCCGAGCTTCAACGGGTTTGGTCTGCACGATGGCCCACAAAATTTCGCCATACGAACGGGTGGGCAAATACTCCGACACGGTTTTGACGGAGGAGGGCAGCAGCGTCGGCGGCTTCCACAGACCTCCGGCGAAAGAAAGCGGCAGATAAATTAAATTGCCGAGCGGCAGTGACGCCTTCTCGGAGGCCCAATAGCCAAGGCCGAGGCCCATAATCCCAAAAGTGAGTCCGCCCGTGATCAGCCCCACGGCAAAGGTCAGCCAATCGAGGGCAGCGAGTTTGGCATCGGTCATGGTCAATGCCATAGCGACGATAGTTAAGCTTGCGAGAATCGCGAATAAAAAAGCGCTGATAAAGCGGGCGCCGAGCAGCGTCCATGGATTCACCGGCAAAGTTTTTAAATACTTATGCCAAGAGCGAGTTCGCTCTTGCGCCAATCCGACGCCAAACTGCAAAAACACCACGCCCATCACGGCAAAGCCCGCGAAAGAAGCCATTAAAAAATTGGCCGACGCTTGATCATTGGACTCGGGAATCGCGAAAATCCAATAGAACAGCGCCGGAAAAGCTAGAGTCGAAACGATATACGCCGGCTGCCTCGCGAGTTCGAGAATCATCCATTTCGAATGCGCGAGAAGAATACGTAAGCTCACGCGTCCACTCCGTGCTCCCAAATTTTAAAAATCGATTCTTCGAGCGATGGCTCGGCGATCTCGATCTTTTTTGCTTCCGGGTCGTTGCGCAATATTTCTTTAAGCAAAGCATCGCTATCGGGTCCAAACACTTCCACAGGCTCGGAGCTTGGTCCCGCGCCCGACTTGGACGGAAGGTAGCGGACTTTTTTAATTCCCAGGCGGGATTTAATTTCACTAACCGTGGAGTCGGCGATTATGCGTCCCTTTTTAATTACGATCACTCGATCGGCCAAGGCTTCGACGTCTTGCAAGTGATGGGACGAAAAAATCAATGCGCGAGAGGCCCCTCGAAAATAGTCGCGCAGAAGACCGCGCACAATCGCTTGCCCTTGCAGATCAATATTTGCGGTGGGTTCATCGAGCAGCACCAAACTGGGGGAGCCAGCGAGAGCGCAGGCGAGCGCCAGCTTGCGCCGTTCGCCGCCGCTGAGGTCCGATGAATAGCGCTCGAGTAGGCCGTCAATTTCGAGCGACCGAGCGATGGTGCGATAGTCCGCGCCGGCATGGTGCGAATAGATCGTATCGAGCACGTCTTTCACTTTTAAAAAGGGCGGGAAGGCCAACTCTTGCGGCAAAGCCGAGCGCAGGGATTTAACCTCACCGGCCATGGCGTCAAAGCCACAAATGCGAGCTTCGCCGGAGGTCGGCCTAAGCAGACCTGAGGCGATATTGATAAACGTCGTTTTGCCGGCGCCATTGGCGCCGAGAATGGCGACGATCTCACCCGAATGGACTTGCACTTGAATGTCGCTCAGGGCCTTGTTTGCCCCGTAGACTTTGCTCACTTGCGAAAAAGCGAGCGCTGGGATTGCCGTGCTCACACCCACTCCCGCAAATGGCGAATGGGCCGAAGAATCTCGCGCAAAAAGTTGCGAAAAAATACTTCGAGAGGAGGCCTGTGACTTAAAATTGGGGCGGCAAGCGTGGATTGCACCAGATCCGAAAGATTATTGAGCGCCCAATTTAAAGTGCCCTTACTCTGAAACAGGCGAATCAAACTCTGCACGTCTTCGTCGGTGGTCTCTCCACGGGGTTTGTCGAGTATCGCCCAAATCATCGCGGCGTCCTCGGGATGAATTTTCAAGTGCACCACAACCAGATAGCTGATCTTGCCCTCTTTAATGTCGCAGCCAGCCCCCTCACGCTTTTTGTCGCCGAACAAATCGAGGATATCGTCTTGAATTTGAAAGATGGCTCCAAGATTTAAAAACAATTGTTCGATCTGGGTCTGTTCGTCGTCTCGGCAGCGGGCGTGAACCGCCGTGCCGCGCGCCATGCCGGCAAAAAAGGCCGAGGTTTTAAGCGCGATACAGCGCATATACTGTTGCTCAAGAGAGCCATGTCGACGGGTTTCTTTAATTTCAAATTCAAAGCTTTGCCCGTTCACAATTTTTGCGGCCATCTTGGTGTAGAGAATAGAGAGTTCGAGCTTGGTCGCATCGGGCAGTTGATTTTCGAGCAGTGGCAGGCCGGCGATCAGTATTAAAAAGTCGCCCAGGTTAATAGCCTGGGCCGGGCCAAATTTCTTCCAGGCGGTTTGGCCGCCCCGGCGCCAGTGATCCCCGTCTTGCAAGTCGTCATGCACCAGTGTTGCGTTGTGCAACAGCTCGCCCGCCGCCGCCCAGCTGACCAGATCGCGGCTGTCGCAGCCAAGGGCCTGACCAAGACCCTGCACCAAGCGGGCTCGGAGCTGCTTGCCATTGGTGCTAAATTGGTCAAGAGCCATTTTTAACAATAAGTCGTCAGAATTGCGCTCGAGAACCCGGCGAATGGTTAAATGCACAGACTCGAGAAATTCGTCAGTCCCGGGCGATGGTTGTAGTGCAGTGTTGTGCGCTGACTGTTCGATCACGGCAAAAGCATATTTAGATTTTACCCTTTTGATCAACCGAGAAAAGCCCATTGGACGTCCAAAGGACAATGCGTTAAGTTGCCCCTCAGTGAAGCCCTCATTTTATCAGTATACGTTCGCGGACTTGAGCTCCCATTGCGATGCTGCGGCACTCCTGTACAATTGGCATTACAAAAAAAACCAGCGGGCCGAGTGTCGGCATAACAATGTTTCTAAGAAGACCAAGGCCTTCTTAGCGGACGTGAGCCTAGAGGTCCCAGTCGTCGCCTCGGTTCTGCAGGCGCCGGACCGGACGGTTAAATTTTTATTTCGCTTCTCCGATGGCCACCAGGCCGAAACTGTGCTGATTCCCTTTCAAGGTAAGTACACCATTTGCTTGTCGAGCCAGGTGGGCTGCGCGATGAATTGCTCGTTTTGCTATACGGGCCGGCAGGGGTTTACGCGGCATCTGCGGACGGATGAAATTGTCGGCCAAGTGATTGAAGCCAAGCGCTGGCTGACTGAGAATCGCCCCGGCGACGACCGAATTTTAAATATTGTCTACATGGGCCAGGGTGAGCCGCTGCACAACTTCGATGCGGTAAAGACTTCGGCGGAAATTTTTCTATCTCAGCATGGCTTGAGTTTTGCCGCCCATAAGATCACGGTCAGCACTTCGGGTTATATTCCGGGCCTCGAGCGTTGGCGCTTAGAGATGCCCGACGTGAACATCGCGCTTTCACTGCACGCGGTGGACCCGGTGAAACGCAATGAGCTGATCCCCATCAATAAAAAATTTCCTTTGCCGGATGTGATTGAGCTTGTGGATGCGATTCCGCAGGGAGAAAAGCGCTTTGTCACCTATGAGTATGTGATGATCGCCGGGTTTAATGATAGCCCCGCCGACGCGGCCGACTTAGGAAGGCTGCTTAAGGGCCGCAAGGCGTTTGTAAATCTCATTCCGTTTAATCCCTATCCGGGGTCCAGGTATATGCGATCCAGCGACGAGCGGATCGGGGAGTTTAAGGGCGTTTTGGATTCTTTTGCCATTCCAACCACCATTCGCACCACCAAAGGGGATCAGATTTTGGCGGCGTGCGGGCAGCTCAACTCGCGTTCGCTGAATCAGTTTGAGGCGAAAAATGTTGTGAAGAGTTCGGAGATTCGCCCTTCTTTGTGACGTGAAGTTTGCGCGTTTCTCGAATGTAAATTTGTCGATTGGGCGCAGTTGTGAAGACGTGCCGAAAAGTTTTTTTCTTTTAAAATATTGCGCTTAAGAAATTTAAAAGTGCGTAGCTTTTGACAACTGTAAAGCGCGGCACGGCCGCGCAACTTTCAGGTCGATGAGAATACGCTCCGGGCGTGGTCCGCCGGTTGCAAATCTCTTTTGCAATAGCCCGATTGATCGGCACCAAAGGAGTACCACTATGAAACGACTGATTTATCTCGCCCTGATTGCTACATGTTGGATGGGCCACGCACAAACCTATATAGATGCAAACGGAAGGGAGTGGATGCGGGTTGACAACACGTTTTCATTCGCAAGCTTGCTTCCGACTCTTTGCAGCCCCACCTGCTCAGGGATTGTCACTCAATATGATTATGACGTTCGACTGAACTCATTTAAAAATCCGCGCTCCATTTCGCTCGACGGTTGGCGATGGGCCAGCAAAGACGACGTGCAGGCTCTGATGAACTCCATCGACATTATGTCATTGGGTGTCTCGCAACAATTTGTGACCACGTATTCGTACTCGGCTTCCCTTTACGGCTCGACCAGCACGGTGGATGAGGCCTCGCAGCAGCGCAATATTGCCTACGCGTATTCGGGCCACAATATGGTGAGCTTCGACTACGGTTCCGGTTTCTTGCTGGGAGTGAGCAGCATCTGGAGTGGAGCTCGCATTGGCGGATTTTTATACCGTTCGCGCACGGAAGCCAAGAATTGCGTCTACAATGGCAAAGTGCTTTTAAGCGGCGAATCGTTCACCGCCTTTAAAGCGGCAACGGTGGCGTACAATCAGACGTGCCAAAGCGAAGTGCGCACCTGCACCGATGGTGTGTTGAGCGGAACCTTCACCGCCTCCGCCTGCCAAGTGAATGCACCATTGAACTGTACGTTTAACGGACAAACGATCTTGCACGGACAGACTGTTGTTGGTTACACGTCACCGACCGCTCGATCGCTAAACACCTACGGCACGTTCTGCAGCAATTTCAAAGTGACTCGCACCTGTGTAAACGGCAGTCTGGGTGGAACACTGTATCCATCGTGTCAGCAAACCACGCTGGATCCGAATCGTTGTCGAATTAAAGACGGCGCGATTAAGTGTAAGAGCTAGTGCTTTTAGAATTGCGTGCGCGGCCCTAAGCGAACTACACTGGGCCGCACATGAGCTTTTGGTTTCAAGGTTTAAATCCCGAACAACAACAAGCGGTCGCTCACAATGAGGGGCCGCTGCTTATTTTGGCTGGCGCCGGTTCGGGCAAAACAACTGTATTGGTGTCACGCACTGGACGTTTGATTGCCGAAAAGTTAAGCACGCCGGAGCGTATTTGTGTTTTGACGTTTACCAATAAGGCGGCGCGCGAGCTCAAGCATCGGGTGGCGCGAAAATTGGGCGCTCATGCGGAGAAAGTTTGGGCCGGAACATTTCATGGCTTCGGATTGCGCTTTTTAAAAGAGCATCATGAGGAAGCTGGGCTGCCGAAGAATTTTGGCGTGATTGATCAGGGCGACGCGCAGGCCGTACTTAAGGACTTGCTGCGGGACCACAGCGACTACGATAAGGCCCGATTGAATTTGGAAGAGCTGGCCGAGCGCATTTCGTATTTTCGCGCGCGAGGACGTGACAACACCTTCGACAACTCCGCCGAGAGCGCGGCCAGTATCGTGCTCGCGCCGAAGTATATGCGAAAGCTTCGCGGTTTGGGTGTGGTGGACTTTGAAGAATTGCTGCTCCGGCCGCTACAGATGATGCGCGGCTCGGATGAAATTCGTAAAAAAATGCAGCAGCGCTTCGATTTTATGATGGTCGATGAGTTTCAAGACACCAACCATACGCAGATGGAGTTTGTCGACGAGTTGAGCGGCGGGCACCGCAATCTGGCCGTGGTGGGCGACGATGATCAGTCCATTTACGGCTGGCGTGGCGCGGAGATTCAAAATATTTTAGGCTTCCCCAAACGCTACAAAGGCTGCCGCGTAATTCGATTAGAGAGAAACTATCGCTCGACCACCGCGATATTAAATTTGGCCAACGCCATTATTGCCAACAGTGCGACCCGACACGACAAAGTTTTGCGGCCCAGCCTCGGTTCGGCCGGCGAGGCGCCAGAGCTTTTTGTTTACGAAAATGAAGAAGCCGAAGTTGATCAAGTGGTGCGCGAAATCGCGGAGTTTCGAAAAAAAGATTTCAGGTTCAAGGATATCGCCATTTTGTACCGCTCCAACTCCCAAGGCGGCTTGATGGAGGGTGGGCTTCGCCGCTCGCGCATCCCGTATCGATTGTCGGGGGGAACGGCGCTGTTTGATCGCAAAGAAGCCAAAGACGTGATGGCGTTTATCCGCTCCTGCGTGTTTCCGACGGAAATTTCTTTTCGCCGCATTATTAATTTACCGGCGCGCGGAGTGGGCGACAAAACTCTTGACGCCATTGAAGCCTTGCCTGGAAAGCAGAGCTTTTTTGCTAAGGCCGCGATTTGGGCCAAGGACAATCCGCTCGAAAAAGGCGGCGAGGGTTTGACCCAACTGTTCGAGTTTTTAAATTCGCTAAAAAATCAGCTCGCCACCGGCACAGGCAGTGCGGAGTCAATTTTAGATAGCGAACTCCGCCGGATTAAGTATCGCGAGTACGTCAACCAAAGCTACCGCGACGCGAAGGCCGCCGATGCACGCTGGATAAGCGTGACCATTATCGGGCGAATTTTAGATAGCATGTTCGCGGAAGATGGGCGAAGTCTGGCCACGGTTGAAAAGTTTATTGAGCGTATGGAGCTGCGCGATTTGCTTGATAACGACGATCCCGACGCCGACGAAGTGCAAATGATGACCTTGCATGCCTGTAAAGGCCTCGAGTTCCCTCTGGTGTTTTTGCTGGGGCTTGAAGAAGATTTGCTGCCGCACGCGCGCCTTGGCCAGAACACGGACGAAGAACGCCGCTTGTTTTATGTCGGGGTAACCCGCGCGCAAAAGCACTTGGTGATGACTCGAGTGGAGCAGCGCAAGCGCTATGGGCAGATGCGACCCGTGGCCCCGTCGCGGTTTTTATTGGAGATTGATGCCGCCCTGATCAAAGAGCATCGAGGAGGCCGGCCCTTGGTGGCCGGAGCCCGCGAGGCCATGCTGGCGGGCCTTTACGCCAAACTCAATAAACAGATCGACTCGCAAAAAGAGTAGCTCGCCCGCTTGGACTCGGTCTCAATCTGAGACGGTTAAATATGTCAGTTCTGTCCGCCGAACTTTCTGCGCTAATCTGGAAGTATATGTATAGGCTTCGAATTGGATATGTGCTTTTGGCATTTTTGGGCCCGACGTTTTTTGGGTGCGGTAAGGTGACAAAGCCCGAAGTGGCATGCGTCGCGAGCTACACCCTGCCCATCATTCACCTCACCGTGAGCTCGCAAAACCCAATGCCCCAAAATCTAGTTTTTCGAAATAGTCATGGCCTTGAAACAGCGCTGAACGAAGAGTGCGTGACTCAACCCTTTGTAAATTTAATTAAAGTGAATGCCACTCGCACCGAGGCCAAACTTCAGTTTCAGCTGGACACATTGGACGACCAATCTCCCATTGCAGATGAAATCGAGCTGCAAGTGTCTTCGCGAGCCAGCTGTGGTGGCGCCGAGACGCCCGGGCCGGTGTTTGCCAATGTGAAAATTAAGTGGAGTGTGAGCGACTCAGGGTGCGGCCCGCATGTGGGGAGTGGAGAGGCCACGGCCCAGTTTCCTTGAGTGAGGTTTGGCTTTTAAGGCAACCTCGCCTCTTGAGCACTCCGAGCACGCCGTCGATCTAGGTTATGGTACGCCGCGCAGTCACCTATTTCGAAGGCGTGCCCGGAGTGATCGAAGACCTCGATGCACGCCAAAGCCTGAACCAGTGACCCTTGGCGGGCATTATGAAAGTCGATCCTATTTTGAGACTGAGTTGCAGTTGTGACCTAAATATACCGAAAAGGCTTGGGGAGTCTTAGGTGATCAAAGTGAAATACATTTTATTCTTAACTGTGTTTGGCTTAGTCGGCTTTTGGCCTTTGGCTTTCGCTCAAGATTTAGCGGATGAAGCGACGGATGTAGAAGAGATTCGTGCCGAGACCGAAGCGCTGAAGGGTTTGGTTAAAGACACCAAACGTAAGCTGGTCAAGCAACGCGCCGACAACGACAGCAAATTTGGCAAAGTCCGCAAAGCTCGCGATGTGGCGGCCACGAAGCGCGACCAACTGGCCGAGGAACTTAAAAAGGCCGAAGAGGAATTGAGTTTTTTAGCCAATGAAGGTCAATCGCTCGAGACTGAAATTCAACGCATCAACGATGAGACCGAAGTATTGAGCAAAGATGTGGCCGAGCAAAAACAAAATATCGCAAAGGCCAAAGAAGCCAATCTCGCGCAGAAGACCGAGCGCGACAGTAAGCAGAAAAAAATTAAGGAACTTCACAAACAACAGATGCAGTTGATTCGAGAGTCGGCCGCCGCGCAAGACAAAGTCCGATTGTTCGAAACCCAGTCGAAAGAGCAAATCGAGCGGGAAGACGCGGCCATTCGCGAGCTCGAAAAATCAAAAGCCGAGTACGTAGCCGAGAAAGTTTTGCTCGATCAAAAAGTGGCGGCAATTACGACGCAGCTGAATTCGCTTAAAAAACGCAAAGAGACCGTGCAAAGAGAAATCAGCAATGCCAAAGCGCGATCGTACAAGCTGAAAGAAGAAGTGCGCACCCGCGAGGCGGAGCTGCGACGCGCGCAAGAAGAACTTGAGAATCAAGTTATGTACGACGAAAACGCGAATTAGCTCTTAAAAGGTAACCACCACATTTAACGTGACTCCGGCATCGCCCTTAAACCGATCGCCCTTTGCAAACAGCAAAAACGGGGTCAGTCCGTAGCGGAGGCGATTGCGAATCAGCTCCTGCGCGAAGCTCGGGGCCACAGTGAATGAGCTGAGGTGAAACTTGGGCCGACTGGTCGAGCCCCAAACCAACGCCAGGCCGAGGCCCTTGGTGTCGTCGAGTGCGTATTCGGCGCTTAAGCCATGGTTTGTGGTAAAGAGGTTGCCGCGTTCGCGATACTCTTCTTCGTTCTGAACCGAAAATTCCCAGCGGCGGTTGGGCTGATAGACGAACTCCAAGCTGAAAAATTCGCCCGTGCCTTTGAGAGGATCGGCAAAGAGTTCGAGCCGCGGAATTAGGCGAATTTTTTTGATGGCCGCCGAGCTTTCAAAGCGGAGGATATAGCTCATTTCAAGAGGGTCTTTAAGGACCAGCCTGGGTTGGAAGGTGGTTCTTATGTTACCGAGTTTTTTAAAAAAGCCAACGGCCGCCCCGTACTCCGTTCGCCGGGGTCGGGTCCGAACACGGCGCTGTTGCAGATCGCGGCTTTCTTCGGCCTCATCGTAGCTGGTGAAGCGAACGGCCCAGCGCTTTTCAAGATTGGGCAAGCGCAAATTTAAATTGAAATCGGTGGAGGTCCGGGTCCTTCCGCCTTCGCTATGGGTGACAACTTGACTGACTTTGACGTTGGACTCATTGGCCATTCGGGTGTAGCGCTTGCCCGCGAGCAGCATGTCGATTTGATCGGCCATGCGATCGACTCGGCTGCTGATATCCTGCGCCAATGAGGTCTTCTCAGGCTCTTCGATCCAGTCCGTCTCGTCGGTCACGGCCGCAGTGGCGGTTGCTGTGGTCATGGCCGCCACCGCATTGAGCAAAAAAATATATAAAAAAAGTAGTCTCATCGACAGGAACACTTTACGTTATAAGCGTGCAAAAGGTGAGAGTTAAATTTTTCTGGATTATTTTTCTGGCGAGCGCTCCCGTTTGGGCACATACGCCGCGTGAAGGGGATATTCGCACGAGCATAGGCCCCTATTGGTATCAGACCGACCGGCGTGACCATACCTTCAGCCCCGAAACACAAGGGGGCTTTGGGATTATCACCGAAGGTGATGTCGACGATAACGGGGGTATTGAGGTCGGAGTTTTTTATGTGCGGCAGTTTTTCTCCATTCAAAAAGACGGCCGGAAGTTGGGCGAGTTTGGTAAGCGAATTTACATTACGCTGGGCTATCGACACTGGTTCTCGCGGCAGTTTTCGACGGGCGTGGGATTTTTTTCCAGCTATGCCATGGGTGATTCAGAAATCGTGAACAGCGATTTCGCGCCGAACGCACAGCCTAAAACATCGGCCAGCGACGTGACCGAATATGGCTTTGATTTTTCGCTGCAGTGGGAGCCGTTGACGCGCGATCGACTGGCGCTGGTTTTTGACGCCCGCTACTCACTTTCGGTCACGCCCAAGCCCGGTGAGGCTGCAAATTTTTTCGGAATTCTTGTGGCATTTAAATACTATGTCCAGGGCAGCGATCCGGGCGTGGATTAACTCTTGTGATTTAAATGCGTTTGGGCGCATAATTTGTAGATGCCCCTCGTTCAGTTCATTTTATTTTTCTTGTTCTCATACAATTTAGCGTTTGCACAAACCTCGGGTGAGTTTAAACCCATGGTGGTTACGCCGCCTTCGCAAAATCAGATCGGTGGCGGCCAAGACTCGAGTCCCAAAGTGCCGGTTACGTTGCCGGGTTTGGCGCCGCCGACCGAACAGTCGCCGCCGCCAACCAAGTCCGGCGAAAAGCCGCCGCCGATGACCGACGGCACCGAGTATTTCAATGGCGAAGTCGGCCAAGGTGCCAACGGCGGCATGGAGTATTTTGGCCCGGGAATCATGGAGAAGTGTGAGCAGGCCTCCGCCAATGCGCTCGAGCGACTGCGTGAGGCGAAAGAGTTTCGCGCCGCCTGCGGACCGGCGCAAAAGGGGCCGACCCAAAGAATCGCGGTGAACGATTATTCTGTTCGCCCGGCCTATATGTTTATTTTTGACGAGAATGACAAGTGCATCGGTAAGACCATGGTGGCCTTTGGCAATGGAGCCGGCGGCGCGCAAGTGGCGTGCAATGATTCGGGTTCGCATTTATCGCCGGCGGGATTTCATTTAACGGCCGCCCATCATGGCGGCGGCAAATTTAATCCGCACAATAGCTTAAAGATGGTCGGTCTGCAGAGCCAGGGCAGTGTGGGGCGCGGAATTTTGATTCACGGGTCGGCGGCGCCCGGTACGGCCAGCACTTGGGGTTGCGCGGGAGTTCCCTATTCGGCCTTTAAGGCCGTGCAGACCGCGCTTGGCTACGGCGCCCTCGTTTACAATTATTTTTCTCCGCAACAAATCGCCGGCCGCTGCGGGAATCGCAATGGCTTTACCCCGGATGGCCGAAGTTGCAGGCTCGATCCCGGCAGTCCGAATGTGCCTATGGCCAACGGCGGTACGCCCGCTGTGGCGTGGTGGAATGCATTGATCGGTGAGCCGGCGGACGCGGCACTGCCGCCACTCCCCCCGCGCGAGTTTATAAAAAAAGGAACCGAGGTTACGATTTACCGCTACCTTAAACCGTCCGACACCTATGAAATCTCGATGGTCAAAGAAGAGGCGCAAGGGCCAAATGTGGTAACCGCCGAGGCCCTGCGCACAGCCCTAGAGATCAACGAACCGCTCGCTGATTTTAAAAAACGCCTGGCGCGCGATACTGGCGCTACTTACGTCTTAAGAAAAAATATTCCGCTGCTGTGGGGCCGCGAAATTTATAAGCGCCAACAACAGCGCAAGAAGAAGGCGCGCTAGCACTAGCGCTCGTCTCAAAATGAGACGCTTCGTCTATTATTTTTCACTTTGGCAATGAATTGAGCGCTTAAATCCACCAGGCGGTGGCATGTGTGGAACGGGCGTTGCTATTCTATAAGCCTAGAGGAGTCCATTATGAAACGGATAGCACTTATGACAGTCGTGATCGCAGCGTCCTTGTCTGGAGTGGCCTGCAGTAAGGACAAAAAGAAGGCGACTCAGAAAGAAATGATCCACGCTTGCTTATGGGATCAAACCGGCGATTGCCAACGCAAAGCCGCCGCCTATGCCTCCTCTCCGGCTATTCTCCCTATCGCTGCCCAAGTCGGTAACAATCCGAATCTTCTCGCTGGTATTCAAAATGGTACGATCCCCGTGGTTATTCCCCCGGCAGGTGCCCCCGGCGCCGCGCCCCCAGTGGTTGGTGGTGGAACCGCGATTCAAAGTGTTGAGGATGCCATTAAGGCGCAAGCCAAAAAAGTGAACGATGGGATCATTGCCGACACGAACAATCCGAACTCTTTGCGCTACGATCCGCCGCAAAGATCTCCGGCGTCCATTCAACCCGCCTCAGTGCCTAGCGCTGATTCAGCTCCGAGCCTTCCTTCGGCGGGTTACGATGCGAGCGCGCCGGGCGACGGCATTCGCTAGAGTTTTAAGAACTACAAGATAGAGTGGAACTTCCGGGCTGCGCCTTGGCCCAATCTGGTCGCTTTAAAGCCAGGTGGGCGAAGCGTTCATCTTCGTCGTAGGGATTTTTGAACGCGAGCATCAGTTCTTCGAGCGGCTTTAAATCGCCCGCTTCTGCGGCCTGAATCACATTGAACAACAAATAATTGCGCGGCACGATCCATGGATTGTGTTTGTTCATGGACTGGCGTCTTACTTCGGGGTGCACGTCCTCAAGGCGAACACGCTCCTCGAACCGCGCAAGCCAAGTCTTAAGCAACCCACTCGCTTCGCGAGTTGGCTCCTGATAAAATGCCGGCGAGATTTGGCTATACAAATCTTTGGGGTGGGCGAGGTTGCGAAAAAAAATGGTCATGTCGATCGGTGTGCTTTGCAGGGCTTGATCCAAATCGGCCAATAGCTGAATGTCGGATTCACTTTTCAGATTTTTCAATCCGAGTTTGCCCGCCATCATTTTAAGAAACTCGCTCTCGTAGGTGCGCACATAAGACTGCAGCCCTTCGTTCAGTAGAGCACGGTCCGGAAAAACTGTTTGCAGAGCTTCCGCGAGGCGTTCGCAATTCCACAAAGCGATTGAGGCCTGGCGACCATAACAGTAGCGCCGGCCGGGGAGATCGGTGGTGTTCGGAGTCCAATCCGGCTCGTAAGCGTCGAGCCAGCCGAACGGGCCGTAATCAATCGTCAGGCCAAGAATCGACATATTGTCGGTATTCATTACGCCATGAACAAAGCCGACCCGTAGCCACTCCACCATAAGCTTGGCCGTGCGGTCGCACACGTCTTTAAACCAAATGCCGATGGCATCGGGGGAGTTTAAATCAATATAGTTAAAGTGATTCTTGATGGTCCAATAAACCAGCTTTTTGAGAATGTCGCTTTCTTGATGAGCGGCGTGAATTTCAAAATTACCGAAGCGGACAAATGTGGGCGCCTGTCGCGATGTAATGGCGCCGGGCTCGAGCCGGGGATTGCCGTCATAGAACATATCCCGTTCAACCATGTCGCCCGTTGTGACCAGCGAGAGCGACCTGGTGGTTGGAACATTTAAGTAATGCATGGCTTCGGAGGCCACATACTCCCGAAGAGAACTTCTAAGCACCGCGCGGCCATCGCCGCGTCTTGAGTAGGGCGTTGGGCCGGAGCCTTTGAGTTGAAATTCCCAGGATTTTTCGTCTCGGGATTTGAGCTCGCCGAGCGTGATCGCGCGGCCGTCGCCCAATTGCCCGGCCCAGCGGCCGAACTGGTGACCGCCGTAGCGGACGGCATAGGTTTTTTTGGCTAAAGCCCCGACACCGGCCAAGAGTTCGATGTCTTTTTGATCTGGCTTATCCAGCGAAAATTGAGCTGCAAGATCATCAGACCAAGCAATGAGTTTTGGCAATGGCACGGGTTCCGGATTTACGAATGTGTAAACCGTGTTCTCGGGAAGGGCCTCAGTAAATAAATTGCTAAAAGACGCTTGGCTCAAATGCATGGGTGACAAATACCTCTTGAGCTGGACGAGGGTCCAGTCAAATCATCAATATAGATACCGATAAGTATTTTGTGAAAAGACTTAAAGCACAGTCTGGCCTCAGTCTTGTCGAGATCCTGATTGTCTCCGCCATAATGGGCGTGGTCCTGCTGGCGTTTACGACCGCCTACACGCAGGTGCAAAAGACTCAGAAAATGATTTCGCAAAAGCTCGAGATCGCGGATCTAAAAGGCATGATGATGAAAGTGATCATGAATTCCGCGCAGTGCGACTGGCAGGTGCAGGGTCCCGCGGCCACGCCGTTTACATTAAACACAACACAAATTGATGCCGTCATTGGCACTCCGCCCGATTTTTTAAATTTGCCCGGGCTCTATTTGGGAACGGACAACACCTCCCAACCGCTGGCCTTGCCCAATCAACTTTTAACTGGAACCACCACTCAGCTCAGGGTGCAGAACGTTCGCATCACCGATATTGTCTCGACCACAGGGAATGTTTATCGCGGGGTTTTGGAAGTGAGCTTTCTCCCGGCTTCGATGCCGATCTCATTAAATCCGGCGCGCGCGGAAATGCTATTTTCGGTCAACGACACCGATCCACCGAATGCGCGAAGGATAACGGCGTGCAATGGGTCTCCGGGCGGGGGTGGCGGCGCGGGTCCTGAGACCATGATTGTTCTGCAGCAGTATCCACGATGGGAAAATGGTGGAGACGTGCCAGCGCAAGGGCTGTGGCCGGCGCCAGATGAGTCGCCCTGGTATCCGCGTCACTTAAATATTGTTCGCGAAAATACCATAGTGGGAGCCGCTCATTATGCTGATGCGCGAACTCCGGGCACGCAAGCTACGGTCAATTCTTATATCGAGTTGCCTCCGGGCCGATATTATATCCGTGCCTTTGCGCACGCGGATGATGCCGGTGATCACAAAGCGAAATGGTTCAATCTTACAACCAATTCGGATGTATTAATGGGAACGACGGCCTATGCAAATAACGGCGCCGCATCGAATTCATTTGTGTCTGGCACTTTCCAAGTCAATGCGGTGTCACGTTTCCAGCTGCGCCACAAAGTCGGAGCCCGCTGCACCGAACCCGAGTGCTGGGACAATTTTCCCGGTCCTCAGGCCAATGGCTACAATTCCACTCAAGGTGGAAATACAGGCTGGGATGATGTGGTCGAGATCTACGCGCAAGTCGAAATTCAACGGCTCGAGTAGAGCCAGTCTTAGTTAAATTCCCGCCGCCACCACTCTTGAATCAGCGCGCAGGGGCCCGCATTGGCGTTGGCGCAAATGGTGCCGCCGCCGTGAGTGATTTGCCCCGACGGCTTTTGCACCAGTCGGTTGGTGGAAGACGTCGCGCCCTCAGCCGGTGTGGGGCTGACTAAGCTTAAATAGTTGCTGTTGTAGTCCGGGGTGCCGTGGCAATTGCCGCACGAGGTTTGTAGAGCGGGGCGCACGGTGGATTCGTAATAGGTCTGGGCGGCCGCGCGCGGGAGATAAGCGGCAAAGCGCACCGGCGCGCCTTGCAGAACATTGGCGGCCACAGCGGATTGGCCGTACACATAAAGATCGCGCAATTGGCCGTCGCGAAGATTGTTGGGCAGGTTGAAAATAAAATAATGACCCGCGCCTTGTCCTCCGAGACCGGGCTGATTAGCCGGGTAAGAGCCGACTAAAGTTCCAGTGCCCACCGGTCCGCCCACATACACCACGGCGTTGAACGTTTGCGTAGGATTGCGGGTATCTAGAGTCCAACCGATCACTTGGCCAAGCGGTGAAACTTGCTCCACGCGGCCGATAATCCCTGAACTTTGCGTTTGAAATTCAAATTGCCACCAGTCGGTAATGGTACTGCATGGCGGGGCATTGATGCCGTTGTTGCATTGATTATTCCCGAAATGCGAAATGAGGCCCTGCACTTTGTTGATCAAGTCGTTGTTGAACGCCGAGGTTCCGGTCGCCAGTTTCACCCGCATTTGAATGTACGTGTAAATGGTTAGCGGGCCATTGCCGCCAAAGCGCGGTTCATTGTGACAGCTGATGCATTGGCCTTCAAAAACCGGAAGAACTTTTGTGGCAAAATAATTTTGCGAGGCGGGTGAGCCGGGATTGTTTGGATTGCGCGCGTCTTCGAGTGAACTTGTGCTATTTAGTTTTTGCCCGCCGGGCGGAGCGCATTGATTGTACGATACGGTGAGCAGGAAGGTAGCGACCACAAACTTAATTGTATTGCGAAGACGTAACCCCATTAATTTCCCACCCTATCTTCTACCTTACCACAGCGCCCACCTCGCCTGGATGCGGCGGTCTCAAAATAAGACAAAATTAAGGGATAAGCCCGTCAAAGTAGTAGTTCTTCAATTGCATTGGTTTATCGAGTTTGTCGTATTTCCCGGATTGAAGCATTTCGGAGAGGACCTCGGCCCGGTAGGTGTTTTTGGACCACTCGGTTTTTGTCGCGGTGTTGGCCGGATCGGCTAGAACTTTGCGCCGCTCTTCGAGAAACAATTTTAACCACGCCTTCTCGCTAGCGCCCGATTTTGGGTCGCACGGCTTGTTCGGGCACGCGCGTTTGGAGGCGCGCTCAACTATGGCGCCGATCGAGTCGGCGTCGGTGCCCCCGCCATGCATAATGATGGTGTCATAGAGAATGGCTTTTCCGAAGGGAAGTTTTACGCCCACCCGATCGGCGATGCGCATGGCGGGCTGAAAATACATTGAATCGGCCACGGCATCTTGCGCCTTTTTAAACGCTTCATCTTTGGCCGCGGCCTTCCAGTCCGCAATAAAGTTGGTGAGCCCTGAAACATCGGGGCCACCGCCGACTTTTGAAATGCGGCGCAGTTCAGGCAAATGTTTCGCCAGCGGATTTTTGGGTTTTGTTTTTGTATAGGCCTCAACCAAAGCCAGCATATCGTGGGTGCCGGAACAAAACCCAATTCGACCGGCGGTGTAGCCGCGTCCATCGCCCAGATTTTCGATATAGTCATACGCGAAAGACGGCGATCCGCCTTTGGGAAACGAATTTTCGAAGGTGGTTGTAAGGAGCATCATGCGGCGTTTTTGCTCGAGAGTGGGCTCCGCCGCGAAGGCGGTTCCATCAAGCATCAGGCCAAGCCCAAGGCCCAGTACAAGTAGAAAATAAATATTCATGAGCTTAGGTTAGATCAGTGTCCGATCACGTTCAACTGCCAGTTGCGCCATTGCGTAGTGCAGTTGGCTCGCCCGCCGATTAGTTTCAAAGTCCAGGCGCCGACGCTATTCTCGTTGTAAAATGCGTTGGAGACGAAAATATGCGATTCGATCTCCGCGTCGAGAATCATACTGTTGATATTCATTAGAATGCTTTTTGTTCCCGACGGGGATGTAAGCTCGACCCCAAGAGCGCCGATGCATTGCGCGGCGCTGAGCCGCACTTGAATCGCCTCGACTTTATAGTTCTCTGTGACTGTGAGGGCATTGGTCACGCCGGTGGCTGAAGCGGGGGGGACCGCGAGGTTGTTGAGGTTTCCGGAGTCGTACTTCCAAGTGGCGCCGGTGTTGGTTTCTTTTTGCACGCCCAGCGGAGAGACATAATTTTTCGCCATGGCGACGGCGCGATCGACATGCACTCGGCCGAAGCCGTACCAATTGTGAAAGTTCATTCCGCCGGCGTTGGTGATCCAGCCCTGCTCATACGTGTGCCCGGCGAGGTTCGAGGCTGCTTGTGGGTGCGGAGTTGCGGCCGCTGCCGGTTCGATCTTATCGGCGGTTGTAGCGAGAATATGTTTTACATCGCGGTAGGTGAGATTGGGATTGGTCGAGAGGAGCAACGCCACGGCGCCCGCAACCACGGGTGAAGCGCTTGAAGTCCCATTGAACGTGGCCATGTGTTCGAATTCCGCATTCGGGGCGGCGCCCGTGTCGAAGCTATTGCGAGTTTGCGAAAATGTTTTAAGGCCGCGATTGGCGCCGACAAAATCGGTTGTGACCATGGCCGGCTCAAGATGAATGGCCTGATTGTTGGGCGAGACGGTCCAGCCGTACTCACCGCCCGGTGCCGCGATCCAAATATTGGCGCCCGGTGACGAATAGCTGGAACTGACGCCTTCAGCGCTCACGGCGGCGACCGTGATAATATGCGGCGAGGCTGAGTCTTCAGAAAAGTTTGAGTTGCCCAGGTAAAATGCGGTGGGCGGCTGATTGAGATAGCAGTCATCAAGACTAGCCACGAACTCATTGCCCGCGGCCTTGATCATAACCGCGCCCTTGCCTCCGCGCAGAGTTTCGGCGCTCAGTTTTAAGCGGTCGCGCAATGAGTCTGGGTACTCGGTGAGCGCGCACTGAGCGTCCCCCCAGCTATAATTGAAGATATCGAAATCTCCTCGATACTGATCGAGGTAGGCGACGGTTAGAAGGCCTGCGGCCACCAATTGCTCCTGTGCCTGGATAAACAAAAAGCCCGCGATCTTCGCCAGCGGAGCCACGCCGCGGGCGCCGATGCCTAGCCAACCTTGCTCGGCAATTAATCCCGCAACACCGGTGCCATGGGCATTTCCGGCGTCATTCACGTCGGGAGTGGATGTGCCATTCCAGGTGAGAACTTGGGCAAAATTGTTCAGGTAGTTTCGCGAAGCATTGGGCAAAATATTGCCGCGAAGGCCACGGTGAGTTTCGAGCACGCCGGTGTCGGATACGGCGATGCGAATATCTTTACCGAGAATCCGCTCGCGAATGGTCTGCTCCAGATGAATGTCTTCTCCCGAGCGACCGCCGCTTAAGGCAAAAGCCGTTTGTCCGGTGTTTTTAAGATGCCATTGGTGAACTTTAATCGGATCGCCGACGACTGTAACTTTGTAGGGGCCTTTGTTTTCGCCGTTGACCGAGATTGTGAACTCGGCGCTTACGCCGGGCGCGGGCGGAACACCGCTCAATTCATTGTTGGCCGCATCGAGAGTGAGCCAGGCCGGTAGACCGTTCGCCACATAGGTCGCACCGGTCACTCCGCTTGGAATTTTAAAGCGAAACTGCAGGTCTTGATAGGCTTGAATATTGCCGGTCATATCGGCCGTGCCATACTCCGCCCCGAGTTCAGGAGTTGGGGGAGGGTCATCGACTGAAGACAAATCGGTATTCTGGTATTTTAAGGATTTAAATCCCTGCTTGGAGCAACCAAGACTCAGAAACAAGCTGAGTAACAAAATAGTTTTTAGAAATAAGCTCCGGGGGTGCACTTAAAGCCTCTTCTTCGAATTTATAATTTCAAGATTTACGGTTTCCACCGCGTTGTCTTGGCTAAGAAGTTCCACAATCTTATTGAGCGAGGCCTTATCGGACGTGGAGTAGTAGGCCATACGCAGATCATCATCGATGTACTTTAGGGTCAGCTCGTAAGTTTCCGCCAAAGTTAAAGCGAGGGCGGATTCTTTAAGGCGGACGATGATGGTGCCGGTAACGATGCCGAGCATGCCGTTGGATTTTTTTGCCACTACGGAAAAGGTGCCGTCGTCGCTGGCCGCGCCTGCGGGCGAGCGGCTGGCAAAAATCACAAAGCCCAGCTTTTCTCCAATCTTCTCACCCAGATCCGCGCGGTACTGGGCTTTGGGGATGGCTCTTAAGTTTAAGAGCTCAAAACGCTCATTGCCCACGGTCACCGGGCGACCACGACCGATGCGAAAACGGTTGAGTAGGCTCTCATTTCGCGCCTCCGCGGCGGAGGGCGCCTCTGTGGGCGGTGGCAAACGAACAGCCGCTTTGCCGCCCGTGTGCCTGGGCAGAATCCGATCTAACTTTTTTGGGATGGCGGCCGGCGCGCGGGGCGCGGGCGTATTATGAATGGCTTCAGGGGTGTGATTTTTGGGCCATAAGACCCAAACCAAGGCGACAGCTGCAATTGCTAGCGCAATTCCCAAGACGCGTTTCGACACCTAAATCCCCACCCAAGCGATTAAGTCGAATTACGTCCAGCAAATTCAGTGTAACCGGTCAGGCGGTTACACTGAATTCAAAGATGGGATTTGTATCGAATTGGGATGCTTAGCCGGCTTTTCGGCGTGGTCCCGCGAATTTAGAAAATCGGTGATCGCGGGGGTTGGCGTGAAAGGAGTGGCCGTGTCCTTGACTGCCGGTACGGCCTTCACTGCGCGCCTGTTCCATTTCTTTGAGATGAGCCTTTTTTTGTTCCAAAATCTTCCACATTCCTGTGGGGGCGGCCTGAATGACCTTGGCTTTAGCGGCCTTGCCTTTTGCTTTGGCAACGGATTTTGCTTTGGCCTTTGCTTTTGCTGGAGTGGTTTTCTTCGCCATTTGTCCTCCTGATTCAATTTCTTCGGAACAAAGACGCGGTGAGTGAAGGAGAAAGTAAAAAAATTTACCTAGGATGTCTCACTATGCGGTGGGTAAGGCGGCTGAGCTCGCTGAGGAGAATTGAGGCGCGATCAAAGGCCTCGATGTCTAATTCTGACCATGGCCATTGATTTTTGTTGCATCTCAACGCCAACGTCCGCCACTCGTTTTTGTTTAGAAATTCGACATCGGCGTGTAAAATTCCAGTCAGCTGCTTGGCGCGAACCAGCTCTCGGCCCGCACGCCGGAGCAGGCGTTCGAATTTTCCGGCAAGATCCTCGGCGGTGAGTTCAATGTCTTCGTCGGGCTCGGTGGGCTCGACAACATCTTCGCTTTCGCTCGGCTCCTTGTAAAGCCTGTGGAGCTTAAGGCCATAGGCAAGTAGACTGCGTTGACTGCGAATCTGCCCGGGGTCCAAGCCGTGATTTTTTAAAAACAGGGCAAAGCCTACACGCATCAGTTGCGGATCGATGGGCTCGAAAAAAATTTGTTCGAACTCGTCGGCCGCGAGCGAACGCCAAAGGCTCCCGACCATATCAATCAAATTGTTCGGACGAAACGGCCCGATCGGATGAAACTCGCTTTGAACCGGGCTGGACGAGCCAAAGTCTTCGCTATAAAAACAGAGACTGCGACCTTCTTTTTTGAGCGAGACATTGTAGCGCGGACTCAAGCGCTTGATTTCGTCTGACTCGCGTAGGGCCGCCTCGAGCGGTGAGCCGCAAACTTCCACCTGCAGGTCCCAGGTTTGTGCAAGCATTTCGAGTTTTCGTTTCTCCCGGCCTTTGACGCCGCGAAAATAGCTATTCACTCGGTCTTTGAGCGAGGTGGCTTTGCCAACATAGAGAACTTCTCCGGTCTTGGCCAGCATTCGGTAAATGCCCGGTTGGTCGGGCAAGTTCAGGCGCAACTCTTGCGGAATCCGGTACGAAATTTCGCGCTTTTTTTTCTCTGTGGGCGCTTTTAGAAGTGCAACAAGATCCTCGAGCTGAGCGAGGCCAAGTTTTTCAAGCTCCTCAGTCAACCCACGCCAAATCACTTGTGTGGCTCTCACAAATTCACCGGCGCGATTTGGCCCGAGCATCGGGTGGCCAAAAAATCCGGCCACTGCGCGAATGTTTTGGCTCGGAAGCTTGGGGAACAGGCGGCGTGTGATTTGATGGGTACACAAAACGGTGAAAGGCAATTCGTCGGTCTCTCCGGTTTGCAGCATGTGGCGAAGATAGGGGATTTCAAACTGCGCGTAATGAATCATGGCGCAGCGGGCGCTGGAGGCTTTAAGCCAGGGCAGAAAATGAGTTTTTGTCCAGGTTTCTAAGGTCGGCATGTTGGCCAAATCATTGTCGCTGAGTCCGGTGATCTCGCTCACTTTTTTGGGCAGCGACTGGCCCTCAGGCAGGGCAAATTTTTGCGCTTCGACGCGCGAATCTTCTGATGCCGATCCGAACGACCACCCGAGCTCGATCAGTCGGCCGGTCGGCGGGCGCATGCCCGTGGTTTGCGCGTCGAAGAATAGAAATTGTTGCTCAAGGAGGCGGGCCATCGGCACCCCCGTCGTCCCAAAATTTTTGCACATCGGCCAAGATCTGTTTGGACTGCAGGGGCTCGGGCCCGTCGACCAGCCAATCTCCGGGCATCGCCTTAAGGTAGTTGCTCGATAAAAAGCGGCGATCCATCAAAACAATCAAACCGCGATCGCCCGCCGAGCGAATTACGCGACCGGCGCTCTGTACGACCCGGGTCATGGCCGGGAATGTATAGGCATAGTCAAAGCCCTCGCCGCCCTTGCTGTCGAAATATTTGCGCAGGCACTCTCGCTCAAAATCAAACGCCGGCAGCGCGGGCCCCACAATGAGCGCGCCGATCAGCATATCGCCGGGGTAATCGACGCCTTCAGAGAAAACTCCGCCTTGAACGGCGAAAATCACTGTCGGTGTTTCTGGATCTTTGAGCGCGTTGATATAGTCCTCGATTTGCTTGCGCCGCATTTCGCGCTCTTGTTTGAGCACCCGATGTTCGGGCAAATTCACCAGAGACGCCACCCGGGATAGAAAATCAAAACTCGGGAAGAAGACAAAGTAGTTGCCCCGCTTTAGGCGGACCACTTTCTCTACGATGTCGCGGATTTTTCCATAGTTTGCCTGGCGATCGCGCATTTTGGTGGAGATCTGAGGGATAATCAGAATCTTGCGATTCTCTTTTGGAAACGGTGAGAGAAATTCCTCGGTGATCGTGGTCTCAGGGTCAAGCCCCAGAGTCTTTAAATGAAAATCAAACGGCTTCAAGGTTGCCGAAAACGCGACGACGTTGGCAAACTCGTCATAGCGTTCGGCAAGATGCTTTGAGGCATCACAGCAGGTGACTCGCAAGCGGCTATCACTCCCGGCCGGCGTCACGGTGAACAAAAACTCTTCGCCGCTGTTGAGCGTGGCCGCGGTGAAGTCTGAAATTGTATTGCACAACTTTAAAACGGGATCATTCGGCTTGAGCCCCAAGTCCGAATCCAAGTAGCCGCGCAGCAAATCTTGCGCCTGCGCATCGAGGAACGACAAATCAAGCTCGCTGACATCGAGGCGCGTGGGCGTGGTGTTGTCACCAATCAGGGTTTGCAGCAAGTTCTCACAGGACTTAAATAGCGACTTTGCTTTATCCCACAGGGGCTCGGGTAAAAATGTTGAGTCTTCGAGAAGGCGATTCAGCTCCGCGAGCGAAAGTTCGGCCGAGTAGTAATCGTTGGCTCTCGCCGCCAGATTATGGGCCTCATCGATCACCAAATTGGGCTTGCTGCCCGACGTGTAGCCATTGTGTTGAATGCGGCCCAAAATATTGCGCGGAGAAAATACATAATTGTAATCGCACACCACGACGTCGGACTTCGGCACGCATTCGAGTTGAAGTTCGAACGGGCACACCTGATACTCGGCAGCGAGCGTTTTAAAAGTGCGCTCGGTCAGCCGCTTTTTCTTAAGGGCCTTGCTCACCACTTCGCCATGGTGAAGTTTAGAGTAATAGTCTCTCGCGTACTCGCAATAGCTGGGGTTGCAGAACACTTCGTCTTTCAAACACATCTTGCTCTTTGCATGAACCGTGATCGACTTGATCTTCGCGCCGGTGGCCTGCAATCTTTCGACCGCGTCTTCGGCCACGCCATGTTGAGAATTTTTCGCCGTTACATAAATGGTTTTTTGTCCGCGCGAAAGCGACTCCTCCAGCGACGGATAAAGCACGCCGATGGTCTTGCCGAGCCCCGTGGGCGCTTGCAGTAGTGCTCGGGTCTTATCGCCCATCTTAGCGCGGATGCGCTCAATCAACTCGCGCTGCCCGGGCCTCGGCTGTGGAAAGGGGAAGGCCATCGCGGCGCCCGATTTCTTTCGCTTTTCACGAAGTTTAACAAACGCATCTTCCTCTGCAGCCAGTTCTTTAACGCGCGCCTTGAGCCACACCTCGTAACCCGACACATCCAAATCCACCGCGAGGGGAGTGACTTTTCGGGTACGAGCGCAAACCACCAGCAGCACTAAAGCCGGCACCGAGTTGTGCGCCAAAAAATGCAAATAGCCGTAGGTTCTAAGTTGCAGAATGTACGGATGCAACGGTTCGGATTTTAGGCGCTCGAAAAGGGCCTCGGGCGCATACGACGATTTGATTTCTTCAATCACCAGTGGTGGACCAAAACTAAGACCATCCATCCTTCCGCTCACAGTAATTTTATAGCCGCCGGCTTCAAAGGAGTGGGTCACCCATTTTTCGGCGACATAGGGGCCGCCCTCACGCAGCCGCTCGGCCTGGATCTCTTGATGAATATCGGTTCCCACCATAGGCAGGGCGCCGTAGCCCGATTCGCTTTCAATGCTGCCGAATCGTGGGGACGGGACAGCGAACTCGGTGATAGAGAGCTGGAGCGTGCGTTTGCTTTTGGTTTTGCTCATAAGTTCTGTTCCAATTCCCACAGGTCACGAGCGGCCGAGAGACGAGCGCGGGCCCGGTGGATCGCGGGCCAATAAAACCGGCTCAGGTCCTGCGATTCCAGCGGATCTAAGTGAAGATTATAAAATTCATCCGCGCCTTCGGCATTGCGAAACAGTTTCCATTCGCCGTCGGTCACAAAGGAACTGCCCAGGGCGAAGCCGAACACATACTTCGCGCCGTTCATGTTCAGATCAAGCCCCTGGGCCTGCGGCAGGGGCGTTTGTGCGAGGGTAGCCAGAAGTGTAGGGGCCAAATCCACCAAACTGACCAGTCCATCATAAATAGCCGGTGTTTGTAATTTGGGATGGTAGATCAGCAGGGGAACGCGCGCCGTGTGCTCATAAAATGTCGAGTGGCTGCCATGGCCGTGTTCAAAAATTTCTTCGCCATGATCAGAAAACAAAACGACCATCGTGTCTTTGTGTCGGCCGCTTACCTCGAGCCCTTGCCAAAGTTCACCGATCTGCCGATCCAGACTCGCTACAGAAAGCGCATAGGCATATTTTAGAGCATGAGCCTGGTCTTCCAATTCTTTTTGACTGGTCATAAACTCGCGGGCGTCCTCGAGCATATGCAGCTGAAATTGCCCAAGAGAATGTAAGAAAAAATCCGAGCGGTCGGCATTGTTAAAATCCGGTATGGGATGAGGCTCCTGATCCTCCCGGCTCTGATACTCCTCAAGGAGGTTTTTCTTATTGAACAAGGCCTTTCCGGGAATGCCGCCTTCGGGAATAAAATAAGGCAGATGCGTAATATAAGAATGAAGAAAATAGAAAAAAGGTTTCTCAGCTGAGAGCGCAGCAGAAAATATTTTGCCGTCAAAGCGCGCACGTTCGCTCCGGCCGGGCCGATGAAAAAGGGTCGGCGCTAATTTTTGAAAGCCGCGGGCAAAGCCCAGATTCAAATCCAAATGCTTCAAGGTTAGAGGGCCATACCACCTGGTGTGGTATCCCGCCGCCGCTAAAACTTCGGCTAAGGTTTTATATTCCGTGCTTAGGGCCGCTGAGTTTGGCCGGGTGCGGGCGAAGCCGAGAATGTGGACCTCGCTGCCGGTGACTTTATGACGGTTCGGGTAGAGCGACGTGAACAGAGTCATATGGGCGGGAGTGGTATAAAAAGCATTGCTGTAGGCGCGCGAGAAGCGAACGGACTTGCGGCCTAAGCGCGCCAGATTGGGTGTGGCACTGTTTTCACTCCAATCCACCGCATCGGCGCGAAGAGTGTCGGCCGAAATCAAGATCACATTGCAACCGCTACAGGGCGGCAACTTTACGCCTTGAACTGGAATCGAAGGCGGCGGCCCACTTCGCCAGCGGCGCGCCTGCCACAGCAACTCTTGATGCAGCAGCGCCGCAGTCAATAAAACTAAGAAAGGTACGGCCGTAAAAACAAAGCGGAAGGACATTTTCATGCGGGCTGGCCCCGGCGGCGCGCGCTCGACAAAAGCCATTGGAAGAAAAGACTGTGAATCATTAGGCCGATGGCTGAAGGCAATGCCGCTTTGGGATGAAACACCAACATGATGGTGGCGGTTACGGCAAAATTGCGCGAAGCCACACTGAGCGCCAGTGTTTCGGTGTTGATCCGATTGAAGAACAGACGGCCGGCCCAGCGCAGGGCCAAAAATATTCCAAAGTCGATCAGCAAGAAAAGTCCGACCAACACCACGAGGTCTTGGCTGAGCAGCAGGCGAAACGGCACCCGATGCAAAGACGAGCCGGTTAAAATAAACATCAGCAAGGCGAGAATGATGGAGTTGCCGAGCGGGAGCCATTTTACGCTGGCCCGGCCCAGTTTAGGAAACACCAGCGAGGTCGAAAAACTGGCCACCAGCGGAACCACACTCAGCAAAAACAAATACAGCAGCAAAAATTTTGTATCGATAAAAACCGGCGCGAGTGCTGTTAATGCCAAAATCGGAACGGTGACAAAGGGGCAGAGCAGGGTGGATATGATCACGTTCATCAAGGCCAATCCTGAGTCGCCGCCGCGGTGGTTGGCAAAAAATGGATTGACCAGGGCGCAGGGCGCGAGCGAGGCCACGGCCACTCCGAAAACAAAATCCTGATCGCGCAAAACCTGTAAGGCCAGCGCGGTTTGAATCACCGGAAAAAAGACAAAAATCAGCAGTTGCGCCAAAACGCATTGCAGCCACATGGAGCGACGGCCGGCCAAGGCGAGAAACTTTTTCTTGTCAATGGCTAGGGTATTGAGAAACAACAACAGGAAGAGAAGCAGCGAGCTGGTCCAGGTGAGCGACAGCGACTTGTAGGGAAACAAAATTCCCAAAACTACGCCGGCGAAAATCGGTGCGGAGAAAAATTTAAGCAATGCGCGCCCGTCCTTTAAAACAGCTGTTGGTCATCATAATCGCGTCTTTCGCCTTCGGTATAAGTATTTCGACTCTGGCCCGCCGCCATGCGACGCCAACGCAATCACTCGCCAATTGGAAGCTGTACTGGTTTGTGCCAGACGGTCTTAGGGCGGACCCTTCTGTGTTTAACCTGTTTGAGTGGGCTGAAAAAGGGCTGCTGCCCAATATAAAAAAAATGATGGAAGAGGGTTCCTACGGTTACTCCGTGCCCGTATTCCCGAGTCATACACCCATTAACTTTGCGACGCTCTTCACTGGAACCAAGCCACTGCGCCACGGCGTGGCCGATGGCCCGATTCATGTGGCCGACTATCCGCTCGCGATTATTCCGCGCTCTGGTTTTAGTTCGATTGCAAAAATGGTCGACCCGTTTTGGTATACGCTCGAGCAGGCCGGAAAAATTGTCACCCTGCTTTCGGTGCCTGGCTCGACACCGCCCGAAATCAGTCAAGGTCATGTGCTTAAGGGGCGCTGGGGCGGTTGGGGGATGGAGTTCCCCAATATGAACTTTCACTCTCATGCCGACAAAGAACATCGCAACAGCATTGGCTGGAACGATAAAGTGTTTCAGGTCGAAAAAAAGTTGACCGAGTTTGTTAAGGCCTCCGAGCCCAAGGGTTGGCACGAGCCACCCGTAAGCCACAGCCCGGCTCGAGAAATTAATCTACGCAACTGGGACGCCGATCTTTTTGTGCTGATTACGGACAGCACCGATGACCAGATCGAAAACTATGACACGGCCGTTTTCGCGATCGACAAAAAACATCCCTTGTTCGCTTTGCGTGAAGGGCAGTGGAGCGAGTGGTTCAATTTAAACCTCTCCTACAGCGTGCAAAAAAATTACCAAGATTCAGTGCCGCAAAAATTAAAGCTCGAGCAACAGCTCGCCACCATTCAATTTGCCACCGCGGCCCGCGTAAAGGTGATCCAGCTCGGCGCCAAAGACATGTTCCGGATCCGACTGCTCTATGATGGGTTGAACGAGAGTGTGGCCGTGCCAAGCACTTTGGCCGAAACCTTGCGTAAAGACGTCGGCCCCATGGTGGATTTTGTCGATAATTTTCCGCCGCAACTGGTCTACTTTCCCAACGACAAGCAAGCCTTTCTCGATGAAATGAATATGTCTTTTGATTGGCATATTAAGGCGCAGAAGTATTTTTTCGAAAAGGCTGAGCAGGACGTATTTATTCATTCGATTTACTCGCCCAATCAAATGTTAACCAGCCGGTGGTGGATGGGGTTTTTAGATCCGCGCGGACGAAATTATGCGGCAATTTCTGAGTCCGATCGCGAGCGATTGTGGACGGAAGTTCGAGAAATGTACCAAAAGGTGGATGCGATGGTGGGCGAGGCTTTAAAAGCCCGGCCTAAGGATGCGTACATTATTTTTGGTTCCGATCACGGCGCCCTGCCGCTGAATTTTGAAGTCCGCCTGAACAATTTTTTTGCCGACAAAGGCTGGCTGTTCGTCGATAAAGACATCCGCTCAGGTACCTTGAAGATCAATTGGGCCAAAACGAAAGTTATTTTTTTAAATATGGCGCACATTTATATTCATCCGGGCGGTTTGGGCGGTGATTACCGTCCGGCCAAGGGTCCAGAGTATGAGCGATTGCGCCAAGACGTCTTAGCCGCGCTTAAGGATTTGCGAGACGACAAAGGCGTGGCGCCTCTGTCCGAGGCGCGAACGCGCGAGGCCGCGCATGAGTGGGGCCTGCCCGGAGACCGAGTCGGTGATTTGGTGATCGCGGCCCGCAGTGGTTACAGTTGGGTCGAGGATGTCGACGAACAGGGAGCCGTCTTTACGTCGTCGATGAAGTCTGGGTACAAGCAGGCGGTCTTGCCCGACCAGGAGCAGGGGCTTTGGACTCCTTTTATTATTGTGGGTCCGGGCGTGCGGAAAAATTATCGATTGTCGCGGCCGATCAGCCATACGGAGCAGTATCCCACGATTATGAAGCTGCTGAAGATTCAGCCACCGTACCGTCCGGATGCGGGGCCACTGGAAGAGGTCCTTAGCCAATAGTCGGGAGTCGGGTTTACACGCCCTTCTATATCTGCCAGCATAATCTAATGCAGGTCGGACTACTCGGAATTATAGTGATCGCTACCCTCTCCGCCGGAGGGACTTTTTTCGCCACACAAGGCATGACCCCGGCTTCGAACGGTGTGGTGACTCTCGCGCCGGACGTGAAATCGTATATAGATTCTAAATTCGCCAACGGCTTTGGCTCGCAAGTGCAAGACGCGCAAAAAGTTTCAGCTCGAATCGCCGAGATGGAAGCCAAAATTATAGAAATCGAAAAAATCAAAGCCAGTTACGAAGCCCTTCCGGCCAAGTCCGAAGCGGTTGAAGCCGCGATCGTGGAGCAGCGACGCAAGCGTGAAGAAAATCTTCAACTGATTCGGCAAAATGAGCTCAGCAATCTGCGCAACGACATCGCCACCATGTGCGCCGGTGTGATGATCAAAAAAGTTCAAGACGGCGGAACCGGCAACAGCGGCGATGCCGCCACATTCCGTAACAACATCGGCGGTGGCGCGGGCGGCAAAGCCGGCGGCAATCCGGGTATGCAGCGACGTAGAGGCGGCGGCGGTGGTGGAGCCGGTGGTGGCGGCGGCGGCGGCGGTGGCGGTGGCGGTGGTCGTCGCAAAGGCGGCGGTGGTGGCAGAGCCAACTAGGTTCGTACTTATTGCATTGGTTCTTCTCTCTCTGCCCAGTCGGGCGATCGCACCTGAAAAAATCTCGGCGATTCAAGAGTATATTGCCGAGCGAATGGGAAAAGCCAAAGGTGCGCAGTCCCTGCGTGAGGCCGATAAAAAACTAGAAGATGTTGAAAAACGCCTGTTGCCTCTGCTCTTCGTGTTTAAGCGAACCGGTCCGGCCTTGGAATTTCGCAATACTGAACTTGATTCGTTAAAGGCCGCCATTGATAGCGGTCAGTTCGAGCTCAATCCTTATGAAGATCTCGAGTGGTTGCGCTCAAAAGAGCGTGAAACCATTCGGGTGTGTTGTGTGATTCGCGGCGATCAGCGGTTGGCGCAATCCATTCAAGAAAACGTGGCCCGTGGCTATCCGCCGATGTCGGCGCAGACCCTCGAGCAAGTGACCAATCGGATTCGCGAGGCCGATCGAAGTCAGGGCTCAATGGTGGACGATGACTTTACCGCGCCCTCGAACGACCCCCGCGAAATTCGCGCGGGAAGATTTCGCCCCAGCGGGGGTGGCGGAGGACAGGGTCAAACTCCGGCGCAAAAAATGTTAAACAATATCGGTTACTCGCCACAAAAACCCGCAGCCGAAGCTCCCGCTCCTGCTCCTGCGCCCGCGGCGCCGGGTTCGGCACCAGCAGCGCCCGCAGCAGGCGGAGCCTCCGCCCCAGCATCCGGAGCCGCAGCTCCGCCACCAAATTATCCGCCGCCAGGAACGCCAGCGCCCGACGGAGCGCCGGCCGCACCAGCGACGCCGCCACCAGGCACGCCTCCACCCGCGCAGTAAAAAGCTATTTTTAGCGGATCTCCACGAATGGCTTTTCGGCCGAGAGACTCTTTAAAAACGCCACCAGATTGGCGCGGTCTTCTGGGCTTATAAAAACCGGACCCGAACCGGGCACGGGTTTACCCTTGGCATCTAGGTGAACCGACGGGGTATAAAAATCAACCGCGTCTTCGAGAGTTTTTAGCGAACCGTTGTGCATGTAGGGGCCGGTGTAGAGAAGATTTCTTAGGGTCGGTGTCTTAAACTTTTTGCCCGGGACCGCATCCAGATTGGCTACAAACGGATAGCAGCGCACATTCAGTTTTTCGTCCGAAAAATTCGGGCCCGAATGACAAGAGGCGCATTTGAATCTATTAAAAAACAATTCGCTGCCTAAAATGGCGGCCTCCGGGATCGCTTTGTGGTCGCCCTTTATAAAGCGATCATAGGGCGCTTCGGGGGCGGCAATTGTGCGCTCATAGGCGGCAATGGCTTCGGCCAAATTATGCAAATCGGCGGGTGCCGAAAACACGGCCTTAAACGCGGATTGATATTTTTGATCACCATTGATGCGCTTCAGCGCGCCTTCGATATCGTTACCCATCTCGGCCGGATTGGCCATGACGGCGAAGATCTGCTGTTCGAGCGAGCCGGCCCGGCTATCCCAAAACTGCGCCTTAGTGCCCGCACGATTGAGTAGGGTGGGCACATTGCGGTCTCCGACCTTGTGAAAAACGCCTTTGGCGGTCGCAGCCCCATTGGTAAATGCCAGCTCCGGCTTATGACAGGTCGCGCAGGAGACTTTATTGTCCGCAGAAAGGCGGGTGTCGAAAAAAAGTTTTTTGCCCAATTCCTCTCGAGTCATAGCCTGGCCGACCAGCGGGAGCAGAAGAAGGCAAAAAAGTTGAACTCTCATATTTTGCTAATGTATCGTGACTGTTTCGATGGGGGAAATGATGTTGCTTCTAGTCGTATGGGCAGCGATCACCGCCGCGGGTGCACCGCTGGAAGGTTTTAAGGTCAACGAGCAGAAACTTAAACTTAAAATTGTTGAAAGCTCCGCCCAATCCGCCACTTATATAAGCGATGAGCTCGAGGTGCGAGTTCGCAGCGTAAAACTCCCCAATGAAGCGGTGGCCAAACAAAAGGCCGAGCGCGAGCTGGCGAATTTGCAGAACTTGTACAAACCGCGCGGCAATCCCTATGTCGGACAAGTGTCTGAGTTGGTCGAATGCGGAAAAGAGCTTTTACCTAAAACGCAAACCATCGACGTGCGCGGAACGCCCGTCTCGCTTCTCGTGGGCGGAGTTTCAGAACGAAAATTATTTGGTGCCTGCGCCAAGGACGAAGTCGCCTACTGGGGCGGCTACTTTCAGGTTTTCTATGGTCCGGCGAACGCGGCCATGGAAGTGCGAATGTTTTTGAAACGACAAGACGCTAAAAGTTTGGCATTGGGCCAAGCCAAACTGGCGCAATTCGCCAAGGAGCTTTTTGAGTGAGGGGTCTCAGCCGCCGAGATCAGATACTGGTCGGCTTTTTGGCGGTGGTCACCATCGTTTGTTTTGTCTACGCGGGAAAAATCGGAGTTTCAATTTCGAAGGCCAGCGCCTTTCAGCGCGCGGCCGGGAAAATGAATACTTTGATCGTCAGCGTTTGCTCTCTTCGCCCCGATATTCTGAGTGAGTACGGGCGCCGCGGTCCGGAGATTATGCCCAATCTCGAAAAATTTTTTCGCCAGAGCAATTTGATATTTTCAAATATGTTCAATGGCGTTCCGTGGATTTCGTTTGTCGCGTTTTTTGAGCGCTACTTCCCCGAGTTTCAAATAAAAGGGGTTGTGCCGCCCGGGCCGTTTACCGAATTTCCGTTCGTGCGCATTCCGCCGGTCAAGTCTCGGCAACAGGTTGAGTTTCGCGACACCAACGACCCAAATTGGGAGAAGGACTATAAAGAAAGTCTCGCTTGGGTTAAAAGTTCGCTGCCACTGTATCCGAACCGTACCTTTGTGTTGGTGGTGCACGTCAAGTATATGCACTATCCGCTGATTGATTATTTCAACGCCGATTCGGAGTGGGATTTTTATTTATCCGACGGCGAGAAGGCTTTGATCAAAGAGTATCTGGCCCATCCCGAGATCTATTACAAAAAATTACCGTTTTTGCTGATGTTGACCAGTGACCCGCTCTATGCGCTGGCGCATCCGCACATTCAGGCGCAAAACCCCCAGCGCGATACGGTTTCGCGCAATAAACTTCTGGGCCTGGTGTCGAACGAACGCTACTTGCAGGAGTGGAAGTCGAGCGCCAACTTCGCGACCGATTTATTGATCTTAAAAAAAATCTACAACGCCAACGCCCGTTATATGGACTCGCATATCACAGGTCCCTTAATGAATTTGTTCGGCAATAAGCAGTTGCAAGACAACACCTCGGTGATTTTCACCGGCGATCACGGCGAAGCGCATATGGATCACGATCATCTCACTCACGCGACATCACCGTTTGATGATGCTCTGGCCATTCCGGCTGCGATTTATATTCCCGGCGGGTCGGGCGGGCCGAAGCGGATCAAAGAGCAAATGCATATTCACTCGCTGGCCGATTTCACTCGCGAGATGGCTGAGCACCGCGTGCCCGTGGACAAGGCCGCGACCCGGGTGAGCGAATTTTTTGAAGACGTTTTTATTATGCGCGACTGCGCGAATTCGGTGCACGCGCTTCGCTACAAGAACAAGTATAAGTACATTATCGAAGCGGCCTCCGGCCGCCGCTCGCTTTATGATCTGGAGTCCGATCCGGGTGAAATCAACGACATTTCCGAGCTAAGCCCAGACATCGTAGCGAAAATGGAGGGGCTTTATTGGGCCAATCTACATCGTTTTAAAATGACCTCAGCCTTTCGTTGCGCACCTTGGGATTCGAGCGAAGAGACCGATGTCTCGTTCTGAGACGTTTTATTATGTAGCGCTTTAGAATTGCGCTCGTGATTGCTACTATTTATGTATGACGACCCCACTCTCAAAGCTCCTATTTTTAGCCGCTATTTCATTGATTTATTTGCCGGGATTCGAGGCTGTCGCGGACTACGCGGCAGCACGAAGAGAAATGGGCTGCACAACGGGCTCGATGAGCTACCGTTGTCGTGCCTTTGAGCACGCGGCGTGGGGCCGAGGCGCTCCGCACGCGGGCACTTGTGATGAGCGCCGTCGTATGGCGCAGAACTGCTGCCAAAGTTGGGATCCTAAACCGGAATGCTTGCGACTCATGAACGATGGGGGCCGCGACAATTTAACCGCGGTTAAAGCTGCGGCCGGAAGAACTCCGGCACCCGGAGCTACGCCCGGCCCGGGCGATGTATTTGGTACGATCGGACAAGACCAAGCCAAAAATACGGCGGGTCGAAATGCGGCTGAGTCGATGGAAGGTTTGTGTCGCGCTTTGCGCGCGGCTTGCCAAGAGGGATGCTCTGGATCGACCGCCGTGGGGACCGATCCGGGTGCTGCGGCTCCCGCTCCGACCGGTCTACCTGCGGACTACTCGCCGTCTGGCCCCGCCCACAATCACGCCGACAATGCTCGGCTCTGCGGCTCTGGTTTGCGCTCGTTTGCCGAAGGCTTTAAAGGTCAGGCCGATCAATTTCAAGCGGGGATCGACCAAAACGAAGCCGCCAAGCGCCAAGCCGCCGGCGGAAATCCCCCAGGCGGTAGCAATCCCGGCGGCGGCGGTCCGCCTGGAACTCAACAACCGCAGTCGCAAGGCAAAGGTGGCGGCAATCCAATGGCCGACCTCGCAAAAATGCTGCAAGGTATGGCTCAACAAAAGCAAGATGAGCAGCCGAAACAACCGCCGCCCATCGATTGCTCCAATCCAGCAATTGTCGGTGGCAACTGTCCACCGCAACAAACTCAGCCCGTATCCGATTCATTTAATAAAAAAGCGGCCGAGGCCGAAATGCGCGACCCCGAGTCGACCGACGGCGCCAACAATTTCAATGTGGCCTCGGATGCGGCCGGTGACACCAATTACGCTGGCAACGGTGAGAAGAAATTCGGTACGCCCGCGACCGTTTCACCGGTCGGCGGTGGTGGCGGCGGCGGAATCCCTGGCCAGGGCGGAGCTCAGCCGGCATCGTTGGGTGCGGCCAATGCGGGGTATGCGGCTGGTAACAAAAATATTGCGGATGTGATTCACGGCCTTGGCGGCGGTGGCGGTTACGCCGCGACAAACGCCGCCATGCAGATGCAAAACGGCGGCGCCAGTGGCGGTTACACCTACGGCCAAGGCGGCAATGATCAAATGCGTGGAATGGATTTACGTCAGTTCTTGCCGGGCGGGAAGAATGATCCCACCCGCAAACTCGCCGGCGGCGCAGGTCTTCAGGGCACCGGCACACAAATTCAATCGCAGTCGGTCAATATCTGGAACCGAATCAGCGAGCGATTCAAAAGCCGCTGCAGCCAAGGTTTACTCCGAGACTGCATCCCGTAAAAGGTGCCCTTTTTAAATCGCGGCCATTGCGCGAACGCGTTGGCAGCGTTCGTCTTCTTCCACGCTCACTTTTAAAGACTTCTCAATCGACGGCGAGAATTTTTCATTCTCTTCGCGCAGAAAAGTTTTAAGCCGTACGGAGCCCTCTTCTTTGCAATTGAGAGGTGCTGCCGAGTCGGCGAACGATTCCACATAGATTTCGTTCTCGCTATTCCCGTGCGCTTTTAAGTACGTATAGAAATCGGCTTCAAAGCGCTGGGCCAAATTGGCTTGCTCCACCGGGAACAACGAGCCCAATACCGCGCGAGCCTGCGCCAACGGCAAGTTCGGCTTCGGTTGCGCCAAAGTTCCCACCCATTTTTGCTTAACGCTCACATCAGGTTGAATGGCCTCGGCCGCGAGGGCCTGCCGTTGGCCGCGGTCTGAGGTGTCTTTGCCTTTCATCATTTCTAAAAGCCGTGCCGCCTCAGAATGTTGATAGCGCGACAGAGTTCGCACAATGTCCCACTGACGATCTAAATCGAGGGGAAAGCCGGGTCCCACTTTAGGCATCTCAGCCCACTTCGCGATTTGCGCAAGCGCTTCGGGCGAGCGGCCGATTTTAACGTACCGATCAAACCAAAATTTTTGCGCGTCCGAGCCAGCTTTGCTGCTGCGGAAGCGGCTCATAAACTGGCGCTCCATGGTGCCAACAAACTTTGCTTTCTCAATCTGCGCGGGTGCGGTGTCGGGCCAGTAGTGCAGAACCGTCGCGTCTTCACCCCGACGGCCGACGATGGTCTGCACGATCTTAGTGAGTAAAATAGTGTCTTTTTCCGGGCCGAAATGTTGCTCGACGATTTTAACATAATCTTTCAAAGGCATTTCGGTGTTGCGAACCATCTGCCACACGTCGTGCCACAGCATCGTGCGCAAAAAGGTATCGGGGATGCGGCTCAAGTTGCCCTTAACAAATTGCAGTGTCTGCGGATCCAGCGAGGCCGAAAGGTAGCCGTCGTCTTGATAATTGGGATAAATAAAATCCGGGCATGGCCACGGGCCGGTGACGACTTGCTTTTCTGCGGTCAGGTCCACACGGACGGCCTTGGTCTCGCGAATTTGCCCGCCTTTTTCTTTAAACAAACCCACTGAGATGGTTTGCGGACGGAAGCGCGCGCCGGCCGTGGGCGTGGTGATCAGTTCGATCTCGGCCAAGGTGTCGCCCGAGCAGGTCCATTTGGCGGCGAGTTTGTCGGTTCCGCTTTGGCGCAGCCAGCGGTCAGCCCAATGGCTCAGGTCCCGCGGCGTATGAGTTTGTAGAGCGGCGATAAAATCTTTGAGTTCGGCATTTTTATAAGCGTGAGTTTTAAAATAATCTTGCACGCCTTTCTTAAATGCATCCGGCGTCATATAGGCGCGGAGTTGTTTAATGACTGCAGCGCCTTTGCCGTAAGTGATGCCGTCAAAGTTGGCGAAGGCCTGTTTCACATTATTCACCGGAGCTTCGATCGGGTGAGTGGTGATTAAGCTGTCTTCCCAATACGCCCAATTTTTGTCGTCGGCAAAAAAGTCTTGCCAGGCCTCTTTAAACTCCGTCGCCTCATGCATGGCCAAAGCGGCCATCGCGGTGGCGAAGCTTTCGTTCAGCCACAGGTCATTCCACCATTTCATGGTCACGATATCGCCAAACCACATGTGCGCCATTTCGTGCAGCAAGACGCCGGCGGCGCTCCGACGCTGTTCGCGTGTAACCTCCGCGCGCGATAAAAAATTCTCCGAAAAAGTCACGGCGCCCACATTCTCCATCGCGCCAAAGTTGAATTCGGGAACAAAGAGCTGATCATATTTTTTAAATGGATACGGCATATTAAAGAAGCTGTTGAAGAAACGTAAGCCCTGTTTGGTCACCGTAAACCACTCTTGGGCGCGCACATATTTGGCGAGCGACGGGCGGGCAAAAATTTTCAATGGGATATCTTCGTAACGATCGCGCCAGACTTTGTAGGGGCCGGCATGCAGCGAAAAAATGTAGGTGGAAAGGAGGGGGGTCTTGGCAAATTTCCAAATACGGCGGTTGCCGAGTTTGGTGATTGAAGATTCCGCCGTGGTGGTGATCACTTCCCATTTGACGGGGGCCTCCACAGTCAGCTCCCAAGTCGCCTTTAGGTCGGGCTGATCGAAGCACGGCATAAACCGATTGGCGTCGAAGGTTTCAAATTGCGAATAAAGAAAAACTTCTTTGGTCTGCGGATCTTGAAAGCGGTGAAGCCCCTGGCCTTGGCGCGAGTAGGGTAGAGTGTAGTCGATCTCAACCGTGTTCGGTCCCACCTTCAGCGCGGCGGCGGGTAGCTCGATCCAATACTTTTTCTTGTGTTGCAATGCCAATGCGAGCCCGTTCACTTTCAGACTTGCGACTTCGCCTTCGTGGAGATCGACGCGAAGGTCAGAGCCGATGTCTTTAAGCTCGAAGCTGATCGTGGTTTGGCCTTTAAACTTGTCATCGGTTTCATTGAGCAGCACCCGTGTGACGTAAGCCACTTGGCTGACTCGGACGGCGCGGTCTTTGGCTTGTTGCCAAGTGAGGTCGGAGGTCTCAGCGCCCCCGGCCGCGGAGGGTGATCCCGAGGTGGATTTTGGACCAGTGGATTTACAGGCGACCGCCAACACAGTGGCTAAGCCGACAGCGATTAGGATTCTAAAAATGGCTTTCAAGAGGGCCTCCGTCGTTCAACTTTTTGCTTCTGAAAAGTTTTAGTCAGAAGAGGTCCGGATGTCCATCACTCCTATGCTTCTTACTTGATCTTAAAGTTCGCCGGAGGTAGTCATAGTGGGACTACGAAATCTCTTAGGTCAGGGCCTTTATGGAATCCGAAACCACAGAGCTGGACTGGGCCGACCTCAATACGCTCAAAGAACACTGGTCTGAGCTCGATTTAGCCACGCGAAAAGAAAAATTTTTCCGTTTACCCCGCGTTGACGCGGAGGAGCTATTCCTTTCGTTCGGCCCCAATGGGCAGCTGGAGTTGGTGGAAGAGCTTCCGCCGCAAGAAAAACGTTCGTGGATTCGTTTGCTCCCCATGGATGATGCGGCCGACTTTATTCAGAAATTAGAACCGGATCAGCGCGGCGAAGTTTTAAATCTGCTCGATGAAGGGGCACGTCGCGAGGTTCTTGGCCTTCTCGCTTATGCCGAAGATGAAGCCGGCGGACTGATGAATCCGCGCTACATCCGGCTCAGACCCGATATGTCGGTGGAAGAGGCCATCCGCTACCTGCGCGCGCAGGCCCGAACGCCGATTGAAATTATCTATTACACCTATGTCCTGGACTATGACCAAAAGTTGCTGGGTGTGGTTTCGTTTCGCGAGTTGCTGCTTGCGGCTCCCGACAAACGCATTCGCGAATTGATGATCACGGATTTAATCACGGTTCCCGAAGAAATGGACCGCGAGCACGTGGCCGAGGTTTTTTCAAATCACCAACTGATGGCCATTCCCGTGGTCGATGAGCAAGGCCGAATGAAGGGGATTATCTCTTACGATGACATCGCCGATGCGATGCAAAGAGAAGCCACCGAAGATATTCAAAAACTTGGAGGTATGGAGGCCCTTGAGGAGCCGTACTTCAATACGGATTTTTTCGCCATGATGAAAAAGCGCGGCGGCTGGCTTCTTGTTCTGTTTATCGGTGAGATGTTCACCGCCTCTGCCATGTCGCAGTTCGAAGACGAGATTGTTAAAGCCGTGGTGTTGGCGTTGTTTATTCCTTTGATTATTTCGTCAGGCGGCAATGCGGGCTCACAAGCGTCGACTTTGATTATCCGCTCTTTGGCCGTGCGAGAAGTGCGCTTGCGCGATTGGCTGCGCGTCCTTCGCCGCGAAATGGTTATGGGTTTGGTGTTGGGCGCTTTGCTCGGCGGTATCGGATTTTTGCGGGTCGTACTATGGCAGCAATGGTTCCCGGTTTATGGCGAGCATTATCTTTTGTTAGGGCTGACCGTTGCGGTTTCGCTGGTCGGCGTAGTTTTGTGGGGAACTTTAAGCGGCGCTATGTTGCCTTTTGTCTTGAGAAAACTGGGGTTTGACCCAGCCAGCGCCTCAGCACCATTGGTTGCAACCTTGGTCGATGTTACCGGTCTGCTGCTCTATTTTACGGCAGCATCTTTGATTCTCGCCAACACAATTCTCTGAATTCTCTTCAGTAGTTCCATTTTGGGTTCGGTGTTAACTTCGCGCAATCCATAGCAAATCGAGGGGCGTCGGATGCAGCGAATTTTTGGAACTTGTGGAATCGTATTCTGTTTAATCTTTTCAGTTGGCGCTTACGGGCATCAAACGAATCCCGCGGAGGCCGCAGCGGCGGCACCTCCCGAGGCCGAACCAGCGCAACAAGTAATGACTGTGCAAGACCTAATGGATGGCGTGGTGAAAATCGGTGTTCGCCAGGCCGGGGTTTTTAGCCCTTCGATCGGCGGCGGGCATGGCTCGGGCTTTTTAGTGGGCATGGACCCGAAGACCGGGAAGGGACTGATTTTTACCAATCGGCACGTGATCGCTGGGAACGATTTAACGGCGCAAAGTTTAACGGTGGAGTTCCCCACAGAACAGCGCCGACCCGAGGTGATTTCGGGAAATGTGATCTTTATTAGTCGCATTCATGACTTCGCGGTCGTGGCAGTGGATTTAACGAATTTAAAGCGAGCCAAACCCAGAACTTTGGCCATGCCCTCCGACAAAAGCCCGTTCTCGGATTTTGTCGCCAATGAGCGCCAGTTGCGCGGTCAGCGCGTGCTTTCGATCGGCCATCCCCTCGACGGCACCAATATCTCCACGTACGGTGAAATCACCGGATTGATGATCGATCCGATGGAGGGCCCGTATATTCAGACGCAAACTCCGAGCAATCCGGGGAATTCGGGCGGTCCCTTGATTTCGATGGAGACTGGAGAAGTGGTCGGCATCACATCGGCGGGTCGACCCACTGCCGACGGTGTGAATTATTCGATTCCGATCGGTGTTGTACTCCAGGAATTTATGGAATGGTCCGCGCAGGTGCGCGATGGTGTTACGCCCAACTTGGCCGACCCGCGTGCGAACGGCGTGACTATGAAGTCTCTCACGGAGGCGCAAGCGCAAGCTTTGAATTTGCACGCCCTCATCGAGAAGAGTATCCCCGGGTATTGGAATGATCACGAAACTGTATTGACCGTGATTAACAAGAACTCGGTCACGCGGCTTGAAGTCGATGACGTTGTGCTTAGAATGAATGGTCAGGTGCTCGGCGGCCATTTGTATCACCTATTTCGGATGATTCAGGCATCGCCGCTCGAGGCCGAGTACGAAGTGTTGCGCCGTGGGAAAGTGATTAAAATAAAAACCCATGTGGCCAACATGGCCTATGGCTTTAAGCGCCGATCGGTCGACTATGTGTATATTTCTGGGCTGTTTCTGCAGGAGATGCCCGACGGCGCGCGACGGATCACCCGCCCCGAAATGACTTCGACGGTCTATGTGAGCGGCATTGTCGACTCGGCCGAAACCCAATTTGCGGGCGATAGCTTTCCGCCTCCCGGCAGCGTAGTCACGGCCGTTAAGTTCGGCGACAAAGAGTATCGGATTAAAAATTTGCTCGAGCTGAAGCAAGCGCTCAATCTCCATCGCGGTGAGAAGATGGTTCTGATTCGCGCGCACCGATCGAATATAGGTTTCAATCAAGGCGGCGAGGGTTTTATTATTCGCAGCCAACGGAATAAAACCAACTTGCTCGACGGACCTGAAGACATTTTTGTGGTGCCGATGCGCGAAGTCTTAACGCCGATGCAATTTTCTCTTCATCGCTTTAAAAAGCAGTTCAGCTTCGCACCCGATGCCGCAGACACTCGCGATTGGCGGGCCTTCGTAAAGCGCGATCGCTTGCCTTCGGCCTGCGCCCAGCTACTTCAGTCGACCAAATAAACCCAAATATAATCCGCCCGAGCGCCATACTTGGCGTCGGGTAGGGTGGCGGTTTCGAGTTCCGCGGGCGTCCATTGCTGGACGGTCGTCTGCAGGATCGTTTTTGTGCGGGTTGCGCCATAACGCCACAGCTGAAAGGGCAGGCCATGGCCGAACTCAGCGTGAAACGCGCCGACAACGATCGTGGTGATATCGCTGGGTCGCGCGTTCTTGGTCGCAGTCCAAGCCATGGTTGAATCCCACAGGCTCTGGGCCCAAAAATAATTTTCGAGTTGGGCCTCCGTCACGTGGCCGCCCATGATTTCTTTAAAACGCTCAAAGTAGGCGGGTTGGCCACGCTCCCAAAACAGGGGGAGTTGGCGGATTTCGTCGCTGTCGAGTGAATCTGGACCGCTCTTAGCCACTTTTCGAGAAATTTCTCGTGGAATGTTCAGCGCGATGGTGCCGCCCGATCGAGCCGACTCCAGCATCAGCAAATTGTAGGGTTGAAAAGGACCGCTACCCCAGCGAATGCGGGTAAGAAATTCGACCTCGCTGAGCTTGTTGGCCAGATAGTCGTCGGTGTTTTGCTGTTGCGGGTATTCGAGAAACTCCATACCCAGACGACTTTGGCCGCCGAGAGCATGGGCGCGCGCAGAGATCCACTTTAGCCAACGCAGCTGATTGGCATGGTGAAGAATGTTGGCTTTGTCATTTTGATTTTGTTTGGTGGCGTGCTCTTCGCCAAACACCACAATTGTTCCAAGGGCGATTTGCGCGGCGGCTTCCTCGGGAGTCAACCATGCAGCGTTTTTTGTATCCCAAACGGCCTCGCGAGTTGGGGTTTGGGCATGGGAGTTGAGGCCGGCTAAAATGCCGAAAAACAAAAGAGCGTAGATCATTTTCATGTTTGGGCCCCCTTTTAAGATTTAGCATCCTCCGGGGGGCGTTCGCTGTTCAACGTGCAACTTGCCGCGGCTAGATGGGGTTTGGCCTGTTTTGCGGGTCATCGCTCGTGAGGCTTTGTCGGTCGAAGCCTCGCTCAAAGGCACGCTCGGAGGCGCACCTTGGAATTCCGTTCGGAGCCAGCTCTGAATCCAGCTCGCAAGCCCAACTCACGGCCTCGCTCGAAACCCCGCGCGGAAGCCCGCTCGCAAGCCACCTAACTCGAATTCCCCACGCGCAGCCCACTTAGCGTCGCCATATCCGCCCAACTCATCACCGCTTTTGCCGTCGCACGAGGGTAGCCCATGCCCTCCAGCTGATTCACCCGAATGTACTTAGTCAGATGCGCCCACGCATGGCGGCCAATCACCACGCGCGAATAGGGCCGCTGATCCCAAAACCGCAAATCTAATTTTTTCCAGCGGCTCATACCCGTAATAGCCATGGCAATAGCCGCCGTTGTGGCGCGAATAAACGGCTTATACCCGTAGCGATGGCCAAGTTGAATGTGGAGGTGCAAATGGTTCCCCGCATTGGCGACGGACAAAATCCGCACGCCGTATTTCTGAGCAAATCGCTTTAAAATTTTCGCAATTTTTCTCGGATTGTCACCCACCCGAAATGACCAATGGCCCCGGGCATGGTTGGAGCGAAGAACCAGGTGCATTGAGTTTTTTGTATCGAGCGGTCGTGGTCCGCGCCGGCCTTTGCGTTTTTTGAGCAAATCTCCGCCGTAGGCTTTCGGTTCGTCGTTAAAAAGTTTGAGCTGCGGGATTTTCGCACGTCGATTCACGTGAGCGAAGGTATAAAAGTGATGCCGCGAAGGCAATCGGGAACGCGATGCAGATAGAAAAACGCACGCGTTCGTCGGAATTCGCCAATTGGATTTAACGTCGGAGTTGTCCCCTGACCAATTGGCATTCGAGCCGTCTGAAAAAAACGTAAAGTTTGAGCCGGCCGAGACGAGCCGCCTCACCCCTGATCGGTTCCGCAGACGCCGGCTCAACTCTGGCCTATCCCACTTACAAGTCTCAGTGGAATCCCTCCCCGCGCCGCCAAACACAATCCTTGCCACGGCCCGTAAAACTCCCCAGAATCTAAGCATGGCCGAAACCAAGATTGAGTTTCACGACTTTCACTGGCTCGATATCAGCGCGCCGACCGCCGAGGGCCTCGAGGCCATGGCCAAGACCTACGAGCTGCATCCGACCTCCGTGCAAGATTGTCTACAGCCCGATCACTTGCCCAAACACGAAGTCATTTACGAAACCTCATTCGTGGTCTTGCGCGCCTACGACAAAGAATGCCATGACGCCGCGGATACGGTTCAAGAGCTGACCCGCAAAATCGCGATATTTTACTCCGATCGTTTTGTAATCACGGTTCACCGGGCCGATCACGAATTTATCCAAAACCTGATTCAAAAATGGACCAAGCGGGCGAAGGCCGATCCGGCCATCACTCCCGAACACGTGCTCGGGGACCTTCTGAACGAAGTGGTGAAAACCTACCAAGAGCCGGTGCATGATTGCATGGCGAATTTAGAAGTTTTCGAGATGGAAATCTTTGGCGCCGGCACGCAAAGAAAATTTCGCATTCAAAACGGCTATTACCTTAAACGCAAGGTTTCGGTTTTTAAGCGGATGCTTCGGGCCACCTTAGAGCCCCTCAATCGAATCATGGCCGATGCCGAAGCCGATTTGCAGCCTATTTTTCAAAACGCCAAAGACCAAATCGACAACTTCTATTTTTACGCCGACGAGATTTCAGAAAGCATGTCTTCGCTGCTCAATCTGCATGTGTCTTTGCAGCAGCAAAAGACCAGCGTGGCCTCGCAGAAAACCAATGAAGTTATGCGGGTTCTCACCATCTTCAGCGTGTTCTTCTTGCCTATCAATTTTATCGCCAGTATCTACGGTATGAACTTTGAGTTTATGCCGGAGTTAAAATGGCAATACGGATACGAAATCGCACTTGGCCTTATGGCAACCGTGGCCGGCAGCATTTTTATTTGGTTTCACCGCAAAGGCTGGCTCAAGAGCCGACAGTACCGGTAAAAAATGACTAGAAAAAACTCCTATATGGCCATTGGCGAATTGGTCTTTGCCGCCTGTTTGTGGGGCTTTGGCTTTATCGCCGCGGTGTGGGCGCTCAAGGTTGTGGACGCTTTCGAGCTGACGCTTCTGCGCTTTGCACTGGCGTCGGTCACTGGCGCGGCCATCATTTATTTTAATCTAAAAACGTTGCCCCTCAAGCAGCTGTGGCGATGGAGTTTTTGGCCAGCGATTTTTCTCACCGGCACGCTCGTGTTCCAAACCTGGGGACTTCAATACACCACCGCGACTAAGTGCGGATTTATTACGACGCTTTACGTAGTCTTTGTGCCCTTGCTTGAGTCTTGGCACCGCAAGCGCAAACTCCCTTGGTCGCTCTGGACCTGCGTGGCCGGCGCCTTCGTCGGCACGGTTATGATTGTGAATGTCGGTCTGACGGGGCTCAATATCGGCGACTTTCTTACGTTTATCTGCGCGCTCTTTGCCGCTGCACAAATTTATTACGTGGGATTGATCAGCCCGCAAATTAAGCATCCGTTTGCGTTCAATACCTTGCAATCCGTGTGGTCGGCGCTGATTTGCATGCCATTTTTCTTTCATGGTGGAATGGCCGGCGACCTCGCCGATTGGCTCAATTGGCCAGCGACCGCCGTCGCCGGAGTTTGCTCGTTGGCCTTTGGCTCGACGGTGTTGGCGTTTTCCCTTCAAATCAAGGCGCAGGCGCGCTTAAGTCCGACCGTAGCGTCGCTGCTGTTTTTGCTTGAGTCCCCCTTCGCCATGCTATTTGCGATGTCGATATTGAACGAGGTCATAGGCCCGCTTGAGGCGACGGGAGCCGCCGTGATATTTTTCTCGGCCGTCGGCGCAAGCTGGATTGAATCCACGCGCAAATCTAGGCAAGATAGAGCATGACCTTAGCGCAAGCGATCTTTTTGGCGGTGGTGGAGGGCATCACCGAATATTTGCCCATATCAAGCACCGGGCACATTATTTTGTCTTCGTGGTTGATGGGCATCCATCAAGAAGAGTTCGTAAAAGACTACACGGTGATGGTTCAGTTCGGGGCCATTCTCGCCGTTCTTGTTCTTTACTGGAAAAAGTTTGTGCTCAACTACCGCATCTATCCCGTAGTTTTGGCCGGATTTATCCCGGCGGCAATCGTCGGGCTTTTGGTAAAAAAGCAAATCGATTTGATCTTAGGAAACGTGTTTATTGTGGGCGCGGCCTTGTTTGTCGGTGGCGTGCTGCTGGTTTTTACCGATGAGTGGATCCGAAGTTTAAAGCCGCGAGTGCACACGATCGAGGACCTAAAACCGATGCCGGCCTTTAAGGTGGGCTTGTTTCAACTGTTGGCGTTTATTCCTGGGGTGTCGAGAAGCGCGGCCAGTATTTGGGGTGGATTGCATCAGGGCATGAGTTTGCTGACCGCCACGGAGTTTTCATTTTTTCTGGCGGCGCCGACTTTGGCCGGCGCCACGTTCATTAAGTTAGTTAAGGTGTGGCCCACGCTCAACCCGGAGCAAATTCAAATCATTGCGATCGGCAATGTGGTTTCGTTTTTTGTCGGGGCGGCCGCGATTCATTATTTTGTGCAGATGATAGGCCGCTATGGGCTTAAATATTTTGGCTACTATCGAATGATCGTGGGCGCCGCGGTTCTCGCGGCAGCCCTTCTCGGTGAAAATCTAACGGTTTGATATCAGTTCGAAAGACAATCTCGCGGGTCCACGCGGGGCGGGTTCATTTTCGCATGGCGGATCATCTGTAAGGCTCTGCGCAAAGAGATCGTGCCATCTTTAAGCTGCAGATAAAGAGCCTGTTCCAAATTTTGGCGCGTGGCTTTGATGTCCTTGTGTTCGGGCCACAAATTGGTTTTTTCATTAGAGCCACCCATGCTGAGCGGTACAAAATGATCAATGGTGTATTGCCGACGACACCGCTCAGGCACCCCATAGATTTCGTACACATGGGCTTTACGTTCTTTCGACACTTCGCGGTAGCAAGTCGCTACCTTCTCCTTATATCTGTAGCCTTCGAAGTGGTTGTCTCTTGGATCGCAGTAGTCACCGGTCGTGACTTCAGGATTCGGCCGCAGAGGAACTTCATAGGCCTGTGCGTAAAAGCTGAGCAAAACTGCCGGAACAAGCATCCATCGGATCATTATTTCCCCCTAAAGATCAGACTTGAGTTTGTACTTAGGAAAATTTTGCAGGACTAAAGTCTTCCAAGGCAAAATGCGCAGGGAGTCCAAACACAATCCAAAAATTTGCATTTCATATTGTGGATAAGTGTCATCGCGACGCGTTGCTTGCCGCGATAAGAACGATTTCAACTTATTGAAAGTACGTTAATGTGGGTCCTTCGGATTCTTTGGAGGTTTGTCGATGGGCTTGGGCTCAACAGAACTAATTATATTATTGGTGATCGCATTGATCATCTTTGGCCCTTCGCGCCTTCCCGGTTTGGGTAAGTCCATGGGCGAAGCGATTCGCGGATTTAAAAAGGGCATGGATGACAAAGGCGACGAGCCTACCGAAAAGCCCGAGCAGATTTCATCTTCGGATTCCACCAAGTCCACAACTCAAGATAAGCAAAAAGATAAAGTTTAATTCAAAGGAGTTATTTCATGTTGAGTGCGTTGTTTTCGGATTCCTATACGCTAATTCATTTTTCCATGCGCTGGTTGCATTTGTTCTTTGGCGTAATTTGGATTGGCCATCTCTATTATTTCAATTTCGTTCAGGGCGCATTTATGGCTGAAGTCGATGCAGCGGTGAAATCACAGGCGACGCAGAAACTTGTGCCGCGCGCCTTGTGGTGGTTTCGTTGGGGCGCCATGGGCACATTTTTAACTGGTCTCGTAATGTTGATGTTGAAGGCTCACCTCGATGCGAAAGGCGGCGGCATGGCGGCGTTTGCGTCGTCGTACTGGATCAACATCTTGACGGGCGCGCTGATTGCGACCCTGATGTTTTTAAATGTGTGGCTGGTCATTTGGCCGCGGCAAAAAATTGTGATCGCGAATGCCGTCGCCACAGCGGGTGGCGCGCAAGCCAATCCAGCGGCGGCCGGCGCTGCCGCGCGGGCGTTGGTGGCTTCGCGAACCAACACGATGTTCTCGGTGCCGATGTTGTTCTTTATGGTGAGCGCCGCCCACTTGGGTTACGGCGTGAGTGAAAGTTCGAACGTCACTCTGTATTGGGTGGCCATTATCGCGGTGATCGGTGCGCTCCAATTGAACGCTCTGATCGGAAAAAACGGCCCCATGACAACCGTAAAAGGCGTAATCGCGAGCGGCTTTGCGCTCACTCTCGTCGTAACCGGTTTACTCACTATTCTGGTTTAGTTCGACCAAGACTCCTTGTCTTCCATGCTTAAGATCTGATCAGTGTCCACGGCCTTAGCGCCGTGGACCATTCTATTTTGAATCCCCTTGGCCACGGGTTTGCTCTAATACTAATCATGGGTGTGTGCGGGGGAGTGTCTCAACATGAGATTCAGTTCAGCGGGGTTAAAGCCGGCCACTGTTTCGAAGCGGGCCGTTAGGACTTCCGAAACCAAGTGCAAAATTTTAATTGCCGATACCGACACGCAAATGGCGCGCCGTTTGGCTGACTACCTTTCGGGTCAGGGCATGGAGTGCCGCCTGACGACGTCGATTTCAGAAGCCAAAGAGGTGATTGAGTTCTGGCAACCCGACGTGGTTTTTGTCGACCTAATGCTGCCCGAGACCAACGCGCTTTCGTTATGCCGGTTTGTTCAATCCAAGCCCCTTAAAAAGGTTCCGCAAATAATCGTGATGTCCAAGCACACCCAGCCGCAGGGGATTGAAACCATGCGCCGGGCTGGTGCTAAGCACTACCTGGTTAAGCCGTTTTCGCTGGAGGACGCCTTTCATATGATTCTTCCCAGCGGGTCGGCCTCGACCGAGCTCGAGACTCCGGGTGCCGGCGATTCGGCACTCCTAGAGCTTCATCTTCTCAATCTGTTTCTTAAGCAAGCTGTGCACGGAGAATGTAGTCAGGCGAGGCTCTTTAATTTGATGCGCATGATCAGTTTAAAGGTCCATGCTTTGCGCTGTTCGTTTATTAAAGTTCTAGACGAAGACAATGGTTTGGTCTTGGCCAGCAATGATGATCAAACGATTCAAGGCCTGCCGCTTAAGCTCGCGCAATACCCCGAGATCCGCGAGGTGCTTCGCTCCGGCAAGCCATTGATCATTCCCAATATCGCGACGTCGGACCTGCTTGCACCGGTGCGCTCGCAATTACAAAAAACTCCGTTCGAGACCATGGCCATATTCCCGGTATTTTGTCGGGGACAGTTTCACGGTGTCATGAGCCTGCGCATGGAGCAAAAGCTGCACGCCGAAATTTTTTATATCGAGAAGTTCGGCCAGGTGTGTTCGCAAATCCTTTCACTGGCCATGAGCGTTTAATTCCCTTAGAATATTTGCATGTTCACCTTAGGTATTGAACGGCTCCTGCTCGAGAAACCACTGCAAGATAGACTGTCCGGAAAAAAGTTGGCCTTGCTGGCCCACCCGGCGTCGGTCAATCAAAAGCTTGAACACTCATTGGATTTGCTGATGCGCAGTCGGGGTTTTGAAGTGGTGGCCGCGTTCGGGCCGCAGCATGGAATGCGCGGCGAAAAACAAGACAACATGATTGAGAGCGACGACTACGTCGATCCGATTCACGAAATTCCAGTTCATTCTTTATATGGCAAAGTTCGGCGTCCGACGGCGGCGATGATGAAGGATTGGGATGTTTTGCTGATCGATCTGCAAGATGTCGGTTGCCGGATATACACGTTTCTAACGACTTTGTTTTATATGATGGAGGCGTGCGGAGACGGGCAGGAGATTTGGGTGCTCGATCGACCCAACCCCGCGGGCCGTGCCATCGAGGGCCATAAACTCGATATGAAATTTGAGAGTTTTGTGGGTGCCGCGCCTGTACCCATGCGCCATGGGCTCACCCTCGGAGAAGCGGCTCTTTGGTACAAAGATCACAAAAAGCTCAAGGTCGACCTCACTGTGGTTTCCATGTTGGATTATGATGTGAACACGGCTCCGTGGCCGAATATGCCTTGGGTCAATCCGTCGCCCAATATTCCCCGGGTCTCGTGCACAAAAATTTATCCGGGCAGCGTTTTGATTGAAGGATCGAATTTGAGTGAGGGGCGCGGGACGACGATTCCGCTCGAAATCTTTGGCGCGCCCAAGCTCGACGCCGCCAAAATCATCAAGGATATGGCGACCATTGCACCGTCTTGGGTAAAGGGTTGCATTCTGCGTCCGGCGTTTTACGAGCCGACGTTTCATAAATTTAAAGGCGAGCTGGTGAATGCGATTCAGGTTCACGTCGACGGCCCGCTCGAAAATTCTCCGGAGTTTAGGCCCTATCGTTTGGTGAATCTTTATTTTAAAAGCGTGCACCGGGTGCATCCGGATGTCGATATCTGGCGGCAGCCGCCCTATGAGTACGAAACCGAAAAAATGCCGATCGACATTTTAAGCGGTCACGATCAATTGCGAAAATGGGTTGCAGAGCCGCAGCCGCTGGTCGACGAATGGGAGCGTTCCTTAGCGCGTGATGAAGCCGCTTGGGCGCAAGAGCGAGCCGCCTTTCTTCTTTATTAATATTTTTTGCGGTCTAACTTTTAGACACTGTCTACGGACTCGGCGCCGGTGGCCATTCTCCTCGTATTGGGGCGGCTTGGGACCTGCTGTTTTATGAGCAATAGCTATGAAAAGAGTCTTATTTTTCATATTTTTTTCTCTTATATTGGCGATCGGTTTTCAAAACTGCTCGAGCACGGAGTTCGCGAACAAGCCAAGCGATGACAATCAGGTCACAAAAGACACGGTGATCGGATCTGCGGCCTCTTTATTTAAAATCGATTACGATCCCGGCCTTGAGTTTCGGCCACAGCCCTATCCCGGGCCCAATCCAATACGGGTGCAAGTGGATCTTAAGGCCGCATCTCTAATTCGCACCGCGAATGGAGTGCCGCAATCCTGCGAACTCTCGGTTGAGAATTTAAACGAACTTAAAGATTTGCTTTCGAGCTCTGAGATCTGTGAGCCGGGTCCACTTCCAGATAACGTGGCGGTGTGCATGGCCTATTCAATGCAAGACATTGAACTCTCTGACGATGTTCGATCCGTGCGTTTGCGGCCTGTGATGTGTCATAGCGGTCAGTTTCTTTGTGATGGCAACGACGCACGCTTGCGCGCGATTTTGCAAAGGCTGCGCGACGCTCCGACCAATTGTTCTAATATTTAAATTTATGCGGCGAGATCGCCATTTTTTTCAGGCCGCGGACGGTAAACTTCCTCGCCCAGCACTTTCGTTTTTGGCACTTCAATCCAGAAGGTGGAGCCTTCGCCAAAGGTGGATGTAAAATCCAAATTGCCGCCCATTCCGGTGATCAACTTGCGGCTGATCGGCATGCCAAGGCCGGTGCCTTTGTGATGCTGCGAGACGCTGCCGATGGTCTCGAACTCGTTAAAGACTTTATCGAACTGATCGGTGGGGATGCCTTTGCCGGTATCGGTAAATAGCACGCGCACTTGTTCGGCGCTTTCTTCGATGGTTACAGTGAGACTGCCGCCGTTTTTGTTGTACTTGATGCCGTTGTTCACGATGTTGCTCACGACCTGGCGCAGGCGAACCTCGTCAAAGTAACAGTCGAGTTTTTCGGGGTGAGTTTCGAATTTAATCTCGACGCCGTTGCTGGCGGCCATATCGGTGAAGTTTCGGAGGATGCCTTGCAGGTGCGGGATTAGGTCTTGGTGCTCAATGTAAAAATCCATTTTGCCGGCCTGGATTTTGGCGAAGTCGAGGATGTCATTGACGAGGTCCGACAAATGTTGGCCCTGATCATGGATGATATCGACGAACTCTTGCATTTGTTCTTTGTTGTCATAAAGGCCGAGTTTGAGGATCTCGGCCGAGGCCACCATGGCTGAAAGTGGCGTTCTTAACTCGTGCGTGGTGATAGCAATAAATCGGTTTTTGGCAATGTCGAGTTCTTTGAGCTGTTGATTCTGCTTTAGAAGTTCGGTGTAAGCGGCATTGATCTCGGTTTGCTTGGCGGTGATTTCTCGTTGCAGTTTTTTCTGCAAGCTTACGTCTTGAAACATGATGATGTTCACCGGGGTGTTGTCGACGTTGGTGTTTTTAATCCCGACATTCGCGATCAGGGTGCGGCCATCTGGAGCTCCGAGCAAAATGTCATGGTAAAGTCCGTCGTGACGTAAGAATTCGGGCGAGAAGCTCACCAACTGCGATCGCGCTTGGGTGCGGTCGGGGATCAAGTCGATCAAGCGCAGGTCCTCGCATCCCAGGAGTTGCGTGGCCATTTTGTTCACGTAAAAACTTTTGCCTTCGGCTTCATCAAACACGACGATGCCGAACATCGCCTCTTGGGCCAGATCTTCATAGAGATGGGGGAGGACGTTCTTTGGCATGGCTCAGCCTTCCCCGAGAAATTTAACAAAATCGGCCGCCCGGTCGAGCGCGGTTTTAAGATTTTGTAGGAGCGGTTTCAGGCCCGCGTCTGGGTCAATCATCAAACGTTCCATAACGTCTTTGGGCGCGCCGAGAACTTTGCTATGGCCCGATTGGCCAAATTTGAGTGCGTGGGTCAGAAGGTTGGCCAGCAACACGATGTCGATGTTGCGGTTCATATCGGCGGTGAGACTACCACGAACTTTAAAGTCTTTGCTGTGGTGGTGCTTGATCACATTTTGCACGGTGGCCGGGAGCTGCCATTTCTGAGCGAGCATTTGTCCGATTTGGGAGTGGCCGGGTAAGCCGAGTTCCATTTCGGCTTCCTGGTAGGTGATCTTTTTTTCGGTGGTAAGTTTAATGATGGAGTTTACGCTCTCGGCATCGATCGTGTAGAGGGCGATTTTGCCCATATCATGCACAAGTCCACAGGTGAATAGATCCGACGGGAGGGGATGGTTGACCTGTTTGGCGATATTTTCGGCAGTCACGGCAACGCCGATCGCGTGCTTCCAAAACTCGGGCAGGTTAAAGGTGGTGCCGCCTTTTTTGGTATCGAGCGCTTTGATGATCGAGGCCGAAAGAACGAGCTGGTTAACGGTGTCAAAGCCGATGTAGGCAATCGCGCGCGAAAGTGAAGTTACGCCGCCCGGAATTGCGTAATAGGCCGAGTTCACCAGGCGCAAGACCTTGGCGGTGAGAGATAAATCGTTGGCCATAAGTTTTTCGACGTCGCTGGTGGAGGACATCGGGTCGTTGATGGTGCGCGAGAGTTCGTAAACGATCGTGGGCAGCGTCGGCAGATCGTCGAGCTTGGTGAGAATGTAATCAACGTCGATCTTCGGAGCGCCCATTTTCGATTTGGTCCTTTAGGCCGCGATTTTAGGGAAGTTGCGACCGGGAAATAGTTCTTTGAGTTTGGTTGTGACGCGCTGGAAAGTGACCGGTTTGAGAATATAGCCGTTCACATTTAATTCTTTAGCTTGAACGATATAGTCTTTCTCGCTGACGGCGGTGACCAGCACCACGGGAACTGCTTTGAGTGTCGCCTCTCCTCGGATATTTTTGAGGAGGTTTATGCCGTCCATCGTCGGCATCATGATGTCTGAGATAACCGCTACGACGCGTTTGTGTTCACCCGACTTCAGGGCGTCCCACGCGACCTGACCGTTTTCGCACGCGACCACGTGAAAGCCTAATTTTTCTAAAAGATGGCCAAGAATTTTTCGGTTGGGCGGTGAGTCCTCGGCAATGACGATGGTGTCTTTTTCTTGCGGCGATGTAGCTGGAGCATCTTTTGAATCGGGCGTGTTCGACATGGGATTACCTCTGCCCAATTTATCGGAACTTAAACTCGGATTCTGGACGGGATTTTGGTCTAGTGGAGTTGTTTAACGGAGGAATTTTTTAAGGGTGCGCTGGCTCTTTTTTACCTTGGCCGTCAGATCCTTCTGGCTGCGCAATAGGGCGGTTTTAAGTCGGGGGTTCTCCAGCGCCAACATACGAACGGCGAGTAAACCAGCGTTATATGCTCCGTCAATGGCGACACTAGCCACCGGAATACCTTTGGGCATTTGCGCAATAGACAAAAGGCTGTCTAAACCTTTAAGAATTTTGAGGCCAATCGGAACTCCGATCACCGGCAAATGGGTGAGCGATGCGACCATGCCGGGAAGGTGGGCCGCCCCGCCCGCGCCGGCAATAATGACCTTTATATTCTTTTTGTGGGCTTCGAGGGCGTAGCTTTGCATAAACTTCGGCGTGCGGTGGGCGGAGACGATTTTCATTTCGAACGGAACACCGAACGCCTTTAGCGCCTCGGCGGCTTCCTTCATAACGCGGGCGTCGGATTGGCTGCCCATAATGATCGCGACTTTTTCTTTCATAGCTTAAAATCCTTTCGCCATTGTTCGGCCTTTTTTAAGGCCGACTTCGCCGTTGTGGAGAGCACGTTGATGTGACCGAGCTTTCGGCCCGGGCGGTTTTCGTTTTTGCCATACCAATGCAGGTGGCCGTCCGGGTTTCGGGAGAGCGCGACTTGGCCGCCTTCGCCCAGCAAATTAACCATGGCAAAGCCTCGGCGGTGGAGCCGCACGGGCGGCAGAGGCCAGCCAAGACCTGCGCGCAGGTGATATTCAAATTGGCTGCAGGTCAGGCCGTCTTGCGAGTAGTGGGCGGAATTGTGGACGCGAGGCGCGAGCTCGTTCACCAGCAAGCCGTTTTTTGAGTCGAACAATTCGAAGGCGAGAATGCCGACGTAGTCGATCGCATGCATCATGGCCGACAGTTTTTTCTCGAGGGCTTTGATCCCGGGATGCAGGGCGGGACCGGCCACACTGTAACAGCGCGAATTTTTTTGCACGCTTTCTACCAAGGGCAGGGTGACGGTGCCATGCTTTTTTGAACGAACGATGCTAATGGCGAGTTCGCGTTTAAATTCCACGAATTCTTCGGCGATAAATCCGTGTGAGGATTCGAGAAGGGCGGAGTCGTCGCCCTGGCCGTTTTTAAAAATAAAAGTTCCGTAACCGTCGTAACCGAAGCGCCTTTTTTTGAGCACGAAGCCGCGCGGGAATTTTTCTTTGGCGGTGGCGAGGTCTTTTTTGTTTGCGACGGGAAGCCAGGGACTTGTGGGAATCTTGTTGCGGTTGAGCAGTTGTTTTTGGCTTTGGCGGTCTTGAATCGCTTCAATGGCGTCGAGCGATGGAAAAACGTTGAGGCCTGAGGGCTTGCAGCGTTTCACTTTGTCGATGTTTACAAATTCGGATTCAAAGGTGACGGTGTCGACGGTGGTCAGGAAGCGCTTTAGATCTTTTTCGTCTTCGAGCGACCCGATGTGGGTGGTGCCGCAAACCTGGGCTGCGGGGTCATTGGCGTGCGCGGTGAGCACTGAGACGGGAAGGCCCAGTGGGTGCGCCGCGAGCGCCAACATGCGGGCCAGCTGTCCGCCGCCCAAAATACCCACGTTTTGGTTTTTCACTGCCCTGTAAGATAGCCATAGGTGGCGCATTCTTCAAGTTTGCGTTATTGAAAAAGCAGAATGTTAACTCCCATAGTGCTTAAACAAGGTGCGGATTACCTGCGTCGGCCCATATCGGCCGGGGGCGCGGTCAATTTTCCGGTGAGCTTGGCGCCCATGGTCGGACTGACTCACGTGGCGGTCCGTTCGATGGTTCGGCGCTACTTGCCGAATGGGGCGGTTACGGTTTGGCCGACGGAGATGTTGTCGTCATGGCGGCTTCCGCGAGAGGTGATGGGAGCCACGGCTGAGACCCTTAAGGAGCCCGGCGAAGCGGGCCTGGTACCGCAGATTTTAGGCAATGAAGAGGAGCCGATTCGCGATTCGGTGGCCAAGTTAGTGGAGTGGGGGGCGGTCGGGATAGACATCAATATGGGCTGCCCTGTGAGTAAGGCACTTCGGCACAATTATGGTGTGGCTTTGATGGGCGATAGAGACTACGCGGCCAAGGTGGTGGCTATGACGGTGCGCTCGTCGTCGGTGCCGGTCTCGGTGAAGTTGCGCGCGGGATTGCAGAACGACAGTGCTTATTTGGCTTCGTTTGTTCGCAGTTTAGAGGATGCGGGTGCGGCGTGGATCACTTTGCATCCACGTGTGGGGCATATGAAGCGGCGGGGAGCTGCCGATTGGCCACAGATTAAGTTTGCTCGCGAGCGGCTGTCGATTCCGGTCATCGGCAACGGCGATGTGCAATGTGCCGACGATGTGTTTGCGATGTTGCGTGAGACCGATTGCGATGCGGTTATGGTGGGGCGAGCGCTGGCCGCTCGGCCTTGGCTGCTTTGGCAGGTGGGTGAACTGTTGGGCTTCGGTCCACCATCCGCATCCGGGATTGGTGTGGAGGACGGCGCAGGATTCCGCGCGCCAGCGACGCCCGAAGAAGAGGGGCGTGAGTTTGGGAGAGCGGCGTTATTTCAATTGGGCGAGCTGGAGAAATACTTTTTGTTTGAAGACGGAAACAAGAGATTTAAATTCTACATCCGAATGACGATGGGCTGGCTGGAATTCGGACAACATCTATTCGCGCTGGTCTCTCGAGCGAAAAGTTATCAAGATTTACGCGCAACCTTGGTGGACTTCTTCTCGACCGAGCAGAGAATGAACTTACGCACCCAACTGCGAGAATAATTCGATCTGGCGGCTATGACGCACTCCTTTCTCACGTGAGAAAGATCTGCGTCATAAATTACGCTTCCGCCGATTTCGCCATCCGGTCTAATTCCCCACTGGCATTTAGTCCGGCCAATTCCGTATAGCCGCCGATCATTTCATCTCCGATAAAAATCTGCGGAACCGTGAGGTATTTGGTCTTTTCGCGAAGCCGCCGTAGCTCGTCGTCTTTGCCGTCCAAGTTGATTTCTTCAAAATCCAATCCTTTGCCCTCTAAAAGCTGCTTGGCGCGGATGCAGTAGGGGCAATTGGACTTGGTGTAGACCTGAATTTTAGCCATGAATCTTCCTTTTTTATGGTTTGCAAGAACTCCACCGCTTGGTCAACAGTTTGCGCAACCTTCACCATCTGAAACCAGCGCGCATACACTTCAGATTCGCGCGACCAATACCGCAAAATTTGTTTTAAGCGCGCCACTCCGTAGTGGGCATTGCGAAAGGCGACACTGCGATGAAAAAATTCATCCAAAAAAGCCATCGGTTCGAAATCCGCCGCTTGCCCCCGAATCTCGCAGGCCAAAGTCGGCCGTGATACCAGGCCCCGGCCCAAGGCTACGCAGTCAACTCCCGACACTTCAACACAGCGCCGGTAATCTTCGACCGACCAGATCTCGCCATTGGCTAAAAACGGCAGTCGCAAGCCCGCACTCATTCGCGGAATATATTCCCAGTGCGCGGGCGGCGTATACATCTCCGTCTTCGTCCGACAGTGAACCACAATGTGCGACATTCCACTCTCATTCACCGCGCACGCAATCTCGCGATGAAAATCTTTATGATCAAAACCCAGCCGCACCTTCGCCGTCACCGGCACCGCCTCAGGCACCGCCGCTCGCACCGCCGCGCAAACGTCAAACACCCGCGACGGCATCCGCAGCAAAGCCGCCCCACCATCATGCCGATTTACAGTCTTAGCCGGACAGCCAAAATTCAAATCCACCCCAGGGGCGCCAAGCTCCGCCGCCCGAGCGGCATTGGCCGCCACCCAAACGGGCTGACCGCCGAGCAGCTGCACAAACACAGGCACGCCCGCCACTGTTCGACCGCCGTTCAAAAGCTCTGGAGAATATTTTAAAAAAACATGATCGGGCACTAACTTATCGGTCACGCGCACAAACTCGGTGACCATCCGGTCGACGCCACCCACGCGCGCCAGCATTTCGCGCAAAACCCAATCGAGCACGCCCTCCATGGGCGCAAGCTGTATCTTAGGCGTCGGCGAAGAACTCAATGACCACCCATTTTCACGACTCGCGCGAAATCGCGCGCCGTCACCGGCTGAATCGAAAGGCGCTGACCTTTGCGCAAAACCAACATGTCCTGCAGAGCCTTCTCACCACGCAAGTCACTCAGCGTAACCATGCGGGGAAAAGTTGCGACATACTCCACCCGCACGCAAAACCAAATCGGCTTCACCCGCGAGGACTTCGGCTCAAAATACTCAGAGTCCCGTTTGAACTGCGAAGGGTCCGGCTCCGCCAGCCCGCAAACCCGGGCCAAGCCCACCACGCCCGGGGGCTCGCACGACGAATGGTAGAACAGCACCTGATCGCCCACCGTCATGTCATTCATCATAAAATTGCGGGCCTGGTAGTTGCGCACGCCATCCCACAGGGACGTGCCCTTGCTCTTCAGCGTCGAGAGCGAAAAAACCTCGGGTTCGGACTTCATTAGCCAGTGTTTCATAACGACCCGCACGTTAACTGAAAGCGCCGCGCCACACAACTTTTGGCTGCCCCCAAAGGCAATTCCGAGCTACTTTTACCCTCTTTACATCACGTAAAACTCCGGAGGGACGCCAGTGGCATTTCGCACTGAAAAAGACAGCATGGGAGAAATCCAAGTTCCAGCCGATCGGCTGTGGGGCGCGCAAACCCAACGCAGCATTCAAAACTTTAAAATCGGCGGCGATAAATTTCCCCGCGAAATGATCCGCGCCCTGGGAATTCTTAAAAAATCCGCCGCCCGCGCCAACGAAAAACTAGGCCTTCTCACCAGCGACAAAGCCAAGGCCATCGTGCAAGCCGCCGACGAAGTGATTCAAGGCAAACACGATCAAGAATTTCCCCTCGTCGTCTGGCAAACCGGCTCGGGCACGCAAACCAATATGAACGCCAATGAGGTCATCGCCAACCGGGCGATTCAAATTCAAGGCGGTAAGCTCGGCGACAAGGGCATTCACCCCAACGACGACGTCAACAAAGCGCAGTCGTCCAACGACACCTTCCCCACGGCCATGCATATTGCGGTCGCCGAAAGGGTCAACCAACACTTAATCCCGCAGCTCAAAGCCCTGGCCAAAGCTCTTAAAGCGAAACAGCACGAGTTCAATGACATCGTAAAAATCGGCCGCACCCACTTGATGGACGCAACGCCGCTGACCCTCGGCCAAGAATTCTCAGGTTATGTCACGCAAATCGAACACGATGTTGACCGCATCGAGTACGCGCAAAAACACGTGCTGCAGCTCGCGCTTGGCGGCACCGCGGTGGGCACCGGCCTCAACACCCATCCGAAATTTGCCGAGACCGCCGCCCAAATCATTGCCGAAGAAACCAAAATGCCCTTCACCAGCGCGCCCAATAAATTTGAAGCGCTTGCCGCCCACGATGCCTTGGTGCAAATGTCGGGCAGCCTTAAAACCACCGCGTGCTCACTAATGAAAATCGCCAACGACTTTCGCCTTCTCGGCTCCGGCCCACGCAGTGGAATCGGCGAACTCATTCTGCCCGCCAATGAGCCGGGCAGCTCGATCATGCCCGGCAAAGTCAATCCCACGCAGAGCGAGGCCATGACCATGGTTTGCGCGCAAGTGATCGGCAACGATATGGCGGTCGCCGTCGGCGGAGCCACCGGGCACTTTGAACTCAATGTCTTTAAACCGCTGATCGTGTTTAACGTGCTCAACAGCATTCGCCTTCTGGGCGATGCCGCCGAGTCGTTTCGCGAGCATTGCGTAGAAGGCACGAAGGCCAATATTCCCGTAATCAAACGCCATTTAGAGAATTCGCTGATGCTGGTGACGGCGCTGAACTCGGTGATCGGCTACGACAACGCCGCGAAAATCGCCAAAGCGGCGCACGAGCGCGGAACCACGCTTAAAGAAGAGGCTGTCCGACTCGGCCTTCTTGACGGCAAAAAATTCGATGAAGTTGTACGGCCTGAAAAAATGATCGGACCGGACGGGATCGGCTAAGCCGCTATGAAAATCGCCGTGTTCTGCAGCTCCAGTGAAAATGTCGCGCCCATGTACCTGTCTGAAATTGACGGACTCGGCGAGGCGCTGGCGGCCGCCGGGCATACCATCGTTTACGGCGGTTGCGACACCGGCTGCATGGGCGCTCTCGCGCGCGGGGCGCTTAGAAAAAAAGGCAAAGTGATCGGCGTAATTCCACAAATGGATTTTGCCGCCGATATCGTGCAAGAGGGGCTGACCGAGCAGAAAGTCGTCCCCACGCTGGCGAGCCGAAAAGAGGCGATGAACACGATGTCCGATGGCTTTATCGTCTACCCCGGCGGACTCGGTACCCTCGACGAAGCCTTTGAGGTGTTGGCCCTCAAAAGTTTGGGAACCATCAACAAGCCCGTGGTTTTTTACAACTTTCTCGAAACCTGGGATCCCATGCTCGAGGCCCTTGAACTTCTTGCGGCCCGTCGAATGATCCGTCATGATTTGAGTGAATTGTTTATCATCGCCAATCAGCGCGAGCAGCTCTTAGAGGTTTTTAAAAAATGACCGCGACCACGTCCTCCGACCTCTTAAAAATTCCTCGGCTCAAATGGCTCGAAAGCGCCGAACTACGCCCCTACGTGTATGTGCGGCCGGAGAATCGGATCGAGGAGCCGGGTAAGCGTTTCAAACTGAATTGGTTCGATGCCGAGGAGCTGACTCCACTTTACAAAAATCCTCTCCAGATGGACGAAGTCGATTTCGCCGATCAAATCCTGCGTCTTGAGACGGCAGCCTTTAGTGCCACCAATATGCCGATGCCGCGCTGGGTGTTTTACGATTGCGCAATTGTACCGGGGTTTGTGGCCGGGTTTGCGATGCATAGGTCTAAGGCCAGCAAAGAAATCCTCGATATTTTAAAGCCCAGTGCCAACACCGAATGGCTGCCTATATCGCTTTTTATTATGATTCCCACTATGGCCGAAAAAGAGTGGGTGGCGCACAATCTATGCTCCATCAATTCTATGATCCCCAAAGAGCAAAGTATTTACGGGTTGGGCTTTTTGACGAAAGCCTTCGGTCTTTGGTACGCCAATGTAGAAATTTTATGCGGTGTCACCCAGTGGACCAGCCCGGCGGTTCGGCTGCATACCCATTATGGGGATTTTGAAGTGCTAACGGCCTACACCCCCGTCCATTCCTATGCCAAAACCCTGACCTATCGAATGGTGACCGACAGTAAGGAATGGAAGCGTTTCTTCTCCCAGGAGCAAGCTCCGGACTTTGAAAAGAAGTACGCCGAGGCCGGTTTTACGGTCGACCCTAAGAGCGAGGAGAGTTTAATTGCGTTTCAGCGCAAATTGGAGGCGGGAGGGACGAAATACTACCTCAACGCCACGCAAATACGCACGCAAGCGCTTGATGTCCCGCTCAAAGTGTATCAACTTAGAGAGATCAAAGGAATGTGAATGAACAGCTCTCTGCCTACGGTCGCCAAAAAGGTCTTTTACAAGTGTAAGAAGTGCGAAACGGATCGCTATCAGGTCGTGATTGCCCATGCCACGCCAAAGTCGGCCCGTTTAGAATGTGAAGTTTGTAAAACTAAAAACCTAATGGCCATTGTTGAGCCGAAGAAGAGCCGTTCCGCCGTTCCTAAGAAAAAGGCTTCGGCCAGCAAGGTCGCATCCGATTTGGCGCGCTGGCAGGATCTGCGCAGCTCGATCAACGGAAAGCCGCTGCCGTACAACATGAAAGCCGTGTTTGAAACCGGCGCAGCCCTTGAGCATCCCAAATTCGGAATCGGATTTGTGATTCATTCCACAGTGGCGTCGATCCACGTGATCTTCGAAGACGCCGAACGTTCGCTCGTCCATAACCGCCAGTAGGTCATGCGCGTTTTATCCTTCAACTTGTGGCACGGTCTTAGCCCCTCAAGCCCTTTGGCATTTGAGGCGCTTGAGCCGGATGCGCGCCGCAATTTGCGTGAGCAGCTGCAGGTTGAGGTGGTTAAAGGCTGCAATCCCGATTTTTGTTTTTTTCAAGAGGTAAATCCGGTGCCCACGCGGGGTCCGCAGTTGCGCGACCAGCTCGGGATGGAAGGCCAATTTCAGGGCGACCTGGTCGGTTTAAAAGTGCTCGGCGTGGGTTTGCCGTTCAACTTGCACTCAGGTTTAGCGGTGCTGGCGACAAAAAAATTCGGTTTAAAAAAGGTCAGCTCGCTCTCGCTCTCGCGGCCCAATTTCAATTGGGTGCGGATGTGGGCCAGTTGGCAACTTAAAGAGGAACGTTTCGCCCTGTTTTGCGAGACCATGGTGCCTGGTATTGGCAAAGTGCTGCTGATCAACACCCATTTGCATCACGGGATGGAAGTAACGCCCGAGTTCGAAGCCGCCATCGACAAAATGGTCGAAACGTTTGAACTGAATTCGTCGTTTGTCAGCGAGCTTAAAGGTCGGCTGCGCAGTGGTGATGAGCGCCGCAGATCCGAGATCGCCGTTTTGATGGCCGCCATTCAAAAACTCGAAAAGCGCTTTTCTGCGACCATTGTTTGTGGCGATTTCAACGCCACCCCGGCCAGCGATCTATTTCATATTTTTAAAGAAACCGGCTTTCGCGATGCCTGGGCCGAGGCCCATCCGGAAGATCCGGGATCGACGTTCGACAGTGTCGGCAATAGGGCCAATCATCTCTTGCAAGAGCGTTTCCCCTTAAGCCCTGTGCTGGAAGATCTAACGTTTTCAGCCAAGACCAAGGAGCACCTTATGGGTTTGGCCCGCGCGCATGAAAAGCGCCCGCGCCGGATTGACTACATTTGGTTTCGCGCGAACGGGGTCGGGTTGAAAGTGACTCGAGCGGAGCTTGTGGGTAAACCCAACGCAGAAGGTTTAGCGCCGTCGGACCATTTTGGAGTTTGTGCGGATATCGAGGTCGGTTGACCGCGATATCCGCACAAATTCCAAAATGATCCGGGAGTGTGTTGGAAGTGGAGTGGTAATGGGTCCCGTCGAAAAAATCATGCGCGAAAAATTAAACAGCATCTTAATGCCGCCCGTTCTCGAGCTGGTGTGCGAATCGCATATGCATGGGTTACCCCGCGAGGCCGAAAAGCATTTTAAACTCGTCGCCGTGAGTGAAACCTTCGCCGGCCAATCCCGCATCGACCGGCAGCGGCTGGTCAACAGCGTGTTAGCCGACGAATTGGCGACGCATGTTCATGCGCTGACCATGCAGCTTTTCACGCCCGAAGAATGGCGCGCGCGCGAGGAGTCCGGCGAAGCCCTGCGGAATTCTCCCGAGTGCCTGGGCGGCGGCAAGCACGACCGCCGCGAATAGCTGCGCGATCCCGTTCCGGGCAGGCGGACCCCGACCCGGGTTCGAAGTTCGTGACCGTGCAGTCGCTCCTAAAAGTTCCAGTCGGACGGCCATTAACTCTTTGCAAAGCGTTTAACTGGCGCGGCGATTCCTGCTCGAAAGATCCGACCCCGGGCGGCTTTTATCGCGCCCAATGCTCCAGACCGGCAGGGGTGACTCTACTTCAAAACCAATTTTAACCGCAGCGCAGTTTCCGTGCGCGTCGCCCGGCATTCTAAAAATGTCCGACGCGCCACTTACGCCTTGTTGTGGTGGAGCGATGGGGGTACACCTGTGCCAATGAAGCGGCAAGTTCAGCAGTCTTTTTTAGGCCAACAGTTTAAAAAACCTGCAGATTGCTTTGGGGGTTCGCTGCATAAGGGCAATCCTAAGACCAAGCGGCCGCTCGAATCTAAGATGCCGATTCATTTGGTGTTAAGGAGTGAGCGAAGTGCATTGCGCTTGCCTAAGACCTTTAAGATTGTCGATGACATGATCGCGGCGACGGCGAAAAAGCATGGCATCACCATTTATAAATGCGCCAATGTCGGCAACCATCTACACCTGTTGCTTAAAATTCGAAACGTCTCCGGCTGGGCGGCGTTTATTCGCGAACTGACTGGGAGGCTCGCCCAAATCGTGATGGAGCGGGTGAAGTGGCCGAAGGGTTTAAAATTTTGGAAGTTCCGCCCGTACACCCGCATCGTTCGGGGCTGGCAGAAGGCGTTTCAGTCCGTTAAAATGTACGTTCATCTAAATGGGCTTGAGTCTGAGGGCTTTATTTCTCGCCGGGAGACGAAATCACTTAGGGATTTGCGAATGATATGGGCAGATGGGTAGCGGATATGTGGCCGATTTTCCGCTGGTCGTATGGCGATTGGTCGGTCATTGCGAATCTTATCGAGATCGGCGCGCCAAAGTTGTTTGCGGCGCCATGGGCAGTCGGCGAGCAATCAGCCTGGCCATGTTGTCGTAAACTGAAGCGCCGCCGCACGCCGCGCCTAAACCGACAAATCCTTTAATTGATCCTGCAGCTTCGACATAAGCTCTTTACGGCGGGCCTTTTCATCTTCTGGCATCGACGGATCGACGACAATCACCTCGGAAAGCTGATCCAACTGCTCCTTGAGCTTACGGCAAATATCTTGAACCCCTAAATGATTGGTCAGCGGCTTCGTTTTCATAGGCGAAAACAGGATAAGGAAATCTTAAGCCCTTTGACAACCCCTAAGTCGTCGAATAGACGTGAATAACTATGGCAAACGACATTATTTATACAATGAAAGGCGTCGGCAAAGTCTATCCGCCGAATCGCTATGTTCTCAAAGACATTTACCTCTCGTATTTTTACGGTGCAAAGATCGGTGTTCTCGGCCTGAATGGCGCCGGAAAATCTTCTTTGCTTAAGATCATGGCAGGAGTGGACGACGAATTTGTCGGCGAAGCGTTTCCGGCTCGCGACTTTAAAGTCGGATACCTCGAGCAGGATCCAAAACTCGATGAGAGCAAGACCGCAAAGCAGAATGTGATGATGGGGCTGGGCGCGATCAATCAGGTGCTCGAAGACTTCCAAAAAATTTCGGATAAGTTCAATGATCCGGATCTCGATCCCAATGAAATGGAAAAACTGATCGAAAAACAGGCGGCTCTGCAAGAAAAAATCGAAGCGGCCGACGGTTGGTCGATCGATCAAAAAGTCGAGCAGGCGATGGACGCGCTTCGCTGCCCGCCGGGCGACTCTGAAGTTAAAAACCTCAGCGGTGGTGAAAAACGCCGTATCGCGCTTGCGCGCCTTCTTCTTTCAGATCCCGATATTCTTCTGCTCGACGAGCCGACGAACCATCTGGATGCTGAGAGTGTGGGCTGGCTCGAAAACTATCTGCACAAATTCCCCGGGACCGTAATCGCGGTCACGCATGATCGTTACTTTCTCGACAACGTGGCCGGCTGGATTCTTGAACTCGACCGCGGCGAAGGCATCCCGTGGAAGGGCAACTACACGTCGTGGCTCGAACAAAAAGACAAGCGACTGCAGCAAGAGGCCAAAGGCGAGCAAAAGCGCAATCGCAATCTTGAAAAAGAACTCGAGTGGGTGCGCAAGTCTCCGCAAGCCCGCCAGGCCAAAGCGAAGGCTCGCGTCAGCGCCTACGAAAATCTGCTTAAAGAACCGACGCCCGAGAAGTTGGCTGAAATGCAAATTTACATTCCCGCCGGCCCGCGCCTCGGTGAGGTGGTGATCGAAGCGAAAGACGTCACCAAGGCCTATGGTGATAAATTGCTTTTCGAAAATTTGAACTTCTCCATTCCGCGCGGAGCCATGGTGGGAATCATCGGCCCGAACGGGGCTGGTAAAACCACTTTATTCCGAATGATCACAGGGCAAGAGAAGCCGGACAGCGGAAGTTTCAAAGTCGGCGAGACGGTTAAGCTGTCGTATCTCGATCAGGCCCGCTCGAATGTCGACCCGAACCGCAGCGTATTTGAAGAAATCTGCGGCGGCGACGATATTGTGAAATTGGGTAATCGAGAGGTCCCGGCCCGCGCCTATTGCTCTTGGTTCGCCTTTGCCGGCGATACCCAGCAAAAAAAGGTCAGCACTCTCTCGGGCGGAGAGCGCAACCGCATGTACATGGCCAAAATGCTCAAGCAGGGCGGAAACGTCTTGCTGCTCGATGAGCCGACCAACGATCTTGACGTCAACACGATGCGCGCGCTTGAAGAGGCGCTGCTCGAGTTTGGCGGCTGCTCGGTGGTGATCTCCCACGATCGCTGGTTTCTCGATCGGATCTGCACGCACATTCTGGCCTTTGAGGGCGACTCGAAAGTGGAGTTCTTCCCGGGCAACTATAGCGAGTACGAAGCCGATCTGAAGAAGCGCCTCGGTGTCGATGCGCTAACGCCGAAGCGGATTCATTACCGAAAGCTCAGTCACTAGAAGTGAAGTTTAATTATCTACCCACGCTCGAAGGCGACCTAATCCGACTCGAGCCCGCTCGACCTGGCGACTTCGAGCGCCTTTATGCCGTGGCCAAAGATCCAAAAATTTGGGAGCAACATCCGCAGCGGCACCGCTACCAAGGCGATGCCTTTCGCCAATTTTTTGCCGACGGCGTCGCCGGCACTGGCATGCTTTTGATCATCGACCGTGCGAGTGGCGATGTGATCGGCTCCTCACGCTTTTACGATTTCGACCTTGAACGCAAATGGATCTGCATCGGCTATACGTTCCTGGCTTGCGCGTACTGGGGCGGCACGTACAACGGGGATTTAAAGCGCACCATGCTTCGGCATGCATTTGCGCAAGAGATCGACTCGGTGATCTTTCATGTCGGTGAGGGGAACACACGCTCGCGCAAGGCCGTTGAAAAACTAGGGGCGCGCCTAATCAATCGCGACGAGCGGACAATGCCCGATGGAACGGTCTCAATGCGCCTGTGGTACCAGTTGCCGCGTGAGATTGCGATCAAGCCCCATCACGCCGCCGCGGCAATATCTTCCGCTAGACTTTCGCAAAGAGATTCATAGGCCTTCTGCAACCTAAAGAAGGCAGTTTTTGCCGCCTCTCGCTCGACCGGAGATGAATTTTCGCTCACGCGGTCGGGGTGATACTTCTTGGCCAAACGGCGGTAGGCTTTTTTGATTCTGTGTAAGGAAACACCGCTTTTCAGCTCGGGGGCGCCGAGGTCGGCGAGGATCAGAACCATGACGCGGCTGTCACTATCTAATTTCTCGAGGGGAATCAAGATCTCTCGCGCTACGGGTGGGGGGGGTGGCGCGGGTTTTTGTGGGCTCTTCTGCGAGGGCGATCGCACTTGCGATTTGTAGCGCGAGACGCCTTCCCGAGGGGGATTTGGGCGATTCTCCATCTGCCAGAGCGGTTCAAAAACATAGGAGTGATTCTCAGGAGATGTGGGCGCCGCCGAGGGCTCAGAGTGCGATTTCGCCTCATTCCCCTCGAGAAATTGACTTAAAATGTCGCGGAACGACTTCTCCATACATATGTGATTTCGGAAATTTAGGGCGTTTCCCAGAGGGCAACACGACCTTTCCTGGGCGAAAAACCGACTTTTCAGAGGGAAAAAACGCTTTTTCCGAGGGAAAACTTAAAGAACATGTATTTTTCTTTGGACAAGCTGGACCTTTTCGCTATCATCAATCGGGTAACGCCATAACTATTAACAATCATCCAAAGTAATTTGGGAGGGTATCTAAGATGGCTACTAAGAAGAAAAAAGCTACTAAGAAGACGGCGACTAAAAAAGCCAAGACAACTAAGAAGGCGACTAAAAAAGCCGGTGGCAAACGCAAAGCCAACGCTGCTTTCATGAAGCCTTTGACTCCGAGCGCAGCGCTCGCTGAAGTGGTTGGGGCGGCTCCGCTTCCCCGCACTCAAGTTGTAAAGAAACTCTGGGCTTACATTAAGCGCCATGGTCTCCAAGACAGCAAAAATCGCCGCAACATCAATGCGGACACCAAACTTCGCGCAGTGTTCGGTAAGAACACCGTTTCGATGTTCGAAATGACAAAGCTCGTAAGCAAACACTTGCGCGGCTAAGCCGTTTTCGAATTTATGTTTGAAAATGGGGATCTCGAAAGAGATCCCTTTTTTTTGGCTTTACGCTCTTAGCGCTCGATACGGATCGGGCCGTCGGCCTCGATGGAGAATGTGATCGGGCTCGTCATGGTCGCTTCCATCAATATGGCGATGGTCTTTTGGCACTCCTCAAAGCTGCTAATTTTATCGGTACTGATCGAGTGGGGTGCGCGGTCACCGGTGAACTGGGTGCCAATCACCATCTGATTCGAAGTCCTTGCCACATCCACATACAGAATTTGCGACGGCGACCAAGACCAGAACGAGAGCGGAATCGAGCAAGTCACGGTCAGCAGTTGATCGTCCGAGGTTAGAAACATGTTTTTGGTCAGGTGCACCTTGGGCATGTTCACGGTTACGGCAATGCCCTTCACAATGCGAAAGGTTTCGGCATTTGCTGAGGCGCCAGCGATCGCAATCAGAGCATACAAAATCGGCCTAAGTTTCATTCAATTCCCCTCGAGAACGGGCACTATACGAGGTCCGCCCTCCCACCTCCAGGGCACTTGAAATTACTACAGGCTTGTCGAACAAAAAACGCGCGCAATTTAGATCACTTAGAGCGTGAATCTGAAGTTCTACACCTAGTATTAACCATTTATCTCTGTGGACCACTCTTTGCTATTAGCCCTTGTGAAATCGATCACAAGGCAATCAAGGATGAGGGCCCCATGGCACAAAAAGCGGACAGAGGAATGTTGGGTTGGTGGCTAGCTGGAACGCTGGCTTTTTTAATGTCAGCCGAAGCCGGGGCCCTTGACCTTGATCGCGAAATCTCCCGTCACAACGAAACCTCGTCGCAAATTTCGGGCAGTCTCGGCCGCGACCGGGGCAGCGTGAAGGTCAAAGAACTGCCTTCTCTCGATGAAGAAGACCTGGTTGACGACTATAAGGTTGAGTTAATCCCGGTAAAGCGCGATAAATCTTCTTAAGGCATGATTTTACTTCTGAGCTTGTTCATCACTATGGTTAGCGCCGAGTCTATTTCGTGTGTCGGGGTCACCGACCAGGCGAAATTCAAATCGATAGAATTAAAGCTCAATCTCGACGGCAACGGAAAGCCCGATGTGGTGGCCGTTTTTGATATGGGTGGGGAGTCGGTTCAAGGGGTGTGCGCTCGCCGGGCCTTGATTTTTGATGCGCCGGAGAAAATCACCGAGGTCAAAGCGGAGCAATGGTTGGGGCCGGCCGATTTTACCGATTCCTCCCTGCATGCCGAGAAGCGCGAGATCGAAAAGCGCGCCGTGGGCGACCGTGACCTGCTCTTTATCAATGAGCAAATCGGCAATTTTCAATCCCACACCTATTTTACGGGTGAAGGTGGCAAGCTGAACAAGGCTCTGGTGTTTGGCCACCCCGAATTTGATGGCCAATTTACTGAGACTTACGACAAAAAGTCGAAAAAGCTCGCCGTTCGGGTGTTTGACGGTGGCAATTTGGAAGTGAATGGCGCACCCGTGGATCTGGATTTTAAAGCCATCAAGTCGCGCTGCCGAGTGCGGGAGCTGCATATTCAGATGAAGTATGAATGGGATACGAAGACCCGAGCCTTTAAAGAGACCGACGAAGGCTGTGTTATGGGGAATGCCATCGATTGACCCTCGCTAAAGCGGCGTGTTAACCGTTTCACTATGACCCCCCTGAGCCAAGACGAAATTAAAAAAATGCGGGCTGCCGGCAAGTTGGCCGCGCGCACCCTGGAGCATGCCGAAAAATACATTCGCGCCGGCATTGTGACCGATGAACTCAATAAGATTGTTCATGATTTCACATTGTCGGCCGGGGCGTCGCCGGCGCCACTGGGCTATCACGGGTTTCCGAAGTCGGTTTGTACGTCAGTTAACGCATGTATTTGTCATGGCGTTCCGGGGGATGAGAAACTTAAAGATGGCGATATCATTAATGTAGACGTGACCTGCATCCTCGACGGCTTTTACGGCGACACTTCAAAAACCTTTTTTGTCGGTGAAGTGTCGGACGTAGCCAAAGATCTTACCGATTGCGCCCTGAATGCCATGTTAAAGGGCATCGAAGAGGTGAAGCCTTTTGCCACTACGGGCGATATTGGATTTGCCATAAACAAATATGTAACTAAACGGGGCTATCATGTGGTGCGCGAAATCGGCGGGCATGGCATCGGCAAGACCTTTCACGATGACCCGTTTGTCCCGTCGTATGGGAAGAAGGGCCGGGGGCCAAAGCTGGCGCCGTGGTGCTGCATAACGGTGGAGCCGATGGTGAACGAGACCGACGAGCCGTTTGATGAGTTTGATATCCCGGGGAGTGATATAAAGTACTACCTGACGGGAGACCGCACGCTTTCGGCGCAGTTCGAGCATACGGTGCTTGTGACTGACCGCGGTTATGAGATCATGACTTTGCCTTAAGGGGTTTAAACCTTTAATATTCCTTCTTTACATAGTTAGAACTGGAGAAATTATGCGCGTACGCGAGGTTACCAATATGAAATCGAAAGCCGGAAAAGTTGTAGCGTCCAAGGCCGCCGCAAAAGCTACGGATAAAAAGGCAACAGCTAAGAAGACAACCGCTTCGACCACGTCGAAAGTCGATTATAAGGTTTGCGAAGCGGCCATGAACGACCCAAAAGTGTTTGCCGACATGGCTCGCTGGGGTCGCGAAGAAATTAAAATCGCTGAAAGCGAAATGCCGGGCCTGATGGCTCTTCGTAAAGAGTACGGCAAGATTAAGCCGTTGAAGGGCGCTCGCATTTCGGGCTGCTTGCATATGACGATTCAGACGGCCGTGTTGATAGAAACTTTGATTGAGCTGGGTGCGCGCGTGCGCTGGAGCTCGTGCAATATCTTTTCGACGCAAGATCACGCCGCTGTGGCGATGGCCGCCGCTGGTGTGCCGGTGTTTGCGTGGAAGGGTGAGACTGTAGACGAAGCCAACTGGTGCATCGAGCAGACCATCGAGGGTTGGGGCGATGAAGGCTACGATCTGATTTTGGATGACGGTGGCGATTTGACCAACATGATGCACGAGTCACGCTACGCGAAGTACATGAAGCAAATCATCGGGATTACCGAAGAGACGACGACGGGCGTGCACAATCTCGAGAAGTTGCATCAGGCTAAAAAACTGAAAGTTCCTGCGATCAATATTAACGATTCTGTGACCAAGTCGAAATTCGACAATTTGTATGGTTGCCGTGAGTCGCTGGCCGATGGCATCAAGCGCGCGACCGATGTGATGTTGGCGGGCAAGGTGATTGTAGTGGCCGGTTACGGCGATGTGGGCAAAGGTTGCGCGCATTCGATGAAGGCCTATGGCGGCCGGGTGTTGATCACTGAGATCGATCCGATTTGCGCTTTGCAAGCGGCGATGGAAGGTTATCAAGTTGTGACTATGGATGAAGCGGCTTCACAGGGTGACATTTTTGTAACGGCCACGGGTTGCTGCGATATTCTGACTGAGAAACACTTTAAGGTGATGAAGTCGGGAGCGATTGTTTGCAATATCGGCCATTTCGACATCGAGATCGATATGGCGTGGTTGAACAAGAACACCAAAGAGCGCGAAGTTAAGCCGCAAGTAGATATTCATACGTTCAAAGATGGCCGCGAGATTATCGTGTTGGCTAAGGGCCGCCTCGTAAACTTGGGCTGTGCGACTGGACACCCGTCGTTTGTGATGTCGAATTCGTTCACCAATCAGGTGTTGGCGCAATTGGATCTTTGGACCAACAAGGCGAAGTACCAAGATGTGGGCGTTTACCGTTTGCCGAAGGAGCTCGACGAAAAGGTTGCGGCCTTGCACCTTGAGAAAATCGGCGTGAAGCTGACCACCTTGAGCGACAAACAGGCGAAGTACTTGGGTGTGGATGCGAAGAAGGGTCCGTTTAAGCCGGATCACTATCGTTATTAGTCCGGATGAAGTGCGCGCGTTTTTTTGACGCGCGCCTTTCTCACGTGAGAAAAGTTTGCGTCAATTGAGTAAATTCGGGCCTTTAAATAAATTGCTATGGTTATTTCTGTTCGGATTTGCAGGTCCGGCGTTCGGCCAAACCTTCGAACAGCTGGGGCCATTCGGCACCAATGCCAATCGAATTAAAGACGTTAATAAGTGGATTGCCGTGGTCGGCGATAGCGTGACCACGGGGGCCGCCACCGGCGAGGGTATTGAGGCCACGATTCCGAGCCTTAAGAACCTGTTCGGCGACTTTTTTGCTTCGCAGAGATTTACCGCTGCCAAGGTTGTTAAGGAGGCTCCGACTCGGGTGTTCTACTCTCGAGCCGAGTTTCAAAAGTCGGCTTGGTATAAAAAGATCATGCTGAACTTCGGCGCCAAGGCTTCCTTGCGCTTAGATTCGCCTGAGAATTCCTTCGGCTATAAATTGGGTCGGAGTTGGGGTGTGCATCCGAGCGATATTGTAATCGCCGGCCAGGATGGCGCTCGGGTGGAAGACATTCCGTGGCAGCTTTCGCGAATTTTCGAGATGAAGCCCGCAACCTTGCCGCCCATGGTGATTTTGTCTTTTACGGCCAATGACCTGTGCGACGCCTCGGTGCTAACAAAGCCGCTTGAGGTATTAAAGATCGAATTCACCACACAACTGGGGCGAGCATGGCACAATGCCGCCAATGTTCTGCGGGCGGCCCCGCGTGGTACCGATTTTCTCGTGCTCGCGCCGCTCGACGTGACCACATTGATCAACAATGGTGAAATTCAGGCTAAGTCGGTCAGCTTCGAAGGCCGCGGCGCGGTGACTTGCCAAGATATCCATATGGGGCTGGGCGGGGAGACATTTGCCGCCCGAATGATGGACCGGACGCTTGGGCTTATGTGTCCCTCCGTGACCAGAACCAATCACACCGAAGTTGCAAAAATCCAGAGGCTTAAAGATTTACAACTGGCCATGATTGAAATTTGGGAAAAGCAGATCAATCTGCTGAACGCTCAATACAACTCCAAGAAAATGAATTGGACTCTCGTCAACGAAGTGCGAGCGCTCCACTTCACGGCCGACGACATCGCCCATGATTGCTTTCACCCCTCGGCTGCGGGCCACGAGAAGATCGCGCAAGAAATCTTAAAAGCTTATCCCGAGCTGTAATTTAAGAGCGGCGAGGCGCGGAAAATTTTTAACAAAGCGGATCAGTTCATCGGCCTCCGACCGTCGATCTTCATCGGTGGTCGCATCGCGAAAGGGCGCGTCTTCTTTAAGAGTGACCAGCGGCATGTGCACGTGAATCCAGTCAATGGCCAGCACAAATCCGCTCGGCCACTGCCAGCGGTGGCCAAGCCCGGCGCTCAGACCCAAGGTCGAAAATTTCATAAGCTCATAGTCCGATAAATTGCCCGATGAGATCGTCGCCAGCGCGCTATCACCAATCGTGACTTCAAGATCATTGAAATTGGCGCCGAGAAAATAATTGTAAGCCCGACCCGACGGAAATTTTCGCCACACCAAAGCGGCGCGCTGCTCAACAATTCGTCCGAGATCAAAACCAAACAGCGCCCCGCCAAAAGATCCGCGCAAATACTCAAACTCGATTAAGTGTTTAGGTGAAAAGCGGTAGCTCGCCGCCACACCAAATTTGGCGGGCACCCAAATATCCAAATACGAAAAATTTCCGGTGACGGCCCATTTTGCCGCCACGTCGCCGTCCGCATCCGCAGCCGCCATCGGCGGCGACAACACCGGCGTGCTCGACGGCGTTTCTGTCACCTCAACCGGCACGGTGCCATCGGTCTTCTCCGGCTGCGGCGGCAGCGACTCCTGCGCCGCCGGCCCGCGCTTAATCGGCCGCGTATCATTGGCCCACGCAACACTACAAACAAAGCCCAAAAACACGACTGCAAAGAACTTCATCGCCATTACCCCTTCACAAAACTCATATAGTATTGCAGCTCCGCCATCGACTCGCGAATGTCATCGACCGCGCGATGCGAATCCTTTTTCTTAAACTTTTTATCAAACACATTATTAAAAATTATTTTAAACGCCGTCACATCCAACAGCCGATAGTGCAGCCGAGCTTCAAGCCGAGGCATATAACGCTTAATAAACAATCTGTCTTGACCAATCGAATTGCCAGCGAGCAGTGCCTTATTGTCCGCACCGAAATGCTTCTCCACCAGCGCTGCCAACTCCGCATCCACCGTCTCGGGTTTCGCTCCACCCGGTACCATCGCCAATAAGCCACTTTCGCCATGATGCTTTTTGTTCCAGTCATCCATAGCATCCAAAAATCGCGGGGGTTGCTGAATTACGGCGTGGTACTCTTCGAGAGGCGCCATATTCCAATCGGTCACAATAGCCGCCACTTCGATGGGAACTTCTTTCTCCACATCCAGTCCGGTCATTTCCATATCAAGCCACAAAAGCGCTGCCCCAGTTGCCACGTGCAAAACCTCTAATCCATAAAGACGACCATTACGCCGTCGTTCACTTTGCCATTGTCTAAACGTTCAAACTTCCATGGATAGCGGGCCAGGCGCAAATACTCTTCCACCTTGGCCTTCACTTTTCCCGTGCCCTTGCCCGGCATAATGCGCACCTGCTTCGAAGAAGCATTGCGCGCCAAAAATTTCTCAACAGCGTCAAAGACCTCTTCCGTCTTAAATCCATGCAAATCGAGAGTGGGAGCGCCGCCTTTTTTCATCCCCTAAAGGATACCTTCATTCTTGACGTACGACGAGGCTTTGGCCACAATGCGGCATTCAGTTGTAGGGAGGTGTTCTATCGACCTAGATGGACGCATTGCTCTTGTCGGGGGAGCATCACAGGGAATCGGTCAAGCCACGGCCAAGCTCCTCGCTAAGCGCGGAGCCCGAGTCATATTGCTTTCTCGCCGCACCGACGCCTTAGAGCAAGTCAAAGCCTCGCTGCAAAATCCCGCGCATCATAAAATTTTAGCCATGGATATGGAGCGCACCGAGGAGCTGGGGCTCACGCTCGGCCGCCTCGTGGCTGAAACCGGACCGGTTAGCATTTGGGTCAACAACACCGGCGGCCCTAAGGCCGGGCCCCTCACCGAGGCCGGCAATGTTGAAATGGAACGCGCTTTTCGCGGCCACGTGCTCGCCTCGCAAACAATTCTCAGAATTTTGCTGCCAGGAATGAAGCAGCTCAAATATGGGCGCATCATCAATGTGCTCTCCACATCGGTGCGCCAGCCAATTCCAAACCTGGGAGTTTCGAATCTGATTCGGGCGGCGATGGCCAGTTGGGCCAAGACCTTATCGCAAGAGCTTGGGCCCTTCGGCATCACGGTAAATAATATTTTGCCCGGCTTTACCGATACACCTCGTCTCGCAGCCCTTGCGCCCGATGAGGCCACCCGAAAAGTATGGGCCGACAGCGTGCCGCTTAAACGTATTGGTGACCCGAGCGAGACGGCCGAAGCCATCGCCTTTCTCTCATCGGCGCAGGCGTCTTATATTTCGGGCGTCAGCTTACCCGTCGATGGCGGGCGAACAGGAGCGCTGTAAACGTGAAGTTTGATGTCTTCCTCTCCATTTGCCAAACCGACGTCGATGGCTACATGCCTAGCGAGAAAGTTATGTTCGATAACTTTTTCGATCAGGTTCGCTTGAGCGACGAACTTGGATTTGAGACAGCCTGGGTGGCCGAGACTCATCTCTCCTGCGAAATTCAAAAGTCATCGCCCGAGCCCGTGATCCCGCATTTTAAAGGCGAGATCGGCCTCAACACCGACATTTTGCAAATGGCCCATGTCGTATTTCACCAGACCAGCAAAATTCAAATCGGTTCGGCGATTCGCAATATTCTTTGCAACGGCGGGCCCATCGCTCATGCCGAGGCGATTCGTACTTTTTTGTCGCTGCATGGCCGCAACCCCGCCGAGAAGCGCAAGCTCAATATCGGCTTTGCCGCCGGTCGTTTTGATTTTTCCAATCGCCCTTATGGAATTGTGCCGCGAACTGAAATCGAAAAAGCCGCCTGGCCCGTGGTTAAAGGCAAAATCCTGCTCGAAGCGGTTGAGATTTTTCTGCGATTATTGAAGGGCGAGAAAATCGCCCGCGCCGATGTGCCGATCTACAGCCTCGAAGAAAAAGATTTTCGTAAAAAAGAAGAGTGGGAAGCGGTTTTTAAAATCGCCAAAAAAGATAAAATCGAAATTCCACCGTACTTTAACTTTGAGCGGGTCGGCGTGATTCCCTTTGATGCGCCCCTCGAATTGCTTCAGCTCACCATCGGCACGCATGATCCCGAAGCGCAACGCCTGGCCAACTCCATTCTCCCGACCGGCGTGTTTAACCTCTCGATCACGCCACCCGAAGTGATTGAAGCCACTCACAAACGCATGGAGCAGCAGTATCACCGCGCTGGCGGACCATGGCGGCGCGACCTTATGCCGAGAACAGCCATGGTGTTTCTGGACTCAACCACAGATAAAGCCAAAAAAGCCGCCGAGAAAGCATGGGCCACGTACTGGAAGGCGATGGAAGGAACCCTCGATGCAAGAAAAGTCGAGCAGGCCGTGGGCAACACCTTAGCCGGCGATGCCGAAGAGCTCGCTCGGCAGATCAAGGCCAAGTACCACAAAGACGATCGACTTATGTTGTGGTTTGATTTTAACAATCACGACAATGAGTTTATAAAAAAGAGCATGACCGATTTTAAAAATAAGGTCGTGCCCCTGATTGAGCAAAGGTAGCGAACCATGGAGCGCTTAAAGAATTTTATCAACGGCGAGTACGTCGACCCGAAAGAGCCTAAATACATCGATAAAATCTCGCCCCGAACCGGCGAGAAGATTTACGAATTGCCCGATTCGTCTGAACTCGACGTGGTGACCGCAATTCAAGCCGCGAGTAAGGCTTTCCCCGATTGGTCGGAGATGAAGGCCATTGAGCGCTCGCAAATTCTTAATAAAGTGGCCGATGTCGTTGAGCAAAATCTCGACCTGCTCGCCCGCGCCGAGACCGAAGACGTCGGCAAACCCCTAGAGCTGTCGCGCACCCTCGATATCCCACGCGTGGCGTGGAACTTTCGTTTTTTCGCCAGTAAACTTCTGCATAAATACGAGATGGCCAGCGATATGGACGGCGAAGCGATCAATTACGTTTTGCGCCAGCCGGTCGGTGTGGCGGGTTTGATCTCGCCATGGAATCTGCCGCTTTATCTTCTCAGCTGGAAGATCGCGCCGGCGCTCGCCTTCGGCAACACCGTCGTTTGTAAGCCGTCGGAGTTTACTTCGAAGACGGCTTTTCTGTTTGGCCAATTGCTCAATGAGGCCGGAGTCCCAAAAGGTGTTTGCAATATAATTTTAGGCCGTGGCGATCCGGCCGGAAGTTATCTCGTAAAGCATCCTGGCGTTCCGTTGATCTCCTTCACTGGCGGTACGGCGACGGGGCAAAAAATCCAAGAGATGGCGGCCGGTCCTGTGAAGCGCTTAAGTCTTGAACTCGGCGGCAAAAACGCCACCATCGTGCTGAAAGATGCCGATCTCGCCAAAGTGATTCCGCAAATCGCGCGCTCGAGTTTTTTAAACTCCGGCGAGATTTGCCTGTGCGGCAGCAAAATTCTTGTGCAAGAAGATATTTACAAAGAGTTCGCGCAAAAATTTGTCGAGCATGTGAAAACTCTTAAAGTCGGCGACCCGCTCGACAAAGACACCTTTATGGGCCCCGTGGTGAGCAAAGCCCACTTCGACAAAGTGCAAAGCCTGATCGAAGTCGCGCGAAAAGATGGCGGCAAGTTTCTAACCGGCGGCACGCCCGAGGTGCCGGCCGCGCTTAAAAACGGTTATTACATCAATCCGACGATTATCGACGATCTCACCAACTGCAGCGAAATCCATCAGACCGAAATTTTCGGGCCCGTGGTCACGATCAACTCATTTAAATATCCGCATGACGCCGTAAAATGGGCCAACAACTCGCCCTACGGCCTAAGTGCCAGCGTATGGACCAAAAATCTTACGCTCGCCCATAAAATCGCCGCCGATTTAAAAGTGGGCACGGTGTGGGTCAACACTTGGTTGAAGCGCGATTTAAGAATGCCCTTTGGCGGAGCCAAGGCGTCGGGTCTTGGCCGCGAGGGTGGGGAGCATAGCATGGACTTTTTCACAGAAACCAAAACGGTGTGTGTGCAATTATGAGTAAAGGTAAAATCGTCGCCGGTGTTTTAGCGCCCCATCCGCCCCACCTGGTGTATGCCGAAAATCCCCCGCAGAATGAACCCAAAGCCGAATGTGGTTGGGAGGCTCTCCGCTGGGCCTATGAGCGTTTAAGAAAATCTCTCAGCACCATCGACTACGATGTGTTGATCGTGCACTCGCCGCATTGGCGCACCAATTCAGGCACGCATTTCTTAGGCGTGCCGCATTTTAAATCCATCAGCGTCGATCCGGTTTTTCCCAATCTTTTTCGTTATCACTATGATCTCAAAGTGGATGTGCCTTTGGCTGAGGCCATTTGCAAAGAAGCGGCTTCGCTCGGCCTTGAAACCGAGATGATGCGCAACAAAGACTTTCGCATCGACTACGGCACCATCGTTTCGTGCCATATGACGAACCCGACCTGGAACAAACCAATTGTGGGAATTTCGAGCGTCGGCGCCAAGCAATACTTCAATATGGATGTGCTGCAGGCGTTGATGTTTAAACTTGGCGAAGCGACCCGCAAAGCGGTGGAGGCGAGTGGTAAGCGCGCCGTCTTGCTCTCGAGCAATTCGTTAAGTCACCGGCATTTCACCACCGAGCCCGCAGTGCCTGAGGATATGAGCTTTGAACATATCAACAATCACAATCAGTATTTGTGGGATATGAAGATGATCGATCTGATGCGCAAAGGTAAATCGCGCGAGGTCGCCGATATTATGACCGACTTCACCGAGCAAGCCACGGCCGAAACCGATGGCGGCAGTTTAAGCTGGATGCTCTCGGCTATGAATTTTCCCACCTACCCAGCAGAGCTGCACGGTTACGGCACGGTGATCGGCACCGGCAACGCCGTGATGGAGTGGCGCGAACAGGGAGCCAACGCATGATCGACAATCAAACCATCGTCAAAGGCTATGTGCTCCCGGGTCTTCCGCATTTGGTCCTTACGCCAAATGCCAATCCGGGTTGGGCCAAAGTTAGAAAGGCCATGGATCAAGTTCGCGTTGAGGTCGATAGCTCGGGCGCCGAAGTGCTGATGATCTATTCGACCTATTGGCCGAGTGTGATTGGGCATCAAATTCAAGCCCGACCCGAGCCGGAGTGGGTGCATGTGGACGATCAGTTTCATGCTTTGGGAAGTATCCCATATAAACTCAAGATCGATTCGGAGTTGGCTCAGGCCTACGTAGAAGCCGCGAAGATTCGCAAACTCGAGGCGCGCGCTATCGATTATCACGGGTTTCCGATCGACACCGGCTCCGTGGTGGTCAGTAAGTTGATCAATCCAAACAACAAACTTAAAACCGTTATTGTCTCGAGCAATGTTTACGCCGACCGGGCTGAGACGATCGTGCTCGGCAAGGCGGGCCGAGACGCGCTTGAAAAGCAGGGCAAAAAAGCGGTCGCGGTGATCGTGACTTCGCTGTCGAATCGCATTCACGAAAAAAAGACCGATCCGAAAGACGACAAAATTCACTCGCTCAAAGATCAAGAGTGGAATCAGAAATTTCTCGAGTTCCTTGGCGAGGGCCGCCTTGAAGACGTATCGCAGTTGTCGCGACAATTTCACCGCGAGGCCCGGGTCAATAAAGTTTCAAGCTTTAAGCCGTTCTGGTGGCTCGCCGCGATTATGGGGCAAACCAATTTCTACACCGGCCAAGTTTATGAGTATCAGCCGATCTATGGCAGTGGCGCCGCGGTGATCGGGCTTACGCCGGCGGTTAAGGCCGCGCGCGACCTCGAATTTGATGAAAGCGATCCCGATGTATTTCCGGGTGAGCGCAATGTTCTCGGCGGGGATCCGCACGCCGATGTGGAGTTGGAGATTGAGGGCGATGAAGCCAATTGATGTGAGCGATGTTTATCCGAACGATCCGTTTGGCGAAGACAATAAAGATCTTCCCACCGGCCGTGATGTGGAATGGGAACCGCTGGTCGATTACCGCCGCAATGGCGTGAGCGAGAACACCGTTCATGGCGCGGTATCGTGGTACAGCGGCGATAAAAAGATTCACGCCTGGGGCGGCAACGTTCTTTGTTACGGCCGCTCGATGATGAAGCCGTTTTACATAAAAGTGTTTAGCAAAGAGCTCGAAAAAACCACCGACCTTAGGCAAAAGGCGATCTCGGTCTCAAGCCACAATGGCAGCGCCGAGCATGTGGAAGTGAGTCAAAGTCTTTTGTCAAAAAGCGAGTGGGGGCTGATGCAAACGCCGCTCGATCTTCCGCTGGTGCAGTTTGGTCGCCAGGTGCGCCGCCCACGCCGCTGGTTTAACAATTCGAGCGGTCACCATGCGGCCATTCTTAAGGGCGCGAGGCTTAAAGGTTGGAATCGCGCCGGTTACACGCTGCCGAGTCATCCCGTTTTTCAAGAATATTTAAAAGTCGTTCAGCGCTACCTGGGTGAAGATTTTCAACCTAAGCGCATCGCCCGTGATGGCGATGGGCTGCCGACCGTGGCCATGACGGTCAACGAACTCGCGCGCTGTTACGCGGGCTTGGCCAAAACCAAAGATGAAGATTGGATTTGGGAGTCGATGATCAAATATCCCGATTTGGTGGGCGGCTTTAATCGGCTCGACACGACGGTTATGAAGTCGTGCGGCGGACACGTTATTGCCAAAGAGGGCGCCGATGGTTTGCTCGGCCTTGGGATTTCGCACAAAGATTATCCCAATGGCCTTGGCGTGGTGATTAAGATCGCGCATGGCTGGAATCCGCAAGCCACCTGGTATGTGGCGCGGGGAATTCTCGGCGTGCTCGGGTTTACCTTGCGCAATCCGTATCCGCTGCGGCGGCAAAAGGCTTTTCTGGTGCCGGGAGTGGTGCCGCAGAAGGATCTAGAGACCTTAAGAAAAATTCCGACGTGGGATCAATGGGACCCGGACATCGACCGTTGGTATTTTGATCCGAGCGCGCATATTTAAAGCTCGCTGATCTTTGACTTAAATCCGGCCTCCGGTAATACTCGTTTTACTTATGAATACAGAGTCGCATTATTCAAAACGCGCACCTGAGCCCGTGGGCCCCTACCCACATGCCCGCCGGGTCGGTGATTTTATTTTTGTCTCTGGCATGGGGCCGCGCCGTCCGGGCACCAAAGAGATTCCGGGAGTGCATCTGGATGCGATGGGCCGACTGACCTCTAAAGACGTGGTCGCGCAAACTCACTCGGTGATTCAAAATATCAAAATGGTTTTAGAGGATATGGGCGCCTCGTTAAAAAATGTGGTCGATTGCACCTGCTTTCTCACCGATATGAAGGGCGACTTTGCCGCCTTTAATAAGGTCTACGGAGAATATTTTGCGGCGATCGGACCTACGCGCACCACGGTCGAAGTCTCTTCGCTGCCGACGCCGATTGCGGTGGAACTCAAAGTTGTGGCCTACCTGGGTAAATGAAATTCGTTTTAGTTTTCTTGTTCTATTTCGTTTCGTCTCTCGCGGCCCAAGATAAAGTTTCAAACCCGCGCATCGTTGTGGGCCAGTTGGCGCGCATTGGTTCATTAAATCCCTATTCATTATCTGGAATTGATTCTTTTACGGTGACCGGCTACGTGATCGAGCCGCTCATGCGAATTGATCCCTACACGCAAAATTTAGAACCGTGTCTCGCCACCGGCTGGAAGATATTAGAGAAAGAAAAAACCATTCGGGTCACGCTCCGCAAAGGCGTAAAATTTCACGATGGCCAGGAGTTCACCGCTGAAGATGTTCGCTTCACGTTAAAAAGCTACTTCGACCCGGCCTATAAGGGCGAAATTTGGCGAGGGATGTGGGATCAAGTTGAAGACGTCATCGTAATCGATCCACATACAGTTGAATTCAAGATGAAAGAGATGGGCTTTCAGCAATTTAAAAATGTGATCTCAAGCTTAAGAATTCTCCCGCGCGAATTTTACTCCACCGTCGACCACGACAAATGGCGCGACCATTTGATTGGCACCGGGCCATTTAAAGTGGCCCGTTTTGAATCGAATACGTTGCTCGAGCTTTTTCCCAATCGCGAATGGTGGGGGTGGAAGGAGTACGACCTCAAGCTCGCACCATCGCTTTTGATCAAAACGGTGCCCGATCTCAATGCCGCCGAACTTTTGCTGGCCAAAGGGGACTTGAATTTTTTCGAAATTCCCTCTGACGCCAATTACTCCGGCGAGCTCACGCCTAAAGAGGCGCGTTCGCCCTTCGGGCGGGGGATGGCGCTAACGATAAATTTGAAAAATCCCCATCTCAGCGATGTGCGGATGCGCAAGGCCTTGCTGTTGTTATGGAATCGGCAAGCCTTAAACGAAAAAGTTTTCGGCGGCAAATATCAGCTGGCCCTCGATTCTTACGCGCCCGCCATGTACTACTACCCAACGCGAAAACCTGTGGCCTTTGACCCCGAGGGCGCTAAAAAGTGGCTAAAGCAGATGGGTTATAGCGACAGTGATCAAGACTCGTTTCTGGATAAAAACGGCGAAAAGCTAAGTTTAAAAGTGATTTTGCGCGGTGGACCCTCGGAGCGGTGGGTGGGTCTTTTTCAAACCGATGCGGCAAAGCTAGGTATTCAGGTTCGCATGGAGCGAATCAGCGACGAGGCCCAGTGGTGGCACGTGCTGAAACAAGGCAAGTATGATCTCGCGGCCTTTGACGGTGCCTTTAGTGAGGCGCCGCATGCGTCGGTGATGCATAGCAAAGGCGCCTACAACAACAGCGGCTTTGCCAACGCCAAAATCGATCGCATGTTCGATGGGCTTGAAAAGGAGTTCAATAGTCAAAAACGGCGCAAGGCCTACCGCCAATTGATCGCCTCAATTCGGGATTCGGCGGTTGAGGTTCCGGGCCTTTACACAAATAAAGTTTATATCCTAGCGACACCTGATGTTACCTTTGATAAAAAATTTCCGACGCAAGCTTGGCGTTGGCGTAAAAAAGATGAGCAAAAGTCGAGTGAACAAGTTCGACAGTTTCGCTGAACTTTGCCGAAGTTTAAAAAAGTGTTAGCTACCTAACAGTTCGGCATTTCACGTTGAGGCGTAAGCCCCTTATTTCTTTAAAATTTCCTGGATTCACCCGACCATAGTAGGACCAGGAGATAGTGGGCTATGAAAATGCGAATACTTATATTAGTGGGCTTAATGATGGGAACAGCGGCTTGCCAAAAGACCAGCAACGGTCATGGCGGGGGAGCTGATCTAACAAACAACATGCTGCAATCGGTAGATTGTGGTTCCGACGCCGACGCGCTCGACGTGGATCCGAAGCATCTTAAGATGCTCGGTTCGGGAACAGCGGCAAAAGGCGACACCGTTCGCTACCGACTCAACCAACAGTGCGCCGGCAATAAGGCCGTCGAGTGGCGAATGAATCCTGGTCGATCTCCCGCGCTGCAAACCGAAAAAATCATGACTACATATGAGCACGACGGCCAGTACGTGGCCGTGGCCAATGTAAAGACCAAAAATTCTGAAGAGCCCGTTGAAGTATCGGTACTTACCGTCGTCGCCTCACAGTTGACTTTAACTGGACCGCAGATCGGCATGGCCGAATTGTCGCACCACTTTGAGTTGGCCGTACCGGCGGGCGTGCCCGTGGCCAGTGTAAGCTGGAACTTTGGCGACGGCTCGGCGCTTGAAACCGGACTCGGCCCCAAAGATCATACCTACTTTCAAGCCGGTGACCGTGTGGTCAATGTTGTTGTGACATTGAACGACGGCAGCCAAACCACACTCACACATAATATTAAGATCTTGCCGCCGACCGACGGTATGGAGTGCGTCCGCGATCTCGTGATCTCGGGCCCGACCAATATTGAAGTCGGCCAAAGCGGCACCTTCTCGGCGTTTATTCCCCAGTGTTTAGCTTGGCAGGTTCGCCAAGTGCGCTGGAACTTTGGCGATGGCACTTTGATGATGGTCGGCAACAGCCTGACTCACAGCTATGATGCCCCCGGCGACTATACAGTTCGCGTGGATCTGTACTCGGCCACAAGCAATGTTCCGATTTTAACAATCACGCGCGTTGTGCATGTGATCGTCGAGCCGACCGAGGAGCCAACTCCGACGCCGACTCCAACTCCTACTCCGACCCCAACACCAACCCCCAATCCAGAACCCGCACCTACCCCGGTGCCTGTACCCGTGCCGACGCCGGAGCCAAGTCCCGCTCCGGCACCGGCCCCTTCTCCGAATCCGGATCCCAATCCGAATCCCGATCCGGATCCGATTCCTGATCCAGAACCCGTTCCTGATCCGGATCCCGTGCCGAATCCCAATCCCGGCCTGTGCACGCCCGGTGAACAGCGCAGCTCTGTCAGCGAAACTTTCTCTGAGACGAAGCAGTGCGGAGTGAACGGCACACAAACTAATATTTACCGCACGCGCGTCACCGAAGAATGCAAACTCGTCGGCGGCGAAGTGATTCGCTGGGTTGAAATCAGCCGCACGCAAGAGTTAGTGACGGAAGGTCAGTGCTCGGGTCAACCGTGCGAACTGCCCCCGCAAGCTCTGCAGGGTGTAGACTTGGCTTCAGGCAATTTTTTAAACATCGGCGGCAAATGGTATTTGGCCCCGGGCGCGAGCAAAACTTTTTACTCGACGCAAACTCCAGTCGGCTCTTGCGCATCGGTCGGCGAACGCCGCACGTGCGACAACGGCGTGATTGGTGGATCCACTGAACATGTATACTTGTCTTGCAACAACGGTTGCGAAGGCATGGGCTCACATGGCACCGTGCAAACCGATGTGGTCACCGGCCAAGAAGTTGTACCGAAAGAGTGCAAATTTGGCGAAACCGGAGTCACCGATATTTTCACCACGCTGTCTGACAAACGTTGCGACAACGGCACCGTGATCACCAGCAATACTCACAGAGGTGGTTTGATCACTGCGGGTATGTGCCCGACGTACAGCTGGAATGCCGGCGAAAGCTGGACCGCGTGCTCGGCCAACTGCGGCGGCGAACAAAGCCAAATTTATGAGTGCCGCAACTCAAAAGGTGAGTTGGCACCGCTCGATCGCTGCACGGGCCCGGCCCCTGTGGTGACTCGCGTGTGCGATGGCAATCCTGATGCCGTTCGCCGCACCGATGTGAGCGGACGCGTGGAAGACGCTGGCCAAAGCGGCACGTGCCCGGCCGATCAAATTGGTTACACGATTAAAAAACGTGAGATCACGACAACCACCGTGTACGCGTGTATCGATCACTCGGTGCAACAAGAGAGCAAGAGTGAATCGACCGGCCCGTGGGTTGAAGAAAAGTACTGCAAAGACTACGCTCCCGCGAAGTGTTCGAAAGATCAGCTGTCCGAGGACGAGTCGAAAGGCCGTTACCTGTGGATGAAGAAGTGCGCGCCGCAAGAGCCGATGTTGAAGGCTTTCCTCGATCAGTATGACTACTACAATGGCGGCAGCAAAGGGCAGCTCACCCACCGCGGAAATATTATTTATGCAACGTTTATGAACGCGTCGACGACGCCGGAGAAAAAATGGACTGCTCCGACGAAGAAAGACGCGACCTGCGCAATCCCCGACGGCGTATATATAGCCGCGATTTGCGTGGTCGACTGCGCGACGCCTGAGCAGCATGTAATGGGCTCGAGCGGCGATGGTAAACGATTGGAGTATGTGACTTTTGAAAATGCATGGCATGAGAAGTTTAAATATGTGGCCAGCTTAAAAGCCGGCTCAAGCCTGCATTCGAAGTCGGTGCAAAAGACCATGGTCGACAATTGGATTGAAGGCAGCGAAGCCGATCATACGATCTTGGTGTTTAAAATGGAATCGGGTCGCACACTGCGTGTGACCGAAGGCCATGCCATCGTCAGTGCTGAAGGACGCATGCGTGAAGCCCGCGACTTTAAAGTGGGCGATTCGCTGGTCCAGCTCGGCGGCGCTTTAGATCGGATCGTGAGTTTGACACCGGCGGCGTATCACGGCAGAGTTTATAACGTGTACGTGAAATCGTCGGATCAAAAGCACAATATCGTGGTGACGAACGGTTACTTGACCGGAACGGCGTTCTTCGCCGGTGAAGGTATCGAGTACCTCAATCGCCGCGTGCTTCGTAGCTCTTTGCTCCGAGGAGTTTTTAATTAATGAATTTGCGCCCGGCCGCCGTTTACGTTCTCGTAGCGATCGTGGTCGGCTTGGGCGTTTCAAAATTCAGTTGCTCCGATTCGAGCGACAGTAAAACAGGCCAGCTCGTCGACCTTCCACCGATTGTGATGGAAGGTGAGGTGCGGGCGGCGAGTGATCTCTCCGGTTCCAATCCCACATCCGATAACCCTGCGGCCAGTGGCAGCCAGTCTCTGGCCATCGCGACACTTAAAGAAGTGCCGCCCAAAAAGCCCGAAATGCCGTTTGAATTTAAAAAAGAGCTCGATCTGTGGGGCGATTTAAAAAAGCGCCTGTTTTTGAGCGAGGCCGATCTGGCCGAGAAAAATCGCCTGCTGACCAATACGGCACTTTTGCGGGCCCTGGGACTGCGGCTGACCGAGCCCTCGGTCGCGCAGTCGGTGGTTGAGAGTCAAGATGCCGCCGTGGACCTACTGGTTGAGGCTTTAAAGTCCGGCGACCGCGAGACGGCCTCAGACGTGCTTAAATCGGTGGTTGAAGATCCGCAGATCGAGAACTCGGCCATGGCTCCACAGGTCAGAGAGCATATGGCAGGGGTTAAGGGCGAAATCATGCTCCGCTGGGCCGCCCTAGTGCCCGAAGATGCAGCAAATATCGAACGCAGCCTCCCAGGCCCCATCAGCAAAAAGATCTGGGACAACGTAAAAAAGCGCCACGAATCCAACCGGCTCGACGACTAAAGGTACCTGGTTCTTTTTTCGGAAGCACAACGTCAAAAATCCGGGTTGCCACCTGGGCTCGTTTTAAATAGATTACGGCCTTCGATTTACCGTCTACCGCTGCGGAGTGGTAGTTAAGTTGGTTATAACGTCCGCCTGTCACGCGGAAGGCCGCGGGTTCGAGTCCCGTCCACTCCGCCAATTTTCCCGTCGATTTATTCCGATCTGAAGACAATTACTGAAAATCAAAAGGCCTTTTTCGATTTTGCTTTCGAGTTCTCTTCGATCTGAGGTCACTGGGTATCACACCCTGTCACCCCAGTTGGCTATATATAGCCAGAACTTTGGCTATACTTAGGCAGTCGAATGAACGGTTGATGTAGTGAAATGGTCAGTTGGTTACCGACGACCTAAGTCCTCTACCTGCTTCATTTTTCTTACTAACCAACTACAGTTTTGTTTACGAAGCACCGCATATAACCGCATATAATTGGTCAAGCTAGTTGAGCTGGTTACCAAAGTGTAAACTAAAAATGGTCTAGTTTCCTGGCTCGTAAGGCTAATCCATCCGAAGAGATGTATTTAGACTGCGGTCTGATATGGGAGAACAGTTTTGCGAAAAAAGAAGCAGAAAGTTGGAGGGGCGCTCTCTGGTTTAGCAAAGGCATTTCGCGCTACCAGTTCGGCCCGAATTTTTAAACGAGTTGGTAAGGTCTCGAAGGAATATATTGGGATCGTATTGAGCAAAGCCGCTGGCCAGGGAGTGGAAGTTAAAGAAAAAGTAATTCGGCTAGTATTAGACGAATACCCTCAAATCAAAATTTCATACGTTGTTTTCGCTCGACAGACGAAAGTTCCATTTTTGATAGAGCAGGACTTAAAAGATATAAATCACGGATTTTTATTGTTGTTGGAAGTTGGTAAGAACCTCTTCTGTTTTTATAGCAAGGCTCAGGTACCTCTTGAGGAGATCGAAAAGAAATATTTGAAATCTGATTCTCAATCTCTGGCAAACGCGCGATTGTCTGGAAGGGTGAATCTTCAAAAAATTCGGACAAAAGCCATGATTAATACCTTTGACGGCTGCCATAATAGAACATTTGAAGGCCAAAATCTTCAAGGCCGACTAGGATCTCGTGTAAATCATAGACAGATTGTAACTTCAACGAGCGTCAGGAAGGGTAGTCGTCGTTCGTCTGTTCACTTTTCGTTGTCTAAGATAACTGATCTTGGGGGTCGAAGGGATCTTCTTAATCTCTTAGAGTGGGCTGATTCAACAGCAAAAGGTCTGGACGACTCTGGCGAAGGAATCGAGCCTTTTCTGTCAACCTATGCTCAAGAATGTGAGCTTCCCACTGAGATTGAAGCGAAAGCTATAGTTTTGCATGACTGGGAGATTCAAGACTATTTCGATCTAGAGGGAGGACAATTTGTTACGGCTCGTGGAGGCGAAAGACCTGTTCCGCAAGAACGAATTGATAAGGTTATGGAATTGATCTCCAAGCCCATTGAGTTGTTGAAAGATGACGAGCGAGATAGGTCATATCTTTTGGTTTCTAACTTGGATGGAGAGGACCAAGAATTTTTAGGGCGCTTGGATATCGTGGACCAGGCCGTTAAAATCAAAATTCGTGGTTTTCATGCGATTAAATATTTAACGACTGATGGAAAGTCGATGTCACTAAATGCGTTGATTGATAAAGGAGGACATTTTTCAGTCGTGTTTGATGATCCCACATATTATTTTTCAGACGGACGATCAGTTCGGGATCAAGACATAGTTCCTCGAAGCCAAATGTTATTGAATATAATGAATCCTATTGAAAGCTTGTCTCCGGAAATATGTAGAGTTGAAAATGGTCATTCTGTTGATGGAGTTTCCTATCCGGAAGATTCTATTTTTTGCGTCTTAGATGAGGCCTTGGGTTATCGCGAGAATGCTGTTTTGGTGTGTGACGATGGCGGGACTGAGTGGGCTGATTTTTTGGAATTCGAGAACGATCCTAACCCTCAGCTAATTTTCTATCACGCCAAGAAGGGTAAAGCTACGACACTGGGTGCATCCGCGTTTCATGAGTTGGTCGCACAAGCCTTAAAACATTTGGGGCAAGCTACGAGGAAAGGCGCAGACTTTTTGGCGAGATTTGATGAGGCTTGGTCAACTGGAGAGCGTCATGGAGTAGACCGCTTTAGATGTCAGTTTATTTCGAGACCCGATGCGCGCGAAATTATTCTGCAGACTGTTCAGAACCCATTAGTTGATAGAAAAGTGTGTTTAGTAGTCAATTTTCTCTCAAAAAGCGAATTTTCAGAGTTTTTAGAGAACCCCGATACGATTCAAGAGCATCAAGTGCAACAAATTTGGCTACTCAACGAATTTGCCAGCTCGTGCTGGGATCTGGGGCTGACTCCTGAAATATTGTGCGCCCCTTAGTTAGCTTAAGGATTTTTACTGACTGGGACGACAGAACTAATTTTTTCAATTTTATAAGTAAAATCGATTTTAATTTCATTGCTAGTGCAGTCGCCCCAATTCTCAGTATTCTTCAAAATCATTTGGGGTTCTACATTTTCAAAAAGTCTGTTCACGAAATTCATTGTCCATTGTCCATCCGGCTTCCCTGTTGACATCATATTGAAGTAACGAAAGCCATGATTGTTTTCTACGGGGTTTAATCCTTCAATAATGTTTTTTGCCTCCGCTAATTCAATCTCTCCCAGCTTGAATCCATTTTCTCTACAAAGGATAAATAGTTGCCAAATGTCATGAGTCTTTTCTGTCTGTCCAACTGCAGCTTGCACGTAAGACTTCAAGCAAAGTTCAATCGCATGGGCGAAAAGGAAATAAATAGGATCGTCAACATCTATCGGTTTGTTTTGCAGATTCATCTAGCAGAAGGATAGCCGCCTTTTTGAAGCTGAGAGCATGGTTGTAAAAGGCCATCGGATTAGTTTCATTATCAATGGCCACTAGGCCACCTCTACTTTCATATTTAAGCCGGCACGCTCTACCTCATCTTGCAGGGCAAAGCGCACAAACTGCACCTGCGAGTAACCCAAGGTCTTAGCGAAGAACGCTGCGCGCTCAACGCTCACACCTTTTCGACCTTTCTCGATGTCGCAAAGGTGAGAGCGGGAAATTTTTAACTTCTTGGCGAAGGCTTCCAATGTCATTTCCTCTCCCAGACGAATAGAAGAAAGCATGCCTCCAAGAGTTAAGGGGCCGCCGGCGAGTTTCTCCAAAAATTTAACTGCGTCGCTCTTTTTCTCTTTAGTACTCATGTTTGTTCACCTCTTGAACTTCAACGAATTCAATTCCATCTATTTTGATCTCATAAATCGCACGATAAGCTTTGCTGAGCCGAATTGACCGCTGGCCTTTTCGATCACCTTTCAATGGCTCATCATGATAGCCGGGAATCTTTCTAGTCTCTTCCAGGCTATCAGCCTCTACCGATTCGACCCACGCCGCGAGCTTTTGAGCGATATACGCAGGGACCTTTAACAAGTCATTCTTAGCTCTTTTGCTGAGAATCACGCTGCGGATCATGATTAGTTGTACACCTTTTAGGTGTACAAATCAAGAGTCTGGCTAGTATAGCCATGGCCTTGGTGTGTTAATATATGAAATGACTAAAGAAAACGGAACCACCGAAAGTTCCGCCAATTTACCCGCTAGTTGAGATTCGATTCTTCCGTCTAAAAACTATAAGTTCGCGGCAAGTTGATGTCACACGAATGCCTTACATATCCGCCGCCCGTGGACCGATGAACAATAGAATAAAGACCTACAGATAGCGGCAGGCTTTTATACCCCAACTCAGGACACGTATAGGTGGCCTGGTAAACCGAATAATTCCGGGAGTAGTCAACTTCGCATTTGCCTATTCTGGACTGCGAGCTTGATAGGAATGCGCCGGTCGCGCAATCCACGTTGGCAATCCAATGTAGCGTCGGGGCGGCGATGCTGCCCCCTTTGCATGGATAGCTGTAGATCATTCGGCAACTCGCGGCCTCAGCTTGGCTAACACCGAAGAAAAGTAAACTAATGCCGATTTTAAATAAAAGTTTCATAGTTCCCCCATTTGAAACCCGGTTGTTAAAGATAGGATAGGTCGATTTCAACCTTGGTTGGCCTCACAAAATTGATTTGAAAGGCTGGTTCCGCGGAATGGGCATCTCAAAATGAGCCATCCGTTGATTCATCCGGTAAAGAAATTCATTCAAACCCGTGCTAGGGCTTTCAGGGTCGATTGAATTGGGCTAAAACACCCGGATATTTGGCAGGAGAAATTAAAATGTTAAAGAAAATCTGCATTTTCGCAATTGTACTCAATTCGTCCGCAGTTTGGGCCCGTGGAGTTAGCCGCCGAGTTGCGGCCGTGACCACCGCTGAAGTTGTTCGCTTTTTTTCGCAGGGCTGGGATGACCAGCGCTTTGAAATGTCGCCGAGCGATGTATGGGCCTTAAAACTAGAGGCAGACAAACCAGCTGAGTGCCGTTATTTGGTTTCGGGATTGGTCAAAAAGCCCTCGAACTGGGGGCGGTCTACCTATAGATTTTGGGTCTGCGTTCGAAAGCAGGGAAGTCGGCTGTCGGCGGAAGTGGTCGACCACGAGCAAATTGCTGACGAATAGGGAGACCAAAGTGAAGCTTTCAATACTGCCTTTGCTGCTTTTTGCTTTCGCTCCGCAAATCTCATCGGCGGGTTTTTGCAGCGCCCCCTTTCCCTCGCCCCATTACTTGTATCGAATCTGCGCCAGCCCCGAAATGCAAAACCGCGCGGTGTGCACGCATCCCACTCGAAGCGCGTGCGTCTGGTTCGAAAGTAAAGTTTGCCGGCCCAAGACCTCTGAGATTACCGCCCGTGAATGCAACTATTGGATGAATCAACTTCCCGCGCATAGGCTTGAGACACCGGATTGCATTTGCACTGTGCTCAGATAAACAATGGCCGCAAAAAACAATCCGCTGGATTTGCCCTGTAAGTCGCATTACCGTTTTAACAGGGGGAAATATGAAAACACTTTTGCTGTTTTTTTCTTTGATATCTTCGAGCGCCCTTGCGGCCGACGCCTGTTTGATTGAAAGTTACAATCAAGCGACGGGCAAACTGATTAGCAATATGTACTGCAACGGCGCGTACGTGAAGGGCTCCGAGGGCCGCGCGGGATTGACGGCCCTATTGCAGGAGCTGTTGAATCAGGGCTTTAAGATTGATGGCCTAGCGGCCGGAGAGCTCGACGGCAAAGTGATGTGGCACACGCTTAGCCGGTAGCAGTACGGGGCGAGAAGATGGCCGACGACGACGCCCCACTGCCGCCTCGGCGATCAGTCTGCTTGGAACTCGGATGATTCCCCGCCAACTCCAACGATTTTTTTTCCGTTAGAGCCAATATTTCATCTTTTCTAGTAGGCAAAAACTCAGCGAGCATACTGTGCCCTATACGTTATTCATTAAGCTTAAATCTCTCGCGCACTCGCGCCAAATCTTCCTCGCGGGCGCGTACGCTCAGGGTGACACCGCGTTCGTCGTAAGTTTCTTCAAGTACGCGCATCACACGGCGGATTTCTCCGATCGCGCCTTGAACCTGGTAGGGGACAACGAGTCGGGCTTCTTGCATGTCTTTTTCAAAAAACCGGATCAGCGCTTCGCGAAGCGAGCGCAGATCGTCTGAATTTCGAGTTGATAGAAAAATCGCTGACGGAAATTCTGTGCGCAGATGCTCGATGTCCTCTTCACTCAATCGATCCCGCTTATTTAAAATAATTCGACTTGGGAGTTCGAGCGCGCCGATTTCGCCTAACACCTCACGAGTGACTTCGAGCTGGGATCGAAACGTCGGATCTGAGGCATCGACCACAAACAAAAGTAAATCGGCATTTAAGGCTTCCTCAAGCGTCGAGTGAAACGACGCCACTAAATCATGCGGCAATTTTTTAATAAAGCCGACTGTGTCGGAGAGCAAAATTTTAGGTACCGTCTCGGGGTGCATGGGGCGGATCGTGGTGTCGAGAGTTGCAAAGAGTTTGTCGGCCACCAAAACTTCACTCCCAGTCATTGCTCGCATTAAAGAAGATTTGCCGGCATTGGTGTATCCTACCAAGGCCACGGCGTTTTCTTTGTTGCGGCGACTGCGCCTCACTGAACTTTCTTTTTGTACACTTTCAAGTTCGATTTTCAATTCTTTGATTCGGTCGCGGATGTGTCGCCGATCGAGCTCTTGCGAACTCTCTCCCGCGCCTTTGCCCCCGACGCCGCCACCTTGGCGATCACTCGCGCCGCCGCCTGTTTCGCGAATCCTGGGCGCCATGTAATTTAAGCGCGCGATCTCCACTTGCAGGCGGGCTGCGGGTGTCCGCGCATGGCGGGAGAAGATCTCGATAATCACGCCGGTTCGATCTAAGACTGTAACTCCCGAGGCCGATTCGAGGTTGCGCAGTTGAGACGGAGAGAGATCGCAATCAAATACGACGCATTCGGCTTTTGCACCTTCGGGCACTGACGTCGCTATATCCTCTTCGACTTCCAAACGTTCAGCCGCTTTAGTTTTTTTGCGAACGACGGGAGAGGCAACCACACCGGGGCCGCCGGTCCACTTGGCCAGCTCGCGCAGCTTGCCTTCGCCCAAGACGAGTGCCCCGGACGTGGAGCTCCGCTTTTGAGTGAGGGTGCCGACGGACTCGTAGCCGAGCGTGTGAACCAGGCGTTGAAGCTCCGCAAGCGATCCTTGCACATCGGCCTCTGAAGTCTTAGGAAGTTGAACGCCGACGAGTAAAGCTTTTTTTGGTTGGGTTTCCATTGCAGGCAGTATTGCACATGCCAATGGGGGCGTCACTCGCGTTTAAAGCGCTCGATGTACTGGCAGCGCTGGCACAGGCTCTCGACCAGCTGGCGCTGTTGAAAGCCGCGCAGAATTGCTAAAGCGCGCGGGCCATTCAAAATATTTTTGATGGAATCATTTTGCACATTGCCGAGTGGAATCGAGCCCTCCTTATCTAGGCAGCAGGGCACGACGGTGCCATCGGCGAGCACGCCGAAATGGGATTTTAAGCCGTAGCATGTGCCTTGAGTGCCCAGCACGGGGAGTGAAAGATCGGGCCACACGAACTCGGTGTCGAAATGCAAATACAAACGCCCCTTCACGCGAAAGCTTTTTCGCACGCGCACATCTTTGCTCGCCACGACGGGCGTTTCGAAGCGCAAAGCGATGCGCTCGAGCAGATCGTGATTGGCCGCTGTCGAGCCGTTAACCCCGGCCAAATTCCACAACCGATAGTTGATATACATATCCGGCGTCTCAGCGAGAGCTTCTTCGGTGAAAGAAAAAATGGCGTCCAAATACGCGCTCGGGTCGCGGCCGGGAAAGTTGTCGTTAAAACTATGCAGAGAAAAATTAATTTGGCGAAACGCCGGTCGCCGCAAAATCGCACGATTTTTGGCGGTCATCAGCACGCCATTGGTCACAAAAAAGATCGGGGCCCGATAGCGCTCACAAATTTCGACCAGCTCAGCCAAATGCGGGTGCACCAGCGGATCGCCCATCAAATGAAAACAAACTTGCTCGGTCATAGGCGCAACTTCTGCGATTATTTTCTCGAATAAACCTATATCAATCAACTTTTTATCGCGGACGACCGGGGGGCAAAAGCTGCACTGAAGATTGCAGACATTGCTGATTTCGATATGGACCTTATTGAACATGCCCGGAGCATAGCTTGCCCTTAGTGAATCGGTGAGCTTAGGGTTGCTAATACCGCGCCGCACGGCTATGAATCTAGGCGATGACTACGCCTCCAAAGCCCGCAAAATCTCGTAAAAACAAATACCCTGCCGAGGGGATCACCCTCGAAATGATGCTTACGGCACTGGTCGAGAACTATGGCTGGGAGAGACTCAGCGAAAAGATCAAGATCAAATGTTTCACCGTCAATCCGAGCATAAAATCCAGTCTCACATTTTTGCGCCGAACTCCATGGGCGAGGTCTAAAGTAGAGAATCTTTATGCGTGGCGCGCGCGAACCAACTGGGATCCGCGCGACAATAAAAAGTGAACATTCACATGTCAAAATGGATGATCTACGGCGCCAATGGCTATACGGGAAAACTAATTGCACACGAGGCGAAGCGCCGCGGCCTCTCGCCCATTGTGGCCGGTCGAAATGCTCAAGCCGTTGAAAGTCTGGCGCGTGAGTTGGGTCTCGAACACCGCGTGTTCGCCTGTGAGCGCTCCCAAACCATTTGCGAAAATCTAAGCGGCGTTGATCTCGTTTTGCATTGTGCAGGCCCATTCTCCGCCACAAGTCAGCCGATGCTTGAGGCGTGTGTGAAAACCAAAGCGCACTATCTCGACATCACCGGCGAGATTTCGGTTTTTGAAAATATACATTCGCAAAGTGATCGCCTTCGCCAAGCAGGGATTGTTGCTATCCCCGGCGTTGGCTTTGATGTGGTGCCGACCGATGGAGTAGCATTGATGCTCAAAGAAAAACTCCCCGAGGCTACATCTCTCGCTTTGGCATTTAAGTCCTCGGGCCCGGTCAGTGCGGGGACGGCAAAAACCGCGATCGAAGGGCTCGGCCACGACGGAGCGATCCGCCGAGACGGAAAAATCATTAGCGTGCCCACCGCTTTTAACGTGCGAAAGATTCGCTTTAATAAAAGTGAAGAGCTCGCGGTTACGATTCCATGGGGTGATGTTTCGACCGCCTATTACTCGACGGGCATTGGCAACATTCAGGTGTATCTGCGCACGAAGCCGTCGGCCGTTCGCATAATGAAACTGACCAGTCAAATGCAGCCGCTTCTTGCGCTTCGGCCAGTTCAAATGGCTCTAAAAAAACTGGCCGGCCATTTGGCCACCGGTCCAGCCGAGGCCGAGCGATCGGAGCTTAAGTGCATTGTGTGGGGAGAAGTGACGGCGGCCGATGGGCGCCGAGCTGAATTGCGGATTGAGACTCCAGAAGCTTACGCACTGACTGTGGTTACGGCCTTGGCCGCGGTCGAGCGTGTTTTAAGTGGCAAGGTGAGTCCGGGAGCGTTTACGCCGTCAAGGGCATTTGGTGCTCAGTTTGTTTTGGAATTTACGGGCGTTAAGATTTTGCCTTGAGCGGATTTACAGATTTAGAAAATTATCTTTTGCGCAGTTTCGGTCGGGGAGTTGTGGCAGGTCGCTAAAGGCACCGCCACCCTGACTCACCTGAAACAAGAGTTCTTCAGATCGATTTTTCTCGCGCAGTGAAATTCTGTACGAGGCGCCGTCTTTCACATGCACGCGCTGTTTAGAATCGCTTTGTTCTTGCGATCCGTAGGTGCGATTCACCCGGGAGATAAAGATGGCAAGCCTCTTGCCCACCGGTAAGACAAGCGAATTCGGCTCTCCGCTCTTCAGTTCCACAGTGCCCAAGTAAAAAAGTCCGCAGGATGGTCGTTCTTCAAAGATGTCGAGCTCGACCTTTCGGTTGGTGAGAAAGCGCGAATCCAATTCCACTTTCGCAGACAGATTGGGCCGCCCTTGGGCCGCGTATTTTTTTTGCCAGTTGGTGGCGCAAGCGGGAAGAAGAATAAATAGCGATAAGACAAAGCGCATTTAGTTCACTTCAGGGCAAAATTGACCTTTGCCGAGCATCCAAGCCTCGAGGTCCTCAAGAATATTGCCTAAACTCACTTCTTTGTTCCAGATCACTTTCATTCGGGCCGAGAACACTGCGACGCCGCCGTTGGAAGGCGTAATCTCGGCCACAAAGTCGTACCGTCCATCTTTGGGCGTGCCGATCATATTCATCTTCGGCGCGTATCTTTGCAAAAATAGGCTGACGCGTTTGGGCTCACGCACGACTTTCGGGATAAACTTAGAGCTATACGAAGATTGGCTCGGGTAACCGTTGGTCGTGCCGGTGGATGTGTGAGTGACTTCTTTAGCTAGGCACTTGGCAGAGAACGCCCGGAGTTTTGCTTCGGCCGCATCGAGAGTTAGGGTAGGAACCTTATACTCTTTTTTAACGACGTCGCTTGAGGAATGCGCCCATACGCGCGCTTCTTTTTGATTTTGTGGCAAAGTGGCCAAGCAGCCCGATAGAGCTACAACCCATAAACCTACAAATGACAGAGCAAGTAGAATTTTGAACATGGCATAAACTGCTAAATTTCTCGGGAGTTAGCAAGCGTCTTTGTGTTAAGGTCCGCAAATGATTTTTCTCATACTACTTAGCACTGCAATTGGTCACGCTCGGCCCATGTCCGAAATGCATGGGGACTGCAGCAATTATGAGCTCAATATTTCAGCTGAGCTAAAGACTTGGGATGCGCCAAAAGCTCCTTTGGCGGCTGCCGACACTTCGAAAAAGCTTCAGTCGCCGATTGCGCAGGGCATTTTATATGAAATTTCGTTGGTGCCCGAAGCAAAAGTGAAGTTTTTAGCTAAGCCGGAAAAATCGAAACCGGACGGCGATAAATTGAGCGGTGGATTGGCGCGAGTGCAGATTCACGAGGCAGGCACCTATCGGGTGTCGATCGGCCAAAAAGTTTGGGTCGATGTGCTGGACGAAAAAAGCCAGATCGTTGAGTCCAAAAGTTTTGAAATGCAGACCAAATGCCCCAAGATTTTTAAAGTGGTCGAATACGAGTTAAAGAAGGGTCTATTCACGCTTCAGTTCTCGGGCAGTCAGACAAATCTTGTGAAGGTTTTGTTGTCGCGAAAGCTTTAGGGTCGAATTAACGCTATACCTCATGGGCGCCCCACGCAAAGGCGCGTTATGTGCAAGGAGTTTGAACATATGAAATCGAATCTTAGTCATATTGCCCTGCTCGTGCCGTCGGTTGAAGCGTCTGCGAAATTTCTAAACACTCTCGATATCCGAACCGAAGAGCCCGAAGTTTTTGAAGCTGAGGGATCAAAAGAGATCTATGTTGGCTCGTACGGGGCGCAAAGTGCCCTTTTACTTCTCTTAGAAGCAATTAGTGAGGGGCCACACAAAAGGGCCCTTACGAAGCGTGGACCCTCATTGCATCACTTGGCCATAGATGTGCTCAACGTCGAAGAGCTTGTGGCTGAAGCCCAGAAGTTGGGCTGGATGCTGCACCCAGCGAGCGCGAAGACAATGGCTCATAAGACCGCATGGCTATTTTTAAAAGGGATACCGACACTGATCGAAGTGGATCAGAAAAAAGAGCTGTCTACGAAACCTCACAAAATTTCGAGGTTGGAACTGCCGATTCCAAAAGAGCATATGTCGCTCTTTGACGGAATTGGGCTGGGTGATATTGTCTCGCCGGGGAGAGAAGTTTCATTAACTTTAGACAATCATAAATTGTCTTTTGCTCAAATCGCACGGCTATAAAAAAATCGGAGCGCTGGGAGATGTAAACGGGCAGTTGGTCAGTATTTGATTTCAAATGGCGCCGAATTCCGTCGATTCAACGAATCCAATTGATCATTGAGGGTCCAGAAATCGTACAAGATGCCGATGCCGAAAAAGCCGACTGTTAAAAAATAGAAAATTCCCGAGATCCACTTGCCCATAAAAAAGCGGTGAACTCCAAACACGCCCAAAAAAGTCAACAGCAGCCAACCCACGGAGTAGTTGAACGGGCCGGCGATGTATTTGTGGTCCGCCTGGCTGTCCATATCGGGGATCAAAAAGAAATCGACAATCCAGCCAATAAATAAAAGCCCTATTGTGAAGAACCAAATTGTGCCGGTGATCTGTTTGCCATAGTAAAAACGGTGCGCTCCCATAAAGCCGAAGATCCAGGCCAAGTAACCAACCGTTTTACTGTGTGTATCGTTAGGCAAATTCATTTTAACAACTCCTGAATTAAAGCTTCGAGTTTTGGTGGAGGTAAGGCGCCAATGCGAACGGCGACGATTTCTCCGTCTTTAACCGCCAGCAAGGTGGGAATGCTTTGCACTTCGAACTGCTTCGCTAGCGTAGGCTCGGCTTCGGTATTGATTTTTGCAAAAAAAATGTCGGGATGCTTTTCAGCCGCCGCTGAAAAAACCGGCGCAAAAGATTTGCAGGGCGCGCACCATTCGGCCCAGAAGTCGATCAAGACTATTCCGGGTCGGTCGGTTTCGCTGTCGAAGTTGCTATGAGTGAGTTCTTTAACTGGCATATATAGGCCTTAATAATCGATTCGAAACCAAAAGTTTACAATCGTTAACTTTAAGCACATTGTTTTCGCGCCTCAGTTAGCTCATCAATGGGTAAGGAGGTATTTATGATTAAAACTATTCTGATACTCTTTTCAGTTTTCTCGTTCCAGGCATTTGCCGGTGGCATTGCTTTTAACCGACCTTTGACCGGTACCAATCCTTTAACAGGCCGCGCGCTGGTCTTTGAAGCCCGGGGCGGCCTTAGCGAGACTGCGGTCGTGCCCTTTACGCTCAACGGTCAAAGCGGAACGCTAAAAATGATCAGCCGAAACGCAGATGGCGATATCGGAGAAACCATTTTATCAGTGACGGTTGGCGGTGAGACCATGCGCGCTGTGCTTTCAGGCGACTGCCAAATTGTAGAGAGCATGATTTTGATTCTGCCGTCGGGCGCGCATATTTCGCTGAACGCTCAGTAGCGCCCAACAATCCATCGATCCGCAACAACATACCCAATCACGCCGATCAAAACCGGTGGCCAAAAGGCGACGGCGCCGATCGCAAAAAGTCCGACCCCCGAGGCGATGTCGCTCGGGTCTATAGCTCCGCGATTTAATATCAGCGCGACGACTGTGGCGAGCACGACAACCGTCACCGCGATTACGGCGAGCTGCTGGCCCATTGTGCCGCCCATTCGCCACCGTTGAATGATCCAGGCCACGGCAAATGCAGCAATGGCGCCGGCGGGTGCCGTGGCCAGACCCACTACAACGCCATCACCGTAAGCGGCGATGGCGATCAATGTGCCGGCGGCGGCCACAGCAGCAACTAGTGAGCGTAACATTCGTGTGCGAATCATAGGTCGATTCCTCCGTTAATAAATTCGATTTTTTCTCGGAGCTCGTAAATCTCGTTCATCGTCGAAACAAATTCTTCTTCGCTCATCTCCGAAGGGGTACCCACATAAAGCAAATCGGCATCAGTCGCGTTCACCGGCAGTTTTAATTTCTTCAAAAGTTCCACCAGACGCTCTTTCACTGCTGGTCCGCATTTGCGAATCACTTCAATCACCTGATCGCGGCCCGTACTGTCGCGATACTCTTTTAAATCAACAACGCCTGCAATGGTAAACCAATCGCCCACTGTTAAGTCGCAAACCGGTGCGAAGGGTTGAGTGTAGCAGCCCACATGCGAGCGAAACGCATAGGCCTTTAGATCAGGGCACGAGTTGACGTTGTTCGAGGTCACCAGTAGATCGGCGAGCTTTTGTTGCAAACACACCAATGTATGATCGCGCCACACCAAGCCCTTTTCGGATAGGTCGTGACTGGAGAGAGCATTGAATCGATCGCAGTACTTTGCGCCATAGCCGAGCGGGTAGCCATCGGCGCCGCATTTGTACTTGCTCTCAATGCACTGACCGTAGAATCCGCACTGGCCCGATTTGGGCTTAGTGCAAATATCGCCATTGGCGTGCGCGGCTGGCCATTGAATCGCGAAAACTAAAAGTACGTTTATAAGTCTCATTTGAAATCCCTCACTCCGGAGGCTGCTAGAGCAAGGCACGCACCAGTGCGGCTGCGAATTTAAATGGCGCTGGCGGCCTGGCGTCCAAGAGGCGAGACGAGGGGTCTTAAACCAGAGACGGATGGTCGGTCGGTGCGCTAGCTAGCGAGCATCCCTTTTGGCCCCTCCGAGCAGACCTACGATCTAGGTTACCGCGCGGTGAGCCATCACCTAGATCGTAGGTCTGCTCGGAGAGTGAGAAAGGCCAAGCCGTATGAACCTACGGCTTGGGCTGGCGTTGCCTTCCGAATCTTCGGTGAACTAGGCCCGATTTTCGCAAAATACGCTCGGTAACCCATATGCCGTTACTCCAAGGAGCGCTTTAACGTGTTCTCGCGCCTTATATGTGCCAAATTTGCGATTCTACTGGGCCTTTTTTCGTATCAAGGCCTTGCTGCGGCACCCGCTGGCTCCACCCTATATCGCCTCCCCCACATAGACGCCGACGCCCAGGCCGAGATCGCTCGACCCAAGATCCCGTTCCCCAATGTGCCGCAAATTTTTCGGGTTTATAACCTGGCGATTGGGGCGCCGTTCTCATCGCTGAACAGCGAGTTTGTAATTGAAAACGGCGCACTCAAGCGCGTGAGCTCGCAAAAAGTGAATCATGTTATGCAAATGATGCTCGACCGAGTGAACGAGAATTTAATTTGCGAACAGCGTCTGCAGGCCGGTGTCGTGAAAAATCATATAGGCCCTATGGAGGCGTGGACCGAACGCACGGTGGGCCCCATCGATCGGCAAGCTCTTAAAGAAATGAACGCACGAAAATACATCGATCGCGCGCAAGTCGATTCGTACGCCAATTCGACCGGCACGGTGAATCCGGACCGAATGATTTATCTGGAGTCGCTATCGTGGTTGACCGCAAGTCAGGCCCTGGCGGTTTTTGACGGCGCTCTTCCGTGGGCTCGAATCAGCGAAGTCGAAGCGCCGCCCGGCTTAGGCTCTTTTGAAGTTCGTAAGCTTGCGGAGGCGGGCGACCCACGCGTGCGGCTGCGCATTCGACGCGCGACACTTCGCCTGGTGGCTTCGCATGTTTTTAATGAGATTCCCGAAACGGGCAAACTCGAATTATATAGCGACCCACTTCCGTTTGCAGAAGAGTACACCGAGCAGGGGATTGAACTGCCCAATGAACCCGACGAAATTTTGTACCGCTATGAACTGGGTCGGGCCTCGCAAATTCCCGGTCTTGAAGGCGAGGCCGAAAAACTATCGGCCTTGGCGGGCTTGGTGATGTGGCATCACTCGATGACCTTTGAGGATATTCGCACGGGAAAAAAAGCGGATGTTCGCCACGTGGACGCCAATATTTATATGCACGCGCTGAAGCGAACCCATCGAATGATGTACACCAATCACTTTGGCGCTAAAGAATACGCCACTGGCAAAAAACCCCACGATGTGGTGGTGCGGGTGGGTTTAAAGCAGTTTCTCGCCAAAACTCTCCCCACGCTCGGATTGGATCCGGCCAACTTGCGCGAAGTCGCAATAAAGGCCGACTCGATCGATGCTATGCGCCTCGATCTGGATTGGACCCGGGGCAACCGGCTTATGACCCGCCGGCATCCGATCACGATCCGCTTGTCGCGGCCCTATGCCGCTCAGGCCTTAAAATCTTTCACGCGCGACGTGACCGACCCGCAGCTCAAAGAAAAATGGATCCAGGCGAGCCTCGCGATGTATGATCACGTCGCTGAATTTCAATTTCCAGAAACCTCGACGGTCGACGGCTACGATCACAAAAAGCATTTTAAAATCAACGCCGATTATTTTGTGTCGGGAATCGACTCCTGGTCAGCGAGTAATCCTGGTTATGCGCCAGCGTTCGTGGGTGCACTAGCGACTTTTTTTAAAGGTGTGAGAGATGAGACCACAATCGCCGTGGTCGTGCCGCAAACGCCTGATGGCAGCAGCGCCCGAACCATGCTCTACCAACTACGCCAATTGGGCTTTGAGCCTGTGCCGGTGGCGGCCGATGATCCGGCCTATTTCAATGGGCCATTCGTCACTCGCATAAAGCTGGGTCGCCTTATGGAAGTGGCCAAGGCCCATCCTGAGGTCGCCAATGAGGTCAAGCACGCGCCGACGTTGAAGTCGGGCACTTGGCGCGCGCTAAGAGAGATCAATTTGCTACCGGGCTTGTAAGGCCTGATAAGCCTTGTTCACACGCTCAATATCCCCAGCACTCAATCCCGCCTTTGGTGCGATCAACTGATCGCGCTGGAGCGGCTCCATCGTAACTTGGCCGGGTTTAGCGAACATCCACGGCGGGTACATCATCAACGACTGATAATCAAACGCGGCCAGGCCGCTCACTTTCATATAGTCGGGCGGCAGCTTGTCGAAATTGTGCAAAAACGGTTCTTCGATATTGGGCACTTTTACGTCGACAAAATTGTCGCGGTCGGCACGGTTTTGCTCATGCACAAAACCTAAAGCATGCAAAATTTCATGAGCAATGTCGGCCGGCGAACAATCGGGCGATAAAAAAATCGGCTGCTTGGCGGTGACATGGCCTACATACGATAAACAATTGGTCGCGCCGTTTTCAAACACCAGCGCGATGTCTCCGCTCTCGTATTTTACAAACTGAATCACGGTGCCTTGAAACATTTCAAGCGCCTGCAAAATCCGGTCGGGATTGGGGACATCGGGTTGAATATGATAGGGAATAGTTCGACTCGGCCATAGTTTGAGCGGGTCCATCGCCACCAGGCCGCCATCTGTAGGGTTCTCACCCTTTGGTACAACACCGGCCACCACATCGCCTTGTACCACGTATAGGCCATTGATGATCTTATAGCGGAGCGCGAGCTGCTTCGGCTCGGCACTCTCTTCGACAATTTTAACCACGCGGGGTATGGGGGCGGGCATACGGATGGGAGGCACAGAGGGCTCGGCCTCGTGTCGCGCCACGGGCGGCGCATGGGCCGCCGGCGAGGGCGTGGGAGCTGAGCCACGGGCCGCAGGCTTCGCGGGCTCAGGTTCAGGGCGCGTGTAAAAATACGCAATCACCAGTGCGATAACTAAAATAGGAATTAAAGGCTTTTTCAATCCGTGAAGAATAACGCAAATTTTCGAAATTTGGAATCGAGCTAGCGCAGCTTCTTGCCGCAATCGCAGCAGTACATATTGCGCTCTTTACGGCGATGAGCATGTTTGGATTCATCGCATCGGGAAGTATTAGCGGCGTTGTTAACAACCTCGCCGCATGAAGGACAAAATTTAATCGGAACATTGGATCGGCTGTGATTCATGTTCCGACAGCGGTCATCATCGGCCACGTTTGCGAGTTTCTTTCTTGGGAAGAGGCACGGGGCGGGGTTTAGGCCGCCCGGATACGATGGCCAACTGGCGGCCATTCATATCTTGCCCATGAAAACGCTCTACGCAGTCCGCAGCCTGTTGATCTGTCGACATCTCAAAGACGCCGAAGCTAAGGCTGCTGGACTCAGGGATCAATTCGAGGTGTTGTGCTGTTACATCACCCACAGTCGTAAACAGATCTTCAAGCGCGCCAAGGTCGGCCGCTTGGCCGACATTGCTCACATAAAGAGTATTACGCATCTTAGTAGCGACCTCGGCCGCCACCGCCGCCACGTCCGCCGCCGCCACCACCAAAACCACCACCGCCACTGCGGGGCTCTTGGGGCTTAGCTTCAGAAATATTCATCGCGCGGCCTTCATGCTCGTGACCATTCATGCTCTCGATGCATTTTGCAGCTTCTTCGGCCGTCGACATTTCGACAAACGCGAAACCTTTGGAGCGGCCTGTGTCACGGTCGGTGATCAGCTTTGCTGACTCAACGGTGCCGTATTGTGCAAAAAGGTTAGTTAAGCTCTCTGAACTAACAGAGAATGCGAGATTGCCGACATACAGTTTTTTACCCATAAGATCCTCCTCTAGGAATTTGGGGCGCAAAGGAGGACTGAACGAAATGTTCAAGGACTCTAATGTGCGATTAACTTGGTGTAAGCTAACATTATTTGAACGGAATACCTACGTAAATATGGACTAGTCTCGACTTTTCTAAGCCTAGTCCAACACGATCAAATTGACGCGATTAATCTTACGCCCATTCGATGGTGTCGCTCGCGTTCTCTCGAACAAGATGGCGGATCACGCCATCAAATCCGTTCTTATAATTCATCCGTTGGCGGTGATAGCTGGGCCCTTTTTGAATTAAAAGTTCGAGTAAATTAAAAAATTCCGCATAGCCAAACTTGTTCCAAATGGGCCGCAAAATTTCATTAATCGTCCACCAATGCTCAAGCAGTGGAACCGACGTGCCTTTAAAATCTTTGATCAAATCGGCCTGCACGCCGTGCCGTGAAGCCCGCCATTTGTTCTCGCGCAAGATCCATTCGGGCGGTGGTGAAAATGTACGGCCGGCGGCTAACTCGGCATCGAGATAAACGGCGAGGCAATGAACCAGCGCAACTAAGGCCTCGACTTCTTTGACCGTAGGAGGACAGTCGGCAATGCGCACCTCGATCGTGCCGTACTCGGTGTTGGGTCGAATGTCCCACCAAAGGTCTTTGAGTGATTGAATGGAGCGCGAGAAAATCAGCCGCTCAATCAGCTCTTCGAACTCGGTCCAATTGTTGAGGAGGCAGGGATGGCCGCCTGTCGGAATGGCTTCAAAGAAAGTGACTCGGCTCGAGGCCAAGCCGGTATCATCGCGATGCCAATAGGGCGAACTGGCCGAGAGGGCCAGCAGCACGGGCAGATAATGGCAGAGGGCATTGTTCATTTTGATTGCATGTTCACCGTCGCGCATTCCGATATGAACATGCAGGCCAAAAATCTGTAGGCGGCGGGTGATCCATTTATTGCGATCGACCAAAGAAAAGTAGCGGCCCGAAGGGGTGAGCAAACGTTCGGTGTAGTGGGCAAAGGGATGCGTGCCCGACATCATCACTTCGGCGCCGTGGTTGAATGCCGAGGTCCGCGCGAGAGCAAGAGATTGGCGAATGGAGGCGCCGACTTGAATGGCGTTTTCGCATATCGGAGTGTCGATTTCGAGCATGCTTTGAAAAATTTCTGACTTTACATGAATGGCGTCTTTGTTATTTTTTAGATCGTCGAGAACCAATGGGCCCACCGGCTTAAGGTCGCCGGTGACGACATCGACCAACTGGATTTCGATCTCCACTCCGAGAGAAAGATTTTTATTTGGCAAAAATTCGAGTTTGTTCAAGGGCACCTCTTAAGTGGCGACCCTACCACTAAACACTCCTGAGTTTTGACTCTCAGGACCCAATTGAGAACTAGGATGTGCTTAATTGAAGCACGATTTTTGTTGAGTGCTCAATGAATTTTTATTCTTTGCAGGAGGTTGGGCTAAATCCGCCGGATAAGATTTGATCGGCGTTGCGGCGTCGGGCCGTGCCGATAATCGAATTCACAACTTCACTGGCACCGCGAATTTTTAAGGAGTCCAGTTGCTGCGCCAATTCCTGGGCGAAGGCACAGCGGCCGAAGTACACCGCGTACATACGGTGAATAATCTGCTCGGGCGTATGATTGGGAACAACGTCTTGCAAAAATTCGCGACTGCGAACCATTCGGCGCGCATTGCTCATGTAGGCGGACCAACCGGATTCAGTCATTCTGCGTGTTGCCTCATCACCGCCTCGCTCGTCGGGCGCGCGCCACAAAATGGCTTGATAGAGTGCGTGCACTGCATTTTTTGCCTTTTCGGGCGCGATCGGGCCCCGGCGCCCGCTGGTCGGAGATTTATCATTCGCAGCAGTCGATTTTTCGGGCGCCGCGGCCGCCGCAGCCGTGGTCGCGGGCTGAGCGATATATTCTGAGGTGGTCGGTTTTGCGGCGGTCGATTCGGTGGGCGGAGCGACCATGGTCGGAGGAAGTTCGGTGGGCGCGGCTTTGCCAGCCGCTTTTTCGGCTCTCCGATCGGGAAGTTTACATTGTGGAGCGGCCGCTGAACGGAGCCCCAAATCGGCAATAAACAGCTGCATCACCTTGGCCAAAATCTCATTGGCCTTGTCGAACTTTTCGCGCTGACTTTTTAACTCAAGGTACTCACGCATATCTTTTTGCGAAATGGCGGTAAAGTCCGCGGAGAGGCCGGCTTCATCCGCCGGCTCAGTCGCGACGGGAACTTCACTCGATCTTCGCCCGGCCCAGAAGCTTAAAGCCGCGACGATTATGATCGAGAAAATATATTTAAACATATTTTAAGGGGCGCTCCCGAGTTGGGAGACAAATGCGTAAATTGCTAGAGCCGCAACGGCTAAAAACGCCAGCCAAATCATGGGCGTGGCGTCGGCACCCTTGTTTTTCGCTTTCACCCAGTCCGAAAACTCGAGAAGCGGAGTTTTGTGTTCCGGACAAAGGCCTATGGAGTCTGAGGTGTGATCGCACTGCAGGCAATGGTACTCGGTGCCTTGGAGTTCGGGCGCGTCGTGGTCACCAAAAACGACTCCCATTTTCTCAAGCTCGGGCTGAGCGAGAGGAATATATTGAGCGTCGAACTCGACGTAGAGAAGATCGGCCTGCATTGGCGTCTCTTGGAACTGGGTGCCGCGTCGATCACGGTTGGCATCGCGCAATTTCTCGTGAGCTTCTTCAGAGCTGTAGACCTTAATTAAACCCCCGGCCCCTTCGATAATCGCTCTTAGCCGCTCGATAAAGAATACGGGGAATGGCCCAAAGATCATCTACTGTCCAGCCTTGGCGCGGATCATCTGACAGCGTTCATCTTCTTGCAAATTGACTTTAAGAGCCTTGGTTACGACGGGTGTGAGTTTTTGCCGCTCGATAAAAGACTTTAATTTGGACGATTGGGCCGGATCGCAGTTGAGAGGTGTTAAACGCGCGGCGAACTGGCGCATATAGATATCGTGTTCGGGCTGCGAACGCTCGCGGATAAAAGAATAAAATTTGTCTTCAAACGGCATGACCAGTTTGGCTTGCTCAGGCGGGAACAAAGTTCCCATCACGGCGCGGGCTTCAGCGAGAGAATGTTTGGGCTTAACCTGCATGAGTTCGGTCATCCACTTTTGCTTTATAGCGGGCACCGGTTGGATGGCCTCGGCCGTCATCGCGCCGCGGACACCGCGATCGGATGTGTCGGTTTTTTTCAGCTCTTCCATCCCTTCAACGGGGGGAGTGGGTGCGAAGCGGGCGATTTGCCGCAAAATTCCCCAACGACGATCCAGATCCAGCGGGAAGCCAGGGGCGATGTCTTTTTGTTTGCTCCAAGTGGCCAGTTGGGCCAGAGATTTATCAGTGCGGGCGAGCGAAACATAATTGTCGAACCAAAATTTCTGCTCGTCGCTGCCGGCTTTTTCTTTTTTAAAGCGGGCGAACAAAATTTCCTCGTAGCGTTTTATAAACGCCTCTAACTCGGCCTGGCGACCGATGGGCCAATATTGAATCACGCTGGCGCGGCCGCTGGTGATGCTGCCGACCACCGAGCTGAGGATAATAATGTTTTTTTCTTTAGGGAGTTGAGCGTCGACTATCTCTACATATTTTTGCAGCGGCATCCGGCCATTGCGCACCATCTCCCACAGGTCATGCCAAATCATTGTGCGCATCAATTGATCATTGACCAGGGCTAAGTGGTCCCGGGCAAAGGCCAGGCTCTTGGGATCGAGCACGACCGACGCGAATCCGTAGTCTTCGTCATTGGGATAAACAAAATCAGGGCAAGTCCAACTTCCCGAAACTTTTTGCTCCGGCGATTGCAGATCCACGCGCACAGTGTGCACGCGCTGCAGCTGACTCTTTTGCCGCTTGTACATTCCAACCAGCACGGTCTGCGGGCGAAACTGGGCGCCCGCAGTGGGCTTGGTGTGTAGGGTTACTTGCGCGAGCTTTCCGTCGGTGCACGTCCACTGGGCGGCTAGCGAATCTGTTCCGCTCTGGCGTAGCCAAACGGCGGCCCAGGCGTTGAGGTCTTTGTTGGTTTTAGTTTGCAGGGCGGCGATAAAGTCCTTGAGCTCGGTGTTTTGATAGGCGTGGGTCTTCATGTAATGCTGAATCCCCGCTTTAAAGGCATCGTTGCCGATGTAATAGCGGAGTTGCTTCAATACGGACGCGCCCTTTCCGTAAGTAATGCCATCAAAGATGGCAAACGCATCTTTCACATTCGCTACCGGTGCTTCAATCGGATGCGTGGTCACCAGGCTATCTTCCCAATAGGCCCAATTCTTCATGTCGGCAAAAAACGATTGCCACGCTTCTTTGTATTCGGTGCCCTCAGCCAAACCCATGGTCGCCATTACGGTGGCAAAACTTTCGTTGAGCCAAAGATCATTCCACCAGGCCATGGTGACCAAATTGCCAAACCACATATGGGCCATTTCATGGAGAATAACGCTCCCCGCGCTCCGACGTTGATCGCGAGTTGGCGCGGAACGGGTTAAGTAATTCTCTGAAAACGTAACGGCGGCCACATTCTCCATGGCTCCACTATTAAACTCGGGCACAAAAATTTGGTCATATTTCTTAAACGGATATTTTACGCCGAAGAAGTCGTTAAAATACTTAAACCCTTGCTTGGTCACTTTAAAAAACTCGTTGGCGCGCATGTATTTGGCCATGGAGGGGCGGGCGAGAAGGCGGAGAGGAATGTCTCCGGCATTGTCCTTCCATACTTGGTAGGGCCCGGCATGGAGTGCAAAAATATAGGTGGCGATGGGCGGAGTTTCGGGAAAGGTCCACGTCTTGCGCTTGTCGGCGCCGGTTTTGACCGAGGTCTCCGTTTCGTTGGCAATCACGACCCAAGCCGCGGGCGCCTCCACGTGCAGAGTGAGAGCGGCGCGCAGGTCGGGCTGGTCAAAGCATGGAAAAAACCGGTTGGCGTCGTAGGGCTCAAAGTCCGTATAGGTAAAGACCTCTTTGGTCTCGGGATCTTGAAAGCGGTGAAGGCCTACACCCTGGCGCGAGTAATCTTGAATAAACTCAATCGTCACTTCGTTGGCGCCGGTTTTAAGCGCTTCAGCAGGGAGGTCGATCTGATATTTTTTCTTGGCCGTAGTGATGGGCACCATATTGCCATTGGCGGTGATCTTGGTGACTTGGCCTTCGAAAAAGTCGACGCGCAGAGGTTTTGCGTTGTCGGAGAGTTGAAAGCGGATCGTATTGCTGCCGGAGTATTTTAAATCGGTGTCGTTGAGCCGAACCGTGAGCGCATATTTGACGTCGCTAACTCGGGCTTTGCGCGCCTTAGCGTCGGTCCAAGTGAGGTCGGAAGCCTCGCCGGTGGAGGCCGAAGCATGGCCGCCGTCGGATTTAGAATTGGAGGTGCTACATGCGCCAATGAATGCGCCAACAAATGTGGAGACTACGAGAGCAGATATTAATTTTTTCATGGTGAATTTGTACCGAATCACCAGTCGGTAGGGAAGAAATCTTTTAAAAACTTGCCGCACCAATGCTGGCCGGTATTGATGCCGTCGATAAACGGATCGCAAACACGCGCCGCACCGTCAACGATATCGAGCGGCGGTTGAAAGTCGTGCATTTCTTGTTTGGCCTTAGAGAGTTGAAGCGGATCTTCGTCGGTGACCCAACCGGTGTCGACGGCATTCATAAAAATGCCATCTTTGGCGAGGTCCGGCGCTGAGGTGAGAGTCAGCATATTTAACGCGGCCTTGGCCATATTGGTGTGGGGATGTTTGTCGGTCTTGGTGTAGCGCGTGAACTTTCCCTCCATGGCGCTGACATTAACAATATGTTTCATGCCTGTGTTTTGGCGGCGCATAAGCGGTGCGAGCCGGCTGCAGAGTACGAATGGCGCAATCGAATTGACCAGCTGAACCTCGAGCAGTTCAGGGGTCGGTACGTCAGCGAGTCCAAGCCGCCATGAATTCACTTTTCTTAGGTCCACCTGTTGCAAATCGGCGTCGAGTTTTCCGTTCGGGAATAAATCTTCAGTGGCTAGTGCTCGGTCATAACTAAAACCTTCGACGGAGGGCAGCAGGGCTTTATGGTTTTCGAAAGACTGCAGCAAGGGGCGAGCCTCGGGCGAGAGAATTTGCGCGGTTCGTTCGGCCTCAAGAAGATGTGCGTAGAATGCGGGCGGGCGACGCACGGTTTGCGCGGCGTTGTTCACCAAAATATCCAGGCGGTCCAGTGTTTGCGTTAAATAAGCGCAAAATCTCTCAACGCTGGGAATATGGCGAAGGTCCAAGCCAAAAACTGAAATGCGATTTTGCCACTGCGAAAAGTCACTTTCACGGGCGAAGCGCGCCGCCGCGTCCACCGGAAAGCGGGTTGTGGCGATCACGCGGGCGCCCGAGCGAAGCATCAATAGCGCGGCTTGATAGCCAATCTTTAATCTCGCGCCTGTGATCACCGCAACTTGCCCGTGCATGGGGGCGGTTTGAAAACGTTTTTTATAATTAAAATCTCCGCACTCGCCGCACATGGAGTCGTAAAAATGGTGAAGCTGAGAGAATTCTTTTTTGCAGACGTAGCAGTTGCGGGGATTGTGAAGCCTTACGGGCTCAGGTGCTGACTCTCCGGCGATTTGCGCGGGCGCCTGATAAATTGAATGCTGCCGGGCCTGGCGAATTTGCGTGGAGTTGCGGGCCGCGCGATCGCTGAGTTTCACTTTGTTTCTGCGGGCTTTTTGAATCTGTTTGTTGCGTAGGCGAAGTTCGTCGCGGGTTGGATGAGTGAGGCGGCCGGCGGCGGTCATTAAAGCTTCGCGGAGATCTTTGGGCAGAGCTTCCATATGGGCGCCGTCGCCCACGAGGCGCTGAAGCACCTCGACGCACTTCTGCGTTTCCTCAAGCGGGTTGCCTTTTTCCATGGGCCGACCTTAGCATTGGTGGCTAACGAGAGGACACAAAAATATTAGCGGCGGGGAGGGTGGTTGCCGCCCTCGTCGCGGTTTGGGCGCTGGTCGAACTTTTTAAAGCCTTTTTTAAAGCGCTTTTTAAAGTCGCGTTTGGCGCCGCGCTTTTGATCGCGTCGGTCTTCCTTAGCCTGCTTGTTTTGCGAGGGGCCGCGCTGCTCGTCGCGGTGTGGCCGCTCCGTACGTTCCATTTTCGCTTGCGGTTTATCCACAAACACATAGGGGAACAGCAAAGTCAGAAAGCGGGCGGCGACTTCTTCTGAGCTCATGGCCGAGATCGCGTTCTTCCACGATTCGTCCATCAGCTCCATGGCGCGGGTGTAATTCGGCTGATCCGTAAATTGACCAAGCATTTGCGAAATTTTCTTCATGCCGATCGCGCGCCGGGTGGGGATGACCCCTTCGTTGAATTTGCTTTTGGTCATGCGCTCAATTTTTTGCAGCAGATGAAAGTGGGAACGGGTGACCAAGCTCATGGCCACACCAGTTTTGCCCGAGCGAGCCGTGCGGCCGATACGGTGGACATAGCTGTCGAGTTCGCGCGGCAGAGAATAGTTGATCACGTGCGTGACATCCTTCACGTCGAGGCCGCGCGAGGCCACGTCGGTGCAAATCATAATGCTTTTGCGCCGTTCACGAAAACCGTGCATGGCGGTTTCACGAGCGGACTGAGACATGTCACCATGTAGACAATCGGCCTTGTAGCCGCGATCAATCAGGTAGGCAGTCAGGTCGGTGACCAGTGTTTTGGTTTGGCAAAACACGATGCCGTAAAAATTTTCGGCGGCGTCGATCAATTTGCAGAGCACTTCCGGCTTATTCTGCTCGGAGGTCATGTAATAGTACTGTTCGACCGTACTCGATAACATCTCCGTGCGGTTCACCTGCACGGATTTGGGATTTTTCAAAAATTCATCGGCCACGCGCCGTACGGCCGGGCTCATGGTGGCTGAGAACATCCACTTCAAACTGTCTTTTGAAACTTCGGCGAGGATCGTCTCCATCGCCTCTTTAAAGCCCATCGAGATCATTTCATCGGCTTCATCAAGAATCACGATTTGCACTTCGTCGAGCTTCAGGGTTCCGCGTTCGATATGGTCAATCACTCGGCCCGGAGTTCCCACCACGACCGGGGGGCCGCGACGGAGCCCATAAAGCTGTTCGTCGTAGCCAGCGCCACCGTAGATGGGGAGCGCACGAATGTTCATATGCTTACCGATTAAATTGACCTGACCAGACACCTGAAGACACAGTTCGCGGGTCGGGCAAAGGATGATCCCTTGAACGGCCTTTTTATTGGGATCAATCTTTTCAAGAAGGGGCAGAGTAAATGCGGCGGTCTTCCCCGTACCGGTCGCCGCCAGACCGATAAAATCGGCGCGCGGGCCCAATAGAATGGGAAGAGCCTGTTCTTGAATGGGGCTCGGTTTGGTGTAACCCATCTCGCGAATCGCACGGAGAAGGGCGGGATTAATGTTTAATTCGTCGAATGTTTGCATGGATTTAGATCTATCCCTCAAGTTTACGCCTACGTCTACGCATAAACCCATGCCCTGGCATTCTTTACCTGATTGTCAAAAGCGGTGAGCTCTATGGACTCACTTCGGGATCGCGGGTGCGATCTTGAACCGGTTTTTTAGGTGCACGTACGCGCTTCTCAGCTTCGACGGCGGCCACCTCTTCGAGATCTCGCCGAGGCCAGCGGCGCCGGCCCAAAACCGCACTGCCGGTCCACATGCCATCTATGCCCCGGCCAATGTTCCCTTGCATTCCGATGTTCCGAATGTCCTCGCTCACGATGACCTCCTTGAGAGTTGAGTTCTGCTCATAGAGAGAGGCAAGAGCTAGGCCAGGCTTTTAATTTTTAATGGGTTTGCAGTCGATCAGCAGCGAACCCTTACCCTTGACCTGAAACAACCCCACATTCATGCCGCGAAGAATTGTTTGATCGGGAGTGACCGGCTTGGCCAGTGCATGTTTGGGTAAGGATTTTTCGGTGGCGAGATGAGTGGAGGACTGCTCGGCCTCATGCAAGATCGTCCATGCTTTTTCGCTGCCCGGACAGCCGGACTCGCGAATGCCGATTCTATACTTGCCGTAGGGGATGCCCGACGCTTCAAACTCGAGTCGAACCCGTTTTGAAAACTGCCTAAATATAATGTGCGCCCGCGCGCCGGGGACCTTAGCCTTTTTCACATCGAGAACAATCAGCGAATAATTGGGCCCGCTGGGCCCGTCTTGCTGACCCAAATCGATATTGTGAATGCTTTGAATCTTAGCGTCGTCGTCTTGCGACCACGCCGCGTTTGGAAGGAGAAACAGCAAAATTGTTAAAATAAATCGCAGGCCGTGCATGCCTTAAAGGATAGCGCGCTTTTTCTGCTCAGGCCAAGTACTTAATCGGAGGCAGGGCTTCGGGGGTCAGCATTTTTGGGGAGAGCATTTTCACCGATACAGAAGCCTTCAGGCCGTAAAAAAGGGTTTTGTAGGTGAGGGGCCGTACCCCATCCATGCGGGTTTCTGGCTGAGCTGAAAAATGCAGTCTTCGATCGCAAAAACATTTCGACCGGGGTGAAGTTGGGCCAATCGTCGATCGAGTTCAAGATCAGTTCCCGCCACATAGACCGAATTGCAGTCGAACGCATTGAGCAGATCCAGTTCCGCCGGCAAATGAAAAATGGGCATGTTTGTTACTTCAGCCAGATGGAGGAGTTCGCGCATCCGAATGGACTTTTCGTTATGGAATTTTTCGCCATAGGATGAGGATCGATGCGGGTCAAATTGGTTGAGCAAGACGGCGCCGCGCTCGATGGGAGAATATTTGGTCGATGAAACCGGATCCAGATCGGGAATCTCCTCACCTCGAATCCACTTTAACAATTCTGCGCAATCGATCAAACCCACTCCCGAAGCTTGCATGTAACGCAAGGCTGGACCCGGATTGGCTTCTGAAGAAAAAATTGCGTCACGAACAACGCACACCGCATAGTCCATCTGCTTTAAGCCGAGTGCGGTTTGCAGCACGCAGACATCGGTTTCGGACCCGAGAACGGCCCAGTGGGTCACATCCGAGGTTCGAACCGCATCGGCAAAGGCCTTCAGTCCAGTCGCGGCATAGGTGTCTTTGATAAACTCACGCTGCTGGGGCGGCCGCTCGCGTTTGAGATCGGTGGGTAGGTCATGAATGCCCGATTGACTGACTTCGTAAGTGATCAAAAAGGGAGTGCGAGCTTTGTGGGCCGCGCGAAAAATATCTTTGGTGCGATCGAGGATCGATCGCAGGTCCGGGTTGACCGCGTTCGCGATAAAGTTCTGTTGCACGTCGATCACGGCGAGGCCGACTTTTCCTATGCTTTCCACCTGAGAATCGTGCTAACGTTTTTGCATATGAACAAGACGCTACTCGTTGTAATCGCCGTTATTCTTTCGTCCTGTGCCACTTCGCCTGAGCCCAAGCTGGTTGAGGTTACGCTTAAGGCCCCGGTGCAAGTCCCGGTGAGCGCAAGTGCAGCGCCGGCGGCGCCCGAAGAAAAAGCGGAGCCGGAGTCTAAGCCGAGTGCGCCGGCAGCCGCGACCGCCGCGATTGCTCCCTTTGAACAATCCGTGTGGAAGCTTAAAAAAGATAAACTTCTGAGCGGGCAACCGGCGCCTAAGCTGCTGTCGCAAATGAAAAATCAGAAGACGCCGGGAGTGACCACCGAAAAGTGCTGGAACTATCAAAAGTTTGCCGTGGTTGAGATGAAATCCACCGATGAAATCGGGGCCGCGGAAGTGGGATTGCGGACGGCGACTGAGGAGCATAAAAATTTATGCGCAAAAGAATTTAAGGGCCCAACCAAGGACCTAAAAATTATCGAAGGCCATTTTGTCGGTGTTATTGGAGATTATGTTTTACTGGATGGCGATGACTCCTCCGAAGGCACCTTAGAGTTTCAGGTATTTGATTTGTCTGGAAAGCAGATATTTAAGGGCAATCGTCATCCCAGCGAGGATTTTACGATCATCGCCAAGGGCGGCAAAACGTCGCTCACATTTTTTACAAAGATTCAGGTGCGCTGCGAGTTGGCTGAAGAAGGTGAAGAGTGCTGGAAGAAAACTCTCGCGGCCAACAAAGTGCCGGCCACACCGATGCCGGATTGCAAAGGCGCATTTGCAAAAAGTAAAACGGTTTTAACTGAATCTGCGCTTGTAACGGTTAAAGCACACATTGCTGATCTCGCAAATCCGAGGGTGAAATTTTTGGGTGGTCAGGCGACCTGCGCACCGGCTCCGTAAATGCACTATGAGATCCTACCTGAGCCATCGCAAAATGCGGTGGCCGAGAGGAGGCTCCCGGACACAATTTGCGGCAAACCCCGGCAAAAATGACAAAGGGGAAAAAACTAGGTCTTTTATTATCCAGCTTATTATTCATCTCAAGTCCAAGCTTTGTGGCGGCGGCGCCACAAGTGTTAAAGCGCGATCCAACGGCGGCCAGTGGCCGCTGCTTAATTCCAGCGGTGTCGACGTCGCTCGAGGCGGCCGAAATATTAAGCGCGCACAATATCTCAACGGTCTCGGCTACGAATGCCGAGCGAATCGCGCTGGCCCGCGGTCTGGCGCAGGCGCAGGCGCTGCTCGGTAAACCGGTTTCATTTGCTAAGAATGTGGAGTTCTCATTCGCCACGCGTTCGGGCTTCTCAAGCTACGACGGCGCGCGCGGGGGGCGACATATTATTAAGATGAATCGATGTGATTCGAAGGGCGGAAACTGCGCCGCGAATAACGTTGCCCATCTGATGCATGAGCTGGGGCACAAGGTCGGGCACGCTATGTTTGCCCGAGGCGAAAAATTTTATGACGCCTATTCGCGTCTTGCCGGTCGCTGTCATCCGACGCGCTACTCTCGCCAAAACCGCAACGAGGAGTTTGCGGAAGTCTTTGCCGCCTATCTCACGCATCCCGAACTCTTGAGTCGGGGCGATCCGGCCTGTCGGCGCGCCTTCGCTTTTTTCTCGCGCGATGTGTTTAAGGAGAATGGAGAGCTCGCGTCGTGCGACTTGGGCCAGCAGAGAGTGTTAATGGCGCGAGCCAATGTGCCGGGCCGGCCGACAATGGTGGCCAGTGTCGAGCGGCAGCCCGCATGGATTTTTGGCAATCAGCCTGATGTTGAGGAGGATGAGGGAGAAGAGGGGGGCAGTGGATATTATGAACAGCCCTACCGCGCCCGCGATCGTCAGCAGACCGCGTGGCTTTGGGGGCGATAAAACTCAATTTGCAGCAAGGCCGCCGCGCGCTTTTGCGCCGGTGGCCCGAGTGTAAATCGTGTTCAAGGTTTCGGGAAGTTGCCCGACGATGTCGGAAACGGCCGCTAACGATTTGTCGTACGAGAGGCCGGACTCCTTAAATGCATCTACCGCCTCGACCACGATCGCATCGGAATTTTTAGCCTGATTGAAGCGAGTCGAAATATAGCGTTGCAGAACTTTTTCGGGGCTTTGTTTTAAGTGGGCGCTCCAAACTTTTGCCGCGCGATAGGTGGTCACTTTATGTTTGGCCTTATAAGTCGCAAACTTGTTTACGAATACGGCGTCGGTCATCGCCGCCAGGGTGGGGGCCGTATAGAGAGTGCTCAAACTTAGTACGGCTAACAAAAACTTCTTCACAAGGAACTCCTGTTTACAGATGCGAAGACTCAAACTGTTCAGAACCACGGGATTCGAGTTCGCATCCAATACCCTAATATAAGGCAATCCGAGTGCCATAAATTTTGGCCTGTTTTCAGGTGGTTGCCTTAAATCTTACATAAGCCCCTTGCACTATGATTAATGGCTCAGCAGGCAAACAACTAGACCTGATTTGACAACTCAGATTGAGGAATGATCGCATCGGTGAAAACAACTTACTCGATTCCCATGGAGGGATACCAAATGAAATCACTGATGATTCTAGTGTTGAGCCTTGCCTTCACGCCCCTGTTCGCCAACGCCGCCTGCCCCGAATTGGCGGGCAGCTATTCCTGCCGCTACGGCCTCTTTAGTAAACGCGTCGTTGTGTCGCAAACTGTTCGTGGTGGAACAACCATTTATCAAGTCGACAACGGCGGTGAGGTCTTTGCCGACGGGATTCGCCACCAAACGCCCACCTTGCATCCGCTTCTCGACAGCAAGGCTCGCAACTACAGCTATATCGCTCGTTGCTCGACCAATAAATTGGCCTTTGAGGGAATCGCTGACCTCGTGCGCGGTGGTCAGGGCGATGTGGAAGGCCATCTGATCAAGAATGGCACCGGCGTAAATATTCGTATGCGCTTGGTCACTCCGGACAGTGACAAAGTTTACGACCTGACCTGCACACCTTAGTTTTTCTGTTTCAATTTCACAGTGACGGGGGAGCGGTTGCGTTCCCCTTGTCCGTGTGGCACTACCGATACACAAATGCATAAGATCGTGTTGAGTTTGCTATTTTTTGCCGCCCTGTCGGGTCGGGCCCAGACCCTTGTTGTCGCGCCTGAGGCGACCGACTCTAAAATCACGCAGATTAATAGTCCCCATTTCGCGATTCGTCCGGAGTTAAAGGCCAATGATCGGCTTCTGATTACATTGGGCGGAACCAACAGTCGGGCCGATGAGCTGGCCGAGATGCAGAGCGTGGCCGCCAATATGGGGTACCATGTGATGGGCATCGATTATCCGAACCGGGTCATCACCACCATCTGTCGGCAGGCTGCGGACCGCGAATGTTTTGATAAATTTCGTGGTGAGATTATGTTCGGCGCGCCCGTCAGCAGCGTGACTGAAGTGAATCCGCACAATTGCATCTTAAATCGCATTGAGAAACTGCTGAGCTATTTGGATTGGCAGCAATTTCTATTGGCGGGCGGAGAGGTCGATTGGAGCAAGGTGGTCTTGCTCGGATATTCGCAAGGCTCGGGTCATGCCGCGTATTTGGCTAAACTGTTCGCTGTAGAGCGGGTGATATTGTTGGCCGGGCCGCAAGATTTCTCGAACTATGGCGCGGCATCTTGGCTTTCGCAAATGGGCCAGACGCGAGCCGACCGATTTTTTGCCTTGTTGCACGGGCGCGACCCGTTTGGGAGTGAGTGGCAGTTGAGCGCGGTGCGAGGGCTCGTGGGCGATGCGAATGCGAGTTATGAAAGGATAGATCTCGTTATTCCCGATTCAAGCGACGCACGAATTTTTGTTTCAGAAGCTGCGGTGCCCGATCCGCATCGGGCTGTGATCACCAGCGCTTTTGCGCAGGCCTGGGCATTTTTGCTCAGGCGGCTTTGAGGGCGGGGCGTCGATTGGCCGCTTTAATGCATCCTTTTCACGGGTTTCCTTTTACAATCGTCTGAACTTTTAAACGGAATGCCTAAGGAGGCGTTATGGCAAAATTCATAGCTTTGGTTTTGTTGGTTGTAGCCACCGCGAGCGTGAGCGCAAAAGAAGCCCTTAAAGTCGTGCCCAATAAAGAAGTTTGCATGGTCAACAACACGTTTTTCGGCACACCGCAAATTCCGGTCGAACATAAAGGCAAAACCTATTACGGCTGTTGCGAGAACTGCAAAAAAACTTTGGCCGAAGATGAAACGGCCAGGGTCGGTACGGACGCGTTGACCAATCAACCGGTGGATAAAGCGACGGCGGTTATTGCCATGCGGCCTGATAAAAGCGTTTTGTATTTTGCCAACAAAGATAATTTTAAGAAATTTTTAGAGAAAAAATAGACTTAGAAATAGAGAAAAAATGAATTTTTTTGCCGTGGCCTTGCCGGGCCTTGAGGATTTGGTCCTGGCCGAGGTTAACGAATGGTTTCCCGATCTGCATACAACTTCGGAGCACGGTGGGGTCAATGTTTCGGCCCCGCTCGACCGTGGTTTGAGTATGAACTTGGTTTTAAAAACCCCGACTCGTATTTTGTTGCGTGTCGCGGAGTTTCGCTGTCGCGACTTTCCTGAACTCTATAAGAGAATCAAAAAAGTGAACTGGCGCGAGTTTTTAGATCCGAGTTGTGAGTTGGACGTTCAGGTTTCGACCCGCTTGTCGCGGCTTAAAATCAAGGCCCGCATCGAGCAGACCTGCCAAGACGCCTGGGTCGATTATCGAAATGAGCAGGCGGTAAAAGCGGTTCGCGGCAAAAAGGCCGGGTTGTATGTGCGGTTTGTTGAAGATCAGTGCACGTTGAGTTTAGACACCTCGGGCGAACGTTTGCATAAGCGCGGTTCGCGCAAATTTATTGGCGAGGCGCCGTTGCGAGAGACGATTGCCGCGGCACTCTTGCAAATGGTCGAGCGGCGGCACGCGGTGGGCGACGATCGAACCGTGGAAGTGATTGACCCAATGGCGGGGAGTGGAACGTTTCTGCTTGAGGCCGCCTTTCGTGAAGAAGTGATCGACAAGCGTGATTTTGCCTTTCAACATTTTGCCGAGAGCGATGTAAAGGCGCCGCCGGTGCCCGAGCGCCGGCATAAAATCGTAAGTTTGGTGGGCTATGAGGCCGACAAACGAACCTGGGGCGCGTCGAAAGAAAATTTAAAAGATGTGCGCGGGGTGAACCTGCGCGGAGAAGACTTTTTTAAGGCCGAGCCCATGCCTGCGGCCAAGGGTCAACGTTGGGTGTTTTGCAATCCCCCCTATGGGGAACGAATCAAGGTCAAGGAGCCGCTGGCCGAGCTCTATGCCCGGCTCTTTGCCGCGGTTGAAGAAAAATGTAAGCCCGATCTGGCCTGTTTTCTTTTGCCCTCGAAAGCGGTGAAGGGAAAATTTATTCTACCCGTCGGGTGGAAGGTGGCGGAGAAGCGACCATTTTTAAATGGCGGGATTCCTGTCACTGCATTTGTTTTTAAACGCCACTCTTAAACTAGAAAAACGGCCGCGCGGTCGGTGAGAATTTCGACGGCGCGAAAATGAAAGCGGCGCTGAATCCAGTGCAGCGTTTTATGCGAATAGAAGCAAACGTGAGTCGGATCTCGACGATAATACCAAAATTCGAAATCAATTTGTTTCGAGTAGAAATGAGTCATCACGGCGAGCACCCCGCCCGGGTTGAGGAGCTCTCTTATTTTCGCAAACTCGGTGATTGGGGAGTGCAAATGTTCAATCACTTCGGTGGCGGTGATAAAATCGTAAGTGCGGCCAAAAGCATTCATATCGGGAAAATATTTCGGGTCATAGCCGACCACAGAATATCCGGCCTCGCTAAGAACCCGCATCACCGCCGAATCGGATCCGCAACCGAAGTCGAGGCCAGAGGCTGTTTTTGGCAGCCGCTGTTGAATGGCGTCAGTGACGGGGCGGATAAAATCCTGATAGGCAGGGTCTTCGGAGCGATTGTCGTGCAGGTCATAGCGCTTCGCTTCTTCATCCCAGCTTAAACGCAATTGCGGATCGATAAAGCGCAGATCGCACTCGCCGCAAAGATAGTAGCCGTCAAAAAATTGCGTGGGATTTTCAGTCTGACAGAGGGGGCAAAGCATGCCCCTTTATGAACCAACGGTCTTAATGCGTCTACTGAATTATCATGTAAACACAGGAGAGTGAGGCCAGGGGCGCGGTGCAGGCAAAGAACTTCCACAGTTCCACGTGCGCTCGTTGATAAAAGTTTTGCCAATTTCGGTCTTGGTCCTTCTTTTTTAAAAGAACGAGGGCTACGAACACGAGATAAAGCCAGCTTCCGAAAAAGGCGACGATGTTGCCGACCCGATCACTGCTTCGGGCGAACGACAGTTTGTCGGGCGCCGAAAAAAACGCGCGCAGGTGCTCGTACTTGGGTTTGTTACTTAAATAGTCGAGGCTCCAAAAGGCGGCCATCGAGAGAATTTGCCCCACGGCGTAGAAGATAATTAAGTTTACGGCGATCGGTGCGGTTAAGGAGTGCGCGAGCACGGCATGAAAGCCCCAAACAAATAATGCGGATACGACCATGTACGGCGCATACCAAATAGCACTTTTAAATTTCATTGAATGTCCCCCCAAGGTCCGAAATCAGAATAGCAAACGAACTAGGGGGTTTTGAATGACAATTTCTGAAGCATTCGTCTCAACCGGTTACGTCGCTTCCTGGGACAAACGGATGTCTCAGTTTGATGCAGGAGGCGTGGTAACGTCAGTTGTGACGGGCGTGTCTACGGATCGGTCGGTTCCGCGGCGTCCTCGGCGATCATCGCGTCCGTCACTACGATCGCCTGTGCGATCGTTAGTGCGTCGATCTTGCGGCCGAGCTGTGGCCGCTGGTGCAGCGGGTGCTGGCGCAGCGGGTGCTGGCGCAGCAGGCTGAGTTACGACGGGAGTTGTTATCTGCCTCCCGCCGGAATCGCGGTTTTCGCGTGAGTCGTCGCGTCTGCGCTCATCGCGGGTGCGTCGATCTTGGCGATCTTGCGGCCGGGGTGTAACAGCAGGTGCAGCGGGTGCTGGCGTAACTGGCGGGGCGCCCACTACGGTAGTCGGTATTTGTCTCACGCCCGAGTCACGGCTTCCGCGCGAATCATCGCGTCTACGATCGTCACGGCGCTCGAAATGCGGTTGCATAATGCGCGCTCCGCGCGGACCAACAACTTCGCGAGCGCGACCAATGGGTGCGGGCGGGCGGTGATGGGCCCAGCGTTGTACGTAATCGTGTGATCCGCGGCGATCTCCGCCGGGAATGCGACCCACCCGGCCACTGCGAAAGTGCCGATCGGAGTGTGCGGCGCGGGCGATTTGAGCGATCCGATGCGGATCGCGAACCATATATCGACGAATATTGCGTTGGGTGATCTCGACCCGCGGAACCATTGTGATCCCGATGCGAAAGCTAAATCCCGAACCATTCAAAGCCAAAACGGCCTGATGCCCATTCCAAAATCCATCGTCAAAGCCATGCGATTGGTTGAAGCGACGATAGTGAGCGTCGAAGCCGGGGAGGTAGGGGTACCAGCCAAAGTATTCGCCTTCATCAAACCAAGTCACGCAATGCGGTTCATAGCGATTGTCAGGAAAGGCCATCCAGATCCATCCGCGATTTCTGTGGTGGCGCCACACTCCGTAGTGATCGGTAATCGCACCCCACGGTTCTTCTGAATTCCATGTCCAGTCGCGATCTTGATCGTAGGACCAAAAACCTTGTTGATACGGACTCCAACCTTCGCGATCTTGCACTTGACCTAAATTAGGAACCCAAAAGCGTTGGCCATCGATCACAATCCATTCACCAAGGCCGTTCAATGCCACATGTGGATCAAATTGATTGGTGGGATAGTGGCCGACAATAGGAGCCACGGGCACATTGCTGCCCGGAGTGGTTACGTAGCCGGGAGGATAATAGGACTGTTGCTGTTCAATAGGTGGTGGGAGTGGGTTGGGCTGAGTGCCACCCTTTTTACCCATCTTCGCGTTACACGCGGCCATGGTCATTGCGATAGATACAATCGTTAATCGAGAAACAGTCATTGGAATCCTCCCATCCCGCCCAATATGCGAGATCCGCGCCGCCGCGAGAACCGCATTAAGATAACGCCGTCCGCGCGGGGTGACGTTTTACGGGCTTTGGCGCCTAAACTGTCTCAAGTTGAGACGGGTGCACAGAGCCCAGTCGGCGCACTCGCTTGGGGGCGAACGAATTGATTTTCAGCTGCTGCCTGGCTTGCAACTTGGGGGTGCATGGCACAGGTGGCTTTGGCACTTCTATTATTAATCGTGGGTTTTAATTCGGCCCGCGCCGAGCGGTTGGCGACGACCTATACCTCTGGGTTATTGGACGACGACGATGTTCCGCCGCCTCCTCGGAATCGAGTTCCAGAGGCACCTCTTGTGCGCCCTCATGTGACCCCGCCAGGTGGCACTCTTCGCGCCGAGCCGCTTGGATTGCCGAGAAATCCGCCGCGCATCCAGGCGCCCCCGCAGCGCCCACCTGCGCCCCCGGTCCAGCGTGGCACTCCCGCACAATTTAGACATTTTGAGCAGTTCCCTGTTTGGGCGCCATTTTATAGTAAATTTAAAAAATGCGAACCCGGCTGCGAGCCGCGGGTCAACAATCTGCTCCGGCGCGGGGACCCGCGCTGTCACGGAGTCGGGGCTGCCATAGATATTGACGGAATTATTTGTGGCAATCAGGCGCACCGCGCTTTGAACAACCCGCGCTTTGAAAAAATGGTGAACTGTATGCGCTACGAGCAGCGCATGTTAACACTTTGGAAAAATGGCAGACATATTACCCAGGGCCATCACGATCACGTGCACTTTAGCATTGGCTGCCACAGCGGCTATTGAGGATGAATATGGAATTTAAAAAAGCACTTCTAATTTTTATCGTTGGCCTCGCCGGGAGCCCGGCCTTTGCCCACGACACCTTGGGCGATGAAGTTTACAACACCAAGATTGATGACTCTCGCGTCGGCCAGTTTCACATTCGCATTGTCGATGTCAAAGAGTCGGGCGCTCCGTTCGAGCTCACGTTAAATGTTTTGTGTAAAGACCGCAGAGTCCGAAAATCCGGCGTGGCGCCGGTTAACAAGCAAATTCTAAAAGAGCAGGTTTGCGAATACCGGGGCTACAGCCGAGACGAGCAAAAAGGCCAATTGACCCTGCATTATTCAACACTTTCGCCGGTTCGGCCGGGGGAGTTTGTCGCCAAATGCAGCGAGAAGTGGGCCGAGATCTTTGATTTCAATGTCGAATGCGCCCAGTGGAAACCCTAAGGGCACCTGTTCAAGGTTTGATCAAAATGATACGCCGTCCTCGCATTAAACAGGCGGCCATTCTTGCAATGGTTCTTAGGCATGGGACAACGACCTGCCTTTAGCACTGGTAAGCTATATAATTTGGCTGATCTGCAACCGATTATGTCGAGCCTGAAAACACGCTCGTACAAGATATTTAGATCCGGCGCGATCTTCTATTTGTGTCGCGAGTCTGGAACGGATCATGTTTGGATTCATGGTCCGTTTAACGGGCCGGGATCAAGTCTGTTTATGTATGCCGGCAGTTTAAAATCGAAAGAACAGGCCATTGACGTTTTAGAAAATGAATTTCGCCGCATTGTCTCGCGTCTTGGCGAAGGTATCCCCACCTTAGAGTTCTTTGAGTTCGCCCTCGATGTGGTCGACGACTTGATGTACGACCCTGAAGGCGACTCGCCGTTTAAGAATGTAATGTAATTCCAGATAAATCTTGTCAGCGCGCAGTTTCCCCGCTCAAATTTAGTGAACGGGGAGTGGGCTTGTATCGATTTGCAATGGTGATTTTGATTCTATTTGTGTCTCCGGCCTTTGCCGCTGAGACCGCGGCCCCGGAACCTTCTGAAGGCCGGGCCCCTCGCACGCGCAGGCAAGCCGGCTTGGATGTTCCCGAAGGGATCGTGATTACAGAAACCGCGCGACCTAAGCCTCCCGGTCCGCCGCCGCCACCGCGCTGGGTGAATCGGCGCGATATCAAGCCGCACGTCAAGGCACCGATTTGGAAGTCGTTCTACAAGCATTTTACAGCCTGTGCTCCAGGTTGCGAACCGGGCCGCATTGGCACCCATGGGCAGCGGGCAAATGCCACGTGCCACACGGGCGGTGAGGCCATCGACATCCATGGCATCAAGTGCAACGGAGTTTTATATCCAGCTGAGAAGCGCGGTCGTTTTGAGAAATTTGTCAACTGCATGAAGCCGAAGATGAAATGGATCTATTGGTCGGCTCGGCATTACGATCACGCCCATTTTAGCAATGGTTGTAAGCGCGGCGGGCGGAGGATGTACTAAGTATGGGTTTGGTTAAATTCTTAGTTTTAATTTTAGCAATTGTGTTGGCGCCGGTGCTTGTCGCCCAAGATAAGACGACTGAGGATAAGCCGCCCGAAGTGCCTAAGTCTTTTGAAGTCAATGACACATGGGGAAGTTTTAAGCTCGAGTTTAGTGAGAATGTCGAGCCCATTTGGTACCCGATCGCGATGTCATTGAAGTTGTTGTGCAAAGATCAGCGCAAGACGCCGGGGCATGCGGTCCCTGAAGAAATCCAGCTGCCGATTCACGACCGAATTTGTGAATTCGAAGAGCACGCCTTCGACGATAAAGAAAAAGTATTGCGGCTAAAGTATACGATCTATGAACTCGAAGACACTTCGGGCGAGTGCACTAAAGAAATCAACTACAAAGCGGAACTCAAGACGCTCTGCCGAGCCTGGGCTCAATGACGCGAACCGAAAAGGTACCTGGTACCTTTAGTATTCGTAATACACGTCGATCCGGGTTCCGGCCGAAACTGCGCGGCTGAACAGGATTGTATTTCCGCTCACGGTCCAGGTGATATTTTGCGCCGGCGTAAAAGTGACTTGTACGCTCGACGGGATCGGCGCGCGGGTCAGCGTCACAGCTTGCGTGAGTTTGCGCAGGTCTTGGCCGATTTGTCTTAAGGTCACGCTATAGTCGGGCGCGCAAATACTTACCGATTGTCCGCCGGTCAAACGCGCAAGTTCCATGGCAAAAGTACCGTAGAACGGCGAGCCGTTGAGTTGCGCTCGTTGTTGCTCTAAGCATTGCGTGTCGCCTGAGAGAATTGTAATCGCGTAGCTTTTAAACTTTTTGTCGGCGCCAAAAGCCGCCGTGACTTTGTTGATCACGGTTTGCGGGCGTGTGGCGGTCGGCAGAGTGCCGTCGGACTGTTCATCTTCATCCGTCAGAACCACAATCGCAAGAGCCGCACCATCGCGGAAGAAGCCAGCGTTGTTGGTGGCGCGCTTGTCGATCGCGGTGGATGCCGCCTTCATGGCCTCTTCAAGGCCTGAGGGGCACTGGCCGGCCGCTGCGCATCCCAAAGTTTCGGGCCGCTGGATTGTGTTGTTAAACACTTGATCGAAGCCGGGAACGCTGGGTGTAAGGATGGGGCTTGAAGTTCCAGTCATATTGAGAAGAGATCCGCAGATGCCCCATGGACCATTCGAACAATCTGTGGTGGTGATGCCCGCTTGCCAATCAAGACCCGACAATTCCGCCACGAACGATTGGAATTTGGTGCCAAGAGCTGCTTGCTCCGTCTCCATCGAAACTGAGTTGTCGTCGACGAACAGAATGTCGACTTTACCCTCGCCCGCGTCGGCCATAAAAGTTTCGGTCGAGCTGGGTCGTGGAGTTACAACATAGTTGGCGGTGGCGGATCCGATATTACCAGCGGCGTCGGTCTGTGTTGCGGTAACGCGCTTAGCACCGTTGCCGCCATTCACGGTGATCGCAACATTGTAAGCTCCACCGGCCGGGCAGGTGGTGATACTCGGGGCGGTGATATCGCCCGTAATATTAAGCGCGAGTCCGGCTTCGCAAGCGCCTTGCAAAGCGATCGAGCCGACCACATTGGTGCCATTCGCCGGCGAGGCGATGGTCACACGCGGTGCGGTCGCATCGAGAATAAAATTGCGATTGTCAGTGCCTGAGTTGCCGACCGCATCGGTTTGCGCGACGGTGATGTTCTTGCTGCCATCGGGTGACGCAAGCGTAATTGCAGAAGAGAATGCGCCATTCGTGCACGCGGTGGTGCTTGGCCCGCCATTGAGGCCGGTGCCTGCGATGGTGACGGTCAATCCACTCTCACAAGTTCCGGTGAGAGTCAGGCCTGAGGTGGTGATGGCGTTGATCGCTGGAGTCGCGATGCGAATGACCGGCGCCGTCGTATCTTTGGTGAAATTGCGGTTGTCTTGGCCCGAATTGCCGGCGGCGTCGGTTTGCGTAGCGATGATGTTCTTAACGCCATCGCCAGCGCTAAAGGTGATGGTGGCGTTGAATGTGCCACCCGCGCAAGAGACGGGTCCCGGTGTGCCCAGGCCTGCGCCTGAGAGTTGAACTTGAAGTCCGGTCTCACAGGTTCCGCTGATCGCTAAGGTGTTGCCAGCGGCGGTGCCTGCGGCAGGAGTTGAAAAACGAACAAGCGGCGCTGTGGTGTCGAGAATAAAGTTTCTGTTGTCATTGCCGGTGTTGCCAGCGGCATCAGTTTGCGCGGCGACGATATTTTTACGTCCGTCGGGGCCACTTAGGGTGACATTCGTGCTAAAGGTGCCGCCCGCGCAGTTGACGGTGGCTGGTGCGGTGATCCCGCCTGAGAGCGAAACGCTTAAGCCGGTCACGCAAGTTCCAGAAACGGTTAGACCGCTGCGGGTGACGGTATCAACAGCGGGTGCGGTGATACGAATGGTCGGTGCGGCGGTGACCAGAGTGAAGGCGCGATTGGCACTGCCTGTATTTCCGGCCAGGTCGGTTTGTGTGGCGATCACATTCTTTGAGCCATCGGGTGGCAAGAGTGTGACTACGGCACTCCATGATCCCGCCAAACAAACGGCCATGCTCGGAGAAATATCTCCGCTCAGATTGATGGCGAGTCCGTCGGTGCAGGTGCCGGTCAGCGAAATGGTCGATCGAGTGTTGGTGCCGGCGGCCGGTGATACGATTGTAATCACGGGAGCCGTGGTGTCTTTTACGAAATCCCGATTGGCCGAGCCGGTGTTGCCAGCGGCGTCGGTTTGCGATGCCACTACGTTTTTAGTTCCGTCGCCGGCGCTGAACGTGATCGGCGATGAGAATTGTCCGTTGTTGCAGCCCGTGGATGTGGGCGTAATTCCACCGTTCAAAATCACTTGCAATCCAGTCTCGCACATTCCGGTAACAGTCAGACCGTTTTGGGCCACGGTGCCCGCATTGGGCGAGGTGAACGAGATCGCAGGCACGGTGGCGTCTAATATAAAATTGCGATTGGCGGTGCCGCTGTTGCCGATGGCATCGGTCTGTGTGACGACCACGTTTTTAGTGCCGTCGCCTTGGCTTAAAATTATATTGGCTGAGTATTGTCCGTTCGCGCACGCGGTTGTGGAAGGTGCGTTTACTCCGCCCGAAATATTAACAACCAGACCGGTGACGCAGTTCCCTTGCAGGGTCAGGCCCGAGCGCGTGATGGTGTTCGGAGCTGGCGCATTGATGGTGATATTTAGAGCTGCGGTGCTTAAAACAAAATTGCGATTGTCCGAGCCCGTGTTGCCGGCGGCGTCGGTCTGTGAGGCCGTCACATTTTTTGTTCCATCGGGCGAGGCCAGTGTGACCATGCCAGCGAATTGACCGTTGGTGCACGTGGTGGTGACCGGCGCAACGATCGCGCCGGCGAGTGTAACGTTGATGCCGGTGGCGCAAGTGCCGACGACATCGATTGTCGAGCGAGTTGCGGTTCCCGCGGCGGGGCCAGTGATCAATATTGCAGGCGCGGTTGTGTCTTTTACGAAATCGCGATTGGCCGAGCCGGTGTTGCCAGCGGCGTCGGTTTGCGAGGCCACAACATTTTTAGTGCCGTCGCCCGCCGAGAATGTAATTGCGCTCGAGAATTGTCCGTTGTTGCATCCCGTGGATGTGGGCGTAATTCCACCGTTCAAAATCACTTGCAATCCAGTCTCGCACATTCCGGTAACAGTCAGACCGTTTTGGGCCACGGTGCCAGCATTGGGCGAGGTGAATGAGATTGCGGGCGCTGTGGTATCTAAAATAAAATTGCGATTGGCGGTGCCGCTGTTGCCTATAGTGTCGGTTTGCGTGACGACCACGTTTTTAGTGCCGTCGCCTTGGCTTAAAATTATATTGGCCGAATACTGTCCGTTCGCGCACGCGGTGGTCGATGAAGCGTTTACGCCGCCCGAAATATTAACAACCAGGCCGGTGACGCAACTTCCTTGCAGAGTCAGGCCCGAGCGCGTGATGGTGTTCGGAGCCGGAGCATCGATGGTGATATTCAAAGCCGCGGTGCTCAGAATAAAATTGCGATTGTCCGAGCCGGTGTTACCGACGGCGTCGGTCTGTGAGGCCGTCACATTTTTTGTTCCATCGGGCGAGGCGAGTGTGACCATGCCGCCGAATTGACCATTGGTGCATGTCGTAGTGACCGGCGCAACGATGGCGCCTGCCAGTGTAACATTAATCCCAGTGGCGCACGTGCCGACCACATTGATTGTGGAGCGGGTTGCGGTTCCCGCAGCGGGGCCGGTGATCAGAATTGCGGGCGCGGTTGTGTCTTTTACGAAATCGCGATTGTCAGAGCCCACATTGCCGGCAGCATCCGTTTGCGAGACGACGACATTTTTAGTTCCGTCGCCGGCCGAGAAAGTAATCGCACTCGAGAATTGTCCGTTGTTACAACCGGTCGCCGACGGTCCGTTGACGCCCGTGCCACTGATATTGACAGCGAGTCCGGTGGTGCAAGTTCCAACGAGAGTCAGACCATTTTGTGCGGCCGTCGCAGGGGCCGGCGCGGTGATGCGAATATCTGGACCTTGAGTATCTTTAATAAAGTTTCTGTTGTCTGAACCGACATTGCCGGCGGCGTCGGTTTGCGAGACCACCACGTTCTTGGTGCCATCGCTATTCGAGAATGTAATCGCGCTCGAGAATTGTCCGCTGGCACAAGTGGTGGTGGAGGGCGCATTCACGCCAGAGCCGCCAATATTGACCGTAAGGCCCGCGGTGCATGTGCCGATCAGGGTCACGCCCGTTTGAGCGACTGTGTTTACAGCGGGCGCTGTGATCGCGATCACTGGCGCGGTTGTATCGAGGATAAAGTTTCTGTTGTCCGAGCCGACGTTGCCAGCGATGTCGGTTTGCGTGGCGATAACATTTTTAGTTCCATCGGGCGATGTCAGCGTGATGGTGGATGAGAAATTGCCGAGTACGCATTGAACCGTGATCGGGGCCGTGATCTGGCCGGTGATATTGACCGCAAGTCCATCTCGGCAAATGCCTTGCAACACGATTTGTCCTTGCGTGGTCGTGTTCGATTGCGGAGCGGTGATTTGGATTGTGGGCGGAGTGTTGTTGCGAACAAATTCGCGATTGGCCGAGCCGGTGTTGCCAGCGATGTCGGTTTGCGAAGCGACTACGTTTTTATTGCCGTCGCCCACGGTAAAGGTCACGGGAGTGGAGTAAGTGCCATTGTTGCAAGCCGTAGTGCTCGGTTGTGCGACGCCCGTGCCACTGATATTTACGGTAAGGCCGTCGGTGCACGCGCCTTGAAGAGTCACACCAGTTTGCACAACGGTAAGTGGTGCCGGCGCTGTGATGGTGATCATCGGCGGTGTTGTGTCTTTAACAAATTCGCGATTGGCCGAGCCGGTGTTACCCGCGGCATCGGTTTGCGAAACGATAACATTTTTGCTGCCGTCAGCGCCTGAGAAGATCACCGGGAAAGAATACGAGCCATTGTTGCACGTGGCCGTTGACGGTGAGGATATGCCCCCGCTCACGTTGATGGTAAGGCCTGTTGTACATGTGCCAACTAGGGTTACGCCGGTTTGCGAAGTGGTGCCGGCTGCGGGACCTGTGATGGTGATTGAGGGAGCGATCGTGTCGAGCACGAAGTTTCGGTTTGAACTGCCCACATTGCCAATGCCGTCGGTTTGCGAAGCAATTACGTTTTTATTGCCGTCGGGTGCGGTCAGTGTGACGGTCGCGCTAAATTGACCGTTGCTGCAAGCGGTAGACATCGCCGTGATGGCGCCACTCAAGGCCACGGGCAAGCCGCTCTCGCAGGTTCCGACTAAGTTGATGGTCGAGCGAGTGATGGTGCCGATCGCCGGTCCGGTGATAGTGATCACGGGCGCTGTGCTGTCTTTTGCGAAGTCGCGATTGACGGAACCGATATTGCCAGCGAGATCGGTTTGCGAAGCGATCACGTTTTTTGTGCCGTCACCGTTCGAGAATGTAACTGCCGCGGTCCAATTTCCAGTGACGCACGCCACGGTCATTGGAGTTGCGAGTCCTAACCCTGTAAGATTCACCGGCAAATCATTGGTGCAGGTGCCAACCACGGTCAGACCCGTGCGACCCACAGTTCCCGCTGCGGGGCCAACGATGGTGATGGCGGGCGGGGTGGTGTCGCGAATGACGTTGCGCTGATCCCAGCCGCGATTGCCAGCGAGGTCCGTTTGCTCGGCCGTTATGTACAGCACGGCTTCGCGCGGATTGATATTGATCGTGGAGCTGAACTGACCGTTGTCGCAAGTTGTAGTGACAGCGGGTTGCGGAGCGGTCCCGACGAGACGCACGGGCAAACCACTTTCGCAGGTGCCGGTCACCGCGACATTGTTTTTAACTATGGTGTTCGCGGCGGGAGTGAGTATTCTCACAATGGGAATTGTCGTGTCGACTATATATATTTGCTCATCCGAGCCTGTGTTGTTGGCGCGATCCGTTTGCGAGGCTGTGATGGTTTTTGAACCATCGCCGCCGGTCGAGGGGAACTGGGCCTGAAAGCGACCATTCGCGCAGGCCGTTGTCAGATTGCCGCCGCCCGCTTGCGAGAGGTTTACGTCGAAACCGGATTCGCACTCGCCGATCACGCTGATAAAGGTGGAGTTCACATACGGTGTAATGGGTGTCGTGATCAGAACGCGCGGTGGAGTGGTGTCGAGCATCACGCAGCGTTTGTTTAGTCCCACGATTCCGTCTTGTGAGACATGAAGGTCTTTTAAACCGTCTGGAGAAACCAAAGTGATGGCTTGCGAGAACTGACCATCGGCGCAGGCCGTGGTGACCGCGGGGTTGAGTCCGCCGCCGCCGATTCGAACGTCGACAGTGCCGTCACAGGTGCCGGAGACGGTGATGGCCGGATGGACAAACTGGTCTTTGGGTGGGGAGGTAATTTTGGGGCCGGTGGGGGAGGGCGTTTCATTGATGCCGCATAAGCCTTCGATTTCTTGCACGGAACCTTGCGTGACTTTGAATCCCACATCACTGCAGCCGACGCCGATCATCGATATAGAACCGAGTAAAATTGCTGAGCGCCCAAAACTCAGACAGTTTTTTAAAAGTTGAATGACCAAGCCCACTTGTGAAGCCCCCTAAATCTGTTATAGGGAAACAACGCAATGGCAGTGCCGTGTGTGGCGCGTTAATTTTTTGCGAAGCCCAGCGGAATGACTGGGCTTTCTAGATAATGGTCCAGGATGAGATTCAGTTTTTTGTCGAACTGTATTTCAGCGTCTAGACCAAAGGCGAATTCAATGAACTTAGGCTTCGTCAATCGCGCGCACGATATTCATGATCGGCTGGCGCGGATTAATAAGTTCACATTTCTTACCGTAACTAATTTGCGGTCGGCCTGCCGGGCTGCAAACTTCCGGGCTATCGGGGAACGGATACCAGCAAGATTGTTTATGTGTGGTGATGGTCGCGAGATCCAGTTGAATGGCATTGAGTGGATTGAAGTCGACCTTCACCAAGTATTCAAAACTGCCCATTTGAACCGGTGCGGTGGTGGTGTAGAAATTTATAGATTTCGGAACGCGAAGTTTGCATTGCTTGCCGAATTGCTGATTCTGAGTGTTGAAGTTCACATAGTGATTGGAGCAATCCACGGTATTGGCCTGGATTTCGACCACGTCCACAAATTGACCCGCGGGAATTACTTTGCGGAGGTCGACCAAGATTCCTCGGCGAAACGCTTTGACGTCTTGGAGATCGACGTTCATGCGTGGATTGCGAACGTATATGACCTTGCCGTCATTGGTGCGAAGGCGAAAGCCTTGAATCACCACAACGGTATTAAAGATCGACCCGTAAGTGGCGTGATAGTTTCGCGGACCGCGAAAATCATAGGTGGATTTTGAGTTGTCAGCGAAAGATGGCAGCGATGCCAAAACCACACCAGCCAACAATAGACGTACCGCAATTCCCAATTTCATAAATCATACCCTCGTTAAAAAATTCCAAACCAGACCGTCAAAGACTGGATATCGCCAACTGCATGTTTTACACCACGCTCAAGTTGTTGAAATTTATGAGGGAGATAAGACGCAGAAGTGACTTTTCACCGTTTTACGCGCCTAAAGGTGACGAGAATTGTTACTTTCAGTGGTGATGATGGTGCGAGTGATCTTTGGGTTTCTCAGCCGGTTTTTCGGCTGGATTTTGCGTATGGCAGCTGGCCGCGGGGGCTGCTGTGGCCGTGGGTTTGCGCGCTTTGGGTAGTTTCGTTTTGCTGACAATAACTTTAGCTTCAGCGCTTTTATTTTCGCTTGCGGTCTTTGCTGACACCGAATAAATGCCGGCCGTGCTCGGCTTGGCCGATGGAACCACAAGCACGTTTGAAGTCTCGCCCGCGAGCACTTTTCCGTCTTTTTTCCACTCATAAACAATGGGCAGGCCCGATTCGGAACGCGCCGTCACTGAGACCAGCATTGGTGACCCCGGGTAGGCGGTGATCTCGGCCGACGGAATAGAAATCAAAGACAAATCCCCTGCCGAAGCAGGGGTCGTTAATATCAGGCTAAAGAAAATCGCCGAATATAGAATCATAAATACTAACGAGCTCCACCCGTGCCGGGTTCCAGAAATCGTGCATTGCCCGATTGCGCGGGATCGCGGGATTGGGGTGCGAGCGATTGAGTGGTGGTTGTCACCGGGCGCGCGGGGCCACCGGTCGCATAGGCCTTCATCTGTTTTGCGGGCGGGAGTACAATGGGTGCGGCCAAGGCTTGATTGATATTTCCTAACGCCGTTGGATTGCTGCAAATCTGCATCAATTGATTGCCGTAATTCATCGGGCCTGTGGAAGGAGGATAGTTGACATACTGACCGGGTAGGCCTTGTGTCGAACTGAGCACGCGGCCGCCGGGACCCACCACTTGCGCGGTTTGCACGCCATTCATGGTGACCGTGCATTTTACTTCTTTGGCTTCATCGGTTTTAATTCCCATGGCTAAAAACAGCCCGAGAAGTGCTGCGATGCCCATTCCGCATCCGCCGGCTGCACTCATTTGCTGCTGCCCTTGGTTTTGCTGTTGTTGTTGCTGCTGCTGTTGACCTTGTTGCGCTGGTTTTTGTCCAGAGAAGCAAGCCATCATGCCCATAATTCCCATGGCGCCAAAAACTCCCATGAGCATTCCCTTTTGCTGTTTACTGACGGCATGAGCTTGCGGAAGAATCCAATTTAGCCACGCACTTTTTTGTGGAAAGAATAGGTTCTCAAGCTCGGCGATGGCCTTCTCAGCATTGAGGGTTGAATCGAAAGAGAACTCCCGCTCGTCGATCGAGAATTTTCCTTTATTGAGATCAAGCACCTGCAGGGGTTTTAGCCCTTTAAAGTAAACAATTTTCTTGCGCACATCGACGGTGACGTTGGGAATCGGCTGAGCCAGAGTTTCTTTGTCGAGATCATTTAAAAATTCTTTGTCATCCTCGCTCGCCGAGGCCTTCATCAAATTCACCATATGACCGACCGACTTGAGCGAGTTGAAAAAGTTGGCCATATCGAGCAGGATTTTTTCTTCGGACTTTTCAGCTTTAACCGAAGCCGCGAGAACGGGTAGGGAATGGGATGAAATTAGAGCAAACCAAAGTGCCAGGAGGATTCTGAAAGTGCGCATTGGGGGCTACTCCGTCCTAATGTTCAATATGTTCAATTGGTCAATGAACCTATCGGCTCAAAATAAGCCATACTTTAGGCTTGGAGTGAGTGGACAGGCCTAAAGTATTGGATACACTAAAAACTATGAGATATTTCTGCTTGAGCTTTGCCGCTTTGTTGGTGTGGGGATGCGCCCGAAGTCCGATTAAAAAGACCACAGAGGCCATGCGCCCGTCGAGCATGCCCGAACTCGCAGATGACTTGGAGTTCACTTCTTTAATCGAAGGCTTAGAGGCCAATATTAAATTTTTACGCGCAAAAGAAAATGGCAACCCCGTATTCGGTTTCGGGCCACGGGCCGTTCCTCGCGAAGAGTATTTAGTGGCCCTTGAATATTTGCTGGGCGAGGCCAAGGCGGATCCGACGGGCGCGCGCTTTCGCGCGGCTTTGAAAGAGCGCTTTGAAGCCTTTGAAGTCTACGGCACCGACAAGTGGGGCGAAGTTTTTATGACTTCGTACTTTGAGCCGCTGATCGAGGGCTCGCTCAAGCCCACGAAAGACCATTTTCAGCCGCTCTATACCAGGCCCAAAGATTTGGTCGATGTGGATCTGGATTCATTTATCCCCACGCGCCAGGCTTTGAGTTTTTTAGAAAAAGCGCCGCTCGAGCAGCGCAGCAAGAGCAATACTCTGCGCGGTCGCCTGGTGCAGGGTAAAGATAAAGAGGCCGTTCCGCGCGTGGTGGTTTATCCCAGTCGGGCGGCCATCGATTCGGGCGAAATCAAAGAACAGGCGCAGGTTTTAGCCTACGTGAGCCCGGTCGACGCGTTTGTTCTCGAAATCCAAGGCTCCGGTGTGGTTCGGCTCCAGGGCGGTAAAGAGATTAAAGTCGGCTACGCCGCGCAGAATGGGCACCCGTACGTTCCGATCGGAAAACATATGTTCGATGTGATCCCAAAAGAAAAAATGAGTCTCTTTACCATCGAGAACCATTTGCGATCGTTGCCGGTTGAAGAAGCGCGGCGGATTATGCAGCTCAATCCGAGCTACGTGTTCTTTCGTCCCCTCACGAGCGCTAAAGGGATTACGTTTATGGGTACGGAGTTGGTCAATGGCCGCACCATCGCCTCTGACCAAATGTATTTTCCAAAAGGCGCGCTGGCCTATTTGCAATTTGAAAAGCCATCCTTTGCGGGCGAAAACGACACCGAACCTCAGGCATGGATACCCTCATCGCGTTTTGTTTTTGACCAAGACACGGGCGGCGCCATTCGCGGACCCGGCCGCATTGATTTGTTTGCGGGGCGCGGAGCGCCAGCCAAGCAAATGGCCGCGGTTATGAAGAACAAAGGCCGGTTGATTTATTTTGTTCCCAAGGCCGAGATCTCGCCGCCGCGCTAATAGCCATCCGGTGAGCTTTTAGACGGGCAGTAAGCGTTAAAACGCATATATTCGTTTATGCGGGCCCCCGCTTTGCTCAGTCTCTTTATATATGAAATCCGCGCTCTTACTCATCCTAGCCCTGGGAGCTACTTCCGCGCGCGCGGACTGGTGCACTTTTTGCGATTCCATCCGCAATCCCTTTGGCAGCCAAACCATTCCGTTGGTGTACCCAGAAGAAGATGAAGATGACAGTGCCACCGAGGCCGGGCTGCCGGCCGCACTTCGAGTGCGCAAAAATCCAAGTCTGCGCATTGAACTGGCTCAGCATCGCGATCCTCTTTCAGGGCCTGTGGTGCCGCGGCCCACGCCGGCTCCACAAGTTTTTACGGTCGCCGTGCAGGCCGGGCAGATGATCAATTCCATTCGCGCGCAGCGGGGCTTGCACCCTTTGCAGTCGGACGAAAATCTAAATCGCGAAGCCCTGCGCTTCGCGCAGGAAATGTATCAGCGCGACGAACTCTCACATCAAGGTCAAGATGGCGATGTCGGGCAGCGATTACATCGCGCTCGAGTCGGCTGGGGCGCGGTGGGGGAGAATATCGCCCGAGGTCAGCGGGGTGCCGCCGAAGTTGTGAACGACTGGCTGAGCTCGCCGGGGCATGCGGGAAATATTTTGGGATCAACCCCGGTGTCGGCGCAATTTCGTCGGCATGGAATTGCCGAGTATGGCGGCTTTTGGGTGCATATTTTTACCGACTAGTTCAGGTGCGGCCGCACCAATTTTTGGGCAAAACAATTTTCGTGATCTCAGAGACAGTCAAACCCACATAGTGCGGACCTTTGCGCAAGATCAGCCGTTTTTCTGAGACGCGGTTGCCGCTGATAAAGCTAAACTGGCCATAGCCGTTGTGATCGGTTTTGGTAAGGCCCGATTGGGCGCCCACGCTCCAAGTGATGCGCGGTGAAACAATCGGTTTTAATCCGACCGGGACCACGCTGACCGTGCCTTCCGAATCGCGGCACATGAGCTGAAAGTGCACCACATTCATCACGCGCTGTTCGCAGCCCTCGCCGGGAATCCCATAGGTGCAAGGGTTAAACAATTTCTCGGCGAAGCCTAAATCCGCAGGTGCGCGATTCATTCCGAGCTGCGACTGGATTTGTAAAACTCCGACACTCTTCTTGGCTGAGATTTCTTCAGGTGTAGGCGGTGGAACATAGTCCACCATCACATCACGAGATGTAGTTGTGCAGGCCGAAAGCAGCAAAATCGAGAAAATTAAAAGTGCCAATCGACCGACAGAAACCATCACCGATCTTATCGGAATTTAGGCGTATCGCTGAATTAGATGGTAGCCAAACTGGGTCCGAACTGGACCTGAAACTTCGTTCACATTCAGGGCAAAGGCGGCCTCTTCAAAAGACGGGACCATACGCCCTTTGCCAAATTCGCCCAAATCGCCGCCTCGGGCTTTTGAGGGGCATTTAGAGAATTTCGCGGCTAGCTCCTCAAAGGTCGAGCCTTCGGACATCTTCTTTAACAGGTCCTGGCACTCGAATTCTTGGTCCACCAAAATATGACGGGCTTTGATCTTCATAGGGCCAACTCCAATCCCAATGCATAGTGTTCGCCGTTGAAATCTAAACTGCTGTCCGCGTTGTCGATCACTTTGCGCACGCGCGCGGTCAGCTCCCAGGTCAACGGTGAATTAAAATTTAAGGTTCGGTTCAAATTGAAATTCGCACCCAGCGTTCCTGTTCCCACACCGCGGGCTTCGCTGGTGTTGTAATAGCTGGGCCCGCGCTGAACGAGAACATTGTAGCCCGCGCCCAGTGCGATAAACGGCTTTATCCAAGCCGAGGTTGATTCTTCATAGCGGTAGGCGAGGGCTATGTCGCCCGTTATCCAATGCAGGGACGTCTTAACCAAACCACTGCGCTCGCCATAACTGTACGTGACGTTGCCCAACACTCCAAAATACCCACGATAGCGCAGCGGAAAGTAGCCAATGCCGCCGCTGACTCCGGGTCGGCGCACGTCATCGTAGTTGACCGTGCGGCCGTTCGAAATCACCTCAAGTTTTTTGGCTGATGTATCAGAAAAGCCGAGGGTGTAGGTGCGGCGAGCGCTGGGGATATCTTTTTGCACCGACTCCTCTTGCAAGACTTTTAGTCGGACGCTCTCGTCGATTAGATTTAAATTCGGAGAGCTTTTCTTCGGGGCCGCGTGGGCCGATGCCAGGCCAAGCCATAGACCTAGCAATAACCCCGCGAGAATGGACCCGTATTTACCGGGTAACATAAGTCTTCTCCAGATCAATGCCCAAATCGCGCCGGAGAGTGAGCACTTGCCGGTTGTACGAGAATTGCGCCGAGGTGTATTGGCGATCGGCTTCAAAGCGCGTGCGCTGAATGTTTAAAACGTCTGTGCTCGACAGCAGGCCGTTTCTGTAATCACGAATTCCCGCATCCATGGCGCGCTTTGAGGCGGCGGCCGAAAGTTGTGTGAGTTTTAAACGATTGAACTCGCGCTGAACAGTGGCCAGGGCTTTAGCTAAACTTTTCTGCAATTCGATCTGCTTGATCTGCAGGTCTTTTTCTTTTTGAATCAACAGTTGAGTGTACGAGTCTGACTCGGCCAGCGAGCTAAAGCCCGAAAAAAGTGGCACGGAGAGATTGAGTGTTACGGAATATTGCTCAGAGTTTTTTTCACCGATCGCGACGCGGTCCGGGGAGCCATAGCCATAGGTTCCATTTAAGCTCAACTTCGGCCGATGGGTCGCCATCTTTACGCGATTGGCGTATTTGAGGCTTTCCACTTCGAGCTGCAGGGCCTTGATCTCGGGATTGTTGGCCAGAGCTTTTTGATAAAGTTGGTCGAGGGACCCGGTGTCGACCGACTGCGCGGCCAGCTGCGTATCGAGCTCTTTGCTGTCTTCCGGAGTGCCGAGAAAGCGCAAAAGATCTTGGCGGGCTTGCTCAAGTTCACTCTCGCTCTGCAAAACTTGCGCTTCACTTAAGTTGTAAGAGGCCTCGGCCTGAAGGCGATCGATGTTCTTGCTGCGTCCGATGGCCGCGTACTTGGCGGTGATATCGGCGTAGGATTTTAAAACTTGCCGGTTCTCTTTAGAAATTCCTAAGTTCACTTGCGCGTGCGCGGCGGCCAAATAAGCGTCGACAATTTTAAATGTGTAATCTTGGCGAGCGGCAAAAACTTTTTGCGTCTTAGCGTCGCGCTCCAGTTTCGCGGCCGAGAGTCCGGCGACGACAACACCGCCTTGAAAGAGGATCTGTTCACCTTTTAAGTAGGCCTCATAGCGCTCGCGGACTCCGCCCGGAGTTCCGGTCGAAGAATAGGCCGAAGACGTTTTTATGGAGCCACCCGAGGCCTCGGCACTGATCGTTGGAAACAATTTTGCCTGTGCGATTTTATAAGTATCCTCGGCGGCCTTCTTTTCGGCTTCGGCTTTTTGCATTTCAGGGCTAAATGCAAGCCCTTGGCGAATGGCCTGCGAAAGATTAATGGCCGGTGTCTGAGCGTAGGTGCTTAAGCTGACGAGTGCTGCGAAAAGAATCAATTTATTTTACCTTTGTAAATTCCACGGTCGACGAAAATCTCCCAGCCATAAAGGTCCCGGTCAATAAATTGCCGGCCACCCTAACGTTTAAAAAATTTAAGTACGTCGTGCTTGCCGCTTGTCCGAGCATTTTTAATGATTTTTCTTCTGGCAAATAGGTGCCCTGGTTGAAAAGCCAAAGTAAATTGCCCGATTCTCCCGCCATCATATTGCCCACGATCGAAGGGATCGGAGCCAGTTCGGCGCTACCTGCGACGGGCACAAATTGCACGAAGGAATGAAGAGTTAATGTCGCGGCCATGGGCTTGCCATCGAGCTGCGTGAGGAAACCTTTGTAAACGCCCTCAATCAGGTCAAAGTGAACCTTCTGCTCGCGGGCCATCGCATTGAATTCATTTTTATTGGCATCGCGGGCCGTTTGCTCAGGCCCGCAGCCGCTTGTGAAAATAAAAAATAAAACAACCAGTAAAACTCGCACAATTCCCCCCTAAAAGAATTTATGCCAACCAGGTGTCGACCCGCTTTGTGAATGCGGCCGGATTCTCAACATTCCAACAGTGCCCAACACCGTCCAAAATTTCAAGCTTGGCGTGTGGCATCAGTTTGGCGAGTTGCTCAGAGTCTTTCAGCGGAATGATCATATCCTCTTTGCCGTGCAGAATCAGCGTGGGGACTTTTACCTCGCGAGCGGGTTCAGTGAGATTTACAGATTTTAATATCTCAAGCACCGAGCTGCCGATGCCGCGCACGGCTTTGTAGCCATCTTCCGCCATCTCGTCTTTTTGCTTATCATCGAGGCAATTGTCGGCATCTTTCACTGTGCTTAAAATCACGGTGCGGGTGAGCTCCGGGCTTAAAGCCATTTGCCGAAAGGCCTCGTACATACTGTCGTCAAAAACCACGCCTTCCGCGCCGACCGGATCGAGTAGCACCGCTTTATCAAAGCGCTCCGGGGCCATAATCATCATTTGAAGAGCAATCAGTCCACCCAGCGAATGCCCGACTAAGTGCACCTTTTGTAGGCGCTCTTTATCGAGCAGATTTAAAAAATCCTGGGCCAGATCTTGAATCGAAAATTGTTTATCATTTGACCACTCAGAGTTGCGCCCACAACCGCGCCAGTCGGCGGTGATCAGTGACGCTTTGCCTTTGTGGCCTAACTTTTTCCACTGTTCGAGGGTCGGCTTCCACCAACGGGAGGAAGCCAAATTGCCATGAATAAATAGTACGTCAGCGTGTGCGCTGTTCGGGTATCTTTCCGAGTAAAGGTTCACAATTTCCTGCTTTGTTTAGGGGTATACGGATGGCTCCGTGTTTAGCTTCGGCTTTATAAGGGTCCCCTTCAAAGATGAGTCCGCGGTGAAGATCGGGATGGTTACTTAAAATATGCAGGGTCCAAGAGGCGGCAATATGAGGCCACGCTTCGGGAATTTTGTGCGTCGAATGATCAAGCCGCAAATAGCTGGCGCGCGCCGACTCCGGCACGGTCGCCCAAAATTCATTCAAGCGATCGAGTTTTACGTGTTCATCGTTCTTGGCGGCGATTAAATGAATCTTGTTTCGCGGAAATCTGTCGGCAAGCGAGAAGGCGTTGAAATTCTTTACCCCTTGAACCATGCGAAAGACGGCGTCGAGCTTGTAAGGATTCTCAAGTATAATCGGTTCGGCCAGCCAAAAAGTCCGGTAAACCAAGTCTTTTAAGTAATGGTCGTAAATCTCATCATCGGAACTGCGATCAAACGGGAACATCATGCGATGCCATCGCACCATGCGCTGCAGATACAAATCTTGCGCCGGCACCCGCTCGACCAGCGGAGCAAAGCCAATGTAGTGATCGAATTCATCGGGGTGCAAAGTCGAATAGAGCAGCTTTAAAGCTCCGCCATAAGAAAGACCCATCAAGGATTTCGCGCCGGTGATATTTAATTTCTTAACCAGGTCGCGCAGATCCTTGGCCTGATCTTCAATCAGAACCCGCTCTCTTTGTGGGCCATACTTAAGCAAGGTCTTGCCCATGCCGCGCATATCCCATGCGACAATACCGATGCCCGGATCGAGCTTACGTAAAGCTTCCACGTAATCGTCGTACTGTTTGGTGCTGTAGGTGAGGCCATTGGCCAAAAATACGGTTGGGCGACCGGGCGCTGCCGGGTGGTGTTCAACGAACAACTCCACGCCCGGTCGGATCTCAATAAAGGCCGCGTTTGGGCCCGATTTGGCAAATACAGTGGTGCTGCCTGCAACGAGGAAAGCCAAAATTAATTTTGTCATTTTATAAAACCAAGCCGCCGTCGACGCTGATCACAGTGCCGTTGATGTACGCAGCTTGATCGCTCGCCAAAAACATACAGGCGTTAGCGATGTCAGCGGTTTCCCCCAAACGCTGAACGGGAACTTTGGCGCAAATGCCATCGAGAACTTCTTTCGGCATAGCTTCGGTCATTTTCGTACGGATAAAGCCAGGCGCGACGGCGTTGGCGGTAAAGCCTTTGCGGCCGAATTCTTTGGCCCAAGTTTTGGTCATGCCCACCACTCCCGCTTTGGCTGCGGCGTAGTTTGTTTGGCCAAAATTGCCATACAGTGCCACCACGCTGGCCATATTGATAATGCGTTTAGGCTGGTTGGCGTCAAATTTTTCAAACATGGCTTTGGTCACGTTAAACAAACCGGTCAGATTTGTTTGAATGACTTGATCAAAATCTTGATCGGTCATCTTGGCAAAACTTTTATCGCGAGTGATGCCGGCGTTGTTAATTAAAACGTTGATCGGCTTGGCCAAAGTTTCGGCCAGCTTTTGGCAGCTCGAACGGTTGGTGACATCGAGCTGAGCTGTGTAAACGGTACCAAAATCCTTTAACTCTTTGCCCGCGGCCAGCAGGGCCTCACCGTTGTAGTCGGCGATTGTGACTAGAGCGTTTGCTCTAAGAAAAGACTTAGCGATTTCGAAACCGATGCCTTGCGCGCCGCCCGTGACAAGCACATGGCGATCTTTGAAGTCAAAATTGATCTTACTCACCCGAAACACCCCTTGTTTTTGGGAGGAGTCTTAGCTATTTTCGCGCGTCATAACAACAAAGAAATGATGAAGATCTAACGTGGTCATGAATCAGGAGTGACAGTGAAACGAGCAGTTATTCGCGGAACCGGGTTGTATGCGCCTGAGAGAGTGGTGACCAATCAATTCTTCAACGAGATGTACGGCAAAGACGTCGATACTTTTTTGCGCGAGAAACGAAATATTTTCGAGCGACGCTTTATGTCATCAGAACAAACCACTTCGGACCTGATTGTGCCTGCAGCGCAGCAAGCGATGAAAAACGCGGGAATTGTGGCCGCTGATTTAGATTTAATTATCGTCTCGACCGATACTCCCGATTATCTGTCTCCGAGCACGGCGGCCGTTGTTCAATTTAAACTCGGCGCGAAAAATGCGGGCGCGTTTGATATCAACTCGGCCTGCGCGGGGTTTGTAACCGCTCTTGATATGGCGTCCAAGTATGTGATCGATCCGCAATACAAAAATATTTTGGTGGTTGGCGCCTACGGCATGACCAAATGGCTGAATTACGATGATCACAAGATCGCGACACTGTTTGCCGATGGCGCGGGCGCGGTGGTTGTGCAGGCTCGCGAAACTGAGCAACAAGAAGGCATTTTGGCGTCGACCTTGTTTGCCGACGGTCAGTATCACGATTATATGGGCGTTTACGGCGGCGGGACGTTTCGGCCGATCACTCACGAGGTGATTGAAAATAAAAAACATCTGCTCGATTTTGCCAAAAAAATCCCGATCGAGACCAACGGCACCCACTGGCCGCGCTTAACGCGAATTTTACTCGACCGGATTCAAAAAACCGAAAAAGACATTTCGCACTTTTTTCTGACGCAAATTAATATTCAAAGCATCTACGAGGCGCTCGACAATCTGGGTTTGCCTCACTCCAAATCTCACAACATCATGGATCGTTACGGCTACACGGGCAGCGCTTGCATTCCGATGGCTCTGCATGACGCCGTAACTCAGAGAAAACTCAAAAAAGGCGATTTGGTTTTTATGCTGGGTTCGGGTGGGGGTCTGTCGATGGCCGCCACGTCCATGGTGTGGGATTATGACACTTGATTGGTTAAAACGTTGGTCTGAGTATTCGCCCAATGCGGTGGCCATTCAATGTGGCGACAGTGGTCGCGCATTTACCTATTCTCAGTTTTACGCGAAAGCCCAAGATCTCGCGGCGCGCTTGCGCGACCAGTTCGATGTGCAGCCGGGTGACCGAGTGGCCTGTTTGGCGCAAAACGAACTTGAATATATTGTGCTGTTCTATGCGACTCAACGTTTGGGCGCGATATTAGTCCCGGTCAATTTTCGCTTCACCACCTCTGAGGTGCGCCATATCGTCTCGGATTCTGGAGCCAAGCTCTTGATTGCCCAGCAGGCGCTGTGGCCGGTGGCGGAACCGCTTAAAGACAGTGTTCGCTTATGGAATTTTGATGGGCCCGAGTCGTTGACGGAACTCTTGATTGAGCCGCAAGGGGCTGCGGTTGGATTTTCGGCGAGTTTTGAAGATCCGTGCATGATTTTGTACACCTCGGGCACGACGGGCTTTCCGAAGGGCGCGGTCATTTCTCAGCGCATGATTTTTTGGAATTCGGTAAATACGGGACTGCGGTTGAATCTGACACAGAATGATTGCGTACTTACATTTTTGCCGCTGTTTCATACCGGCGGCTGGAATGTTTTGACCACGCCCTGTTTGCATCGGGGCGCCCGAGTTATTTTGTTAAAGAAGTTCGACGCCGATCTGATTTTAAATTTGTGTGAGAAAGAAAAAGTTACGGTCTTATTTGGTGTGCCGACCACTATGGATTTTTTGAAGCGGTCGCCGGTTTTTAACCGCGCTGATTTGTCGTCGGTTCGCTACGCCATCGTGGGCGGGGAGCCCATGCCGGTGGAGTTGATTCGTGAGTGGGAAGAGCGCGGCATCCCGGTGCGCCAGGGCTATGGGTTGACGGAATTTGGTCCCAATGTGTTCTCGCTCAACCAAGAAGACTCCCGTCGCAAAATGGGCTCGATCGGCTTTCCTAACTTTTACATCGACGCGCGCGTCGTGGATGAGTCGGGGAGCGATGTGGAAGACTTTGTTGTTGGCGAGTTAATTTTAAAAGGCCCAGTCGCCATGTCGGGCTATTGGAACAACGCCAAGGCTACGGCTGAGACGGTTCGCGACGGATGGCTTTACACGGGCGATTTAGTTTTGCGCGACAATGAAGGTTACTATTATGTAATGGGCCGCAAAAAAGAAATGTACATCAGCGGTGGCGAGAATGTGTATCCGGCCGAGATTGAAAAGGTGTTGCGGCTGCTCCCCGGCGTTCGCGAGGCGGCGGTGATCGGGATTAAGCATTTGCGCTGGGGTGAGGCGGGCAAAGCCTTTGTTTCGCTCGAGCAGAACGCACGATCACTCAATGATGTGGCTTTGCGCGAGCACTGTGAAAAACACCTGGCCAAGTTTAAAGTTCCGGTTGAGTTCGTGATTATGCACGACTTGCCCAAAACCGAGAGCGGTAAGATCTCTAAGAAATTGTTGAGTTAATTTTAGCCTAGGCTAATGCAAATGCGGCGTCGAATGTTCACCGGTGTAACGTTCTAAACAATTCAACAGCGCCTGCCGGGTCACCGGCTTGCAAATATAATCTGTGAATCCGGCCTTTATGCAGCGCTCGCGGTCGCCTTTCATGGCATGCGCGGTTAACGCCACCACCGGTACGTCGTAGCCCTGATCGGTTAGAGTTTTTATGGCTTCGTAGCCGTCCATTTCGGGCATTTGGATGTCCATCAAAACGAGATCGTATTTGTTTTCTAAGGCTCTTTCGACACCACTGCGCCCGTTTTCAGCCATATCGAGATGCACGCCAGTTTTTTTCAGCATGGCGCCGATCAGCATGCGATTGTCGGGCGAATCGTCAACCACCAGCACTCGCGCTTCGGCCATCTCATCAATATGATTTTTGCGGGTGACCTGAGGGCGTACCGCGGTCTCGCGCCCGGCTTCCACTTCGATGGTGACCACAAACTCGCTGCCCCGGCCCAAGGCACTTTTACGTAAAGTCACATCGCCGCCCAGCAAACGAGCTAGTTTTCGCGACAAGAACAGACCGAGGCCGGTTCCGCCAAACTTTCTCGTGGTCGATTCGTCGGCCTGAACAAAGGGCTGAAACAATTTTCCAGTTTGATCTTCGCCAAGACCCACTCCGGTGTCGGATACGACCACTTCGAGATTGCCGTGATTCGCGTGCATTTTTAGTGGAGTGTACGAGGCCGAAACCGTAACCGACCCTTTATCCGTAAACTTAATCGCATTGCCGATGACATTGACCAACACCTGTCGAAGTCGCAGGGAGTCCGACACAACGGTGAGTGGCAATGTCTCGATGCCCTTGAATGAAAGAGTCAGCCCCTTGTCTTCGGACTTAACGGCCAATAGTTCACGCACTTCTTCAAAAAGTTCGGGGAGCGAAAAAGACACGCGCTCAATCTGGATGCGGTCCGATTCCACTTTAGAGAGATCGAGGACTTCATCGACAATGCGCAAAAGTTGGCGCCCGTTGCGCGCTATAGTCGAAACATAATCAACCTGGGCCGCATTTAGAGTTTTATCTTCTAAGATCAATTCGGCAAAGCCGAGCATGGCGCCCAGGGGAGTGCGAATTTCATGGCTGATATTGGCAAGAAACGCACTTTTGGCCCGACTGGCCTCAAAGGCCTTTGCGTAAAGTCGCGCATTTTCGATGGCCAAAGACGCACGCTTAGCTAAGTCCTGGGTGATCGAAAGATCCACGTCGTTGTAAACGCGTTCGCTGGTTGAGATTAAGCTCATCGTGCCAAATACTTTTCCGTGATAGGCGAGCGGCGCAACAATCGTCGACTGGAGGCCCCACTCTGAGATCTTTTTTAAAACTTCCGGGTCAGAAAAATATTGAGACGCGTGATTGGCATCGAGATTTCGGTAGATGCGGGCTTCGCCGGTTCGGATCACAGCGCCTAAGCCTTCGGGAGCGTTTAAGTCTAATTTCTTACGCTCCCACCAATTGCGCACTTCATCGGGCAAATTTCCATCGGCGGCGGTCGCGACCATTCGTTCTATGGATTGGTCCTTATCGTAGTAAAAATCAATAATGCACCAATCAGCCATGGTTTTGACAATCGATTCGGAAAAGGCCTTGAGCAAGGAGCGAACATCGAGTGAGGCGTTCAGGGCCGAGGTGGCTTCAGCCAGCAGTTGCAGTTTTTCGGCCGTGCGCTCGGCGGCCTCGCGCGCGGCTTGAGCCTGCATCAGTTCGATCTTTTGTACTTCGGCCAATTTTTTTTCAGTGATGTCTTCGGATATTCCAAGCAGGTAGACCGGGTTGCCATGTTTGTCGCAGATGGGGATTTTTTTCGTGTGCAAAAACCGCTCGCCCTTTGGCGTTGCGATCGGCTCCTCCGAAATATCGAGAACCAATTTCTCGCGAAGGACCGCGCGGTCTTTCTCGGTGAAGAAGTCGGCTTGCTCTTTCGGGAAAAGGTCATGGTCGGATTTTCCTATCAGATCGGACTTGGTAAGGCCCACAAGATTTTCGACCGCGCGATTCAAGCGGACGAAGCGCAGCTCTTGAGCGTCTTTAACAAAAATCAAGTTAGGAATATTTTCGATCACCGAGTCGAGAAAGGATTGCGATTCGCGCAGGCGCTCACTGGCGATCTCACTTTCGGTCACCAATTTAAAGAGCTCGCGGTTGGCATCGAGCAAATCTTTGGTCCGTTCGATGACATTTTCTTCAAGGCGGCTTTTGGCTTCCTCAAGATCTTCGCGGACCCGCTTGCGGTCCGAGATATCAAGAACATAAGATACGACTCGCTCGCCAATCATCGTCGCTCCGACCATGGCCCATACGCGGCTGCCGTCGGCGCGCACGTACTCTTTTTCAAACGGAATGGCCTGACCGTTGCTGACGAGCTCACGCATGCATTTTATGCTGGCGTCCATATGCTCTTGAGGGGTGAATTGCTTCCAGTTCAGGCCCCGTTTGAGGTCTTCGCGCGTGCAATGAATCATATCCAGGTAGTAATCATTCGCGTCTAGAATTCGGCCATGCCGATCGCCGATCACAAAGCCGATAATATTTGTGTCGAAGAGCTTTTGAAATCGATCCGCATTCGATTCATGGGCATTTCGAACTTGGCAAAAGCGAAGCGCGATATATGAGGCGAGGCCGAGACTTGTTAGAATTAGAATGGCACGAAGGTTCAAGCTGGCATTGGAGTTGGCGATCGCAATCGCCGGTACTATGATCAGTGAAAGCCCGAGTAAATAGGGTTCAGGTGCCTTATGCCACCGGTGCTTAAGCAAAGTCGCTCTCCAGACCAACGGGGAAATTAATCTCAGTCTGTACCTCTTTTGAACGTTCAAACCGGATTTAAATGTTTCGCTTAGTAACTATAGTCCTAATAGCATTTTGCGGGCCAAGTTGTTAAAAGCCCGCGGTGATGGGCTCTTGGCTTGTGGTTGCCATGGCTCGGCCCGCGTCGGCGATGGTGCCTTTTCGCGTAAGCCCTCTGAGCTTGGCGAGAGGCCGGCCGCTGTCGATGATCCGACTAATAATCGCCGTGGGTCGGCGGTCATCAAATCGGCTCATGACCAATGCGGCCAGGCCCGTAATGAAGGCGGTGGATTGGGACGTGCCGGTCATGTACCCGTATTGACCGTTGGGAAGAGTGGAGTAGATATTCTTTCCGGGTGCGACAATATCTACTGTGGACTTGCCGAAATTGCTGATTTTGATCAGGGCGCCATTGCGATCGGAGGCGCCGACGCTCAAGATATTTGGTAAATCGTAATTGGCCGGGTAGAAGTGAAAGAAGTCGGAGTTAAGCCCCTCATTGCCGGCCGCCGCGACAAACAGCACGCCCTGGCGCGCGGCCCAGCGAATGATGTTTTCTTCTTCTTCGCTGCGGATAATACCGCCGCCGGAGTAATTGATAATCTTCGCGCCGTTTTTGACTGCATATTTAATGGCGCGAATCGTGTTGGAGAGATTTTGTTCTCCGGACGTTTTCTCGTCGAAATATTTAAGAACCATGAGACTCACACGCGGGGCCACCCCGTTCGAGCCGCCGATTAGCCCCGCAATGTGAGTCCCATGCCCGTGTTCATCCGTGACATCGGGTGAGTTGGCTACAAAATTCCATCCCTGGAAATCGTCAATAAATCCATTTTTATCATCGTCAATTCCGTTCGACGACTTTGGGCTTCCGTCTTCATCAAGTCCGCTTTCGCCGGAGTTGATCCATATATTCTTTCGTAAAGCGGGGTGGTGAACGTCACATCCTGTGTCGATCACCGCGACAATAATATCTTCGCGCCCTTGACTGAACGTCCAGGCTTTCGGCGCTCGGATTTCATTGAGTCCCCAAGACAGGGAGAGAGCCGGATCTTCGCTTCGTCCTTGAAGCACGGTGGGCTCTTGAACCGGGAGGACACGTTCCTTCTTTAGATATTGATTCAGTTGGTAAAACGTCCCGATGGATGCGAGACCGACTGAAAATGATAAAACAATTTCCCTGTACCCTTGCATCGCAAACTCCTTTTGTGATGGTGAGAGTACAGTCATGGAGAGAGCAACGATGGTGCCGGGCCGGCGGGGATTTAAACCGCCTGGTTCACTTAAAAATTTGTGCGAACGTGTGTCTTTGTCACAGGGGTGTTGGCGCCCCGGCGAGTGATCAATGTGTCGACGGCCGCCGAACTTCTGAAGGCGGGCTAGCTAAGTGTATGTAAATTCGAGCTAATTAAGCGGCCTGTTTGCCGGCGGCAAAAACCGTATTGACCATTTCGTAGATCGGACTGGATTCCACCTCGTGGGTAGACTGGCAACTGTTGCATCGGCAAGTGATCGTGCACTCTTTGTCGCGAAATGAGAAATTCATCATCACTGAAAAATTGCCCTCACTGTGGCAGCACGGACATTTCGCTGTTTTGGCCATTTGCTCGACGTCAATTAACATTGCGGACCCCCCGATAGGTGATGGTTTTGCAAATCGGCTGCCGCAATGGATGTGTGTATTTTCAAAGGTTTGCTTGAGCCGTGGTTGTCGACCTTAAAAAAGCCGTACAAACTCTTAGCACAGCGCTGGCGGTGGAGAACTTCTAGGCAACACGGGTCAGGTTGGCGGGAGCTATCGTTACTTTGTTTCTCCCGGTGTTTTTAGAATTGTATAGAGCGAGATCCGCTCGTTTGATCCAGCCTTCGCGCGATTCTTGCTCGCACAGCTGGGCGATCCCGATCGAAACTGTGAAGTTGATCTTTTTGTCTTCGTGAACATAGGTCTCACTGCGTACGCGCGCGAGCACTTCTTCGGCCTTGGCTTGGGCGTGATCGAGTTTAAAGTCGGGGAGTATAATGGCGAACTCTTCGCCGCCGATTCGCGCCAGTAAGTCGGATTCGCGCTTAAATAGCGTTTTAAGAGTGCCGACCAGCTCCTTTAAAACAAAATCTCCGACCTGATGGCCAAAGGTGTCGTTGATTTTTTTAAAGTGATCGATATCGACGAGCATAATCGAAACGGGGTGTTGCGAGGCTTGAAAGAGCTTCCAATGTTGTTCGGTGTATTCGTCAAACGTCTTGCGGTTAAAGGCTTGGGTCAGATGGTCGACGCGGATGGCGTTGTTGGCTTCGCCGAGCTGTTTTTTGACGGCGTTGAGGTTTTGTCGGATGCTTTTCATCCGGTTGTTTTTGCGTTTGTCTTTTTTGAATTGTTTTTCGACGTACGAATCGATAAATCGGCGCGAGCTGTTTTTTAGCTCAGCGATGGAGTTGGTCTCAACGGCGTCTTTGAGCTGCTGCAGATTTTGGCTGACTTCAAAGTCGTCTTTTTGCTCTTGGCAGATGTCGTCGGCCAGTTGATCGACAAAGTCCCAGATGATCGAGCGAAAATCTTCGAAGGTTTTTTGCAAATAGGCACTCTCGTCAATGCGATAGCTTGCGAAAAATTGCCGAAAGCGGAATAAAACTTTTTCAGCGGGCTGATGTTCGGAGTGAAGAAGTTCCTTAGCGAACTCGTCTAAAATTTCACGGGTTTTTCGCACCGGGTGGCCATCGAAGTCGATCAAATGTTTATTGAACGTGTCGATAATAAAAAGCAAAGTGGCGCGCTCGTCAGTGATGCCCTCGGGCCCAAGTTTCTCGCTTGGACCCTTGCCGCCATTGGCGGAGCTCAGGTCAAAATCGAATTGCTCGATGAGTTTTTCTACCCACTTTTTCATTCACTCACTCATCGGACCAAAGGGCTCGCTTCGCCATGGACTTTGTTCCGGTTTATTGACTCTTCCCTCACCAAAGTCTATAGACTTAAGGCCTGCTTAGGGCGAGTCCTCGTAAAGCCTCGAGGGGTCGGCTCCGATCCATTTAGTGAAGGTAAAATGATGTCACTTGTAAAACGTATTCTGCAGTTTAAACCCACACTTAAGCGACTGGTCGCCGCCGTCGTGATTTGCTCGCCGTGGGTCGCTGCAACCAACATTTCGCCTAAGCCCGAGCGCGCGCCGGCTCCGGTCGAGAAGCAAACAGAACTTAAAGACTCGAAAGTCGAAAATCCGAACTCACTCTCCGTCGATGACCGTTGCCTTGGGATTCAGACCCCAAGACTTTAAGATCTCACCTTCGTCCTGCTCTGACTGCGCTTTTTTAAATTTCGCACCCGATTGACCTTTGACCCGGCGTTCACATTCGGCCCAGGTTTTATGCCGCATCACTTTGCCGCCATGAATGCTTAAGTAAGAATGAGCCGGCGGTTTTTTAGTTTTGTCGTAGGTTTTCATTTCAGGTAGCGGTTCGTCGTCGGGAATATCGTGAATCGCGATTCCATATTGCAGAAGGGGACCATCGTAAAGCTTAATGCGTTTGCCCTTAGCATAGGCCACTGAAATTTCATCGCAGCGTTCATTGCCCGGAACTCCGGTGTGCCCACGCACATATTTCCATTCGATTTTAGCGGGCTTAAGACGAGTCACCTGCCGCGACAACTCTTCCCATAAATCGCGATTTGAAACCTCGTTGCCCTCAGCGTTTTTCCAGCCGCGCTTCTTCCAGCCCCAAACCCATTGCGTGATTCCGCGAATCACATAGGTGGAGTCGGTGTAGAGATAAATCGTCGGCGTGGGAGCCTCTTCGAGCGACGCTAAAGCGCGAAGGGGCGCGACCAACTCCATGCGATTGTTGGTGGTTTCGGGATTGCCTCCGCCCAGCTCTTTGACGTGGCCATCGGGAAACACCAAAACCGAGCCCCAGCCACCCGGTCCGGGATTGCCTGTGCAGGCTCCATCTGTAAAAATCAAAAGTGAATTGAAGTCAGCCGCCATTGGTAGCCCTAGAGTAGGGATGAGAGGGATTTTCGTCAATGACTGCCCCATGGAGAAAGCCCACATTCTTTGCCGCGCTCTATTTTCTGCAGGGCGCGGCCTTTGCGTACGTGGTCAACTTTCAAAAGCCCTACTTGGCGGGCAAAGGCGTTAGCAAAGAAAGTCTCGGACTCTTCACCAGCCTGTTGCTTTTGCCATTTATTTTTAAAGTGTTTTTGGGAATGTTGAGTGATCGCGTCGCAATCGGGCGCTTCGGTTCGCGCAAGCCCTATATGCTGGTGGGCTTGTTGCTGTTTGCCGCCTGTTACCTGGTGCTCGCTAAAATTTCTCATCCAGCGCAGAATTTTTTGTTTTTTGCATCGGTCACTTGGATCGCGTCGCTGGGTCTCGCTCTTTTCGATACGTGCTGTGACGGTTGGGCGGTGGATGTGTCGAGCGAAGCGGAGCAAGGCACCATTCAGGCGGCGATGGTGGCGGGGCGGGCGCTCGGCTTGATCTCAGCTTCGATGGCCTTTGGCTGGCTATCGCAGCGGTATAGCTATCAACTGATTTTTGCCGTGCTGGCTTTGGTGGCGGGCGCGGTGGCTATTGTGGTCGCGATGACTGGGTTTAATAACTCCAAGGCGCTCGCGGCCGTCAAAGCCGATTCGGGGTTCAATTGGCGAAATCTTCTTACGCCCGCCTATGCGGCCTTCGCCATCTACGGGATTTTTTATTCGATATCTTCGTTCGGGGTCGATGGCGTGGTGACTTTGTTTTTGAGCGAAGTGCGCCAGGTGGAGCCGGGTAAAATCGGAGTGTTCGGCGCTTTTCGTGGCGTTGGAGCTTTGATCGGCGCGGTGTTGGCGAGTCGATTGTTAAAGCGCACCGATCTCGGCCCAGCGGCGACCTATTCTTTAGTGTTGGTCGGAGTCGGCTGCGTGCTGCCCATGCTCTTGGGGGTTGTGCCGGGTGGCTTGCTTTGGGGAATTTGCTGGGGGATGCAAGAGACCGTGTATATGTCTCTCGCCATGCATTTTTCACGCGGGGCATGGGCGGCCACGTTCTTTGCCATCGCCATGATTTTTTCGAACGTAGGTACAGCCATCGGCGAGGGCGTTGCGGCACCTCTCGCGGGGCTTGTTGGCTATAAAATTATGTTCCTGATCTTTGGGGGCGGCTGCCTGCTTCTGGCGGTCTTTAGCCACTTCGCGCTTAAAATAAAAAAGCCGGCTTGAAGCCGGCTTTTTGACGCGAACCGAAAAGGTACCTGGTACCTCTAGAGTTCGTTTTCGAGGGACATTTCTTCGAGCTGCTCGGCGGTGCGTTCGCGGGTGGCGACTTTGTCGCCCAATCTGCGGTTTTCTTGGCTGAGGCGGCGCGACTGCTGGCGCATTTTCTTGATCACAGCTTGTGCGCGAGCGATGCGCTGTTCAGCGGCGCGGTGACGAAGAGTCAGCTCACGCTTTTCTTTTTCGCCATCACGGATTTCTTTGCCGAAGTTGGCTTGCATCTCGTTGGCCGTTTGTAGGCGGCTCTGCGATTGTTGAATGCGCGAGTTCAAGTTGTCGAGGCGAACTTTCAGTTGGTTGCGCTGAGTCTGTAAAGTCTTGGCGCGGGCTTCAGCAGCGGCGGTCAGCTTGGCGATGCGCTTAAAACGCGCGCCTTGGCTGTCGAGCCGGCCCGAAATCTGCTTGGATTCCGCTTTCAACTGTTTGATTTGTTTTTCGAGCTGCTTCGCTTGTTGGTCAAAGGCCAAAGCTTCGCGCTTAGCGGCTTCTTCCATTTGGCGCTGCTCGTATACATCCAGCGTTTCAGCTTCAACTTCTGTGTCGAGGTCCTCAACTCTGTGGGCCGAGGCGCCGAACGCCGGCGACACGGACAATATAGCGAGGGCCAAAATAAACTTTTTCATCGAACCATACTCCCTTATTAGACGACGTACCAATCTCGAGCATCCGTATGAGCAAGGCCAATGCCACGAGCGAGAGCTAATTAGAATTCATTTGACGGTATTTTCGAGCTGGTAAAGTGACGAAATCCGGCTCTAGAGGTTGAAATTTGGTAATTAAACGATTAGTTTTTCGCATGCGTTCAGTTTTAGATCCGCTGTCTTATATACGCGGCCCATTGGTCACGGTGTTCGGCGGAATTTTCACTTTGCTCCAGTCCGCCGTGGTGATTCTAACCGCGGCCGTGTTTCGCACCCGTAAGGCCATCGATTTTGCCTGCGTCACAATGTGGGCGAAGCCGATGCTGTGGATTTCGGGTGTGGAGCTAGAAATCCGCGGGACCGAAAATTTAAATGGCGCGGGGAAGGGCTTCTTAATTTTGTTCAGTCACTCGAGCAATTTTGATATCCCGGTCTTGTTTCGCCTGCCGCACTCATTTCGCTTTGCCGCAAAGATTGAGCTCTTTAAAGTCCCGTTTTTCGGTCGGGCGATGGCGATGTGTGGAGTTTTGCCGATCGATCGCGGCGACCGCAGTAAGGTTATGAAAATTTACGAGAACGCCATCAATCGCGTGAACAACGGCGAGTGCTTCGCTCTTGCCCCTGAGGGCACGCGACAAAAGGTACCGAAGATCGGGCCCTTTAAGCGCGGACCATTTATTTTTGCCGCCAATGCGCAGGCCGACATCGTTCCGGTTGTGATCGCCGGTGCGTACGAAGTTATGCCTAAAAATACCATTTGGGTAAATATGGGCCGCTGGAAGCGCAAAGTGATTATGGAAATCCTCCCGCGGGTTTCAACCGCGGGCTTAGATCCCGACAACGTCACGGCCGTTTTAGAGAAAGTCCATCGCGATATGGAAGTGGTCCACGACCGCAATCATGCCGAAATTATGGCAGCGACCCGTCCACTTGAGACGTAACAGGCCTAGTTGCCCAGCACCTTTATTTCTACGTCGACAGTTCCCCGCGTTGCATGGCTGTAAGGGCAAATCTTCTCATGAGTTTCTTTAACCAAGGCCTCGAGCTCGGCTTGCGAGACGGTCGGAGCTTGGACAGTCATTTTTACCGCAATCCCGAAACCGCCGCCTTCACGGGGTCCGATCGAAGTTTCGCAGGTGACCTTGGCGTCGGCGACACTTTTCTTTTTTTGTGAGGCGACAAACTCCAAAGCCCCACCAAAGCATGCGGCATAACCCGCGGCGAACAAATGCTCAGGAGTGGTTGTGTTGGGGAGCCCGGGGCCGCCCATCTCTTTTCGAACCGAAAGATTCACACTGACCGAATGGTCGGTGGTTTCCGTATGGCCGTTGCGGCCTCCGCTCGAGTGCGCCGTCGCGGTCAGTAGGGGTTTGATTGTGTGAGCAGCCATATAGAACTCCTTTATGGTTTCTTGACCCAGCACACTTTGGTAAACAGCGCGTGCTCGGTCGTGGGTTTGCAGCCCGTCGATTTCTCAATCAGGCCTTCAAGTTTTGTCGTTACATAATTTTTAAAAAACGGTTCGTGATAAATTTTCGGAAAGCGCTCTAGCGCCCAATTCAATTCCGGATTGTCATCGATTTGAAGTGAGTCGGCCAACGCGAGAACTCCGCCCGGCTTAACAAGGCGCCAAGCCTCTTTAATCAATTTCTCGCGCTCCGGTTGCGGCAACTCATGCAGCAAGTAGGTCGACACCACGGCGTCGAACAGACCATCTTTAAAGTCCGTGGCCGTCGCGTCGCCTTGAACAAAATCGACCTTGGCGTAGGGGCGCAGTTTCTCTTGCGCAACTTTTAAATACGGTGCGCTTAAATCAAGGGCCGTGATCTTGGCCTTAGAAAATGTCTCGGCCAGGTAGCGGGTTGAAGTGCCGGGTCCGCACCCGAGATCGAGAATGCGAGCGTTTTTCGGGAGCAAAGACACCAGCGGTGGCAAGATCAATCGGCGCATGGCCCCGGCGGTGCCGTTAAATAAAATTTCGACTTGATGTTCGTACCGCCGGGCCGAACTTTCGCTGAAGTAACCGTCGGTTTGAAAGTGAAAGTTGCGCGAGTAATATTCGGGCATATTCTCGCTGTGCGAGGCGGCCTCGGAGGTGCTGAGATCTTTAGACTTGCGGCCGCGCATGCGAAATGCGACTCGCACTCCGTCGCGAAGGACATCGGCGTACGTGCGAAAGTGCTTCCACGGTTTCTCTATATCGAGCGCAGTCCACGGGTACACGCCGGTCTCGAGGTTTATTGCCTCTTGCTCGTGCAGTTTTAAAATATTTTTCCAAAGTGTGCGGACCTGCGCGTTTGAGGGCGGCGGCATATCCGGGCGAGCAAATCGATTGAAAGCCAAAACCGGAATCGACTCGAGAAAGTAAACTCCGCTGCGGGCGATATTGAGCCCCTGAATCACCTTACTTGAAATCATTTTTCTCAGGCTCGGGCGGGTTATTGCCGCGCAATTTTCCCCAGGCGTTTTTAAACCCTTGGCCGATTTCAGAAAACGCAGCCTTGAACCTTTGCCCGAGGTCTTTGCTAGATTCTTTCGATTCCTGCTTGATCTCTTGCCCGGCTTTTTTGGCCTCTTGGCCCACGGTTTGAGCTGTCTTCTTGATGTCTTGACCAAGAACCTTAAAGTCTTGCCCGACTTTCTGTAGATCTTTTTTGATATTGTCGGCATTCAGCGCAAAGGCCGAAGCCGCAAAGAGCAAAATTAGGATGTATTTTAAAAAATGCATCCAAGGAGACTAGCAGAACTTTTACAGCGTGTCTCGACCCGGAATTTCACTCTCGTCGGGTGCGACGCAGGTTTTACAGCCGCCACCACCGCCTCCGCCACCGCACTCGGGGCGGGTACAGGCGAGAGTCGTTAGCGGATCCATCGGCTGGGGGGCTGTGCCGTGAAGAAGATCTTCAAGCAATTTGAGGTCTTTTAAGGCCGCCGCGACCATGGACTTCTGATTCAGTGCGCAAGTCACCGACACCCCTAAGGACGGGTGAAATTTATTAAGATGCGCCGTCCGGGCTCGGATCTCATGTACCTGATCTGTCAAACTTGCGAAGGACTGACTTCCCCAAATCAGCATCACGACAGATACAGCCTTTAGAATTCGCATGAGATCTCCCATCCCGGAGGGCGCTTTCCCCCTCAACCCGAGTTTATCTCCTTGCAAACTGTGGGGCCAACAAACTGGTGTCGAAGCGGCTCTGTTTTGGCGGGAAATCTTTGCAATCCTCTTTGTGACGAGTGCGCGATGACACCAACCAAGGTCAAAATGCTCCCACTTTCCGGGGGGAAACCAATGATTCGAAGCTTTGCTCTTATGGTGGCCGTGGTGTGCGCGGGTCA
>CAYVRZ010000004.1:103571-191149 GCA_964453895.1 uncultured Pseudobdellovibrionaceae bacterium | reverse complement strand
AATTGAAGACCGATCCGTGGGAAGCGGTTGCGGCTGAATTCACCGGCGGCAAAAAAGTTAAAGGCAAAGTGGTCAGCCTGACGGACTACGGCGCTTTTGTTGAACTTGCCGAGGGTATCGAAGGCTTGATCCACGTTTCTGAAATGAGCTGGACGAAGCGGGTTAAGCACCCCTCGCAAATTCTCAAAATCGGCGACGAAGTGGACGTGCAAGTGCTCGAGATCGATTCGGCCAACCGCCGCATCAGCCTCGGCATGAAGCAGCTCGAAACCAATCCGTGGGTTGAGCTCAAAGAGTCGTATGCTCCGGGTACTATTATTGAAGGCGAAGTTAAATCGATCACCGACTTCGGCGCCTTTGTCGGCGTAGAAGACGGCATCGATGGAATGGTTCATATCTCCGACTTCTCTTGGACCAAGCGGATCAACCATCCGTCAGAAGTGTTCAAGAAAGGCGACAAAGTCCGCGCCGTTGTTTTGGGCGTCGACATCGAGAACGAACGGTTCAGCTTAGGCCTCAAACAGCTTGAGCAAGATCCGTGGGCCAATATCGAAGACAAATATAAGATCGGCTCCCAGTACGACGTTAAAGTCGTTAAGATTGCCGACTTCGGCGCTTTCGTTGAACTCGAAAGCGATATCGAAGGTCTTATCCACATCTCGGAACTCTCCACCAAGCGTGTTGAGAAGACCGACGAAGCGGTTAAGGTCGGCGATACCCTTCGCGCCGAAATCATCACCATCGATCGCGATTCACGTAAAATTGGCCTAAGCGCCAAGCTCGTGAAACTGCGTGAGCAAAAAGCCGATGTGGATGACTACGTGAAGAAGGCCACCGCCACATCCAAGACCAGCTTGGGTGACCTCTTCGGTGAAACCTTAAAAGCGTCCCTCGACGCCAAAAAAGAAGAGCAGTAAGGGTACGCCGCGGTCGCAGCTAGCTGTACCTTTTCAGTTCGCGTCATAACTAGAATTGATTTTTAAACGCCACCCTTAGAGGTGGCGTTTTTTATGGTGCGGGCTTCGCCGGATTTTTTGCACGTCACAGCGGCGGTGATGCGCAGCTCTTGATCGGCGCGCACCACGCGGGCATGGCACGACCATCCATTCCGTCCATTTTCATTCACCGGATTGCTGTCCAGCCAAACATGAAATTCTTCCGAGCGGCCTTCGCAGCTGCCATTCACCACCACATCGCCGGGCTCGCACATGGCGCGCACGTCGGTTTTGGTCGACAACACAAACTGGTGCTCGAGGCGCACATAGGAGTCCTCTCCAGCGCGGGTCTCGCTCAATGCGGCCGACGGAGTGGCCATTGTCCACAGGATCGACAAAATAGCGGCTCTAATTAAATTCCGTGCACAAAACAAACGCATGCTCATATACAAATACAAATCGAATGCCATCCCACCTCAGTTCTAAAGCGTTGTAATTTGCCCAATGTGTCTACCTGGGGTACTATCGCCCAAGAGAGTGAAGGTCTTAATATGAAACGATTTTTTCAGATTTTATTGATCACCACGCTGGTGCTTTTCGGCTTGGGCTTTATCATTGGTGTCGGCGGCATTTTGTCTGTGTTTAATCCGCCTGAGGAAAAAGTCGGTAAGGCTTCGATTCTCCATCTCGAACTCGACGGCATCATCGCCGACAACAAAGAGACCAAAGAATTTCTCGAGCAGCTGCGCAAATATCGCAAAGATGAACACATCAAAGGTGTGCTGGTGCGGATTTCTTCTCCCGGCGGTGTGGTCGGCACCAGCCAAGAAATTTATGAAGAGCTCAAACGCACCCGTGAAGAATATAAAAAACCGGTGGTGGCGTATTGCGCGTCGGTCGCCGCCTCGGGCGCATTTTACGCCGCCATGGGGGCTGACAAATTTATTTCTGAGCCGGGCTGTATCACCGGATCGATCGGCGTAATCATGGGCTTCGTCAATATGGAGAAGCTCTACGATTGGGCCAAGATTCAGCGCTACTCCATCACCACCGGCCGTTTTAAAGACGCGGGCGCCGAATACAAAGCCATGTCACCCGAAGCGCGCCTGTTGTTTCAAGATATGCTGAATGATGTGCTCGGGCAGTTTAAGAGCGCGATCGTGGCCGGCCGCAAACTGAGCCCGGATTTCGTGGCGGCCTACGCCGACGGCCGCATTTTCTCGGGCGCTCAAGCTGTAAAATTGGGATTTGTCGATAAGACCGGCAGCTGGGACGACGCCCGCAAGCTGGTGGGTGAGCTCGCCGGCATCGGCAAAGATCCGAAAATTTTTAAAGGCAGAAAGCGCCCATCGTTTATGGAATTTTTAGAAGAAGCTTCGGAGTCGCGCTCGCTGAGTCATTTTGCCAATAGCTTTTTTCACGCCGAACTCAACGCCAAGCCGTTGTTTATTATGCCGGGAGCGGTTCGCTTTTGAAAAAGAAAACCAAAAAGCCGGCGCTTAAGAAAAAGCCCACGGCAAAAAAACAAAACGCGCGCGGAGCCGACTGGGCCGCCAAGCTTGTCAAAAGCGTGTGGCCGCAAGAACGCGACTTTGTCGAGCGGCCCGAGCGCTACCGCTATGTGCGCAAACTTTTGCCCGAAACCGGCGGTTGCGTTTTTTGTGATGCCGCCAAAGCCGGCATCAACGCGGAGTCTTTGGTTTTGGCCATGGACGCGCAGGTGATGGTGGTGATGAACAAGTATCCGTACAACACCGGCCATTTGTTGATTCTCCCCCGAGAACACATCGGCAACCTGTGGGAGATCAGCGACGAGGTGGCCGCGGCCATCGCCCGCTGGCAAAAAGTAGCCACCAAAATTTTATCAGACGTTTTAAAATGTCAGGGTTTCAACTTAGGCTTAAATCACGGCGCCGTGGCAGGGGCGGGGATCCCCGGCCATTTGCATTGGCATATTGTTCCGCGCTGGGGCGGCGACACCAATTTTTTTCCGCTGATTGCCGAGACCAAAGCTCTGCCTGAAACTTTGCAGCAAACTTACGAGCGTTTAAAGCCTCTGTTTGCGAAAGGGGCCCGCGCCAATGAAGCTGACTTTTGAACTCGATCATATCGGCATCGCGGTCGAATCCTTAGCCCAAGGTTCGGGTTTTTATAAAAATCTCGGCCTGGGAGAGATGCATGTCGAAGAGGTGCCCGGCGAAAAGGTAAAAGTCGGGATGTTCGAGCTCCAGAACGACGCCCGCATCGAATTGCTTGAGCCGACATCGCCCGACAGCGCCGTGGCCAAATTTTTGGCCTCGCGGGGTCCGGGAATTCATCATATTTGCTTGAAGGTCAGCGATATCCGCTCGATCCTAAAAACATTAAAGGCTCAGGGCGTAAAGCTGGTGCATGAGACTCCGGTGCCCGGCGCCCACAATTGCCTGATCGCCTTTATTCACCCGAAATCCACGGGGGGAATTTTGATTGAACTGAGCGAGTCGCAGCAGCAGCACCAGGGAGAGCGCTAGAATGAATCAGCGGCCCCAAATTCAAATGTCAGTGCCTCTAACCCCCACGGTGCGGGCGTTGATTATTATCAACGTCGCGGTGTGGATCGGTTTGGTGCTGATCATTCAGGGCATGGTGCTGCAGTCCAATGCGATTTTCGACTTCCTGGCGCTGACTCCTTATCGGGTGATTTCTGATTTTTGGATTTGGCAGGTTTTTACCTACATGTTCTTGCACTCGAGCGGCGTGTTTCACGTGCTGTTCAATATGTTGGTGCTCTGGTGGTTTGGTTCTGAGCTCGAGTCGCGCTGGGGCCGTAAATTTTTTCTCACTTACTACATGACCTGCGGAGTTGGCGCCGGAGTGATCTATCTTATCGGCGCGTTTATTTACGCGTTTGCCACCGGCCAAGTGATGACGGTGCTGGCTCCCTTAGTGGGCGCTTCGGGCGCCACCTATGGCCTGCTGCTCGCCTACGGCATCTTGTTCGGCGAGCGCGAAATTTATTTTATGATGCTGTTCCCGATGAAGGCCAAATACTTCGTTATGATTATCGGGCTGGTGGAGCTCGTGACCATGATGGATTCGGGGATGGGCTCAACGACGGCCAACCTGGCTCATTTGGGCGGTATTGCGGTTGGTTTTGTAACCCTATGGGTGGTCGCCCGCTACCGGGCTCGGGCCAAAGAGGGTGGATCAAGTCGTCGTGGACGCAACCTTAAGTTGGTGGTAAACAATGACCGCCGCGTCGGCGATAAGCCCGAAGACAAGGGCCCCGACGGCAAAGGCCCCAAATACTGGAACTAGCTTTTTAGGAGGTTCTCATGGCGGATCTAAACAAGTCCTTAGACACAATGTTGTATGACGTGCGGATGCGCGACTGGAACTTGAAACAGGGCAACCTCAAAAAAGAAGACCTCGAAAAGCATATGAAGTCGCTCAGCGACTCGGCCACCAGCTGCGAGCCGGTGACTCTCGAAGATAAAGAAGATTTCGAATAAATTAACTCTGTACGTACAGAGTTGATTGGCATTTCAGCCGTCTCGATTTGAAACACAACACGCAGAAATTTGTCAGCTCTCCCAGGGCCGCCGCGGGTTTATTGTTAATTCATGAGAGCAATAATTCTGATTTTCAGCGCACTGATGATGGGATGTTCGGCCACCGATTTTAACGGGGGTCAGTCCGAGAGCGGCTCGAATGTAACGGCGGCAAATCAAACGCCGAATCCGAGCCAAATAAAAAATCCGGGCAGCGCGAATGATGCCCGAGCGAGTTGCGACGTGGCCCGGGCGACTCTAGGCCTGTTCGCCCCAACTCTCCCGAACAACGCCAATATCGATGGCCTCACCGGTAGTGGAATTTACTCCGCAGGTCAGGTGCATATCGTGCGCGACGTGATCGGCAGCCTGATTTTGCTCGGCAGCGGAGCCGACGCCGCGATCGACTCGGTGTCAGAACTCTCGGGCAGTTTGATTGTTTGCGATATGGATGTAAAAAGTATCGATGGCGGCGTGGATGGCAGCATTATCGTCGTCCGGGGCAATGTGGGCACTGTCACTGGGGTGACGGGCAGTGTGTTGGTGGTCGACGGCCATATCACCGGCCAAATCAGTAATTCCACCGGCAGCGTGCTGGCGATCCAATAAATTGGTCCGCCCCCGTAGAATATCTTGTCCGAAATCCGGCCAGCAGCAAATAGCCGCTCTCCCGCGCTGAGCCCGCTTTTGCAATTCCCTTTCTCCGAACGCGGCCACAAAGGCCGCCCACGAAAGGGAACAACAATGAACGCAAAAATTAGATTCGCTCTCGCCTGCGCCGTCGCTTCACTGGGAGTGGCTTGTGCAGAAAGTAAAAATGATTCGCCGTCGGGGGAGGTCGCCCGCATTGCCCAGATCCAAGAAGACGTAATGCCCTTGAAGGTCGCCGAAGATAAGATGATTGCTAAGGGCTGCCGAATTGATATGAACGTGGCCGACGTGGCCTGTGTCGACGCGCCGGCCGAGCAAATGCGTGATCAGCTCGAAGCGATTCTCGAGTTCCTCGGTGCCGAGGCCGAGGTGATCAAAAAGTATCCTCAGTTGGAGCATGATGAGCGCTTTGCGCGACTCCGCGCCAATCTCAGAGCTAAAGCTTTTGATCTTGTCGCGAAACTGGATCAATCGACCTAAGGATCTTGAGTGGTCGATGCCGCCGCTGGCGCTGCCGCGGCGGTGCGGTTGCCGAGCGGCTCCCAACTCTCGCCAATGATTTCGTACTTATCGCCGGTCTTCAGCGCATAAAGAATTTTGGTGCCGTAATCTTGCTTCTGATCGGATTTGTATTCTTGAATAAACCGAAAAACGATTTTCGGGCCCTGATTAAAAATCTGCACATCTTTAAGGCCGACCTCGATATATTTATAGCGGTCGGCCAAACCTTTTTTATAGGCGCGCCATTTTTCTTTATTCATGCCGGCCGACATAAAGCGGTCTGAGTACCAGGCCAAATAACCTTCGAGATCTTTGCCCGTCCAGGCCTTGCGCCAATCTTCAATCCACGTGTGATAGGTGTTGCGCAACTCTTGCCACTTGGCGGGCTCGATGTACTCAACCTCGTTGGTGATCACCATGGGCGTGCGCTTAAGATCAATGTAGGGCGCGAGATTTTCGATGGTCTGATTGCGCACCACCACGCAGCCGCGTGATCCGCGACTCAGTGTTTTAGTTTCGGGGATGGCGTGAAACCAAATTCCAGTTCCGGTTTTTTTCTCGAGTCGATCAAAATAGTTCGGATAATCCAGCGTAAAAATCCGCACGCCGTACATATCGTAATTTAACTTTTTGCCGTCTTTCATTTCTTGAAAGAAGTAAACGCCCTCGGGAGTTTTTTTGTCGCCCTCAACCAATTTGTCGCCGCCGTTTTCACCGATGTCGGTGGGCCAGGCGCTGACCAATTTGATTTTGTTGTCGTGAAATTGCCAAACGGTCAAAGTGCGGCGGGCTTTATCGACCAAAAACGCGTGCTGCGAAAATGCGCCCGACTCATTGGCCAACGCCAGCAATGTGGCGGGGAGTTTGCCCTCCGGCGGGATCTGCGCCACCGGGTCTGAACCTTCGACACTTTTCGCAGCTTCTTTAGCAGACTCTGACGCGACGCTCCGCAAAGGTGTCGCAAACTGAAACAAAAGCGCGGCTACGCCCAACAGTAGGTGATTTTTAATTCGGATTTTTCTCATAGGGAAATCCCACCTTACCCAAGACTTAAGACCTGGGTCAAATAGCCGATAAGTTCAGTACTAATAGGATCGGGAAAAATGGCTGAAGAACAAAGTGCGAAACCACCTAAAGATATAAAAAAGCTGCTGACGTTCGCCTTTATGGGGATCAACGTCCTGGTTCTCGGCGCTGGCGCGTACCTCGTGTACATGGCCACCCTCGGCGTGAAGCCCAAATCCCTAAGCAATGAGCAGGCGGAGCGCGAAATCGCGAGCTTCGAAAAGACTCTGCATGGCGAGCCGGTGATGTACACCATGTCTCCATTCAATACGAATCTCGATGGCGTTCCGCGCCGTTTGATCCGCCTAGAACTTAGTCTGGAGATGATGGACGAAGAGGGTTACGAAGAAGTGATCGGGATCAGCCCGCAGGCCCGCGACGCCATTATGCGCATTTTGCAGTCCAAATCATTCACTGATGTTGAGACGGTGCAAGGGAAGCTGCATTTGAAAAATCAGATCGTCGCCGAACTCAACACGTCACTTAAAAAAGGCGTCGTCAAAAACGCATATTTCTCAGAACTCGTCGTTCAATAGATTGACCTCCTCTACTCCAAGCCTCGAAAATTAAGAGCTTGGAGGATACACAGCATGAAGTTTATTTCATTTTTCTCGGCCCTCGTGTGCACGGTGGCGACCGCATTGTCGGCCACCGCAACACCGGCGCCTACAACCGTCGCCCCACTCAATCTCGAAAAAGCCATCCAGTTTCCGGTTGAGAGATACTCTCTGCCCAACGGCATGATCGTGCTGCTCCATCCCGATGCGTCCTTGCCCGCGGTCAGCGTGCAGACTTGGTTTCGCGTCGGCTCGAAAGACGAAATGGTCGGGCGCACGGGGCTTGCGCATTTTTTCGAGCACATGATGTTTAAAGGCACGGCCAAATATCCCATGGACACTTGGGGCAAATACCTCAACAGCAAAGGTGCTGAGACCAACGCCTTTACGTCGGGCGATTACACCGGCTACTACATCAATGCGCCGAGCGAGCAGCTCGGGCTGATTCTCGATATCGAATCCGATCGCATGCGCAATTTGCTGCTCGATGAAAAGCAAGTGATGAGCGAGCGCGAAGTGGTCAAAGAAGAACGCCGCATGCGCTACGAAGACAACATCGAAGGCGGCATTCACGAAAAAATGTCAGAGCTCATGTTTACCAAACTTCCCTACCGCTGGCTGACGATTGGCCATATGGCCGACCTCAACGCCGCGTCGATGGAAGACTTGCGCGCCTTTTACAAACGCTATTACTCACCCAACAACGCGGTGATGGTGGTGGCCGGTTCGTTCGACACGCAAGAGCTGAAGCGCACGATCGAAAAGACCCACGGCAAATTGCAAAAAGAAACCATCACGCGACCTGAAGTCGTGCAAGACGAACCGCAAACCAAAGAGCGTCGCGCGACCATCGAGCGCGAGGCCCAATCCGCGACTCTCGCCATTGGCTATCGGTTGCCTGAGATGCAGCACAACGATCACTATGCCTTAGATTTATTGTCGAACATGCTCGGCAGCGGGCAATCGAGCCGCCTGCACAAGCGCTTGGTGCGCAAACTCGAAACCGCGACGGGCGCCGGCACCTACTCTTGGGGTCAGATTTTGGCCGGGCGCTTTATGGCTCAGGTCAGTTTGAAGCCGAAGCAGGATGTTGAAAAAACCATTCAGGTCGTCGAGCAAGAGATCGCGCGCATGCGCACCGAGACCGTCTCGCAAAAAGAACTCGACAAAGCCCGCACGCTTTTTATGAAAGACTATGTCGACGGGCTTAAACGTTTGGCCGGCCGCGCGCGCATGTTGGCCAGTTACGAAATTTTGTACGGCGATTACACGCGGATCTTTTCCGACTTAAAGAAATATCAAGAGATCACACCGGCCGATATCAAACGGGTGGCCAATACCTATTTAAAACCAGAGCAACGCAACATCGTGGTCGTCAATCCTAAGAAAGCGGCGGCAGCCGGAGGTGCAATGTGAAACGTATATTGTTAACGGCTTTAAGCCTGCTGGTCGCAGTCGGTTGCTCTTCGGCCTCAAAATCAGGTGGCTCAGCTAAGACGGCCGATTTTCAAATTCGCAAATTTGAAACCCAAACTTTGAAAAACGGTTTGGTGGTGATGTGGATTCCCGATCAAACGCTGCCCTATGTCTCGATGCAACTTATGGTCAAAGCTGGCAGCAGCCAAGATATGCCGGGTAAAGAAGGCATGGCCGGATTTACCGCCGCTCTTCTTAAAAAGGGCGCGGGCAAACGCAATGCCGATCAGATCGCCGAAGACTTAGAGCAAATCGGCGCCGACTTTGGCGTTGAGGTTCAACCCGATTACACCATCGCCGCCATTTCCAGTTTGTCGTTTCATAAAGACAATACTCTGGGGCAATTTCGCGAATTGGTGTTGCAGCCGACGTTCCCACAAAGTGAACTCGAGCGTCAGCGCAAGTTGACTCTCGCGGGCTTGCAAAAGTTGGCCGATCGGCCCGACGATTTTTCTGAATATTTGCTGCCCGGATTTTTGTTCGGCAAACACCCCTATGGCCACGAGAGTTCGGGTTCGCCCAAATCGGTGCGCAATATCAGCCGCGTCGATCTGGCGCGCTTTTACTCGACCAATTTCACGCCCAGCAATGCCGTGCTGGCCGTGGTCGGTCAGTACGATACCGAATGGCGGGGCGAGGTCGTAAAGGCCTTCGAGGCGTGGAAGACGCAGCCGCTGACTTCGACCGACGTGCCCGATTTTCCTAAATGGAGCGGCACCGAGTTGATGTTGGTCAACCGAGCCGACCTCAACCAGGCGCAAATCCAAATTGGCTTTAAAGGCATCACGCGCAATATTCCCGATTATCTCGAGCTGCGCGCGGCCTTAAAGATTTTGGGCGAGTCTTTTGGCAGCCGTTTGTTTGAGGCTGTTCGCGTAAAGCGCGGGCTGACGTATCATATTCACGCTTGGTTTGATCCGCGATTGAAGCCGGGCCCCATGGGCATTTACACCTTCACCCGCGTCGATAAAATCGGCGAGACGGTCGACGAGACTTTAAAAACCTATCGCCAGTTTGTAAAAGACGGCGTGACGTCGGCCGAAGTCGATATGGTCAAAGAGTTGATGAAGGGCCAATTCCCGCGCACGTTCGAAACGCCTGAGGCCTTGGCCAAGCAGCTGTTGATTTTAAACCGCTACGGTGTGCCCACATCCTACCTCACCAGCTATCTGGCCAACCTTGAGGCGATGAACAAAGATACGATCAACGCGACAATCCGCCGCCACTTCGACCCAGAGAACTTGCGCATTTTGGTGTACGCCCCGCGCGCGAAGGCCGAAGAGTCGCTTAAAAAGTTGGGTAGGTTGGAAGTGAAGGAATATGGAGAGTTCTTGCAGTAACCGGCCGGCGCGGCCCGTTCTAATGATCTAAACTAAATTTCTTCCCCGGAGCCGGTTTAGCCGGCTCTTCTTTTTTGCCTATCTCCGGCGGCATTTGAATCAGGATCTTCGCCTCTTCAAGCGTTTTTCGAATATACACCAACTGGTCATGCATCACGCGCATTTGCTCGTGCAGTTGGCCAATGCGAAAGTACCAAACGATAATCTCGCGAAGCGAAATCATAAACAGCGCCAGGGCCAGCGCGCCGATCACAATCAGCGTGTCATAGGTGATGCCGAGCGACTCCAGGTGCGCACGCAGTTCTTGAATGGCGAGTAGCATTTCCGACCAATTCATTTCCATAAACGTCCCGCTTTAAAAAGGTGCTATTTATTTTTTCTTAGGTTTTTTGCGTTTTGTAAAGTAGACCGCGGCGCCCGCGACCACAATTCCCAAAACCAGCAAAATCAACGTAAAGTTCGATTTCTTCCGCGGCGGCGGCGGCAGCATATCCGAGTCCCCACCGGGACCACCACCAGGCATAATCCCGATCGTCTCATTGGCGCCGATCTTGTTTTTCGGAAAAAGAAGCTGCTGGCTCGCCACGATTTTCATCGACTTAATGGCCGTATCAAAAACCGCATTGTATTTAGAGTAGCGGCTCTTCTCAGCCGAAAAGCTCACCAAAATCGCCAGCTGCTCTTTTACTGTGGCCAGATAAAGCGTGTAAAACTCTTGAATCTCGCTCCCCAAATGCTGGGCTTGAATCCATTTGGTTTGCGCCAGAGTTCGCTCCTGCGCGTACATCACCTGCGACGGCATCGGCGTGCCGACCTTAGTGGGCAATTTTTTAGGCGCGTTGAGGTAAGTTAAAAAATTCACAAGATTGTCTTCGGGACCGGCCACTTTAGCGGCCAAAACAATAACGGCTTCTTTCGAATCCACCGGGCCCTTGGGCGTGCAAGTCCATGCGACGCCTTCTTGCGCGCATGTCCAAGTGTCGGGCACTTCAAACGACACATAAGAGTTTTTAAACTCTTTGCCGTGAGCCGTAGTTAAAGGCAGCAAAAGTGCGAGGAGAGTGAGTGCGTAGTTCATTTTCCCGGTGGCCTTTTTTTAGTGGGTTGCTTGGGTTTGCCCGAACGCATGTAGAGAAAAAGCCCCACCGCGCCGAGAATAATCGCGAGCCACATTAAAATTCCATATTTGCTGCCGCGTCCGCCCGAGCCTTCGGCCGGCAGATCGCCTTCGATCGACGGAATGTTCTGCCCGATCGGCGCACCGATCGTCTCGCCCACGCGTGAGCCCGAGTCGCCGCCGCGATTGCCGAGAGTGTCTTTGGTCGCCACGACCTTAAGGCTCTCAACCGCCTTAATAAAATCGGCGCTATATTTAGTGTAGTGCTGTTTATGCGCGCTGAAAGTAATCAAAATCGAAATGCGATCTTTGATCGTCGCCAGATAGCGGGTGAAGTAAGGGCCCACTTCGCTGCCCAAGTGCATTCCGTCCACCCACATTTGCCCGCCGATAATTCGCTCTTTAACGTGAATCACCTGCGATTTGCTCGAGGCACCGCCGCGGCCCGCGATGGTGCGCGGAGTTTGCAAATGCGCCAAATAGGCGGGGAGTGTATCGGTCGGTCCGACCTCTTTGGCGGTCAGAATAATAATGGCCTCTTTGGTCTTTTGCGAAAAATCGTTTTCGCAAACCCACTCAGAGCCTTCCAGTTTACAATTCCAGTTGGGTGGCAGCTCGAAACTGACGTAAGCGTTACGAAAACGCTTAGCGTGAGCACTCAGGCTCATAAGCGCGATGGCCACTAAAAGTAAATTGCGAATACGCACGATAAACTCCTGAAATGACTTCGGGATGTTCGTCTCATTATAGAATGATTTACTTGTGGCTGGGATAGTTAATTTAGTGAAGTGCGCTTAAAGCTCTAGACCTGGGTCTAGAGCTTTAATGAATGTATCAAAATAAGACGGCGCTGACTCGGCTGCGCTCGAGCGCGGCCTTGGCATTCAGGTGGCGGCCCGAAACGGTGACAGCCTTCAATGCGGGCGCTTCTTCACCCGATTCGATAAGAATTCTTTTAACATCGGTCGCGCTGAGAGTGGGCTCGTACGCCCACACTTGCGCGGCGATTCCGGCCACAACGGGTGCGGCCATGCTGGTTCCGCTCATACCGGCAAGTTTGGCCCGGCCCGGAACTTCGTGTGCGGCCGAGATCATCGGGTCCACCGGCGCAAGTCCACCCGGAGCCACAACGTCCACATGATTCGCGCCATAGTTCGAATACGGCGCCAAGTCTTCGCCCGCGCTCGAAGCGCCAACGCTCAGAATATTTTCGTTTCTGAGTGCGGCCGGGAAAACCGGAAACGAGTCAATGTCTACGCCCAGGCCCGAGCGCGGGTCGCCATTGCCGGCGGCGACGACGAGCAAAGCGCCCTGCGCTTCAGCATAATTAACGGCCCGTTCGATCAGCGGATGCGGCGTCGGCCCGACGGTGCCGAGTGAGAGATTGATAATACGAGCACCGCGATCGGCCGAGTACCGAATAGCCGCCGCGATCGACCCGGCATCACCGCCGATCGACGACATCGCCTTGACCGCAAGGATTCTCGCTTTTTGCGCCATCCCGAATTGCTTGGCCGCAGCTAAGCCCGCGACGTGCGTGCCGTGCCCGTCGTCGTCATAGGGAAAACCGTCTGAATTTATAAAGTCATAGCCCAAGTGATCGTCGGCAAAGCCGTTGCCGTCGCTGTCGATTCCGTCTTGATCGGCGTCTTTGCTGTTGAGTTCGATATTCGGTGCCAGCAATTCATGATTGTAGTTTACGCCCGAATCGACCACGGCAATCAAAATGCCTTCGCCCTGGCTAACCAGCCAAGATTCCTGCGCCGAAACTTTTTTAAGGTGCGCCATTATATTTATGTCGACGGTTAGGCCTTGCTTGGTCGGATTAAACGGGCGATTGGCGGTGACAAGAATGTTCACGCCGTCGACCGCGCAAACATCGCGGCTATCTTGCACGACCACAAACACATTGTAAGAGCCCAGTGCATCGGGATTCAGTTCAAACTCCTTGGCCTGAATCACTTGTTGGCCAAGGCTTGAAGGGGTTGGCGGTACCATTACAAAAACCGTGTTGAGCGGCGAGGGCGAGAGCATATGCGGTTTGCTGAGCAGGCTGGTGAGTTTTACTTTTTGCCCCAGCTCGACCGTTCGAATCGGTGCGCTTGGTCCGGCCGGCTCAGCCACACCCAAGACCGCGGTCGGGAATTGTGTGGCGGCCTTACACGGCTTAAGCCCCTCAACCCTTAAGCCCTCGGGGCCCGGAATCGACTGCGGTTTAAAATCGAAAAAACTATTTTCGGATACGTACGCGGTGGGCGCGAGCTCCTGGGCTTGCTGAGCGCTAACACCGAAAATTTCATAAAGGCCGTGTTGGGGATTGAGATTGCGAACTTGCGCTGCCGGATATTGTTTTAGGATCTGCGCAATCTCTTGGTGATCTTTGGTTTCAATCAGCACGCCGACATCATGTTTTCCCGTCGGTGCGTGTTTGCGTTCTTGGTTGCTGTTTTTATTGTCGCACGCCGAGAGTGCCGCGATTGTGAGCAATAATCCTAATATCTTTGTGCCTTTGCTTTTTCCCATCCTGTGTCCCCCCGGCTACCGAATCTGGTCGGTCTCGAGGCGAATGGGAAACAAGTAGTTTTAACATGTTACATAAGTATTCATTATCTGGTGCCGAATTCGTTAACCAATTTATGTAGTTACATTATGGGTGGGGTCTAGATATATTTCATGCGACTATGAAAATATTGCATGGTGCTGGGGCATAAGGATTCATTATATCGCTGGTGCAATGTGCGTCGAGCTTTGGTAAATACACTCGCATCCCCACTTTCGAGGCTTCTAGGAGATTTAAGTGAACCTACAGCAACTCACTACATTTTGTACGGTGTTATCCGAAGGCAGTATGACGGCAGCGGCTGAAAAGCTGTTTTTAACTCAGCCGGCGGTCTCGCAGCAGATCCGCAACCTCGAAGATGAAATGGGCGTCGAGTTGCTCGTGCGAGGCGTGCGCCAAGTTAAGGCGACTCTGCAAGGTCAGATTTTATACGATTACGCCAAACGCATCTTGCACCTCACGCAACAAGCGCAAGTGGCGATTCAAACTATGTCGCAAGAAGTGCAAGGCCATCTGCGGCTCGGCACTTTAAACTCGATCGGTCTTTACCTCGTGTCGCCGATCATCGGCATGTTTCTAAAGCACAACGCCAAATTGCAGATTAAGTTGGTTTACGGCACGGGCGAAAAAATCATCTCCGACATGCGCAACAATTTAGTCGACGTGGTGATCTTGCCCGACTTAAAAACCGAGTACGGCATCGAGTTTCAAGACTTCGAAAAGAAATTTTTGTTCCGCGACGAAGTGTGGCTGGTCGGCTCCGGCCGCGACACCACACTGCCGCAGTCGATTGAGATGAAGTACTACAACTCAAAGCCCATCATCGGCTTTTCCGATCGCTACCCCGGCTTCAAAGCGGCGCTCGATCGCAAGATGCAAGAGCTAAAGTTAGATCACCAACCCAGTTTCGAAACCGACAACGTGGGCACACTAAAACGCGTGATCGAAAGCGGCCTCGGCTGGGGCTTTTTGCCCTCGCACGCCATCAAAAAACAAGTGCGCGCCGGCCGCATGGTGCAAATCCAAGTCGACGACCTAAAGTACACAACCAACGTAAATCTATACTTCCGCAAAGACCCCAAAAACCAAGAACTCTACGACACCTTCTTCAAGGCGCTGCAGCAGCAATCCATCGGCGGTTAGTGCGTTGGCGGCGAGCCACTGCGCGTTTCGTGCGACCCTTGTCGGCGACGGGCGACGGGCCGTGCTTCCAGCCTCCGATTTAACGATCCGCCGGTGTCTCTATCATCGACTTTCAAAGCGCCGCCAGTCGGCAAGCGGGTTCGGCTCCAATCAATTTTTCCTCGAGACCAGCTCCAGCAAAGGGCCCCCAATCACCCGTCGCGATTTCGTCCAACTCCCAGGCCCGTCAGCCGCGCCATATGTGGCCATTGCATTACCGCTTGCGCCGTCTCGCGCGTGTAGCCCATCCCTTCGAGCTGATTGATGCGAATATATTTTGTTAAAATCAGCCACGCTTTACGGCCAATCACCACCCGGGTGTAAGGCCGCAAATCCCAAAATTTAATTTCAAGTTTCTTCCACCGACTCATGCCAGTGATCGCCATAGCAATCGCCGCCGTAGTGGCGCGAATAAACGGTTTATACCCATACCGGTTCCCGAGCTGGATATGCAGGTGCAAGTGATTGCCCACATTGGCGACTGAAAGAAGCTTCACGCCATACTTCAGCGCAAACTTGCGCAAAATCAGCGAAATCTTTCTCGAGTTGCCTCCCGCCCGAAATGACCAGCGCCCCTTGGCGTGCGACGAGCGCAACACCAAATGCATAGAGTTTTTGGTGTCAAGAGGCCGAGGTCCACGCCGTCCTTTACGCGTTTTAAGTAAATCCCCACCATAGGACTTAGGCTCATTTTTGAAAAGCTGAGTTTGCATGTGAGCGAAGGTATAAAAAATCGCTGAAACCCGCAATAGCAAATGCGTTGCGCCCATTGGAATGCTCATGCCGGAATGTTTTGGGGTGGGAGTTGGTATGCGAATGTGAGGGAGCGGAGGGCCCAAGGGGGAGAGGTGGCGGTAAGCTCGGTCTCGGTGACTCCGTTTTTGCCCGGCTTATTTTGTGGCGGATTTCGGCTTTTGAGCTTTACTCCGCCAACCGCCAACCGCCAACCGCTACGCCCGCGCGGCCCCACGCGCAAAGGTCAAAAGCTGATACAGCGCCACCGCTGCGATTAAGTGCTTGAGGTTGTGGCCGCTCATAAACCCCAACAGCGAATAAATCTGCGCGTCTAGATTCTCGGCCACTTTGGCCAAAACGTAAAAGCCGAGCGCGCTCCATAGCATCGTGTTGCGGATTTCGCCGTGTCTCCGCACCAGAGATAAGCCGAGTAAAAACAGCAGCGAGCCGTACTGCAAAATAAAATACGGTCGCAGGCTCAGCCAATCATACGCGTAACCGATCACGGTGAAAGCGCCCAGCGGCACCAACACCAGTGTCACGCGCCAGCCGAGATCGCGATCCACGCGGTCTGACAACATCAGGCCGACGATTGTTGAGAAACCGATGCTCATCGGCAGCCGATCCCAAAACAGCGTCTCCGGACTCGGCGCCCAGTGAAAGTAGCTCGAGCCTAAGAAAGTCAAAATGCAAACCCAACATAAAATCACGGCGTACCGGCGCAAAAAGCTAGGCGCCCCCGCCCCCGCGCCGGGCCGCGAACCCCGCATAACCCAGAGCCAGTACACGCCCACAAATAAAAACGCCAAGTTCGAAACCACATCACCAAAGTAGGGAATTCCCAGCCACACGCGCTGATCGGCAAAGTTAAAATAAGCTTCGGGGTCTTTGAGTGGGATCATAAAATCGATTGAAACGGGATATCTAAGCGCGAGGCCACGACGCGTACGATTTCGGCGGCGGTTTCTTCTAAGGCGCGGTCGGTGACGTCGAACACGGGCCAACGGCGATTGGCTTTAAATAAAACTTTGGCAAATTCAATTTCGGCTTGGATGTGGGCCATATTGGCGTATTCGCCGCCCGGGTCTTGGCCAAATTTTTCTAAACGTTTTTTGCGAATGCGAGTCAGCGAATCCGGATCAATTGTTAAACCGACAATTCGCCTTTGATCGATTTCAAAAAGCTTAGGTGGCGGCGCTTGGTTCAGCACCAGCGGGATATTGGCGACCTTCCAACCTTTGTGCGATAAAAAAATCGACAACGGCGTCTTGGACGTGCGCGAGATCCCGACCAACACAATATCGGCTTGATCTAAATCGGTCGTGGTTTTGCCGTCGTCGTGCTTGACCGTGTATTCGATCGCCTCGATGCGCTTAAAATACTGCTCATCCACGGCGCGCAGCAACCCTGCAGTGTGGCCCTCGGGGCTCTTGCCAAAATACCGATCTAAAACCGCAAGCAGTGGGCCCATCAGGTCCACATAGGCGATGCCCTTGACAGAGCACAGCTCCACCACCTTTTTCACCATCGCCGCAGACACCATAGTGAAGGCGATCATGCCCTTTTTCTCGGCCACATCGTCGATCAGCGAATCAATTTGCTCTTCGGTGCGAATATTTTTACAGCGAACAATATTAATCGGCACATTGGCGTATTGCACCAGCGCCGCGCGGATCATGGTCGACGCCGTCTCGCCAGTGCCGTCGCTCAAAATATAAATCGTCGCCTGCTCTTGCCCATCACCCATACTAATAAACAAATGCCTTATTGATCAGGCGGTGAGCTTCGCTGACATGGTCCAAAGCCCACGGGTCGGCCAAATTGCTAAACAGCACGTAGCCAATGTGCGGAGTCGGCCGCACTAAATAGCCTTGCGCCTCAGCACCGGGTAACAAAAAATCCATATTCAAAGGCTCAAGAATTTTAGCCGCCGGCGCCCGCTGCACCTGAGTCGGCGCCGTCGCAAAAGTTAAATGCTCGGCCGACGCCCGCTCGGCCTGCTCTAAATGAAAAACCGACCCACGCCAAAACACATCGGTCACCTGCCAATCGCGCAACATCAAGCCGCTATCAAAAAACGGCGTCAAACGCTCCAACACCTGTTCGGGGCCCACAAACGGCTGCTCCACCAAACTGGTGACACTCGCCAGACCGGTTTGCGGCGCGAACTCGCGGGCGCGCTCGCGAATCTCGTCCCAATCGTTGTCGATAAAATCCTCAACATGGGCGAGCAAAAATTTAAGGCGTTGCAAATTCCATTTCATGCCAGGGCCTCCGTGTCGGCCGAAAAACGGGCTTCGCGGCCAGCAAATTTCGCGGTCCACGCCGCGCGCGCCTCAGCCAAATCCATTTTGGCGGGCAAAAATATATGCACATTCTTCGCATCTAAATTTAAACACACTTGGTGAACCCGATCGAGCCAGGGCCTGCCAAATGTTTTGCCGTCCACCACCACACATTTGTGCGTGGGCAAACGGCCCGTGCTCAGCACCAATAAGGGCGCCGTGCTGTCGATCGGTTCAATCACCGGCAGCGGCACTTCGTACTCTTCACTCAAGCGCAAAACTTCGTTGGGTAAGTGCAGGCCGCCATAAGCGACGCCTTTTGAAAGTTGCCAATTTAAATACCAATCCACGCGGGCAAACCACGCCGACGCGCGCGGTGGCGGAAGAATCCACAAATCGCAAGGGCCAGCAAAAGGATCGTTACCCGTAGTATTTTCGGCGGACATGCGAATTATTGTTTCACGATTTGATCGAGGATGCCATTCACAAATGCGGGCGAATCGTTGGTGCCGAATTTTTTAGAAATCTCCACCGCTTCATTGATCGCCACGGCCGGTGGTAGCGGTTCCGCGGCAAATTTAGTCTCAAATACGGCGATGCGCATGATGTTGCGGTCCACTAAGGCCATGCGTTGCATGGTCCAGTGCGCGCTGCTTTTTTGAATAAGCGCGTCGATGGCGGTGGCGTTTTGATCGACGCCGGTCAAAAGCTGTTGCGTGTAACTCCACACTTCGTCGGATGCCGAAAAGCTGTCGCGAAAGTTGTTCAGATTCGAATTGATATCGGCCGACGGCGCAAATTCCCGTTGAAACAAAACCTGCAATGCGAGCTCGCGGCTCAAGCGACGACCGGCGGTCATACGTCGGCCTCCGGCGCAACGGCAGCGCCCTCGGCCGAACCCGAACCCTCGCCCGCCTTCGGAATCTCAGCCTCTAAAGTCTGCATAAACTCATTCACATCGCGAAAGCTGCGATAAACGCTCGCAAAGCGCACATAGGCCACGTCATCGAGGTTTTTTAACTCAGCCACCACAGCCTGGCCGATTTTATGGGCCGAGAGTTCTTTATCGGGCGACGCCTGCACACCACGGGCGATGCGGTTTACGATGCCCTCGATTTGCGCCACGCTGACCGGGCGCTTTTTGCAGGCGATTTGAATCCCGCGGCGCAGTTTTTCGCGCGAAAAGGGCTCGCGCCGGGCGTCTTTTTTAATGACTTGCGGGTAATGAATTAAAATCATCTCCACCGTTGAAAAACGGAGCTTACAGCTCATGCATTCTCGGCGGCGGCGGATTTCTTCCTCACGGTGCAGGCGGGTCTCCAGCACACGGTGTTCAAGATGGCCACATTGTGGGCATTTCATTGGGTAATTTGTTATGTCAATTTGCACCCATTGTCACGATGCAAAACCAGTGTTAGACCTTATCAATTCGGAGGAAGTCATGATGCTACGGATTCTCACAATCGCGGCCTTGTTTTGCGCCGGGCCTGGCGTATTCGCGCAAATAGTTGAAGTGCCAGAGGAAAGAGTCGAAGCCGAAAAGACCCCAGCCACCGGTAAAGAGCGCGCCACCGAGTACTTTCAAAGCCGTAAAGCTCCGGCCGCCAAAAAATCCACCAATCCCGATGCCACTCCTCGCTTCTTAATGGTTCATGTCGGTACCTTCCTGTCCGATCAAAGCTTCAAATGGGGCGACGTCGACGAACGCAATGTCGGCCGCTTCAATGCCGGGGTGACCTACCGGATGGGTGAATGGGTCAACTCCATGGATTGGGCGCTCCGCATGGAATACACAACCTACAAAGTTCCCGACGGCGGGGGCGAAGAAGACGCCGGTAAAATCAGCTTTAGCGGGATTATCACCTTTCCCGACGCCAACAGCCGCTTTCCGCTCTACTTTGGCGGGGGCTTGGGGGCCGGATTCTTTGTGCAGCAGCTCGATAACAAATCGCCCATCTCCTTAGACTACTCGCTGCTGCTGGGCGCCCGCTTTTACGATGTCTTTGAAAACACCGGTCTGATGGCAGAAACCGGGTTAAAAAACCATTTAATGTTCGACGGACAATTCAACGGCGTTTTCTTAAACGTCGGTTGCGTTTTCGCATTTTAATATGAAAATTATTTACAAGCCGGTGTGGGAGGGGGTCTTAAGCTCTCTCCGCGATATTTTCTCAGAAGGCCATCGCGCCGATAAAGTGATTCAAAAGCACATGAAGGCCAATCGCAAATGGGGCAGCCATGATCGGCGCCTGTTTGCCGAATGTGTGTACGACGTGGTCCGCTGGTGGCGGCGTTTGCTGTGGGCGATGGAGACGGGCGGCGAAGCGTATCCGCTGGTGGCCGCCGCTTGGTGTGAGCTGAACGACGTGCATTTTGGCAACGGCATCGAAAAGCCGATCTGCGATTGGGCGCGGATGAAAGAGCGGTGGAATGATCCGGCCGCACCGAGAGCGGTTAAGCAGTCGATCCCCGAATGGATGGACCAATGGGGCCATGGTCAGCTGGGCGACGCCTGGGATGACGTGCTGACAGTTTTAAACGAAGAAGCCCCAGTGTTTTTGCGTGCGAATCGCTTAAAAACCACGCCCGAAAAATTGCTGGAGCGTTTGCGTTTAGAAAATGTACCGGTCGCCAGCGAAGGCGGCGATTGCATTCGTTTAATCAAGCGCGGAAATGTGTTTTTGACCAAGGCCTTTAAAGAGGGCCTGTTCGAAGTTCAAGATTTGCACTCGCAACGGGTGGCCGTGGCGTTAGACCCAAAGCCGGGCGACCGGGTGGTGGATGCCTGCGCCGGGGCCGGGGGTAAATCGCTGCATATCGCGGCCTTGCTGCAGAATAAGGGCAAAATTATTGCGCTCGATACGGTTGAAAAAAAGCTCACCGAACTCCGCGAGCGTTCGACCCGGGCCGGGGCGACTTGTATTGAGACACGGGTGATTGAGTCGACCAAGGTGATCAAACGCCTGCACGACACCGCCGACCGCTTGCTATTAGACGTACCGTGCTCGGGCGTAGGCGTGTTTCGCCGCAACCCCGATGCGAAGTGGAAGCTTCAGGCCGAAGAGATCGAGCGGCTGACCGTACTACAACGAGAAATTTTATGGAGCTACTCGAACATCGTTAAAAAGGGCGGGCGTATGGTCTACGCCACCTGTTCGATTATGCCGGCCGAGAACGAAAAACAGATCGAGCGTTTTATCGCCGAGAAACCCACCGAGTGGAAGCTGGTCTCAAGTGAGACACTGCTCCCCGAACACGACGGCGGCGATGGATTTTTTGTCTCGGTTTTAGAACGGCTTTAAAGATCTCTGTCTCACCTTGAGAAGGTTCAAGATTTCGCGACTATAAACCAGGAAACTTGAGTAAACTGTAAAGGATGAAACACCGGAACGTCCTTGTACTCAGTTTCTCACTGGCCTTTCTTTTACTCAATTTTCAAAATTGTGCTCCGGCCGTAGGCCCTCACACCGAGATCGGTAGTGATGGCGAAGTTCGCATTGTCGACGACTGGAGTAAAGCCGAAATTCAATTTGCCACCGCAGAAGTGCGCATTGAAGAAGAAGAAAATTCGGCCATCGTTTCGGGCTTGTGCAATCGCAAATACAATCAATCGCAGTTGCGTTGGGCGCTTTATGCAGAAGACGACAACAGCGGTCGCGCGGTCAAAGTGGGCGGCAGTGAGTGCCGTTCGGGCCAGTTTGCCTTTGATGTCAGCAATCTCGACGTTCTAGACTGTGGGGTCGCTCACCGACTTGTGGTCGAGGGCGATTGGGGCGGGATGGCTTTTACTCAATTTGAAAAAGTTTGTCAGTCTTTGCAGGCTGGCCCATAGACTGGTCCTGTTGACCCGTTTTCCAAACACTTCGAATATATAAGAGTGAATCTAGAACAAATCTTAAGTCGCTTTACCCACAATGCCGAATCCATTATTCAATGGCTGTTTCTGTTTATTTTGGCGCTGTCGGGATTTTTAATATCACGTTGGCTGCTGTTTAAAAAATCCGATCCCGGTGAGGGCGCTGAAGTCGCAGGCCCGGGGCCTGAAGTCTCTTTAGTGCTGCAGCAGATTTTAGAGCGCACGGCCAAACTCGATAGCGCCACCGTTCAGCCCATGTCGCCCGAGCAAGTCGCCTTGGCCGAGACTCAGGTGCAAGGCTTGAAAAAAGAATTATCGGCGCGTGAAGATGAGCTCAAAGCGCTGCGCGCCGCCGGCAGTGGCAACACGGGCGAGGCCGATAAACTGAATGCCCGCTTAAAAGAGCTCGAAGCCAAACTGGCCGAGTACGAAATTCTCGAAGACGACATTGCCGATCTCTCGCTCTACAAAGAGGAAAACCTGCGCTTGCGCGGTGAACTCGAAAAACTGCGTGGCGCCGGTGGCGGCGGAGCCTCGCCGGCCGTTGAAGTCGCCGAGAGTGACGTCGCAGCCGCCATTGCGGCCGCCGGGGGCGCCGATCCCGCACCCGCCGCCGCTCCCGCCTCTGAACCCGCACCACTCCCCACCGATGGCCCGGTCCCGCCCGGGCACGATATCGTGGCCGAGTTCGAATCCGCCGTAAGCGCCGAGTCGGTTCCCGCGCCCGCCATCACTATGCAGGTGCCCGACACCGGCAATCCGATGAAAGACTTTGAAGCCGCCGTACAAATCGAACAAAAAATGAAGGGCGTCACACCAGCCGCGGCAGCAGCAGCCGTCGGCGTGCCCGCCTCAGTCGGTGGCACCGCACAAGCCCCGGCCGCAGCCGCAGCTGGCGCCACCGCCGAAGCACCAGCCGCCAAGGCCGCCGCGCCCAGCGGTGAGTCCGATGACCTCTTCGCCGAATTCACTGAGGCGCCCACCGACAACATCGACACCGGCGCCCTCGACACCGATAAAATGATGGCCGAAATGGCCGCACTCGTGAATCTCGACCCCTCAGCCAGCGCACTCGATGAAGGCATCGACGTTGAAAAAATGGCCTTAGAGGCCGCAGGCTCCGGCCAAAAGCGATGATCACGGCCTCACTCGTCACGTTTTTAATGCAGCCCATGGATGTGCGGCTCAAAGAAATGCGCAAAGATCCACAAGCCACCTACCAACTGCTCAGCCAAACCGCGTTTGATCCCACGCAAAATATCCAAGTGCGCTGGCGGGCGGTCACCACCATGGGTCGCTTCGACGCTCGCCGCTTTCAAAAAGATCTCGAAAAAGCGCTCACCGCCAAAGAGTGGTACATCCGCAACGCCGCGCTGATAGCCATTCTTAACGATAGTCGCGATGTCACCCTCAAATGGAGTACGCAGCTGCTTAAAGATCCGGCGTTGATGGTGCGCACGCAAGCGGTGCGCAATCTGGTCGGCATCAATGCGCTCGAGGCCGAGCCAATTTTGTGGCAGCAGATTTGGGACAAACGCAATTATCGCGGCAAAGAGTCGCTGTGGATTCGCGCGCATATGGCCGAGGCGCTGGCTCGCATGGCCTCAACGGGACGAGCTAAATATTTTCAAAAATTAATTCTCGATCCCGATCCGCGCCTGCACAAATGGGCCATTATCGGGCTTGAGCGCTCAACGGGCATGAAAATCACCGACAAAAAAGAATCGACCGAAGTTCAGCGGCAAAAGTGGTTGTCGCGCCTTGGGATCAACGCGATCTAAAAAACCCAAAATCTAGCGCTTACGCAGAATCGCGCGCTCGATCTGAATCTCGCGGCTAATGCGATAAAGAATCGTTTTCTCTTCCAGCCCATCCGACGGCAGCGATTTAGGATCGCTAAAAAAGTCGGCCTGCAGCTGCGACTCTTTAACAATGGTCACTTTGGTGGCGGCACGATTCTCTAAGTTGCCTTTGATCACGCGAATCACCAGTCGATAGCTCTCCGACGTGGCCGCGGTTTCTGATTTATAGGGCGGGGTAAAGATGCGGTAGCCGCGAATCATTTCGGTCTCAAGCGTGCCTTGGTCCATATTCGAGATGCGCAAAGGGTAAACCTGAAGGGCAAAATTCACGGCCTTCCAGGTTTCTTCAAATGAGGCAAAATAAACTTGTTCGCGGGGGCCGTACATCATCGCCGGACCGGAGCGCTCCTCAAAGAGCGCGCACCCGGTCGGCAAGGCGACGAATAGGCAGAGAAGGATAAATCTAAAGTTGCAAAGCATTGCGCGTAACATGGGTGACTGTGGATAAGTCTACCCTGCTACCAGGCGCATCCGCAAAAACAAAGTTGCTCGGGCGGGCCAAGAACATCACTTCCCAGCGGTACTTGCGGTCAGGACGTTTGGTGAATGTGACCCGCGGCATTTCCATCTGCTGAATAAAGCCGGCGTTCCAAATTTCCCACATGCGTGTGCGGCGCTCCGATTTTACGCTGCCCGTGCCGAGCTCTTCGATTTCAGACAGCACCATATAGGTGGCGATGCCGGTGAGACCATTGGGGAGTGTGGGCATTTGCAATTTCATCACGTTGTTGACGATTTGCGGAGCTGCGATCATGGGCAAGAAGGCGGGGGTCACGGTGCCCGACGCCGGTTGAAAGGTAAAGGTCATCTTGTTGAAGTCGTAAGTGGCCTTAGCTTTAACAACGGGTTGGCCGGCTTCTTTCATCGGTAGCGCGTCGATAAAGCGATTGAGCGGATTCAGACTGCGCTGCAATTCTGCAGCCGCATCCTCTTCGCTCACCGGTGTAGTTTTAGGCGCATCTAACAAAAGCGAGAGCACATGGCCGGTGCCGAGTGAGGCATTGGTTTTTAGAGCCATAGTTTGATTCGGAGTTAAGCGCTTCATATCGGTCGGCATAAACAAAGTGTCGTTCTCGGCCGAGAGATTTAAGCTGATCATAACTTTGTCGGCCGGGAAGGCCGGCGCTTTTACGCTGGTGGTGGCGTTAAAGGGCGTTTGATTGACGGGAAGATTCACGTTTCTCATATTGCCGCTGACATTAATATTGCGTTGGCCCGATTGTTTAAAAGTGAAGTGATTGATGACTTCAAACATCGATTTGCCGCCGCGAATATCATCGACCACGCGCTGAAGCGGAAATTGTCCGTGCATGGCGTACATTTTGTAAGCGCCGGGCTCGCGCACATAGACGCGATAATCGGGCTTATCGAGAGTGATGGGGAAGATGTAGCTCTCTTCTTGATTGGGCAGCGTGATGTTGGACGGGATGTCGACGCTGTTGCCAATAATCTCGATGGTGTCGTTTTGCGGGCTGATGACCGAGGCGATATCAAAAGCGAGCATGCTCTCGCGAGTCATGGCCGGGATGACCATTGCAAAATCCACTTTGCCATCTTTAATCAGGCGGCCAAAATCAGTGGCGGTGCCTTTGATCTCGATTTGATTGGCGCTTTCTTGCGCGATGATCGTGAGCAGATGTTCGCCCGGGGTCAGAACCGGAACGGTAGAAGTGATGTAGCCGGGAGCTTGCACAGTGACGGGCAATGCGGCCTTCCAGTCGGTGGGGATTCCCGCCGAGCCATCTGCTGCAGTTTTAAGCACATTGCCGCTAAACGGATTGCCCGGCTCATAGCCCAGCAAAATAGTGGCATTGGCCACAGGCTGATTATTTTCGTTAACAACGCGCAGGCTGGCTGTGGACGCTGCAGTCGACGCGGACGCAGCCCACGTGGCGGTGGCCAGCGCAAGGCTCGCCAGTAGTGATAATGCTCGATTCATCTTTAAATCCCCCTGATATTGGGTCGTCCGCCTGGCGGACTCCCTATTTGGTTTTCCCCTAGTGATCTGTACAGTAGCATTCCATGGATAGGACGAAGGTCAAGATCTTGACAGCCCCTGAGCGTTGGATTAGTTTGACGCCGCTTATCAAAGTGTCGGACCTGACTCGTGGCGGGGTAGCTCAGTTGGTTAGAGCAACGGAATCATAATCCGTGTGTCGGGGGTTCAATTCCCTCTCCCGCTACCAAATTCAAGTACTTACAAGTGTCAGTGGTAGATCGGGTAGTCACAGCGGTAGAACAATCTACCGCTCAAGATCTGTTTTGAATTGTTGTATTAATTTTATCTGCTTTTTCAAACGGACTTTGAATCCGTTGCGCTAAACAAAAACAAGTAAAGATAAGGCGCAGAAAAGCACGGCTTATGAGGTTTCGGTATCGAGCTTGCGACTCGAATCTATTTCAAACGCCCCCATGCTCCCCGTTCGGTTCTAGAGTCTTGATCTTCGGAATTGCACACCAAAATAAGCTTTGGCTCCTAGATGGACTTTCGAATTGCGAACGGGTTTTCTGCTATCATAACCCCTATGGCATTTCCTTATCCGGCTTATCAGTAAGGCTCAGGAAGGGATAAATCAAAAGTATTTTCATTAGAAAACCTCCCGCGTTTACCCTTCTTAATTGAAGGTATAGGTGGGGGCATTGTGCCTGCATGGTTCAACAAAAGTCAAAGTTCGCGACCAAGTATGGCTGAAGATTATAAATAAACTTAGTAGAGCGGTAGACTGGGCTATTCAGGTTTAAACGTGAACCAAAAGCTTAGACTGCAATTGACGCACTCATATCTCCACATCTCAGTACTATTTGTGCCAACAGTAGCTTGTCTAACTACCATCTGCTTTCCGCAGCCCGGATTTGGACAATGTTTAATCCGGGAAGCCAAGGCATTTTGAGCGGCGGCAATTTTTGCAACCCGGGTGGGGACTAAGAGCAAGTCCCAAAACCAAAGCACTAGTGCTTTTACAACGCCAATAGACGGGGTTTCCATACTTACTCCTGGCTGGTCAGTTCATGGAGTTATACAACGGCGCCGGTGATGATGCTACTGGAACTGTTTATGAATGTGCCCCCTCGGACACCTTCGCCGAAAGGACCCCAGGCGGTATTAAAATCATCTTCCGTCTTCTGGAGATTTGCACACCGATATTGAGCGACGATCATGGGCCGGCCGCTACAAATCTGTGTGTTCATAAATACCGCGGTTTGATAAATCGCCGTCGCCGCCATAAAGCTAGCGAGACCGATCATGCCCGGATTCCAAGTAGAAGTTTGTTGGAAAGTTACTAACCCTGACCCCATCGTGAAGTTATTCAAGTGATCCCCCTTAACATAATTATACGTGCGCGCTGTTGAGTTTGAAAGTGAGTAACGCACAGCCGCAAGAACCAGAAAAGTGGCGGGTTTCTTGTGGTAGATGGGCGGATTCAAAATCCGTAAAGAGCAACGGAATCATAATCCGTGTGTCGGGGGTTCAATTCCCTCTCCCGCTACCAAATTTTCAAGCAGCACATATAATTGAGCCAAATGTTTCTGTCGTTTGTCACGCTGCTGCTCTCTTTATGCGGAACTTCAGCCCATGCGCTTCATATAGTTACGGCGTATACGATTGAGACCATTTCCCGGCTACCAGTAGGCAAGTATCAGGTAACAGACCGGGCCAACTTTGCGGGCGCTGAAAAAAGGCGGCCGTTCATAAGTCAAATCAGGCATTCTAAAAAATGAATTTCAAATCCCTCTTCCGCAACTAAATACAATTCGGACCTTAAAGCGGAAGACCCCGCATTGTTCAAAGATTCTTATACTCGAAATAGACGCCTAGCATCGATGCAACCCTTTCGCCTTAGTAAACGTCTTTGGTTGACATGCACGACTAAGGTCTCGACGGAGTTCGAGTATTGTGGCTCGAGGGGCGAGAGTTGCTGACGTTCGTGAAGTTGATATGTGAGAATTTTATTAACTAATAATCGTTTATCGGGTGCGACTTTGACTATTGGTGAAGTTGTAAATTCAATCGAATTCTCAGACGCAGAGAAGGATAGAATTGGAAAATCCTTACTTGATGCTGTTGATTTACCATACGAAATTCTGACCTCGAAAGTGCCGAACATTCGCGATCTGAATTTTTGGAGTATGGCTCAAGAGTATTTCAAGGTGCATGGTTTTCGCCCAGGTCACCCGTCAGCGAAACAGATGGTTCAGAAAAGAGCCATGGAAACCCTTCGGACCCATCCTGGCGCTGAAAATGACAAAATCTGGCCGCTCTACAGGGCCTGTGTTCGATTGTTTGTTAATGAGGAACTTGGGAATCTCGAAAAGCTCCTTTCCGAGGAGCCATTTAGCAAATCGGAGGGTGCCCTAACTGATCAAATACTAAGAGCAATTATTTCAAAAATCCCTTTGTACGACGTCAAAGTCGAAGAAGTCTCCAAGCTTTATGAGGCATGGGGTTTTGAAAGATCTCAGCTGGCTTCGAGTATCCTAAGTGCCAGCGCAAACTCCTTGGACATTTCTGTCATAAAACGAATGATTGCTCAGGAAATTGAGAGAGCAGCAAGAGAACAGAACTCAAACTTTTCATCACAAGTCTCCGCTCTTGCCTCCGACCTTAAGCGATTGGAATCTAAATTATCTGAGTTTGACGGTCAGGCCGAGGAATTCAATGGCAAAGTTGATAGATCCGTAGCTATTCTACGATCGGAGTTCCAGAACCTTGCAGCAAGCGTTTTAAATAAGAAGGTCCACGAGATTAGCGCAACTATTAAGAAGGCATCGGAGAAAGGTGCCGCAAAGGGAGTGAAGTCTAACGCAGTTGATGCAGACGTAGTTGTTCAAATGCAATCGCATTTGGACAAGATGTCGAAAAGATTGAAGCTGCAAGAACAGAGGCTGGCAACGATTGTTCCGCCGGCACCCTCGGGTGCCGAGGTTTCGGGGGTCAAGAGTGCCGGAGTGGTACCTAAAACGATCGACATTCTGCCAGCTTGGGGGAAGGTCTCCAAAGATAAGGGGCTTCCATTTTCTTCAGCAGCTGCAATGTTTGCATTAACAAAATTATTGAGCAGATCTCGGATTGTCCTCATGCAAAGACCCGAAATAGTGGTCGATTTTTTCGCGAGAATAAATGGGACTGTGGAGCGAGTCGGCGCATCCCCGAATTGGACTTCACCCGAAGCATGGAGCAGTCTTTATCGCTTTATCTCCGAAGAAACGTCCAGCCCAAAGCTGGCAGTGATTCTAGATTTTGACGTTGCAGTTCAGGAAACGTACTTGATTCCGGCCATTTCTCAGTGGCTTTCAAAATCTTCGAGTGGCTCGTTGAACCGTTTGCTTTTAGTGCCATCTCAATCAAATTACTCCGCCATCGCCCCTAGGGTTTTAGAACAAAGCCTAGTCTTAGACTTTGATTGTAAGTCGGTATGTGAGTTGGATAAAACGACAGCTTTTTTGGACCCAAAATTAGCTTCTGCACTCGGAAGCCAAACCGTTCAACAATCGCTTGCATATTCTGAATCGATCAACTTGGAGTTCGAGCGAAACCTCAAGCAGTTTGCCCAGAATGCGGGGGTAGTTATCCCGCCCCGGCTGCTTTCTCATTTCATCAATCTTTACCTCGGGGCTCATGAATATCTTTCCCCAAAAGACAGTGGAAGGTTGGCCTTAGATTTGGCGTTATTACCTTGGGTAAAGGCCGCTCGAGGAGAAAACGCCACCAGGGTGGTTGAGGAAACTCTCAAGATTGCTTTTACGGGGAGCTAGCATTTGAATCTAGATTCCCAGGTACGCCTATGTGCACTTCTGAAATACTTCCACCACGGAGACTTTTCTAGATTTAGACAGATCTGCGACCAGGCCATCGGCGACATCTCATCGTTAGGTCCCTACAACTATTCGAACCTCTACACCGCATCAAATATAGCTGGAATGATCGAAGTTAGTGAAACAGGGCTTTCAAATAGATGGTGGGCTTCCATCGGGAATGGAATCGAAGTAAACGGTCATTTTCGGAAGACAGTCGAGACGACCGGAGTAAAAAAAGCTTTGGCATCCGTCGTTATTACTGATGGTGATGGTAATGATTTAATACTTGGTTCTTGTACTCAGGCTAAACAAATTCCGGACAATCATTTTTTCGGTAAAGACTTTTGGTCAAGGATTCCAAGATTCAATACCGTGGAGAGACAGCTTTGCATTGAAGAGCCATTCCGATTTGAACTCGGTAAACTTTTGGAGGGTTTCGACCCCCAAGATGGTCGATGGAAAATAGTTGAGCAAGAGCAAGTCGATTTGCCACTCCTAGTGAGGAGCCGCGGCGAATATTCAGGTCTCGCTTATTTCGTAGTGTTCCCGGAGCTGAACTTGCTTTTTCGAATTCTTCATCCAGAGTGGGCATTTATGGTGGCATTGAACCTTTTGAACTGGCCGCTCGAGAGACTGTGCGCCATGCAAGGCTCTGATTTGAAGATTAAGCGTTCATTTCGCCTTCCGACGCTACTTTTGCGATTCCTATTTGCCTCGAGTTCCTCTTGTTCAGTGGGGCACGAAATTAAGTTTTCCGAAGTTCCAAACGACTCCGCTAATTCATTTTTCAAATATTTGGATCACGTGAGGGGTAATTATGCGTTCTAGTTTGATAGGCCTATTTGCCGAACTGAAGGCGAGAGCCAGTGAATACATTGACACCGCATACTTCACAAATGACACGCAGTTCAATTCGGTTCGGCGACAGCTTATTGAGGATGATTCGGAAAGTCCCTCCTTTCGTGAGCCAACGTATGAACCAATCAAGAGATATGTGGAATCCAACGCTACAGCAAAAGATATTCTCGAACTTGCGGGTCTATCTGGCTGGACCGAAAGTGAACTTGAACCCGTAATCAAATTCATTGAATCTTTCGATCCAGTAAAGAAGAAGGCATTATTTGTCCACCAGGTGGACGCTATCGAAAGTGCAGTTAAAAATCGTCAGAATTTCGTTGTGACCACCGGTACTGGTTCCGGAAAGAGTTTTTGTTTTCAAATCCCGCTTGTTCTAAATTTGATTTCTGAAGCATGTGGCGCCAGTGGCCGAGAAGTGTGGGAGGGACCATCCGCGACCGAAACCACTTGGTGGAAAGCGACAAGACCAAGATTCGAGCCCAAGCGGCAGTCTACAAATCGTGAACCGGCCATTCGTGCCATGATCATGTATCCTCTCAATGCACTTGTTCAAGACCAAGTGGATGGGCTGCGCGGAATACTAAATTCTGATGGTGCTGAACACTTCTACTCTAAAACCATTTCTGACGAGCGAATTTATTTTGGGCAGTACAGCGGCTCAACGCCCGGAAAAGGGACGCCCGATAAGCCCAAGAATCGGTCGGATTGTGCGAAACTGCTCTCTGAGATTGATAAAGTTGTCGAGCATCAACGCGGTGATCTTGACTCTTCTATTCAACGGACCGATGGATCTGAACTCGTCACTCGCTGGGATATGCAGCAATCCCCGCCGGACATTTTGATTACAAACTACAGCATGTTGTCGATCATGTTGATCCGAGAGCGTGAACGGGAAATGTTCGAACAAACGAGGCAATGGCTTCAATCTAATCCCAACAATCGATTTTACCTTGTTATTGACGAACTCCACTCTTATCGCGGAACTGGCGGGACAGAAATCTCATATACGATCAGATCCTTTATTCAGAAAATTGGATTAACTCCAGACCATCCGCAGCTTCAAATTATTGCAACCTCGGCGTCATTGTCTCCGGAGAATGGGCAGACATTTCTTAGCGAGTTCTTTGGCACTTCAAACTCGAAACCCTTTAGAGTGATTGATGGCCCTGCGGTGCCTCCTGATCCCAATAGCCTTAAGAGGGTACAGCAATCCAAGCAGCACTTTCAGAAGGTCGCAAAAGAGGGGCCAAGTGAAACGAGCGTATCCTCCTGTTTGCAGAAGATTGCCGACGAATCGGGAATCAAAGTTGGATCTTTGGAAAAGAAGGTACAGAAGACCAACCTGCATGATGCACTCCTCCTCGCGTCAGAGATCGCAAGAGAGCGCCATCCCGAGTCGGAACGGTTAACGAGCTATCCTCTCAGGCTTTCAGAGATTGGTGAGATTCTTTTTGATGGCGATATTGCTGCCGCTCAAGGCTATTTGAGTGTAGTCACGGGTGAATTCGGTGCTACTTCGCGACTTCGAGCGAAAACAAGAATGCATCTCTTCGTGCGAAATCTTGATGGAATAAGAAGAAGTATGGCTACCTCGGGCGGCCAACTTGAAGCTCCCATCTTGTACGACAGCACAAGGCCGATCTGTCGTAGAAAGGGCGCAATAAACCTCGATGTTCACTATTGCCAAGAGTGCGGAGAAATATATTATTTCGGTTTTAAAAATCAGAGTGCCGGCCGGCTATACGTCTCCAATGATGACAGTCTAGATCCAACGGTAAGGCCCGAAGGTGTTTTGATTCACATTCCAAGGGCCGAAACTTCTTATATTCATACAGGCTGGGAGCAAAGGTTCTTAAATGGTTATACTGGCGAATTAGCGCAAACAGCGAAGCCCTCCCATGTAATGACTTTCATAAAGGTGGTGCCTTTTCAGGTAGGCACTCGAAACTATTCTCTGCCGAACATATGCGTACATTGCGAAGCGAATTGGACAACGAAGCCAATAGTGAAGTCTCCAATTAGATCGATGGGTACCGGTTACAACAAATTTTCTCAAGTTATTATAGAGCAGTTGGTTGGCAGTCTCCGTGAATCGAAAGAGGAATCGAAAGCGTCGAAGATTGTTATTTTTAGTGATAGTCGTCGAGATGCCGCAATTATTTCCGCTGACTTAGAGTTAAATCATTACAAAGACACAGTTCGGGCTCTTACTGAAAAGCATCTAGAAACAGCTGCAATCATAGATAAGGACTTGGTGAATTTTATAGCGGAACTCGAGGAGGCCAAGCGGACCAAAAATTGGGATAAGGTCAAATCACATTCATACCGTGAGAAAAACAGCAAAGGGTTTCGCGACTTGAGGGACCTTTACTCCGAAGACCTTAGCCCTATTGGAGATAGAGATGCATGGGCCAATGCCCAATCTCTTCTTATGTCCGCACGAACACCGCTTGTCAGAATATTTGGAGAAGAAAACTCGATTGTTCGCCTTGTTCTTAATGACCTCGTAAAGATCGGCGTAAACCCAGCGGGGATTTATTCTGAGGAGGGTGTTAAATGGCAAGATTTGTTTGTCCGACCAGTTCAATCTGGATCACCCGATGTAATTCGCTCGATGAATCTTGCACGTGACCGATTTATTGCGGAGTTGGCAACTAATGTTCGCGAGGTGATAACTGGATCCATGGGGCGTGACTTCGAATCCCTCGGGTATGGATGGGTAACGTTTGATCGCAATCATGTCCTCGCGAACACACTAGAGCCCAACATGATCGCGCTTATGGACTCCGTGCTTCGCTTCGTAATTAAGCATTATGAGACTAGAGACGATTACGAGCGAGGTTGGCAAAATGGCTTAAAGGAATATTTTGCGAAATGGCTCAAAGAAAATAGATTTGGAATCTGGAGTCAAAATAGTCTTGGAGAAATCAGCGAGTTTGTTCGGCATATTCTTCAAGGCGTTGGCGCAATAGATGGTCAATTTAAAATTCGCAAAGAAGGTTTGTTTTTACATCCAAAGCTAGAGTCGTTTTGGCGATGCAACAAGTGTCGATCCGTTCATCTGTTTTTAGGTGATGGGAGATGCCGCAACATCAAGTTCAATCATGATCAGGCTAAGGTAGGCTGTAAGGGCGGTTTAGAACAGAGCCCAATTCAAAATCTTCTTTCCGAACGAAACTACTATCGCACACTTTCGCAACTTGGACGGCATCGCTACCCACTGCGTACCGAGGAACTCATTGGGCATACAGACAAGAAAGATCAACGTGTAAGACAGTTGGCCTTTCAAGGGAAATTCTTCGGAGAGATTGCTGAGCTGGATTATTCCGACGAAGAACTGGAAACGTATTTTGGAATTGATGCCCTAAGTGTCACCACGACCATGGAGGCCGGTGTTGACATCGGGAGCTTAAGAGCCGTCTATATGGCCAACATGCCTCCGAAGCGCTTCAACTACCAACAGCGCGTCGGTCGAGCTGGCAGAAGGCTCGATAAGCTTTCAGTTTCTGTAACATTTTGTAAGGGACAGAAGCACGACGAGTATTACTTCGCAAATCAGCTGCTCATGGTGGGATGGGAGACGCCATCTCCCACTTTAGATATCGACAACAAGAGAATCTTGGATCGTATTTTATTGCGCCAGACACTACATTTGATTTTAAGAAATAATGGAGACTTGAAGGACTCGTTTGAAAATATTGGTGCCGAAGGAGATTTTAACAACGGCTACTTCGGCAGTATTGATGGCGTTGCCGCTTGTGAGCAAGTGGTCCGAGAGACGTTTGAGCGAATTCAACCTTTGCTTCGCGACTATTTGACTAAATTGCGGCCGGATTTCGACGCGAAATCTCTCGCGGAGGTCTTATCAACCTTAGGTGAGAATTTTTCCGAATGCCTGGCAACGCTCGATGATCTGCGTAATCGGTACGGTGCGAATTATTCGTTTTCGGCTGCCTTGGCCGAAGAGGGCAAGTTGCCGCTGTATGGACTCCCGGTGCGCTCTGTGTATCTGATCCATGAAGATCCGAGTAGAGGAGACAATAATAACCGATGGCCAATATCCGAAGGCATCATTGATAGGAGTGAGGATGTAGCACTCTCCGAATTCGCTCCTGACAAGGAGGTGGTCAAAGACAAAAAGGTCATTAGATCTGTTGGAGTCGCATGGCCGGAATCCCCGAGCGATGGGTTGGGTGGATACGCGATTAGGTATGGCTCGCCAATGGAGGCCCGGGCTTTGATGAGTTGCGATTCATGCGGAGCGATAGTCTTTTCGTCATCGGACAGTTGCCCCGAATGCAATAGCACCGTTCCAGCGGTGCGCCAATTCACTGGTTGGCGCCCATATGCCTATGTCGCGGACATCGTCCGACCGAGAATCTACGACGGCAATATGGAGCCTAAACCCACTTTTGTAGGTTCACATCCAAGTAGCACTGACTCTTCTGAAAATCGAATGATCTGGCAGGAGAACTCAAATTACAAGGTAACGGGATTTCAGGGAAGATTGGTGCGGGCTAATACAAATAATGGTGATGGTTTTGAATTCAGACGAATAGAGCAAACCAGGGTTATGGACGGTATCTTCGTCGAGAACTCTCTCATTAATGGGAGTCTTCGAACAGATCGATGGCTCAACAGTCCTCCTGGAAACCTAACCTCCGAAATCGCGTTGTATTCTGAACTGATTACGGACGTTTTACTTGCGACCATTCGCAAGGCGATGCCTGAGACTATACGGCTTGGGGTAGATGCTGGTTTTCGTGATTTTTCAGTGAAGGCTGCCTGGGAATCTCTCGCGGAGTTGATCGGAAAGGAAATCACTCTGGTTGAAGACATTGAGGCGAACGAAATTTCCGTTGGAAAAAAGTACGTTCCTTTCACAGATAGCGTAGGGCGCGAAATAGGCGGTTGGGCAGTCTTCGTAAGCGACAACCTAGACAACGGTGCCGGCTACGCCTCTTCTTATAGTAATTCATTAAAGTTTGCAGAGTTACTGAATGGAATAAAAACAAACTTTTCAGGTTTCTTGATTGAGGATGATCACGCTCGGTCTTGCTCGTCGAGTTGCTACCATTGTCTCAGGAACTATTTCAATCGGCAGAATCATAAGAATCTCGATTGGCGACTGGGGTTGGACATGGTGGAAATGCTACTGGGCAGCTCCGACCTTTTTTCTCTATCCTCACCTTGGTGGCAAAGTTATCTAGAGGGTGCTTTCGTAAACAAATTGAACCAAATGACTAATCAATCGTGGAATGCGACTTCCACAAAGTATGGTCAATGTTTTGTTCAGTCTCAGACCTCCCAAGGGATATTTCCTGTTCACCCAATGACGAACTTGCGGCACAGGTCCTTCGGAGCCACTCAGACTGAACTCAAAGGTCTGAGCGGAATGAAAAATATGTCGTTTGTCGACGTATTTGAATTTGAACGGACGCCTGTGAGCGTGCTGCAAAGAGTAAGAAGTGAGGCGCGAGCTTAAATGAATAAGTGTCCCTCGATATCCAGTTTTTCTGAATTTAAAGACCTTGGCTTCTATGATTTTTTGAACTTAAGGGCGTGCATTTTGAAGGCAATGAATTCGAATCTAAAATTGACCAGTTCAATGCCCGAGTCCCTGCCAAGCCGCCAGTCAATTGTGGGTCTGTTTCATCATGACGTAATGGAGATGATATTTGAATCTCAGTCATTGAAAGACTTAGAGGATAAGGTTGAGGCCAGAATTAGACTGCTGCAGGAGCAAGTCGATAGGTGGACGCACTTGAAACGTTCAGGTGCGGTCAGTGGTTGGGATGAGGTCAATTCATCCTGTCTAATGGTGTACAGAACTTTTGAGGGTCATACTTCACATTCCCGAGATCTAAAGACGGGTGTTGAGATTAAGTTGTGCTCGCAGGATGGTATGCTTAAGGGGCGCCCCGACTTCTTCGTTGTTGAACGAGACCAGGCTTTCCTGAAAGAGCTGAAGTCCTCAGATTTGAGATCTGCCTCTGGTGATCTTCGGGCCGAATATTTAGAACAGCTCTTGTTCTATTCTGCTCTACTATTTGATTCGTTCAAAATTAAGTCAGTTGTTGCAGTCCTAGAGTCTGTAAAGGGCGAGACATATACGATGACAATCACGCCTCAGCAAGCCGTTGAATTTAAGTCTAAGGTTGTGAAAGCTCTAGCGGCCGCCAATAAGACAATTTCTTCTACCAAAGATGTCGACGAACTTGCAATTCCATCGCTAGACTCCTGTCAGTATTGCGACAAACGAATTCTTTGCGCCCGATTCAAGCGGCAACAGTTTTCGCTCGGCCTTAAGGCCGATGATTTTGTTCTCGATGGCACCCTTATAGGCAATGCTCCGTCATCGAGTGGTAAATCTAATGAGGTGACGGTCGAAGATCTCTTTTCAAATCATAGGCGTAGCTTTCTTGTGCCTAGCGAGATTGCATCGTCCCTCATTATTGGGGCGCGTTACCTCTTTTCTAATTTATATGAGCGCACCGGAAATCTTCGCTGGAGTGATTCAAGTAGGATTTTTGCGGCATGACTGAAGTGGAGTCAGTAGTTAAGGCGTTGTGGCAGCCCCTGATTTCAGATATCAAAGCAGGAGGACCGGTATTCTTTTGCTACTACAAAGACTTGCTAGGTGAACTCTTTGCCGGCTTCAGTAGTGATGATCCTTTGGAAGTGCTCAACAGAGCTGCGAACTCCCTTTTGGAGATTGATCAGGGTGGTGTTTCCCTTACTTCAACGGCGTTACATCCGAAAGTGGACGGCCTCAGTGGCGCGATAGTCCTTGTATGCCAGCAAGTCATCGCTGTCGAGGAAATGGTGAAGGATCGTAGCGGTTTTTCAGAGCACGCGTACTTCCCTCGACTTCGAAAAATGATCTCTGAAGAGCTGCCAATTCAGTCGCTAAATCCATTTTACAGTTTCGACGAATTCGAGCGGATATGGCGAAAGCTGGCGCAGGAAATCCGAACTTTTGAAGGAAGCTCGGAACTCTCAATTACCTTTAGATTCGGAGTCGAGGAAGGAATTAATAAGGCAAGGTCATTCCCGCTTTCTCAGGCATTGCTCACGAGAGGAGACCTGTTTTCAATCGCTCGAAACGTAGGCATAAAAGTTCTCAAAAATTCGAGCCGTGATCGCCTTTGGAATCTAATGAGAAGCGAGAAAGGAAGACTTCGAAGGAGAGCTCAAAACCTTATGGGTCTGCCATTCCTGAGAGATCGCATTTTGGACCAGGTTCAGCTGTTCACTGCCAACCTCGATCCTCAAAAGATCGTCGCTGATGTGGAAAGGCATGCTGTTGAGAATCTTGAAATGCGGTTCTACAAGGATTCGATTGATTGGCTCACTGAAGAATTTCGGATTTACCTGTTTGATCCGTCTACAAGCAGCAGGATCGATGATGATTTCAGGATCCATTCATTGCTGCATGAACAGCTCAGCCGTGCCGGCTATTTAATTTTACCCCCTAGTTCGATAGGAGACTCTTGGATATTGAGTCGAGACGAATTACCCATTTGCTCGGGTGACACGTTCTTAATTGTCGCAGGAGAGGACTACCTCAATCATGCATATAGAGTATTGTCGTCGGTTTTTAAGAATTTTGCTCCGAACTCAATTCATCCAGTCAGATTTGGCTTATCGCCGCACCACAGGGTCGCGGAGGTTAACGTGGCTCAAGGAACGAATGTGGAATTCTACATTCGGTCCGGAAAGGTTGTAAACTCGCCTCAAAAGAATTCGTATACGTATAACTGGATCGGGGGACTTTGCGTTGATAGTCGAGGCAATTACTTTTTACCCGATTACCTTCCTGCGAAGATAAGGTTCAGTGATGCCGAATACAATTTAACTCAAGTGGCATCTATCAATGGTCGCGCGATTCCATTCGAACACCTTCGTAACTCTATCAATGCACTCTCGGACAATACGGTCTACGAACTTCAATTTTCTGGAGGGCGAAAGGCACGGTTAGGGGTAGCGATCAAGCGTCCAAACTCCTCGGATAGAATGGGTTATTCACTCTCGTCGACTGGGGTTTTGCCAGTGATGCTTGACCGTGTTCTGGACAGCCAGACGGCGATCATCGGATTTAATGTACCGCCAGGATTGGAAGTTCAGGCTTATCCAGCTGCAACATGTGCAATGCTGCTGCAGGAGCTTCAGGCCGGCAACGGTGCTAAATTGAACGCAGGGGATTCAGAATTGGTCCGCAAGAGAGTAGAGTTGGCGTTGGCCCCAGATGATGTGAAGCGCCTTATAGGGCTCTTGCTAGATACGAAAGGGCAAATTTCTCCTCAAGCGCGTGCACTCTTTGGATTAGACGCTTAATCGGACCATCTAACTGTCGACGTTTTGGAATCAGCAATAAATTTTCGCTTGTCACGCGTTGATCAAAAAACTGTCGACGCACTTCCTTTCCTAGAAGTTCGCCGAGCGCTGAAGGTACGCCATTTCCGATCTGCCTACGGATTGAGGTGCCGCTTCCGTAAAAGCGGTATGCTTTCGGTATTGTTTGGAGAGCCTTTAGTTCATTTACAGTCAGTCTACGATTGCCCCAGTGAAAAGGTCCGGTGTGCTGCCCGGGGTGTGCGGCGATTGTCCAACTCGGTTGCATGGGATGGAGCTTTAAGAGGAAATTCCAGTACCGTGCTCTCCATTTGAAAATGTTCTGTCCTCCACCTCTCGCCGTATGCCACAAGTAATTCTGTCCGGGCGGTACAGTCTTCAATAGAGTTCCCCATTTTCCGCCTACAGCCAGTTCACCCATGGTCTCTACGTTATTGGTGTCAGCTCCTAATGCATCCCAGGCCGAGCGGTACTTTTGGATTCCAAGATCTGGATCTTCCTTCCAGAGAAATCTAGGTGAGGGAATTTCAAATGGCTTGCCGTCTCTAGACGCAACAATAAAGAGTCGCTCGCGAAGTTGGGGAACTCCGAACCAAGCAGCGTTCAGTTGGCAAAAGCTGAGTCTATAATTGGTTCTCTTCTGAGTATTAATTCGGGAAATCATTCGCTGTATGTATTGCTTGGTTCTAACGTTTTTTCCCGAGATGAATTGGGGTACGTTTTCAATGATAAATGCTCGCGGCAAAAGCAATTCCACTACGCGCAAGTATTCGCGTACGGTATTCGCTCTATCGTCATCAAAACCTTGCAGGTCCGCAACTGTGCCGTACGCCGACTTTGAAAAAGGTTGGCAAGGCGGCCCACCAATCAACAAATCTAGTTCTTTTGGCCGCAGTTGAGAGAGTTTTTTAAGATCTTCGTTCCGAAGGGATTCGATTGGTGCATGCACCGTATTCCATTTACGATTTGAAATGATTGTGTCGCAGCAGTCTTCATCGACGTCGTTGGTAAGGATTGTTTGAAAGCCCGCGGCTTCGAAACCTAAATCGAAGCACCCAGCCCCTGAGAAGAGGCTAACTACTTTTGGTGAATTTGAACCCACAGGTAAATTGTATTGGTAGGAGTCCGGTGACTCAATCTCACATTTGATGAGCTCGCCATTGGTCTGATTTCGAGGCAGCTGAAGAATTATATAGACGGCCTGCATAGGATTTGGCACCCGTGATTAAGCAATCCAGTGACGATGGTGACGGTAGAGACTCTCTTTTTTTTATGTATGGACCACAGCTAATTAGAGAGTTAAGTTCGTGTGTCGAAGCGAGGTCGTAGCTATCCAGCCACTCAATTTCTTCTGAATTCGCTCAATTCTTAAATCAATCGCTTTGGTTTCTCCGTAGGGCGCCATAGCGACTTCCTCGTGTTGCTAAGTTCGGGTTGAAGCCCGTTCACACCAATTTTATTCTAGGTCCCTGACCAAACGCTTTTCAATGGCCTGCGTGAGATGGCAACGCCTATCCCATCTTGAGACAGAACTCCAATTTCGATGAATCGCCAATCTCATCATTCGGTACAGCCCTCAACTAAGGTCCGATCGTGCTTCCATCATTACGGGTGTTTTCTCACAGAATGTCGCCGTTTTTCCGAGAAGATAAAGAGATAATCGACTTTGAAAGGGCAACCTAAATGGCAGACTTTGTTGGCTTCTCGCGAAAGTCATTTGATCTTCTTGCGCGCTATAAAGAAGACAACGCTGGCACCAATTACGACAAGAGCGAGTTTAACCCGCTAATACGCGAACCATTTCAACAAATCGCCGAAGAGTTATTCCCGTTTCTACAAGAGCGCCTTCCAAAGCACGAACTATCGGACCTGCGGGTTCTAAGCTCGCATGCAACGCGCCAAAATACTCTACAACATCATTTTTGGGGGGCATTTTATAGAGCCAAACAAGAAAGAAAAATGTTCGACCTTCAGCTGTTCTTTTATATCGAGCCGACGCAGTTCAAGTTTGGCGTCTTTATGGGTTACCATAAGGCGACAGATCTGAGAGACAAAATCCTTCGCCAGATCGCAAGTAAGAAAATGGAGCTTCATGCGATGCTGAACGGAATGACTTTTCAAAAGCCGTTAAGAATATCGGTAGACGACGCTCATGGATTTTTGCTTCAAGATATTTCTGTAAGTGAGGTAACAGCGGATAACAGCCTGATTAAAGAGAATGGCGTAAATTTTTACTTCTCTTACACCGCAGATGAAACAATCCAGTTGGGCGAAACCCTAATGGACAAACTAAAGGAAGGATTCGCTCAATTAACCCCTCTTTACGACTTCCTGTTGGAACGGGACCCGCCCACGCCGGTTCCCGCTGAGCGAGTACAGGAAGACAAACCGGAAAGTGCTGGTCCTACCTATTGGTTGCTTGCCCCGGGCGGCAGCGCTCGCCTGTGGAATGAATTCCAAGAAAAAAAGATTGGCGCTATTGGCTGGAACATTCTAGGAGACTTAAACCAGTATGAAGATCGCGCCGCCATTGACACAGCATTAGCAAAGAAATCCACTTCTGAGACCGATCCCCGGAATACTGCACGAGCTTACTACGATTTTTCCAAAGTAATGAAGGTTGGCGACATTGTTTTTGCCAAGCGAGGGCGATCGATCCTGCTTGGATATGGCATAGTTAAATCCGAATACCGTTATGACGACACTCGGTCCGTGTACAAGCACGTCCGAGACATAGATTGGCTTAAGGTGGGGGAATGGACCGTCGATGAAGAGGACCAATTCACCGTTAAAGCTCTCACGAATATCACTCCCTATAGTGAGTTCGTTCAAATATTAATTGATCTGTGCGGCGCGGAAAGTGTGAAATCCAGCCCTGCCAAATCTCCACCGAGGATCGCATCTCCATTCTCGCGAGAGGACGCCTTGAAAGACCTTTTTGTCCCGGATCAGGTCTTTGACACAATTTGTGACTCCTTGAAGACAAAGAAAAATGTCATTCTTCAAGGCCCCCCTGGAGTAGGCAAAACTTTCATAGCGAAAAGAATCGCCTATGCAATGATCGGGGCCAAATCCGAAGACCAAGTCGAAATGGTACAATTCCACCAATCCTATTCGTATGAAGACTTTGTCCAAGGCTACAGACCGACCGATGCCGGTGGCTTTGTTTTGCGGGGCGGAGTTTTTTTTGAATTCGCTAAGGAAGCAATTAAACATCCCGAGCGAAAATATTTTTTTATCATCGATGAAATCAATCGTGGAAATCTCAGCAAGATTTTTGGTGAGTTGTTAATGCTCATTGAAGCCGACAAACGTGGGCATGAGTTTGCTGTGCCGCTTACTTATTCAAAATCAAGGTCAGAACGATTTTATATCCCGAATAATCTTTATTTGATTGGGACTATGAACACTGCGGACAAGAGTTTAAGTCTAGTGGATTATGCTCTACGCCGCAGATTCCACTTCTTTGACCTAAAGCCTGAGTTCAATACCGAGAAATTCAAAAATTATTTAATTGGACGCGGAGCCAGTTCAGAGCTGGTGAACCGTTTAGTCTCAAGAATGGACAAGCTGAACCTAGAAATTGCGAATGACAGGAAAAATCTCGGCTCCGGGTTTATGATCGGCCACAGCTATTTCTGTCGCATTAGTGACGAAAGTCCTCCCGACGATCGCTGGTACCGAGCAATCGTTCAACAAGAGTTGGCTTCCTTGCTCCGTGAATATTGGCTAAATGATGAAGACAAGGTTCACGAGGAATTGAGCAAGCTTGTCGCATGAGAGAGACCAAGATCCCCATCCAAAATCTCTACTTCATGCTCTGTTATGCATGGGATACACTTCCGGATAAGGGCACTATCGACCTAGGATCCGCCAGTTATGGGGACTCATCCGAATTCTTCGCCCAGATACTTTCTATTGCTTTTTCAGAACTTAAAAGACGAGGCTTACATCGAGACTACACAGAAGCAACGGAGGAAGGGCGAACTTTGCGAGGAAAGGTTAACTTCGCGCCCACAATTAAACGAATGCTTATGCAAAACGGGATGATCTCCTGTACGTATGATCTGATGAATTTTGACACCAAGCCAAATCAGATTTTGAAATGGGCATTTAGAACCCTTCAACGAAGCCCTGATCTAAAAAAGGAGTCAAGAGAGCTAGTGCACGACAATCTGCATGCGTTACGTTCCGTTTCTAACATTGAGGTCACGCGAAGAGATTTTTCAACCCTCAGGATCCATGCCGGCAATAAGCTCTACAGGTTTCCCCTAGCTTTATGCGAACTACTTTTCGAGCTCTGCGTCCCGGACGACTCGCGGACTGGGGAGTTTAGCGTGCAGTCCCTGCTGAAAGAGGCAAAGTTGATGGCAAGCCTCTTTGAGGCTTTTGTTAGAAACTTTTTAAAGCGCGAGCAAAGCGAGTTTTTGTCGGTTGGCGTTGAATGGATGGATTGGGATGCAAGCGGCGATGATGAAGCGCTTACTTTTTTGCCAAAGATGAAAACCGACATAACTTTAACCTCCCCCAATCGGATCACTATCATTGACACAAAATTTTACGCAAAAATTTTCGATGACAGCCGGGGTACTGAAAAAATTAAGGCCAGCAACCTCTACCAGCTTCTTTCGTACCTGCGTACCAAATCCAAGACGTCTAATTCACCAGTGGCCGGCATTTTGCTGTACCCGGAAAACGGACGAAGCGTGAAGCTCGACTATGTAATCGAAGGCCATTCAGTCACGGTTTCAAGCGTGAATTTGGCCGCCCCTTGGGAAGAAGTCCGAACTCAGGTGCTGTCAGTATTGAAGTCAAAGGCCGCCCCCGACTAAAACCCACTCCCCGAAGCCGGCCGCCGGCCTTTAAGGCCCTTCAACATCTCCATCATCGCTCGTGGATCGCGCGACGAAATCGAAACTTCACTATTCGCCAGCACCAGGCCGCGGTCGTCGGCGCCTAGCTCTTGCACGGAGCGGCCGTAGGCCAGCAGCGCTAGCTCTTGGCGTGGGTCGATGGCGTCGCCTGCGACTTCGGGCGACATTTGTATGGGTAGTTTGCCGCCCATTAGGCCCATGCCCCAGAGCAACGGATTGATTTGGCCCGTGTAAACTCGCGGGCCGACGGCGAAGCGAAATGCGCCGGATTCAACCGGCACCACGCGATCGCCGATTTGGAATTGGCCGTCGATGCGGATGTTGCGCAAATCTGGCCCTTGCACTGTGACCGATACGTTTTTGACTAGGCTCTTGCTCTTAAAAAATTCGCTTGTGGTGAAATCTTTAAAGGCCAAAACATACGATTGCGCAGCACCTGTGCCGGCGCGGAGTTTGCCGCCAAAGGCGTTGATGTGCATGTTGGTGAATTGGCCGCCCGCGCGGTTGACGAAAACTTTTACATCGATGTCTTTTATAATATCGGGCGTGAATCCGGCTTTGGCCACCAGCTCAAGACTGTGCGACATACTCACATCGCCCTTGGCGTTGAATTCGACTTTGCCGCTGCGGGCGCGCAGGCCCGCCGACTCGAGGTGCAGTTGATTCCACGAGAACGTTTTGTCTCTGCCGACTTTCATATCTTGCAGAAAGAAGCGCGAGATTTTGAGATTGGACTTTTTCGCGTAGTCGAGTTCGAGATTGGTGATATCGACGGTTTTTATTAGAATGCCGGCAAAGTTGCGGCCGGGGCGTTTTTTTGCAGCCTCGCCCGCGGCAGATGGAGCTTCTTCACCTGCGGCATTGGCTTGTGGCGCGGCCTCATCTTTGCGTTTTTTGAGGCCAAGCGGGTTGCCGGTGGCTTCGAGCTCAATTTTACCACCGCCGATGCGGATATTGTTGATCGTTAACCATTCGTCGCTGAATAATTTCTTAAGCTCGTACTCAAAACGCAAATTGTTGACCTGGCCTTTGGCTTTTTCGTTATTGAACGAAACCGAGTCGACGCGCAGACCCTTCATAATGCTGCCATTCACGCCATCGATTTTAACATTGGCCACGAGTTCTAAATTCTCCGCATAGTAGCGCAGCGGCACCGCCGTATACAGCATCACGTAGATAAACGAGAACACAATCACCGCCAGGCCACCAAAGCCCATGGCGACCATTTTGCCCACTGAACTTTCGCCCTCGCGCTCGCGGATCACGCGCGTACCGGCCACGATATCGTGCAGCGCCCTTTTGTCTTTGTTCACCAACGGAAGAAAATACCCCACCACCGACAACACCGAAACGAGACGGCCCACCGTTTCGCGAAACAGAATCGACTTATTGGTCGGGGCTTCGAGATCGGTGTGATTGACCACTCTTAAGCCGAGCAGCATTTTGCCGGGTGTGGCGCCGCGGTGGATTTGAAAATAATAAAAGTAGGCGACGTTGATAAAACCCAGCGCCGGTTTAAGAGCGGGGACCAACGAGACCACCAGGGCATTGGCGCTACCGAGAATAAAGCTGTCGATCATAACCGCAAAGAGGCGATCGACAAACCCCGCCGGCGGAATCGATCGGGTGTGGCTAGGCAGACGACTGTTGTTGTTAGGCCGATGCATTTAAGACCTCCCGGTCATCGAACAAGATCTGCAGCTGAGCCCGGCGCGCGTGGGCGCTGAGCTCTTTCTCAAGACGGTGAATTTGAAACGCACTTAGAGGCGGTAAAAGATCTTTGCTCGGCCAATGCCGGGGCAGGACGGCGAATAGATCGGCCAGTGCGTCCCACTCGCGCTGATCGAGGTGGCGCTGCGTTTGCGTGCGCACACATTCGGCAAGCAATCGCCGCACACCCTCGGGCAGGGTGGGCCAGGTTTTAGATTGCACTTTTTCTTCTGTAATAAACGAGCGCAGCGCCGAGATATTGCCCGGATTGTGCAGCAAAATATCGAGCAACAGACGGTGGCGTTTTTTTGGATCTTGCTCGGCCTTGAGCTGCGCCATCTCGTCGAGCTCATAGGGGTACACAATATCGGCCGGGAGTTTTTTATTGTGCGTAAACAGCAGTGCTAAGCCGGCGCCGACCACAAAGCCGCCCAGGTGGGCGCCGTGCGCGACCGAAGTGAGTTGAGCTTGAAAGGTGCCGGCCATTTCTTTCATCAACAAAAACGCCGCGAAGTACGCCCACACCGGAACCAACAGCTGCCGGTTCAGCACAAAGAACGCGCTAAACAGAACGCGAACCTTGTGGCGCCAAAACAGCACAAGAAAAGCTCCGCCCATGGCAAAGACATTGGCCGAGGCCCCGACCAGCGGCAGGTGCTCGTTGTCGATGGTCAGCAGAAATAGCGCGAGCCCGACAAAGCCACCGGCAAAGTAAATGGCCGCTGTTTTGGCCGGGCCGAGGTATTGCTCGATAAAAACGATAAATGCCAGCAGCACTAGGAGGTTGCCAATTAAATGCATCCACCCGCTGTGCGAGAACTGCGCGGTGAGAAGGCTTTTGGCGTTGATGCTCGTTCTGGTGAGAATGCCGTGCTTCGCTTGGTAGGTGGTGAGCTCGCGGTCGCTGACTTCTTTGGCGCTGAAGTATTTTTGGGTGGCGGCCGCGGCTTGGGCTGCGGTTTCGTTTGTGGGCGGTGCACTTATAAAATCCATAATCCGCTGGAGCGAATCTGGATCGGCTTTGGCTTTTTTGAGCACGCGGTGCAGTTCGCCGAGGTAAAGGGCGTAGTTTTGCGGCTTATCGTCGGAGACGGATTCTTCGAGATAGCGGCACTCGGTGGGGTTGAGAGTTGTGCGACAGGTTTCGATTTTCACTTGGCGCAGCAGCCACTCGGTTTGTTGCTGCGACGGCAAATTTAGCCGAAGGCGGTTGTAGGCGTGCATCTCGTCGCGCTGAAACATCCAAAGCGCGGTGATGATTACGATCGCAATCGAAAACCACGGGATGTCTTTCAACCTAGCAGTCAGACCAAGGGGGAGTATAACCACATATAGTTATCGGAGTCGGGGGTGGGGGTCTTGACCTTTGGCTAGGCGAGTCGAGGCGATTTTGTTGCTCGGCTGCGGCTCAAACTGAGTCGCGCAGGCTCGGCGGCGTGCGTGCGTGCGGGCTGCGAGGCGCGATTTCGCTTTTACCTAGTTTCGCGACGGAGGCAGATCGACACACACCCCATCCACGAATTGAGCCGTGACACGTACGGCCTACGGCCTCGATCGTGGTTGGGGTGTGTGTCGGCCGGCGGTTGCGGAGGATGGAGCAATGCGCGAATCGCCACGATTCTTTTTGCTGAGACTGTGTGTCCGGAAGTCCGGATTCCGGACAGCCGCGCACCCCGTTTATTCGATCTCGCGGCCAAAAACCGGTGGCATTCGCCTTGCTCAATGAGACTGGCAAGCCGAAAGGAGGCCATCATGCGAAAAATTCGTTGGACCTACAAAAAGACCGCAACTTCTTACAAAGCTATGTAATGAAGCCTTCGGCTAGAGCCGTGTTGTCAACCCGACCGGCTCTAGTCGCAAGTTCTCTGATCTCTTTCTCTTCACAAAAATCTTAAATCTCAGCCCAAAAAAGGAAATGACCGTGAACTTCGATCCAAATAAATTTGAACCGTCTGTCGACATGAAAAACAATTTCAACGTGGTCACCGGTGACTTTGATATCGACGCCCTCGAGCTGAAGCGTATGATTGTAAAATCCATGGATCCAGTTTCAGGCTACGGTTGGGATCACGATACGGCCTTCGAGATCGCCGGCATGTACCGCGCGTTTCTTTATTTATGCAAACACTACCCTAAAGAAATAATTGTGCCGCCCCGTGAAGTGGATGAATTTTGGCATTTACATATTCTCGACACTCGCAATTATCACACCGATTGCCAAAAAATATTTGGCTACTACCTGCACCATTTTCCGTACGCGGGCTTAGAGGGCACCGATCTGCCCGATGGTCAGGAAGAAAAGTTTATGGAAAACACGATGAACTTGATTGCCAAACACTTCCCAGAACTGCTGGAAAATGATGATGGACTTGAAGTCGCTCAATGAAAATGGCTATGCCACCTTTGACTGCGCGAGCCCCGACATCTTTGAAGAGATGTGCGCGACGCTCGGCCGTGTTGTCTTGCGTTCGGATGTAAAAATCGTACCGCAATCCCAGGCCATGGTGTTTACGGCCGAGCCCATTGAATGGCACCAGGATTCGACCCAGGCCCGCTACATGGCCTGGTATTGCGTCGATCCGGGCGCGGCTGACGAAGCGACTGAATTTTTACCTATAGAAAACGTAATTAAAGATTTGCCTGAAGTTTTTAAACAGGCGCTGGCTAGTGTTCAGGTGGTGGACCGCCTGGCCGACGGCCGCGAAGTTTTGCGCCCGCTTATGAATGAAGACGGATCCTTTTATTATTGCCCGTGGCTGATTCAGCGCCCTGCGAGTGGCGCCGCCAAAGAAGCCCTGGCCAACTTGCAAGCCAAACTGCGAACCGCACCGGGTTTTAAACATTCGTGGAAGCCGGGATCGGTTTTTATTATCGACAATCACCGCTGTTTGCATCGCAGACCGCGCCTCGGGCGCCATAGCCAGCGTCATTTGATACGGCTGTGGTTGGAGAACACCGCCGTATGAGCCCATCCTTTTTAGTTCTATTAATCACTTCGTTTGTTTCAACCATGGCGTCTGGCCTGTTCTGGACCGGCTTTCCGGTTTTCTTAAACGATTTCGGTCGTAGCTCGCTGGATCTTTCGCAAATTTATGCCTTTGCCACTTTGGGCTCGCTGGTTTTTGGTCTGATTGGCGGCATTTGGTCCGACCTCGGCAGCTGCAAAAAAATCTCGGTGGTGAGTCAGCTGCTCAGCGCCGTGGCTGTGGTGGGAATATTTTTGGGCTGGGATTTTTTTGGGCCCCGCGCTTTGATGTACGCCCTTCCGGTTTTATATTTTAACTTCGCCGTGGCGGGCATTGCCGAGATGGTATGGGTGTTAAACTTCGGCGCGCACAACGAGATCAAAAGTAAAATTCTCGATCGCGCGATTATCACATTTCTCGCCAAGCTGATTGGATTTTCTGCAGGCCCCGTGTTGTTCAACTTCGCAGGCAGCTCGGCCTTGCTGGTGTGTGCAGCCCTTTTTGCCGTGACCGCTTTGATTCAGTCGTTTTTAAAAGATGCTGAAAAATCCGTGGGCGAAGTGGGCGTGAAGGTTTCATTGACGGCGATTAAGGCCTTGATCAAATCGCCGGCCTTTGTCGCCGCCACTGTGTTGACGGGAATGCTTTCGATTCCGGTCAATCCCTTATTTGTAACTCGCATGTTGGAGCTGGGCGGGCCGGCCGATGCCTCTTGGTTTTGGGGGCTTGCGGGCACGGCGGGCTTTGCCAATCTTTTAATTCGCCGCTTGTTCCCTGAACTCAAATTCTCGCGGGGCTTGGCTTACGCGGCGACCGCCGTGCTGGTGGTGTGTGTGGCTTTGGCGTTTTCGACCGGTTCTAAAAACTTAGTGCTCGGCTTTTCGTCGCTGTTTGTGTTCGGCTCGGTGTTGTTCTCTTTGCAACTTTATTTGCGGGTGGGCGAAGAGTCGGTGCGCAACAGTCTGGGCGGCAGCTTTGGGTTGCTCAATATGCTGCTGGATCTGGGTGTGTTTATAGGAATGGTGCTTGGCTCTGCGGGGCACGGGCTTAGTCCTCTGTGGACAATCGGCGTGTTGATTGCGGCTCTGGTGGCTCGATCGCTGGCGTTCTCGCGCTTTTGTTAATTTAAAATTACTGAATAACTAGCGTCGGAACCAGACTGTCTGTCTGCGTGCCGTTGCCGATGGCGCCGGTGCCGTTGCTGCCCCAGCATTTGGCGTCGCCCGCCGCGGTCATACCGCAACTGACCGAGTTGCCGGTGGAGATGGTTAGATACGCCGTTCCGGAATCGACGACCACAGGTGAGAGCCGGTCGGTCATTGTGCCGTCACCGACGCTTCCGTTTGAATTTATGCCCCAACATTTAAGCACGCCAGCGGTGGTAATGGCGCAGCTGCCATTGGGACCGCTGCCGACGGCGCCATATGCTGTGCCCCCATCAATAATCGTGGGAGTGTTTACAAAACTTGTCGTGCCGTTACCAATTCGGTGACCCCAACATTTAAGTACATTGGACGTTGTAACGCCGCATGTGCGGGTGTAGGCGGTAGAAACTTGTGAATACGAAACCCCGCTGTCGATCACAGTCGGAACAATATAGTTGGTGTTGTTGCCCGTGCCCAATTGGCCGTAAGAACTATTTTCTCCCCAGCATTTTAACACTCCCGCCATCGTGATGGCGCAGGTGTGGCGGTTGCCGGTCGACACCGAGGCGATGCTCGGTTCAACTGTAATGGGTGTTAAGGAGCTGGTGGTGGTGCCGTCGCCGAGCTGCCCGTGCGCATTCGAGCCCCAGCACTTTAACACGTTGGTCGAAGTCACTCCGCAGGTGTGGCCGTTTGAACCGTCGCCCGCAACCGAGACACTTAAATATTGTGTGCCCGAGTCTATGACCACGGGAGTATGCCGTTCTGTTGTGGTGCCGTCGCCCACTTGTCCGTAGGCATTGCCGCCCCAGCATTTTAAAGCGCCGGTTGTGGCGATGGCGCACGTATGCGCCGGACCATTGCTATTGCCATGGGCCACCGTTAAATATTCAGATCCGCCGTCGATCAGGGTTGGAGAGAGGCGCATGTCGGTGGTGCCGTCGCCCAGCTGGCCGGCGAAGTTATTGCCCCAGCAATTGAGTTTACCGTCGGTTAAAATTCCGCACGTGCTGTTGGCCGCGGTTACGATTTGCGCTAGGGGCGCGGGAGGCGGCGGTGGTGGAGGTGGGCTCACGCCATCGTCGACCCCAAGGCCCGTGCAATCGTCAAATTTGGTGGCGCCGGTGAGCGAAGCATTCATGGTGATGCGAACGTCGCCACTGCTTAGGTCGGCCGTTGTCGATGCGACCACGTGGGGTGCTGAAAGATCGCTGCGCGATGGGCCTTGCGAGGCGTTCATAGTGAGACACTCGTTGATTGAGGTGGCGCCAAAGCCGATTAGATAAATTTTCCGGCCTTTGCCCGACGGAACTTGCAGCTCGATATCCGAGCCCGCTTTAAACAGCCCGGCCATTACGCCGGCGCGAAACACGGTGGTGCCGTCTGAGTTCTTGCACTCTTTGCTGTTGAGGTCGGTGGTTCCACCAACGGCAACCGCGTAACATAAAATGTCAGACATGGTTGAGGGGTCAGAAACGGTCCAAGAAAATGCGGATACGGAGGATGAGGAGTAAACCTTTTGTGACGATGAAGATCCAGGGAGCTGGATTCTGAGAGTGGATTTTTCCTCTTGCGAGCGGGTACAGCCCGTGCTGAGCGCAAGTAAAACCAATGGCAAAAAGGCCTGTCTTAAAGTGAGGCAAACGTGCAGCTTCATATCTTATTTATCGGCGTATTTCGGGCTGAAAATTAGAGAGGCTAAGCCTGCGACAAGAATTGGTTCGTTTTGCGACTCATTTTGGTTCTGCAAATAAACCTAACTTGAGAGAGGCGGGACGTGGCAAAGAATAAAGAATCGGCCTTGCGGAAAAAAGTGAGTCGACGCCTCGACCGCTTTTTGGGAAAGCGGCTCGCGGCGAATGTGAGTTAAAGAATCAGGCAGGGCCCGTGTTTAGCGGCTACTCGACCGCGACTTGGACCACGGCTTTTTCACCGGCGGCTTGGCGGGCCATCGCTTCGATTTTGGATTTTTCAATGTCGCTGGCCACGGTTCCACTTACGGTGACTGTGCCGTTGTTCGAGCTCACGCGAAGATTTTGCGCTTGGCTCGACAAACTGGTGTCGCGGGCCAGGCTTTCGCGCAACTCTTGCGCCATTTTAGCGTCCGACATAGCATTTGTGGTCGGTGCGTTTGTGCCCAAATTTCCCGAGGCGGGAGCTTGGGTCGCGGTCGGCGAGGTGGTTTTACCGGCACCAGTTCCTGCGGCCAGAGCCACGGGTGTTGCTACGGCGAAAACTGTCGCGGCGATTACAAAATAAGAATTTCTTTTCACTATAAACCTCCAGAGTTGGTTAAAACACACGTATATGTGCAAGATGTGAATTGCATAATACGCGCCGAGGGTGAAAAGCGCGTGACGGCCAGATGAAAATAGATTGCCCCGAGGAAGAGCGAAGAAATGCCCCGTGCGCGCGCCTTAGCGTTTGAGAAATGTGGCAATCTCGGCGCTGATCTTGCGCCATTGCTCGGTGCCGACGTGTGGTTCGTCGATGATCAAGTGAAAGGCGTGATTCTCGTTTAGATTTACCGCTTCAACATCGACAATTTTCCAATCTGGAAAATTTTCCTCAATCAACATGCGAACTTTTAACGGACCGATCACTTGATCGCGCGGATCCATAAACACCAAGCCGGGCGGCATGGCTTTGTCTTTGCGCGCGAGCAATTGCATATGCAGGCTCTCAACCAACTGAGTGGCGGCGAATGTGGGGCCAATGCCCGGGTGATCAAAGTGCATATAGGCGTGGGGGATTCCGCTCGGCACCGTAAATGAGCTTGGCATCATGGCGCGAAAAAATTTGGCCACTGAGTTGGGGGTTCGTAGTGCAAAGGCCGGCGCAAACAAAACAAACTTCTCGCAATCCAGCGCGCCTTTTAAATATCGCTCGGTCACGAGCAATCCGCCGAGCGAGTAGCCGGCGCAGACCAGCGGTTTTTCTAATCCGGCCTGCCACTCTTCAACTTGTTTTAACCAAATTTCGGTGGGCACAATCAGAGTCTCGCTCATCGCACCCCGGTGGCCCGAAAGTCGAGGCACCAACACGCCATGATTTTGCGCCAGAAAAACACCAGCCAGGTCGTGCAGCTTTGAGGCGTCAAAGTTCAGGCCGTGCATCAGTAAAACATTTCCCTTAGGGGATTCGGCTTTAAAATAGGTGTCGTCGCTGCGCCGGGCATTGGGCGAGGGCGCAATATTGCCGCTGACGCTGAACACGTAGTTCCAAACGCCCCAGGTGTACGAGTAGTAGGCGAGGCCCACTAAGAGAAGAACCGCGCCGATGGCCGCGTTTCGTTTAAAATTGCTGATGATAAGCCTCCCGGGAATTCGGATTAACATATTGACGGGGGAAAAATAAGGCCCCACTCTAAATATATGTCTACGCCCGGGGTAAATCGCCGCTCGAAATTAGGCCTTATTGATCGCGACCACCAGTTGCGCTTTGCCTTTTATTTGATCGGCGGCGGTATCACGGCGTTAATGCTGTTTTGCCTTTATAAGTTGGTGATGCTCGAGCAAAGCATGGCCGCGATTATGGCCGCGGCCAACACACCGACCGACGTCAGCGATGCTTTGATTGATCAAGTGGGCCGGGCCGAGATTCATGTGGCCGCCGTGTCGTTGTCGTTGATGGTGGTGTCGGTTTTTACCGGCGTTAAGTTGAGCCACCGAATTTACGGACCCATCGTGCAGTTTCGAAAACACGTGGGCTGTTTAATTAATGGCGATTTGACCTCGCGCGTGCACTTGCGCGATGCCGATCATTTTACCGAGCTGGCCGATGATTTAAATGTGCTGGCAGAAAAGCTGCAGAAAAAGCCCTAGCTAGCGGCTGATCGCCATGGCTTGGCGAAGTTCTTGATCGCTCGGCTTAACTAAAAATTCAAAATTTGCGGTGTCGGATGCGGTTCGGCGTGGGGCTGTGGCGGTGACTTCGATTTTGTAGGCGCCTCTTTTCAGTTTGCTAAAACTCCATTGCTTGTTGGGCGTTTCGGTCTCGTCCACTTTGGTCCATTCGGTTTCGTCGATGTGGCGGTAGTAGAGTTTAACTTTGTAGGCGGCGGCGCCGGGAGATTCTTCCCATTCGAGAACTTGCGTTTCGGGGTTGAGCGTTTGCGGCCCGATTCCCGGCGTGGTGAGCTTGGCTCCGAGGAGCGTAAATTTAAATGTGGCCGGATCTTGGGCGTAACTGATGCCCGTGGCGCTCTCGAATAGAACCTGCCAGTGGTAAACTTCGCCGGGCGGGATATCGAGTTTTTTGCGCGGATTTTTTGTGACAAAGACCCATGGCGTTTCTTTGCGTTTATCGTTCCACACTTTAAGTGTGTACTCTTTTACCTGATCGACCGGCTTCCATTCAAAGTCGACGGTGTACTTATTGGTATCGAGGGTCGGGATGACTTCGTTATCTGTTGGCTTAAGCGGGGTGATTTCTTTAGCCACGATCTCGATGGTGACCGTGTCGGACCAGGGGCTAAAAATATCGGCGTCTTCGGAGCGGGAGCGGACTTGCAGTTTGTAGGAGCCGACCGGGACATCTTGCTGGATTTTGGGCTGCTCGGTGAAATATTTAAGCGCCTTGCCGCCGCCCACGGGTGTGAGCCGCACTTCGTAGCCTGAGGCTTTTTCAACCGGGTCCCACTCGAGCTCGATATTTTTTACGGGCGGCGGATCGGCAGCGATGGAATGCGGGGCATTGGCTAACAGTGCAGCGAGCAATAGGCCGAGCAGCACATTGAGCAGCGCTGCGGGCTTTGCCGACTTACTTTTCGGATTCTTCCTCACTGGCGAGTCCCCGTTTGACGGAATTGTTAAAGTCGAAACCGGGGATGACCACCGGTTCGGGGCCGCTGTACGAGCGGCGGGCCATTCTGAGAGCGAATTTCATGGCCTTGTCTTGCGCGTAACCGAGGCCCTCTTGTTTGGTGGCGTAGTCGAAGGCTGAGAAAAAATTGTCGATGGCTTTGGGACCACCTTTTAGAATGTTATAGGCGAGGTCGAGTGAGGTTTTGATATCGAGCGAGAATTCTTCTTTATCGCGAAGGGCGGTGTAGAGTTTGTAGAAGGGCTCGCGCACGCCGTTCTCGTAGTATTGGCTTAAGCGTGCAAGCTTAATGGTGTACTCGGCACACAGTTGCGTGGGCAGATCGAGTTTTTGCCCGTCTTTGCAAAAGCGCACCAGCTCGATAAAGTCGTTGCGCACTTGCACTGGGTCGCCTTTGTAATCTTTTGAGAGCTCAAATGCCAATGCCAGCGCGGTGGTAAAGTCGTAGTCAAAAAATTCGGTGAGAAATGATTTGGTAAAGATCTCGGTGAAATTGGTTTGCACATAGTCGGGCAGACGGGAGAACTCGAACGCCATTTCGAGCGAGCGTTTGTCAGAAATGCCGATTTTTTTAAGCATGGTGAGGATTTTTGCAAAGCGATCGGCCGAGCCGGTGCAGCCTTTTGAGATTTTGTCGGCAATTTGTCGGGCCGCGGTCTCGGTCACGACAAAATCTTTGTTCTCGCGCATAAAGTTCAGCGCCTTGATATATTCGCCGGTTGAGTCGCAGCTGGTTTTTTGTTGCTGGGCCAGGGCTTTGCGCCGCACTTCGGGCATGTCTTCGTCATAGCTGGCCGCGAGGGCGGCGGCGGGGCAGGCGAGCAGAATAAGAACTGAGAGCGTTTTAAACATCAAAAGGTCCATGTCAGGTTGGTGGTTGGCACCGCTGATTTGGTGTACGGATCAAAATGCAGTCCGGTTGAAACTTGCGCGGACTTAAGGGGTGCGTAAATTTTCTTTTTGTATTCGATGTGTTTTTCGTAAACGTTGATGTTGTGATCGCGAAACATCAGCGGCAGAAATGATAAAATCACCGAGACACCGGCCATCATTTTACCTTGATCATCGACGTAAAGAGCCGAGAGTCCATTGACCGTAACATTGGTGATCACCGATACCGTTTGCAGCACGCGCATGGTTCGCGCCGGGCGCTCGAGGGCTTCTTCAGCTAAACGTTCGCGCAACAGTTGGGCGCGTTCGTCTTTGCCGCTGTATTTGTTGATCGAGCGTAGGCCTGAGAGATACGGGCGCTGCGCGCCGATCGCCACGCCGCCCACCAGCCAGGCGGCGCCGACGGCTTTGGTGATCAAGGCAATGGTGTTGGCGTCATCTTCATTTTTGCTGCTGAGATCGTCGCGAAAGCGGCTGGTGGAAGTTTGCCCGATATAGAGAGTGACGAGACCGGAGAGTTGGATGGGCCAGTGGGTGACAAACCACGATCCGCTTTCGGCTTTGGCTTCCATCTTTATCCGCTCGCTCGCGCGTGGCACCACCTGCAACTCAGGGTAGCCCATGCTCGAGAGAATCTCTGACACATCATTTTTGTCTTCGTCTTTGTCGGCCGGGTCTTTGTCTTCATCGGCGGCCCAGGAGTTGAGTGGCACGAGTACAGCTCCCAAAAGTAAAATGATCAGATATTTGCGCATAGACGATATCTCCCGGTTGATCATTTTATTATATGGAAGGCGGGCGCGCCCCGCGAGTCTAGAGCGCGTCGAACCTGGACTTAAATTGCGTCTGCTTGAACTGCCGGCGCGACAGCCAGAACAGGGCGGCTGCAGAGAGGAACCAGGTGAAGAATAAAATATTAAATAAGCTCACCCAATCAAAGCGCGGCCGAATCGAAAACGCGTATTGGGCCAGGGTCCAGCAGACTAAGATACTAAGACCGGAGCCTAGTAAAACGCCAAACAGACTGAGAGTGCCATAGGCGGCAAACTGCAAACGCAAAAGATCCCAGTCCGTTAGACCTTGGCGATGCAGCTGAATCCAATCTTTTTCGGACGACAAAAGCTGAAACAGCAGAATCATTACAAAAACAAAAAGCCCAAGGGCGAGCGAGAGTCGACTGGCGATGCTTAAGCCCGCGCCGAGTTTGCCGAGCAGTTCGCTGAGCGAATTTACGGTTTCGGCAATATTGATGGATGTGACATTGGGATACTGTTTGGCGATTAGCTTTTGCACTTGGGCTGGCGGCCATTTTTCGTCGCGTTTTAAAGTGAAGATCCAAGTCTTGGGTGCGCCATCGATGGCGCCGGATTTAAATTGCATAAAAAAGTTGGGTTGAAAGCTATCCCAATTCACTTCGCGCAGGTTGGCCACTTTTCCTGGCACCTCAACACCTTGCACATCAAACATCAACTGATCGCCGATTTTGATTTTTAAGCGTTCGGCATAGGCCTCTTCGACCGAAATTTCTTCTGTGGTCAGTTGATCAAAGTCTTTACCCGCGATCACTTTCTCGGCCGGGCCCAGTTGATTGCGAAAAGTTAGATTGACGCCGCGATTGCGCATACGCGCGTCGACCTCTTCTTCACGCGTGCTCCAACTGTTGACGTCGAGTCGCTCGAAATCTTGACCGTTTACTTTTAAAATGCGCGCGCGAATAAAGGGCGATTGTTCAGAGATGGCGATTTGTTTTTCTTCGAGGAGTTTTTGCAGCGGCTCTTTTTGTTCATCTTGGATGTCGAACAAAAATAATCCGGGCCGATTGGTGTCGTCGGGCGATTGCAACTCGCCCACGATGGTTTTTTGTAGATGCGGAATCAATTGCGAAAGTAGGCCCGTGAGTGCGCTTACGGTTACGAGTAGAATTGCGATGGCGGGGCGACGCAGCCACATCGAGAGACTGGTGTGCCAGATCCAGCCCGAGCGGCCTTGGCGAAGTGTGCGCACCCACAAGAGGCCGATTGCGGCAATGCCGACCACAAAGGCGGCGCTGCCGACGAGGCTGGCTAAAAAGACTCCGGTAATGGTCCAGCTGCGCGCCTGCAAGAATGTGAGGGCCACGCCCAAAACAGCCAGGCCCACGGGCAACACCACCCAAGTGTAAATGGGTCGGCGGGCGCTGACTTGGTTGCCGATCAATTGCAGCGGCGGGGTGCTGGCGGCGCGGGCGATGGCCTCAGAGAGCAATAGCCATCCCGTGCCGGGGCCGATCAAAATCAGCAGAAACGTATTTCGCCAGGTCCAGGTGAGCGAAAAATCGTCGGGCAAGCCCTCGCTAAAAATCGGCACGGCCAAATGCGACGCCGTCCATGCGACAAGCCCACCAATGGCGACACCTAAAAATAAAATCAGAGAGAGTTTAATAACCCACAGGCGGTGAATATCGCGAGTGGTAAAGCCCAGGCACTTTAAAAGGCCGCCCGCATTTTGCTCAAGCATCAACCAGCGCCGACCTAAGTAGTACACGCCGATCCAGCCAATCGATAGGGTGACCAAACCGACCAGGCCCAAATAGTCGAGCAGGCGGCTCAACACGCGAAGTGAACCTTGCTCTAAATCCGCCGGTACGGTGACTTGCATCGAGGGATCGGGAAAATTGCGCTCGACGGATTTTTTGAGATCGGGGATTGGCGTGGTCGGGGGTAACGCCGCAAACAGCGAGTCGCTAAATGTTGAGCCGAACTGAATCAGCTGGCTCGCGGTTAGATAATTTTTATGCAAATAAATTCTTGGCGCCATTGGGCCCATGCGAAAGGTCTGCGACGAATCTTTAGCAATCACACCGGCGATGGTAAAGGTGACCTGGCCAATGCGAATTTCGCTGCCCTCACTTACGTCCATCAAAGGCAAAAGATCAGCGGCGACCCAGGCCTTGGGAGTGCCGGCAAGGCCCGCGCCCGTGCTCACGGCGGTTTGCCCGGCCGATTTTATTTTTAAATCGCCGATCAGCGGAAAGCCGTCGTCGATAAATCGCAGCATGGCCAAGCGGCTTTCGTTTTCGCTGCTGACCATGGCGAACATTTCGGTCAAGGCGCTAAAGCGAGTGCCGGCGGGGAGTGCGCCTTTTAAAACTTTGCTCTCATCGCCCGTAAGCAGTCTGCGGGTCGACAGCGCCATATCGGCGGTTAGAATTTTTGTACCCTGCAAGGCCAGCGTGTTGCTCAGGCTGACCCGGTACACATCAATAATCATCAGACCATTGATGGCAAAACAAAGACTTAAAACCCATAGCACGTACAGCGAACGCTGGCGCCAGAGCGAGGCAAAAATTAATCTCAGTGCAAGCAAAGTTTGCCCGCCTTCAAAGTGTAAATGCGCGTGCACCGGGCCGCCACTTCTTGCGAGTGGGTTACGATCAGCGCCGTTTGGCCGCGCGATTTGAGCTGTTCAAAGAGCGCATCTAAAATTTGCCCGCCGGTTTTTGAATCTAAACTGCCGGTGGGTTCATCGGCCAAAAGCAGCCGCGGTTTATGAATCAAGGCGCGGGCAATGCCGACCCGCTGACTTTCTCCACCACTGAGTTGGGACGGCAGATGATGCAGTCGGTGCGATAACCCGACCGTGGCCAAAAACTTCGCCGCTTCAGCCTCGGCCCCCGGTTGGCGGAGCAGCCTTAGAGGCAAGGCCACGTTCTCGAGCGCGGTGAGATAGGGAATCAAATAGTAATTTTGAAAAACAAAACCCAGTTGCTCGCGGCGAAAGGCGGCCCAGCGATCGGCATTCCATAGGCTTGAGGCTTGGCCGTCCCAAAAAATTTCGCCCTCGGTCGGTTGATCAAAGCCGGCGAGCAGCGACAAGAGTGTAGATTTGCCGCTGCCCGATTCGCCAATCACCGCGATCACTTCGCCCGAGGCTAAGTCGAGCTCAAGGCCCGACAAAATTTGCAGCGGGGTACCGCCTTGGTTAAATACTTTACCGAGACCTTGCAGTTTTAAGTTCATAGATGTTTCTCGATGCTTTTAAAGACCGTGTCCGCGATTATGGCATGGCCTTTTTCGTTTGGGTGAATTCCGTCGGTCAGGTTTAGGTCAGCGACGCCGCCGACCTTCTCTAATAAAAAGGGAATCATCGGGATTTTATTTTTATCGGCCACGCGTTTAAAGGCCGCAGCGAAATCTTTAACGTAACCAACGCCGTAGTTGGGCGGCAGCATCATGCCGGCCAGAATAATTTTAACATTGGCCTTCTTCGCGAGATCCACCGTTTTATTCAGATTGTCTTCCATCGCGCGGACGGGTGACCCGCGCAGGCCATCGTTGGCGCCTAGCGCGAGAATAATCAGTGCGGGTTTATTTTTAAGCTGCCATGTTATGCGAGACGGACCACTGGCCGAAGTGGCGCCGCTGACGCCGCTATTGACCACGGTGTAGTTCTTTTTAGCCGCAGTGATTTTTTTTTCGAGCAGCGCGGGCCAGGCTTTTTCTTTAGCGACCCCGTAACCTTCGGTGAGAGAATCACCGATCACGACCAGGCGGGGAGTTTCTGCCGCCCAAGATATCGAAACGCTAAAACATAAAATCAGAATCGCGCAGAAAAGTCTCATCGCCGTATATTACGGCGCGCTCCGCCGACAGGTCATCGAAAAAATTGGTGTCTCCGGACTAAACCACTCCGAGGTCCATATAACGCGGTCGTCGTTCGGTAGGTAAGCCACGGTTTCTTGCTGCGCCAAACTTTCAATGGGCAGGTTGGCGAAGTCGCGGCCCTCTTTCCAGCCCGGCGCGTTTGCCAAGTCATTAAGCTTTGTTAATGGGATTTCGAGAAGGCCCGAGTAAGTGAGTACGCCCAGCACTCCGCGCTTTGTGTTGACCGCGGCATCGGTGACCGCGGTTGCGAGAAAGGCTTTGCCCGGCATCATCATCGGGATGGGGAGTGCGCCCAGTACTTTGGCGACGGGCGATGTGGCCCCGGGTTTTTGCCACTCGTCTTTAGTTAGAGTAAAAACTTTCGCCGGCAGCGCGCCCATCAAGTTGATCTCTTTGCTGATAAAAATTAAATCGCCGTTCGGGAGCGCCGTCATCGCTTCGACATCGTGGGCGCCGCCCGGATAGGTGAAACGCACGCGATGGAGCGGAGTCACTTTGTCGCCTTTGATATCGCTCTCGCGGACAATAGTCAGTTGCACATCTTGGCGCCGCCGTTTGTTGTCGCCGATATCGCCGATGATCAAACACGACTCGCCACCACAATCGGCGTGGGTGAGTGCCTCGGTGTCGCGAAATTTCGGGCCATCGACGGCAATTTTTTTCCAATCCTTGCCATCGGCGTGACTTAAAATCAGCTCGGCGCTGTTGCCCGAATCGTTGATCCAAAAGACGTGACCCGGCCAGCGCCGCGACGGTGTGAGCCCACTCGCTTCGGGGATCGACTTGCGATGGACCTTGCCGACGGTTTTAACTGGCTCCCACTCCTGGCAAAGCGTGGCTAAACTACTGTCGGGACGCAGCAACAACAAAAGGACCGTGAGTGTGATAAAAACGCGTGTCATTGTATTTGAAATTATCGGGAGTTTTGCCAATGAAGTCCAATCGCAAAGTGTTGATGGTTACCGTGCTCGTTTTTACCGCGGTATTGGCCGCATGTAAAAGTGCCGATAAAGGTGCGGAGTCTAGCGGCAAACAGGGCTGGACCGCAGGGATGCACCAACTCTCCTTGAGTCTGGCCAATCTACTTCCCCTGGCGCACGACCCTTTGCAGTTTAATGATCCGACCAATCGCGAAATCATCAATCAAGAAGTCGGGCGGCTTGCGCAATTTAGTCACGATCTCGGCAGCACAAAAGACAAAGCGCTGGGCGACCCGGCCATGGATTATGTGGCGTCGCGCTTTAGCGCCGATATGCAAGAGGCCAAACGCCAACTTAGCATCGGCAACCCCAGTTACTCGCGCTATATTATTCGCAACGCCACCAATTATTGCATTTCATGCCACACGCAAACCGATCGTGGGCCCATGTTCCCGGGCATGGACTCGGAGCCGTTTTATAAAAAGCTGAGCTCTCTCGATCGCACCAATTATTTAATCGCAGTCCGTCGCTTTGACGAAGCCGCGGCCGAATTTGAAAAGGCGATGAATTCGCCGGATGTGGCGCTGTTGCCATTCCCGAGTCTCGAGTCGGTGACGTTAAAGATTTTGGCGGTGGCCGTGCGGGTGAAGAAAGATCCGAAGATGGCCGAGCGGATTGTGAATCGAATGGTGCAAAGCAAATGGGCGCCGGTGTATTTGCAAATGAGCGGAACCAAATGGCGCGACAGTATTCAAGAGTGGTCGCGCACGACCCGCCCAGCTAAATCGTTGGCCGACGCGAAAAAGTTGATCTTTGCCGCTGGCAAAAAACAAATGGAATCGCCCATGTCGCGAGCCGGGCTGATTGAGTATTTGCAGGCGTCGGCCGTCTTACATGATCTGTTGAGTGATAAGAAGCCCGGAAAAGATTATGCCGAGGCGCTGTATTATGGCGGGGTCGCGTCCGAAGCGCTGCGTGAATTGGACTTGCTAGACACGAGCGAACGCTATTTTGAGGCCTGCATCCGCCACCTGCCGAACTCGCCCCAGGCTCGCAATTGCTATATTCGTTTAGAGGCGATGCAGATCGCGAGCTATAGCGAAACTGAATCAGGCCGCCTGCCGCAGACCGTGCGCGACAACTTAAACGCGCTTAAGATTTTGGCGGAGTCGAAGGGTAAATCTTGGCTAGAGCCCTGACGTCAACCGTTGCTTGACCCTTCTCACAAGCCTGAATAGCTTCATAGGTTCACAAATTACACAAACCGGGGGGGATGTGTGCTTAAGTTCTTTTCACTGCTTTTAGTTTTAGTATCGACGCAAATAAGTTTAGCGGCCGTTTCGAGCGGCGCGATCTCGGCCTATCGTGAGCCGGGCGTCAGTTATGAAGCCTACATGCAAAAGGCGATTCTGCTCGATTCGCAAGGCGATATTCAAAAACGCATCACTCCGATGGGAATCTCGCAACAGTTTGGCCAAGGCACTTTAGAAGACGCCACGGCTTGGGAATCGGAAGAATTAATGACCGAGCGGTTTAAGCAATTTCGCGATCTGCGCTTTATGATTGTGCCGGAGCGCCCGGATTTTCTGCGCCGGTCGTCGTGGATGTATCCCGATGATGGTTGTTTCGCCCGCGCTGCGCTGGCCAACCGCAACTTGGCGCAAATGAATGTGCCGGTGCCGAAAAAAGTTTTTGCCTTCGGTAATCTTGAAGTGCAATCCGACAACGCCGAGGGCGGCTCGGTGAGCTGGTGGTACCACGTGGCTCCGCTGGTGCAAATCGGCGCGCAAAAATATGTTTTAGATCCGGCGATCTCGCCCAAAGCGCCGCTTAAACTTGAAGTCTGGCTCGCGAAAATGAACGCGGACCCCAGCTCCATCAAAGTTTCGATTTGCGAGTCGGGCACCTACACCCCCGGCGACGACTGCACCAAAATGACCGATGGCAAAGAGGCGGGAGCCGAGGCCGATCAGGTTTATTATCTCGAGGCCGAGTGGGAGCGAGTCCAGTCTCTGGGTCGCAATCCCGAGCTGGAATTGGGCGAATTTCCGCCTTGGCTTGTTGGGCAATCAGCTTTGCCGCGGCACTAGTGATTCGGATGTGAAAAAGGAGGCCGTGCTGTTCTCAGTAATAGGGCAGCAGCGGCCCTGACGAGCCATACTCAAGGTCAAAAATCCTATTAAGCAGTCCATTTCATGGAAAGCTTCTTCTTGTTTTTCACGCAGTCCAAAAGATAAAGATCAATGAGCTTTTGATACGAAACTCCAGACTCATCGGAAAGCTTTTTGAAGTAATCAATGACAGCAGCACTTAAATTAATACCAACAGCTTTCTTCTTTTTGGCAGGATACGAATTTTTGATCTCTTTCATTTTTTTGAAGTCATATTCCTTTTTCATAAAATACCCTTTCTTTTTTCGTCGCTTTGCGAGCTGAAATAATGCGAATAATTGAATCCGATTTGCGATGACAGTGCACAACCACCAAGAGTTTGTTGGAGCTATTGAACCCTATTAGAACAAATCGATCTTCATTGTCCGAATGTTCAGAATCAATGAACAGACGGCCATGGACATCATCAAAAACAGTTTGGGCTTCTTCAAACCAAATTCCATGCTTACTGTGGTTCGCCTTATTTTTGACTTCGTCCCAATCAAACTCAATCACTGATCTAGATTTTATATATATATTATCTATATGTCAAGATAGCTACGGATAAAACGTCGACAAACGGAGTAAAATCGATGCTTTAGGGCCTCTTTCGTTAGGCGTCTTAACAAGAGCAAAACCTGATCCTAACACTATTCAAAAACTGATCCGGCTACCATTAAGATGTGAAGTCCGATAACGAAGACAGGGAGGCCGATTATGACCGCAGCCGCTACTGCCAAACGTTTGTTTCAATCTTTCCGCGAAGCCAAACAAAAAAAATCCATATATGCACGGGTTAAAGAGTATCGGGGGTTCGTACCCATAAAGTACGAGTCCGACGATTACTTAGTCACCACGGCGCAAACTCCACCAGAACTTTTTAAAGTCCTCGAACTCCGCCATCATGTTTTTGTAAAAGAATGGCAGGGCCGAGATGCCTATCACGGTTTAGATGTGGACGATTTCGACTTTGCCGCCGATCATCTGATGATCACCGACAAACGCTCGGGCGATGTGGTGGGCACCTATCGCTTGCTCAGCTCGCACTTCACGTCGGAGTTTTATTCGAGCGGAGAATTTACCATTGATTATTTTCTGCGCCTACCCGCCGTAAAACTTGAAATGGGCCGGGCCTGCGTGCACCCGGAGTTTCGCGATGGCGGGACCATCGACGTGTTATGGAAGGGCCTGACCCAATATATTTTTAAAACCAAGACCGAGTATTTGTTCGGTTGCTCGAGTGTTAAGACCGAAGACGGCGCCAAAATCAGCCGCCTTTATCAAAATCTGCGCGACGCCGGCAATTGGAGCGACAGCTTTCATGTGCGGGCCACCCCGGATTATGCTTTCCCCGATTTTTCTCCCATGGATGCCGTCCCCCTCAACCCCGAGGAGAGGAGGGAGCTAATGCCCCCTCTTCTCCGCTCCTATTTACATGCTGGCGCTAAAGTTTACGGTTACCCGGCGCTGGATCGCGACTTTGCTTGCACCGACCTTTTGACCATTCTAGATTGGAAGCAACTGAACCCCAGGTTCCAATCTCGATTTATGGTCAAAGGATGAATGCGTAGAGTTCTGCAGCCGTTCCGGGTCGTATTAGTTTTACTTTGCATGACCACGTTTATTTTGCACATGAGCGTGGTGTGGCTCGTGGTGCGCGAACGTTGGCGGCGCGTGCGTTGGTCGAACCGCATTTTGTCGTATTATAGCCGCTTCGGATTGTGGGTTTTGAATGTGCGCGCCCGCGCCGTGGGACTTGAGAATATCGCGGGTGTAGAGAACGCACTGTTCGTTGGCAATCATGTTTCTTATATGGATGTGTTGGTGATTTCGAGTCTCAAGCCGTCGGGCTTTGTGACGTCGGTTGAAATTCGCGACACCATCGGATTGGGATTGCTGTGCAAGATGGCCGGTTGCCTTTTTGTCGAACGGCGGAGCCGGGGCAATTTAATGAAAGAGGTTGGAGAGCTTGGAGAAGGCCTTGGTAATGGCGTGAACGTGGCCATTTTTCCCGAGGCGACAAGCACCAATGGCGAGCAAATTTTTCGCTTTCGGCGACCACTTTTTATGTCTGCCATTCAAGCGAGCGTGCCGGTCGTGCCTTTTTGCATGAACTATCACACGATTCGCCAAGCGCCGATCAACAAAACCACCCGCGATTGGATCTTTTATTACGGCGAAATGACGTTTATGCCGCACCTTTTTTCGCTCGCGCAGGCGGGGGGAATTGACGTGGATGTGGTGTTTTTAAAGCCTATAGCGACAGAAGGGCACTCGGATCCCACAGATCTGGCGGCCCTTGCGCAAAAAGATGTGGAGTCGGTTTTTAGACCGGTGGTTTAGACCCGTAATTGCCATTGTTTAATCCTTAAACAAGAGTGAAATCTCTACCTATTGCCCACTGGTGCCAAATTGGGGACAACGGGGCATGCATACAATTTTAAATTTTCTCGTTGTTGTCGTTACGCTGTCTGCACAACTCACTTTCGCGCATCAAAGCTTGCAGCCGTGCGAACAGTATCTCACCGGAAAAAGAGCGATTACTCTCGAGTCCACCCGCGAAATGGCGGCCGAGCACGTAAAGCGCAATTTGTTGATTTCACCGATGCCTGGCTTCGACAACATTGAAGAGCAAATTAAGATCAATCCGATCGGTGAAATTGGCCCGCTGGCCCTGCAAGAGGGGCTTGGCGAGGGTATGTCGTTTTTATCGACTCCGGCCCCCACCGCGAAGGACGCAATCACCGCGAGCCTTTTGCAAGAAGCCAAAAATATGTTCCCGATTCATTTGGACGTGCCGTGGAAGGGAAAACGCACAAGCACCACCGTGTATACGGCGGTGCCCGCCCACGTAGGTAAAAAAGCCGATAGCCTGGTGAGCCAGGCTTTTCCGTTGGTGGCTTTGCATCTGCACGGCGGCGGTACGCCCACGGCTGGTGGTAAAAACGCCGATAAGGTGGCCGAGAATCTTTTGAAAATGGGCATGCCGACCATCGCGCCCGATCTGCCGGGTCACGGCCGCGGTCCGCGCCAGTTGGATGGATTTTTAACTGCCGTTGAGCAGTTGGATTGGGCGCTTGAAGTCGCCGATAAAATGTTGCACCCGGATACTAAGATCGTGCTGACCGGCCACAGCTATGGCGCCATGTTTGGTTTGCTGCTGCAGCGGTTGTCTAAGGTGAATCCCAAGTACAAACGCGTTGTGCATATTCTGGCCATGGCCCCGGGTATTGACCCGACGCTGGGTGGGACAGCGGCTGAGCGCAATAAGTTTGAAGAATGGTATCAGGCGAATTTCGAGTCTTTAGAAAAAGACATCGCCGCCGGTGATTTTGAATTTTACAAAAATGTGCGCGCCAACGGTAAAAATTCCGACGTCGGGGCGATTTTCACTGGGTTGTTTAATTTAGATTACTCGCTGCCGTTGCTGACTGAGAAAGATTATGCCGAGATGATTCCGACCACGGTTATGGTGGGAGTGAATGACGGTTTGGTGTTTGTCGGCTTTGATAAACAGTTCGACCAATTGTTTGCGCCGCTGGGCTCGCGCTACATCAAGCTTGAGCCGGGCCCCACATTCCGCAACACCGATAAAACTGTTTTTGAGCGAACCGGACATCAGATTTTTGATCTCGAAATTAAACCGGGCGAAGACGGATACGTTCCGGGTAAAAACACTCTAAAAGTTTATCGCATGATTACAAATCTCGCGCATGAAGCTGCGGCCGGCGCGCGCTTCCCCGAAGCTCCGAGTAACATTTCGTCGCCCGCGCAGATTTACGATTCTATGCTGCGCAAGTACGCCAACTTTTTTGGCTTTCGCGCGATGATGGCCAGCACGGTTGAGTATATTGACCGCGACAACGAGCACACTCAGCCCATGGCGACCGAGATGGAGAAATTGTCCTCGTACTTGACGCGAGTGGAAGATCGAAGCGAGAGAGCGTACAAGGAAGGCGAGGCTCAGGTTAAAAAGGCGATCGCCGATCTACGCGCTCGCTTAGGTATTACTGAGCAGATGACTTTAGAGGGTTCGCAGGCGGAGTTGGCGTTTCCGCCGCTGACGGCCGAGCGCAAAGCTGAACTCGAAGCCTATGTGGCCGCTGTGTTTAAAATCGATGAAGAGTTGCCGAATGAATTTAAAGACGAAGAGTCCGACGCCGCCATTGCGAAGTTGGCCGTTGATAATGCGGATTTGTTAAAGCAACTCGGCACGACCATCGACAAGATCAAGCCGAAGCTTGAGCAGATGATTGCCGAAGATAAAGAAGTCAAAGCCCGCCGGGCCTCGGAGCGCGAAGCGGCCAAAGCCAAAGGCGAAAAGTACGTTTTGTCGCCAGAACAGCAAAAGGCCGATCAGGTCAAAGATCGCGCCCGCGCGGCGGCGGCCAGTTTGAATCAGGCTTACATGCTCCACGCAGGAACTCGGCAAGCTCGATTCGGTGCCGAGCGCAACCGTCGCGTGGACCTAATCGCCAAGCCTGTTGGGATTGCCGACGTAAAGGGCGCCAACCGCCAGTTGCGGGTGGATCGTTCGCCCGAGCGGCGAGCGGCGCTTGAGGCTTATATTGCGCAGTATCCAGCGGTTGAGTCCGCTGCGCGAGCGGCAGTTGCTGTGGCGGCTGAGGCCGCAGTGGCAGCGATTCCTCTCCCGGCTGGTGTGACGTCTTTAGAGGATGCGAAGTCGAAGGCGTCTGAAGTGAATTCGCGCAAGGGCTTGTACTATGTTTCTGAAAAGGTTCCCGAGTCGCGGGAACTGGTGCGGAAAATGGGGGAACTAGAAAGCGCGATCGCATTTAAACATTCGGGCAACGAGGAACAAAAGATTTTGTCTTTAAAAAAGATGGAAGAGGGCGTGTTCGCACAATTGGCCCGCGTTGCTGCGATGACCAAAGACGCCGAGGCCACTTGGAAGGCGCGTCTCGAGAAGTCGCCCGAGTTGCAACCCCTGCAAGCCGAATACGATCGCACCTTAGCTGAGTACGACATACATGACCCGGCTTACACGCGCGCCTTTATGGCATTCTTAGATGATCTCGATAAGCGCGGTCAGCGCACCGAAGCGGCGATTGTTGCGTTGACTCCCGAGCTGAGGGCGCTTCGCGCGAAGTCGCAAGAATCGCGCGCCACTTTTTTAGCGGCTAAAGCCAAGTTGGATGCGGTAAAAATCCCTGAGCATTTGGTAAAAGCCAATGCCGCATTGAAAGTCGAAGAAGCAAAATTAGAGGGGCGCCGCCGCGAGCTGAGCTTGCTGCGCCAAGAACTGGACGCCGTTCGCAAGCAGTATGTAGACGCCATGATCGCCGCCGGCGAAAAAATGCCGTACACGATCGACGCCTACCCCATGTTCACCGCCTGGAACCGCCCCCGCGACGTCGTAATGGCTCAGTTAGAAACCGACCGCTTCTTCCGCCAAGCCAACATTAACTTTTTGGCCCGCTGGGAAGCCTTCGAAACCGAACTCAACCGCCGCGCCGGCCCCGCCAAGGCCGACGATCAGTAAGGTAGTGGTAGTGAGCGTTCCGGCGGGGCAGGGGGCAGCCAGGCCGCCCAGCCGGGGTTTTGCCATTTTGACAGCTAATTTCCGCCCGCAAACAAAGTTTCACCCACAAATCCCGCGTAGCCCCCCACACACCACCGATTCCCGCCAGGCGGGCAAAGTTACATCGGGGTTAGAATTGAGATTTATGACGGTGGATATGAGTCTTAGCTTACCGTCAGCTTTTTTTCTGGAATTTGAATTTCAATTCTGGTTCCCTCGCCTGGGGGCGATTGAACTTTCAATTTCGAATTGGACTTCTCTAGAATTTCGCGAACAATCTCTAGTCCTAAGCCGAACCCATCGGGCCTTCGATTGACCGGCTGAAGCGATTGCCCTAGTCCGCCTGGCCCATCGTCCTCGACAATAAATAGTTGGTGCCCAGTGGAGTATCCTAAAATTACTTTCACAGTTTTGGCGCCAGCCTGGCGCGCATTCTCAGCCAAATTAGTCAGAAGCCGGTCTATGTCGACCGGTCCGATTTTCAATTGGTGGGTTGATGGCGGCGAGGAGTCTTCTTTAATACTTACGTCTATAGAGCACTCCGCGCCGAACTTAATTGCTAGTCGACTGCAAATATGTTCAACGATCGAGAAAAATTCGTCGACACGTACTACTCCCTTCTCTCGATCGCGCATCGCCGTGGACTCGGACTCTAAAACAGTTTGGGGAATCTCCTCTAATCTCTTCATTATCTGACTTACCATTTCAGATTCATCTGGAGAAAACAGAGCCTTTCTTTTCTCCAACACAATCCTCAAAGCCCCAATAGGAGAGCGCAAATCGTGAAGGTACTTTGAAAACATTCTTCGTCGTGCCAAGTTAATCTCGAGTTCGGAGGATCGGTTCATTTCATAGTCAAGCTTGCCAAGGAGAAACTGAAGCCTCCGACCCGCCTCGGAAACTGCTGGGACTCTTTCTAACCAACTTGAGATCCAGCCCGGTTGGCCACTTGAACTGATGCCCAGACGGGCTTTTAGACTTGAGTTAACCTGATTAAAAATGAACCGAGCAACTAAGCGCGTGAAGCGATCTATGAAAAATAAGGCCGCTACAACCATTATCAATAACGCGAAAAATCTGTTGATAACTAGTTCCAGCATCCCCTGATTAGGAAACATAAGGATTTCGAACTCAGATTCACTTCTACCAGGAATCTGGCACTTCCATTTCAGGAGTGCGGATCTCGAATCGGGTTGGGCAGGATCTTTTAGATTGTCAAAGTTAAAATGTCCACTCACCTGCGGAAAGGCGGAATGAAGTGTAGCCGTCGCAAGTTCTCGAGCTGTCCTGTAGGAACCCAATTGAAGATGCACTTCAATCGAAGTACAGATGCTTTTGGCCACGGACGTCAAATTCAAATGCACAAAATAGAACCAAATCGAAAACGCGACAGAAGCCAAAATAAAGGCAACACTAGCTAGCTTAAAAAGCCTCATACGAACGGCCCCTGTAAAAAAGGGCCACTAAGGCCCAGCTTTGTGCATCGATTAAGCATGTGTTGCTTTTCTTCCGGTGAAAGTAGCGATTCAATGTATAGGGGTAGCAAATTGTCGGATGTTACCCAACAACAATACAATTCAAAGGGCAGTCCTAAGGTTTTGGCTAAATCAAATACTAGTACTTCTACGGCCACTGGAACCTCCAATGGTGGAGGTACAGACTTCTGTGGTCGGTTTTCAATTTGTGAGCGAATAGATAAGTCGTTTGCGAAATCGAATTGGATCCGGTCGAACGGAGAAGTCGAGGGTTGCCCTGCCGTGAGTAAGAAACTCTCAGCAATTTGGACGGCCTCAATTATCGAGTGTTCCCAATTCGGCTCATTAGTGATCTGGGCCTGATGACCAAATGTTAGACCTGAAAAACGATCCGACTCAACAGATGCGACCAAAACCTCCAGATTTTTCGGTAGATTCAAGATATTGTAAAGGTTGATTTTGAACTGATCGATAAAATGAGATTTTACAAAATTTAGCGTTTTGAACCCAGCCCAAAAACATCGCTGAAGGATGTCGCGCTCCAAAGCTTCCAAAGCAGCGCGAAGAACCGAAGTTTTTAAGTCAACGTCGACGGCCCAGCCATTGGAAGAGCGGAGGCCAGGGGATGGGGGTTGGACTTCGGCTTCCTCCATGACCTCGATCTCTCCACTAGAATCAATGAGCGCTTTAAATCCTGGGAGCGTGAGATCGCTCGAGAAGAAATTGTGCATCGAGATCCGCTCAACTGCCTCATTGAGACTCTTGGTCAAGCTTTGGGTTGGAATTTCACTTCGACCATGTCCGGCGTGAGATTTGCCATCTTCGCCTTTCAGGATGCATTGATAGTGAAAGAATCGTCGGCCAAACAGATTAAAATCCGCTTGGACTAAGTTGAATTCATTTGAGGCTTTGCGCAGGCACCGAACAAGTTCCAGTACCTGCTCGTCTGAGAGGTCCTGACGGACGATTCGGCTTTTCAACCTGGATAAGGCAGTGGCCCGACTAAGGCTTGCTAACTTCATTCACTCGCCACAACTGGAGGTCGGAATCGGTTGTCGGCTGATTCCCCAGGATGACGTGCTTTTGCGCTAGAATCACTTCGGGCATGTAAAATAGGGGTATCACTAGCTGCCGACTTATTAAGAATGTTTGTACATCCTTTAAATGCTTTAACTTTTCACTTGAGGAGACATTCTCAAGTTCGCGCATGGAAAGTTCATGGTGATTTGCTACGAGCTTAAGTTGTGTCATTGGAAACTTATCGGATGCCACATATGCCGACAAAAGATAATCAAACTTGGCGCGCTCTGGGTTGGAAATTGCATCGAAGAAAGTTTCTCGGTCAATTGCCATTATCTCAATTTTTATATTGGCGAGCATTCCGGCTCGAACGAGATAGTCAGCAAATTCATTGGAATGAAAAGGCACAAACACACCAATTTTAACAGTCGCACTGGGCGGTCTGCTCTCCAAACTTTGCAAAGATTCTTGTTTGGTGAGTCCGCCTTCGACTCCCGGAGGCAAAATGCCGAACGCTGGAACTGCCATTTTATCGCCGTCATTGTTACTCCAAACGGCCTCCAAGAACTCGCGGTTGAAAGGCGTCCCCAACTTAGGATTTAGTTTAAGCAGGTAATTCAAAGACAACGGTACTGTGCGATGAACTTGGTATTCTGCAAGATCAAAGGGAAGTGTTTTCATCGGGGTGTGAGCTACCAGCAACGCATCTAACCTGGAACTTGCAAAGTCCGATAAACTTTGAGCTAGCGGTAGATCGCTAACTTCAATTTTAATGGGCGCATTGGGAAAGCTCGAGCTCCGCGAATTGTGAGCATTTTTGCTTAATTTGAGCCCTTCGTCGGACACCGATTCAGGATAATAAAATCCTGAGAAACGTTTGGGCTTAAAATTCTGCGATTCTACATCTTCCTTAGACCAGATCGAACTCTCTGGACAGGATAGGAACATAAACAGCGACTCACGTGAGCCTTTATAATCAAAGATTAACGAATCGCCTTCAGCTCGGATGGCATCACAACTCGTAGGGGTACAAGCGGGCAAGTGCTCCCATATTTGGTAGTGAGTCGACGTCCGAAGTCTTACTATTCGACGAAATGTTGCGAGCACGTCTTCGATCGTTAAAGATGTTCCATCATGAAATCTTAGGCCCGACTTTAACTTGATACGAATTCCACCATCTCCGAACTGCCAAGACTCTGCGAGTGAGGGATTGTACTTCCCTGCGACGCTATCGAACCGAATTAATGGCTCTGCGATAGCATCCAAAATGTACCATTCGTTCACCGAATAAATTTTCAGTGGGTCAGGTATTTTCTTTGCCCCGGCAATAGCTGTTCGAAATGTCTCAAGGTTTTTTTTCACATCTAAATCCAAGGCTTGTGAGGGTCGAGGGCTGGAATTGAGGAATATTGAGCAGTCCACCGCAGCGGCAACCGTTATAAGAAGTGTCCATGCCCAAATCCACATAGTAGCTGATTAGCTACAGCTGACAGTTTTGTTAGGACCCGCAATGTAGATCTTGTTGATGCTTTCTTTCTTAAAATTTTCCCCGAGTTCCTTCTCAAGGGCGGAGTTGATATCTGAGGCCTTGGGGCTCGATATGACTACGCCAACAAAAAAAGCAAGAACCGAAGAAACCGCCCAAACTACAAGTTTTCCGAATGAAGCCACAATGCTACCTCGTGAAAAGAGAATGAGACGTTATATATCTAAAAGTCAGATCCTAGTGAACAATCTTAAATTATTGAAAAAAATTTAGAAGTGCCTACGGGTCAGTCTGATTTGGAGTACCAATCTACTTTGAAGTTACTGGCCGAGCTGAGCGGCTTCGGGCCGAACGAGCCGGCGAACGGCCTCGTAGAATTCCCCGGCTAAGGGAACAGATGAGTTAAAGTTCAATCCCAATTCGAAGTCCTTACCTTTGCCGCCCTTTTCCGAGCCACCCACATGAATTGCAATAAGTCTATTTGCTGTGTCTACTTGTGCGCCTCCAGAGCCGTGGCCTTGGGTGTCGCAGTCGTGGAGAACGGGGATTGTGCGATAGTAGCGAGGGTACATAAACGAGCATTCTTGAGTCGCAAATTTCGTCGGATTAATTACGGTGACTGTGGTTATTACTTCTCCACCGATCAGATAAACCGGCTCATTAGGAATTGCATACGGCTCAATTCCCTCGGCTGTTGATTTTAACTTAAGCACAGCCCAATCTTTTCCCCAATGATATTTCGGAGGATTCGACCCAGGTTCCAAATTTACGCAAGATCCTTGGGTAGAATCCATATCTACCTCGATGGCGATTGATGAACCAGCCGGTGTAAATGTACATGAGGCTTTTTTCTTACAGGTAACATCATCAAAAATTGCATGTGAAGCAGCCGTAATCACGTCACTTGCACCAGTAAGTTGGGCCGTAGAGTAATCGCCCCCACAGTTCAAAAGCCCCGAAGCTGCGTGCCGTGCTGGGAGTTTACTGGGATGAAACGGAGTTCGGCCGTCGGGCCCAAGCTGAACTATTCTGTGAATCTGAGCTCCCTGGTGCGCTAACGAAACATTTGTCGTCGGACATTTCGGAACAGGGATCGCATGCGAAGTAAGACAGGGTGCCGCGAGAAAAAGTGCAAAAACCAATTTGTAGACTTTAAGTTCCATCTTCCCGTCATTTCGGCCAATTTGACTGCTATACCAAGGCCAATTTGCAATCGCTGTCTCATTCTGAGACCCGCCGGTCAAGCTGTAAGCCAAACGGGTCGACTTTCGGAGATTCCCCAGCATTAAGATGGGGACTTGTTTATAATCTGGGGGGTGATCCCCGTCCAATTTTTCCATCTACTTTTGGCAATTCTACTCGTATGGCAAGGCTCCGTACATGCGCAGGAGACGTGCGCTGACAAGTATTCGAAGGCAACTTCGATGTCGGGTGCTCAAAAAATTTGTATGGATTGTCAGATGGAACTTACAAAGGATTCGCCCTTAGGTCCCACGGTCAATACGGAATGCATAATGGCTGGAATGAACTGGTGTAATATTCAGGCCGAAAAGCTTTTCGCCGATTTTTGTAAGGTCACGGAGTGCCATTCCCAATTTCCTAGTATGGCCGAGGCCTGCAAAAATTCAGGTGGCGATCTAGCCGATCCCGGGGTCCCCGACCCCGGTTTAGAACCCGAAACCTGCAGACCACCAAAAGTCAAACAACCGAACGGTGATTGCGTTGACCCGCCACCCATCGCAAGAAACACCGGCGAACGAGAAGTAAACGAGTGCGAAGCTAAACAAAGAACCTCGAGCGACGCCTGCACGCCCGGCCAAGGAATCGTGCTCGGCTCAAGCGGATCGTCTATCGCGAGCATGTGCCGGCACTTTCAATCCAACAGTCTTGCTAGCGCCGGAGAGTACGCTGAATTTGGCCGACGTTGCCAGGATGGGGCGCTGGCATGTCGATCGGCGTGCGCGACCGCTAAGACAGCGGCTGGCTCGAATGCGGCCTTTCAGAATCGAATCACGAACGCTGTTGCTCAGTGCACTCTCAATTCGCAAAAGGCGGCGCAAGCTGGACGTCAGGGAATCGCCAGCATGGGCAACGCCCAGCGCGCAGAAGAGTGTCGCAAGCACGCTGCCGCGAATGCGCCGCCGCCCGGATCCACGCCGCCAACATCAGGAACACCAAATCCGCAAAGCCAGAAACCCAATGGCGACAAGGCGAACAATCAATCGCCAACCGGCAGTGGTGGCGGCGGATCGTCGCCTTCACCCACGTCTAACTCTTACAGCTCCAACGGCAGCGGCTATTACCCCGGCAGCACTCAGCAACCGCAAGAGCAAGTTCCAACACCCGCAGGCGCTGGTGGATTTCGTGAAGCTGATGCGCAAGTGAAAGCCGAAAATTTTAATGTCGCGCCTGAAACACAAATGAACTCGGCCAACGGATATGCGGGCGAGCCGCCGAAACTTCCGGGTGGCGGTGCTCCCGGCGGCGCGGGCCGCGTGCCCAATAATTCTGGCGGATCCATTCCGGGCGGCGAGGGTGGCGGCCAAGGCGCGCGACTGCAACCGCAGCGGGCTGGCGGCGGACCTGCTCCCAACGGAAACGTGGCTGACATATTACAAGGATTTCAAGGCGCAGGCGGCGGCGGCGGCGGCAGTCGCGGAAGCGGATTGAGTGATGATTCCGACGGCGGTCGCTTTCGTGGCGGCAGCGGGAATCGCGCGAACGGTCAGGGTCGCGACCCGGCCAGCGCAGGCATTGATTTGAAAAATTATTTACCGGGCGGCTCTATGCATTCGGGAAATCGCGCCGGCGGCTTTCGCCCCACATCGATGATGGACATCAACTCCATGCACACCAATATTTGGGTTAAGGTCGGCGATCGCCTACGCGAGCGTTGCCGGCTCGGGCGTCTTTTCGACTGCCGTTAGGCCTTAAGGTTTGAAAAAAAAGCGGCCGCCGAAAAGTTCGACTTTGCCCGTTTCAATGTCTACGTAACCTACGTGCTCTTTTAAAGTAAAGACGGTGAGGCGTCCATCATTGATTCCGAAGGCGTGATAAGCCGGGGAGAATAAGTCGTCGTAAGGACCTTGAGGCTCCGCTTGCAAAATGACTTTTTCGTTTTTGTCGAATGCAAACATATTGGCAGGAGTCAGGTCCTTAAAGGAATATCCCGGCATATTGTAAATTACGAGAATTCTATCCTCAAAAATGGCCACGGTCCTTGGTATAGCTCCATCAATTGGGCTCTCAATTATTGAACCTTGAAATGTGAGCGTGGGTTCTGTGAAGTTTTCGATTATTTTTGGAAAATTCATCTGTCACCTAATCTTAAAAATCAGCGCGAACTTCCAAAGAGCTTAATTGCGCCTGTTTCAAAGTCCACGGAGAAATCCCAGCCATGTGTAGTGCCACCGATCCACTGGTTGGTATTGTTGTCGAAATAGAAGTTGGCAAAAGGTATAAAGCCGATGCCCTCTATCCTAGGAGCCGCCTGAATTGTCCACATGAGGGTTCCCATTTTATCGTAGAATTGAACGTTTCGGCCCTGACATTCTTCTAAGACGCCACTCCAATCGAGCACAACTATCCAGCCAGTGTCTGTTTCGTAAAGTCTATGCAACGGGTAAGGTAAATTTACTTCCACATCTCCCATTTTTACCTTTTTTGATGATCTATCCGTGATGCTCATGGTGTGGGAATTTCCCTAAAATTTGAAAATATCAATTGGGATTTGAGATCTTCGGGGGCGACGTAAATTTGAATGTGCCCAAATTCATTGCCCACTCTTGTCGCTGCTATTTCAGAAATAGAAACCGACGTTCCAGTAAGCACCTTTACGTCGGCTATTCGGTCGGGGACGTACGTTATGTTTACGCGTTTCGAAATTTCCACCGCACTTAATCCTTCGATGGTCGACTTGTGTACAATATATGATCGCTCCCAATTGTCCAATTGAGAACTATACACACGGCGGAAGTCGTTTGATTCAGAAGTAACTATTCCACTCACTGCAAGGGTCTCGGGTAAGTGACCGTAAGTAAATCCAGGCGCTGCTTCCTTCTCGTTAATATCGTCAGCGAACTTAATCCTTCGCTTCTCTAACTTCAAGCCAAGAGCGTCCGCTCGGTCTAAAATTTCGCCTTTTAAATTATTTAAGACCGCCGCAGAATCCGCACCAGAATGGGCCTTCACATATCTTCTTAAAACCGGGACAGCCTCAGCGGCCTTTAGGCCTGCGTTGCTGATTGCCCCCGCAATTCGCGTGGCCTGCGCTCCAGCTCGCGCAACATGATCGCTGTTTCGGGCAATTTTAGAAATGTACCCTATAGCTCTTACTCCGGAGCTTGCGAGACCCACTGTCGCCACGCCCACAATTGCTAAAGCTCGTTCCTCTACAGATAGCGATCTGCCGGTAAGGAGACTTTTTCCTGTTACGGCTTCAAAAATATCTCGGCCTACACCGACCACAGGGACGAATCCGAGGGCGATGTCCGCCAATCCGACTGCAACCTCCTTATAAAACTTGCCCGCTTCTGCATCTTGCCGCGCGAAAGCTTGATCCGCCGCTTGAACGCTGGCCAATCCCGCGCTCTTGGCTTCATTGGCCTGTGGGGAGTGCGGTTCAATGGCCCTTAATTTTGCATCGATTGCTAGAAGTGATGGCTCTCGCGGGCTCGGAATAACATTTGGGCTAGTAATCGGAAGGGCAGGGCCGTGGGGAGAAACGGTTTGCTTCTCCAATTGCGCTGTTTGCAATCTGTTCATCGAGCCCGAAACAGATTTCAAGTTCGCTCGTGCGATGTCGCCATTCATTCTGACATGATTGGCCATGTAGGGCTCGAACAGCTCGTATTCGGCTTTGTGAATTTTCCGGTACAACTCCGTCATGACCTCGACGTGGAGAGCGGCTTTGTTTAGATTCAACGGTGGTATACTCTGCTCAGCAAGAACTTGATTTACTTTTGTAAGCACCTCGCCCTGATTCATCAATTTAGGTTTCGCTATGGCCAGTATTGATTTTTGAAATGACGGCATCTCGATTCGACCCGACTCTCTGAGGCTGGTTAAATCTTGACCGGATTTCTCCATAAGCTCGGCATAAAATTTGTCAGCAATTTTTCCGATTTCAGGGATCACTGTATTCTGCACCTTTTCGAGGTCCGAAAAGGTAGTGATCTTTGATATATCCATGTTCGGCAGCACGTGGCTTACAGTCTGTTGCAGAATATGTTGGACATTAATTGAGTCCATAATATGGTTGGGCTTAATTAGTTCTGTCACCCCATGCATCACCGAGTCTATGGCTTTGCCTTGAACCTGTTGAACGCTAAAAATTGAATTTAACCATGCCCGAACCGAGTCCAAGGTAAATGAGATTCCAATCGTTCCAAATACTGGGGTAACATCTCTAGTTCTTGGATCCACCACGGCTTCCCATCTTTGGGCGCTGGCTGAGGAGGCCATTGTGAGTGCCAGAGCTAAGCTGATCAACTTTTTCATGGCTTGCCTCCGAGCGTGAAGAGGAGAGCGGGTGTAATTCCAGTGCTGCAGTCAATTTCTCCTGGATTCTCCCGGGAGAACCTTGCACATTTTTCTGCAAACCATTGTCGCGATTTTTCGGATCCTAGAAGGATTGTCAATTTGAGTCCAAGCTGCTGAACCCGTGAGGTATCAGATATGTTCGCACCGCAAAGATTTTTTATTTCTGAAGCCGCCTCTATAATTTGCATGTGGGTCGCTGCAGCCTGATAAACTTTAGCTAAATTTCCGCTAAACTCGGCCGCCGCAATGATCTTTTCAGCTCGCAGAATTTTACTGGCCTCTCTATTGGGGGCGACCTGGCACTTCGCCCTCACCCGACCCTTTTCGGCTGCGGAGTTCATGTCCTTCTCGAGTTTATCGGTAATGAGCTTATATTTGTTGTCCGTCCAAACCTCTAAGACTCCATAAAGGCGTGCTTGAAGACTCTCAGCATCTTTTTGTGGTTGGAGAGCTACCTGCCGAAGCTCAAGGTCTGAGTGACCGGAAAAATGGGTTAGAGCAATGCGTAGGTCGACAACATCGCTGATCAAAGAATTTAATAGCGCAAGGCACCGTTCGACTTCAGCCATCCCTTGGACTTCTTTTGCACATTTGTTCGACAACTCATCGGCGAGAATCTTTATTTTGGACGTATTGGCGATCAGCAAAAGGAGCTGTTCTCGCTGACCGTTCAAATTGTCGATCCGCTGCTCAAGGTTTTTGTGATAGCCGGCCCGGCTAGCGGCGTACGCATTCATCTTGTCGCGTTTCTTCTTTATTTTATTGGGTCGTTTCCCGCCGGTGATGAACTTTTCGATTTCACCCTGCGCGACGGCGCTAGGGGTGGAGGCTACTAGGTATAACAGTGCAAAAAGTATCGACAGATTCTTCATCGAGGCAGATCCCTTTCTATGCTACCACCCATGCAAATGGGGGCGTTATCTCTAGCCTGTACGTTGGCCCGATAGATAACTAGGCGTCTTTCGATCCCGGCTGTGATTGCAGCGAGCTTAGCGGCTTTGGCGTCGAGATCGCTTTTGATCATCTCGGATTCCCCACCGACTTTGCGAATGGTATCAGAAATTTTTTGCCGTTGGATTTCACAACGTGACTTGATCCTATTCAGCCGGACGATGACCTGATTGAAGAGCGTAGATCCTGCCTTTGCATCATCAATTGTTAGGGCAGTAAGGAGAAGCTCGAGATTTGAATTTGCAAGATCAGATTGCCGTTTTTCAAGTTCGACAAATCCACTGAAAGCGGTTTCAAGTTTTAGCAGTATTTCCGGTGGAAGATTCATTAGTCGAATTCGTTCAATTGCTTGTTGAAGGGGATTCTCGTCGGTCATTCTCTCTGGTGACAGTTGTGCGGCAATCTCTTTACGGTAGGCCTCGTTCTCAGCGATGATATTGAGAAGTTGCGCTCCCTCTTTAGCGACGACATCCAAACCCAGAATGGTATTTTCGAGTTCGGTCAGATTTTGCCTTTGGTCTGAGGAGTGTTCAACCTTGGCTTGGTATAGTCTCGCGGCCTCGGCATGGAGGCGGGCTGCCTCTTGTTGTAAGATGCGTTCTCGACCGATGTGATCGCTCTGCCATTGGATCTCTTTTTCATATCTGGCGATCGTTCCTGGGCCAACGCAGGCATGTGCGGGCGAGGATATATTATTGAAAATAAGCAGCAATAAGGCCAACATGAATAACCCTCGGGTGAAATGTTCAGTCGGAGGGCCTTAGAGCAAGGGGAATGCCATCGTTTTCAGCCTGTAATTGGCTTAGCACTCAAGTGAAAGTGTTTAACTAATCTTTAGGTGCCGTTTTCCGGCTTTGTGGTCCAAGATTTAAGACTACCACCCCTTAACCTGCGTAAATTCATACTCCCCGATCTTCTGCCCCTCTAAATAAATCACCAGTCGCGAGGGGAAGCCGGTCTCTGGGTCGATATCCAGCTCGAACGGTAAAAAGAAAAGTGGCACGCGGATTTCTTGCTCGCCGGTGTGTTTGAACAGTGCCTCTAGAGTCGGGAATTTTTCGGCGTTTACTTCGCGAATGTGGTAGCCGAAGGTGCCGTATTTTTCTTCAAGATCTTGAATGCGCACACCGGGCGACAAATTCACCGTCGCGTACTCCACATGCGGTGGGGTGTGCTTTAACTTGCAGCCTTTTTCGGTCTTTAGGCCGCCGGCATCGGCCGCCTTCAAAGCCGGAAGATGATACTTCAAACACGCTGCCAGATGCCGGTAGCCGGCCCTGTTCAAAGTGAAAATCTCACCCTTTAGAGTTTTTGAATCTAACAATTGCAAAGTGTCGCCGGTCACGGCCTTGGCCGCTTTGTTGGCGATGGCGCCCAGAAAAGTCGGCTCGCCCCAAATAATATTTAAAGTTTCAGTGCCATTGTAGATCAAAGTCATGCCGTTATTTTTGATCCCGGTCGAACCATCGGCGACAAACTTGTATTTGATCTGCTGACCTTCACTCCAGATCTCGATCGGCTCCTCAAGCCACTTGCCCGACGACAACTCGCGCTTTTGCATCCGCAGCGAGTAACCCTTGGTGGAAGCCATTTTCTCGATAAACTTTTCGACACACGAAAGCGCCTCGGGCTGACTCTGCGCCGACGCCTCAAGCGCAAAAAACCAACTGAACAAAAATAAAATCATACCGCTTCTCCCGAGTTCAATTGCATCAGCAGCGGCAGCACCACCGCCGAAGGTCCGAGCAAAACTTCATTCATATAGCGCGAAATCTCTGTGGCTTGCGGATTGACCTCGACCACGTAGGCCCCGCTCTCGCGAGCGAGCAATGGCAATCCGGCCGCCGGGTAAACGGCGCCCGAAGTGCCGACCGAAAAAAATAAATCGCACGAGCGCGCCGCCGCTTCGGCCTGGCTAAAAACTTCCGCAGGCAACATTTCGCCAAACCACACCACATCGGGGCGCAACAACCCCACACCGCAGGCCGGGCACAGGGCTTTTCCACTCCCGGCAACGGCGAGCGACTCTAGAAACTCGGCCGAAGCAAATTCCTTACAGCTCACACAAAAACTGCGCATGATATTGCCGTGCACCTCAAGAACCGCCGATGAGCCCGCCCGCTCATGCAGACCGTCGACATTTTGCGTGACCAGAGTGAACGACCGAAAGAATTTCTGCATCGCCGCAATGGCCTCGTGGCCCGCGTTGGGCTTTACCTCGCGCACCACTTGGCGCCGATGCTGATACCAATCCCACACCAAATCGGGATTGGCCAAAAACGCGCTCATATTGGCCAGCTCTTCGGGTTTAAACTTTTGCCACAGACCGTCTTTGTCGCGAAATGTGGGTACGCCACTCTCTTTAGAGACCCCGGCGCCCGTTAAAACGCACACTTTTGTGGAGGGTCGCCAAAGACCCTTTAACCGATCCGAAATCTGCACATCTGGCTCACTTTGAAACGCTCTGCATTCACTCAATTGAAAACCAATATCATCTGACAAAGGTGTGACAATAGAGCCTAAGGGTCAAGTTACTGTAATTGTACACCTATGCTTAAGGATTTTAAGTTAATTCATCGGCGAAAGCCGCAAACTTTTGGCACTCCAAACCCGTTGGTTTGGGAGACGTGCTTGCGTTCGATCGCCTTCACCGGCGATCCGCAAAAAGTGAACCTTGAGTCAGCCGATGAGCTGTTTGTAAACCATCATGCTTTTGAATTTTTGCTTGAGATTATTTGCGGACTGCATTCGCCCATCGTGGGTGAGACCGAAGTGTTTGGCCAGTTTAAGAATTTTGCTAAAGAGTGGCAGCGCATCGAACCCCAGCGCGCTCGCCTGATTCAACGCTTATTTGCCGATGCCAAAGAAATTCGCTCGCGATTTTTGTGCGGAGTCGGCACGCAGTCTTATGGCGGTTGGTTGAAGCGCAATATGCGTGCGCGCCGAATTCATATTCTGGGCGGTGGGCAATTGGCGCAAGAAATTGCGCCGTATTTATTGAAATCGTCCGATTCTTTGATGCTGCATGTGCGATCGCCCGAAAAGGTGAGCGTTAAAGGGGCCTGTGTCAGAGGCTTATCGGCTAAAGCCTTCGACGGCGGTGGCGTTGTGATTGCCGCACCGATGACTGCGGTGCAAATTCAAACTTGGTTCGATGGAATCAAGCCGAAAGAAATTTTTGATCTGCGCGCTGAATCGGCCGCCGATCCGTTGACCGTGTCCTGCGAGCGCGTGCACGCGCTTGGTGATGTATTTGCCGAAATCGAGCAGACTCGAGCCCGACTTCTCCCAATCATTGATCAAGTCAAACGCGAAATCTCAGCGCGCGGTGAACGCCTTGCGCAGCAGTTCGTGGTTCGACCTCAAGGTTGGGATGATATATGCGCCTAAAAGTCGCTTCCCGTAAAAGTGATTTGGCCCGCTGGCAAGCCGTGCAAGTTGCGCGCGCGCTTGAGACGCATGCCTTGCGCCCGGGCGTGGAGTTTATTTTTAAAGAATCCTTAGGCGATCAAAACTTAGATTTGCCCTTGGCCTCAATGGGCAGCAAGGGCGTGTTCACCGAAGACTTTTACGAGGATTTAGTGGGCGGCCGCTGCGACCTTGTTGTGCATTCGTGGAAAGATCTGCCGGTCGAGGCGCGAGCTGAAACGGCCATTGTGATGACTCTGCCCCGCGCCGACGTTCGCGATCTGATGCTGGTGCCCGAGCCCGTGTGGCAAGAGGCCGTGAAAACAAAAAAATTAAATATTCTCACCAGTTCTCCGCGCCGCCTTTATAATTTGTCGTCGGCGCTGCCCGCACTTCTGCCCGGAGAGGTGCAAGTGGAGTTCGCCACTGTGCGCGGCAATGTGCCCACGCGGCTGCGTAAGATGCACGAGCAAAGGTCCGCATTGATCCTTGCGAAAGCCGGATTAGACCGCTTGCTCCAAGCCGAAAAAGAAGGATTTTTAAACGGCGACAATAAGGTGTCGACGTTGATTGCGGGCTGCCGGCTTATGGTTTTCCCTGTGAGTATAAATCCGCCCGCGCCGGCGCAGGGTGCGCTGGCGGTGGAAGTGGCGGGTGCCAACGAAGCCGTCACTGAGATGTGCAAGGCCTTGAATCACACAGACACATTTAACAGCGCTCAAGCCGAGCGCGAGATTTTGCATAAGTACGGCGGTGGCTGCCATCAAAAAATTGGCGTGGCCGTTTTGGCCAATGATTACGGCCGGGTGATCGCGCTCCGCGGAAAAACCGACGGCGGAGAGATTCTTAAAGAATGGAAAATCGAAAACAGCACCGCGTGGACGCGAGCTGCGCACTCCGAAAATATTTTTCCGCTCCGGCCCAGTGAGAACAGTTGGTTTGAACGGGTGCCGATCAACTCGCACATAGATCTGCGGGTGAAATCAGGCTTGATCGTGTCGCGCGCCGACGCATGGCCTAAGGGCTACACCCCCGGAGCCGGCCAATTGGTGTGGACGGCGGGAGTTAAATCGTGGATGAAATTGGCCGCCCTCGGCATTTGGGTTAGCGGCTGTTTTGATGGGCTGGGCGAAAATGAAGAGCCGGGCCTGCACTGGATCAACGAGGGCGTGCAGTGGTGCAAGCTCACCCATGCCGACGCGGTGGGAATTAAAGATGTGGCCACGTATGAGCTGCGCCCTAAGCCAAAACATCCGGATTTAAACGGTAAGACCCACTTTTTTTGGATGAGCGGAACCAGCTTTGAGCGCGCGCGCAAAATATTCCCTGAAGTGATTCAAAATGGCCATCATGCCTGCGGGCCGGGCAACACATACCGGCATCTCAACGGCGTGCAGGGGTTAAAGCACCCGGTCAAAGTGTTTATAGATCTGGAGCAGTTCTTAGCCGAAACGGCTCCTTGAAAGAGAGCTGAAATCATGAAACAAAATCTGAATATGAAATCGCAAGAATTGTTTGAACGCTCTTTAAAGGTCGCGCCCGGTGGAGTGCACTCGCCCGTTCGCGCGTTTCGCAGTGTGGGTGGTACGCCGGTGTTTTTTGCCCGCGGTGAAGGACCCTATTTATATTCGGTCGAAGGCGATCGCTATATCGACTTTTGCCAAAGCTTTGGCCCGAATATTCTTGGGCACCGCGATCCCGATGTGGAAAAAGTTTTGCGCGAGACCATTGAGCTCGGTTGGTGCTTTGGCACGTGCGAGCCCTATTCGCTGGAGCTTGCCGAGTTGATTCAATCGACTGTGCCGTGGGCCGAGCGTGTGCGATTTGTGTGCTCGGGCACCGAAGCCGTGATGAGCGCTCTGCGCGTCGCGCGTGCGGCCACCGGCCGCGCGAAGATTTTAAAATTTGAAGGCTGTTACCATGGGCACGCCGATTCGCTGTTGGTGAAAGCGGGCAGTGGTTTGGCCGGACCGTCGGCCTCGGACAGCGCGGGTGTGCCGGAGTTTATTGCTCAGCAAACTCTTGTGTGCGGTTTGGACGACGAAAAAGCGTACGACAAAGTTTTGCAAGAGCACGGGCGCGATATCGCAGCTGTAATTGTGGAGCCGATGCCCGCCAACTATGGCTTGCTGCTGCAGCGACAAGAGTGGTTGGAAGCCGTTGTAAGTGGTGCACGCAAAATTGGTGCGCTGGTGATTTTTGATGAAGTGATTTCTGGCTTTCGTGTGGCTTGGGGTGGAATGGCCGAGCGCACGGGCTTGCGGCCCGACTTAGTGACGTATGGAAAAGTGATCGGCGGCGGACTGGCTGTGGGAGCTTATTGTGGGCGCGCCGATTTGATGAACTTGGTGGCCCCGGCCGGTAAAGTTTATCAGGCCGGTACATTAAGCGCGAATCCACTCGCCATGCGAACAGGCACCGCCACTCTCAAAAAATTGCAGAGTGCCGATGTGTACAATAAACTTGAGCAACGTACGCAGAAGTTCGTTGCCGAGTTAAAGGCCATTCTTAAGCCCGCAGAATTTGACGCATCTCAATTGGCGTCGGTGTTTTGGATTCACCCACAAGGCAGCAAACCGATTCGCAGCTTGAATGATCTGCCCGACGGCATGGGCGAGCGATTTAAGTCGCTGTTTCATATTCTATTAAAGAAAAAAGTCTATTTGGCGCCCAGCGGGTATGAGGTGGGATTTGTCTCGCTCGCTCACACCGATTCGGTTATCGATGAAGCCTTAAGCAAAATCCGTGAGGCGGTCGGTGAACTCCGCTAGTCGGCGCGACACGATCCGCTTGATTCTAATTGTTTGTTGGCTGGTGTTTACGGTGACGTTCGCCATTTGGTGGTTCACGCTGAGCACCGAGCATATTTCGCTCCTGATGACTTTGCAGCCCGATCAATCGGCGCATTGGCTTAGACAAAAGCGCATGATTTTTTGGGAAGGCTCGGCCTGGATCGTGCTTCTCGCCATCGGCGGCGTATCTTTGATCGCGCTGGTGCAAAAAGAAAAGTCTCGCGTGAAACGAATTCGCGAATTTTTCGCCAGCTTCTCGCATGAAATTAAAACTTCATTGGCCTCGCTTAGACTGCAAGCCGAAACATTAAAAGACGAAACGACCGCCAGTTCGCCGATTCTGGATCGCTTGATTAGTGATACGGTGCGGTTGCAATTGCAGCTGGAGAATTCGCTGTTCTTTGCTTCGCAAGACACTTTGAAATTGTATGTGGAGCCGATTCAGATCAGCGGCTTGGTCGAGCGGATGCGTGAGCAGTGGCCCAATCTGCAGATTCATTTAAATCAAGATGCCGTGGTCAACGCCGATGAGAGGGCGATGCGCACCATCTTTAGCAATCTTTTGCAAAACTCGCTGGTGCACGGCAAGGCCTCTAAGGTTTCGGTCGATGTGGAGTCGGCGGCGCCGGGGCAGGTGCGGCTATCGGTCTACGACGACGGGCTTGGCTATAAGGGCGATGCTTCGCACTTAGGAAAATTATTTTATCGGCCTACCTCAAGCAGTGGCAGCGGCTTAGGTCTTTATATTTGCCAGATGCTGGTGAAGCGAATGGGCGGCGAGTTGACCAACGACACCGCCAAACCTGGATTTCGCGTCGGTTTTCAATTGCCTGGAGACGGGCCGTGACCAAAATTCTTTTGATCGAGGACGATATGTCTTTGGGCGCCACTTTGCGCGATCGCTTGGTGAAAGAGGGTTACGAAGTGGTGTGGACCCGCACCGTAAAGGCCTCGCATGAGGCCGTCGTGGGAAATGTTTTTGATCTTTATCTTTTCGACGTGGGCCTTCCCGACGGAAGTGGCTTTGAATTGGCGCAAGAGCTGCCCAAGAAGCCGTTTATTTTTTTAACCGCTCAGGGCGATGCCGAGTCGCGCTTGAAGGGTTATGACTTAGGGGCCGAAGAGTTTATCCCCAAACCCTTTCACTTGCGCGAGCTGTTGCTGCGGATTCGCCACGTGCTCGATAACCATATGCCCGCGCCGATGTTGGAAGTGGGCAATATAAAAGTAAACTTTGACTCGTTTGAGTTTTTTAAGGGCGGCGAAAAAGAATTGATCGCCGCTCGTGATGTGATGTTACTTAAACTTTTGGTGACCAAAAGTCCCAATGCCGTGACTCGCGATGAGGCCTTGGCCTGCATTCGTGGAGAAGACAAATTCCCCAGCAATAGGACGGTCGACAACGCGATTTTGCGTTTGCGCACGGCCTTGGGCGATTATGGCGCTAAAATCGAATCGGTGCGTGGCGTGGGCTACCGCTGGCGAAAGGATTAATATGAATCAGCGATTTCAAAATGCTTTGAAGGGCGTGGCTCAACCCATTCCACCCGTGTGGTTTATGCGGCAGGCAGGTCGCTACCATAAACACTATCAGGCTTTGCGCCGCGAGCATTCTTTTATCGAGCTATGCAAAAAGCCTGACTTAGCCAGTGAAGTGGCGATGGGCCCGATTCGCGATTTCGACTTTGATGTGGCGATCTTGTTCAGTGATTTGTTGTTTCCGCTTGAGGCTCTCGGCATGGGTTTGACCTATGATCCGGCTCCGAAATTGGGTTGGCATTTAACTGAGGAGCGCTTCAAAGATTTGCTGCCGTTTAAAGACGCCATTGGCGAGCTGCAGTTTCAAAATGAGGCCATGAAGGCCACGCGCAAAGTTTTGCCGAATGAAAAAAGTTTGATCGGATTTGTCGGCGGCCCATGGACGCTATTTACCTATGCGGTCGAAGGCGAGCACAAGGGCAGTTTGATCAATGCGAAGACTCACTGGCGACTGTATCATAAGTTTTGCGAGGTGCTTGTGCCCTTGCTTGAAGCCAATATCCAATTGCAACTCGACGGCGGGGCTGAGGTCGTGATGGTGTTTGATACGGCGGCAGGGGAGTTAAGCCCGGCCCTTTTTACGCAAAATCTAGAGCCGAATCTTCGCCGCTTGGCCGATCGCTTCCCCGGCAAACTCGGCTATTACTCTAAGGGCACGACACAGGCCCATGTGCGATCGATTAAAACTTGCGCTTCGTTCGCCGGTTTTGGCGTTGACCATAGATTTGATATTGTTGAGGAGCTAAAAGAGCACCGCCACGGATTCTTGCAAGGCAATTTTGATCAAGCTCTACTTTTTTCGGCCCCACAGGATTTTGAGAAACAGCTCGATCTGTATTTGACCGAGCTACGATTGTTAACGCCTGAGCAACGCCGCCACTGGGTGTGTGGCCTGGGCCATGGCGTGCTGCCCAATACGCCGGAAGAGAATGTACGCCGTTTTGTCAAACGAGTGCGCGAGGTGTTTACGTTATGAACCGCTCACAACTGGTAAAAAAATATGATGTGCCGGTTCCGCGCTACACCAGCTATCCGACGGT
>CAYVRZ010000004.1:0-103561 GCA_964453895.1 uncultured Pseudobdellovibrionaceae bacterium | reverse complement strand
TCCGACTCGCCGACCTCGGACGAATGGCTAAAGTCGCTCGCGCACACCATGAACAAAGACAATACGACGTGGGCGCTCTATTTACATATCCCGTTTTGCGAAACTCTCTGCACCTTTTGCGGCTGCAATACGGTGATCGGTAAAAGTCACGAGCGAGAGGTGCCTTACGTCGGGCATATTCTTAAGGAGTTTGAAAACTATCTTGAGAGAATTCCGGCCATTGGTAAAAAACCACTGCGGCAATTGCATCTGGGTGGGGGCACTCCCACGTTTCTCTCGGCCGCCAACTTAGAAAAACTAATTGGCGCTTTGCTCGAGAAGGTCACCATCGATAAAACGCATTTCGATGCCAGCGTTGAAGTGGATCCGCGGCGAACGACTCCCGATCAACTGCAAGTTCTGCACGGGCTTGGTTTTAGACGCGTGAGCATGGGGGTGCAGGATTTTGACCCCGAAGTGCAGCGCTTGGTGAATCGTGTTCAGCCGCTTGAGATCACTAAACTGTTGACCGACGTCTCGCGCGAGATGGGCTACACCTCGGTGAATTATGATTTGATTTATGGATTGGCCAAACAAACTCTCGAATCATTTCGGCACACAATCGATAAGACCATAGAGCTTCGGCCCGATCGCATTGCGCTGTACTCGTTCGCGCTAGTGCCGTGGATTAAACCGCAGCAGCGTTTGTTTAAAGACGAAGACCTGCCGGCGGGCGAAGAAAAACGGGCCCTTTATGAAATGGCTTACGAGAAGCTGATCAAGGCCGGATATGTCGAAATCGGCATGGACCATTTCGCACTCCCCAATGATGCGCTGGCCGTGGCCCTGAATCAGGGTGCTTTGCACCGAAATTTTATGGGCTACACCGAAAGTCGCACCGATGTTCTACTTGGCCTGGGTGTAAGTAGCATTTCTGAAACGCCGGATTGTTTTCATCAAAACGAAAAAGTTTTGCCGGTGTATGAAAAGAAAATCACGGCTGGTGAAATCGCTACGTTGCGCGGGCACAAATTGTCGGCCGACGATCAACACTTTCGCGAGCAGATTTTGACTTTTATGACTAAGGGCGAAGTTAAGTTGTCTTCGCCAGAGCAGGTGGCCGACGTTAAAGAGTTTTTGTCGGATATGATCACAGACGGATTGGTTTGGTTGGACGGAGCCACGCTCAAGTTGACCGACCAAGGCCGCCCCTTTTTACGCAATGCCTGTGTGGCGCTGGATAAGCGCCTGCGCGACAAACAACCTTCAACGCGGGTGTTTTCGCAGGCTTTATGAAGGTCACCATCGTCGGCGCCGGCTTTGCCGGACTCACCTTGGCTTATCAACTGCGCGAGCTCGGTATTGAGTCTGAGATTTTTGATAAGCAACCCAAAGTCGGTGGCATGATCGACACGATCTCGCACGAGATGGGAATGGCCGAAGAAGCCGCCAACGCCCTATTGTCGGATCGCAACGTGGAGAACCTGTTTGCCGATCTGGATTTAAAATTTGCCGATAAATTTGCCGTGGCTAAGAAGCGCTATATTTTTTGGGAGAAGCCGTCGCGCTGGCCGCTCACGTGGTCGACGTCGCTGAAAGCCGGAAAGCAAATATTTAATATTTTTGTTCGCGGTGACGAAGACGCCGGGCCCGATCAAGGTGAGTCCGTGCATGAGTGGGCCACACGCATTGTGAATGAGGAATTTGCCGAAAGATTGGTGGGGCCCGCGCTACAAGGAATTTACGCCGGCGATGATCAGCGTCTGAGCGCCACTTTAATATTGCGGTCTATGACAAAGAATCGACCGCCAAAGGGCGATTTTAGCGGGAGTGTCGCGCCCCCCGGTGGCATGGGCGAGCTGATGGATAAGCTGGCCGGATTTCTAGAGCAAAAAGGCTCAAAGATAAACCTCAAAGCCGCGTTCACCATGCCCGATTACATCACAAATCCATTGGTCATTGCGACCAGTGCCTGGAATGCGGCCGAAATTTTAAAAACATCGCATCCTCATGTAAGCCAAATTCTTGAGCGCTGCGAATCGGTGCCCTTGATTCGCGCCACTTGTTTTTTTAAAGAGTCAGCGAAGGATTTAGAGGGTTTTGGGTGCCTCTTCCCCCGTGGGCAAAAGTTCAATAGCCTGGGCGTGTTGTTTGATAGCTGTATTTTTGCGGAGCGCTCCCAGGCTCGTGCCGAGAGTTGGATTTTGGGCGGGGCTTTAAACCCATCCGCACTTGCCGCCAGTGATGAAGAAGTGATTGAATCCATCGTGTCCGACCGGAGTCGACTGATGGCAAGTTCAGATCGTCCTTTGAGTTTTCATATCAGTCGCTGGCAACGGGCATTGCCCCATTACACGTGTGAGTGGGAGGCGGAATTGGCGGACCTTAAGCCTGAGCCGCCGCTTTACTTGCATGGCAACTATTTGGGGCAGATCGGATTGAGTCAAATTCTTAACCGGTCGGTGCAATTGGCCGCCCAGATTAAGGGGAATCATGGTTAGAAAACCGGGTCTTTTATTGCTGCAATTGGGATCGCCCACAGAACCCACGCCGGGCGCGGTTTATAAATTTCTCACCGAATTTTTAACCGATCCATTGGTGATCGACATCCCGGCCGCCTTCCGCCAAATTCTAGTGAGGGGCGTGATCGGGCCCTTGCGCTCGCGGCGAGTGGCGGAGGCTTACAAAAGCATTTGGACCGAAGAGGGTTCACCTCTGATCGTTCACACCAAAAAGTTTGCCGAGAAAGTGCGAACCACGTTGGGCAACCGCTTTGATGTGCGCTGGGCCGTGCGCTATGGGCGCCCTTCGGTCGAGTTTCATTTAGAAAACTGGGATGTGACAGAGCTTTATGTCGTACCTTTGTATCCGCAGTTCGCGCTGTCGAGCAGCCAGTCTTCGATCAATAAGGTCAAGGAGATTGTTCGCGCTTCGGGCAAAGATATAAAACTGTTTATTTTGCGCGATTTTTTTGCCGAGCCCGAATTTATTCATAGCCAAACCCTGCAGATTCAAGAAGTGGCTAAGGAGTTTAAACCCGACCACTATTTGCTTAGCTTTCACGGTTTGCCCGAGCATCACGTAACGAAAATTCACCCGAATAAATGTTTGGTGAAACCAGGCTGCTGTGAAAAAGTCGGCAAGTCCAACCGCTGGTGTTATCGCGCGCAGAGCATGGCCACGGCACGGGCGTTGAAATCAGCGCTCAATTTATCGGCCGAGCAACTGACCGTGGCTTTTCAATCGCGTTTGGGCCGCAGACCCTGGATTAAGCCCTATTCCGATGAAGTCTTGCCCACCTTGGTGGAAGGCGGCGTTCGCCGACTGCTGGTCAGTTGCCCGTCGTTCGTGGCAGACTGTCTAGAGACGCTGGAGGAGGTGCAAATGCGCCTTCGCGAGCAGTTTATATCTTTGGGCGGTACCGATTTAATGCTCGTGCCGGCGCTCAACGCCGAGGAGCATTGGATTGACGACTTTTGTATGATGCTCACCCGCCATAATCTGCATTGGTGGGAAACTTAGCCTGAAGTTCACCGTCTCAAAATGAGACACTTCACGGTAGGGCCCGCCGGTTGCTCTATCTAATTCCCATGAAACAATTCAAGCTTCAGATTCAAATCTATTCAATGCTATTGCTTACGGCTTTGACAACGGTGAGCCCAATTTCGGCCGAAGAGCTCTGTGAGCCCTATAAGCAAAGCAATTTCGACGAACTCAAGCCCACGTGCTTAGATCCGAACTACATCAATATATGTTACGTCTCGTTCAACAATCATAAGGAATATTACTTACTCAACTCGTTCTTAGCTAAAGTTCAAAAGCTCGCCAAAACGACAAAAAAGATTCGCGCCATCGAATGGTTGCAGCAGGGTGGCGATGCCAAAGAAACGTTTCAGCGTATGGTGGGCTCGAAAATGAAGTGTCACGCCTTGGTGATCTCTGGCCACCACACGGGAACTTGGGGCGGCCACCGCGCATCGCGTGGAGTTTCGCTCACCGATGTCGAAAACTTTTCGTGCAAACCCGACAATCGCGATTTTTTTAGTAATTTGCGCTTTGTGTGGTTGCAAGGCTGCCGGACTCTTGGTCAAGAATCGGGCGTGGCCGCCGCCGATCGGGATTTGGTGACCTTCAATGCGGAGCGGGTCGCGCGCGATCTGGACATCGACGGCCTGGCGCAGTTGAACCAGTTTCGCCTGCAGCAAGACTATGCCGATATTTTCGACCGCGAAAATCCTTATTCTTCGCGTTTAAATCGCACGTTTGAAAGTGCTTATGTTTTCGGCTGGACCATGACCGCCCCCGGAGAAAAGGCCAACAGCGAAAACAGCATGCTGCAACACTACGGCAATGCCGTACTTAACTTTGAGGCCAAAACACGCCGAAAATCCGGCCCGCTTGAGAACCCATTAAAGCTGAAAACCGCATCTTCGGCGCAACGCTATTACGATTTTATGGTGGATTCACTGTCGGGCAAAAATGCCTGCCCGGAGTGTTTGACCAAGGGATGGATTCAACACGGCAATGTCTCAAAAAACAAAGGCCGTTTTGGTGTCGACAATCCGGATCTCAGCTTTTTGAATCCGCTCAAGTTCAACGCCGACCCCTTGATAAAAACCAGCCGCGAGATTGACTGCCGTCTGCGCCATTCGGACGACCCAAAAGAAATCGTCTCGACTCTCGAGGCGGCGCTTAAAGATCCCCGGCTTGCGAGCCTGACCTTGCATTCGGTGCGTGAGGTGATTGGCCGGTCGAATTCGGAATATGGCCGCGCGCCGCTTGAGCTGGCTTTAATTAAGCGCACCCTGCGCAACAGCCAAAGTTTAAATCAGCTTTTATTTTTAAAGCTGACGAGCCCGCATATTGGACTTGTGCGCAAACTTGAACACTATGCCTTTTATGTGGATGTAACACGACAGCGCTTGCCGGAGCTCGAGAAGCTGGTGCGAGAAAAATCCATTCACTTTTTGCGCAACACCACGGATCCAAATATGGATCGCGCGGTTCAGGCCAAAGAGTCGATGCTGATGGAGCTGTTTAAACTCGAGCTGGTCAATTCGGAGTTGTTGCAGGAACTGATCAATGATCCGAATCCACTCAATAAAGAGACGGCCATTAACTTTATCCTCAACCGTTGGCCCAAGCATCTGCGTGGACCATTTAAGGATGCCGTATTAACGACTGTGCAATCCAATGTGAGCCCGCGATTTAATAAATTAAAATCAGACTACATCCGACTTATTATGTCGGAGATGGGTGAGTGGCTCAGCCCAGAAATTGAAAAAGAGCTGCTGAATCAAACTATCTTGGCTTTTGAGGCCGCACCTCCGCCCGCCGCAGAGTTCTCTACGTACTCGCGCCCGACCGAAGGGCTAGTGAGCTCGGTGTTGATGGCGCAGATCGAATGGCCGCGAAAGCTTGATTTTTTACGCCGGATTATGGCCAAAACGCCGGCCCTTGAACAAGCGCGAATTTTTTCAGAAGCCGTCAAGAGTCGCAACGATGTGACGGTCAATGCCGAGGCCACCGCACTCGCCCTTAAAGACTCGATGAACAGTGAGGCTCGCGAATTAATTTTGCCGGGCATCAGCAACTATTCGGTGCCACCGAACATTATTAAAATGATCGCGCCCGAAACCTTTACCGTGCGTGAAGATTTAAACTTATATAAAGAACGCCCAAGCGCATTGGTCACGGTCAGCTTGCTCAATGTCACCGACTCCGACGAGACCATGCGCCGGCTTGAAGTCCTTTGGGACAAAGCGGTCGCGGCCAAAATCGATGAGTCCTTCAAACGTCAACTGATCGCTCAAATCTTGCACACCGCTTGGAATCACGCTGTTAAAGAGCCTAAGCAAAAAGATCGATTTGTAGCGATCGCGCGAAAGCATATGGCCTCGGCCGCCCACCGTTTTGTGATTTTAGAATATGGCGTGCATTTTAGTGAAAGATACCCAGACGCGCTTATGCGTGAGGCCGCAGAGGGCTTTGATCTCGCGGCGGCCGTCACTGAGCCGAAAACTCCGCGAGAGGGGTGGTCCATGAACGGTTCAGTTTTTGCGACCCTTCGGGACCTGCATCCGACCAAATATCTAATGCCCTATATAAACTTACTTGAAAAACATTGGGCCAAGCACACATCCGCGCAAGCCCGTCAGAGCATGATTTATGAGATCGACGGATTTACCTCACGAATTTTTCTGAGCTTAAAGCCTGAACAAGTTGATTTGGCGCTCGCGAGCGCAATGCAAAGGCTCACTCGACTCAATTTCGGTCCGGCGCAGGACTATTATCGAACCCGATTCGAACTCGCGGTTCATGTCGGTTCTTACAGGTTGCCTGAGGGGCAAAAATGGCTTTCGTTAAAACTCAAGGCCTTGGCCGAATCTACGGATCAAAAATCCTTCGACACAAATTGGAATGCGCTGACGCGTATTTCGGGGCTCGACGGCCCAGCGGTTGTCGAAGTGATAAAGGGTCTTTACCCACAGATGATTCGCATTTTGGCCCAACGCTCGGGAGATCTCATGTCCCATTGGCATGAAGTTTTTCAAATGGCGACACTCGATAGCACGGCGGCGTTTCTGCAGGTGACCTCGGCCCCGCCTCTGGCAGAGCCATTGCGTGGCGACTTTTACGGTGGGGCTGTGCAAACTGTCTGTGGCCGGCATTATTCTAAACCCGACAAGTCCCAAGTTTGCCCGGCGCTTGTAAATACCGTCGTCGCGCACGCTCGAAAGTATCCGCTCAAGGCCGAGACTATGTCGGCCACCCTTGGCGCCATTCTAGATCCGAGTCTGTTTCAGTGGGATGTGGCGCTGGAGGCTCTCAACGCAATATTAGAGTCTCCAGAATTCCCCCAGTCCGTCGTGATTGAAGCATTAAAGTCGCTTCCACCGGTGGACCGATTCAGCACAGCTAAATTTAATGTGCTCACCGAATGGCTGGCCAAACGCAATGACACGCTGGACGGTCACGCCGTACGGGTTCTCACAGCCGCCAATGAAGAAGCCGCTCTGGCTCAGCTGGCATTGTTAATTACTGAGGCCGACAAAGTCGTATTGGCTAAAGATTCAGAAGTGAAAACGTCGCAGGTGGTTGCGATGATCGCCAACTCCAAATTTATGGCCTGCAAAGTTGAGATTTTGCGCTGGTGGTTTGGGCATTGGGAAAAGGGAGTGCGGGAGCAGAAGCTGGATGTGGACGGCGTCGGATTTTTCACGCTGTTAACTATCGAATGGAAAATTCCAACCAATGAGACGGTCGCAATTGCCGCTCGCATGATCGACGCCATGGAAGACTTGCATCGACAGTTTGATGGGCCTGAAATTGGAGTCGTAACCGCGAATATCGTTCCGCAGTTGGCCAAATTGTTGCGTCATCGATCTGTGCGGGGCGCGAATTCTTTGGCCGGACTGCAAAAGCTCCACGCATTTGCGGTCGCCCGAATGGGCGCATCACCTGCAGCTCTTTATGAAGTGGCCCACTCCGTCCTAGCGTCCAAAGATTTTAACTCGGCCTGGACGGTGCAGTTAGAGTCCATCTTTGCAAAAGTCTTCGCTGTGCAAAAGCTCGATAATTATATAGGTGGTGGTCAAAGCCATCCGGGAGTCGCGGCGCTGATCCGCTGTTTTGTGCATCTGCAAATGCATAATGACCGTCGCTTCACCCCAAATGCATCGTGGTTGGAGAAAATCATGGCTGTCGAGAAAGAACTCGACTCAGACTCGCTCAACTATTTGTTGGCGCTCGGTCTCAACTCGACGGACCCTGAACTCCTTCCCATGGTAAATCGCCTCTGGGCGACTTTTGAAAGTCGTCGTATAAGCTTCGACTCCAATCTTCAAGCTGCGGCCTTCGCGTCAAAACAGCCGGTCGACAACGGCATGATTAAAGTTAAGCGACTGCTGCGTGCGGAAATCGAAGGTGGATACAGTTTGTTTCGCGAAATGGGCGGGGACACCGCCGGATCGTCGCCGCTCGCGATCTTGATTCGCAGTCATGGCGTGGGCGGGGCTCTGCGCGAAGAAATTCTACTGGCCGTCGACAAGATGAAAACTCACTATAGTCGTTCGTTTGAGGATCTGGCGCTGGCGGTCATGCTCTCGCCCGAGCCAATTGATGAACGGCGTAAGTGGGTCAACTTCGTGCTTCGCACAGCCCATAGTGTAAACGGATCGGTGATCGACAATCTAAAATCTCGTCTCCCGATGATTGAAGAAATGCCCGAGCGCGATCGCTTTTGGTTTTTATTGCGAATGGTGCAGCACTACGCACCCTCGCAGCAGCATGGTTACATCTTGTGGGATCTGATTGAACAGGTCGAGCTTCCAGCCGGTACCAAAGAGACGCTATTTAAAGAATATGAGCGGCTCTACTAAACACTAAGGACAGGCGGTGTTGCCGCCTCGGTCCACTTCGCAAGTGAATGAATTAAAGTTCGCATTCTGACCGAATTTTTCGGTCAGCTTTACCGTGACTGAAACCTGATCGCCTTTGATTCGCTTAAGGCAAGCCTCACCCTTTTCAACCGCGCGATTTTTGCATTCTTGCCCGTTTTTAACCGGCGATTCGGCCCCCTCAACCAGAGAAGAACACTTCTTAAGCTCGGCCGCCTTTACTTTTCCTTCGCGGCTTGAGAACGAGTCGGTTTTGCAGAAGAACTGCGACTCAAGAACCACGGGCTGTGCGAAGGCCGACAGGCCGAACAAAGAAAGCCCTATAAAAACGATGGATTTCATAGCAAACCCCCTGACCTTCAATTATAAGGGGTCACCCATGCAGTATCAAGCCATCGACAACTTCTATTCTAAAGCCGCGCAATTGCGAGGGGTTTTCGACCGCCGATTCGCCAACCCCCTAAACACCCACAAAGATCGCTTTGTATGGGACCTTTGGAATGTTCCCGGTGAGTACACCTATTTAAGGACGCCGGCCTTTCACTATTTTCCGAAAGCTCAATACGAGGCCTTTCACAGATATCTGGTCAAATGGGGCCGCGAAAATTTAGGCTGCCATGACATCTCGCCCCCCTGGCTCAGTTGTTACATCGAAGGGTGTAAACAAGAACCACATCGAGATGTGCCGCACGGGCCGCTCGCCTTTGTTTACTCACTGACAAAAAATAAAAAAAAGTTTACCGGCGGAGAGACTTTTATCACTCGGCCCAAGACCCTGATCGAGCCCAAGTTCAATCGCCTCACGCTGTTCAATCCGCAGCTCGAGCACGGTGTGCGAAAAGTGAGAGGAACTATGGATCCGAGGGAAGGACGCTTGGTTATACACGGATGGTTTGTGCAGCCGCGGCCCTTCTGGGTCGGACCATTAAATGTCGCAGAAATTATGGCTGGCATTACTCCACCGCTAAAAAACGTCGGTCTTCACAGTCACAATCCCGGCTTGGTATCGCTGCGCTTAAAGATCAGCAAAGCCGGTCAGGTGAACTCGTGTCGGGTTTTGGTCAACACGCTGAGTGAGCGAGATCATGGGCAAATTCCAAATCTGCTTGGTGTTTTCGAGCGCGCAAAATTTCCCGAGAAAAAGGGCCCGTCCGTTCTAACCCTGCCACTTCTTATCGAGTGATCGACTGCCGCTTCTGCATACGTGAAAATATTACCTAAATATGCGTATTTACTGGGTTGATGCAATATGTTATGAATGCCGTCGACACAAAAGTTTGGTAGCACCTCTATAAACGTCCAGCAAGGAATCAAGGAATGCGTAGTCAAGAGCGCCGTCTCCTCAGTTTCACATTGGCATTTGCCATAACCACACAATCGGTTTGGCCGGTGTTGAGCTATGCTCACATCAGCTCGCCCACGCCGACGGAACCGGGCGTTGTTGCCGAGGTGGTTCCAGCGGGGCAACCGCGCTCGTCGATTCCCGCCGATCAATTTTTACTTTGGATGCAAACTGTTTATCCGTCACAAATTCCGGCGGTGAGTCGGTTGGGCGGAGAAAAGCGTCGGGTCTTAAAGCTGTCGAGCTTAATTCAAAAAACCGACGCCATGATCAAAGCCGCGCAAGAGGGGACTGTCGCCCCGACAAGATATGAAATTGTGCCCGACGAACTTGACGATCAAGGCCTTAAGGCTGCGGTTGTAGAATATATCGATAAGGGTCGGCGTATCGATACCCCGCTCTTTTTATGGAACCGACAGAAAAATGTCGAAGAACTCGTTCGCGTGCGCCAGCTGTTGACCGTAATGGCCGATCGCTGGGTGCAAGGCCGAAATTCTGGAGCGAGCAATCCGACCGATGCTCCGTTGACGACAAAAACCCGCCACCTAAATTGGTGGGAGCTTAAAGTTCACCTTCAGGGTGGCGATCGTCAGATCGGCGAGTTCGCGCTTAAAGACACCGGCTCGATGCTCGATATGGCCAACTCGGCGGGTTTGTCGTGTTCGACCGAAGACTGCCGCTTTAACTTGAAGGTAAACAACAATTTTATTCACTCGTTCGGCATCCCCATTCGCACGATCACAAATGTGGGCCCGTACATCGTCTTCACTCACCCCGACAGCTATGATGCGGCCACCGGCTTTCAGTATTTGTCGTTTATTGATTTAGAAACCTACGAGGGCAGTCTCGGTAACGAAGATCTACCCGTGTTTCGTTATCTGGCGCCGATTCAAGGCAAAGGCCCGGCCACACGATTGTCGGCCGCGGGAGACAAGATCTACGCCGATGGCGTTGCTGTAGCCAATGTGGGTGATTTAAGAGCCGCATCTGCTTTGCAACAGACTGTTTTGAACCTTGAGGCCCATCTGCTCGACCCCAATGAGTGGAAGAATATTTTGTCGCTGGTCGATTCATTCGACGCCTACACACACAAAATGACCGCCATCGCCGCCAATACGGCCGTGTCGGATATGGAAAACCGCGACAAGATTGCCGAAGGCTTTCGCATGCTCGGCCAAGGCCTCTCGCAGCAATTAAAAGGCATTCGCGACACCCGCCAAGCCGTTGAGACTGTGGACAAGCTGACGAAGCAAATGGATTTGGTCGGCCAATCGCTGAAGACCATCACTGAGCGCAAAAAAGGCTCGCACCTTTATATGGGTGGGGTTTCGCGTTTGATCAAAAAACTTTGGTCGCCCAAACCCTATGCCGCCCAGATCGTAAAACAAGCGGTCGGAGTTTCTTTGGCCCGCGCGGGTCTTAAGGCTCCTGAGGGTGAAAAATTAAATTGGTTGTACCGTCTTGCAGACCGCCCGTTTTTGAATGCGGGCGTGCTCGGCTACACAATGATGGCTCTCGGAGCTCCGGAATCGTTTCATAATCATGTGGATGCCGTTCTGAATTTTGGCTCAGGCTTACTGAACTATTTTGTATTCGCCGGCGGAGGAATCGGAGAGTCGATCGCCGTAGGAACACAAAAAACTATGCAGCCCTTTTACAGTTTCACCAGCACGATGTGGGAACAGTATGGAGCCAATGGCAACTGGATGAGGACCGCAGTCGGCGTGCCGGTATTTTTCGGCTTTTTGCTTTCGATTTATTTTTCGGGCCACGTGGTGTTCAATATCAAAGAACTTTGGAAGGACATGCAGCGTCCTGAATATAAGAATTTTCGCGATCGCCAGGCCAAGTTCTACAATGCTTACTTTCGCCGAATCGCCGAAGCCGAAGCCAAGGAGCGAAAGACCGGCGTCACATTTACGGCTGAAGAAGAAGAAAAAATCGCCGCATTTATTGAGCAAAGGCGCAAGGAGCAGAAATCTTCGCGGCAAAGCGCGATGGGTAAACGCCTCTTTTCGGACCGAAACGGAGTTTCATACCTGGCCCTGGCCAAGCAAAGTTTAAAGCCTCTCGGTGATGGCATTCGCCAGGCCGTCGCGCCCGTGGGCACTGCTTTTCAGACTATGCGCGGCTGGTTTTCGAATCGCGCAACGCAAGTTGAGCAGCCCACCAAAGTTGAACAGCACGATCAAGACACGGTGGCTGCAACGGTTGATCAAGCGACCGAAGATTTAGAGGCGGCGGTGGCTGAGGTCGGCAAATCGGAAGTCGTTAAAAAAGCCAATGGACTGAGTGAAGTTGAATTTAAGAGTTATTGGTCGGCGCTCTCGAGCTTTATGTTCAGCATGCCGGCGCTCGATTTGACGCTCGGAACGTGGATTCGCAAATGGAACTCTTGGGCCGGATGGCGGTTTTGCACCGCCGGCTGGTGCAGTTACAAAGTTCCCTATACCGATTATCCTTTTATGTTTAGACCGAAACCTGTGTCTTTGGCATTGAGAGTAACCTATCCGCGGTTGTTTGAAACCACGGTTGCGGCTCGCAAGGGTCAAGTGACATTGCCCACCGACCTAAACGGCGGGCGCATTACGCGAATGGATGCATGGGGACGACGCTTCGCCTCGATGGCTAAGCTAATGACTTCGACCGGACCTGAGTTTGATGAGAACTTGCGGCCGAGCACGGGTAAATACGACACCGCTGTGGCCGCGTTTGAAGATCAAATTATCGATGTCGAGCAGAAGATCACCAAGATCGCCTTTCAAAAAGCGCTTTCGGGATTGGTCAATTTCGCCACCGACCCTAAAGATCTAAAAGTTATTTTTGGTGGTCATGGTTTAACGCATTTGACCGACTCGCACGTCAAAGAGCTTTCGCGTCGATCGCAAACCTACCTGCGCACGCATTTCGAATCCATTTACGATGCCGCGATGAACCAGTTTCTGCGCGAAGTTGTAGCTAAAGACGACACCGAAGATCAGACCAGAGCCTTCTTTGAAGAGATGGCGCGCAAGGCTCCAGACAGCCGCTTGGCGGACCAGGCCTTAGCTAAGCTAGATAGCGAAGATGAACTGGTGGGTGTGGCCGACGATTTGAGCGCCGAAGCTATTAAGTCATTATTGGTAGCTTCTGCGGAAGTTGAAAAGCGCCGTGACTACGGATTCGACCTCGCGCAGGCCGAGAAGGTTGTGTTGGCGGTTGCGGACAATCCGGAGCATGCGGTGAATGCCAAAGCGCAGGCGGGAAAACTTCCTGACCTCGAAACATTGCTCAACTCCACTCGCTACAATTTTGTCGCGAGCATCGATCCGTTGCAGAACCGATCGATGGCCCGATACGCGCAAGTTGAAGAGCGTCTCGATCTGCCATTGGCTCGTAGCCGCGCGGTGCGGGCTGAAGTGGCCAAGTTGTTGGTCACTCTGCCGCTCGATGTGGGCTTTAAGCTTTTGTTGACGGCCGGATTGGTCGAGGGCGTGTTTAAGCCCATACAGAACGATATCTGGGGGCCGAATTCAACGTTCTATCTCTCGCACACAGCCTTTTACGGAGTTATGGGAACGGGCTTTGCGATTGGGATGATGGCGGACGCGTGGATGAAGCTGCAGCAGGATGCCCGCCAAGATAATCTTAAATTGTTTGGTCAGATCCCCAAGGGTGAGGATGCGGAGAGAAGCTTCTTCCGCTACTACATGAAGCAAATGGGGGCGCCTGAGAACTCGATGTGGGAGAACTACAAGTATTCTAACTTTTTAAGTTTTTGGAATACGCCGGCCGCGATCGTGAACTTGAGCTTGTTCTATATGATTTTTATGGGCCGGGTCGACGTTTCGCTTCTCGCCGGTATGTACATGGTCGGTTATATGACGCCATTTAGCGCCTTCGGGATGAAGGTGGATCAGGCGTTTGAGCGGGCCGTGCACTACGCGTCTCGAGGTGTTTCGTCCGACAAGTGGCTCGCGCATCCCGATGTTCAAGCCATGATGTCGCCTGAAGCCCAACGCTTGAGAAACCGTTACCAGTTGCTCAACGACATACAAATGAACGTGCAAGGCAACTGGATGAATAACATCGATGTTGTGGCCAACAGTTACGGACCTCGAGGTTTGGTGCGCTCCGCTTTCGCCGGTCTTCTGCCGGAAGAAATGATTATCAACGGAATTATCCGCCCGGTGAACTCCGTGGTGGAGAGAATCCCGTTGGTCGGCGATACGTTGAGCTCCGTGTTGGATGGCTGTGAACGCATCCTTACAAACGGCAACGCAGACTTAACCAAACTTAAGAAATAAATTTTGCGGCGGCCACTGGTCGAACTAGTGGTACGCCGTAAAAATAATAAACAAAGTTGCAAATCCGAATGCGACCAAGCCAACTCGTACGATGAGTTTATGCACTCACTGCCTCCCGCTGATTTCTCGCCTCGGTTATTCTGCGGCCGGCGGGCTGTGACCGCAAGAGTCCTAAGACCTCGGTCTAGTTTGCCTTTGAAGCGGGCACTTTTCCTTCAAGTCGTTGAAAAACTTGATGGTCAACCTGACACTTGAGTCAGTGCTCAAGCGCATTGACTTCGGTTATTTATTTTTAGGTCTGCTTTTGCTCTTGCTGCTTAGCCACAGCTGGCATGGGCCGGATATTTGGTATCACCTCTATTGGGGCCGCGACCTGATCCAGAATGGAAATTGGATCCCGGCGCCGCCAGTCATTCTCACGCAGCCGATTCCGGCCAACGGTTACTGGATTTTTCAGGGTCTAATTTATTTAACCTACTCGCTCGGCGGAATTTATTTAGTGAGCGCGCTGTTCGCCGCAATTTGGGCTTGCATCGCACTATTGTGGCTGCGCATGACTCGGCTCTACGGGCACCCGTTGGGCCCGTGGATTTTTGCGGCGTTTGTGGTTTGCATGCAGCTCCGCTTCGAGCATCGGCCCGAAGTTTTCTCATACCTTTTTATTACGCTGTTTATATTTCTCGGAGAAAAGTTTTTTGACCAAGGCCGTATCAATTGGAAGGGACTCGCTTTGCTGGCGGGGCTGCAGGCGGTGTGGGCCAACTGCCACGGATATTTTGTGTTCGGCCCCTTTCTCGCAGGCCTAATGGCGTGGCGGGGAGTGGGAAGGGTGGCGTTGCCTGCGGGAGTTTTGGGCGGCCTTCTCCTCTGTACCTTGATATCGCCCTTCGGCTATCGCAATTGGGAGAGTGTGTGGCTGTACGCCCAACTGGGCCGGGGCACCGCCGAGTACAATTCAGAGCTATTCCCGCCGCCTCTGTGGCCGCTGTTCTTGCCCAATACCGTTTTTTGGTTGGCGTGGGGCGCGACCTTCGGGCTCGTATTGAAGGCGCTTTGGCGACGATCCGATATTGCGGGCGCCCTTATGGCCATTGGCGGATTGGCTTTGGGCGCGCAAGCCATTCGCAACATGCCTTTGCTGTTTTTATTCTCGCCTCTGATTTGGCGTGAGCTTTTGCCGATGCGCGTGCCGCGATATTTTGCGCGGCCGGCGGGAGTGGTGATCTCTTTAGCAGCTCTTTTTTTGGCGGGCAGCGTGGTGACCGGGTACTATCATCGGTGGGTCAGCAGCTTGTCTACGTTCGGAGTGAAGTTGGAGTGGGCTTCGTATCCCGCGGGTGCCGTTGAATATTTAAAAAATGCGAAGTTTTCTGGGAACATTTTTTGCGACTCGTACGACGGAGGCTATACCGAGTTTCATCTCGATGGCGTGAGAGTCGCGGGGGATTCGTATTTCTCCGACGTCGAAATCACTAAGCGGTTTTTTGCTTCGATTCGTTCGCCTGAGTATCTTCAACAACTCGATCAAACGGCGCGGTTTGATGCGTTTATAATTAATATCGAAAACTTTGAAGTGATGGAGATGGTTTTGGCGCGGCCGGATTTAGTGGTGGCCCATGCCGACTCACATCGCGCGCTGTTTATAAAGAAACATTTAGCGCCCGCCGCGACCGGTGACCTCTCCGCCTTTACCTACTATCACGGTGAGGATTTGCGCCATTGGGCCTATGCCTTTGGCACGGTCTCGTGGATGGGACTTGCGGTAAAGCGGCAGGACGCTGGGCTGATCCGCAAAATACTGACCGACTTAAGCCACGCCGACCATGTGCCGGAACCGGTTCTTCGAATGGCGCTTAAATTCGCGATCGATAGACGCGATCAAGACGTGGTACGTAGGATAGCGGCCATAAAAGACCGCATGGATGGAAACTAGAACGCCGGTTGAATGCGGATGTAGCCGCCCGCTCCGGACGTTGGCGAGCCATTGCTATAGTAAGAGCCATTGCCCCAACCACCGCCGCCGTAATTGCGACCATTTTCAGCCGCAGAGCAGGCGCCAAGACCCATGTTTAGATTATCGATCGCAAAGCCAGCATTGCCGCCACACGCGCCAAAAGCCGTGACGTTTTGGCCATTGGACGCGCGAATGATTTGTACTGAGGCCGCATTGACCGCGAAAGTGCCGCCGAGTGAGGGCGGAGTTCCGCGCCCATCTTCGCCCCTGTAGTGCCAGCCGTTGCCTTGAGCGCCGCCGCCCGCCGTAATCAAATTCATAAATGTCGATGCCGCACCGACTGCATCGGGAGTGCCACCGGCACCCACGCAATAGGCTGCGGCTGTCGTGTTGGCAGGCAAAGTCGCGGTCGCCTCAATCGCGGCACCGCCGCCGCCTGAGAGAAGGTTGTAGGCCAAATAACTGTACGATCTACCGCCACCACCACCACCGCCTATGGCGGTTACGCGCAGGCGAGAGATTCCGGGCGGCACATTAAAGTTCGCGCAGCCGACTACGGCCGTGGCAAATCCCACCGATACGCCGACTTCGTTTGATCGCACGATCGTTTCAACGCCGCGAGAATTTACGACCTGCACGGAGTATAGGCCTGAGTCGTTGATCGCCCAGCTGGCGCGACTGAGCCGACTGGAGATCTCTCCGGGAATTGCGGCGCCATTTCTAAACCACTGGTATTTGACTGGCACCGCCGGATCCGAGCTCTCCGCCATCACCTCAACCACTCCGGTCTGCCCGTTCAAGATGGTGAGGGGATTGGGTTGAGTGCGAATGATCGGAACCGGCGAGTTGGAGACAGAGACGAGAACTTTCATCTCCGCGCTGTCGAGGTTATTCCAAATTTTAAGCGTGTACTCTCCGGCGTCGGTTAAGGCCACGTTCGACAGCTCCAGCGTGTTGGATGTCTGGCCCGCGATTTTTACTCCGTCTTTCGACCACTCGTAGTTCAGATCAAGCCCGCGTTCCGAGCGCGCTACGGCCACAATATGAGATTTTGTTGTAAGATAAAAAGTGGTGTCTGCAGGTTTTGAAATCACCGAAATGTCGTCGACCGCGATGGACGATTGGTCGGTCGGAACGGATGAGCCGGCCGGCGATTCCTCTTGCGCGCAATTCTGAAAAAACAACGCCAGTACGGCGATCGGAATCGAACTCAAGACGACTTTAAACGTTTTCTTCATGGCAGGGGCTCCCAAACTTTACCTAGGGTTACTTCAAATGACGTGCCTCGGGCGTGCAATTGCTTGAGATTTAACTGGAAAGTTAGAAGTCAGTGCCCAAATGATCGCCGTATCATAATGAGAATCTGTTGAGGCTATGCAGCATGGTCGACATACATAGTTGTGGATGCTAGCGTGGTTTTGCGATTCCAAAAATGTTCGGGGGAATATGATTAAATCGGTAACAATCCTTTTTATTTTTTTGTCTCTCAACGTTGTGGCCGATCAAAAACGCGCGCCAATTCTCTTTGAACCGATTTACGCCTATCAACAAAAAAACATTACGTTTGATTCTCTTTGGCAGGAGATCAACCAGTTTCAAAATCTAAGTTATTGGCACTCCGTTTTGGGCAACATCGAAAGTAAGCGGCTCGAGCGCGATGTCTTGCGCAAGGCCTATGAGCGGGGAAAAAAGCTTTATGAGAAAGGCGGGATCACCCGTCGCGAGTATGTTCATCGCAAGTTCCGTTTAGATAAAAACGAAGCCGTTCTGGCCGAGCTAGAAAGTCGGGCAGAGATGACCCGTGTTTCTGCGGAGATTGCCCGTTACGGGATGCAACAAACGGGAGATGAGCAGCTCGATCTTCGCCGCGAGATCGCGGGCCGCATGCGAGAGTCGCTGCAGCATGAAGTTAGGGCCATGGAGCGTGCCTTAGTTTCGGCTCGGCTGAGCGAGACCCACTTAAAAGAGGAGCTGGATCAGGCCCGTATCCTCCATCAAAAGGGCACCATCCCGCTCGGCGAGCTGGAGCGGCGGGAAATGGATCACGCGGACGTGCTGATTCAAGTCGAAACTTTGGGCAGTCAGATTCAGGTCTTAAACCAAGCCATTGGGGGCTTTAATAAGAGCCTTGAGCGGCTTTTTGGCGAAGCGCCAAAGGGTCGGCAGGGTTGACAGCTTCTCGACGAGCCGCGTATTAATTGGGGGTTCTGAAAATTACCCTCGTGTCCCCAGGTGGCGAAATTGGTAAACGCACCAGCTTGAGGGGCTGGCGCCCGTAAGGGTTTGCTGGTTCAAGTCCAGTCCTGGGGACCATTCTCAATGCCGTATCCAGGATACGGTTAACAGTATCCGGGATACTGAAAAATACTGACTCCCCAATTGCTTCATTCTGTTATTGGGTCTGCTTCGCAGGCTGTTCGCTGTTGAGACGATGGAGATGGCTTGGCTTCAAAAAATAGCATTCGAACTCTAAAACTTATCGCTAGAACCCCACATCCCTGGCGTGCGTGTCCGGTGGGCCAGCACTGGGTCTCAACTCACCCGGTTCACGTGCCTGTCAGTGCGAAGAACCCGACAGGGGTGACTATTCGAGATGGACACTGCCGAACGAATCCTTCTGGAAAGGATCAGTTATACGCAGACGAAATCATGAAGGTCGCGGCGGAGCACTTTCACAAAGTTAAGAGATTACCCGCGCCCAATGCACTTGGCTCGAAACACGGGAATGACTTTGATCAACTCATCGCAGGGTGGACTCAATACTGGAATGAAGTAATTGATCCTTCTACTCCGTTAGATCCGAATTTGGTCAAGGCCCTCATTAGCACAGAATCTGACTTTAAAATTTCTGCCAAAGCACTTGCATCTAAGGGAAATTGGGCACGTGGTCTGATGCAGATTACAGATAAAACTCTGGAAATTTTGAAGGATGAAAAAGGCGAGTTGAAAAACTTCCTGGTGAACGTTGATCAAGGTGACGCTCATGATCCAAATTTAAATATCTCAGCGGGAGTTAGATGGCTTTTCCACAAGAAGGCTCTGCTCGAAAAGCGAAAAAAGAGGGTGGTCTCCTGGGAAGAAGCCGTGATGGACTACAAAGGCTACACAAAAGATCTCAAAAATAAAAATAAAAGCGCGACGACTCAATGGAATAAGTTTTTAAAGCGCTTCAAGGTCCTCAATGAAGAATAGAAATTTCGTATTTTATGTGGTTGTCCTAACCTTCCCACTTTTCACGTGGGGTCAGTTGGAATTTTTCGTAAATCGGGACCTTCTGTCGTTGGCAGATTTGAAGGAAGAAGACCAGAATATGACGGATGGCACCCTTCGGTGGCAATGCTTCGATGCTAAACTTATACGATATGCTTGTAGTTTTGTCCGACCGTTAGATAGGGAAGGGTCGTCTTTGAGTTTCGACATTAGAGCGAATTCTGCTTCTCACTTCTATTCTCACAGTCACGCGATCTCAGGCGAAGTTTGTAATCGGCTGCTTGCAGATCTACGGGCTATCCTAAAGAACCAGAGGCAGTTCTGTATACTCGGGACGTTGGACGATGTGAAAGTTAAGGATCGGAAGAAAGAATACTCGTGGTCTTTTTATCGGATAAAGACGAAATCGGGATATGTGCACTACAGGCTACCAGAAGGATCATGAATTCAGCTGGACGGATCTAAACGTCTTACTATTTTCGGGGAGGGTGTCTCCCAAAGTTGTACCTCGATGGCCAACGGATCCTGTTTGGGAAAACTTGAGTGGCCAAATAGGTCTTTCAACTCTTCTATACGATAAATTTTTGTACACAACGAGTTTTGATACTTTTCGCCCGATTGAATTCGGTAGTCTTCGTTGTATGCGAGTAAGGAATCGCCATACGTAAAGCTGATTGAGTCTGGGCTGAGGTCTTTCAAGTCGACTATGTATCCGTTATTGCCTTTATGTTCTTCAAACTGGCTGTGGCGGCCCAAAAAGAAGTAAATGGGACTATTCAGTTTTGGCCTTCCGCCCTTAACGATGAACTCATCGCGAAGGCGAAGCTCGACATCGAAACGGCGGACCAAATATTCGGGATCGGAAAATCTCTTGATCCCCCAGGAATTTTCGTCCGTAAGAATCTCGACAACTTCCGGCCATCTTTCAATAGGAGTATGTGTAACCGATCGAAACGGCTCGCTGCGATTATAGTGAACAATAAAGTCGGGGGTTTGAAGGTTACGCGACATTCTTTCGGGCCTGCCAAAGATCATACTCCGCTTGAATTCGAACCCACATTTCAGCCGAAGTGCCGAGCACCTTCTCAAGTTGAATTGCGAACTCCGGGGAAATCGCCCTCTTTCCGTTTACGATCTCGTTGATCTTTCTCGGGCTGCACTTGCACTTCGCCGCCAACTGACTTTGATTTAAACCCATCTCATTCATATAAATCTCACTCAACACTTGGCCGGGATGGAGAGGCTTAGGGTTTTTAATCATACGTTATCCTTTGTGATAGTTTTCAATTTTTACCTCGAAGAATTCACCATCCTTAAACCGGAAGGTAATACACCAAGGCAGTTTAATCGTTACGCTCCAATATTCCCTTCGATCACCCTTTAACTTATGAAGGCGAATATTGGGAGGCTGGCCCTTAATTTTTAAATCATCGAGCGTGGTCGTTCCGTGCATAATGGTCATCAAAGCTTTAGCTCTTAACCACAAGTCTTTCGGGACTGACCTTGATTCCAAAGACTCCCAAACCTCCTGGGCCGCTCTATTGCCAAAGCTTCTGATCATTCTCCAGCCTCACGTATTACACTATACGGTATAATGGGATATACTTCAATAAAAATTTACGGGACCATTAAGCAGCTTATTCGACCGTAATCCCCGGCAATCCGCCGTGGCCGCGCAAAATGTCGCGAAGGAAAATGGCCATGCCGAGATCGCCGGTCCAAAGGCTAAAGCGGGCGTGGCCAAATTTTTTGAGTTCTGTGGCGTACTGTTCGGTTACATGCATCGCGAGCGCTTTGGCTCGATCGAACCACATTTCATCTTTAGTGCGCTCGAAGGTCCTTAACAGGGCAAGGCCGCTTCCGGCGGTGCCATGACAAAGTGACACGCCTTTTTCTAACGGGCCGGCCTTCCACACGAGCTGCGCGCCCTTTAGAAAAAGCTCATCTAAGCGAGCCGAGCGGCCTACAGGAATTTCACAAGATAAGTCGGTCAAAACGCCGGGTGCGCCATGGCACCAATGCACTACGGTCAACGCGGAATATTCATCGTTGTTGGCGCCTCGACTCCAATTGCACAAATCCCCTTCGACCTTTGCGTAATGGCTTAAGAACTTTTCAGCATCTTCGATCAATTCTTCGACGGGCGCGGTGTCGCCAAGATCGCGCAACACTCGAAAGAGAACCCCGAAATTGCCGATGGAACCATGGGCCGCGCCGATAAACTTTTTTTGACCGCCCAGGTTTTGCGACCAAATGCGGGCGCCAGATGCCTGATCGAGCTCCCGCTGATCCAAAACGATTCGCGCCACTTCGCCGCACACAGAGCGAAATGGTTTTTGACCGCGCTTCCAAAGAATGTGCGCCATCGCCAAGGCTCCAGGCCCTCCAAACAAAATTTCGCGGCACGAATTTAAAGCCGCCTTCTGCATCATTCCCATCAGCGTGTTGGAATTCTCATCCGACGGGGCCAGCAATTGCTTAACAAACCGAATTCCTAGCTGACCCACAAAGGGTGAATCCGGATATGGATCTTCACGGCGTAAATGTTCATTTAAAATCTCGTCGATCGACGGTAGGTCTTTCCGATCAAGTTCGCCAAACTCCGATAGCTCCTGAGCCGCCCAAAGGACTCCAGCGGCGCCATAATAAAAATTAGTTACAAATTCAGGCGCACCGTCAAAGTTGTCTTTGGTGTGAATTGGCCAAAGCCGACCGCTCGTCTGACACCCCGTGCGAGTCTCGGCCAGCACCGCCCGAATCGTACTGCGCAATTTATCCGCAGAAAATGGCAACTCTATAAGAGGTAAATGTCTCGAAGGTTCATAAATCATGCGAGGACTCTAGTCGAAAATGAAGTCTGACTCATCCAAATTCTAAGAACGAACTGTCTTTGGCGCTGGACGATTTTTCGCGAGTTCAAATTTAAGCCACGCTCGCGCCGGTATGGGGCTTGCTCCTATCCCTCTATAACTTAAATCCTTAGGGAGGATGAAAATGGAAAGCAACGAATCTACGGCCCAAGTTCAGGAGTTTTCGCTGGAGATCTTTAACGTGTCGAATGAGATCGACGACATCGAGATCAAGCTGGACGAGAATTTTGAAGCGTCGCCGAGCGACGTCGGACGCCGCTGTTAATTTTTTGGGGGGAGGGGCTCCTCCTCCCTTTTTTAAAATGGGAGAAATTATGGTTCAGTCGGTTCGCATCTACCATCCATCCGAACATTCATCGTATTCAACCCGTTTCGATCAACCCGCCCTTCTAAAAGGGTTGGCCGCAAATTGGCCCGCGCGCCAGCGTTGGAGCCCAGAGTATTTTCGCGAGCGTTTTGGTGACTGCGAGATCACTCTGAGCCACTACCAGTCTCGCCCCGAACAGCGCCCCAAGCAAAAGTTCAAAGCTTCTTTGCAACAATATATAGACGTACTTGAGGGCCGGACGCCTCCGGGCGAGAAAATCGGTACAGATTCTTATGTCGCCGGTTGGCACTTTAAAAAGAATGCTCTTGAGCTTATGAACGACATCGTCGTCCCGCCCAACTTTCAAGACAATTTGCTCGACCGGGTCGACCGCGAAATCATCAACTATGACTCAATGTCTTTATTTATTGGCCATTCGCGGGCCGAAACGCCGCTCCACACCGATTCCTTTGCCGTGTGCGTGTGGCTGGCCAACTTGGTGGGACTAAAAACCATTCGCATTCTCCCGCCGGTGGATTACACCAATATCAAAAATGGAATGGACGCATTTTGCGAGGCAAATGTGAAGCGCTGGACCGAGCTCGGAATTCCCGTTTTCGAGGCGAGTATCGAGGCGGGCGATATCTTTGTAATTCCACCGGGCTACTGGCATCAAGTGCGCAATCAGGGTTTTACGGTCGCGGTGTCGACCAACTATGTGTCGCCTTACCACTTTTTAACTTTTGAGCAGCAGCTGCGGGCCAAGATTTTGGCGCCCTACGTGCGATTGCTAAAGTTAAAACGCGAGCTTTATCCCACCGGGCAACTCGATCATTCGGTCGAAAGCCTTAAGCACTTTGATTATTGCTCGAACGAAGGGCAGCTTCTCGATTATCTAAGCCAACAGGTCGAGCACGAGAAGAACTTGCTTCAAAGTGCGCGGACCCTGACCGGAGCCTGAAATGAATCTGGCCATTGATAGTCTGCCACTGGCGAAGGATTTTTTTAGTTGTGCAGACTACAGTGGACTGCAGCTCTATGGACTTGAACATCGGCCTCTGCATCGGGCGAGCACGTCGGTGGAGGAGAGTGAAGATGGTCGCAGGTGGACGGTTCGGCTCGGCGAGCACACATGGACGGATGGATCGAAAGTTACACCTGAGGACTACTTACAGGGTTTCGAAAAATTCCTCGGCAGTCAAACTCGAATCTTACGTTTTCTAAAACCGAGAGTAAAAAGTATTACATATACGGCGGACCAGCTGGTGGTCGAATTTATGGCGCCGTTCTCTGCGGGCGGCTCACTTTTTCGCCTGTCAGGCTGGGCGCCATATAAAGGCGACGCGCATTCAGGCTTAGGGCGGCTTGTGCAGGTCGGAGCTGGTGAGTGGCGCCTCCATCGTCGCGATGGCACACAGGATCGGGTGCGTTTGGTGAGCTCGCCCGCCGAGAATGAAAGATTGTTTCGCGATGGCGCTTTGGATTTTTCGGCCGATACGGCGATCTCCTTAGATATGGTGGATGAAAATGTCCTTCGCCGCGATACGGGCCTATTTGGCACTTTGGTGTTTGGTCGGTTTTTCTCAGACGATGCGGCAATCAATCTCTCGCGTGCGCTGAATGATCTTGAGTTTAGTGCCCCGGTTCAAAATGCGTATCCGAATCTGCGCCGCAAGGCGACCGACTTGCATAGCGAGCCATCGAGCCTGACTATCGCCTATGACCCTTTTTATCCCAACCTGGATATCTGCACGGAAATCGCTGTTCATCTGCGGTGTAAAGGGTGGCGAGTGAGTTTGCTGGAGGACGATTACTATAGTCCGTCCGTTACGGCCGATATAAAATTTATGATTTTACGTAAACCCGTGGCGGGCGGGCCATTTTTCTCGCTCATGTTGGGCGGGCTCCCGAAGGCGCATTCTTGCCAGGCGGAGTTGGCGAGTTTAGTGGAGCGCGCGGCGCAAGGTTGGGTCGATGAGTTTGAAGCCATGCGGATGTTAAAATTGGGTTTGCCACTTTTTAAAATCCCCAGCCTATATCGAGCCAAGGGTTCGCAGAAGAATCCGATCCTCGAGGTGTTTTCATGAAAACGTGGAAGGACGATGGGCAGGAGCGCTTCGCACGCCTTTACCAATGGTCGGCCATTTTTGGCGGACTCGATTTCTCACGCAGTTTATTTTTGGTGTATTTTTTGTCGCTGGGATTTTCAGGCGCGGAGACGGGGATTTTGCAAGCGGCATTGTTCTGGAGCAGTTTTGCGCTCGAGGTGCCGAGCGGGGTGTTTGCCGATCGTTTTGGGCGCAAACGCTCGGTGGTTTTGGGTCTTTGCACGTTGATGATTACATTTATCGTGTTAGCCAACGTAAATTCGATCTTCGGGGCTTTGCTGGGATTTGCACTTTGGGGGGCGTCATTTGCCTTTATCTCAGGTGCGGGGCCCGCCCTTCTTTACGATGGACTTAAAGAGAGCGGACGGTTGTCCACTCACCTGCATTGGATGTCGCGCACCCGAAGTCTAAGTACCGCGGGAATCGCGCTGTCTATTTTTATCGGCGGTTATCTTTATGGCTATTCGCCAACGCTGATTTTTTGGGCTTCAGCGGCGAGCGCTGCGGTCGCATTGATTCTGCTTTGGCCGGTGCCGGAGCCAACGGTTTGTGAGGGTGGCCCACGTCAGGGAGTGATGCGCTCACTGACTGGATTTTTGCGAACGCCCTCTGGCCGTCGCTTGATGGTATTTATGGCGGGAATGGGCGCGATTGAAATGGCGCACACGCCATTCTTTGTATTTTCGCAGATTTTGTTTAAAGAGGCGGGCTTGCCAAGCGCCCAGATTTCGTGGATTTTAGGCTCGGGATTTTTGCTCTCGGCGGTCGCGCAAAGACTGGCGCCGCGGTTTGCATCCTTAACGCTTCATCGGTTGGTGATCGGAGTGGTGGCCTTGGTCGTCTTAGCATTCGCAGGCTTAGGTCTAAATCCTTCGCTGCCATTTTTGATTTTGATATTTTTGGCGGTGAACGCCATTCCTCAAATTTTACTGGTTCACACCGATCAGTACATTCAGGATCATTGCGATTCGCAAATTCGGGCGAGTTTACTCTCGGTGCAGTCTTTTACCAGTTCTTTGATGATCGGGGTGTCTTACCTGACGATGGGATTTGCAATCGATCATTTGGGGGCTGTTCGCGCCTTGGCGCTCTTGAGCATACCCGTCATTCTCGGCGGGGCGATCGTTTCGGTGCACCTGCTTCGCGCGCAAAGGACTTTATGAAGACGGTTCGCTTAAGAGAGAATGTCGGAGTTAAATTCACCGACGACAGCTGTGAAATTCATGGGCCGCGTGGCTTGCGCCTGCAAAATCTGGATACCGAACAGAGGGGCATCTTACGTTTGCTTGTCGAAAATGGATTGGCGTTGGACTCCGTGAGTGATCAGAGTCCGTCGATTCGAAAATTGCTACAAACTCTCTCGGATAACAAATTACTACGATTGCATGAGTCCGATTATTCCCGAAACGAGATCTGGCTCTCACATTATGTGCCTGACGCGCGCGAGGCTTTTCGAAGTCTAAGCGTCAAGACCGTGCTCATTGCTGGATGTGGCGGAACGGGTGCCATTGTGGCCGACCATTTAGCGCGCGCGGGAGTGCGGAAGTTTATTCTGATTGATAATGCCGAACTCGATGCGCCGGATTTGAACCGTCAGTGGCCGTTTTCAAAGGGCGACATCGGGCGCCCCAAAGTTGAGGTCTTGGCCGAGCATTTGCGCGCGATCAATGGAGCGGAGTCGGTGGTGTATAAACGATTTTTGCAAGATTCCGAAAGCCTTTCGGGTATCAAAGAGCCCTGTGATTTGATTGTTTGGTGTGCCGACAAACCGCAGTGGACTATTGAACTGTTGGGCTTAGAACTGGCTGAGCGTTTAGCAACGCCTATTCTTTTTGGCGCAGTCGGTATTGCCGATGACTCGGTGGGAGCCGTGCTCTCAGACTCAGCGGCACGCTCACGAGAGCGAGCCCGGCTCGAAGCGGCCGCCGCGCTCAATTTGGAATCGTCGGTGATCGAAGGTAGCATTTGCTTCACCAACACTCTGACGGCAGCCAAGCTGGCCTTGACCGCCTTTCGGCACTTGCTTCGATTGGGCTAGACACCTTTATTAAGGATCGCAAATCACTCCTGGAACCACAATCAAATCGCTGATCAAAAAGAGCGAACCGGTCGGATTGCTATTTGTATCGAGAAAGTTTCCGCCGCCAGCTTGCGCCATCAGTCGGAGCCGTTCTGAGGCGGAGGTGCTTTGAGGTCCATAGTAAACAGTGTTAAAGCTCACCGCGCCGGGCGCCGTGCCCACGATCTCTTGCACCTTGGAGGTCAGAAAATTCTGGGTGACCTGTGGGCTCGGTTTTCCGTCCGAGATAAAAATCACCGCATATTTGGTTTGAGGCGCCCGGTTCGGCGCATCGGCGAGAATATTGTCACGGGCCGCGTTGAGCCCTGGTTCATATGGAGTGCCGGACGGTCCATCGGCCAATGCCCGAAAAGTGGCCAAAGCATTTCCCATCGCTGATGCATTACCCATCTGCAGTATTACGTTGGCTGAAGTGCCGGTGAATGTTGAAATACTCCAGCCAAAATTCGCCTTCGCCTTATATGTATTGAAAACACGTTCGATAGAATCGCCGCGGACCACTCGGGTGGGGTCGCTGGTCGCATTCGAAGTTGAGGTGTCCACGATAAACACAAGCTTAATGGGCGTCGTTAAAGACTGAAGCTGATTACGGCAGTTCGGCCCCCCGGTTTGCGTGATCACTCCGGTAACATTGTCTGTACCTTCCTCATAGATCGGAGGAGCGCCCACCGAACCTTCGTTCGAACTGAATTTTTGCTCCGTGCAATTTTGAAAGCCGACCATCACAACGAAAAGAATTAGAATTGTGCTGAATTTTTTCATCTTTACCCTCTCCGCGCTTTAGCGGCTTTCCATGGCGCCGAGATCCGGCGCCAATCCCATAATCGAACCCAGTGGAATATTCAGAATCATCTCTCCACCGAATTGAAACGATCGCACACCCTTGTCTACGGCCGGGCTGCCGAGGCCGAGCCGGAAGTCCGCGCCTAAGAGCGGGTCGCCGTTCAATGTTGTGGCGGCGTCGACATTGCTGCTTTGAAAGTTCGAGGCATTGCCAAAGAACAGAGTGTGGCGGACGATGGATCCGCCATCGACCCCTTTGAGGCCGGTCACGGTCGAGCGGGTCACGATGTTGTTCACCATAATTGTATTGTCTCCGCCGCTGACGCCGACCTTGTTTCCAGAGATGGTGTTGTTGAGAATGTGGATTCGCTCGGGAATGCTCGCCGCGCGAAAGTCTTCCGTGGTCTCTCCGTCGTCCATCACTCCTATCCCGGCATCCGCGCTATTCAGAATCAGATTTCTTTCGATAACGAAGCGACGGCTCGAGTTCGCCGAGTAGTCAATCAGTTGAATCCCATCCTCTTCGCTGTCCTCGATACGGTTGCTGCGAATGGTGACCGTTTGCAGTGGGCCGGCGTAGTTGAAATTTCGAATCTCGATCCCGTCATCGCCTGCGCCTGAGATGCGATTGTTCTCTATCAACAGTGTCATCGGGCCGTCGGCATCGACGGCATCGTCGCTCGGATCAACAAATTCGTTGTCTCGAACCACGCCGCCCGCACCCTCAAAGCTTACGGAGTCGGCGCCTATGCCGGTGAATTTGCAGTTCAGCACCTCGCCGTACCCTTCTAGCGAGATGGCATATGAACCCTCAATGAATGAAAGACCTATGACTCTTGTGTTTGCCGCGCTTGCGGCAATCGTTATCATCGGATTGCCATTCGCAATTCGCGTTTGGTCCACATAGGATAGTTGGCCCGTCGTCAAATACAGAGAGGCAATGGTGAGCGACTTGCCCGCGATGGAGAAGCCGCCGGGATAGGTTCCGGGCGAAAGCAAGACTGAGTCTCCGTTGGCCGCGGCGTTGATGGCGGCTTGAATCGTCGGGTAATCCTGAGGGACTCGGCGCATGGTGCCTCCGCCGACGGGAGGAGGACCTGGCGGCGGTGGATTGACGGGTGCGATATTGACGACTCGAACAGTAATCGGTGTTGACAAGAGCTGATTTCCATTTTGATCGACCGCCAGGGCGGTTAGAGTATAAAAGCCATCTTTATCGGCGGCCGTATTCCATGTGTAAGAAAAAGGAGCTGCGGTATCGGGAGCATCGAAGTCCACACTGTCCCAGCGAAACGTGACGCTGGCGAGAGGAACCGTGCTCTCGGCTTGCAGAGCTACGATTCCCTTAATTGTGGCCCCATCGAGAGGTTGGGTGAGTGTCACAGTCGCTTGCCCTTGGGTCGCGCTGCTTTCAAGTTTATTGATTTGGCCTTTGCCCATGGTGCCGCCGCAAGCGGCGACAACAACCGACCACAAAACGATAGTCACCCGATAAATAATTGCAACCACGATTCCCCCCGAATCCCCTTAAGTCCAAGGTAATTGGGCAGGTTGAAAAACTGAATTTATTAACGAGAACGAAACTGAGCCCGCCGCGAGTCTTCGGGCGGTGTGCAGAAAGGCGGAGAATTCAGGAGTTTACCCAAATCGAGACGGAGTTAGGCGAAGACCGGAGTCTTAATCAATCGGCGATCAGTTGCAGGAAACTTGGATTGGTTAACGCGTCTTTGCTGTGGAATTCGGCGCGCACCACGGAATTGCCCAGCGCTTCGATCGCCAATCCGTGGTTTGGCAGCTGACCCGAAAGCCAAAGATTGACGATTTCGGTGACGTCGATCTGAATGTATTTATCTTCGTCGGCTTCGGCCACGTTTTGCGTAAATCGCGGAATCAAGCTTAAAGAGGCGGCGGTCCGATAAGTCAGCTGCGATTCCGTCCATGAACCGATCACCGCACTAAAGCCGATTGTGCCCGGGTCACGAATCTCATAGACCCAAAGATTAAGAAGCGCCCGCTTTATGGTTCTGCCCTTAGGAATCTGAGACAAGTCGAACTGGATAAAGGCGGTTTTGCGCTCGCCGGGCAAATTCCAAACGTCGATCTTTTCGCTCGTTCCTTTGGTCTCATCGGGAAATAGTTCCTTAGTGTTGGTGTCTTGTGTCGCCGTAAGCTTCAAGCTCTGCGGCGCGGTTAACCCGGGGGGATTGGTTGTCTCCGTACCGCCGCCTTCCGTCTTGGCGCATCCAATTGACATGGCAACCAGGCTGATTCCCAAAACAGTGAAGATCGCGTGTTTAATCATTGCCGTCTCCATCGTCATTCTGCGTTAAGGGAAAGAGCTGAAAGTTGATCTGCACTAATCTGTCTTCTGTTTCGCATTCTTCGGCAAGGCTCATCAGGCGACGCCGAAAATCGGCGATCATTAGCCGCATTTTTTCGACCGTCTCTTGGTCGGCGCTCAAAGTGACGCAAGAAATATCGCGCTCTCGGGCTGGCATTGTTTCAAGCGCCTCTTTACCTTTGTCCATCATGTTCAAATGAAAATCGATAATGGCCGAGCTGGTGATTTTGTCATCGGAAGTAATGAATTTGTCGACCTGCACCAGGCGGCCGTCGGGGCCCCGGGACAAAAGCGCGAGGTCGATCAGGTCTCGAATGGCGTGCGCCACATCCTCGATCGTCACCTTGTTGCGAAGCTTTCGTGCGATCCAGTTCAGGTCCTCTTTAAAGTCCGCGAGCGCGACAAGTTCGCGGATAGCGATATAGTACCACCTGGAGTAGTACGACACAGACTTGGATCGCAGCGGAACTATATTCATGAACTTTCGCGACTGCAGCAGTCGGTCGCGATGCTTGCGGCGCTCGACCGCGTTCGGCGACTGATTGAAAGAGACAAGGTTCATGAAAAACGCCGACTCAGACGGGTGCAACTCCAATGCTTCGCAAATACGGGCGGCCGATGTGGGCGTCAATCCGCGCTTTTCTTCAATGATAAGTTTGAGATAGTTTGGCGAGCGAAACTCAGCCCGACGAGAAATCTCGCGAATGGAAAGTCCGCGCATTTCCTTTTCATAATCCAGCAGGTGTTTCAAATAGAGACGGTAGTTGTCATACTTGAAGACATCCGGCCTCTTTAGGGCGGTCGCCGATTGCATGAAATATTGAGTTGCAAGGTGAATGCCTTAGTTGAGGATCAGGCGTAGTGGTTGAGCCGTCCAATGCGTTGACGTTTTATGCACTGTCGATATTTTGGCTCTTGCTACGGTTCGCAAATGACCCAGTAGGACCGACCCGGCGGAAGTTGCGGATACTTTTCTCTAATCTTAGAATAGTAAATTCCAAGTTCGAGGCGTTCGATCCGAGCCAAGTTTTCTGTTTTAACCACTTCCAGCCGGTAGGCTTCTGTTCGGCCATGCACTGGGTCCGGCAAACGTTCGATAAAGGTATAGTGAACCATTCGTCGGCCATTTTTAATAATATTCTTCACCAGCGGAGTCGCCGACGGCGAAAAAGAGATCGGCACATAAAACTTTTCGCCCCGCTTATCGGTCACCAAAAGATCTGCGACCGTGGAGTCGGGCTGCTGTGTATCCTGTGAACCTTCACATACGCTGAGCTCGACAAAGCATTTGCCCAACTGATAATTGCCCTTTATCGACTGCAAAAACCCAAGGGCTCGCGCCGAGTGTTTGTTGTCGAGTACGCTTTTGGGGCATTGCTCGAAGGTGGCGTGGGCCAAGGGAAGAAAAGAGGCAAGCCATACTAAAATTAGTTTTTTCATTGTCCCGCCTGAGCGTGTTCGATCTGGACTTGGAGACGCTGAATTCGAAGCTCGACCTTTTTGGCGCGCGCCCGGGCCAACTTTTCCATAACATCAAAATAAAGGTCGCGTTGTTCGGCGCTGGCCGTTCCATCATTCAGTCGACGAATGGCGTTCTCTTTATATAGGAAGCGTTCGTGATCTTCGATCTCGCGATTTAGAGCTTGGATGGATTCTTCTGTATTCAGATTTGCCTGCGGCGGGCTTTCCGCTCGAACAGCCTCATTCGGCGCTTCGACGATCGGTTTCAGCGGAGCTACTTCCGTGATGCTTTCGTGAGCAGTTGATAGCGCGCTGACCGATGGCTGGGGTGGTGTATCGCTATCGCGATGGAAGGAAAGGCCTATAGCCATAACCGCAAAGCCGATTGCACTTATAAAAAATATTTTGTTCACAGTGACCTCCATTCAGATTTGAAACCTCGATAGCCGGTCGTTGCAACCGCGGTTCCATGTCAAAAGCGTCCTACCGTGTCCGAATGTCGGATTGCCGTCCGAAATCCAGGATGACTTCTACAATCCCGGACATTTTCTCATTCAATTGCCTTTAATCCGCGCCCCGTTCTCGTTCGGGTTGGCCAGGTCATTGCTCTGTCGTCGCCTGACTTCACAACAACACCTTTTTAGGAGGGGATATGAAAAAATTGAAAACCAAATCAACCGCGCTCGGCCTTTTTGCCGCTGCGTTTGTCAGTTCAGTGGCTATAGCGGAGACCTTACAGTATCCGTTTGTGGCGCCCAAATGTCCGTATACGTTTCGGATGCCGCCCAACCAAGCGGATGTCTACTTTAGCGAAGACTGCAAAACAGTTTTCATTATGCCCGATCGCGTGGGCGAGCTAAAGATTAGCGACCTTTCGCCGACGGCCAATCTTAAGCGCTGCGGGAGCTTGGAAAAAGCGTATCAGGCACAAGATGTGCTCCAAGATCACATTCTAGCTCTGTCAAATAGACTCTCGACGACGCCGATCGAAAATGAAAAAGCGCGCGCCTACATTCATAAGGAGATTGCGACGATCAAAGCCAGCATCCCCGAAATGATTGAAAGTTATGAGAAGGTCCTCGGCGGATATTTGCAAGTGCGCTTCGCGACTTCGGATCTGCGCGATCGTATGGGTCAGTTCATCTCTGATAACTTTCAGACGCTCAAAGACTACGATGTAAACGTAAGCAAGATGCCCATTTCGGATTCTTATATTTCTTTTCGCGCCAAGCCTATAAGCGAAGAACAGGCCTCGGGCCGTGCGGTCATCGATCACTCGATTCCGGGCGTCGGCACTCCGGATGCCGATGGCAAGGCGGCGGTTGAGCACACTAAGATGAATGGTTCGCTCTCGGGCCAGGTTGTTTTAAGTCTTATTGGCGCCTGCCCGCATGTGGCAGACAAAAAGGCCGAAAAAGCTCCTCTACTTGTCGCCAACATGACGTACAAAGTTCCGGTTTTGACAATCGCCGGCTACAAAGCGTCTTTGGACAACAAGTTCGCCATCGATACCTTGATGCGCGCATGGCAGACCAAAACACATTTATCGGTGGGTGATACCGCCTCGATCCTTATGAAGGGCGACGGTGTAGCTCAAGGTTATAAATTTGAAACGTACAATGTCGAGTTGCCCGCGGTGTTTACGGCGCAAGATCGCGCCAGTTTTTTTGAAACCCAGCGCTTAAACGCCCTGACTCGCCTGACCGCAAACTTAATTAAGCAGATGCAATTGGTCGGCTTTGTGGATTTGGAACGCCCGGCGGGTTCTGCAACAGCACCGGCACCTGGCTATATTGACGAAATTCGTTCGGGAAGAAGCTGTTCTTCAAAGGGTCCATGGGGAATGTTTGGGTCGAGTTGCTCAAACTATTCTTACACCGTAAAGATTCCGGCCGCGTCGTCCGCATCGTCGGTGACCGAGCGTATTGTGGATACAAAATTCACCAACGTCGAAGAGTCGGCATCTAGAGAAACGATATTCCGAGTTTACACAATGGCCTTTGAGACCAAAAAAGAAAGCAATTAAGCGGAGGAAAAAATGAGAATCTATAAAGCAATTATCCTAGCAGCGGCCGTGGTTTCGGCCGCCGCCCAGGCAAAAAAACAAGACAGTCAGGATCTGTGGTCCGAACTCGAGAAAGAAAAGTCTTGGCAGTCGGTCTCGATCGAAGTTCCCGGATTAAAAGGAAACATCACCGGTTTTATGACAGACTCCGGCGAAGTTCACCTGGATCAAGTCGGGCAAGTTATCGAATCCGAAGCGACGATTCATTCGCCGGTCATTTCAAAGCATAAGTCCACCAAACGCTACCTCGAAGAGTGTGACGTTTTGGGCGGCAAAATTCTGGCGGGCTTAAGAAAACTCAAGCACCCGTTCACCCTGCGGATGAAAGTCTACCCGGCACGGTCTTCGAATTTGAATCTGATTGTGCAAGGCCAGCCGGTCACTTCGATCGGCACGCAATTTCAAGAGCTCGGCTACTTTAAAGCTGAACTCGCCGTTAAGCCGAAAGCGTATTTAGTTGAAGGCGGGATTCTTGATGTCGTGAAGTTTCAAAACGAAGTCGTGCGCCAGCTCGCAAATCAACGTGCTGAGATTCAGAAAACCGGCGTGGTCGAACTCGACCTCACGGGCCTCGACGAAGTTGCGTGCGATTTGGTTTCGGGCCAAGCCCAACTCAAGATTTTATCGAATATGCATTACAGTGACGCCAAGTTAAAGCGAGAGGCGCGTATTCGCGGTGACGAGTTTGCCAAAGTGTATGGCCGGGTCAAAGGGTCTTGGCAGAGTATGGGTTCGCTTAAGCGCAACACGGTCATGGCCGGAGCGAAGCTTGGTCTGGCGATCGAGCGCGAGCTGAATCTCATTCCGAATCTTTCGGACGACGAGGTCGTGCGACTGCATGATCTGATGTTCGAATCGACGCGAAACGAACTCCGTTCGATCGGCTCTTACGAGTTTGCCGAACTGGCCGCACGCCTGGACGTTCTTAGTCGTGGGTCGACGTATAGCAATCCGATTTATCACGCCCAGATTGCCGCTCCGCTACCCTAACTTGAGAGAGGATTTTATGAGACAGACAAGTTTAGTGTTGATCGCCTTAGTCGTAATGTTGACCGGCTGTGATTGGTTCACCAAGGGCGGCGGCAACAAAGGGGGCGGGGGAAAGCAAGAAGGCCCGGGGCGACCCGGCCCTACACCTGAACCCGAGACTGAGATTTGGTTAGAGAAAGAAGCCTTGCCAGAGATTCATCGGGAATTTTCTCAAGCTCAACGCGCGTCGACTCTGACGGGCCGGGATTGGGAGCGCATCGCCGGATGGAAATTGTATCAGGCGGTGGACAAAAAAGTTCGTGGGCTGGAGGGCCTTTTACAGAATCAACTTGGGGCGCGTGTGTTCGCGGCCCTCTTTGAGAATCTGACCGAGGCCGATGGCTCGGTTGTAGCCGAGATTGATCCCGCAAAAGTGATTCGAGAATTAAAGAAAGAATTTAAACGTAAACGTTAAAACAAGGGGTATTTATGAAGTTCGAAATTTTTATGGCCGCGGCCATAGCGCTGACCGGTGTGTCGGCGCTAGCCCAGCCGGTTCTTTATGATCAGTGTGCGAATGTTAAAATTCGCTCGGTGCCGCGCGGAGCCGGGGCATTTTTAAGCAAGGACTGTAAAACAGCCTTTGTGCTGCCGCCGACCGTGGGCGAGATGCGAATCAGTGGTTTGACGACGACTGAAAATCTTCGCCGCTGTGAGGGCTTGAAATCTCTGAGCAGCATTCACAACGCGCAGTTAAAGAGACTCGAGAAGATTGCTGAGGCTCTGGCCGCGGTCGATGAGGAGCCGGCCAACGATGGGCAAACACCCATCGACGATGGCTCGCTGTTTCCTAAGCCGAAGCCCAAACCCAAGCCACAAGTTCCTAAAAAAGATCATGACTTTTTAGCGGAGCTTGGCGAGGTCAAATCGATTTTGGCCGACGTGCAGACGATGCTCAAAGACTACACTATGGTTGAAGGCTCGACGGGTCGAGTGTTGTTAGATTCAAATCACGGGGAATTGGTGAATGCGTATCAGCAAGCCAATCCGAATCTCACGTTCCGGCAGATTCCACTGGCCGATGCGCAGATTCATCTCTCGCGCCGGGCGAGTGTCGACAAAGGCGAACTGCCGGCCATGCTTGCGCCGGTGTCACTCCCCACCGGAGAAGCTGCGCAGGGGGCTGGCATTTATGGTGGCGCCCTCTCGGGGCAAATCTACCTTTCAATGGTTGGAGCTTGTCCTTATTACGACGTAAAAGGGCATCGGATGAAAAAAACGGATGTTGGCAGCGGTGAGTTGGCGGAGAACTTTAACGCCAATGTGACCTATGTCTACAATCTGGCGATCAATCGCAGCTATTGGGCCAAGTACAATTTGTCATCGATGTTGCGCCGTCTGCAAAGTTCGGAATCTCGCGGTGGGCTTTTTTCTTCAAAAACGATCAATAAGTTGATCGTTGAAAAGGAGTCGGGCGACTGGTTTATGTTCCGGCAAAACACGCAAGATCCACGCTTCGAATTTGAAGACAGTTTGCGGCAGACGGTGAAGGCTGAGTTGGTCGACCGTGTGTTCAAACAGATTGGTTTGCTGGCCATGGGTACCGAAGGTACACCACCGCTCGCCAATCCGAAGCCCAATGGAGCCGCAGTTGGAGCTGAGAATTTGCGCAAATGCCCGAACGTGTACTGCCAAATTGGGGCCGCGGTTTTAGATGTAGGCAACGCGATTTTCGGTCGCGAAGAAGCGGTGTCGGAGTACATTCAGAAGAACAACTTCTGGAGTGAAGACAATGTTGAAGAGACTCGCACGTTCCCATTCCGCGGGACCACGCGCTTCGATCGAAAGGACACGATTTTATGAGTAGCGGGGCGGTTCTCGCATTCCTTTTTGTGTTCGCGCAGCAGCCGTTAGTGGGCGAGGTTCAAACTCGCCTGCTGCGTGCCGACGCTGTATCGTGCGATAAAGTGAAGCTCAGACTTCGATATCTGGAGAAGCAGCAGGCCGAGGTGAATCGTTTGCTTAAAGAGGCTGGGCGCCCCAACGGCCGTCTGGATATGGCCAAGGTGCGGGAGTTGGCGGCTTTAAAGCAGCGCTATCTAAGGCTGCGAGAAACTGTGACGACGCCGTGGGCCGATATACAGTTTCGCTTTTCACTAAAGGATTTGGACACGGCCGCAAGAAGCCGGGTTGCCGAGGGGCGCTATGAACTCGACATGGATCTTTCGGGACGTCGTTGGACGGATCCATCTGGCGTTTGGCCCGACGACGTCGTCTCCCGTGTGGATGGGGATCATCTCGTTATCGAGACGCGCTGGGATGCCGCTCAATTTTGCGAGCCTTTGGGCCATGCTTATTTCTGGTTCGGTGGGTGAGCGGATCCGACTCTGTCTCCTGGCCCAAGTCCAGTCCGGGAGACGCGTCGGCGATACTGAAAATCGGTCGAGCCGACCTCCGGCCAGTGTGAAATGACCGCGATTTTTGATTCAGGGCCTAATATAGACTCAAAGGGCTGTTGATTCAATCCGATCCATACTTTAATGATGGTCCTAACTCGCATAATCAATTGTTGTTTAGTCCTGGTCCTGGTTACGGGAGTGGTCGCCTGCTCCAAACCTTCGTCGGATGGTTTTTTCTACGGCGCTTTTGATAATAAACCAAAGTTAATTATTTCCTCAAGTTCTGTGATCGCGACTGCGCCTTACCATGTGGCCCAATATTCAACGGATGGAGTGTTCGAAAAGGTTCTGTATGACTCCACCTTCCAAAACGTGGTGCCGAGAAGCATGGTGGCGATCGATCCGTTTTCGTTTTTGATTGCTACCGAAACTGTCGATAGCATTTTGCGCTTTAGCTTATTTGATGGCCCCTCCACCTTTGTCTCTGATTCGAATTTTACCGGTAACATTTTTGAAATGGCGCGAACCGATAACGGCGATATCTTTGTGATCGAGGGCAATTTTGTTGAGAGCTTTAATTCCGCAGGAGTGCGAATCGGGAACCCGCGCATCGGCACCACGGTCGGCTCTTGCACACTTGCCGTCGCTCGCGGCATGGCGGTGACGGCGTCGGGCTTGCTGGTGGTGGGAAGTCAGACGAACGACGACATTCAATTCTATGATGTCTCAAACCCGGCAGCCACCACGTGTTCGGCCTCGAACCAAACTCTGGGTAACGTAGATCCAGTGGCTATCGTGGCGCACAGCGATGGTTATGTTTACGTGGCGCACTCGGGCGGAACCGATGCGATTTTACGTTTCAACGGCGATGGCTCTGGCAGCTCGACATCCATTTTTAGCAATCTCACGGTAATAAACAATCCCACGGCGATGATGGAGCTGCCCGATGGCACCCTGCTGGTGGCCTCAGACGGCACGAACAATATTGTGCGCATTGATACGTCCGGAAACGTTTTGAACAATCCCTTTATCCAAAACGGCTTTACGTCTTTTGTGCAGTCGATGATCGTATTGGAGACGCCTTGATGCGTAGCTTCGCCATTTTCATTCTGGGTTCAATGGTCTTTTGCGGAGTTTCCGCATGGGCCAAGCTCGACACCCAGGGTGTGAAAATGGAACTTTCCGTCGGGCAGCCGACGGTCGCGATTGAGAATCCCGATGGAACCAAAGCCGGCTATTCCGGATTGTCGGCCATGGGCCGAGGCTTCTTGCCCCTCATTGGTGGAGATTCATTTCGTGCGGATCTAACCGGCACCATTAAGTACTTAGACCTGAGCAACACGGCGAACGGTTCGCAAAAAGAGTTTGCGCAATACATTGGGCCCGGCCTTGGCCTGCAAATTTCGTTTTCGCGTTTTTTCATCGGTGCGGATTATCTTTACTTGAAGGGGCGGCACTCGGCCGTGGGTCCCTTTTCCAATCAGAGCGAATTTTCTATCTCGGGAATGGATATTCACGCCGGTGTCCGCATTGAGTTTGGAACGGGCTCCCTGGGATTTGCGTGGAGTCAAATGAAGTCCACGGTCCCCGCATCGTCGACCAATTTATCGCAAGACGCGCCATGGGCCGATCAGGTCTATTGGTTGCAGTTTAGCTACAACTTTAAAACTACGCCCGGTAACATGCTGCGGTCTCTTTTCGGCAAATAATTAGCTCCCCTTTCGCGAAGCCTAGATGTATCTTTTATCACTCGCAAAATTTTTGCATAGGGGGACTTTGATTATGATCCGTATTTTATACGTTTTCTTCGCCGCAATGCTGTTATCCGGATGTGCAGGAACGCAAAAGGCCGCGATAACTCCGACCGACAATAATCTTTGGCTGGAAGAAATTGAGGGCCAAAAAGCTCTAGATTGGGTTCAGCAGCAAAATCAAAAGTCCTTGGGCGAAATCGAATCCGACGCCCGATATAAAAAAGTTGAAGGCGACATTCTAAAAATCTTAAATGCCAAAGATCGCATTCCACATGTGGCGCTCCGTGGTGGCGAGCTCTACAACTTTTGGCAAGACGAGAAGAATGTGCGCGGTCTGTGGCGCAAAACCACGATGGCTGAGTACAAAAAGAAGAATCCAAAGTGGGATATCGTTTTAGACCTCGATGCCTTGGCTAAAAAAGAAAATGAGAACTGGGTTTGGAAGGGTTCAAACTGCCTTCCACCAAAAATGACTCGTTGTCTGCTGTCGCTCTCTAAAGGCGGCAAAGACGCCGTAGTCATTCGAGAGTTTGATGTGACCACACGAAAGTTTGTGGAGAATGGTTTCAATCTTCTTGAGGCCAAAACATCTTTGGCTTGGAACAATATCGATTCTCTGTTTTTAGGCACGGATTTTGGTCCCGGTTCGCTGACCGACTCTGGCTACCCGGCGCAGGTTCGCTTTTGGAAGCGTGGAACTCCAATCGCATCGGCGCAAATGCTCTTTAAATGTGAAAAAACCGATGTTTCCTGCCGGGCCTTCAAGTCCTTTACGCCCGAAGGTGAAGCGACAGTGATTCAGCGCTCAATGACCTTTTACACGTCTCAGTACTTTAAAGTTTCGTCGGACTTAAAAATCACTAAGATGAATGTTCCAGAAGATGTTGAGTATCAATCCAACTTTAAGGGCCATGATATCTTTTTGCTGCGCACGGCTTGGAAGGGCGCGCAAGGCGGAGACCTCGTTAGTGTCAATAGCGCGGGTGAGGTGCAGGTTGTGGCGAAAGTGAGCGACCGTGGCTCGATTCAGGGCGCCGGGCGCAGCTCAGATGCGCTCTATGTAACCCGACTCGAAAATGTGACTTCGCAAATCGATAAGGTGACCTGGAACGGTCAGGCGTGGATCAGTCAGAAAGTGGATCTCCCCGAACTTGGCAGCGCCGACGTGGTTGCGATGTCTGAGTTGGAGCCGCGCGTGTTTTTTCAATATGAAGGGTATTTGGTGCCGCCCACTTTGTATGTGAGCGATGGCAACTCGAAACCCGAAAAAATTAAATCCATCCCCGAACGTTTTAATGCGAAAGGACTGACCGTCGAGCAACTCGAGACCACCAGTCGAGATGGAACACGGGTGCCCTATTTCTTGATTCGCAATAAGTCGGTTCAGGGGCCGGTGGCGACGGTACTTTACGGATACGGTGGCTTTGAGGTTTCAGAAACGCCGTTCTATATGAGCGCGGTCGGTAAGGCGTGGCTTGAAAAAGGCGGAGCGTATGCCGTCGCGAATATTCGCGGTGGAGGCGAGTTCGGACCCAAGTGGCATCAGGCAGCACTTAAAGAAAAGCGCCAGACGGCCTTTGATGACTTTGTTGCCGTGGCCGAAGATTTGATCAAGCGTGGAATAACGACTTCGCAAAAGCTCGGCATTCGCGGCGGCAGCAACGGTGGCTTGCTTACCGGCGCCGTATTTGTGCAGCGGCCCGATCTCTTTAACGCCGTTGTTTGCCAGGTTCCGCTCCTCGATATGCTTCGCTACAACACTTTGCTGGCTGGCGCGAGTTGGATGGCAGAGTACGGAGATCCGACGGATTCGAAAATTCGCGATTTTTGGATGAAAACTTCGCCCTATCAGAATGTGAAGGCGGGTGTGAAATATCCCCGAGTGTTTATCTCGACCTCGACTAAAGATGACCGAGTCCACCCGGGCCACGCACGAAAAATGGTGGCACGAATGATCGAGCAGGGGCACCCTGTTCTTTACTACGAAAATATCGAAGGTGGGCATAGCGCCGCAGCCAATTTGGCGCAGCGGGCACGGCGAGAGGCACAGAGCTATGTGTACCTCTACCGTCAATTGATGCAGTAAAACTACCGAAGCGGAGTCATTGAAAGGCGTAGCTCGCAAGGATCTTGGAAGTAAGTTCCTTCCTTTGCGGCTTCGCCTTTTTTAATCAACTCATCAATCAACGCCAGACTTTCTTTGTCTTTGTTCCAGCGCGGAAGATTGCGCATCTCTTTAAGGCGCGCGACCACGTCGAGTCGGGCATGCAGAGTCCGCAAGATAATATCTTCTTTCAGCACATCCGGAATCCCGATAAATTCGGGCTTTGGGGCTGGAGTGGCGGGCTTCGGAGCTTCTACACCGACCAGAGCCACGGCGTTGTCGAGCACCTCAAGCGCATAACTTTTAAAGCCGTCTTTAATATCTTCGACCTTAATCTCACGAAAAATGTCGGGCACGATGCCGATATTCTCGATCGGCCAACCGTCAGGCAGCTCGGCGTAGCCATAGGTGCAACGGAAATTCATTTCTGAACCGGGCATCGATGGAGTGTTGCGATAAACCGGACCACCCAGTCCGCAGGAGACTTCGCCCATAATTTTCATGCGCTTATTGGCCTGTGTTTGGCCCGGCACAAAGTCACCGCCGCTGCCGGACATTTTGTCGTTGAGCATAAGACCGGGCAAATCGATAACGCCCTCTCTAGCCGGGAACACTTCACCCGGTTTTTGCACGAACTGCGGAATTGAAAGATCGAAGGACGGGCCCAGCCCGGTCCATTCTTCGCCACTTTCAAAGCGCCGTTTAAGTTCGTTGTAGTAGGCCTCATAAAGTTTAAGCTGAACGTGAACCGGCGAGGAGCCGTCGATCGGATCTCTTTCGATTTCCGGTTTAAAATTGCTGAGCATGGTGACGTTCATTTTGTAGTCGGCAAGAACCGTTTTCATCGGCTGATCGCCGTGGGCAAAAAGACTCAACAAGCGTGAGCCGTAGTAGACGTAACCGCCGGTGTTGCTGAGTTGATCGACCACCAGCACGTCCGCCAACTTTTGAACCTTTTTAAGGCCCTGTACGAGCCACTGATATTCGGCCTTAACTCCGGCCATTCCGCCGGGTGGGCTGTAGCTGGGGATGCGCAACACGGCCACGTTTTTTCCTTTGTGGCGAACTAGGTAAAGGCTCAAGCGGGTGACGGGCGCCATTTCTTTAAATTCAGGGCGAATTAAATCTTGGCGGGCCTCGGTTGCAGGCTTGGCGCCTTCTTCTTTACTAAGAACAATTTCACGATTGAGGCTGGCTCCGATATCGACAAGGCTGCCGGCGGCCTCTGTTTTTAAAAGACCGGTTTTAAAGTAGCTGCGCACCGTTCCACGCACGCCATAGGGTACGGCGATGTCTTCAACACTCATTTTTTGCAGCGGATCGGTGAGAGACTTGGGAAAGCGGGCGAGCAGCAAATTGAAATCGCTGCGATAAACCCAGCGCAGATGCGCGGTGAACTCTTTGCCATCGCGGCGCAATTTTACGACTGCAACGTCGCCTTCTTTTTTGGGCCGTTGAATGGAGTGGAAGTTGTTTACGATGGCGGTCATCGCCGTCTGGTATCGGTCTTGAAAAGTTCCGCCCTGCATATAAAGCATATTGCGTTGGGCGTGCTCTTCCACACTCATCCCATCGACTTCGATGATCTCATCGCCGGGCAGAATTTCTTTCATCGACGAATTGGGGAGCAGCAGTTCTTTGCGGATCATGGTGACAATAAGCTTCTCGCCCACCGGCACCGCGATCATCCCTAGGGTGGCGGCCTCGTGGGCTTGGCGAGACGTATTCGCGTGCCCATCCCTAAGTTCAGCGACCATTCCAATCATCAACTGACGAAACTCTTCTTCAGGCAAAATGTCCCGCGCGGCGGCCGGGTCCCATCCGAGATCTTCTTCTAAGGTTTTAGCTTCGTCGATCAACCGGCTGTATTTGATTCGCAACTGTTCGAGCTGCGTGCCGAACATTCGCTCTTTAAATTTGATCATTCCGTAATGGGTCTTTAATTCGGCGATAAAAGCGTTCAGCGCGACCTGTTGGTCGACTTTCGTTTTTAAAGCGTGGGCGTTTGTGAATAGAAAAAGGCCTAACAAGAGCAATGCGGCTCGGATGAGTATCATATTTGGTTTTCCCCTTACCTTTTGTGACTGGAGTATTGGCTATAAGTCTTTGAATTTGCGGTCAAATCGGTTTCCGGCTTTGAATTTTTTCTTGAAGAATTTCCACAGCCTAAAAATTAACCAGTCGCGGCTTGAAAAGGGTCCTTACTCACAAGAATGGCAGGACGCTGTTCTTATTCTGAACCCAGCGCTGGGCTTATCTTTAGAGGTCATTAAGGGGAATCCGTGAGCGATCTACAACTGCTCTATATCTTTCTGGGCCTAATGGGGGTGAATATCTTCGCCTCTGTCGTTTACTTCACCGGCTTTCGCCATCTGCGCTCGACTTTTCGTCGCCGTATGCGTTAAGTTCCGGCGCTCATGCGCCTAGAAGATCTTGATTACACCTATCCGAGCGAGCTGATCGCCGTGGAGCCCTCGCGCCCCACGCGTGTCGCCTTTTCTAATTCTGGCGCGGATCCCATGGAATTGTCGATGGCAGAGCTTCTGCAAAAGTTTTCGCCGGGCGATCTTCTCGTAATGAATGAATCGAAAGTGATTCCGTCGCGGGTATTTTCGTTGAACAACGACGAAATTTTGTTTTTACGCCAATTGACTCCCATGAGCTGGGAAGTTTTGTTCCCGTCAAAGGCCCACAAGTTGGGCGCGCAGATTCCGTTGCCGGGAAATGTTACGGCGACGCTTGTTTTGAAGGCCCTGCCGCAGGTTCTGCGCTTAGATTTTCCGCTCGATGTCGACTACTTTGAAACTTTTGGAGAGATGGCGCTGCCGCCGTATATTCAAGACGCGAGAAGTGAACGCCACAATCGACCGCAAGACAAAAATTGGTATCAATCCAAGTGGGCGGCGCGCCCGGGTTCGGTGGCGGCGCCGACGGCGAGCTTGCATTTTACTGAGGCCCACATTGCGGAGCTAAAAAAGGCGGGAGTTCAAACCGGCAAGCTGACTTTGCATGTGGGCGCGGGAACCTTTATGCCCATTCGCCATGCGAATGTGGACGAGCACGAAATGCATTCCGAACAGGTCGAGATTCCATTTGAGCTTATTGATCAAATCGAAAAAACCAAGGCCGCAAAAAAGCGCGTGTGGGCACTGGGCACCACCGTTACTCGGTCGCTCGAGGCGATGGCTCTGGGTCACTTCGAAAAAACGCCCATGGGCCTTCACGGTTCGACCAATATTTTTATTAAACCCGGGCATCGGTTTGAGATGGTCGACGGCTTATTAACCAATTTTCACCAGCCCCGCTCCACTCTGCTTTGCTTGGTGGCCGCGTTCAGTGGTCTTGAAAACGTGAAATCTGTGTACAGCTGGGCGATCGCCCGAAAGTTCAAACTATTTTCCTATGGAGATTTAAGCGCATGGTGCAAGTAGGAAAATTTGAACTGCAAAAGCAAAGCGGGGAGGCGCGAGCCGCCAAGTTGCACACCGCGCGAGGGGTGATTGAGACGCCGGTGTTTATGCCCGTCGGGACCAAAGGCACAGTTAAGGGTATGTTACCCGAAGAGCTGAGCGATCTTGGTGCGCAAATTGTTTTGGGAAACACGTATCATTTGCACCTGCGGCCGGGCGAAGGAACAGTAAAAAAACTGGGCGGTTTGCATAAGTTTATGAATTGGCAAAGGCCGATTCTCACCGACAGCGGCGGGTTTCAGGTTTTTTCGCTCTCGCAGCTGAATAAAGTTCAAGAAGAAGGCGTGGAGTTTCGCTCGCATTTGGACGGCGGAAAGCACTTTTTAAGTCCCGAGAAGAGCATTCAAATCCAAATGGATCTGGGCGCCGATATTATTATGGCGTTTGATGAGTGTCTTAAGCACCCGGCCACTGAAGATGAAATCAAGACATCCATGGACCTCACTTACCGATGGCTCGAGCGATCTAAAAAGGCCATGACCAAAGAAGATTCGCTGCTTTTTGGTATCGTGCAAGGCGGATTGGACCTAAAGCTTCGCACGCAAAGTCTGCAGCAAATCACTTCTGTAGATCTTCCCGGTTATGCCCTTGGCGGCTTTAGCGTCGGCGAGCCGATTGAAATGATGCATTCGCTGGTTAAAGACGTGGCGCCGCTACTCCCAAAAAACAAACCACGGTACCTGATGGGCGTGGGAACCCCGCTGGATTTGGTCCTCGCGGTTGACGCGGGCATGGATATGTTTGACTGCGTAATGCCCACAAGAGTGGCAAGAAATGGCACTCTTTTTACCTGGTCCGGACGGATTTCAATTAAACGCAACGAGTACCGTGAAGACGACTCGCCGCTGGATCCGGAATGTGCCTGTTACACCTGCACCAACTATAGCAAAGCCTATCTCCGACATCTGTATTTGAGTGGCGAAATGCTCTCGGCTCGCCTGAACACCATCCACAATTTGCACTTCTATTTGCACCTAATGGGCAAGATGCGAGTGGCGATTTTGGAAGGGCGATGGGAAGAGTTTAGAAACCACTGCCTGACGCGCTTTGCCAACTAGCCCGGCCCGACAACTCCTCATTGCCATTTTAGGCCCGAAAAGGCCATAAAAGACGCTTAGCTATTTAAGGAGTCGATATCATGTTTTCTTCAATCGCTTGGGCTCAGGCCGCAGCACCTGCTACCCCTTCTATTTGGGAGCAACTGTTCCCATTCGCTATCATGTTTATGGTGGTTTTCTTTTTATTTATTCGCCCGCAACAGCGGCGCAATCAGGATCAGCTCAAGTTCCGCAGCGCCCTTAAAAAGGGTGATTCGGTTTTTACTTCGAGCGGAATTCTAGGCACCATCGAGGGCCTTACCGATCAAGTGATCACGCTGCAGATCGCAGCTGGCGTTAAAATTAAAGTCTTGCGCACGGCCATTGCTGGCGGCGCCACTGAAGAGTTGGAGAAGAAATGATCGAGGGGTTAAAGGGTCGGACGGTTGTTGTCGGCTTATTCTTTTTGTTTTGCTTGATCTATTTGCTGCCGAATTTTGTAAAGACGCCCGAGAAATTGTGGCTGCATAAAAAGCCGATCAACTATGGCTTGGATATTCAGGGCGGGGCCCATTTGGTTTATGGCGTCGATGTCACCGGAGTTCTGGCCGAGCGCACCGAGCGCACAAGTCGTGCAATCGCCAGTGAGCTCAAGGAAAAAAATATAGATGCCACAGTCGCTGTGACCGGCGCTGGCAAGGACACGATCTCGATCACCGCTAAGTCGGCGGCCGACGGAGAAAAGGCCGCGGCTTTTTTGAAAAGCGACTATGCGACCTACCTACAAGTCACCGGTGAGTCGGGCACTCAAGTTGAAGCCAAGTACTACGACGCCAAAATGGAAGAGTTCCGCGAGCAGATCATCGGCCAGGCGATCGAAGTGATTCGGAACCGGGTCGACGAATTTGGTGTGGCCGAACCTGTGATCGCCGCTCAAGGGCGCGAGCGCATTCTGGTGCAGCTGCCGGGATTGAAAGACGCGGTCTCGGCCAAAGAGCTGATCAATAAAACAGCGAAGCTGGATTTTCGCATGGTCGATGAGAGCGTACCCATGGACAAAGTCCAGACCATGGTGACCGATGCGGAGAAGGCCGGCAACTTTGCCCTTGGCAAAGACGGACTGACCTACGTTCAGTATGTTAAAAAGGTTAACGAAGCTTTAAAAGACAAGCTTCCCGCCAACACCATGATCGCCTTTGAGAAGCGCAAAGAGGCCGCTACTTTAGAGGCCGGAAAAACGGCCTACCTGCTGCGCACCGACACCGATGTCTCGGGCGATCAACTCGAGGATGCTTTTGTTTCCTACGGTGAGTTTGGCGACCCCAACGTGGCCTTTCATTTCAACACGGAAGGCCGCAGAAAATTTGCCAATTTGACCGGCAACAATGTTGGCAAGCTTATGGCGATTGTCTTAGATGAAGTCGTATACTCGGCCCCGCAAATTAAAGAGCGAATTGACGGCCAAGGTTCGATTTCGCTCGGCGGCCGCGGTTTTGATGAAAAACAAAAAGAAGGCTCATTGATTGCCACCGCACTTCGTGCGGGAGCGTTGCCCGCAAATTTGACCCAGCTTGAAGAGCGAACCGTCGGCCCCTCCTTGGGCTGGGACTCGGTCGAGAAGGGCAAAAAGGCCGGTTACATTGGTATGGCCTTAATTGTGATTTTTGTTTGCTTCTATTACAAAATGTTCGGTGTGGTGGCTTCGATCGCCTTGAGTCTGAACGTGGTGAGCCTGCTCGCCGTCCTTAGTGCTTTGGGTGCGACTCTGACGTTGCCCGGTATTGCCGGGATCACATTGACCGTAGGTATGGCCATCGACGCCAACGTGATTATCTTCGAGCGAATTAAAGAAGAACTCGCGCGCGGCGTTTCTATGAAAAGTGCGATCAAAGATGGCTTCAACAATGCGTGGAGCGCGATCTTTGACTCAAACGTGACCACCGCGATCGCCGCTGCTGTTTTGATTTATTTTGGCTCCGGACCCGTACGTGGATTCGGTGTGACTTTGATCGCCGGAATTATGACAACCATGATCACCGCGGTGTTTATTAGCCACTGGTTGATCGACGTGATGGTAGCAAACTCAAAAGATCATAAGATCTCTATTTAAGGAATGTTGGCAAAATGACTTACGTTAAGAACAAAAATGATTGGGGCCGGTTCGACTTCCTAGGCGTATCAAAGACGATCGCGATGATTTCTGTGACTCTGACATTTGCATCGGTCGCACTGATCGCGGTCAAAGGCCTAAGCTACGGAGTGGATTTCGCCGGTGGAATTGAAATGCAGGTTCAATTTAAGGGCGAGGTTGACCCGGGACGAGTTCGAACTTTTATGGCCGAGAATGGCTTCCCCAAAGCCAATGTACAGAGCTTGGGTAGCAATAACGAATTCCTGATCAATATCGAAACGCTCACGGGTGCCTCAGAGATCGAAACGAACAAATACATCGAGTCGACAGTGGCAAAAATCACCGGCGCGCTAAATACGGCTTTTGCCCAGCCGGGTGCAGAGGTTCGTCAGGTCAATACGGTTGGTCCGCAAATCGGGCAGGAGCTGCGTCGCAATGGCTATTTGGCCGCATTTTACTGCTTTTTGCTGATTCTTGTTTATATCGGCCTGCGCTTTGACTATCGCTTTGCTCCCGCCGCCGTTTTTTGCTTGTTCCATGATGCGGCCATTACGCTGGGTATCTACTCGATCTTCAATTGGGAGTTTACCGTTCAAACCATGGCGGCGATTTTAACGATTGTTGGTTATTCGCTGAACGATACCATCGTGATCTTTGACCGAATTCGAGAGAATCAAGATATTCACCGAGACAAAGATCTCTACTGGATCTCAAATCGTTCGATCAATGAAACTCTGTCGCGAACTATTCTGACTTATGTGCTCACCTATATATCGGTGATCGCGATGTACATCTTTGCTGACGGTGTCATCAGAGACTTCGCTCTGACCATGATGATTGGAATGTTCCTCGGTGTGTTCTCCACAATATATGTGGCCACGCCCCTTATGCTTTTGGCCGACCATTATCAGAAGCTTAAGAAACAACGGATTCAACAGGCCGCTTACTCCGGGGGAAAATAGATGATTCGATGGAATACAAATTTTGTTCGCGGACTGGCCCAAAGCGTGCTCGAACGGGCGCGCGTGGTCCGCAATTCGTTAAGTCAATATTCAGCGGAAGAGGCTCCCGCTGAAAAAACGCGTAAGCGCAAAAAAGCCGCTGTAAAGCGGGCGCGAACGCCTCGCCGGCCCAATGGATAAAGCGGTCGTACTCTTATCTTCAGGGCTCGACTCCTCGTACAACCTTCTTAAGGCCACCGGACAATTTGACGTCGCACTGGCGCTGACCTTTGATTATGGCCAGCGCGCAAGCCGAATGGAATGCGATCGGGCTGCAAAATTGGCCGCGCATTTTAAAGTTCCTCATAAAATCGTGGCCCTGCCTTGGTTTAAAGATTTCACCAAGACCACCTTAGTTGGGGGCGGAAAAATTCCTTCAGGCGCGGATGTGCAGATCGATGACCTTCAGCGTTCACAAGAGACGGCCCGGTCAGTGTGGGTGCCTAACCGTAATGGAATATTTCTTAATATCGCCGCCGGCTTCGCCGAGGGCTTAGGCGCAAAATACATTATCCCAGGATTTAATCTGGAAGAGGCGCAGACTTTTCCCGATAACAGCGGCGCCTTTTTAAAGTCACTCGACAGTTCTTTTTCTTTTTCTACCGCCAATCGCGTAACGACTCACTGTTACTCGACGCATTTAAATAAAACGCAAATCGTTAAAGAGGCGATTCAGGCGGACTTGCCGTTTCACTTGCTGTGGCCGTGCTACTTGGATGGCGAGGAGTGGTGTGGGAGCTGTGAATCCTGTAAGCGCTTTAGTCGCGCGGCCGCTGAGAATGGGCTAAAACTATGAAGTCGCGATTTGTCGACACACTTGAGTCCTATGATGGCTCGCAGCTACAAAGCTTAAGAAATTACTTAAAGTTTCAGTTGCTCGGTGACTCGATCGTCGCATGGGTTGGCCCCTGCAATGTCCGGCCTGAACATATGATTGATGGCGAAGACCTTCTCGCGAACAGCGAGATTCGCGGTGACCAGATGCTGCACTTTATTGTGGAGCTCTTTGATTCGACTTTGTTTGCTGCGGTCGGATTGCAACGGCTTATGGCGGCCACAATTAAAGATTTGCTTGGGGAGATTTCGAAAGACGCAAGTTTGACCGCCGAGCTTCGCCGAGAAGGTGATGATATCTTTTGCGGCGATAAAAAGTTCAGCATCTCAATCGCCACACAAAGTCCCACCAGCTCATTAATTCATTTCGCGGTGAATGTGGTGAATCAAGGGACGCCCGTGCCTACCATCAGTCTGGCCGAGTTCGGGGTTGAGGCGAAACCCTTCGCGTTGGAAGTTATGCGTCGGTTCTCAGTCGAAGTTGACACTATTCGCGAGGCCACGCAGAAGGTTCGCTGGGCCAAGTAGTCGGCACGTCAGAAAAAATTAGGGGGGGATCAATGAAGCGCTTTTGTTTCATTTTTATTTTAGTATTTGGCATTCCTGCATTCGCTCACAAATCGCCTAAAGCCAAACGACCCATGGACCTTCCACCTGACGCGAGCAGTGCCCAGCTGTGGCAGTATGTGCAAGACCAAGGGGCATTTACCGGATTCAATACCGATGGTTTGGCGCTTGGGCCGATTGATGAAGCGATCTCTTATGGAATTCGCAATATGGCTTGGCTCAAGCTGATCAACGATCATCGCCCGCAAAACGATAAAATTTCACTGACCAGCAAGGCCACAACGGGTGGCTACCCGGTGGAGGCGCCGTCGGAATACTCGCCCACTATTGTGGGCGAGCGCCTTGAAAAACTTAAAAACGAAATGCCAAAAGCCATGCGTGATATTTTGGTCGACGGTCAACCATTGACCAAACAGCTGCCCGTCACGGAGGAAGAGTTTATTGAATGGGGCCGCAAGACCGATCGAATTTATCAGACCGCTTTGCGCTGGAAGGGCAATCAAAGCTGGCTCGACTACTTTGAAAGCGCGCGGACGAAAGACATTCGCGGCATTTACTTTTTTAACAAGATGGACGCGGCGGAGCGAACCTTAAAGCTCAGTCAGCCCAGCACTCTTGAGCCTACCGAAAAAGCCAATTTCGCCGATTGGCTAACCAGCATGTGCCTAAACAACGGAGCCAGCTTGACCGTATGCCGCGGCTATGTGGATACCGCGATCGCCAGTGGTGATTCGTTGCTGCCGATGTTCGAGTCCTATCACACGGGCGCGCAGCACACCTACGATCTCAATTTTACTGTGCGCAACGCCCGTAGCGATGTGACGTTTGATAACGAGAATCTTATGACCATGCCCTTTCTCGACCCCAGCGACGCAAAAATTCTAGCTTTTCTGCGCGACAATATCGAAGACGAGTGGCGCTTTGGCACATGGGCCCTTAAGTTGATTTTCAGTTCGACCGCGGCGGCGCGCGTGGAGTTTGTGCCGGGAGTGACTCCGCATGTGAACGGGCTTGGTGGAGATGTGATCACTATGAATGCCGATCAACCCATTACCGAGTATGACGCGCAATGGACGATTCGCCATGAGTACGGCCACGTCATCGGGCTGCCGGATTGCTATGTGGAGTACTATGACTCCGAACGGGCCGTGATGGTTACCTATCAAATTGATATCGACAATTTGATGTGCAGTCGCAATGGGCATATCCAACAAAAACATGTCGATGAGTTAAAGCGTGCGTACGGTTCACCGAGGCTTCGGCAGAGTTTGCTCTAGGGTGTTAGAAACTTAAAAGTTTTCTCGACGATAAAATCTTGTTCCATAGGCCCTTTGCACTTGGGGCACGGCATGGACTCGGGGAGTAAAAGCTGAGCCGGCGTGTCTCCGACGGCGTAAAAATAATCTTTGCCCATATTTGCAAGATACAGGTGCTCGGTTCCGCAGGAGTCACACGCGTAAGGCACTTTCATCGACTCGATTTTCATATTGGGCTTGGTAAAGCCCACAACAATACTGGCCTGGGTCCCTATAACAAACGGGCAGTTCTGCATTCGAACGATACATTCAGCGGGGATTTTTACCGTCCAGATAATCCAGTGTTTGATACCGATGGAATTGATAAAAGTGACTTCATTCATGTCGAGAAGGACTTCTTTAAGTCCCCCCATGGGCATCGTAAAAAGGGTCGTGGTTTCGCCGATCGGGCCGCTCATTTGCAGGTGCAAGTTGCTGGGTGAGCGATTGATGATTTTCACTGGCGCGAAGTCTCGCACTTTTTAAGCAGGCTTGCGGCCTGAGTGGCGCTGCTGCGGTCAAAGCTGGGTGTGGTTTCGAGAATGGAGTTGTAGCAGTCGGCCTTGCCTGTGCCGGCGCAACTTTTAACTAAGGGTAAAAAGGTAGCCGCTTCTCGGCGTTCGGAACTGCTTAAAGATTCGCCAACCAATTGAACGCAACGGGTTTCAACGCCCAAGCAGGCTGAGCGTATTCGCTCGATATTCTCTTCACCATTGTATTCGCTTGAGGAAAGAAAGCTCTTTACGGTGTCTAAACAAGACTCCGCCGGCGTTTGGGCCTGAGCCTTCACATAAAATCCCGTGATTAAAAGTAGTGCAATAAGCCCGTGAAACATCGTTCTATGATGTCTCTAAACAGCGATAACTTCAACCACTTCTGGAATTGCAGCTTTTAGGCGGGTTTCAATCCCCTCCTTAAGCGTCATCACCGAACTCGGGCAGCCCGCACAAGCGCCGTGCATGCTGAGGTAAACTCGACCCTCGTCGTATCTAGAAAACTGAATATCGCCTCCGTCCATGGCCACGGCCGGCTTGATTTCTTCGCGAAGGATTTTCTTTATTTGCACAATCACAGGCGAATCCGAGGGGTCCTCATCGTCGGCCGCCGCCCCGTTCGAGGCCTCGGCCGGTAGGAGGACTGGCAATTTCGCCGTGATATGCTCTTTGATGAGATCCGAAAGCGGGTCCGCCAAGATCTCCCATTCCACCCAATTTTGCTTAGTTACGGTAATAAAGTCTGGACCGATAAACACACCCGCGGCCCACGGAAAGCCTAAGATTTTTTGCGCTAAGGGGCTGCGCGCGGAATTTTCATCCGGTTTAAAGCTGACACTTTCGCTCGCGACAATGCGATCGAGCATAAACTTTAGTGAATCGGGATTTGGTGTCGCCTGATATAGAACTGTGACTTCGCTAATCATGGGCCCGTTGTAGCCTCTTTTTATTTGCCTGTCTATGATGGGCAATGCCCAATACGGCGGAGAAAAATCCAAAAATCAGTCCGCAGATCCAAATGGTAAGAGGTGGGCCCGTAAAGTCCGCCAAATGACCCCACGGAAAGCTCATCAGTGGCCCAATGGACGAAAAATTTAGACCAATCACGGAGCTCATCCGGCCACGGAATTTTTCGTCGACATGAAGATGCATTGAAACCGTAAGTGAAGCGAACGTTAAATAAAGCCCAAACCCGGTGAGAGTCATGGCAAATACAGCCCAGTCCAATTGGGGAATCAGCGGCATGATCATCAACATAACAAAAACCAGTGGTACCCCAAGCCACAGGGCGCGAATGGGCATTTTGGGCTGCAAAATGGCGAAGGTCATGGCACCCGCCATGGAGCCAAGGGCGGGAAAGGTAAATGCCATCCCATACTCCTGGGACGAAAGCTGGAATTTTTGATAAATATAAATTCGAAAGACCGCGATCATAAGCGGATAAACGCAACAAATCGTAAGGACCAGTTGAGCCACACGGTAGCGGAGCGAGGGATCTTCATAGATGTAGCGAATGCCCTCCCGCAGACCCTGAAACGAACTTTGCTTAACCACTTCGCGCGGCACCTCGCGAATTTTTGCCCGCATAAGTACCAGCGCGATCAAAAAGTATGTAATCCCATCAAATAAAAACACCAAAGACGGCCCGTGCAGCGACATCAACCAAGCGGCGACGATGGGTCCGAGCATGCGAGAGGCGTGGAAGTTGGTTGAGTTCAGGGCGATGGCCTGCTGAAAGTCGGCCCGTGGCACCATGCGAATAATCACCGCTTGAAACGCGGGTGAGTCAAAGGCGGTGACCACGCCCTCAACACAGGCGAAAAGAATCAAATGCCATACGTGCAGTTGTGAAAATTCGGTAATAAATGCGAGCGTGATCGAGGCGATGGCCATCACGGATTTGGTCCATTGCATAAGACGGCGCACATCCATGCGGTCGACCAGTACGCCCGCTTGAAGAATTAGAAACAGACAGGGCACCGCCACGGCCATATTCAGGTTTCCGAGGGCGCCGCTGGACCCGGTGGCTTCGGCGATGATCCAAGAGCGCGCAAGATCGTGGGACCAAGTTCCAACGAGCGATAGGGTTTGCGCGATGAAAAAGTTGCGGTAACTCGTGTTGCGAAACGGCGATAGCCGGGCCTTTAGAAGTTCGCGCATGGCGTACCGGGAGTATAATCCCTTGATTTCGGATGTGTGACTGAATACTTTTGTGACCTTCGATTTGATTTTCGCGACAACCGAGGAGTTGAGATATGACGCCTAGAGTTAGAGAAGTGTTGAGCTGGTATGGAGCTGATAACCCGGGTGTTTTGACTAATTTAGCCCGACTCATGAACCACGGCACTTTGGCCGGCACGGGAAAGTTTGTGATCCTGCCGGTGGATCAAGGTTTTGAGCATGGTCCGGCCCGCAGCTTTGCTATGAACCCCGATGCGTACGATCCCTCTTATCATTACTCTTTGGCCATTGAGTCCGGTTGCAATGCTTACGCAGCCCCACTCGGATTTATCGAGGCCTGCGCCCGCGAATTTGCCGGCGAGATTCCGTTGATTTTAAAAGTGAACAACTCCGACAATTTGTACAAACCGAAGGGCAACTTCGTGTCGGCCATGACCTCTACGGTTGAGGATGCCCTTCGCCTCGGCTGCGCAGGGATTGGTTTTACCATTTATCCCGGCTCGTCGGCCCGCAAAGAGCAGTACGAGGAAATCCAGAAGTGTGCCGCCGAGGCGAAAAAAGCTGGGCTCGCCGTGATTATCTGGGCCTATGCCCGGGGAGAAAGCCTATCTAAAGAGGGCGAAACCGCAGTCGATGTGATCGCATATTGCGCACAAATCGCGGCGCAATTGGGTGCGCACATTATTAAAGTGAAACCGCCCACCAGCCACATCGAGCAGCCCGAGGCCGCGAAAGTGTACAAGGAGCAGGGAATTAAAATTGATAAACTGAGCGACCGGATTCGCCATGTGGTTGAATCCGCCTTCAATGGCCGGCGCATTGTGATTTTTAGCGGTGGCGAAGCGAAGGGCACCGACGACATTATGAAAGAAGTTAAAGAGATCGCCTTGGGCGGTGGCTTTGGCAGCATTATGGGCCGCAATGCCTTTCAGCGTCCCCGTAAAGAGTCGATCGAACTTTTGAAACAAGTCATGACCGCCTTCAGAGGACATCAATAATTGGAAACTCGCGACAACCCACTTAGAGCCGAAAAAAAGAAAAAACTGGGCGAGCTGCGAGAACTGGGGCTCAACCCCTTTCCGCATAATTTTAAACCCAACACGAAAGCCGCCGAAGTCGTGGCCAAGCACTCCGACATTGAGGCCGGTCAGCAGGTCGCGGGCGACGTGGTTATGGCGGGCCGCCTGATGACGAAGCGGGATATGGGTAAGGCCGCGTTTTTCAATTTTCAAGATCAAACGGGTGCTTTACAGGCTTACATTCGTCTCGAAGAGTTGAGTGACGCCGACAAAAAGTTTTTTCAGCACGTGGATCTGGGAGACTGGGTCGGGCTGACGGGCTTTATATTTAAAACAAAAAAAGGCGAGCTTTCGATTCACTGCAAAAGTTTTCAGATCATTTGCAAAACCATCGAGCCGCTGCCCGAAAAATTTCACGGCATCGCCGATGTTGAGATCAAATATCGGCACCGGCATTTGGATTTGATCAGCGATGAAGATTCACGAAAAGTTTTTGCGATACGCTCTAAGGTGATTCGCGAAGTTCGCCGCTATCTCGATGACGCGGGTTTTTTAGAGGTCGAAACGCCGACTTTGCAGCCGATCTACGGTGGGGCCGCGGCCTATCCGTTCTCGACCCACCATCGCGCGCTCGATATGAAACTCTTTTTGAAGATTTCTCCTGAACTCTATTTGAAGCGCTTGATTGTTGGTGGTTTTGAAAAGGTCTATGAGATCGGCAAAAACTTTCGCAACGAAGGCATCGATCGCTCGCACAATCCTGAGTTTATGATGCTCGAGTACTACGAAGCCTATACCGACTACTTTGATCAAATGACCCGCTTTGAAGATCTCGTGAGCGGCGTGATCAAGTCCATTCACGGCACCACTAAAATTTCCTATCAAGGTAAAGAGTTGGATTTTACCACTCCGTGGAAGCGCATGAGCGTGATTGACGGGATCAAAGAATACGGAAAATTTGACCCGACACAAATGTCTGATAAAGATTTGTTCGCCAAAGTGAAAGAGCTGGGTTCGGACATGAAAAAGCCCGGTTCGCGCGGCGAATTGTGGATGGAAGCTTTCGACCTGCTGGTTGAGAAAAACATATGGCATCCGACGTTTATTATTGATCACCCCGTAGAGACGTCTCCCTTGACCAAAGCTCACCGTACGACGCCCGGCCTGGTTGAGCGCTTTGAACCCATTTGCGCCGGTATGGAGATCGGCAATTCATACACCGAGTTGAATGATCCGGAAGAGCAGAGAAAACGTCTCGAAGAACAAGAGGCCCAACGGGTGGTGGATGAAGAGGCTCAGCCGATGGATGAAGACTTTCTTCATGCGATTGAGACCGGTATGCCGCCCACCGGTGGCGTCGGCATAGGCATTGACCGCTTGGTGATGTTGGCGACCGATCAGACTTCGATTCGCGATGTGATTTTCTTCCCGACCATGAGGACAAAGTAGTGCGGGCTTTTATAGGAAGAGGGTCTGTGGCCCATCTTCTTCTAATGGCGGGGCTGATCTTTTTAACTTCCTGCCAAGTAAAGCCGACGCGTGTGAGCGAATCGCAAAAGCGCGAGTTTGATCTGATTATTGATAAATCAAAAAGGCCGATCGTACTGAGCGAGAATACGGTCGTGCTCGATGCCAGAGCCGCTTTTGATTATGGCCTGAATCGGGTCAATGGCTCTCACCATATGACGTGGGAAAGTTTGGCCGAAAGTGCCGAGACCGGCGAAATTTTGCGCGACCGGCGGCGCTTGGGTCAGCGCCTCGCACTTTATGGGCTTACCCCAAGCACGCCCATTGTGATTGTCGGGTATGGGCCCACGGGCGAAGGTCAAGAGGGTCGGCTCGCGTGGACCCTTGTCTACTTGGGTTTTCAAGATGTGCAGACGGCGAATTTAGAGATGTTCCGTAAGACTTGGACGCAAAAGCCCACGCCACCGGCGAAGAATGTCGAGCCCACCGATGTCGAAGGCAATATCGCCATGGTCACGACCAAAGAAGAGTTTCGCCGGCTGGCTCGAGACCCAAAGGGACGAGGGGAAGCTCGGATTCACATCGTCGATGTGCGCAGCGAGAAAGAGTATTTTAACAAAAGCACGCCCGTGGGTGCTCGACCCGACATCAACGCGCTTCATATTGAGTGGAAGGAATTCTACGGCACCGATGGACGCCCCAATGTCCAGCTTCGTAAGCGTCTCAAGCAGCTCGGCATCAATGAAACCGATCGAATTATTTTAGTCTCCAACCGCGGCGTCCGCTCGGGAGCCGCAGCCTATTCTTTGATCTCGCTCGGATTTTCTCGAGTCGAAAATTTTCTCGCCGGCTGGCGTATTCTTTAAAAACTAACAGTTCCGATGCCGATATAGCTGCGTGGTTCGACCAACGGCTTTGCTCCATTTAACTTTCCTCCTGATCATTGGTCTAGGATGCTCTCGTGCAATTCCGGGCTCCGGCACGCTTGTCGTGAATTGGGGCGGTCAAAGCGGACTTTCGCTCTCAGCCCCTTTTGAAAGCTTAATTCAAGGCACATCAAGCTTCGGTGGAGTGGGCGTAGAAAACGTCGACTCCATGGATTGCATTGGCGTAATGGTTATGGCGGCGGGTGAAAGCAATTCGTGCACCACCACCGGCGGGTCCCAAATCCAATTTACCGACGTGGCGGGCCTGGTCGGACGCAATCAAAGTTTATCTTTACAGGTCGCATCCGGCCCTGGGCGCCTGATTCGTGTGATCGGGGTGGACCTTCTCAGCGGCGAAACATGCCCAACTTTGGCGGCTTTGGACCGTATGCAGATTTCGCGCCCTCGGGTAATCGCAGAGATTACGAAAGATCTAACCTCGGGTGAAAATGTCATTGAGGTGACGCCGAATATGTCTGGTGCCGAGATTCGAAGTTGCACAAGCGCGAAGCTGAACGGAAAGTCCACAATCTGTGATCTCGTGGCCAAATCTTCACCCGGATCTATTGAAACCGATGAATTGATCGTACATTTGGCTGACGGAGTATCACTGTCCGCTCTGCAAACTAAATTTTCGAGCCTCGGGATGACCAGTGTTGGCGGTTGGCCCGACATTAACAGCTACCACTTTGACCTGGCTGCCGGACAGACGGCTGCCGCTACGGCAAAAATATTGTGCGAAAGCCCGATGGTGCAGTTTGTTGAGCCGATGTTAGATACTTTTACCCCGCGCTTTCATTCGAATTTGATCGACTTGTCCGACGACACCAACTTCAACAGTGTGGTGGCTATCGTCGGTACGGGTGTGGATCTCAGTCACATCGTCTTTTCCGACTTTACCGATTCTTTGTGGTCCAACGCCGATGAATTCGGCGGAGATGAAGATGGAAACGGCCTCTTAGGTGATTATTTTGGTTGGAATTTTTTTGACGACAACGACGACCTAACAGACGGCGACGGCTTCGGCACGGCTATGGCCGGTATTGCACTTAAGCAAGCGGTCGACATTATGGGCGCTCCCGACGTTTCGCCAATTAGTTTGATGACGGTCAAGGTGATGGATTCGAGCGGAGCTACAGACCCAACACGCATTGCTGCCGGTGTTCTCTACGCTGCGCAAATGAACGCCGACGTGATTTTTGTTGGAGTTGGATCGACCAGTCATAGTGAGATCGTGAGGCGTGCGTTGATTTATGCCAACAATCGCGGAGCGCTGATTGTTGCGCCGGCGGGGAATTCGACCGCAGACAACGATCTTGCCGGAGTCTTTCCAGCCAGTTTCAATATTCCAAATGTAATATCCGTCGGCGCGCACACGGTCGCAAATGTCGCGGCGGCTTTCACTAATTTTGGCGAAACCTCGGTGGACCTATTTGCACCCGGGGTTACAGAAGTGACTCTCGCCCCTGCCGACAGCTTTACATCCATGTCGGGCACGACGATCGCGGCAGCTGCCGTCGCAGGGGCGGCGGCTTTGGCCAAGAACGAAGCCACGCAGTTGTCTGGATATCAGGTGAAACAATTAATTCTAGATACGACTGTTTCTGAGGCCGGGTTGGCCAATTTGTGTGTATCGGGCGGGCGCCTGGATTTGCCGCAGCTTATTACCATAGCGCCCAATCTCTCGGCTGACATTTACAGTCAGCCTCTTCAGTAGTGATAGTCGCCTAGGGCTTCTCTCTCGGTGGCCAGTTTCTCAAATATCGCAGCCACGGATTAGAATCGTCATAATAAACGGGTTCCGGCGCCGGTTGAGTTTGCGCAGTTGGGGCGGGTGTTGAGGGAACCGAGAAATCGATCGGCCAATCGTTCAGACCGTCCATGCCGGGAATCTGACCAAAACCTAAGGTTTCACGTTTCATCGGGCGATCTGGGTGTTGGCGACCGCGGTCGAGACGCTGTTTTTGCTCGTACTGTGCGGCCTCGGCCGGAGAATTTTGCCGGAACAAGGCTTTGCCTTGTGAGATCGAACTTTCAATAGATCCGTGCTCTGAAGCCAAAGTGCTTTCGAACTGATTCAGCGCCTCGCTGATCTGATCCGCGGGAAGGCTTCGGATCTGACGCAGTTGCTGTTGCAGCGCTACGACTTTACGAAGAACTTGGTCGGCGGTCGGGCGATATTCAGGAACCCGAAACGACAGATGGCCATTCTCGGACGAGTATTCGGCCAGAACGAGAGCCAAAGCTTCCATCCTGTTTAGGTTTGCGGCCTTCATGAGATCGGCGTTACACCGAGCTTTACTGGAGTTGTGTGCGGATACGCCTGTGTTAAATAGCATCAGGAATATAATTACTACATACTTAATCATCCCAAGCCCCTTGTAGAGAGAGTTTAGGATTCAGACTTCAAGATTTGTGCCCAAATGTGCGGTGATTGTCGCGGGTTAACGAATGTTATGCGGCGGTTTTTAGTTTTTGGAAGATGGCCATCAGCGCCCGCATGACCTCGGGGTCATAACGGCCGTTGAGTTTTCCGGCCATAAGTTCAATGGCGTCGGTTGGTTTCATCGGGTCGTTGTACGAGCGTTTGGTGGTGAGAGCGTCATAGGTGTCGGCCACCGAGACCACGCGGGCCATGGGATGAATTTCTTCCGCGGTGAGTTTTTGCGGGTAGCCGTTGCCTTGCATGCTCTCATGGTGTTCGAAGGCGCACGCAATCACATTTTCGGTCGAGCTATGTTCACTCAAAATCTGGAGTCCGAATTGCGGATGCTTTTGCATCATCAGCCACTCGTCGTCGTCGAGCGGGCCATTTTTGCAAATGATTTCGAGCGGGATAAAACGTTTGCCGATGTCGTGAAACAGTCCGCCCAAGCCCAGCTCTTTCAAGTCGTGTCCGCGAAAACCGACAATTTGGCCGAGGCCCAGCGAGTAAATGCTTACGTCGAGCGAGTGGTTGTACGTGTAGAAGTCATGCGATGATAAGCCGATTAAATTCACCATCGCGGCGGCGTCCGAATCCATAAAGGCGACAAAGTCTTCGATGACGCCCCGGGCATCGCGAAGCGCCGTCTCGATGTCCGGGCGCTCGAACAATTCTTCGACCAACACCATGGTGCTTTCGCGCAGAATCGTGGCCTTTTGTTTGGTGTCGAGTTCCGTACTCATCAGTCCGTCGCGGACAAATTTTTGATAGTTACCGCGCTCGGCGGCAAGAATGTAAAACTGCTCGGGCGCCTTACGTTCAAAATGGTCGATTTTAAGCGCACTCAATTTGTCGCCCGAGCGCAAATAGTGAATGATGCGTCCACCGATACTGACGAACAAATCAAACGGAATGCTCTTGTGGGGCGGCAAACTATTGATTCGTATTTTCATGTACTTGTCGATGGACATCGCCTAAATTGTGCCACGGAGGGGCATGGCGCTGCAATTCGATACCGAAATTCAGTACGTTAAAGGAGTTGGCCCAAAGTTGGGCGAACTTTTCCGCCGTCGTGGGATTATACGCGTTCAGGATCTGATTGAGTTCTTTCCACGCACCTATGAAGACCGTCGCGCAGTACGGCATATCCAGTCTTTGGTCCCGGATCAGCTGGTGAGCATCAAAGCCAAAATTTTAAAAGTCCGCTCCATGCAGCTTGGCCGCTCGAAGCGCAAAATGTATGAGGTTGTCGTTGGCGACAGCACGGGCCGGATTTCTTGCAAATTTTTTCGCGTCCCCTACCGGGGCTACTTCGAGCGTTTTGAGCCAAACGCCGAAGTGCGCGTCATTGGAAAGGTGACCTTTTATCGCGGCGCTAAGGAGTTTCATCATCCGGACATCCATCCTATTAAAGAAGATGAAGAAAACGAAAATGATCTAATTCCGATTTACACCGAGCTCGATGGGCTGAGCACCACCCGGATTCAGCGCCTGGTTCAAACCGTGATCGGCCAGCCGATCCCCGATGTGTTGCCGGGATGGATTCGCGAGAAATTTGAACTTATGCCGTTGGGCGTAGCTCTGCGTGAGATTCATGATCCGCCGCTGGAGCAGGCCGATCAATTTTTGGCTATCACTTCAAAGGCGCAGCAGAGAATTATTTTTGATGAATTCTTTTGGGTTGAATTGCACCTGGCTCTGAAACGGGCGGGGATTGAGAGAGAGAAATCTTCGCCGATTCGCGCCTCGGGCAAGTTGGCCGATCAGCTTGAACAAGGGCTGGAGTTTGAACTCACGGATGCACAAAAGCGCTGCTATGCCGAGATCGTTGAAGATTTAAAAAAATCCCACCCGATGCACCGGCTGGTGCAGGGGGATGTGGGCAGCGGAAAAACTTTGGTGGCGCTAAAGGCCGCGGCGTTCGCGGCCGAAGTCTCGGCGCAAACCGCGCTTATGGTGCCTACCGAGATATTGGCCGAGCAGCACTACAACACGGCGCTCAAACGCTTGAAGCCGCTCGGAATTGAGAGTGCGCTCTTGACCTCTCAAACCAAAAACAAAGAGCGCAATGAGATTCTCGAGCGTCTAAAGGCGGGGTCGATTCACCTATTGATCGGCACCCACGCTTTAATTCAGGACGATGTGGAGTTTAAGAATTTAAGTCTCGTTGTGGTCGATGAACAACATCGCTTCGGCGTTGAACAACGAAAGAAACTCCAGCGCAAAGGGGTCTCGCCCCACTTCCTGGTGATGACGGCAACTCCGATCCCGCGCACTCTCGCGATGACCGTGTATGGCGATCTGGATGTTTCGGTGATCGACGAGTTGCCCAAGGGTCGCCAGCCCATCGTGACCCGTAAGACATTTCAAAGTAAGCGTGGGCTTGTGCTTGGCTTTGTCAAAGATCAACTCAAGACCGGGCGGCAAGCCTATATCGTCTATCCGCTGGTGGAAGAGTCGGAAACGATGGATTTAAAAAATGCCGTCGAAGAATTTGAAAAAGTGAAGCTGGAGTTTCCCGAATATAAAGTCGGCCTATTGCATGGCCGGATGAAGGCCGTTGAGAAAGACGCCATTATGCGTGCCTTTCGCGCCAACGAGATTCAAATTTTGGTTTCGACCACGGTGATTGAAGTCGGCGTGGATGTGCCCAATGCCAATATTATGGTGATCGAGCATGCCGAGCGCTTCGGCCTTTCGCAGCTGCATCAGCTGCGCGGTCGGGTGGGGCGCGGCGCCCATAAAAGCTATTGTATCTTGGTGCAAGGCTACGCTTTGTCTGAAGAAGCGGGCCGGCGCGCCGAAATTATGGAGCGAACCAACGACGGCTTTAAAATTGCCGAAGCCGATCTCGAAATGCGGGGCCCCGGTGAGTTTCTCGGCACCAAGCAGAGCGGTTTGCCCGGCTTTCGCATGGCCAACCTGGTTCGCGATGTTAAGATCTTACAGCATGCGCGGGACGCCGCATTTACGCTGATTGAAAAGGATCCGACACTGGCAAAGGCCGAACATCAGCTCTTAAAAAAGAAACTCGAAGAGCTTTTGAAAATGTGGGTTGGCTAATTTTAAAAATTCATTACGATAGTGGCATGAAAACAATTCTTGTCCTCTTCGTGCTTTTTTCTAATTTTGCATTCGCATCCGTTTTTACTTCTTCAGTCTCGCAAGAAAACGTAACGGTCACTCCGTTCATGCAGAAAAAATTCGATGCAGCGTTAAACCTGGGTCTTGGTGGTACGCAGGGAGTGCTCGGAGTCCGCACTACAGGTTATTTTTCTGAACGTTGGGGGATTGCATTAGGTTTAGATAACTCGTCAAAGATTACCGATTACATCGCGGCCGCAGTGTACCGTTGGCCGGCCCCAATCACTGCATTTGAAACATTCGGAGTTCGCGTCGGCGCCGCGTACTCGAGCGCCCGAGAGTTTGAGAATGTTAAAACTGGAAAATTTCAGAAAGATCTCGAAAGGCCCCTTCGCTTGATCGTAGAATTCGACATCGCAATATCCCTTTCACCCCGCTCGCAATCGCAGTACTTGTCTCTGGGCTTCGCCAGCAAGTCTATTCATGAAGAAATGCGTATCGATGAAGACGGTCAGGGTCTACTTCGCCTTGGCGCCGGTTGGGTGTTCTAGTTTACCGACATTAGTCCAGCTTTTCTGACTGTAAGAAAATGTCACTGCCGCTTTTCAGTCGCGCACGTTGTGATTGCAGTCAGCACCGCAAAAAATTTTAGGAGATAGACAATGAGAAATGGATTTCTGGTTGTTCTCGCATGTTTTGGTCTTTGGGCCCAGTCGGCTGGCGTTCATAACGAAAAACTTTGCGCCGGATTCTTACCGCCCAACAATATGTATATTCCTGAAAAACAGATCGTCGCGACGGGAATCACCCGAGCGAAATACGACGAAGTGCTTGATCGCCTGCAGGCGATTTACGAGCCGATCTTCGCCGCCAAGGGCGGAAAGTTGAAAATCGAACGTCTGTGGTCGAATGGTGCTGTGAACGCCTATGCGGATCGGCGCGGAAACACGTGGACAATTGGAATGTTCGGCGGCTTTGCTCGCCACCCGGAAGTCACTTTTGATGCGTTTGCCGCAGTGGCTTGTCATGAGCTCGGCCATCATGTTGGCGGCGCGCCTAAGTATGGCGGCGGAGATTGGGCATCGGTCGAAGGTGCATCGGATTATTACTCGTCGTTGAAGTGCTTACGCCGATTGTTTTTGAACGACGACAATCAAAAAATTCTCGACGGAATGACCGTCGACCCGATTGCGGTGGCCGACTGCAAAGCCGAGCACAACAATCAGCAGGATGAGTTGATCTGCATTCGCTCGACTATGGCGGCGCTGGCATTGGCCAAAGTTCTTGGCGAAGGGCAGACCACAGAATTTCGCTTGGATACTCCTGACCCCACTCAAGTCAGTTCAACCTACAGCGGTCACCCACAGGGTCAGTGTCGGCTCGATACTTTATTTCATGCGGCACTTTGTCGCGTGCCGTTCAGCTCAGACCTTAGCGAATCAGACTATCAGCAAGGTTCTTGCTACACTCCATCGCATGCGAAAGGGTTCCGCTCGCGCTGTTGGTTTAAGCCGAACTAGTTATCTTGAAATCTGGCGCCAGCGCGCCCGAACCAGAGCAGTCCTCGGTTCAGCCAGGTCTAATTCGCAGCTTCTCAGGTTCGTGAGGAATTGGCGCGATTGAGCGGCGTCGAGGCGCTGCCATCCGCTGATGTCTTTCCAGTTAAACATCCCGCCAGTCTGAATATCCATAATTGAGTAGCGATCTTTCATCATGGGTTTTATCCAAACCAATAGTTTGGCCCGGTTCATCTTTGTCTTCCAAAAATCCTCCCGCCCTCTGAGCTCTTTTTCAATTGCGAGCATTTCGGTGGCGTCTAGAAGGAGACCATTGGGCGTGAGAGTGACAGAGCTGGCGGGAACCGGAGAGTCGGAATTGAAAACGGCATTGAACCATCCCGGATAATTAATTGAGATGTGCCAACCTTCCACTTCGTTCCAACCTTCCAGAAGTTGAGTTGATGTGGCGAAGGACACCAGTTCGCCCCAGGCGTATGCCGACGTTGGGCGCCCTTCGCGAGTGTTGGGGCGAGCTTGCGCTTGGATATATTGTTCGATGTTCAGTCCATTGGGAATTTGCGCTTCCAATAGAGTGCGCAGGTCGCGCTCCATAATATGTTGAATGTGAAACTCTTCAAACTTGGTGAAGAAGCCGTTGAGGGGAATTGTTTCGTTGAAACTGATTCGAATCACTTTAACAGAACGCACCGGTTGGGGCGCCGGATCGCCAGCAAGGCCACCTGTATTGGCATATGAAAAGTTGAACGAGAGAATGAGCATCGCAATTAAAAAGCGCACGAGGAACTCCGAGGGGGGATGGTTAATATAGTCGACGGCTAGCACTCCATTGTGCTACACGTCAAAAGTCGCAAAGTTATTCACTCTAGCGCCCGCCACTCTTAGAAAACTTTTCATGGTACGTGCCGTAAAATGTACTTTTGCCTGCCCTGTATTTGATTATCCGTGTCAAAAGTGATAAACATCCTCTTCCGGTTGGGGCACCCCCAAGGTTCAAGCGTAGGGAGTTAAGGTTGGAAACGACAGGAATGGTTTCTTTTAAAGTCGGAGACAACGCCGTTTATCCAGGTCACGGCGTAGGTAAAGTGACCGCCATCGAAACGAAAGAAATTCTAGGCACCAAGCACACTTTCTATTCGATCAATATTCTCGATTCGGGCATGAAAATCATGGTCCCTAAGAATCGCGTCGAAACGGTGGGCTTACGTCCCATTATTTCGCGGGACGAAGCTAAAAAGGTCATCGAGATCCTCAAAGAGACCAATGTGAAGATCGACAACCAGACTTGGAACCGCCGATACCGCGAATACATGGAAAAGATCAAAACCGGCTCGGTCTACCAGATCGCCGAAGTTTTACGCGACTTGTTCTTGCTTAAGGTCGAAAAGGAATTGAGCTTTGGCGAGCGTAAGATGCTCGACAACGCCCGTGGCCTGCTCCTAAGAGAGCTCTCTCTGGCGACGAGCGCCGACGAGCTGAAAGCCCAAGACGAAGTTCGCGCTATTTTCAATCTGTAAACGCTTTTCTCTACTCGTAAAATCGTTGTAGGATAACCCATTTGAGGTTGTCCCATATGTCTATACAAGATGTTCGCGTCCGCTTTGCCCCATCGCCCACCGGCTATCTTCACGTCGGCGGTGCCCGTACGGCACTTTATAATTATCTGTTCGCCAAACGCCACGGCGGCAAATTTATTTTGCGTATTGAAGACACCGACGAGGCCCGCAGCACCGAAGAATTTATTCGCATGCAGATGGATGATTTGAAGTGGCTCGGCCTTACGTGGGACGAGGGGCCTGAGATGACGACGCTCAAAGATAGCGGATCCTTCGGTCCGTATCGGCAAAGTCACCGGCTCGACATCTACAAAAAGTACGCGGATCAACTGATGGACTCAGGTCGCGCTTACTATTGCTTTTTGACCGATCAAGAAATTGAAATTCAGCGTCAGGCGGCAATGAAATCGGGACGTCCGCCACAGGTGAATTCGCCCTACCGCAACTGGAGCCGCGAAAAGGCCCAAGAAAAAATCGCCAAGGGTGATAAGCCGGTGGTTCGCTTTAAGGTCAAAGATGAAGAGAAGCGGGATTATATTCTGAAAGATCTGGTTCGCGGCGATGTGAAATTCCCGTCCGATATGGTGGGCGATTTTGTTTTGCTCAGAGCCTCTGGCATGCCCGTGTACAATTTTTGCTGCTCGGTGGACGATGCGCTTATGAAAATCTCGCACGTGTTTCGTGCGGAAGACCACTTAAGCAACACTCTTCGGCAGATGATGATTTATGATGAACTCGGATTTAAGCAGCCGCAGTTTGGCCATATTTCTCTGATTCTTGGGGCCGATCGACAAAAGCTCTCTAAGCGTCACGGCGCCAGTTCCTGCCATGAATACATGGTCGGCGGCTATATGCCTGAGGCGCTAAACAATTTTATCGCCTTGCTCGGCTGGAGTTCGCCGAACGCGCAAGAAATTTTATCTATGAAAGAAATGACGGAGCAGTTTCACTATGACCGTCTGCACTCAGCCGCCGCGGTATTTGATCCGCAAAAATTGCTGTGGGTGAACTCGCAGCACCTTCGCGCGCTACCCAATGAAGAGTTGTGGATGCGCGTTGAGCCCTTCTTGAAAGAGGCGGGATTGCAACTACCCGCCGATAAGGAATGGCGGATGAAGGCTTTGGAAGTTTACAAGACGGGAATGAACACTTTAAGGGATGTGGTTGAGGCCTTTCGACCACTGAGTGAATCGCCGATCGATATCTCTCCTGAGGCGCAAGAGACTTTAAGCTGGCCCAGTACAAAAACTGTGGTCGAAGCGTGGCGCAAGGGTGTGGAGCAGGCGGGTGGCGATTATTTAAGTGAAGAGCAGTTCAATAAGCTGCAAGACAAAATCAAAGATGAGCAGAATGTTAAGGGTAAGCATCTCTTTATGCCCATTCGTGTGGCCGTGATTGGTAAGCCGCATGGAACCGAGCTAAAGATGCTTGTGCCGTTGTTGCATAAACGGACTCTGGTTTCGCGGGCCGAAAATGTATTAAGTCATATCAAGGGATAAAAAGTGGCAATCGTCGTATACAACTCGCTGTCGCATAAGAAAGAAGAATTTGTTCCGCTGAACCCCGGCCAGGTGAAAATGTACTTGTGCGGGCCCACGGTCTACGACCTGCTGCACGTGGGGAATTTTCGCGGGGCCATCACGTTCAACCTACTTCGAAACTGGTTTGAGTATCGCGGCCTTAAGGTTACGTTTGTGTACAATTACACGGACGTGGACGATAAGATTATTGATCGCGCCAAGGCCGATAAAGTTTCCTCGCAGGATATTTCAGAAAAATACATTCAAGAGTTTGAGAAGGACTTCAATGCGTTGAAGCTAAAGAAACACTCGCACAACCCTAAGGTTACAGAATTTATTGATCCGATCATCGAGTTGATCGAGCGATTGGTGGCAAACCAAAAGGCGTACGTGGTTGAGGGCGATGTCTATTTTGATGTGCACGCTTTTCCGGGATACGGAAAGTTGTCGCATAAAAAGCTTGAGGATCTCGAAGCGGGAGTTCGGATCGAGGTCGACGCGCGAAAAAAACACCCATCCGACTTTGCCTTGTGGAAAAAATCGAAAGACGGCGAGCCCAAGTGGCCCTCGCCATGGGGTGAGGGGCGCCCGGGCTGGCACATTGAGTGCTCGGCCATGGCGAGTTCGCTCCTCGGCGAGCAGATCGATATTCATGGCGGGGGATTGGATTTAATTTTTCCGCATCATGAAAATGAGGTCGCGCAAAGTGAGGGCGCATCCGGCAAGCCCTTTGCTAAGTACTGGATGCACAACAATATGTTGAATTTCGGCTCGCAAAAGATGTCGAAGTCCCTCGGCAATGTGCGGACGGCGCGCTCGTTTATGCAGGAGTATCACCCTGAAATTTTAAAGTATCTTATGCTTTCGGCGCATTATCGAAGCGTGTTGGATTTTTCTCCGGTGGCGATTGAGAATATTATTTCGGCTTTGGCGCGAATTTACTCGGCCTTGGCCTTGGCTGAAAAGGCTTCGACCCAGCCGACTGATCCGCGCGCGCCCGATGACTTTGAGCGGGTGATTCAAACCGCAAAGGCCGGAGTTGAGACGGCGTTTGATGACGATTTGAATACGCCCGAGGGTTTGGCGCGATTGTTTGACGTGGTCAGGGCCTTTAATAACATCGTGCGAACACCCGGGCCGGTGACGCCTAAAAAAGCGGCGACCGCGAAGGCCTTTCTACAATTTGCAGCGTGGATGGGCGGCTTTATGAGCTTGTTCGCTGAGTCGCCAGCTGAGTTTTTGCGCTTTTTGGATGATATGCTTCTTAACAAAAAGGCGCTCAAGCGCGACGACATTGACCGTTTGGTTGAGGAGCGCTCTAAGGCGCGCGTGGCCAAAGATTTTACCAAGGCCGATGAGTTGCGAAATCAGTTGCAGCAAATGGGGATTCTTGTTCAAGACAGCGCCCAGGGAAGCGAGTGGGAAGTCGATAAATGACGCGTGGGCAGTTTAAATTAGTCACTGAGTTTAAACCCGCCGGTGACCAACCCAATGCCATTCGAAATCTTGTCGATAATATTCGCCGCGGAATTCGGCATCAAACTCTGCTCGGTGTAACGGGTTCGGGGAAAACGTTCTCCATGGCGCACACAATTAATGAACTGCAGTTGCCGGCGCTGATTTTAGCGCCAAATAAGACTCTAGCGGCGCAGTTGTTTGCCGAGTTCAAAGATTTGTTTCCCCACAACGCGGTTGAGTACTTTGTGAGTTACTATGACTACTACCAACCGGAAGCCTACATCCCTTCGAGCGATACTTTTATTGAGAAAGACTCGGCCATCAACGAGCAGATCGATCGCATGCGCCACTCGGCGACGCGCTCCCTGTTTGATCGGCGCGACGTGATTATTGTGTCCAGCGTTTCGTGCATTTATGGCTTGGGTTCGCCGGAGGCTTACGAGGGGATGATGATTCATATCGTGGCCAATAAAGAAATTCGCCGCGATATATTTTTGCGTGAGCTCGTGCGCATCATGTACCGCCGGAACGATATTGATTTTTCTCGCGGAACGTTTCGGGTGCGTGGCGATGTGGTTGAGATCTTCCCGCCTTATGAAGAGGATCGCGCCGTTCGGGTGGAATTTTTTGGCGATTTTATAGATAAAGTCTCTTGGATTGATCCCCTGCGTGGAAAACTTCTTGAAGAACTAGATCAGGTGGCGATTTATCCGGGCAGTCACTATGTCAGCAGTGACGAGCGCAACCGCATCGCGGTCGACACCATTCGCGAAGAGCTGCGCGATCGCATTAAATACTATCAAGACGAAATCAGACCGTTAGAGAAAGAGCGCATCGAGCAACGCACCAGCTACGATCTTGAGATGATTCAAGAGATGGGGACTTGCCCGGGAATCGAAAATTATTCGCGCCACTTCACCGGCCGTGCTCCCGGAGATCCGCCGCCCACGCTTCTCGAATATTTTCCCGATGAGTTTTTAACTTTTATTGATGAAAGCCACGTGACCGTGCCGCAAATCGGCGGGATGTACCGCGGAGATCGGGCGCGCAAGAGCAATTTGGTCAACTATGGCTTTCGCTTGCCGTCGGCGCTCGATAACCGACCACTTAATTTTCAAGAGTTTGAGGGCCTGGTGGATAAGGTCGTCTATGTGTCGGCCACCCCCGGTGAGTACGAGCTTAAGACCAGTGGTGGCATCGTGGTCGAGCAGATCATTCGGCCCACGGGCCTTGTGGACCCGGTTGTCGTGGTTCGGCCGGTTAAGAATCAGGTGGATGATTTGCTGAAAGAGATTCGCGAGCGGGCCGCAAAAAAAGAGCGCGTGCTGGTGACCACCCTCACCAAACGTTCGGCCGAAGATTTAACGTCGTACTTTGAAGGTCTTGGCGTAAAGGTAAAGTATCTGCACAGTGATATTGTGACCTTAGAGCGAATGGATATTATTCGCGATCTGCGTTTGGGGATTTTTGACGTGCTTATAGGCATTAACTTGCTGCGAGAGGGCCTCGATATCCCTGAAGTTTCGCTTGTTGCGATCACCGATGCCGACAAAGAGGGCTTCTTGCGATCGGAGCGGTCACTGGTTCAAACCATCGGCCGGGCTGCTCGCAATATCAATGGTCAGGTGATACTTTACGGGGACACCGTCACGCAATCCATGCAGAAAGCCATGAGCGAGACCAATCGTCGACGCGAAATTCAGGTGAAGTACAACAAGGATCACAATATTGTTCCGACCACGATTAAAAAACGTGTGTCCGATGGGCTTTTGGATCTTTATGGCATGGAAGTGGTCACCAAGGACTCGAAGCAGAAAAAGCAGGTTCTTCGCGATAAGCTTTCGGTCTACGCTGAAAATCCAACGCAGCTGCAGGCGCAGATTATTAAAATGCGTAAGCAGATGAAGAAGGCTTCAGATAAACTAGAATTTGAAGAAGCCGCGCGAATTCGCGATGAAGTGAAGCGTCTTGAGATGCTGGAGCTTTCGCTCCGCACGGGCGACACGGATCAGGAGTTTACCCAAACTCTGGAGGGTAAGAAGGCGGAATGAGTCTGGATGACTTAAAGACGCGGGTGTCCTCATTCCCGAGCACCCCGGGCGTGTACCTGATGAAGAACGACAAGGACAAAGTCGTTTATGTGGGCAAAGCAAAAAGTTTAAAGGCCCGCGTTCGCACGTATCTCGGTTCGTTAAACGATCAATCGTTAAAGACCAAGTACCTGATGAGCCATGTGGTGGCCATCGACTACATTCTCACTAAAACCGAAGTTGAAGCCTTTTTGCTGGAAGCTTCGTTAATTAAAAAGCACCGGCCCCGCTACAATGTGCGTTTAAAGGACGACAAGTCCTATCCTTATATACGTTGCAGTTTGGAGCACGAGTTTCCCCGCTTCTATTTGGCGCGCCGGGTGGCGCCGGACGGTGGCGTGTATTTTGGTCCGTTCTCATCGGGCTTTACGGTTCGAGAAACCATTCGCTTTTTAAACCGCACATTTAAAATACGCGATTGCACAGACAATTTTCTGAACACCAGGACGCGGCCCTGTATGTCGTATCAAATTGGTCAGTGTACCGCCCCTTGCGTGAAATTTATTGGCGCGGAAGATTACCGCGTGGATGTGAATTCGGCGCTGCAATTCTTGAAGGGTCGAAACGGCAAGGTGCTTAAAGGTCTGACCGATCGAATGAAGGGCGCCGCCGGTGATGAAAAATTTGAGCAGGCGGCCCGTTTGCGCGACTCGATACAAGCGATTGAGCGGATTTGGGAGCGGCAGACGGTCATTAGCACCAAGCAAGATTACGACATCGATGTGGTCGCATTCACCGGTGACCAGCGTGGAACTCTGATTGAGATGCTCAATGTGCGCGGTGGACGGGTGATCGGCTCAAGGCCAAACTTTATGAACCGCTTCGACTGCACCAGCGAAACCGAAGAAGTTAAGGACTGGCTCACCTCATTTCTCAATCAATACTACACCGACAATATGGTGCCTGACGAAATTGTCTTACCCGTCGATTTGGGCGCGGATATGACAAAATTGATGCAGGCGGTGTTTATTGAGCGGCAGAATAAAAAAGCCAAAGTGACTGTGGCCACCGGTTCCGAAGGCAAAAAACTCCTCGATTTCGCTTTGACCAATGCCAAGGCCCATTTTCAGGATTCGGTCACAAAGGCCGACCGCCAGGCTCAGGGACTTGAGCAAATCCAGCAAAAATTCGGGCTTAAAGAAATTCCCCGACGCATGGAGTGTTACGATATTTCTAACTTTCAAGGCTCGCAGAGTGTGGCTTCCCAGGTGGTTTTTGAAGACGGCGCGCCCAGTAGAGAACATTATCGGCGCTATAAAATAAAGACGGTCGAAGGCGCCAACGATTTTGCCTCAATGAAAGAGGTGTTGAGTCGCCGATTCAAGCATGACGAGTATGACGACCCGGACTTAATTGTTGTCGACGGCGGAAAAGGGCAGTTGAATGTGGCTGTTGAGGTGCTCAAAGAAATCGGCCGCGCGGATCTAGCGGTGATTGGCATGGCCAAAGCTCGAATTACCGGGGATTTTACCGACAAAGAAGTCGCGAACACCGACGAACGTTTTTTTATCCCAGGTCGGCAGAATCCCGTCACCTTTCCGGCCAATTCCGAAGCGCAGCAGATATTGGTGGGGCTGCGCGATGAGGCCCACCGGTTCGCGATCACCTACCACCGTAAACTGCGTGAAGAGTCGTCTTTGGGTAGCGTTTTAGATGCGGTCGTGGGACTAGGTGAAAAGCGTAAAACGGCTTTGCTTAAAGCATTTCCCAGCGTCGACGACATCCGATTAACCACGCTTGAAAATTTAATTAAAGTTCCTGGAATGAATCGTGTCGTGGCCGAGCGAGTGCTCGTGCATCTCAAAGAAATTGAAGAGGAAGAGTAGCTTTCGCCGACCTTTGGCGCAGGCGCCCAGATTCTGTGACAGATTTTTCGTCATAACGCATCGGACTGGCGAAAACTGGACGACCTCATGCAAGTGTGTCTATGATTTTCGTACCACATTGGACGTGGGTCAATTTGAGGGAGTTATAAATGATCATCATCCAGGCTTTTCGTGAAGGCGGACCATTTATGTACGTCATTCTGGCGTTCGGTCTCGCTACCATGGCTTTCGTTGTCGAGCGGTACTATTCTTTATATCTAAAGTTAAAGCCCATCCCAGCCGCTTGGTTGCAGGGTGTTCGCGACGCCTTGATGCGCGGTGAGTTTGCCCAGGCCGAAAAGCTGGCCACCCAAAGTGTAAATCCACTCAGCCCAGTTTTGGTTAAAGGTTGCCAAGTGTTGCAACGGGGTGGAAGCGAAGAAGAAGTCCAAGCCCGGATGGATGAGGAGCTGAGCCGAGGAATTCACGCCATTGATCGCCGCACCAGCTTTTTGTCGATGTTCGGAAACGTAGCGACCCTCGTCGGACTGCTGGGAACAATCGTCGGTATGATTCACTCGTTCGCGGCGGTGGCTCAGGCCAACCCCATGGACCGAGCGACTCTACTTAGCCGAGGTATTGCCGAGGCGATGAACTGTACCGCGTTTGGACTGATCGTTGCGGTCCCGGCCCTGGTGGCCTACGCCATCTATCAGAATAAAACCGATAATGTGGTGAACGACCTCACGCAGTCGACGGCAGAAATTTATCACGATTTAATTTTCTTCTTTGACCGCACTACGACCTCGTCACGAAGCCGATCGAACCCGTCGGTACGCCCTGAGGCGAACGCCTAGTTATGGCGGGGGTGGCGGGTCCCCAGGGTTCGGCCGCCGGAAGGCGCCGCAGCCTGGATGGTGAAATCAATCTCGTGCCATTTATCGATTTGCTGTCGATGTGCATCTGCTTTTTGCTGATGACCGCGATTTGGATCGAAGTTGGCTCCATTCAATTGCATCAGCTTTTCGGCACCGAAGGGATGGACAACTCCCATCCGGTTGAAGTTGAAGTTCGCATGTTGGGTTCGAACGATTATCAGATTTCGCTCGAGCAACAGGGAAAAGTCGTATCGGCGATGCAGATCAAAGGGGATGCCCAAATCGACGCCAAGTCGCGAGTCAGCCAGTATATGGCGCAAGTGCAGAATTTGCTTTTGCAGAACGGGGCTCAGGTTCAACTGTCGGCTCGGGTGATCCCGAACTCGGCGGTGCCGTATGGTGAAATGGTGTCGATCCTCGATATATTAAGAGGCTACGGCGTTTCGGCCCTGGCCGTTGTACCGGTGAGGAACTAGATGATTCAAAATAGTCCTCTAAAACCAACTTTATTTACCAAGCGCCTGTTGGCGCAAAAGCACCAGAGCAAGCGCACCAAACGGGTGATCGTGGCCGGCCTTATGTTGACCTCGATGGTGGATATGTTCTCGCTTTTGGTGATTTTTCTTTTGCAATCCTTCTCGAATTCTCCAGAGGTTATGGCTTTGAGCAATGGCATTGTGCTGCCGGCCGCGGTGAGTGCCTCGGCCCCCATTGATGCGCCTTTGCTGACGGTGACCGACAAAGAGATTTTGGTGGATCACAAATCCATGGGTGAGATTCAGGCCGTGCTGAACAAGCCGGAAGCCTTGGTCAAAAGCTTGGTCGATATGAAGACCACTTGGGAGTCAAGCCACAAGGGTCAGGCCTTTAAAGGCGATATTCATCTTCAAGCGGATGTGAAGTTGTCGAGTTCTTTGGTTTCGCAGGTGATCGGAATTGTGAATTCTCAAGGGTACGGAACGGTCCATCTGGCCGTGGTTAATGGAGCCGGTCGATGAAATGGTTGATTGCACTTTTATCTTTGGGCCTGGTTCACTCCGCATGGGGACTTCAGGCCAAGGATTTGATCGCTGAAGCGCAAGAAGTCTACGATCAGTTGCCCGCAAGTGCTGCTGAAAAAAAGGCCGTAGCGCTTCGTCTCGCCGATTTACTTTTTGATGCGGCCATTGAAGTGGACTCAGACGCCAAGGCCACCGCGGCCGATAGTCAACGGGCCGACTCGTATCGGGCCCAATCGGAACGCCTATATAAAGATGTGCTCCCAGTGCTCAACCCGGCGCAAACTCAGCGCGTGCGCTTTCAGTTGGCCCGACTTTATAGTTTTAAAGCGCAAATGGGAGCGGCCATTGCCCTTTGGAAAGAGATTTTCGAAACTCCCGGGCACCCGCGCTTAAAGCGCGAAGCCGCCTTGCATTGGGCTGAGCAATTGGAGCTGGCCAATGACAATGCATCGATTCGCCAAGCCGCGGGCCTCTATGCTAAGGCCCTGCCGCTGGCCGACCAAGATACACTTCGCTCTTATATTCTCTACCGTTCGTCGTGGACTCATTATCGATTGGGCGAGGCCGGTCAAGCCGTTGAACTTTTACAGAAAAGTGCGGCCTTGGCGGTGGACAAAGAGCGTGACGATTTGCTTCGCGACTTAGTGCTATTTATTTCGCGCGACGAGAAGCCGGTCAAAACTCAACTGGCTTTGATTGAACAGATTCAAGCCGAGTACAAGCGCACGGGCTATGTTCAGCAGTTGGCCGATGCCTATTTGGCGGCCGATCGAAAAACCGATTACGCTTTTGTGCTTGGGTATTTAAATCAGGCCGATCCAAATCTGGAGCGCGCGGTTGCAATTTTAGATGCCGCCCATGATGGACTGTCGCTCGACGGCGTGGTGGCGCAGCTGGAAGAGATCAATAAACTCCGTCGCACGGGTGTGCGCTTTAAGAACGCGGATATTGAAAAGAAGAGCAAAGATAAATTGTTTCGGCTGGTTCATTTATGGGATGGCAACCGCCGGGCTAAAAAATTGGGTGCCGATAAATTGCTCGTGAGTGGTGTAAGCACCATGATCTTACTGTTCCCCGCGGCGGAAGAGACCTCGCAAGCCATCAGTGGTTGGTTGGCCGCGCATTCGGATCCAAAAATTCAGCGCCCGCAGGTCGATGTTTGGATTGCCCTTGCGCAAGAAGTTAAACACACGCCACTTGAAGTCCGCTTGACGCAAAATAAACTCGAGCTCGCCCGGCAGACTAAAGATTGGCAGGTTGTTGTTGAACAATCGAAGCGGCTTGAGATGTTAACGGCGGCCAATGCGCGGCCGGTGCGATATCAGCAAGCTAAAGCTCTTTATGAGTTAAAAAATTATGAAGAAGCGCTTCCTATTTTCTTGAGTTTGGCGCAAGAGAAGTCCGACGGAAAAGACGATTTTAAAAAGCTCAGTCAAGATTTGACCCTCGATATTTTGGCCATTCAAAAGCGCTTTGATGACATTGCGATTTACACTTCGAAGTGGAAAGGCGAGGGCGGCGAGCGCGGTCTCGAATTGGCGGCGATCGGCGAAAAGTCTAAGTTTGAGGGCGCGGCAGCAGCGCAAGATGCAAATTCACTACAGGTCTTTACCCAGTTTTGCTTAGAGAAAAAATTTACTCCTAAGTCTTGCGACAATGCTCGTAGCCTCGCTAGTAAACTGCGCAATCAGGGCACGCTGATCACGGTTTTAAAAGCGCAAGGCGACGAGAAGGAACTCACCCGGCAGCTTGAGGTCGCGGGCCGCTTTGGCGAGAGCGCGCGAATGATCGAGAAGACTCTGAAGCCTGAAGAGCGTATGCTGTGGCTGAAGGTGGCTTTGCTCTATGAACTGCAAGGCGAGTTAAAGGAGCGCGACCGCGTCCTCACCAAGCTGACCCAGATTATCGCCAAGCAGAAAATGAGCGATGACGAGCAGAATTTGATTTTTGCTACGCTGAACGACGCCGGGTTGGTGAACGAGAAGACGCTGAGCTTGCCTTGGTCAGAGGCGTTTAAAGCGAAAATCGCATCTGATCTTTACGATCGGCAGCCTTCTCCAGCAACGCATGCGATTTTGGCTAAATACTGCGGCCCGGCCGGCTCGGGATGGCAGAAGGTTCACTTGAAGGCCATGAAAGAAACCAATGATAAACAGGCGCGCATTCAATTCACGGGCGCCAAAAGTAAACGCCAGTTTGAAGAGCGGGTGGCTCTGTTAAAGTCGCTCGGCAATCAGGCCAACTGCTTTAAGCAGGGAGCCTCGAGCGAAATGGCCAAGAATACGGCGGCGAAAGTGAGCGAGGCCTATAGCGAGTTTGCAAAGGCGATTTACGCCACGCCCATGCCGGATGGTTTGGACGATGAAACTCTCGCTGAGGTCAAAGCGCAAATTGAGACCATGGCATCGCCTTTTCAAAAGCAGGCCGACAACTGGCTTGAGACTGCGGCTCAGATCACCGATGCGCCCGAGGCGCCGGCTGGATGGAATTTTGAACCGCCTCAGGCGGATTCAGGCCGCGAGACCCGAGTGGTGTTTGATTGGCAGCCATACCTGAACGACATTCAAAAAGAGCCGTTTGTAAAAGCACATTTTGAACAGCTGCGCACGCATTTTGAAACCAAGGGTCGGGGCCGTTTGGCGGCGTATGTAAAAGGCCGTCTGCAAGATATGGAGGCCACACAATGAGATTGTTCGTTGCAATACTCCTGGTGTTCTCTGGAGCCGCATGGGCGGCCAAGTCTAAACCCGAAGTTAAAAAGCCCAATACGAAATCTCATAACTTCGACTCACAAGTTGTGGAGGGGGAAGTCTATCGCCCCGACTACAGCGTCGTCACCGGTGAAGCTCCGGGCGAGGGTTGGGGTGTTTTGCGTTTGCGACCCGATTTTGAAGATCATTCAGTCACCGACCGTGCGGAAAAACAACCACAGGGGAGAAAGCGTTGATTCGAATCACCAGTGAGCAAGGACAGCCACTTCGAGCGTTCTCAACGGATAGAGAACAAACCATTTCTTTTCACGACCGTTATGGTTTTGTGGGAGAGAAGTCACTCCATCAGCGCGTGAAGATGCGAAAGGCCGCAGGCGCCTTTGTGCCACCGGAGCCGCCACGATTTGAGCTTAAACTTCGCTTTCAAAATGGCGAGGTCGACGTACAGGCCTTGAAGGATTGTACGGTCAAAAAAGAGGGCAAAGGCTATCGGTTAGATACCGAGCGTGGAATTTACTTTATTGAGTCGGTCGTGCCTGAAGTCGCGCTTCCGGTCGAAACTCCGAAAGAGAGCGATCCGCGAACGGCTTTAGTCTTACTCTTGGTCGCCATTTTCGCATTGATCGCGGGCATAGTGACTCTGTTGCCCGAGGCAAAAGAGGAAGAAAAAATCGCTGAAGTGATTGAAGCGATGCCGGTGATCTTAAAGCCGATGGCTCCACCCATAAAGGCCGAGGCGAAAGATCGAATTCCGCCGGACCCAAAACTAAAGGCAAAAAAAGTCGTGGCCAAGCAGCTGGGCTTCTTAGGCCTACTTGGACGCAAAGATTTTAAGAAAGCCGTGGGCGGACTTCCAACGCCGACCGCGCAAAAAAGTCCGGGCGTAGGCCCTGGCGGAACCCAAGGGAGTGGCGGTGAATTGGTCGCCGGTATGGGCCGTGGCCTACACCAAACCACGCTCGGCAATACGGGCGTGAGTGGACTGGGTGGCGTGGGCACTAAAGGCGCTGGCGGTGGCATGGGCGGTTACGGCGATACTGCCTTTGGTGGCGTCGGCTCGGGAGTTCTCTCGGCGATTCCGCTCGCCAATGACGTGAAAGTGGATGAAGGCCTCGATCGCAGTCAGATTCAAGCGACGATCATGCGCTATTTAAGTCAGGTGCGGGCCTGTTACGAAGAGGGTTTGAAGCGCAATCAAGCTCTGATCGGTCAAGTGACAATGAATTTTGAAGTCAACGGTGGCGGCAATTTGAATTTCGCGCGCGTGCAGCGTTCGAGTCTCAATGATCGGCCCGTTGAGGATTGCATTTCGATGAAGATGATGAATTGGAAGTTTCCGCAGCCACGTGGTGGCGTGAACGTAAAAGTCAGTTATCCATTTATGTTGAGACCGGTTAAGTCCTAAAGGAGATACGGATGAAGCGAATTGCATTGTTAGCGACCCTGTTCTTAGCCCTGGGAGCCTGCCAGCAAGACCCATATAAAGGGAAAGGCGAGCTGCAAGATCCTAATAACCCGAAGGACAAGCCGACCAAAGAAGAAAAACCGAAGGGCGCTTTGGGCCTGGTGGTTCCAAAGACCATGTTATTTATTGAAGGCTCGGCTGGCGAATATGAAGTGAAGGCCACAGCCCCCCATGGCGGAAGTCCGGTGGTGGATGTGCAGGGCTTGCCGCAAGGAATGTTCTTTGATGCCGCGGCTGGAAAATTAAAATGGACGCCGACCTATCAAGCGGCCAACGATCCGAACAATCCCAATATTATTTCTAAGCAGTATGTGATTGAAGTTCGAGTTTGGGATAGCCGCAGCCCGATTACGGTTTTGAGCGAGCAAGCGCTAGTGGTGGTGAACGATACTCCGCGTCCGGCCGGTGTAAAGTCGGCGCTCGATATGTTGGGAATCGAAGGCTCGCCCTTCGCCCATGTGATTGAATTCGAAGATCAGGAGTATCCGGCCGGTCCCTTCGACGCCACCGTCGCGGGCCTTCCACTTGATGCGGTTATTGATTTTCCGAACCGAACTATGCCGAGATTTGTGCTGCGGTGGACACCCACCTTCGACAAAGTCATCAACAGAACCGAAGACGTTTATAACGGTCGGGTGACGATCTACAATCCGCGCGGCAAACGGCTCGACTTTAATGTGGTGTGGACGGTTGCGAATCGCATTGCACCACCTTTGGTTGCCGGACCGGTGGACATTACTCAGCCCGTGGATGTGGATTTTGTAGTGATGGCTGAAGATCAAAACAATGAATACACTCCGCAATGGACTGGCACGCACCCGGGTTACGGAAATCTTTCGGTAACCACGCGAGCTGTGATTGGCGGCAGCGGCAAACCAAAAAGTATGGGCTTAATCAGCTGGAAGAATATTCCCGCAGATAAACTTGGGCAAACCGTCACTTTGAATCTGCGCGCCTGTGTGCACACGTCGAACTGTTCGAGCCACCAGGTTCGCGTGAACCCGACCCTCGCTTCAGTGATGAGCAAAAGTAAGGAGCCGAAATGAAAACCTGGTCAGCAATCTGCAAGTTGGGCCTCGCCGCCGCGTTGACCGCAGGCTCAGTCGCGATGGCCGCGCCTAAGTCTCTCGAGCGAGAGCTCAAAGACCTCGATGTAAAAGACGCGATCCCTTCGAGCAAATTGGTCGAGCGAATTTATGCGGTTCAGGGCCGGGCGACGCCACTGGCGATGCGACCGGAGCTGACGGTGGCCATGGCGCAAAATTTTTCGGGCAGTGGTTTTTTAGAGACCAGTCAGTGGACCGTTGAAGGGATATTTCACTTTAGCGACCGCTGGGCGATGGCCGCTGCGTATTCGCAGGTGTCGAACAAGTTCACTAAGGCCGCGAACAATTTGTTAAATACGTCGGGTTATTTACCCGATGTGGACTACGCAAAAAGCCGGATGGAAGCGCGCGCTCTCTATAATGTGTTCTATGGAAAGTTCCGCTTTTCGCGCTCGCAATCGATGTCGTTTGACAATTACTTGGGCCTTGGCGCGGTTCAAAATGATCTTCGCTCCGGCCAAGCCTTGGGCGCGGTGGCAGAAGTGGGCTTTGCCTTTTTCTTCCCGAAAGATATTTCGGTTCGCGTTGGTGTGAAGGATTATTTTTATAAAGAAAACAGAACTCTGTCGCAGGGGTACGCTCACAATGTTCATGGCTATCTGCAAACGGGCTATCTTTTTTAGTTTCGCGTTTTTGATCTGTGGCAACGCCTTCGCCGTTACCAAAAAAGTGAGCGCCGCGCGCAAGCTTTATAAAGACGGTGAATACGCTAAGGCCGCAGAAATTTACGCCGCCGTTGATATGGAATCGCAAGACTATTTGCGCACGCGCGAAGAGTTGGCGTGGTCATATCTACGGGCTGGTGACTGGTCAAAACTTCGCGGAACCTTGACCCATTTGAATTCGACCATCGTGCCACTGCGATGGCGCTTAGAGGGCCGCGTGATGAGCGCGATGCTCCACCTGCGTGAGTGCCAGTACGAAAAAGTGCATGAGGATATGAAGGCCTATCAGGCCGAGATGACCCCGTTCGTGCGCAAGGTGAGTCGCGAACTCACTCGCAGCACCAACAAGGCCTATTGGCAGGCCCTGCAAGCAGAAATTTCTGAGTCTCTTCTGAAGATGAAATTCGTCAAAATGGAATTGCGCAGTCGATTGGTTATGCTCACGCGCCAGCAAGTTGTGGATGGCCAGACGACGGCCGATCTCAACACTAAGGTTCCAAAAGACGCGCAGACATTCCCAATCACCACCGATGAACTTTGGGTGGACGAAGTCTTTCAGGCCCGTGGGGATGGCAACCAAGTTTGCGCGCAAATCCATAACGCGAACAATAAGGTGACACGATGAGAATACTGACCACATTGCTTGTTTGCTCGCTGTTCGGAGTGCTGAGCTGTCAACGTGAGGACAAGTTTCTCGAAAAACCGTTCCCTTTCGAAAAGACCCGCTTTTCAAAACAGTATTTGTTCGACACGTCTTCGGCAGAATCTTACGCCGTAGATGTAGATATTCTGTGGGTGATTGATAACTCAGGCTCGATGGATACCTATCAGCGCGCCGTGATCAACAATAGCGCCGCCTTTATTTCGCAGTTTACCACCAGCTCACGTTTGCACTGGAAAATGGGCTTAATTTCGACGGATCATAGTGATCGCCCGTATATGGGATTTACCAACGTTGTAGATTGGCAAACGACGAATGCGGAACAAACTTTCAACGCCGCTGTTAGCCGCCTAGGCACCAATGGTGACGGGATTGCTGAGGCGACTTTTCAGCCGACTCTGAACGCGCTCAATGCTTTCCCAAATTGGCTTCGGCCGAATGCGTATTTAATTATTATATCGGTGACCGATGAGCTGGAGCAGAGTCGAATCAGCACGCAGACGTTTCTTAGTGAAATTCAAAGAAAGCTCAGCGGAGATCTTTCGCGCTTTGTGGTTTATGGCGTGTTTGGTCCCGATTCCAATGACAGCTGGAATATGAAAAACGACGAAATCGTCAATCAGACCGGCGGTAAGGTTTTCTCGCTGGATGCGCCCGACTACGGAATTTTACTCGCCGATCTGGGTAAAGATCTGGTGAAAAAGACCACAGTGGTTAACCCCATTGTGCTTTTGGATGAACGCCCGATCGCCCGCACGCTTCAAGTGATGTACAAGGGTCGGATTTTATTGCCGGGAAAAGAGTGGAGCTACAATCCTAAGTTCAATTACATCCGGGTGAATGATCCGAAGATTTTAGATACGAGTAACTTGAACGTGGAAGTGTCGTTCGAGATTGATGAGTTTTACCAGCCTTAAGTGCTTACTGTAGCCGGTAGGCATTCTGCCGAGTGCGAACTCCGCACGAGGGACACTGGGCATCTTCGTGCACCATTTGCTCAACAAAATTGGTCTTGTGCTTAAACTCAAGAGATTCACCGCAAAGAACACATTTTAAATGGTCGTCAACGGATTCGGTGAGCCAGTCGGCGTGTGTAGGGGTGTGCAAGTTGACATCGATGGTGGCGACCGTTTTAGGCTTTTCATTCTTGTTTGAGGCATCCATGCCATACTCCTTCGCAGTGACCTGATAAAAATGGATCGGGAGTATTTCGTCTCAACTTGAGACTTGATGCGATGCGAAATCCAAATAAAGATGACGGAAGCGGGACGCCAACCCTACATTGGTCCGGCATGAGAGAACCTCAACCCGTACCTCTATATTTAAGGGAAGTTCTCGGCGTCTCTCCGCCGGTTCAAGCACAACCCCAGGCCCAGTCGCCCGTAGAAATTTTGCCGGTGGTCGTGGTTACGGAAGAGCTGTCTGAGCAGACCAAGCCGCTCCTCGACAAGATCTTGGCCAGCATCCGACTGACCAAATGGCAGCACCAAGAAACCAACCAAGAGCCGACGCCCGCAATGCATAGGCTGCTTTTTTCTGGGGATCGCTGTGAGAGGCGAGTTGTGGGTAACGAGGTCCAATGGCATATGCCAAGGCTCACGCAAATGTTGGGCGATGGTCCCGAGGTGACCGTTCATAAGCGGGCGGTGTGGAGTTTACTGCAAGAATTTTCGCGGGAGATAAAAACACAATGAATCTTGTACTGTTGATTTTGAGTTTTATGACCGGCCTTGTTTATGCCGAATCGAAAACCGCGCCGCCAGCGCCAGCCGTGTCGTCGGCGTGCACCGCGCAAATTGATGTTACCGATGTAATTGGGCCGGCGAGTTTGGATCTTCTTCAGCGCGGCGAGAAGTACGCAGCCCAGGAAAAATGCACGTCCATTCTCCTTTTGATTAATACCCCCGGCGGCAGCTTGGATTCGACCCGCCGGATTGTCGAACTGATTGTGAATTCCGAATATCCTTATATGTGTCTGGTTTCTCCGGCCGGGGGCCATGCGGGGAGCGCGGGCGCGATTATTTTGCAGGCGTGTCACGTGAACGGCGCCTTGAACGGAACCAATTTGGGTGCTGCGACACCGGTGACCATGGGTGGCGAAATCCCCGAAGATGTGAAAAAGAAAATTCTCAACGACACCCGCAGTTGGCTCGACAGTTTGACCAAGATGCGGGGCCGCAGTGAGCAATTCGGCCGCGATATTATTTTAGAAGCTAAAGCCGTCACAGCTGAAGAAGCGATGAAGTTAAAGGCCATCGATTTTGTTGGCGGATCGCGCGATGACTTCGTAAAATTCGCCACCGGTCGAGTGGTTAAAATGTCTAACGATAAAACGCAAAAAGTTGAAACCGGTCCTGTTCAAGAATTCAATTTAGATCTCCGCTACAAACTCCTCTCCATCCTTACCGATCCCCAACTCGCATATCTCATTCTCCTCGGCAGCCTCGGACTCTTGTATTTTGAAATGACCCATCCGGGAACCATGATCGCCGGCGTTGTTGGCTCCGTGGGCTTGATTGTCGCCTTGGTCGCGCTTCACAAGTTAGAAGTTGAGTACGGCGGCTTGGCGCTGCTGCTACTTGGAATTGCGATGTTGATTGCAGAAATGTTTGTGCCCTCGTTCGGGGCGCTCGGGGTCGGCGGCATAATTTCGTTTGTTGTCGGCAGCTTATTTTTATTTGATCCGGTCAAGACCGGGTATCGCCTCCCTCTAACCCTGATTGTGCCGGTGGCTTTGCTGTTTGCGGTGATATTTTTGGGGGTGGGCTTCCTTGTGTTAAAGACGGCGAACGTAAAGAAAAAAGGCGGCTTTGAAGATTTGCTCGGACATGTTGGCCGAGTTGTGAGTTTAGAATCCTCGGGCACGACGGGAATGATCGAGCTGCGCGGAGAGCTTTGGAAGTTTCAAAGCCCCAGCGTTGTAAAGATGAGCGATGAAGTTTTAGTCAATGGATATGAAGGTCTAGTGTTGAAAGTTAAAAAGGAGTCTTAAGATGATGGAGTTACTTGGTCCCAGTGCGATTTGGATTTTTATCGCGGTCGCAATTATTGCGTCGGCCGTTAAAATTTTGCCGGAGTGGGAGCGCGGCGTGGTCTTGCGCCTAGGTCGCTCGATCGGAATTCGGGGCCCGGGCCCAATTATTTTGATTCCTGGGGTAGAACGCGTCGTTCGCGTTGATACCCGAACCGTGACCATGGACATCCCGCCGCAAGATGTGATCACGCAAGACAACATCAGTTTAAAAGTAAATGCGGTCATTTATTTTCGCGTGGTTGACCCCGAAGGCGCTGTCACTCGGGTGATGGATTATTTGTTCGCCACATCGCAACTTGCGCAAACCACTTTGCGCTCGGTTCTTGGTCAGTACCAAATGGACGAAGTGCTTTCGAACCGCGACAAGATTAACCACTCTTTACAAGCCATTTTAGATCGCGCCACAGAAGCGTGGGGCATTAAGATTTCGAACGTAGAAATCAAAAACGTCGACTTGCCCAAAGAAATGCAGTCCGCCATGGCTCGTCAGGCTGAAGCGGAGCGGGAACGCCGCGCGAAAGTGATCAGTGCGGAAGGTGAATTTCAACGCGCCGAAAAGCTGCGTGATGCCTCGAATATTTTGGCCGCGTCACCCACGGCGCTGCAACTCGCGTATTTGCAAACTTTGACTGAAATTTCGGGCGAAGGACAACGGACGGTTATTTTTCCGATCCCCATGGACCTGTTTAAAGTCTTTATGGAGAAAAAGGGTTGATGCGATTCTGGATCGCTCTTGCATTCTGCGCGCTCACAATCTCCGCTGTGGCTGAGGCCCGTGAATTGCGCGTGCGCGTGCACAAGGGCGTATCCGCGGTGGAGTTGCGCGGAGTTTCGCTGAATCTTGCAGGCGAAGAAGCCCATTGGGGCACCTACGGTCATTCGCGACTGCAGGTGCGCTGGGTGAACGGACATTTTAAAATTAAAGATCGAAGCTCTGCACTAACCGCTAAACTCGCGGGTACGACTCTCAGTATTCGCGGAGCTTTTTTGCAGTTGGCCGGCAAGCGCGTGACCGATGAGGTTCGCATCTTTAGAAGGTCCTCCGGGCTGCTCGATGTGATCGTGATGATGCCGGTCGAAGACTATTTGGCGGGAGTGATCCCGGCCGAAATGCCATTGAATTGGCCTTCGGAGGCGTTAAAGGCGCAAGCGGTGGCGGCGCGCTCTTTTGCATTAAAAGTGGCCTCGCAACGACGCAATCGCTCGTTTGATCTCGATACGTCCGTCTATGATCAAGTTCACCGTTTTGAAGAGGACTTAGCTCTTCACCCGGAGAAAAAAACTAAGCTTAAGAACATTATCGAATCGACGTCGGGCGAAGTTCTGCTCGATGAGGGCGACAAAATTTTAAAGGCCTTCTATTCAGCCGACTGCGGCTGCAGTTCAGAAGACCCAAAGTATGTTTGGGGTGAGGTGAGTTCATTTTCTTCGGTGAAAGATCCAACCTGCGGGATGCGAAAGCCTAAAGTGTGGAATCTTAAGATCGACCGCCAGGAACTGCGCGCAAAACTAATGAACTCGTTAAAGCTGCCGACCGATGCTCGCCTAAAGACCTTGCATATTGGTGGGCGTTCTCCGAGTGGTAGGGTCAGTTCGGTGGTCGCGGTTGTGGAGTCGGGTGGCAAGATCGTGAGCAATCGTCTGACCTCGCAAGACTTTCGCGGTTTAATCGGATTTAACAAAGTACGCTCTACGGATTTTTCGTTGGAATGGGTTGCCGATGTTCTTTATATCCGAGGGCAGGGAGTGGGCCACGGTGTCGGCCTCTGCCAATACGGTGCGCGTACTCTTGCGCAGTCGGGCTCGTCATACACCGACATTCTTAAGCTTTATTATCCTCGGGCAAAATTAAAAGCGCTCTAACCCGGATGGGTCGCGCGGTATTTGGGCCAACCTTCGGCTCCGAAGTAGCGGAGGCCGATGTTGTGCGGAATTTTCGGAATATCGAGCCAAATTAACCCATCAATCGAATTGAAATCATCGTCTTTGTTAAAGGCCAAAAAGCGAACGCCCAATTCGATATAGAGCTTAATCAATTGAGGAATTTGCGCCTTCGGATTGCCTTCAGCCATTCGAACAAAATCTTGCAGTGAAGCCAAATTGAAGCTGGATTCAATGATTGAGGTGAGTTCTTCGGGCGACAAATTGGTTTCGAACGTCGGGGGATTTTTTGACGACACCAGGCTCGATTTTTCGTGCGTGTGATGTTTCATCAGGTAATTGACCATCAAATGCTTTGAGCTCTCTTGAAATTCGTTCGAGATGCTCACGGGGCCCATCAAATATTTGTAATGGCTGTGGGCCGAGATAAAGCGCGCGAGGCCGGTCCAAATATAAAGCAGCGAAAGTCCACGTTGGAATTCGGGTCGAATAAAGCTGCGTCCCGCCTCGAGAGTTCCTGCGCGGAAGTCCGAATTCAGCAGGTTCTCCATATTAAAGAGCGTGTTTGAGTAAATGCCGGCGGTGCCACGTTCGGCCAGGATGCGATCCACTCGGCCGATTCGGTAGGCGCCGGTGATTTCTTTGCGCGATTTATCCCAGGCCCAAAAGTGATCGTAGTACAGATCAAACGCATCGGTGTCCGACGCTAAACCTGTTCCCTCGCCCACGGTGCGAAATGTTTCTTCGCGCAAGCGGCCGAGTTCTTGAAGCACATTGGGAATTTCGGCACCGACCGCGCGGTAAATTCCCAAGCCCTTTTCTAGAAGATCAGGGTGAGTATCGACCAGCAGCTCGGCATTTTTCATATCTTGAATAAGCAGGTCGGTGGGTACGGCGGCGGCGACGGGCGCCATATTGCGGGCATCCACGGGCCGACGATTTACCTTCTGAAGCTTCTCGAGAATTTCAGCGAAATCGGAGTCTTTATCTGACATTTGCAACAGGAGTAGCACATCCTTTGCCGCGAGCCAATTTTTGGCGGTGAAGGGGGAGTTTGACAGTTCATTGCGAGCCGGGGATTTGCGAGGCTATGGTATTTAGTTGAATATTTTCAATGACTTATCCTTTAGCTCTGAGGGCGGGCACAGGCGTGGCAATAGTTAAAGAAAGGGAGAGGGAAAGAGAATATGAAGCTTTTAAGCCCGATTTTGACTGTTTTGACTATCGCTATGGCGACTGGCTGTTCGAATCACGTTCGAACCAGCGATAACGCCCTTACGGCGGCCGACGTGCAGACTATGCTTCAAGATGTAGAAGGCGCAGGCGCTTCGAGCGGTGGTTCGGGCAATGTGGCCGACGCTCTCTCATACAAAGATCGGGAGGGAGCGATTGTCTTCGTGGCTCATGCTCCGACTCCAAAAGTTAGAGTGGCCAATGTCGTAAGCTTTCGTGATTTTGGTTTTTTAGGCGCGGCCGATCCGCAAACTCTGGGTCTGAACAGCATCACTGACGCTCGTGTGATTTTTATTGATGTTCCGAGTCGGGAGTATGCCTTAATCATCGGCATCAAAGCGGGGAGCGACACATTTTCGTACTATGCGTTCACCGGATCCGGCGGAATTGGCAACGGTGAGTTTACGGCCAATTTATCTGGCAACACTCAGATCACGGTGAAAAGCTTCGATATCCAAGACGGTGAGCTTGGCGGCGTGATTCAACTTAAACTGTTCGAGGGTGACTCGTACCTCGGCAAAGTTTCGACGCTCACAGGATTCTCTCTCTAAATTTATCATTTGCATTTCACATAAAAATTCGCGGTAATAATCAAGTATGCTCAAGCTCTGGGTTGAGTTCTTCGAAGATTTACAGCATGTCCGGGGCCGATCGCAAAACACTGTGATGGCCTATCGCCGAGATTTGGAATTGTTTTCTGAGTTCCAAAAATCCGGCCGCGAGCTAGCGTCTTTGTTCGAATTCATGAAATCTAAAAAGCTCTCTACGCGTTCACAGGCGCGGGTCGTAAGCAGTTTACGCACCTACTTTCGCTACTGTGAAACGCAAGGCGAAAAAGCGCCCGAGTTGCGTGAACTGCGGCCTCCGCGCGTGAAGCCAAATTTGCCAAAGCCGATCACCCTCGACGAATTTCAAAAGCTGATTGAGGCCTGTCGGGTGGAAGATGTGCATCGTGCCGCTCGTAACCACATGACCCTTTTGTTGCTTTTTGGTCTTGGCTGCCGCGTCAGTGAATTGGTGGCTTTGAATTTGGCCGATTTTAATGTGACGGATGCTTGGTTAAAAGTGTTGGGGAAAGGTGGCAAAGAACGATTGCTACCTCTTTCCGCAAACTTACTTACAGAACTGAAAGCATATATTAAAGATGTGCGCCCGTATTTGGTGAAAGACGAAACCAAGTCGATCTTGATCAATGATCGCGGCCACCGCCCGTCGCGAGTCGACGTGTGGCGTTGGTTGGCCGCATGGTCGGCGCGCGCCGGCTTTGATGAGCCTATTGGCCCGCATCAGTTTCGGCACGGATGCGCCACCGCTCTGCTTGAGAACGGTGCCGACCTACGCACCATTCAAATGTTACTCGGCCACTCGAGCCTACAGACCACGCAAATTTACACCACGGTCACGTCGCACAAACTGCGTGAAGAAGTCGACCGCAACCATCCCTTGTCGGGAATTCGGTCGCTCGAAGATTTGTAGTTCAGCCGACCTTCGAAGGTTTGAACGAAACAGATGCCATAACTCCTAATTTTTCCAGATAAAGAAGAAGTTTCTCAATGCTTAGACTTGCGATTTTGCCATTTAAGAGTTCGCTCACGCGCGGCTGGGGAATGGAGAGGATTTTGCCAAGTTCCCTTTGCGTGAGGTGTTGGTCGTTAAATACATCTAGAATTTTTGAGAAAATTTTGGCCTTGATGGTAAGAGCTAAGCTTTCTGAGGGAGAGAATCCAAGATCATAAAATACCGGTCTGTTTTTTTTCATTTTTCAATCCTCCGTGTCCGATAACGGGCTCTGGCCAAATTTAAATCCGTAATGCTGGTTTTGGCGCTCTTCTTTTTAAAGCAATGAAGCACAAAAATTGTGCTTCCTAATTCTAGGGCATAGATGACTCGGTACCAGCCGTCCCTATCCTGATCTCGAAGCTCAAAAACGCCGGGTCCGACTGTCTTCATGGGCCGACTATTGAGCGGCAATTTTCCCTCTTGAAGGCGAAATAGCTGCGCCCCCAAAGTGGACCGAACTCCCGCGGGAAATTGACTGATCACGCGTTTGCTATCGCCTAACCAGGCTACCTTTTTTAGCATACAGGTAGCCCGACAAATATAATATACAATATTTTGTATAACATGTCAAATTTTAGTGTAATCCCGGAAACTCATCCTCTCCCTCGTAGTCGATTTCGCACTCGGCGGTCGGCAACATAAAGTCGAACGATGTGAGATGCCACACGCCCTTAAAGCGCGCGGCCGTGATCACGATGGCGTCGCCCGTGCGGATGAGGCTTGCAATCTCGTGCGATATTCGCAGCGGGCCGATGCGATGGCCATGGTCGGCTTCGAGATAAAGACCCGCGGGCAGAATTTTTTCGACGTAGTACATGGCCATGTAAGGTGTGGTGTCTTCGCAATCACTGGGCAGGGCGTGGCATTCCCAAGCGGCAAGCTCTTGAAAAAGTTCGGAGAGGATTGCGATTCGTTGTTCATCGGTATAGTCGTCCATGTGGGCTCCTTTGGTTAGTTCGACAATCCACTGCAAGCCGCGGGGCAGGTCTAAGGTAAGTTTAAAGAGTCAGCCGCCTTGTTTGGCGTCCGAGCTCCGGATGAAATCCGGACAACCAAACATGCGATTGCCGAGTGCATTGGCTATGAACTGGTGGCCCGTTTTTGCATGGGACTTTGCCCATGATTATAAAAACAATCTTCAATCACGGCGGAACTTGGGAAAAGGGCGAAATCGAAATTCACTTGCTGGCGGGGATTCCGAACCTGCACGTGGTGGGGCTGCCCGATGCACAAATTAAAGAATCGGGAGTTAAACTTAAATCGGCGCTTAAATCCTGCGGCTTCACTTGGCCGCGCGGGCATCAGATTATTGTGAATTTGCGGCCCAACCACTTTCGTAAAAGTAGCGCGGGAGGGGAACTCGCCATTGCGCTCGGGTTTTTGGCCAAAACCAATCAACTGCCAGAGAATATTTTGGCGGCCGCGCAACGGGCGTATGTGTATGGAGAGGTGGCGCTCGATGGCCGGGTGATTGCGCCGCATGATTTGCCATCGGCGTTAAGGGCGGCGGCCGGAGAAGAAGTTTTAACAGGTTCGGTGGGAGATTATGTGCGTGAAGGGGCGTGGAGTGAACTCACCCGACTTAGAGATGAGTCGGTCGCACGCAAGCAGAGATTTTTTGACTGGGAGGCATTTTGGCAAAGGCCAGCGCCGCTCGATTTAACTCTGCATGCGGAGGCCGCTAAAATTCTTATTTTGGTTTTGCATATGAAGCTGCATGTTTTGCTCGCGGGTCCGCAGGGGTCGGGCAAATCGACCTGGGCAAAAATAATGTACTCGCTCACTGAGGCGCCGGACCCGGATCTTTATGTGGAGCGGGAAGAAATGATCGGGCGCGAAAATTTGCGTTGGCGCCCTCTCGAGCAGCCGCACCACAGTGTGACCCCCTTGGCGATGGTGGGTGGGGGATTTCCGATCGCGCCGGGGGTGATTAGCCGCGCTCACGGCGGGATTTTGATTATGGATGAGTTTTTACAGTTTCATGTGGCAGTGCTTGAGAACTTGCGCGAGCCGCTTGAGAACGGGCGGGTGGAGATTGCGCGAAAGGGCTCGCGCGAAATATTACCGGCGCGATTTCAATTGGTGGCGACCACGAATCTTTGCCCGTGCGGCAAGGCCGCACCTGGAATGGAGCGGCGCTGCCCGTACGTGTTTCGCAATAAGTGCTCGCAGGTTGTGCATCGATTGAGCGGCCCCCTGCTCGATCGCTTTGATGTGATGGGATACTCGCACAATTGGACGGACCGCTCGGTGGACCGGGTGCACGTGAATGAGATTCGCGAGACTTTGCAGAGGCTCACTCGTTTTGCAAAGATTCGCGGTGAGGTGGAGCTCAAGGTGCCGGGGTGGGTCGACGAAATGTCGCTCAATCATCGGCGGCGAGCCGCATTGCTGCGAGTGGCGCGCGGAATAGCGGATCTGCACGAGTCTAAGCGGGTGGAATCCAAACACTTTACGGAGGCTGTAGGTTTGGTGGTGAGCCCGATTAAAGAATTGGACGAAATCTTTGGTTAACTAGATGGGCGCTTGCGGCGGCTCGCTGTTGCTGAGAAATTTTTCGAGATCTTTGGCCGGTTCATCCCAATCGAAGCCGTCTTGGTCACCCTTTTCGACTTTTTTGAGATCTGAGGCACTGCAGCCGCCGGAATCCGCGTCGTAAAGACAGCGGTGTTGCAGCTTTCGCAGATCGCAATAATTGGCGATGCCTTTAAGGTCTATAGTGATGGGTGTTTCTGGTGAGCCTTTGGCGGCGATAAGATCGCGGATGGCGGGCGCGTCAGCTGCGGTGAGTTGGCATTCGATGGTGGCCACCGACTTTCCGTCGGCCAGAATGGAAAGCTTGCGGCTAGAGACTTCTATTTTTAGCTTTCCGGCAGGGTGCGTGATCGGCTTTTCTGTGGCGGCGGCCAGCGATGGGACTAGGGCAAAGATACTGATAACTGCGCTTAGTAAAATGGTCATGGGTGCTGATACTGCAAGGTGTGCCCGGCTATGGCTTATTTAGAAACGCCTTGGGCGGTGGATTTTTCACGGGTTTTTAGGGTGCCTCAAACTGAAGCGCGTACGGTGTGGTCACTGTCGAAAATTGCTGCGCCTCGCCAGTCGGCGCGGGGAAGCTTGAGCGCTCGTAAGGAATCTGGTTCACTGCCGATTCCTGTTCAAGGTGACATGGCCGAGTAGTTAGGCAGCGCTCTGCAAAAGCGTGCACCCCGGTGCGATTCCGGGTGTCACCTCCAATTTAATTCAGTATCCCGGATACTGTTAACTGTATCCCGGATACAGGATAAAAAACCGAAGTCGACCGCCGTCGATCAAGGTGAGTCCGAAATCATTATATCTTGAACGTAAAAGGTAAATCCGTCCTGTATAAATGGACTCGCTACGACAGTGCCGTCGGTGAGGATGCGAATGATATTATTCGTACCATCTAAGGCGACGATCAAAGATCCATCTGGCATTTCGGCCATCGCCGTGGGGTTGGATGTGGTCAAGCCTGTCCAAACCGGAGACGCGGTTCCCGATCCGTCGCCATTGAATCGGACGACGGCATCGGTTCCACCGGAATGCGCGACGTAAACATATCCGTCGCTGTGAGCGACAATGGCTATAGGATCTACGTTGCCGAGGCTTCCGTTGGCGGCGAGGCATGTTGTAGCGCTAGGGCTTGATACGTCGAAAAAGAGAATGTCGTCGTTGCCCTGACTGCCGACGATAACAGTGCCGGCATCATTTATGGCGAGGCCCCTTGCGGCGGTTGTGATTTGGCACGCGCCAATTGCGGTGTTGGGAATGCGCGGATTGCCAATCCGATTTCCGCTGGCGTCGAAGCTTTCGATGGCTGTAGTTTCGATGACAAAAACATCGCCATTTTTAGCCCGACGTAGATTGTAAATGTTCCCCGTCAGGTTGCCGTTGCTGATGAAGGAAGAGAGTCCATTGAAGTAATCGAATTTCAAAATTCCGTCGACGGTGTCGGTTGAAATTAGAAATTGAAACGGAGTTATGGCCGCCATGCTTCGCAAAATTCGGCTCGAAAATGTCGAGTCGAATAGCACCTTTTCAAAGATGCCGTCGATCGAATATTGCGCGACAATAAAGGGCGCGGCGGTGACGGTAGAACTGCTGCTGATAATAATCTTCTGCTCGGTCGACAGAGCTCCATAGAAGAATGTGCCCTTGTCCGCCTTTTTACAGCTGACAATTCCCGCGATCGCCGCAATGGAGATCGTGAAGATCGGAAGGATCCTTTTGAAATCACCCATACGATATAGAGTAGGTGCTGAGCGGAAACCGATTTAGAAAAATCGGACTGGGTGCGGACCTTAGACTCGCGATGTGAGCGAATTTTGACTAATGTCGTAAGGTGAAAATTACTAAACTTTTATTTTTCAGGAATTGATGTAACAAGCGTTGCTCAATGTTGTTCTTTCGGTCCTCCTTTGAATAGATCGCAAGGTTACGGCTACCGAAAGATTCTGAGAGCCTTTTTTAATGAACTCTAGAGCAGACTAAAATCGTCTCAAATGATAACGACTCGAATTGAAGTACCTATATAAGTCCCAATCCAACTACGTACCCTGTTGAAACACCGTTCATAGGTAAATTTGCACTATTTACCGGGGTCTCCTATCCTTTAACGAAGTCATACTATGGAACGTTGGAGGAACAGTGACTGCGGCGAAACCGTATCATCTTGCGGCACTCTTGAGCACCAGTCTTATATTGTTATTGTCCGGCTGTAGCGCGCCCAAAGGGCTTCAAGCCACCGAAGAAACTACCGCAGAAGTCTCAGTCAATATCAGCGGCCTCAATGCGTTTAATAAAGTAAGCGCCGTTGAACAGAGATTCTCCTCCCAAAGTAGTGACTCCAACTGGAATATGTCGCCTCCATCAGCACTGGAAGACGTGACGTGTTTCGCGATCGCCGTTGACTGGCCGGGGAATTCTAAACACCAGGATTCTTGTCGGCGCCAAAGTGGCCAAACTTTTGCGCCCGGATTAATGCAGGGTCTTTATAAAGCCGGAGACACGATCGTTCTCAAAATTCCCACCGGCGACAAGCGCAAGGTCTATCTGCTTGGATTTAGAGCCTCGAGTCCCCAAGCTTGCGTACCATTGAACGGCATCAATCCGATTTTACGCGACCAGCTTTCGGCGCCCTTAATTATTGGCGAGCTTGAGCTGAATCTCTCGCACAACGCGCGCCAAGCGGAGATCACGATTATTCCCAGTATGGTAAGCGCGGAGCCGATCGAAGATTGTTCGGGACCAAAGTTTGACGGCCCGAGACCGAATCCAGAGCCAACGCCCTCGCCTGATCCCGCGCCAGCGCCGGCTCCTGCGCCGGCTCCCGTGCCGGATCCTGTACCCGCTATCGAGCCCGCCCCCAAAGTGAATGCAGCAAACTGCGCGGGCACTCTCTTAGGTTCTAACCTGCCCGGCGGAGCGTTCGCGTGTTTGGGCCTATGGGATTTTAGCGACAGCTTCGGCCAAGATCAGAATATGTGTGGCGGTGCGGGTTCCGCTTACACAGCGCCCGCCCTTCACTGCCGAGTTCCGGCCGCGGCCTGCGCGAGCGGCTTTGCTACGGCAACCTCCATGCGCAATATCTATCCCGCTTGGGACTCACTCACCGATGGCGTAGATCTCGCCTCCGATGCAGAAGTCGCGGCTTACGCGAACATTTTAAATTCCTCACCGCAGGTTTTGCGAAGGGAATTGATCCGGGTTTGGAACTATTCTTGCGAAGCTGTGGCCCCACCACCTCCGCCACCTCAGCCCCCGATGTTCTCGGCGATCTCCATGGACTCGTGCTTCCGTGCGGGCGTGAATAATTTTGGCAATGCCTTTCAGGGCTACGATGTCGCGATGACGCTCCCGCAATGTCAGGTTCATTGCCAGAGCTGGGTCGCTCCTGTGACTGAGCAACCGATTGCCTGCTATTTTCGCTCGGCGCCGGGTGTGACACAAATTCTGCGCACATTCCCACACTCGCTCAACCTGACTTCGGCCACGCCGCCGCAATTGACGATCGGTTCGACCCAACATGCGAAAACCGTTGGCACTGAGACGGTCAAATATGTTCCGATCTTTCTCACGCTCAATGGCGGACTTGCTTCGGATCTGAACATTTCATTTCAGACCGAAAATATTTCGGCCGTGAGCGGGCAAGACTATGAAGCCACTTCCGCCTCGATCACGATTCTCGCGGGCCTGAGACAAGGCATCGGATTTATTCGCGTCTCGAACAGCCCGGCAAGCGTGGGTAAAACGTTTCTGATCCGATTTAATGTACCCGCCAACGGCATTCAGTATTTCGGCAATGGGACGGCTACAATCACTATTCGGTAGCGCTTGGCTGCGTCAGATCTTTGGGAGCGCTGCGATGATCGATTGCGTGAAAGACTCGGTCGTTCCGCTCCCACCGATGTCACGGGTTCGGGTTTCTGCATTCGCTAATGCCTTGGTCAAAGCTTCGCGAACGGCGCGGGCCTTTTCGATTTCTCCGACATGCTCCAAAAGCAAAATCGCGCTTTGAATCAGCGCTGTGGGGTTCGCTTTACCTTGGCCTGCGATATCAGGTGCGGAACCGTGAACGGCTTCAAAGATCGCGCAGTCGTCGCCGATATTTGCTCCCGGTACGACCCCAAGCCCTCCAACCAAGCCGGCACAGAGATCGCTCAAAATATCTCCGTACAAATTTTCGGTAACTAAGACCTCGAATTGTTCAGGCCGGGTCACCAGCTGCATGCAGCAGTTGTCCACAATCACGTCGCGCGTCTCGATCTCGGGATGGGATCCAGCCACTTCGAGGCAAGTCCTTAAAAATAGGCCATCGGTCATTTTCATGATGTTGGCCTTATGAACTATGGCGACCTTCTTAAGTTTCAGCTGACGTGCTTTCGCAAACGCGAAACGGGCAATCCGCTCGGAGCCTTTGCGCGTAATTCGTTTGATACACTCGGCGGCTTCGTTGGGTGTGCCTTCGTCGATCATGCGCTCCACACCGGTGTAAAGATCCTCGGTGTTCTCACGCACAAGCACCAAGTTGACGTTTGGCTTTAGGGCTTGAATTCCGGGCAGCGCGATCACCGGCCGCAGGTTGGCGTACAGATCAAAGTGGAGGCGCAGGCGAACGTTAAACGACTTGTGCCCACCGCCCGAGGGAGTTCCCGTTGGCCCTTTAATGGCCAGGTGAGATTTCTCGATCGCTTTGAAAGCCGCATCGCCCACCTCTTGAAAATCGTAAGTGAAGGGAGCGCGCACAGCCTTTAATATGCGCAAGGCCGAATCCATCACTTCGGGTCCGATCCCATCGCCGGGAATGACAGTTAGGGTTTGCATGTGACTCTCCTCAAAAGGGAAAAAGAATTCCTTTATTTTTTAGCTTCTCAAATTTGTTCGTCGAAAGCTGATAAAGCCGGGCGGGTCTCTGGGCACCTTCCGAACGAAAGTGGGAGGTGGTTTTTAAAATATCTAAAAGTTCAAGTTTACGGCGGAAATTTCGTTTGTCGAGCGGGCGGCGAAGCACCGCCTCGTAGACTTGCTGAAGTTCGGTCAAAGTAAATTCCGCAGGCAGAAGTGAAAATCCCGCGGTCGTATACTCGAGTTTGTTGATCAGGCGCTCCTGGGCGTAGTCGACGATTTTTTTATGATCAAATGCAAGATCGGGCAGCTCCTCTAGGGCATGCCACTGGGCATCGGCCGCATCGGACCCCGCTTCGAGCTTCTCGGTGGCGTCGGCGGGAACAAGCCCCATATAACAGATGGTAATCACTCGACCGCGCGGGTCGCGTCCCGGATCACCAAAGGAGTACAGCTGCTCAAAATAAATATTCTTAAGTCCGGTTTCTTCATCGAGTTCGCGCGCGGCGGCCTGATCGAGAGATTCTTTTTCTTTCACGAATCCGCCGGGCACGGCCCACCGACCCTGAAATGGCGCAAACTTACGCTGCACTAACAAAATGCAAAGTTTAGCCGCGATCACTTTGAACAGTATGATGTCGACCGTAACCTTGAGCTCCAATTAAACTCCCGTCACCAGATGCGCCTTTTTTAGCGCCGGTTGGATGGTGACTCGCTGTCCGGAATTGAAATTCAGAAAGTCCTTTTCAACCCCATCACTAAATAAGACACCGCCTCCTGGCATTTGTGATTCTAAAACCAGTTGGCGTTGCGAATCAATAAATCCAAAAACCGTGTCCGTTCGCGAAGCCCGGCTGAGAAACGGTTCGCGAACGGCAAAAACCAGGCGCTCGTCCTCCCAAGTCAGCTGTGGCGTCTTTCCCTGTCTTCCTCCGCAGGCTTTCGCTATGGCGCCTGCCATGTTGAGCACGGAGGACATCCATCCGGTGGATCCCGCGCCAGTCGATACAATGATGCCGCTCGACGATTGGGATTCTTTGTGCCCCGCAAATTCGAGTTGGTAGCGGGCGGACACGTGGCTTCGGGCTCCGATAAAGAAATCGTTGAAAGCCAGAAGTTCCTGACCATCCGAGAGTTTGGCGTGAGCCAAAGTGACCCGTCGTTCGGCATAGTCCCGGGAGAGAACGCGGGCGACAACGCGCTCGGCTTGCTCGGGGAGAAAGGGCAGTAGGATGCCATCGAAGCGCTCGGGATCGGGATTGAGAGCTATGATCGGTTGCGACCCGACGTACTTCGCCGTGTTGGCGACCAGGCCGTCCTGCCCGAGAGTCACGATAAGGTCTTTGTTCGAAAACATGTAGGACTTCACCAACTCACGGTCGAGCGTCTGAACTTTGACATTCTCAAACTTCGCCAACGCGGGCCGCACTTGATTCAGTGCGGCCGCGTAGGCGGCGTGTTCTGCGGAATAGGTGTTGAAATCACCGCCTCCATGCTCAATATGGAAGCGGGCCATGCGCTCGCTTCCGTACCGGGCCATCAGTTCTTCGAGCCGAGTCTTGCGGGTTATAAAAATAATCTTTTCGAACATGGCCGTCTCCACTACTTTTTGCTTTCCGATTTGATCAGCTTTCCAAGAAGGTCCGGGCTGATATTGAGCTCGCCGATTTTTCCAGCGTTTTCAGCCATTTCCCGAAAGGCCATCGCAATCATGGTGTCGGCATCCATTCGTCCTTGGCTGGCCGCCATTAGAATTCTCCAGTCCATGCCTTTCAGCGGTTTCAGAGAGGCGTCCATCGAATAGGCTCGCGCATCGGCCTCCTTACGGTCGTTTTCGACCTTTTGCTCAATAAACTCCGCGCGCTGCTTCTCGAGTGCGATGTCCGCCGCGATTTTAGTTTCGCGTATCTGGCGCTTCTTTTCTTCGACGGCGATTTCAGTTCGCAGTTCATTCTCTTTGATCATTCGCTCTTGCTCTACGACCGCATTGCGGCGGTCATACATAGCCCGGTCGGCAGCCTTTTGCAGGTTTTCGCGAGTGGCGGCTTCTAAAGCCCGAGCCATGTCGGGGTTGGGAGTAAGAACGTGAATGGCGGTTGAGAGAATTTCGAGTCCGAGCATTTGCACGAAAGAATCGCGGCGGACTCGCTCGAGCGCTTGCTGGCTCAGCACGTCGGTCTTATCCAGTACATCGGCTAAGTCGTGCCCTTGAATTAGATCCTTGGTTGCGATCTGAATGGTCCGTGTGATTCGCTCGCTCAAAAATGTGGGTGCTTCGCTGTTGTAATGACCGTTTTCATCGATCGTGTAATCCATCAATTCGGCTAATTTTTCTGCATCGGTGACCCGGTAGGTGAGTTGACCCTGCAGGGTAACTTCCTGAAAGTCTCGAGTGGTTTGTGCAAACGCGAATGGGAAGTCTTGGGCATCGAGCGGTATCGCCATAAGGACTGAAGTCGGCTGCCAGTAGAAAAAACTCTGGCCAGGGCCTTTATGCTTCAGACGAGAACCGCTGAAATGCTTGGTGTACTGAGTGGGTGAACCTTTAAAATATTTGAATCCGAACATTGGAACCTCCGACGTTTAGTTGTTTGGGAGGCACCTGAGGGGCCCGGGGGTTAGTCTATCGATCCCGAGCCACTTAGTGTCTCTATGACACTAAGTTAGTGTGTTTAAGACACTAAGTCAAGGGCTAGATTTTGAATTGCTTTTGACTAGAAAATCCAATGGTTTAAGCTGGCTCAATGAAAGACAAATACGACCGCCAAGCGCGCGGAAGTGCCGACGGGTACGCCAGTTACTATGCCGGAATGGATAAAACGATGCGCCAAAAGGTGGCATTGATCAGCAGTTATCTGCCGGCATACGGGCGAGTGGCCGACATGGGTTGCGGTTCGGGAAAAGGGAGTTTTGATATTGCCAGTTTGTATCCTCAGCTCGCGGTGACTGGTGTCGACATTAGTCCCGAGTCGGTGGCGTACTGTCGCGAGAACTTCAAGCGTTCCAATTTAAACTTCGAGATCGGCGACATCGCAGAAAAGGTTTTCAAGTCGAGCGACATGGACGCTATTTTGAATTCTTCCGTCCTTCATCATGTGACGAGCTTCAACTCCTTTGATGTCAAAAAGATTCACCAACTTCTCGATCATCAGATCTCCGAGTTAAAGCCGGGCGGAATTTTAGCCGTGCGCGATTTTGTTGTTCCGGAGGGCCCGGGGGACGTGGAATTGGAATTGCAATCCGGCGATCTGGAACCTTCGACCGCGGATCTTTTTGAAATTTTCTGTCGTGACTTCAAGTGTGCCGATTTTCAACAAGGTGGGGTCCCATACAAAGAAGTTGCTTGCGCGCGAGCGGGATTTCGCAGATTCCGGGTCGACTTTCGCCGCGCCACCGAGTTCTTGTTGCGTAAAGACTATCGAAAAGACTGGGATGTGGAGCTTTTGGAAGAATATTTGTACTTCTCCCAAAAGGACTTTGAAGACGCTTTTGAAAGCCGAGGTCTTCGCCTTCTGCTCTCACGTCCGATTTACAATCAGTGGATTATTGCGAACCGGTGGCGCAATCAGGTTTACATCTATGATTTGAGTGGCGGCGAGGTCCCTTATCCGCCGACCAATTTTATGATCATTGGACAAAAAGTGGAGGCCGACGCGGGTGTTCACTTTGTTTGTGAGTCCCGAGAGCAGATTGCGAAGCCGTCCTTTCTCCAAGTTGAGCACTTTCAGGAGAGCGGCACAGAACAGGTATGGGATTTGGTCAGCCGTCCACATCCGACGGTCGACTTGATCCCTTGGTTTGAATCCGCCGGAGAGATTTTCGTATTGTCACGTGCCGAGTATCCGCGGCCGATTGCGATTGAGCGCGACAGGGCGCACGCCTTGGAAAAATTAACTACGTCGGGCTTTATGTGTGAGCCGATTGCATTTGCTGTTGCTGAGGGCGCAGATGTTGACGCGCGAATTTTGCGCGAATTGGCGAAACTGGGGTTTAACCCTAGCGATGTTTTAGACGTGACGGCTGGCCATGAGTTCCTTCCCTCGGCGGGCGGCAGTGGTGAGAAGGTTACGCAGTACTTTGTTAAATTAAAGAGCGGGGATCGGAGTCGAATTTCAATAGGTAACCCTCATGGATTTTGTTCGGTCAGCACAATTCGAGCCTTGGCGGCGGAGCAGACTCTTCGCGCCTATTGTACGGGCGGTATGCTGGACAATCGATTGGAGATCGCCTGCTTTTGGCTTCTTAGACATTTAGGGCGAAACCTCGGCCCCTGGATCGGCGACGAGATCACTTCGCGGCCCATTTGGCGGGGGAACACTTTATCGCATCTTGTGACCCAAAACGATCGCCGCTTCTCGGTCGTGGGGCAGGATGCGGGTTTCTTGCAAGTGTGCCGCTCTTCGTTTGTTGAACGGAACGCACGAGGAGAAAGATTGGCGAGCGTCCCGCTTGAATACGTTGCCCCCGCGAAGTTAAGTGTTGAAACCCTGATTGCGCTGCCTTTCGCCTTTTTGGAAGACGGCGAGGCGGTGGTCGGGATTGAAGAGCGGTTTTTGCCGGCTTCGCAAAAATATTTCTCAACCAGCTGCCATCATTGCGCGCCGGCCTGGAGACTTTCGCGTGCAGAGTGCGGAGTGCCGCCGGAGTCACTGATTGCGGCTAAACTTAAAGGTGGTTTTGGCCTGGAATCGGGGGATGCGCTTGTTCTCGGCAGCGGTTACATGCCCTCTCCCGGTACAAGTCCGGAGACGTGCACTGTGTATGCCGCCCCGATTTTAGGAACGGTATGGGAAAGTCCGGTTCAGTTTTACCGATTGCCAGCTATTATGAGGTCCATTTCTGATGTGCGCTCCGGCCACTTGTTGACGGCGCTCTATCGACTTAGGCATGCGCTCGGATCTGCCTAAATAAGCTGTGCGTTGAACTATTTTTTATTGTGCTTGTCCGCATGCATTTATTCGCAAATCATCATGATATGAACGTAAGTGCCGACATAAAGTCGCCCGGTGTTGCCCAAATTTGCCTGTCCAGTGCGAGTGGAGGGCTGGAAATGTCCACCGTGGACTTTGCGGTGCAGTTCGCGGCGCGGGGTTATCGATCTTTTTGTATTTGCCCTCGGGGTAGCTTTATTGAACGCGTGCTTAACGAAAAGCACCCGGATGTATTGGTTTGCAGTGTCGACGTTCGACGTCGGTATTTGGACTGGCGAACATCTAAGAAAATTTCAAATTTTTTAAAAGAACATTCGATTTCATCTGTGGTGCTTCATTCGTTGAGAGACATCTGGATTGTTTATCCGGGGTTGTTAGGTTTGCCCGATGTGCGCTTAACGGGAATCTGTAGAATGTTTGTTCGAAACGTAAATAAAAAAGATTTTCTTCATAGGGTTCTCTATCGCAGATTTCAAAGCATTGTTACCCTCGGTCGCAGTCAGCAAAAGGAGCTTTTGAACTGTGTCCCTCTTCGCGAAGAGATTTGCTCCACGATTCCGAACGGAGTGGATATCGAACGATTTAGACCGGGATTGAAAAATGGAGAGCTTCGAAAAACGTGGGGCGCGGCCGACAATCAGCTGGTTCTTGGGTATGTGGGTCGCCTGGATCCGCAGAAGGGTCTTTCCGAGTTAATTTCGGCCTTAAAACTCATCAGCGAAGAGCAAAGACCAAAGTTAATTATTGTGGGATCGGAAACGGCGGTTGAAACGGGCTACCGGCTTGAGCTCATAAATATGATTGAAAGATTAGAGCTGAAGGATTGGGTGAATTTGGAGCCGGAAACTCAAGACGTCCCGACCGTCTTAGGGTCTTTCGATATTTTTGTGCTTCCTTCTTACGAGGAGGCATTTGGCCGGGTACTTATTGAAGCCATGTCGTGTGGCATTCCGTCGATTTCAACGAATCGGGGCGGACCCGCTGAAATTTTGGATGGTGGCGAGTTTGGCCTCTTGGTAGAGCCTAAGTCTCCGCAAGAGCTGGCGGACGCAATCGCAGCCCTTTGCGGGAACTCGAACTTGAGGCGATCGTTTGGTGAGTTGGGAAGAAAGATTGCGAGCGAACGCTATGACCGCAAGCAAATCTTCCCGAAATATGAAAAAATCATTTTGGGCGAGAGGCCTGGTCGAGAGCTTTGAGATTGCCTACGGCCTGATTGCGCTTCCATTTTGGGACTTCGAGCGCCGCCTCTGGATGTTGCGTTACCAATTGGATGCATTTTTTGCTTTTAAAGTGATCGACACAAAAGTATTCGATTTTGGCGCTATTCAGATCGCGGCCAATATTGAAATCTTTGTCTAGGGCTAAATAGAATCCGGCGCTAAGTGCCGCTGCCGCTACGGCCACGGTGGAGGCAGATAGAAACTCCGACGCTTGTGGGTAAAACCGTTCTTTAAGAATCGACCAGAGAAGCTCACTCGCGATCACGCTGATCGTTATCATTGTCGCAAGTCCCGCAAGCCAAAGCGGACCTACACTTCGACCGAAAGCGAGAGACGAATCGACCACTAAGACCAAACCGAACAAGCCGAGTGAAATCAAAAGCCAACTCATTTTCATCGTGTTAATCCTGCGAAAGTATTTCTATGGCGGCGGTTGCTGACTGCGGAATGTATGCAGTACAGCCAAATCGATAGGCCTGAACAGGAGTAAGGATATCACCACAGCGCGATATCGGACTCGGAGCAAGTGCGATACTTGCAGCCTTTTCCACGACTTTTCCGACTCTTCTGAGAGGAATCAGCTCCTTGCCCAGTTCCTTTGCCGCACCAGCCGGATTCCCGTCGTAAGCTTCAATAGCCGCGGTTGCACCTGGAACGAGCTTACTTACTTCCTTGCCGAAGTTTTTCAGGGCCTCCTTGGCAACATCTTTTGCTAGAATTTTAGCGGCCTTGTTTATCGCGGGATCCGCCGGAGCGTCCGGCGTGCCGTCGTCCGTTAGTTCCGCCGTTTCTTTAGATATCTCCAAGGCTTCATCGTAAATTTGAGCATATCCGTTCGAGCACCGACTTGAGCTTTCCGACGCTTCAATCGCGGCGCGCCGAGCATCCCGAATTTGCTCGAGCTTCTTCAAAAGCGTGGCCCGCTCGGGCTCGTCTTGGGCGGCACGACGTTGCTCATTCAATTGCCGTAGGAACTCAGCGCAAATATCGGCCATTGGTTGAGAGGCGTCGTCGCAATTTTTTTTGTTATCTCTATATTTGTCACGAGCCAGCTCTGTTGCTTTAACAGTTAGGGCCGCCGCACGGTTGAGTCCGCCGCCTTCAGCCTCCGGCAGACCTTCATTCTTTGGCTCAGCTTGGCATAGGGCTTTGGCTTTCTCCAAAGCTTGTCGGCACTCCTGCGGAATCTCAGTGGATGTTTGTAACGCCACATCCAAGGCTCGGAATTTTTCCTGCTTTCCTTTGCATGACTTTAGGTATCCCTTGGAGTCGTTCTCTTCCTCAGCCGCTCGCGCCACGGTCAATGAAAAAAGGAAGAGAAATAAGAGTGGCTTAATTAATGTTGCGATCCGTATCTTATTTCGAGTTCTCATGACTTGAGAATAAAGCCTGACTGAGGCTGAATTCTACCCTCAGTTTCACGCACTCGACTCTCACTTTGAGACAATGTCCGCAGAAAGGTTAGGTGTCATGAAGAATTCAACACACCTTGAAATAGTCGAAACGACCTGAGACCTGGATTTAGAGCCAGTTGATTTGAGAGTCACTCCGCGTAAAAC
>CAYVRZ010000003.1:63455-198549 GCA_964453895.1 uncultured Pseudobdellovibrionaceae bacterium | reverse complement strand
TTCCTTCAATCAAGATCTCAAAGTTGGCGCTGTAGTAATCGGACCTAAGACCGAATTCTACGCCTTACTCAGATTCACAGTTTGGCACCCGAACATTACTGGGTGCTTTGAAGGGGCGGTGACCAACGACCGTTCTTGTAAAGTCTTATCCGTCGCCGACACAGGGATGTGCGATTAAAAGCACTAGTCTTCAAGATTCACCAGCCGAAATAAATCCCGGTGACGCCCTGCTGGCGGAATATAAGTGGATTTGGTGGACGTGACAGGAATCGAACCTGCGACCCTCAACATGCCATGCTGATGCTCTCCCAACTGAGCTACACGCCCTCGTGCACTGCGGGAAGACAACTTCTAAACGCCCGGGCCGATCTTGTCTAGTGTCACGGCAAATAATTTGTTGAAATTTAAGGTACTTAAGGGGTTAATTCCAAGATCATCTTGGCAAAGGACGCCCCATGTTTCGGCTCATCGTGTTGATCGCTACATTTTTACCCCTAGCTCAAGCCCATGCTGTGGATTTAAGCAATCGCTTGGGCATCGGCTATTCCAACCAATTTGGCCTTGATTCCGATTTGCCGAGCTTGGCGGTGCGCTATTATCCCAACGGCGACTACGGCTTAATGGGCTCGCTCGGGGTCGACACCACCAAAAACAACTCCCGCTTTGGCGCTTCGGTTAAGATCTTGAAGCTCGTCTACAAAGAAACCAATTTGAACTTTTACACCGGCGCGGGGGCTGGCGTGATCAGCCGTGAGATCTCCGGGTCGACCGACTCAGGGTTTGATCTTTCGGGCTTCTTCGGTACCGAATTTTTCTTTAGCGGCCTAGAGAACCTGGGCTGGAATTTTGAGGCCGGGGTCGGTGTGACCTCGGTGTCGAGTGAAGTGCGCTTTCGAACCATCGGTGACCATCCGCTTAAGGCGGGGATCTTTTTCTACTTTTAGGAGTCAAACATGAAGAACATTATCTGCTCGCCCCACGCACCCAAACCCGTAGGCCCATACTCACAAGCCGTTGAGGCCGGCGGATTCGTATTTTGCTCTGGCCAAATCTCCATCGACCCCAAAACCGACCAAGTGTTGAATGGCCCGGTTGAGCAACAAACGGCCCAGGTGATTGAGAATATTCAGGCCGTGCTTAAAGAGGCCGGGCTGTCGCTACAAAATGTGGTGAAGTCGACGATTTTTCTGACCAACATGAACGATTTCACCGCGGTGAATGAAGTTTACGCGCGATATTTTGTAGAGCAAACTCCGGCGCGCTCGACGATCGCCGTCTCGGCGTTGCCTAAGGGCGTAAATGTCGAGATCGAAGTGATCGCGAAGAAGTAGGCGGTCACTCTGAAGCGTTGGATTATCGCCGCCGTTTCACTTTTAACTCTGATTAGTCTCGGATTGTGGTTTCGCCGTGAACTCAAAACCATCGGCAATGAACCGATCAGCGCATGGACTGAGGATCACAAGGCCGACTGTGCCGTGGTGCTCACCGGCGGACCAGGCCGGGTGCGCGAAGGCTTTGATCTTTTGGCCCAGGGGCAAGTGCACAAACTGATTATTTCTGGCGTTCATCCGCGTGCCACATTGCGCGATATATTTCCGCAGTGGTCGTACTATGGAGGGCTGCGGATCGAAGATGTGGTTCTTGAGCGACGCTCGGCCACGACCTATGGCAATGCGCAACAGACTTTGCCTTTGGTCGAGGCCCTTCGCTGCCGGTCCTTGGTTCTAATTACCTCTCATTTACATATGCGCCGCAGTTACCGGACCTTTCGCCGCATTATCCCTGAAGAAACCATAATCTCGACTCGCGCGGTCTCGTCGGGCTCGGTGCCGCCTAAGTTTTCAGACCTAAGTTTTGAGGCGCTGAAGTCGTTGTTTTACTCACTCTGGGCTTACTAAAACCCTTAAAAGTTCCGATGCCCTATATATATGAGTCGCCAAGAAGTTCTGCGCGCTTTCAATTCAACATTAACGTCGCTCGGTCGCCGCGTAACCTCGCCGATTGAGTACACTCTTGAAGTGTTATTGATGATCTACCTGTCGTCGCGCGCGGCGTTTTTTGATCAAGCGCAGGGGATGCGCAGCATGTTCTCCGTGGTGTCGGCGCAAATTTACTTTACCGGCTTTCAGGCGTTGCCGCTCATTTCGGTGTTGGCGCTGGCTTCGGGTAGCATCGTGATCCTGCAAGCGTCGACCAATCTCAGTTTGCTGGGTGGGGCGGCCATGTTGGGTGACCTGATGGTGGCCATTGTGGTGCGCGAACTGGCGCCTTTGCTTACGGCTCTGATTGTGATCGCCCGATCGGGGACCGCGGTGGCGTCTGAGATCGGCAATATGCGCGTGAACAAAGAGGTTGAGGCGTTAGAGGCGATGGGCATTCACCCGCTGTCGTATGTGGTGTTTCCGCGTTTGCTTGGCGGTGTAATTAGCGTGGTCTGTTTGGCCACGTACTATGTTCTGATCGCGATTTTGGGCGGCTACCTGGTGACCTCACTTTTACACAATCTCACTTTTTCATACTACGCCGACTCGCTGGCGCGAGCGTTTTCGACGGTCGACTTTGGATTGTTTATTCTTAAGAACACATTCAGCGGCGCGATTATTTTTATGATCAGCTGTTATCAGGGATTTTTAGTTAAACAGGGCCCGCACGAAGTTCCGCAGGTCACCACCAAAGCGGTGGTGAACAGCGTAATTTATGTGGTGGCCTTTAATATGATCGTCACCATTTTGTTTTACTTGGGCCGCCTGATGGCCCTGGGGATGGTTTAGATGACGCAAATTATGCCGGTGCGAAATTTAACTTTTGAAAATCTCTCTTACGGGTTTGAGGGCGCGCCTCTGCCGGTTTTTGAGAATATCACCTTTACTTTGCCCTCCGCGAAAGCGGTATGGGTTCGCTCTCCCGGAGGTCGGGGAAAGACGACTTTGCTGCGCTTACTCGCGGGCCTGATTTCACCGCACCATGGCCGCTATTTGATCGACGGACACGTGGTGAATGATATGTCGTTTGAGGAGTTTTTACCGTTTCGCCTCGGCATGGGTTACAGCTTCGACTTTGGCGGTCTGCTCAACAACAAAACGCTGGCTGAAAATCTTCTGTTGCCGCTGGTGTATCACAATCTCGTGCCGCGCGAAGAGGCGATTGAGCGGGTCGAGCAAGCCTTGCAGATGTTCGCGCTCGACCAAAATAAAGACGCCCGACCGTCGGCGGTGCCGGGATCGCAGCGTAAAATGACGATTGTGTTGCGCGCCTTTATCAACTGGCCGCAGGTCGTGTTTCTGGATGATCCACTTACGGGTTTAAAACAAGATAACGTCAATGATCTCATACATTATGTCGAAGAGAGTTTTAGTATGCGCGGACTTCGTCAAATATTCTTTACGTCAGAGAGCCCACTTCTCGCCAAACACTTTAAGGCCGAGGAGTTGCTAATCTCAAGCGACTGGTTCACATCTCGACCAACGGTGGCCGCATGAAGATTCGCTTTAACAAATACGAGAAAGTGGCCGGACTGTTTGTTGGCGTGGCAATCTTAGCTTCCGTCGTGGGGTTGCTCGGCGTCGCTATTAAGAATGGCTGGCTGGAATCCAAGGTTCAGTACGCAACAGAGATCGAATCCGCCGACGGCGTGCATGCCGGGACGGCCGTGCAGATTTCAGGCTTGCGGGTGGGCGCGGTGACGTCGGTCACCCTCGAGTCCAATGACCGTGTTCGCATCAATTTTGAAGTGATGGAGAAGTTCGCCAGTAAGATTCGCAAAGACTCGAGTGTGCAAATGTACCGGCCCTTTATCTTGGCCGACAAGGTTTTGGATGTGAGCGTGGGCTCGGACTCCGCCGAGTTTTTGGAACCCGGCTCCGTTTTGGCCGCGCACAGTGGAACAGACATTATGGACGTGCTCAGTGGCCGTAAAATGGGCCAAATGATTTCGAGCTTCGATAATCTGGCCGGCTCATTAAAAATTATGGGCGAGGCGTTCTCTAACCCCGAACGCACCAAGAACCTGGTGCAGGTGCTTGATAAAGTGAATCCTTTAGTCTCTAATTTAAACTCGATGTCACTTGAGATCACCAAAATCGCGACGGTGGCCAATAAGGCTATGCCGGCGTTTCAAAAAGAAGTTCCGGATGTGGGCAATCAGCTCGGGCAAATTGTTAAAAATCTCAATGTGCTGACCACTGAGTTTCAAAAACTAACTCCGGCGATCGCGGTGATTGCGCCCGAGTTGCCGCGCACCAGCCGGCGCGCCGTCGAGGCCTTGGACGAGACGGTCGTGCTGCTTAAGGCGATGCAGAAATCCTTTCTCTTGCGCGGTAAAGTGGATGAAGTACGCCAAGAAGAGGGACGTAGACCGAGCAATACGTCTGAACCCTGATGAAACCGCGCTGGCAGACGTTTGACCCCATCGAGGTCGGCCTCGGCGTTAAAGAAGTCGCCAGCGAATTAATCTATGCCAATCAAAATAGCAAAGACGTGGTGCGCTGGTTTCATGGGGCCAATGACGTAGATCTTTATATCTGGAGCAATGACGCCAAGCGAGTGATCAAGCAGCAGCTGACCTATTTCGGAATGGTGCTTGAGTGGAACATTGTTGAAGGATTAAAAACGGGTCAGATCGATCCGGATAGCCGCACCGGTTCTCATCGCGGGCAAAAGTCCTCGGAGTTGATCCAATTTGATGTCAAACCAGTCTTTGAAGTTGTGGAGCGGGGACGCCTTCTTTTGGCCCAGATTATTTCGCTCGAATCAGTGCTTGGCCGCGCGCTTGATGAAAATTTCGCCGACACCCGCTCAGGAACGATTATGCCCGCCGACGAGCTGATTCGCCGCTGGGGCGGACGCTAGACAGGCTTAAGTGGCCGTCGTAAGCTTTGGCCTATGCTCTCATGGCTTATCTTTAAAAATTATCTGCTGTCTCGGCGCAGTGGTGCCTTGGTTCGCATCATCGCCTGGCACTGTATCTTGGGTATCGCCATGGGTGTGGCCGCTCTGATTATTGTTCTCAGCATTATGAATGGCTTTAATCTCACCATTCGTAACCGCATGCTGAGCGTAGAGCCGCATCTGGTTTATTTGCAAAAAGAACGGCCCATGGCTGATCAGGGTGATCGGCTTTTGAAGGTGGTCGAGAGTGTGGCTCGCGACGGCGTGGACTCGATCAACCGATTTGAGAGTCAGGATTTAATTCTTCGTTCGACCGAGGGTTATTTTGGCGGGGCCGTCGCGCGTGGTTATGACGTGGCGTCGATTCACGCTTTGATGGAGCGCGTGTGGTTGGCGGGGCGTAAAGATACGGCGGCACCTCATAAAGAGTCGTCGCAGCTGGGCCCTAGAGAAGTGATTTTAGGTGTGGATCTGGCGCGGACTCTAGGGATTTTTGAGGGCGATGAGGTGGTGTTGGTGCCGCCCGAGACCTTGCTCTTGCCCAAGGGCGAAATTCCCAAATTGCAAAAATTTAAAGTGCGCTATTTGGTCAGCACGCAGACGCCTGAGATTGATTCTAAACTTATGTTTTATTCGCTGGATGATTATCCGCAAAAAATGCGCTCGCTCAGCTTAGAGCAAGGCTTTGAGATTCGCTTAAAAAACCCGTACGAGGCGGAGAGCGTAAAAAAGGCCCTGTTGCTTAAGGGTATGGAGATGCAGACTTGGGGCGAGCGCGACACGTCGTTGTTTTTTGCGCTCAAAATGGAGAGCTGGGCGATGACTTTGTTCCTGAGTCTCGCGGTCTTGATCACCAGTTTTTCGATTGTGATCGTGATGGTTTTGTTGATGAGTCAGAAGCGGCAAGACATTGGCCTGCTTATGGCGATGGGGTTATCGCTGCGCAAGGTGCGATGGACGTTTATTAAGGTCGGCCTAATGCTCAGTTTTTTAGGAATCTTTTCGGGCGTGGTCTTTGGCGTTTTGGTGTGCACGGTTCTGGATGCGTACCCGATCGAACTTCTGCCGGATATTTATACCGACTCCACTTTGCCGGCAAAATTATCAATCCACATTCTGTTTTTTGTATTGAGCTGCTCGACCCTAATTGCCATCGTGGGCTCGTGCTTGCCGGTGTGGCGCTACATTCTCAATTCGCCAGCTCAGTGTCTGCGTCGCAGTCCCGCCGGAGCTTAAACAGGGACGTCGAACTCGCGCAAAACTTTGTTCAAAGACGTTTTTAAGTCGGTCGATTCGGTACGTTCACCAATAATCAAAGCACAGGGCACATTCACTTCTCCGGCCGGGAAGCGTTTGGGAATACTTCCCGGAATGACCACCGCATTGGGCGGGATCACGCCGCGAAACGAACTCGACTGCTGATGGCGAACGTCAATAATCGGAGTCGACTTGGTCAACACTAAGCCCGCGCCAAGCACGGCGCCTTTTTTGACATGCACGCCTTCAACCACCACGCAGCGGCTGCCGATAAAGCAATTGTCTTCAATAATCACCGGTTGGGCTTGCGCTGGCTCAAGTACCCCGCCAATGCCAACGCCGCCACTCAAATGCACGTTTTTGCCAATCTGTGCGCACGAGCCCACGGTGGCCCATGTGTCGACCATGGTTCCCTCATCCACATAGGCACCAATATTGACATAGCTCGGCATAAGCACCGAAGTGCGGCCGATATAGGCGCCAAAGCGCACAATTGCCGGCGGCACCACGCGAACACCCATCTCCGAGGTCCACTTTTTAACCGGGATCTTGTCGACCCACTGGAAGGGACCATGAGGGATTTCGTCGACCAACTGAGTTCTAAAGTAGAGCAAAATAGCTTGTTTTAACCAGGCGTGGGTCTCCCAGGTGCCATCGTCTTTAGGAGAACATACGCGCACTTTTCCGCGGTCAATCAATCCCACCACTTCTTCAATGGTGTGCACGGCCTCGGTGGGGAGTTGGCGGCCCGATGGCAGTGTCTCGGCCAGTGCAAAAATATCGAGAATTTGGCCTTTTAGATTTTCTAACCGCGTGATGCTCATATGCTCTTCCGCCTAACTTGTTCGGTCACTTTAAGGGCCTCTTCAATGGCCGGGACATGGGTGTCTAAAATGCTTTTGCTGCTTAAGCCGCGTTCAATTTCGTAGGTCAATGTTGGCATTTCGCGCTCGAGTCCGCAATACGTGCCGAGGCACCCCGGAGTGGGGTAGCCAATGGATTCTTCGATTTTATAGCCGGTCCACTGGCTGATGACTTGCGCTTCCGGTCGACAGTTGCCGTTGATGTTGAGCATAGGCTGCCAAGAATGGAGCGATAGGATGAACACGGGAGGTGAACTCTCAAGGAGTTTCACCAAAGCCCGCGTTTCGGGTTCGCTGTTCGCAGCAGGGCCAGGGTGGTAGCGTGGATTGGTGATTTTTGGCGACCAGTCGTTGGTGGCCATATTGCGGTTTAGGTCGACGCCATTGCCATTTGTCCGTTGATGACGGATCACGCCATCCAAGTTAAAGGCTGGTAGCACTGTGATATTGAGTCGGTGCGTGAAGCTTCGCTCCCAGCGGCGAATCAGCCCATAGGCGGCCTCAACTCCCTCGCGTTCGTCGCCGTGCACTCCACCTAGGATCAAAACTCTAGGGCCTTGACGCCCAAACTCATAGGCGGGGATGGGTAGGCCGCCCGCGGTTTCCTCTAGAAAAAACGCTTTCATCGGTCTACAGTAAATCGTGTCTTTCACAATGGCAAATTCAGAGTGGCATTTGTTTGATGGCGCGAAGTCGTGGCCGCTCGGTGACTTTGTAAATAACCAAACACATCCCTTTTATCTCTACGACCTGGGCGACGCCCGGGCGCGGGCGCGGGCTTTTAAAAAATCCGGCGCGCGCGTTCATTTTGCAATGAAAGCCAACTCCCATCCGCGGTTGCTGAAAATGTTTTCTGCGGAGGGATTGGGCGCCGATGTGGTCAGTCTTGGCGAAATGCAAAAAGCCCTCAAGTGCGGCTTCGCACCGGGATCGATTATTTTTTCAGGAGTGGGAAAAGGGCGCGAGGAGTTGCTCGCGGCTCTTTCGCACGGGATTTTTCAAATCAATGTGGAGAGTTTTGAAGAATTGAAATTGCTCGAGTCCTTGGGGGCCGAAATGGGGCGCCCGGCACCGGTGGCTTTGCGAATCAATGTTCATGTGGCCGCACCCACTCACAAGAATATTCAGACGGCGACCGAAGAGAGCAAATTCGGGCTTGATATTCGGCAATTGCCTGAGGTTTTGCAGTGGTTAAAAGGCAAGCGTGGCGTGAATCTGCAGGGGCTCGCGGTGCATGTCGGCTCGCAGATTATGGATATGAACGTGTTTGCCGAGGTCAGCCGCAAAATGGGTGAGATTTTTCGCGAGGTCAAAACGCAAGGATTTGCTTTGAAATTTCTCGATTTGGGTGGCGGACTTGGGATCGACTATAAATCGGCGGGCGAAGGTGATTTGGCGCGTTTGCCAGAATATTTTAAAGCCACCTTCGACAACCATGGCACCGCCGCCGAGGTTTTGCTTGAGCCGGGTCGTTTTTTAGTGGCGCGAATGGGTGTGCTTATTGCGAAAGTTGTTCATGTGAAGCACGGGGTAAATTTGCGCTTTGCGATTTTGAACGCCGGCATGAACGCTCTGATGCGACCTGCGCTTTACCAGGCGTATCACCGGATTGAGCCGCTGGTTGCGCGGCCGGGCGAGAAGCGATTGTTCAACGTGGTCGGGCCGATTTGTGAGTCGACCGACATTTTTGGTGAGGCGCGCGAGTTGCCGGAGTTGAAAGGTGGCGATTGGATCGCTATCTTCGATGCTGGTGCGTACGGTGCGGTGATGGCCAATACCTATAATGAGATGGTGCTGCCTGCCCAATGGTCTTTGCTCGACGGTCGACTTGAGGTGCTATGAAACACATTACAACGACATTTTTTCGCGGCCTATTTACGCTGTTGCCGCTGTTACTCTCGGTTTACGTATTTATTTGGTTTTTAACTTGGGTCGAGAGTTTTTCGCGCAACTTATTGCTGACGTTTTTACCCGACGCCTTATATTTGCCGGGGATGGGAACGCTGCTGGTTTTTGTTTTGATCTACGCGTTCGGAACGATTGTTGATAACCCGCTCACTAAACTTCTATTTAACTTTGTAGAGGCTTTGTTTCGAGAGATCCCGTTGATCAAAACGGTTTACGTGGCGATCAAAGATTTCACCGAGTTTTTAAAGCCCGGCTCTAAAAATCGCGCCAATCAAGTGGTGGTGATCAAGCTGCCGGGTTCGCAGGTCGAGATGATTGGTCTTATGACCAGGGATTCTCTGCGCGATATGCCGCAGGCGGTGACCAAAGAGAATCGCGTCGCAGTTTACTTTCCCATGAGCTACCAGTTTGGTGGTTACACCATGTTCGTGCCGCGCGAGTGGATTCACCCGACCAATATGCCGGTTGAAGAAGCGATGCGCTCTATCATCACGGCATGGTTACCTGGCCAGGCTTCGCGGCTGGAGAAAATATAAATGGTGCAAACAATCAATCCAGCCACGGGAGAAATTCTAAAAGAGTATCCATTTAAGGGCGGGGATTGGCTTGAGAAGGCGGTCGCGGCATCAAGCGCGGCCCATCGCGAGTGGAGTCTGACCACTCTAACGGTTCGCATCGGCTGCGTGCAGCGTTTTGAAAAGGCTTTACGCGAAGAGCGTGATGGTTTGGCGCGGTTGATGACGCTGGAGATGGGTAAGCCGCTTCGGCAATCGTTGAGCGAAATTGATAAGTGCATATTGTCCTGCCAGGTGCTTCGCGAAAATTACCCAGTTTGGTTAAAGGCGCATCAGTACTCTACCCAGGCTGGGCATAGCGTGCATTGTGTGTCGCTTGGGCCGCTGTTGGGGGTTATGCCGTGGAATTTTCCGCTGTGGCAGGTGGTGCGGTTCGCGATCCCGGCTTTGCTCGGTGGCAATACGATTTTGTTAAAGCACGCGCCCAACACCTGGGGTTCGGCCGAGAAGATTGAGAATCTTTTTGCGGCGGCTTTTCCCGAGAATGTTTTTATTAATTTGCAAGTGGATGTGCCGTGGGTTGAGAAGATAATTGCCGACTCGCGCGTGCGCGGAGTTTCTTTAACCGGCTCGATGCGGGCGGGGCGCGCGGTGGGTGAGTTGTGCGGTCGGCATTTAAAGAAATTTGTTTTAGAGCTCGGTGGCAGCGATGCCTACGTGGTGTTTGAAGACGCCGATGTCGACCGCGCCGCCGCGATGTGTGTTGAGGCGCGCATGGTGAATGGCGGGCAAAGTTGCGTGGCCGCCAAGCGATTTATTGTGCATCGCCGTTTGGTGGAGCGTTTTACCGAAAAGATGATCGCGTTGATGGCTAAGAAAAAAATGGGCGACCCGATGTTGCCCGACACCGACCTGGGGCCCATGGCCCGCGCCGATTTGCGCGATGGATTAGCCAAGCAGGTGGTCGATTCGGTTGCTGCGGGGGCGAAAAAGGCTTTGGGTGGTGAGAGTTTTCCGGGCGCAGGGTTTTATTATCCGCCGTCGGTTTTGGTTAGTGTGCTCCCGGGTCAGCCCGCTTTTGATGAAGAATTATTTGGGCCCGTTGCCGCGGTGATTGAAGCGTCGAGCGACCGCGAGGCGTTGAAGCTCGCCAATCAATCGCACTATGGCTTGGGTGGCGCAATTTTCTCCCGCGATCCTGAGCGCGCCAAAGCCATTGCGGTCGATGAGTTTGAAGCTGGTATGGTGTTTGTGAATGACACAGTAAAGTCCGACGCACTCGTGCCTTTTGGTGGAATCAAAGACTCCGGCATCGGCCGCGAGTTGGGCCGCGAGGGTTCGTTTGAGTTTGTGAATTCAAAATTGGTGATGGTGGGGAAGAACTAGGTCGATGATTTGGATTTTCGCATTGGCCGCTTGGGTATCGGCGTTTCCGCTGGCAGATCAATTTGAGGCTCGGCACTGCCGAAATTTTAAAGTGAGCACGGGCGGGGAACAAAAGGCCGATGGAATTCTGCGACATTGCGACGATGGCAAGGATCAGTTGGTTTATCTTTCAGGTGAACTGGATACACGGTCCGATCGAAGGTCTCTTAAATCTGTGATTCAACGAATTCAAAAACGATTCTCGGGGCGATTTCAAGTGGTCACGAAATATGCCGGCGGGGGCGAGGTTGAATGGCACCAGGATTTAATGGTTGCCGTTGAGGACTCGTGTCTTGGTGCCTGCCGAATCGACACCAGGGTCATGGGGCATTGTGATTCGGCGTGCAATCAATTGCATCTGACGTGCGCTCAGGGCGCCACCACCCTAGTCGAACGGGATGGTCAACTTTGTGAGCATGCCTCGACGGGAGAGATTGGCGACCCAGACTGCACAAAGTGCGACCCCTTTGATCCTAAAAACTGTCAGATTTGTGGGGCCGAAGAATCCATTTATGAGTACACCGAGCGATGCGATGAGATGTTGAAAGGGAGAAATATTAAAATCGACCCCGCGAAAAAGAAAATGGTCGAGACTTATGCCAATAGGCTCGGAGAATTGGGTGTCTTCGACACTTTAAATTTGACCTGCATTCGGCCACCATGGGCGATTTCGGCGCCCGAGAGTTCAGTCGTATTTCTTAAGTAAATTTCCAATGTGAAATCTGTATGTACAGAGTTTCCAGTCACCACACGTCCAAATATTCCCGCTTCGACCGGGCTATCCTGGTCCACGGGCGTTGATAATTCGTTCCATTCAAGCACGTAGGACTTCACAGGCATTTTTTTTGGCGAGCGAATTGCTAATTAGAATCAGCAATTGCTCTGCAAAACTTCAAAAAGGAGATGTCTATGCTTAGAATTTTACTTACAGCATCAATGCTTCTGTTTTCTTACAGTGTTTTTGCGGCCCCGCCGGCCTCCGACAATTCGGAGCAGAATAAAGTCGACGCCAATGATGCGACTCTCACCCCCACCGATCAACTTAAAGGTTCAGAGGCGGATGTTGAGGCGACCCGGGCTTTGCGTGAGGTGATCGTCAAACAGGGCGACATGTCTACGTATGCCAAGAACATAAAGATCATTACGTTAAACGGCAAAACGGTGTTGCGTGGTCCTGTCGCCTCGAGTGCTGAACGACAGCGCATTGCGACTCTCGCGCGCACGGTCCTGGGTGACCGGGCTGTGATCGAAAATAGCCTTACGATTTCTAAATAATAACTACGACACGAAGGAGTTTAAAATGGCAACGGCAGAAAAAAAAGGCAACACAGCGGTCTTCGGGATGTTTAATCATCGAATCTATCGGGCATGTTTGCCGGCGGTGCGCTCGGTTGGCTCGCGGGCATTGGACTATTGGCAATCCCCGGCGTAGGACCCTTGATTGCCGCAGGCCCCATTATGGCGGCGATCGCTGGCGCAGGCATTGGCTCGGCCGTTGGCGGAATGACCGGGGCGTTGATCGGCATGGGAATCCCGGAATACGAGGCCAAACGCTATGAGACGTTCGTTCGCGAAGGCGGATTTTTATTGAGCGTGCATGTGGACGACAGCGACTGGCGCAAAAAAGCACAAGAAATCTTAGAGCGCTCGGGCGCGAGTTCCATTTCGAGCAAAGGTGAGTCTTCCGTGCCGAAGCCGAAAGATAAAGGTTCGACTTCGGAAACGACCGTTAGAAGTTATTAGTTCGGGATTGGGTGTTGAGCGGGACGTGGTTAGTCCCGCTCGACCTCACGAATTTACTCTGTACGTACAGAGTTGGTAAAAATTGATCATGGGAATTAATCTAGGCAAAACACCATGTACCCCGGTTCACGCCCCACTGGCGCGCCCGCGGGGCTAAGTTACATCGGGGTTTAATCTCGTTCGCATGAACGAGACAAAGGTCAAAGCACTCGAGACAAGCGCTATTGAGCTAATATACAAAAACGGCTGAGCCTGCAATGGCCGATAGTCCAACTGGAGCAATGCCCCTTCGAGTAAATTGTTGCCGAAATGCATTCCGATAGGTGCCCAGATACTATTGAAAACAAAGTAAGACATGGCTAAGGCGTAGCCGCCCAGTAGTAAATCTGGCGCAGCCGCGAGTAAATCAAGATTGGGATTGAACACGTGAAGAGCACAGAAAATTGCGGCGAAGACTATGGCTGAGCCGATTGGCGAGTACTTTGAGGCGGCATAGTCTAAAATAATTCCTCTAAACCATAGCTCCTCCCATGTCACAATCATCAAAGTAACGGCTACGCTAGCAGCTGAAATTGTAATGCCGCTCCAAGCGAGAATGGTGGCGTCCCCAGTTAGAGTGATAACGGCCATGGCTGGAATTACCCCGATAAGCATTCCAACTGGAAAATGAACAGCCTTTCTCGCACTCCAAACGGATTTTAGGCGATGGCTGAGTTTCAAATACTTAGCGAAAGCTATATTGGCGAACCCGAACATTATAAATAACGACAGCCATTGGGGAGCGAAGGGTCCGAGCAGAGATGCGGCTGCAATAAAAAGAAGGCCTCCGATCAGAAGGAGGATTGGCGCGAGAAAACTGAGCTTCGAGACGCCTTTCGAAGGGGTAGATGTAGAAAAACGGTTATGGTAGCCCAAAGTTCCGCGTACCCCTCCCTGTGCCCCATGGGCGCGCGAGTGGGGCAAAGTTACATCGGTGTTAAATGCTGCGAGATTGTTCTTGTGGGTGGTGTTTAGGTTATCAGTCATTGATCACATTTGACTAATAATTTGATTTCAGTGGATGTGTAGCCGCTGGAGCCACTTGTTTCGGAATTTGTATTCAGAATTTTGTAGTTACCACGGCAGACTTCGCGTGCCTTATTATAACATAGCTCAGTTGAAGGGCATGAGATCAGCTGATTTGCGGTGCCGTCCGGTCCGACGATTGGGGTGGCAGTGGCGCATCCTAGCAAGCTTGAAAAACCAATTGCGAAAGCTATTATAAGAAAACTGCGATTCATAATTCCTCCTTCGTATTCACGGAATCAACCCACCCAACTGTGCCCGGGCACAGTCCCAGAACTCTGTACGTACAGAGTTCCTATGCCCTAAGAAAGATCCACCGTCTCCAAACTGCTATAAGTAATCTCTCCCAGCAGCAGACGCATAGTCTCTTCGAGCCGCGGTGAAAAATCCGTACAGAGCATTTGCAATCCACCGCGACCGCCCGTTTTTAACCCGAGTGGACTTAGATCTTCGATCAAGCCTTGTGAAGAATCAACCAACGCAACACCCGGCCCGACAGCCTTGGTGATCGCGGCTCGCAAAACCGGAAAATGCGTGCAGCCCATAATTAAAGTGTCGATATTATGTTTTGTAACTACGGAGGCATAGCGAAACACAATTAAATTTGTGACCGGGTCATCGATCCAACCCTCTTCCACCAGCGGCACCCACAGTGGGCACGGCTGTTGAAAAACCTCACTCGCGGGATCTAAGCGACGAATCGCCTTTGGGTAGGCTTCAGAAAAAACTGTGGCTCTTGTCCCGAGCACGCCGATGCGCTTTGAAACAGAAGTGCGCACGGCCACGCGAGCGCCCGGCTCGACCACATTGAAAATCGGAATTTCAGATTTGATCGGCTGCTCTAATAAAGCCGTCGAAGCCGAGTTGCACGCGATAACGATGGCCTTGGGCTGGTATTCTCCGCGCAAGAACCGAATGTTCTGCTCGACGTATTGGTGAATGGTGTGCAGGCTCTTTGAGCCGTAGGGTAGGCGGGCGGTGTCGGCCAGGTAAACAAAATCTTCGCCGGGAAATTGGCGCATCAATGCGGTGAGTACGGTGAGCCCGCCGACTCCGGAGTCAAAGACCGCGATCGCTGACACTACTTCACCCCGTGGGCCACCGACTCGCGAAAACCGTTAGGAGACATCTCCATAAAACGGGCTTTTTCGGTGATCTCGGAAAGCTGAACGGCGTTGATGTAACTCATGCCGGAGCGGAGTCCGCCGGCCAATTCACTGATAACGTCTTTAAGATGGCCTTTAACCGGGACCGATGTGGCCTCACCCTCGGGCGCCATTCCTTCTGGTAAATTTCCGCGCCATGAAACTTGCGCATCTTTAGAGGCCATTCCGCGATAGTGTTTTTTGCCGAAGTGAATCTGCCCGGGCGTCTCAAAAGTTCCCGATAACAATGAGCCGAGCATTACGGATTCGGCACCTGCCGCGAAAGCCTTAACAATATCGCCCGAACTTTTTAAGCCGCCATCGGCGATGACAGGAATATTGTGCCCGCGTGCGGCCTCCACACACCAGGCGATGGCGGTGAGTTGCGGAACTCCGCAACCGGTGATGATGCGAGTTGTGCACATGGAGCCCGGCCCGATGCCGACTTTGATTGCATCGGCGCCGGCGAGGATCAATTCTTCGGTGGCTTCAGGTGTGGCCACATTGCCGGCGATCAAATCGACTCGGTCGGCAAATTTATCTTTAAGATATTTTAAAATTTCGATCATCGATTCGGAGTGGCCGTGGGCGATATCGATGGTTAAAATTTTCGCGCCCTCTTTCACCAGCGCATCGGCGCGCTCTTTGGCTTCGTCATTGACGCCGACCGACGCCGCGATCAGATCGCAGCCAGCTTCCTTCATTATGCGAACTTCACCGACTTGCTGTTCGATACTCATAAAGCGGTGAAGAATCCCGAGGCCGCCGAGCTTAGCCATGGCGATGGCCATTTGGCTTTCGGTTACGGTGTCCATATTGGCGCTGACAAAAGGGATGTCGATTTTAAAGCGGCGAGTGACCCGCGTGCTCAAAGTCGGATCTTTGCGTGAGCGGACGGCAGATTTGCTGGGAACTATCAAAACATCGTCAAAGGTCAGGCCGCGGCCGCGGCTTAAGATGCCTCCGGAGGCGAACCACAAATCCATATTCATTTCTTCATCTCCTGCTCAAAGACTAAAAATATCAGACAATAGCTCCAGATCGAGAGCAAGGTGCCGACCAAATAAAAGCTCACTCGGATCGGCATGGTGTGTAATTCCGCATAACGGCTGGGCCCCAACTGCAGAGCTAACGCCAAAATCCCCAATGTGAGCATCACCGAGAAAATCAGCTTCCAGCGGCGGTTGACCATTTTGATCGATAGAGCCAGCGCGTCGACGTTGCCGTCTTCGTACTCGCGGCTAAAAAACACGATCATCGGCACAAAGCTGAACTGAATGTAGCGAACCAAGCCGGGAATGATCAGCGCCAAGGCCCACAGCATCGAGTAGCCCAAAACCCTTAAAGACTCGGCCACGAAAGTGGTTAGATATTCGCGGTTAAAGGGCTCTTTTAGGAATTGCGGACCCGTCAGAGGGTGAACTCTGGGCATGGTCCAGCTAAGTAGAAGCAGCAAGACAAAGCTATCGGCAATGTCAGCCAAGGCACCAATAAGGGCGAAGAGAATCCTCTCGCGGTCGCTTTGGGAGCCGAGGCCGATCAGGCGGTCTTCGATATGGATCATAACCGTCGCGCTCGCCACAAAAAACAGCAGCAGCACAAACCAGCGCTCGCGGATAACCCGCGCAGTCAATCGAATGGAATCAGAGAAAAGAGAATTGTTTGGGGCCATGGAGTGGCAATGATTGACAGATCGAGTCTAAAAAGTCACCTTTCTCCGGATCCAATGCTGTGCCCCGGTGGCGAAATTGGTAGACGCACAGGACTTAAAATCCTGAGACGGGTCATACTGTCGTGCCAGTTCAAGTCTGGCCCGGGGCACCAAATCTTCTTTGAAAACAAATGTTTACCCAAACTCCTTCCTCTGAAAAATTGACTCCGATTTTTACTTTAACTGCCACCGGCCCACCATATAGCCACCACTTGGAATGCTCGTAGGACACAAAGTCCTGAGACTTCGCTCGAAAAAGTCCTACGCGCACTTAAAAGTCCTAAGACCATTCTTACTTCGCAATCGAAATAATTTTCTTAGAACCTTCGCTCGTGAAAGACACTACTGATGCCTTTGACTCCAAAAAGCCTGCCGACAAATGGGCATATTTTTGAGTCATTATTGGCGTTGAGTGACCGAGCAACATTTGAAGTTCCGCAAGACCGCCACCATTCATGATGTAGTGACTTGCGTAAGTGTGTCTGAGGTCGTGAATTCGAATCACTTTTAGATTGGCCTGCTTGCACACTCGACAGTGTGCCGTGCGCATAACCTTCTCGCGAATGATTTCACCGCTGTTGTTCAAGACCAGATAATCAGAACTCGATTTTGGCTTAATCTGGTTCCGCAATTCCAACAGTGTCGAATTTAAGCCTTCATTGATCCCAAGCCATCTCGCCACATGACTTTTGGTACGCTCGACAACCTGCCCAGTCGATTCTTCATAGATTTTGGCAATCCTGAAGCGCCGCTGGGAAAAATTGATATCAGCCCACCGCAGAGCCAATATTTCGCCAATTCTTGCGCCCGTATTTAGCGCGAGATGAGCGAAAACTTGAAAGGCGGCGCCCTCGCTTTTAGCCGCCGAGAGGTAAGCATGAACTTCATCCGCCGAATGCCAATAATCCCAAGTGTCCATCGACTCTTTGAGCTTTGAGACTAGGCTCACGGGATTGCTGGCGACAACCTCAAGCCGAATTGCATCGTTATACATTTTGCTTAAAATTGCTCGAATTCGGTTTCGAGTAGCGGGCGAAAGGTCGCGCTCAACTACAAGTGCATCAAACAAGGTTTCCCATTCTCTCGTTGTGATCCGGTCTAAGCTCCGCGAACCAAACTTTGGCAAAACATAATCACGCATTCGCTGGGACTCTATTGCCCAGCTACTCATGGGTTTGCCATTGTCCTTTCGCTTCTGCATCCACTCATCTGCAAATGTCTTCAAAGTCGTGCCGGTTCGAGTAGGGCTCATTCCCGATTCGACCAGCTCTTTTTCGCGAAGCTTTTCCTGATACCACCGATCGGCATCCACTTTCCGAGAAAATTTCTTCTCAAGTTTCTTGCCGTTGATGCGGATTGTCCGCCGATATCCGGAAGTTCCATCCTCACGATAAAAAACTCCTGAATTAGATGTTCCCATTGCTATCTCCTATGCCTATTGGCGTTGGCAGATAGCCACTCTTCCAAAACCCTTCGTCTAATTCTCTTGATCCGTTTGCCAACAGACTGAGTCTTCAGTTCGCCAGATTGAATTCGCTCATAAATAAACTTCACGCTGACATCTAAATATTGAGCGGCACTTTCCGGAGACAGAAAAGAATCAGCTCTGTCGGGGTCGCCAAGAGAATTTTTGCCGTTTAAATTTTCAATGAACAAAGTCGAATTTCTCTTCGACCGTAATGCTTTTATTTTCATTTTAATCTCCTGGAAATGCAATGAGCAACGCAACTCATTCGTTAGATATTTTATTTTCCATAGCAGCGCCAGAAGGGCGTTTCAGGTCTTCATGTGAATTCACTTTGCTGGCACGAACACGCTTGGTTTTTGGCGTGGTGGCCGCCATGTTCTTATGAGATTCATCAGTCGTATCGCCTCGTAAAGTTACGGATAGTTCAATTCCCTTGATCTCATTTTGAAGAGCCGCGACCCTGGTCATATCGCTATTAATAAGAGCGTCCTTGAGTTCCTGGGCAATCCAATTCATGTGTCGAACGGGGTTGTAATTAAAAGAACGTATCTGACTAACTTCTTTCGCCGTGAGGTCTGTTCTATGGGTTCGAATCAGAAAGTTAATCAGGTCGGACTTGGTGACTGCAATAAATCTTTTTGGGCCATCAGTTAGTTGCGCCAGCCAGCCATTTAATTTTTCTGATTCAGCTTTACCGATTACTGCTCGCTCTATGGAATTGGTTTTAGGCGGTGGCGGGCGCTCGGCCGTTGGCGAGTTAGGGAAGTCGGATTTGTCTACCGGCTCCATGTCGTGCCCCTTTCTATTCGATAGACATAGTGTCCAGATTCCCATTCGAGGCCACCATCCTTGAGTCTTGCGGGAATCCAAATCTTTTTTACGCTAGGAGCAAGTAGCTTTGGGGGTGGGCCATCAGCATCTGCGATTGAGGTTTTCTTAGGCGTGGTGCAACTGATGGCGGAAATGCAGATCGTAAGCAGCAATAGTTGCTTCAATGTGAAACTCCTTTAGGTAGTAGGTTGAATTGGGTTAGAGAGGGGCTCGGGGGCATACAGTTAAAAACGAGCCCTGGTTTGGGAATTTTCTATCTGCGCGTTTTTCCAATCACTTTTGCATTTTGCAAATGCGCAGTAACGCTCGAGTGTCCCTGAGCATTTCCTATTAATTCCCCGTAAAAATCCCCGCATATTTCCCGGTATTTCTCGCGCAGTGTGAATAGGGTTTTAGAACATTCGCCGGTAACTGGCGCATCCCAACCGGCTCGTAAAAATTCATTCAGATCCACGAACACATGAAAATCTCGCGAATCATCTTTGATGCAGGCCTTAGCTCGAGTAATTAGGTCGCGAACTTGGTCTGATTCAACCAGCCACAGCACTCGGTCCACCACGCGCGCATGTTTATAAAATCTTAGAACCGCTTCGTAGCGCTGTAATGACTTTGGCGAAAGTTCAACTTCGTAGGCCAGAGTCCAAGACTGTTTTGAACCTTTGATTCGAGAGTATCCGTCGGGCCGGTGCTCTTTGGACTTTGGCAACCATTCAGGATACGAATCCATTTCGCGTCTTCTTAAATCCTGCTCCGTAAAAAACTCGACCACTGGAAACTGAAATGTGGCCCATTCACCAAGTTGGAATGCCTGAACGAGTCTGTCATGGCGATGATTCTCAGATAAATAGCCTTCTTCAATGAGATCGCCAAGGGCAAGCCTGAGGCTTGAAAATCCAAGGGCGCTGAGCTGCCAGGCATAAAACTGATTATAGTGGTCATAATGGCAGTCTAGAAATTGATTGCGCTCCAGCTTTTCAAGCACTTTGTAAGTGGTGTACGGGGAGGCGGGCCGGCCGACGGCTTCATGGATCGAAGCCGTGGATGCCAATTTCCAGCGCCAAACGTAATGCAAAATTCTTTGATCACGCGAGGTCAGAAAAAATGGCCGTCCACGCTTTTTCGGTTTCGTTCGAATATTTCGTAAGTTTTGGATCATGATCATTTTCTCCAGGTTAGTATCAACATCATTGAAATAAATATGTCTGCACCTCGGTGAGTTTTGGTCCATACTTCCAGACGGCCCGGCCCTTTACCTCGGGATTTAAATCAAACGCCCGCTTTGTGCCGATTGCCGACACACTCGAAGCATGTGAAACCATCGGAAAGCAAACTACGCCCGGAAGATTGGCCTTCACGGTTTGATCGATGTTTCTGGAGTCCGGAACCTGGACCGATATAATCAAGTGAAGGCCAGCGGCTCTTCCCTGACGCGCCATTTTGTTGAGCGCATCCCTTGCGGCTTTGCCCTCGGCTTTAGAAATACGAGGGTTATTGCCATAAAGCTCTCCGACTTCATCCACAACGATGAATCGTCTTTTGAATCTGTCATTGTGAAGGGGCTTTGAAATGCCATCTCCTTTGCCAACAAAGCGCTTCAGGTATTCATCGAAGTTAGATGCCTTCATTGCGGCCATTCCGTGAAGTCTTGCGTCGAGCTGCCCGCCAATGGCGGCAAGCTCCCGTGCGGCTGAGCCAGATTCTCCAAACATGAGGAAATTGCTCCGCGTTTCACCCAAGTGATTCGTAAGGTCAGCCAATTCCATTCCGCCCTTAAAATCGAGAAAGTAAATCTCGGCGTCTGGGTTATTGAGGCAAAGTGTTGCGGTCAGAACTTTTAGAAAATTCGATTTACCTCCGGTGGTTTGGCCAGCCACTAGAAGATGACCCACATCGCGCAAATTGACATGAATTGGTCCCTCATAGCCAAGACCAATCGGAATTTCGCCATCGACATAGGCCTTCAAATCTCGAATGTAGACCGGATTTTCTAAATCTTTGGTGGCATAGGTGATATTGACCAGGCTTCGATTTTTTGCGTCCTCGTTCATTTTCACCACGTGAACATTGAGATGGGTTCCGATAGCTTCTTTGTTCTCCAAGAACTTAAATAAAGGTATGCCTTGAGTAAAAAGTTTTAGCTCACGTACATGCGAATCTATCGGCGTGTCGTCAATGAACGATGGAAGTCTTCCGTGTGCAATCAATCCGCAATAGGTAAAAGTCTCTTGAAGCCTTTTTAGCAGTTTGGACTTTTGCATTGCTCGTTCGAACGACCACACGATCCAGCCAGATGATAGACATCCGTAAACAATAAAATCCTTAAAGCTATAGTTCAGTCGCAACTGATCATAGCCGGTCAAGTAGGCCAAAAGCCGATCAACGTTAAGGGCGAATAAAAAGGCGACAATTGTCCCAGGCAGCACATAGCGTTTAATATCGATTCGCGAATGTTTGATGCCTAAAAAAAGCTCACGGCCAGCGCTAACAACAAAAGTAAGCAAATTTCCGGCCGCATTTTCCCAGTGACGATCTGATTTATTCCTGGCCATGAGCCTCCTTTGTCTTTGGCTCGTCAGTGATTACGACGATTTCTGAGCCCACTTTGACTTCGATGATGTTTGGTGAATTCTTCATTTCTTCGATAAATACCTGACTTTGATCGAGAGCGGCTTTACTTGCGCCAGCGAGAGCCGCATCGCGGGTAGAGGGTTTTTTGTCGATAAAATAAGAACCGCTGGTGTTTTGTAAGCCCCCAGCCATCCCGCCCAAAAATCCAAATGTTAAAGCGCCAGCCATTTTCTTCGTTCGCCTCCCAACAATTGCACCTTTAAGGCCCTGGATTTTATCGGACACATCAAAGGCCTGAGCCCTAATTGAGTAGCTGTCGCCGCTTGGGAAAATTACTTTTGTGAACTCTACGAAAAGCCTTTCGTCGCCCGATTTTCCCTTCCCAAAGAGAATCGTGTTCTCCGGTAAGATGGGTTCGCCATCGACTACTAGACTTCGGGTGAGGCGCGCTTTGACAATGCCATCGGTTGCGCCGCTTTCGAGACGCGCACGCATTTCAGATCCAATTGGCATCTCTGATATTCCACGCAAACTCACCACGCGAATCTTTCCGAGATAGGAGGGTTTGGATTCCTTTGGTCGAATAATGTTTACGAAATCGCGTTCGGTCAGAAGTTTTGGATTAATGCCTGAGCTGTCGCGAGCCAAGCCAGGAGTACTGAATGCCTTGGCATCTCCGCTGGAGCGATCTACTTTTTTGGTAACAAACATTCCAACAAAAATAATCAACATCATAAAGACCACAATATACGTAGTCGTTTTATGCGCTCTTGAATCAAAGTTGGCGTTTTTTGCGATAAAATAGGGATTCTCGCCCAGCGACTCTAGGCCGTAATCGCCTCTAACCTCAACATTTGGGTTTGATTTCTCACTCATGAAATTTCACCTCATATTGCGAGTCCTTTGAATCGCGGACTATAAGAACATCGTCCCCGCGCGAGCCGACAGTCACGAGGTCAAAGGCACACCGCCGCTCCTCAAGATAGACAATAGCGTTGGTGCGGCCGTTCGTCCTCGTTGCCATAATGACGAGATCATTCTTGATCTGTTTGAAATCAAACGCCGGACTGCCCGGAACGACGTCCTTTGGCTTAAATGGAAAATTTAAAACGGTGACGCGGCCTAAGGCGACTCGGACAACCTGCGGACGTTTTTCGTCGCATGCAATCGATTTTTCATCTGGAGGTTTTGCTAAACTCGTAATACAAATGCATCCAATAAAAAGAATCGAACCTAAGGAATTCCATTTCACTTTGCCTCCTTGTTTTCAGTTGGGTTGGCCTCAGACAGCAAAATACCGTAAGGGTTGAGCTCGTTTGGCTCGACTTCCTCAAATGCGACTTTGACTTTTGTTTTCAGTGCAGAGCGAATTTCGCCGACAGAAATTACCCGGTCAAAATCAACGACAATCTGATCCTTGGAAAAATGGACCTCTCTCACCACAACAGCTTGAGCCATCCCTCGGTTTTTCATATCGCGTTGTTCGGTCTCTTTAAGAAGAAGCTGGCGCGCATTTAGAAATAGTTCTGGTGAAATAGATTTAGAATCAAATCTCGCATTCATTATGAGTTTAATTGCCGCGCGGTGTTCTTGCTCGCCACGAACAAAGGGCATTTGGTTAACAATTTCTAACCCGCGACTTGTTCGCTCAATTAGCACCGGCGGTCGGTCAAAAATGACCAGAACTAGCCCTGCCAGCGCGACCACAATTCCAAGGAGGACTTGGGTCAGTAGACGCAAGAAATTGTTTTCCTTCGTCAGTCCGTCAATACCGCTTGAAAATTTCAAAATGTAACCTCCGAATTAATAGTTATTTTCGCTTTAAAAATTTAAATTTCCCTTTGGGCCTTGGTATTCCAGAAGGATCGTCGTCACCATCGCCCCTTAGCGAACCAATGGTGCCGCTGAGGCGACTTGCGCCAGCTTTTGTCTTAGCCATCATTCCGGTAGGCGTAAGAGCCGCGGCCGCCATCAGCACCCCTCCAACGTTTGATGCTGCACTGGAGAGGCCGCCCTTGATTAGACTTCTGACCACAAAAGGAACTAGCAAAAGCGAGAAGGCCAGCATGAGATTTAAAAGTATGGCCGTTAGAAAATCGACTTCGTATTGCGGATTGTTGATTTCCGACAGTGCAAAGCTCCACAGTAGGGCTGCCATCACGGCCCAGCAAATCTTCCAAAGACAGACCTCGATCAAAGTTGCAAACAGACCCTTCGTCGCCGAAGCGGTCGAGGGCAGTGTATATGCGGCTATCAATAGCGGGGAGAACACAAACAAAAGTGTCCAGGCGAGAAGATACATGGCGTCAGCAATATAGACCGATACATAAAGCAGAAAGAACGTTAGGTAGCTTACGATCAGCAGGACCGAGTCCTTCACGCTCACCCAGGAGAAGGTCATCGTGCCGACCTTTTCGCCAAGTCGGGCGAGTACGTTTTTTAAATTATTGAGCTGACCAACATCTCTTGCGATTTGATCGGTTATGTCAGCCAGGGTATTCATAATTTCTGGGAGCGCTGCTAGAATAAACGCCGCGAGCACAGCACGTCCCACAAGTGTTAAAAACTCCGGTACTTGCCCGACTGACATTTTAAAAAAGCTCATCACCACGCCAATCGTCAAAAGTAAAACCACGATGGAAAAGAACAGCGAGGAAAATAGGTCGTGGATTTGCTTTGCCTCTGTCGCTAACCAGTTCATATCCATTTAAAACCTCGGGAGGCTGAATGTTGGATTGGCGGAGGAAAGCCTGGCTCTAAGTGCCTGGCCCTCTTTTAAATATTGCTCCGTTTGATCCTTTTCTCGCTTGTTCGATACAGCGAGGGTTTGAGCTTGAAGTTTTAGCCCCTGACCGGTGGCGCGAAGCTGCTGGTCCATCACGTGAATCAAAACTCCGAGTGACTGTGCGGTGAGTTTTTGTGCCCCTCCAGGCGAGGCTACATGAGAATGGCGCTTAATTTCTTCGCCAATCCGGTCAATTTTTAACGCGTATTCGTTAAGCTCATTGTTAAATGAGATTGCTTCGGCCACGGTTTGATCGGTGTTGCGCTGAACCGCCGCCACAGGCGAATCGACCGCCCGGCCAAAGATCTGTTCAACTCCAGACATCGCCTTATCAATCGCTTTTAGATCCCGATAAACGCCAGGGTCGATTCGAAGACCAAGGGTTTCGGCCATGCCGAGTGAGTCGTTGATCCCGCGATTAATATCCTCGAGAAGACTTAACGTGTCTTGCCCGGAATCTAAAATCGACTTTAGTTCGGCGAGTTGCATAATTGTCTGTTGTAAAATTTGTGCAAGCACCGCGACGTCAGCGCCAAACATATCGGCGTGAGCATTTCTCGGCCGTCCCAAGAGACAGCTGCAAAATGCTAGCGTGATCATAAATCTTCTCAAATTTTCTCCTTTTGGTTAGAGATCCCGGAGCCTTTTGGAAAGCGAGCCGCCATCACCTCTAGTGTTTCAAGCTGAGTGAGTGCCGGCGCTTCTGTTTTCAGTCGCTCCATTGCCTTAAGGTCCATGGGATCTGTGGTAGAGAGCCAATATTCGAGCGGCGTGCTTTGAACGATGACGACTTGCTTATCGTCACCAGCGATCAAAAATGCTTCCGAGTACTCGCCCTTAACTGAGGTGACGCCCTCGACCATAGCCATCTCACGTGGATTCAGGCGTAAGATCTTTTGCAGCGACGGAAGATTTCCACCTGTTTGCTTAAGAAGCCATTTTACGGAAGCATTGGGTAAAATTGCAGAGGCCACTTTGGAGTTCGCAAAATCGTCCATGGTTTGCGAAATCGCAATGGCCGAGGCCCGGTATTTCCTGAAGGTACGAAAAACCTCCCCTAAAAATCGAGATCCTGCCTCATTTTCGAGGAGTGACCAACACTCGTCGAACACCACAAACTTTGGATTGGTGCGATCTCGTTGCACTTCGCGCCAAATAAGGTCCGTAATTAAAAACAGGCAAACGGCCTGAAGATCCGGCTGCGCCTCCAGGCCCTTAAGGTCAAAGCACACAACATGTTTATCGAGCACAAGATTTGATTCCTGGTCGACGAACTTTCCGTAGGGCGAATCGCCGCACCACGGACCAAGAATTTTGCCCATCTTTTGGAGGCTAGGCTCTGAGTTTTCAAGAAGCATTTTCCGTAAAACAGAAAGGCGGGGAGGGCTGCTACCGCTTAAGACTGACTTAATTGCGTGTTCAATCTCCGATCTTTCTAATTTCCCAATCCCTGTAGCGCCGTCCTCCTTGGTCATGAGTTCAACCAGTGAGGTCATAAATTTGATTTTTTGATCGACGGCTTCTATTGTTTGATCTGTAAGATCAAAGGGATTTAGCGAAAGCTGAGAATCCGATCCAATCGGCACATATTGCCCACCAAGATTTTCTGTCACTTTCGCGTAACTCCCACCGATGTCGATGATAAAGACTTTTGGGTCTTCCTTCATCGCATGGGCAATGAGTAAATTGGTCAGAAATGACTTTCCGGCTCCTGACCCACCGCTGATAATCTGGTTGAAGTTGGTGAGTGTGGGTGAGAACGGATCAAAGCCAAGGACCCCGCCCTGCCGGTTCCGCAAGATAACTCTAGGCTCGGCGTGGCCTTTCCAGTCGCCAAAAATAGGTAAAAAATCTGCAAGGACCTCCGTGTTCATTCGTCGGGTTCGTTCACTCACTCGAGCGTTGGGCAGGCACAGCGACAAAAAGATGCTAGTTGAGGCCAACGACTCGAGCATGCCCTCAGAGCCTGAGAGTTCCCTAAATTTTTGTAAAACCTCTTCGACTTGGCTTTCAAGTACCGATTCATCCGTGTGGCGAAGTAAAACATTGAGCGCGACTGAAAATATCTTTGTCTCGCCGCTGACCCGTTTTGCTAAAAGGGATTCTATGTCTGAGAGCTTCGCTGCACTCTCTAAGTCGGTGACTCCGCGCTTTCCGGAATACATGGCATACGCCACCCGTCGCTGGGTTTGAAGCGTAAAGTCCTCGCGCGCTTGGTCCAGTACTTCAATCGTTAAGAATAACTTCGAATCAAATGGCAATTCACGCATTCGCTCAGCCATTGAGGAAAACGTCTGTTGAGGCATTGTTTTGAGAGATAAGACCCTATGGTGGACCTGCCCCAGCATAAAGCCCTTTGTCGAAACAATTAGATCGTTCAATATTAAATCGTCTCTGAAGTCCTCGGCATTGAAATCGCCGGGTTTCATGACGCAATCTGGATTCCATTGTTTGAACAATAGTTCGTAAGTGTCGTATTCGTCTAAAGTCCGAGCTGAAATTCCCATGGTGGAAAGACTCTTTGTAACGCTCTCAACCGTTTGTCTAAAGAGTCGAAGCTCGGGCTCTAACACTGCTCGAGACCAGTCTTGCTCAGCTTCGGCTTTTTTCCAGAATTTAAAATTCCGCTTTGCCTTAGGCTTTTTAAGAAAGCCCCTTCTCAAAACCAAATAAAGCTTCTGACTCGGTATTTCGCCAAGCGCATCTTGCTCGCGAAGTGTCCTCGTTCGCTCCGTCAGCAACCGCGCGGCCAACTCCGGCGCGCTATCGACTAGGCCAGCCTCGTGGGACGTGATTATGCTTTCGGCTCCGCGACTGACTTCTTGGACAAACTGTAGGGAAAGGCCTGTTGGAAGGCCGTTTAAAAAATCACAGGTGACGGCGTGAAGAGAATTTAGCAGCTCTTCCGTCGAGCAGGAGATATCGCGTTGAGTAAGCTCCACCACTTTGCCAAGTGACAGGTCTTTGAAAATCAGAGTGCCTTCCTCAAATCCCCAGACTTCAAGTTTTTCGGCTAACGTGTTCCTTGATTTCATGTCTCAACTTCCTTTTGTTTTGGTCTGGGAAAAAGCGCCCGCCTCGGGGCAAGCGGGAAAGCGCTGTACACAAGCGGCATTAGGTAAAAGCGCGCTAAGTGCAGGAGGTAATTTTCAGGCTTTCCCGCTTTGCCCAATTTTAAAAAGAGACCTAAGCCAATGCTTGGCCCCCATGCGAGCAGGAACTTGTACGGCACTCCTCGAAATATAAAATTTAAGATCGCGAGCAGCAAAAACACTGCAAACAGATCCACAATCTCAAAGCCAAAGACGAGGGTTCGTTTCTCAAGGCAGCGGTAAACTTCGGAAGTTTTAAGTCCCATGCTTCATCTCTCCACTAGTGAATTAGGTTTCTAATGAATGACACAATTGATTCAGACCCAAAGCCGACAATGGCTCCAACGATTGCATAAATAAGGTGCTGCCTGGCATTGGCATGACCTGCGACAAAGCTAAGTCCGGCAATCACGAGTCCACACATCGCGCCAAGCGGCAATAATGTACCCACCAGTTTTTCTTGAACAGCCGCAAGCGAGCTCTCTACACTACAAGAGCCAATAGTGGGGAACGCGAGAAGGGTGAATGCGATCATGGTCTGAATTCGTCCGATTGGATCTGAGAATTTTTTTTGATTCGAGCTCTTGATATGTTTCATAGGTCTCCTGGTGGTTTGAGAATAAGAACTTGATGATTCGCTTCATGATTAATTTGCCTCTTTGCATAAGTCCTCCGCTTGAACCTCAGATTCGAGGTCGACCTCGGGAAAATCGATGTCGGCCTCATAGCCGCTATCTTTCTCAAGGCGTCTGATAAATTTTTTGATAAACGCAATAAGGTTCGCGTTTCTGGATTTGTCGATGTCACTCAAACAGCTCCAGATTTCTTCAACGCGCGATTGGACGGCGTAGGCTAAGGCGTCACCGCTAATACTTGTGTAGCCATCCACATCACGCTCGAGAAAGCTTCTTAGGGAATCGAGCGCGAACTCGAGCTCTTCATTCATCTCTAAAACAAACTCACTTAGTTTTTCGGTCAAATTCAGGTAACGCCTGCTCAACTGCATATGGGCTCCTCTCTCCGGGAAAGAATTGGGTTTGATGTTTGACAAAATTTCGCTTGAGACTTGAAACTGCGGACTCAAGAAGTATATTTGTTGTGTTTATTCCTAAATCGAGATCGCGTGCGATTTCGGCAATTCCTTGGCTGCACCAAAATCGCAAGTGGATTGCCCTTAGCTGCCGGTGGCTTAGGTCTGCAAAACTCCGCCTGAGAGTTTCCGGCATGATTAATTCCTGGACCCCAGTTTGTTCTTTTGGCTGATAGACGCGCTCGTTCTTAAGGAAAAAGGAGAATGGAGTGGTCCAAAATGAGGGAATGAAATCAATCTTCCCCCTCATAAATTGGCATGTTGACGGATTGTCCCCGCGAATTCCCCGTTTCAACGTTTCAAGTGCTTGAATTCGCTGCTCCTGAATTGAGGCGCGAGCTCGATTTAGGCGGGGAGCAATTTGCGCGTCCGACTGACCGGCAAAAAAGTAAAAGCGCATTACGTCTTGCTGATAAACAGAAAGGTTTGATAGCAGGCGCTCGCAGAGAGCACTTTTTGTTTGCTTTGTGGATTGATCAAAGTCTTGAAGTGGAAACTCTTCAAGTCCCTCAAGGCTATTGTCATACCGATATGGATGAACAAGTTTTTCTCGAGATGGCGATTCATACCACCTGAGGTAGCGTTCCCAAGTGGGTTGATCCCAGGTTTTGCAAATCTCCTTAAGCTCTCGCGTGTGGATTTCTTCTCCACCGGCGCCAAGCCATGGTCGATTTTTCGGACCCTTGATCCTTCTGCCGACTTTGGGCGGTCTTTGAGATCCCATTTGGGAATCCCATTTCTGAAACCTTATGTCCTCCGGACCTGGTCTCATTGGGTGAAGCGGCTCGTGGTGTTCGGCGGCGACGCCCATAGTAGTAATGGCCGGCCAGTGATTGCTGGCGGGTTAATTAAATGAATATTTACTCAAGGTTTAAAACATCGACTCGGTTTATGATCTCGATACCGCGACAGAGCTGGCCCCCACGTGCATGGATAGTAATCGTGCCGTTCACGAGCCCTAGCATTCGAACCAGCATTTCAAGCAGGCTTGCGAGCTTTTTATTCATGTGCGGTGGCGGCCCGGATTCATCTCCCTGTTTTGCAATTTTAGCGTTCGTCATTTTTCCTCCGTGTTCGTAAAAGTGAAAACCCTTAGCTCCGTGCCGGTAGCTCGCCTAGAGCCTGATAGAGTCACTCGGTGGCGACATGGGCGCCCACCTTGGTGACAATCCGGCTTTCACAGCAGTCGTCCTTTGAAATCCGACCGGTGTAGTGGTCGGCCGTACTCTAGGCGCGACCAATCCTCAGCATCGTCAAAGAACTTCGGCTGGAACAATTCAAACCGACTACGCAGAAATCTCTTGATCATTTTTGGCCTCCTTGTTGGTTTCACTAACCCCTTCATAAGGGGCGGATCGTGCAGTTGGGGCGTATAATAGAGCTCGCAGAGTCCTTTGAGCGTCGTTAAGGAATAGTTGAACATTCGATTTTGGCACTCCGAGGGCTTTTGCAATTTCCCCGCGGCTCATGTTTTGCCAGTAGGTCATGCGTAAGATTTGGCGATGATGAGCGGGTAGGGCCTTGAGCGCTCTTGCGATAATGTCTTCTTCGTTGTTGATCGAGGTGTTGTCTTGTGCAAAATCGAAGACGTTGACCTGGCATATATCGAGGAGGTCTTTTAAGAATTGGTCGTGGACATATTTTTCGGTTGGCTTTTCCTCAAACGAATCAAGGTAAGCTGTCCACGTTTTTTCATCCCATTCTTTAGAGATGGTTTTTAGAATTTGCGGTGGAGTTCGCTTTCCCTTAGAATCGAGCCAGGGCTTCGGCCCGGAGAAAAAATCTCCGACTTCATTTCGTCCATTTTTTTTAGGTCTCGTCTTTCGTCCAGTCATTTCATCCTCCATGATGAGTTCATGCGGAGAATACATGGAGATAACGCGTTGCGATATTACGATGTCAGTGAAGTTTGAGGCTGAAAGTTCACAAAGTGAAATACATTGGCGGTTAAATGCCGATAAACTATGAGCATTATGTGGATAGCAGAATTTACAAACTACAAGAAATATTTAAGGGAACTAATAAAACTACTGCCGAAGAAGGGGCGCGGTAAGGCCGCGGCTTTGGCTAAACATCTTAAGACGAGCCCAATCGTCATCAGTGAGATTTTAAATCGAGATCGGCAGCTGACTCTCGATCAAGGGATCAAGACTGCGGAGTTTTTTGGTCTTAATGAACTTGAGTCAGATTATTTTTTAAACTTGGTTGGCCGTGCTCGCGCAGAATCCAAGGAATTGAAAATTTATTTTGAAAACAAAATGGATAGAATCCGAGAGGACGCGAGAAAGCTCAAAGCAAACGTTGTAGGCAAACAATATCTTTCTGAAATGGAACTCGGAATATTTTATTCCAACTGGTATTATACGGCCGTTAGTTGCCTGATCTCGCTTAAGGGATATCATACCGTCGATGCGGTAGCCGCTTACTTTAATGAGATTCCTAAATCAAAAATCGCCGAAATAGTTTCCTTCCTAATTGCGAGCGGAGTTTGCAAGGAAGAGGGCGGCAGTATTCTGCCAGGCCTCACGTCCACTTTCGTTGCGGAGCCAAGTCCCTATCTAAACAATCACCGAAGGAATTGGCGGCTAAAAGCCATGGAGGCTTTCTCTGAACACAATTCAGAAAGTATCCATACTTCTTTTCCAGTTTCAGTTTCGAAGAAGGACGCAGAAATATTTTGGAAGGAATTATTTGAATTCGTACAAAGCTTCTCAAAGCGAATCGAACCATCACCCGCAGAAAAGCTGATGTGTCTTAATATTGATTGGTTTGAATACTAGTAGCGCTCAGAAATTTTGCGCTTGAGAAAAAAGTATTTATCTTCTGGAGAGAGCTTTTTGGCAATACACTCTTTGCGTAGTTCTCCGGATTCAAATGCTTTCAGATTGTCAAAGAGGCATTGCATACCCTTTGCCTGCTCGGTAATTTTCATGACCACTTCATCGGGCTTAGCGATTTTGCCGCTGTACGGAATAAGCGTAATCACCTGAAGTTCCCATGGAGGCTCAAAGCTTGCGGAAATTTGTTGGGAGACAAGGTTTATGGTGTACCAGAAGTTTTCGACGAGTTCGGGATGCTTTGGTTGCGCCTTGAATTCGATAGCCTGAGCGTCGTCCATGTAAGGCACCGAATTGATCGCGCCTAGAATTCCTCCCATCGCCGCAAACAGAGCTGGCGACTCCGGATTTTTCTTGGCAAGGTCTAAGGCGCGTTTAATTCGAACATTAGCCATCCCAATCGAGACCTCAGCTCGGTACGAAAAGTCATTCACCGTAATATCACCGAATCTCGTGGCGAAATATTGAGTGAATACCTTTTGGTATTTTTTTGCGTCGACTTCCTTCGCCTTTCCCATGTGAGCAGCCTCATGGAAGATGAGTGCCAGCACTTCCCGAAGGAGGATCGATGGAGGTAGTTTGGTTAGATTACCGATGCTAAAGCAGATCGTCGCGCTCGTGGATAGCTCGGACACGGAGGCGTCGGCTGTTTCCTCTTCTGGAGGACGCGGGCAATCACCCTTCGGAATGCGATCGATCTTATTCGTGCCGAAGGCTTTGAGCATTGGGCTCTCGTAAGATTCCGCAGTTTTAAGACTATTTTTCCCATGGTTTGGAAAAACATACTTCGGAGTTAAAATCACATCTATACGATCGTCGTCGCCAGAGTTTTCAGCTGGGTAGGTTCCGTCTTGAATAAACTGAATAAAGACATTTTTGCTCCAGTCTGGCTCAAGTGCCATAGCGATAGCCTTGTCGATGGCCTGATTAACTTGTTCCGGAGTGCTTTGGCCGGCGCCGCCGCCACCACCATGCTGAGTGCCATCGTTTTGATTGCGGGATGTGCCAGTATCATTTAGCCCTGCCCCGCCCTGCTGTTGGCTAGAACGCTTCTTAGGACATGCGACGACGCCGATCAGGGTTAAAATTAGAATGAAGGGTAAGAGACGTCCCACTCTCATGGCTTGTGCAGAGTTCAATTCGCGGGCCGCATTCAGATCTATTACAATAGTTCAGACAAGGTAATACAGCCGAATTTCGGCACTTTGGGTGCCTAGATCTCGCAAAACGACAGTCCTTGTCCGGCATTTCTTCTAGAAAAATATCAAAATTTGCCTGTAACGGTGCCGCCATAGGCTCTTTCGTGATCGCACATCCATCTTTTTAAAAGAATCCGCGGCAGATGCATGGCAAAAGGCCACGGAGCGGACGACGAAGGATCTTAAACTTGGCTTTTTATAAGCGGTAGCGCCTGCATTACCCCACGCGGCAACGGAAGCACTTGAAGCTTCAAAAGGCGGCGGCGGGGTTTTTAGAACGTGCCGGTAGCGGTCGGAGGGGAGTCTGGCAAAGACGCCCAGAGCAGGAAGGCTTGCAATCAGGGCTGAGAACTCGGCCCTGGAGCCAGGCCTGCGCATTCACACAGGCGAAACAAGCATTAACGAAGTGCTTGTGGGGCGCTAAAAATTTCAGACCACGATCCAATTTGTGGCGCCTCACTGTTCGGCCACTTTTCCGAATTGGATTCAGTTCGAAATAACTTTCTAAATGGTTTCCAATGCTATTTTACTTAGAGAAATCACTTGCTGGGTTTCCGTTGGACAGGTACCGGAGCCCTATCCGGAGTCGATGCATCAATGGGCACTGACATTAAACCGTCTTGGACTTGATGTTGCCCCGTAAGCAGGCGAGGGCAATCATGAGAAGTTTCTGAAGCTACATGGGCTTCGTCAGTACGTTCCACAGCAACACTGGGGGCTGCCGTCGCGCTCGGATCGAACAGCAAGCTTTGCAAAACTGGTCCGGCCACTTGCCCCACAAGATTCAGGAATTCAAGATGCGCGGCAGACGACACGGTTCCCATTTTCGCCAGTTCACTTTTAGGAAGGCGATACTGGTTCTCCCTACGCACTCCGTCCAAAAGTTCAGGCAAATTCAAAAGCTCTTCGCGCGCTCTGGTGAACCGGTTGTCGATAAGCTTGAGTGCTGCCGACTTTAAACCAGAGGGATGGAGTAAATTGATTTTGGCGCGCAACTCCAGCAGTCTTGTCAAAAAATTGGAGTAGGCCTGAATCATGGCTTCCTCCTCGGGAAGTGCGATTTCGTGCCGGCCACCTCGCACAGAGGCCTCGTAAAACCAGAAATGAATCGGACCTGGAAGTCCATTTCCCTCGTAGCCCAAGGCCTTCTCCAAATAGCTCCGTGAATTACCGGACATCGAGTCCCACTTGTACGTCAGACTGCTGTCATTCGCGAGCCTCAGGTCGCACGCCCAACTAGGCGAAAAGGTCACTATCCTATCAATTGCTAACTGCGTGAACTCGTCGGAGATTAACGGCAGCGGATCGAGTCGTAACTCTCCGTCGACAATCTCAATAAGAAGCGTCGGGACGGCGTCACCACTAATGAGAAAATTAATCGATCGCTGCACTTGACCAAGGCTGACACCCAACTGCTGCGCAATTTCGGGCTCCATCTCCGCAATTCGAGTTGCCGCGATCTGCTTCCATTCCTGCGAAGCCCAAGGTTTGTCCTTAATCTGTTTTTTGATTCCGTCGGCGATTTCCACCATCCTCTTCTCTTGTTGATCCAAGCCCCTCTGCTTGAAAATCGCGCTCATCTTGTCGTAATCAGCACCCACATTTTGGCTGTGTATCTCCAAGATTGCGGCACTCCGTTCTTCGACCAGATGGCTTAGCTCTGTGAGCTGCTCGGCCCATGGTTGGGCGGCTTCAGGTTTATGTTTTGCCCAATCGAGCACCAGATCGAACCGATCTTGAGCGTAGCTCATGCCGTGGCGAACGCTCACGGTGGAGGGGAATATCTCCCGAATCTCACTGCTACGCCGACGAGCCTGCGTCCCATCAGGATCACTAAACATCAAAGATAGAAGCATGTTCGGCGTAGGTACTGGCGGCGGCGGAGCGGGAACAGAAGCTACAGGCGTGATATGGGGAAGCAAGGCTGCCCCCACACTCGCCACCGGAGCGGCCCCAACAGTCACGGCGACTCCGGCTCCCACTTGTAAGAGCCTTCGTCGGTTGAGATTCGCGGGTTCTGAATCTGCAGCGTGGACCGCACTTCCGAAACAGATTGCGGCCAGTAAGAAAGCAGATATGCGGCTTGGGCTAAAAATCTTAGATTTGCTCATCCGCGCTTAAATAATGCATCGCGTTTTAATTGTCAATTCATTTCACTAGTTCCCCTTTTCCCAAGGCAGTCCACGGTCCGGGCTGGCTTTTGCAGATGAAAATCTCCAATGCCAAAAGTATAAAGCAGCCATCCAGACTTTCTGTGGGACGTCGGAGAGTAGATCATGCAAAGTCTCGGAGCCCAAAGCCCTGGCTCAGCTCTTGACCACTGTGAATGAAATCATCACACCGAACCAGAAAGTCATCGAAGTTCACAATGCGTTCGTTGCAAACCCGAATCCGACGGCAAAGGATGTCGAGACGTATTACCAGACTATGGCGAGCACATGTCTAGGCGAGAGATGGAAATTGGTACAGGCTTTGACCAATTCCGCTCCAGCCGAGAAAGTGGCTTCCATTCTAAAAACCGTAGCGCATCAGTCGGTTGACCAGCAGCCCACTTTGCTGGGAACGGCGATTGACATAGTCACGATGTCGAATGGTCATGAAAAAGGAATTATAAAACTGGATGCGCAAGGCCTATCCCATAGTGAAGCATGAAGCTGCAAATCAACTCTATGGCCATTCCGAGTTTGTGCTTTTCTAAACTAGCGATGGTGGAATTCACATCAACGATCTTGCCGTGAGAGCAGGAGTTCGTCCACAAAAGGAATCTCCATGAAGCGGGGTTCAACCAATTGAGACCTGCCCTTTGGACCCAAAAGGGCGGGAGTCCACAAAAACTCACATTCCTGATATTAGGGATCTGTCCTTGGGGGCGCCTCGGTAGGGATTGCCGGACCAAAAGCCTCGCCAGGCCCTAAAGGATCGCCCCGGCCAGTGCCCAGCGTCTTCCTGCTCACCTTAAGCCGCCTACAGCAGGTTCAAACTCAATTTAATGATGGCCGGCGGCCCTGTTAAAAGGATTCCATTCTGGTACGTCCCAAATTGATGCGTTCAAGTTTTTAACAAACATGACGAACAGTCAGGTTCTATTTCAAAATAGCCCTCTGTATCTGCGTTAAAGATGCCTGCGCTGGCCGACCCTTTGCAATAATCAATAATAACGACGCGGAGGCTATTACATGACGTTCGCAAAATCACACTTGGCGATCTTGCCGTTAATGATAAGTTTGGCTGCATGTCGCGACTTAGGCGCAAACAAGGTCGCGACCGATGCTGGTAGTATGGGGCAACCTACGCCATCGAGTGTCTATCCTCAACCGGCGAATCCAAACTGCACAATCCAGCTTCAAAGCATGACTAATCCTATACGAATGATTTTTGTCGTCGACACATCGGGATCAAATCATTCGAATAGCGGCGGATTCGTGGGATACGTGGGAACAGATGACAATAAGATAATACGCGGAAATTCAATTGGAAAATTTTTTGACGCTCACAAAAATAATGGTAGTTATGCTTGGTCATTGATCACATTCGGCGAGACCACAGCAAAAACTCTTCTGCCTTTGTCCGACCTCGCCGCTGATATGCTAGCGGCAATTAACCAATTTATGGCGATCACAGACACCGGAAACACGCCTTATATGGCAGCGCTGGATGCCACCCAAGCCGTAATTAGCAGTGATTCAAATTCTGCCACTGCAAATACTAAATATGTGGTGGTGTTCATTTCGGACGGACTACCCAATCCCAGTGTAACGGTGGCAACTCTCCAAAGCAAGATCGCTGCAATTTCTGGCCTCCACAATTCGACGACATTTAATGCCGTCTATTACGGCGCCAGTTCAACGGCCTCCTCAGACCTGATGCAGCAGATGGCTAATTCAGGAGGAGGCAAGTTTACCGATTTGAGTGGCAATTCATCTGGAGCCTTTGACGTTGCAAGCGTTATCGCTATACCCGGCACCGCGTGCCAATGACACTTCGAAAACGCTCGGGCAGCTAACAGCTTAATTCGCAAAAGGTGATTTTAGGCTGCCCTGGCCAGCGTACTTAAACGCAGTGGTCAGCCGCTCACGCGACTAGAACCCACCTTTTTAAACCGCCCGAATTAAGAGATATGGCTTCCTGACCGGCGTGTCGAGCACGCGGCCCTGAAGCCAATTCGATCCTGGCGATCCGGAAGACTTGATAGATTCGGTTTGTGACCTAATCTCGACCTACGTCGGTCAAGTCTTTGACAGTTTCATCCGAAAAATAGAGTGATGATTTCAATTTTTTTAATTCTTTTTGTCAGCTTTTCTTCACTATGTGCGAATGCAGAGCCCGATCCGATTAAACAATTAGTCGGGCGGTGGTCCCTACCAAACGGTACTCTCGAAATTAAATTAAATCATGAATTTTTCTTTTCGGGAGGTAATAGCGAAGTCCCAGGTTCATACTATGGTGATATTAAATGGCAAAATGCCAATCGTTTCCGTATTTTTACTTACGGATGGTCCATTGAATGCGACTTGGTTTTTGAGAAGACTACCCAAGAATATGTAGTGAAAAACGTTGGAAGCGGGCCTGTCAGTTGTTCAAAAATCTTTAGCGGCAATATGAGAAAAATTGATTCTGGAGCACCAAGCTCTGCGAATCGCCCGGCCGGGCGCGGATCGAATCAGATAAATCAGTCTTCTGGAACCGCCAGATAGGCACTGTGCGAACAAAGCCACTTAGTTCTGGCCTGCTTATTCGCGGGCATTCATTTGAAATCGTGACATGGACGACAGCGGGTTAAGTCCCTAGGAAATGGCTTCCTGACTGCCTCGGACAAAAGCGGGGGTTTTGGACCACAAAGGCAAAAAAAAACGGCAGGCTCGGTCGACGAGTCATGCCGTTTTGGATTCTTAGCTGGGGATAGGCTCAGTGGCTGGCTTGGGAACTTCAGGGAATGCAGATCCTAGTTCTTGAAGTTCTCTTTCCGCTTCGGCTTGGGCTGCTAACTTTGCTTTTAATTCCGCTTCTTCTTTTTTGATTGCCGCTCTCTCGGCGCTCACACTTCCGTGACTGCAAGCCGCGATCAAACTTATCTGCCTATACGAAACGCCACTCTTTAATAATTTCCGAATTAAATCTGAGTCGCGCATTTTCTTTCTGCCAATGAGTTTTCCCTTTGCTCGGGCGTTGGCTAAGCCAATTTTCACTCTGTCGGCAATTAAGTCTCGTTCGAGCTGCGCGATGCTGGCAAGAATCGAAAAAATCGCAATTCCAATAGGGGAATTTGTATCGATTCTCTCCGAAATGGAGATGAACTGCACGCCTTTTGATTTGAATTTTGTAAGGGCGTTCAGTAGGTGAGTGGTGCTTCTAGCGAATCGGCTAAAGCTATAGACCACGACGGTTGAAACCTCCCCGGCCTCAACGGCCGCCATCATTCGATCAAGGGCAGGGCGGCTTGATTTTGTTCCGCTGATTCCGCCGTCAGTATAAAATTCGACGTTGGTGATTTTGTTTTGCTCGCAGTAGGTCCTAAGAACTCTCACCTGGGACTCTAGCCCGGTCTGCTGATCGGCTGTCGACGTTCTGGCGTACAAGGCAAACTTCTTATGCGAACTTTCAAAGTGATTTTCTATCATGTTCTCCCTTTAAAAAAGAAAAGGCCCGAGAATGCCTCGGGCCTAAGTTAATTTGAATGCCTTTGCAAAAACTAATCGGTCAGCATGTGCGTGAATTTCGAATAGGAGATCATGCCTCTCGTGGTGGACTCTGCGGCGGCACCCATCATTATTAATGTGCATTGCTTGAGTTGTCCGCAGAGCGCCAGCAGAATCGCCAGACGAATAATTGCCGAATAAAATTGAATCAAACCCATAAAACCTCCGGTGTTAAAAGAGCTGGTGGGTCGGGTAGTGGTGGTTGAATGGTTACAAAATCTGCAGCCACCACCCCCGCGGCCCACCATATAGCCACCACTTCAAAAGGAAATGGCGGTAGATCACGGTAGATTGCGGGTTTAAGAATTCGTGGCTATCTGCTTGGTTTGGTTAAATAAATTAGTAGTTACAAGTATATACAAAAACTGTTGATTAGCACTTAAAATCCTGGGACGGGTCATACTGTCGTGCCAGTTCAAGTCTGGCCCGGGGCACCAAAGGGCGTGCTAGCGCCCGCCCTCTGATATCGGATATCCGATATCAGATATCTGATATCCGAACGGAGATCTGAGTTCGGAATTCAGAGTCAGAGTTTCTTTTTCCAGCTTGGTGAGTCTTTGATTTCTGAGTTTACTAGTTTGTACAGGCAGGCTCCCAGAGCGTCGGCTCTTGATAGCAACTCTGGATCGCTAATGCCCAAAACCTTGAAGATGGTTTGGCATTCTCTGAGAGATCCGAAAGCTGTATGGAAGAAGTTTCGTTTGTCTTTGGCGGAGCCTTTTACATTTCCTTCCGACAGATTTAGCGCGATCGACGTTGAGGCGCGCTGAAGTTGATCTTGCAAATTTCCTTGAATTTTTAGTTGATGGGTCATCTGCGCGAACTCGATCGCTAGGTCTAATGTTCTAAATGTTTTCATTAAGTCTCCTTGTTGTCTTCGAATCCCTATCAAGATTAAGGCCATGCAAGGCGACTGTTTAAATTTAAGATGGAGAATTATTCGGCCGGCGACCGGATAAGTGCCGGAGGCACAGTCGGAAAACTCACGTTCAAGTTAAATTTGCAAAGGCAACACTGTACCCCTCATAAGGGGCAACGCGTCCGCCGAAGGGGAAGTTGAATTTAAAATTTGGATATCAGGAAGCGTATGGATGGCGACCGGGTATTTGATGGAAGCCTTTGTTCGCGAACAGAGCCTGTTGGATTTGTGGCCATACCACCCAAAGCCCAGGAGCGCCTGCAAAAAGTCAGACATCTTTGAGAGCGGCGGCCCATTTGCGCCAATGCTCGGAGCTCTCGGCGGCGTTCTTCACCATCACAGGTGGATGAAACTCGATGAACGCATCGGTGCGCGCGGTCTTAGCGAGTGAGTAAAGGTGCGCGAAGAAAAAATCCTGATCGATAAACGCTGCTGTTCTAAGTGGAGAATAGTGAATGCGGAATGGTTGGATCGGAACACCCAGACTCTCGGCGATCTCAAACGCTCCACGCTTCCACGGTTTGGAATCATCGAGACTTGTGGTGCCCGAGGGAAAGATCGCGATCTTAATTTTTTCTTTGAGCGACTCGGCGATCTGCCGGCGTACGAACGCGCGATCGTTTTTATCGCCCCGCTTTACAAATGTGGTTTTCATGGCTCTCGCGCCCTGACCCACGATCGGCCACTTGCTGATTTCGTTTTTCGCGAGAAACGAAACGCCCGAATTCACCATCATCAATAGCGGGATATCCAAATAGCTGATGTGGTTTCCGACTAAGATCAATGGGCCCTCGATCGCAGGCTCACCCATGGTTCGCACATTAATTCCAAACGAAAGCAAGGTCGCCTCCGCCCAATTTGTCTTAAGGCTTTCCAAATCGGCGTCCTCGCGCTTGGAGCGCCGAATATAAGAGAGCGTGCGAGAGAAGAAAGTGAAGGTAGTTTGGGCTGAGCGGAAGGCGGTAGGCATATGAAAAGCCTACATGAGATTTGCCCAGGTGATTACAAGTTATTGTTAGGAATGCCAATGCCGCCAGCGCTGGTCGGCATTGCCAACCCTCACCTCATGATGGTTCCTACGCACTCCGAGCAGGCCTGCGATCTAGGTCACGACAAGGCGCGCAGTGACCTAGATCGCAGGTCTACTCGGAGTGGCTGTGAATCGGCGCCCGGGCCGAGACGCCGCGATATTGGGTTAGAACGAGGAGTTTCGAATTACTTGGGCGGTATTCTCTGCGGAGAATCCGTAGTGTCTAGGGATTGTGGAAATAGTTCGGGAATTTTGTAAGTGAATTGTCGCATCAACTCGGTGGTTAAAGTGGGATCAGCGGCAAGAGTCTCCCGTGGATAGCCAAAAGTCTGAGACAGGCTACTGTAAGTCTCCTCGAGACTCATGGGCGGTGATAGAAGGAGATCTATACTCTTGCCCTTTTTGGCGACAGCTTCGCCAAAAAACCAAATGACTCTTTCTTTATCGCCGCCGCCAAAGCGCTTTCGATTTTTATAAAAGGACTCACTGTTTACGCTGTCGACTTTTGCAAAAACTAGGTCGGCTTTGCCGAGCCGAACTAAATTTAAAAAGCCGTCCTGCCAAGAATTCGGGGCATCATAAACACTCGCGGGATAGGTGTTTCCGTCCGCATTGATGGAGGCCACGTGGCCCGCAGGAAAAATTATAAGGGCTCCACCATGGCGCAAAGCCCTGGCCGAGGCTCGACTCCAGGCTGAGTTAAAAGCTTTTACCTCAGCCATTTTCGTTTCATAAAGGGGATCCGATTTTTTGGGCTTATTGATCTCAACGGGAATCGCGGTGCCCCACTCCTGTTCGCCCCTAAAAACCGCGAAGGGAAGAAGTTTTTCAATCCAGCGGGCCAAAAATAAAAGCGAGGGCTTGTCTGGCCGTGATCGCCCGGCCAAGTGTTGTAGGGCCAATCCGTCGGCAATTCCGAGGTGGTGGTTAGCCACAATGATCAGTGGCCTGCCCGTGTTTAGAGCGTTTGAGCTCATTTTATTGTATCGAACCGAAATCCCTATTTCAGCGAGGCCCATTTCACCAAAATTTCGGTACCCCAGGTGGCGACCCGATTTCTTGGAATCCTCAATTTGCTTGAGGTACCAGGGGAGCCCTTTGAAGACGGCCATAAGATCTAAGGTTTTATCAACGGCCTTTTTTCTTATCCAGTGCAAAAGAGATTCCGAGGAGATGACCTCAACGACTTTCGCATTGGGGTTTGGTTTCGCGACAAGCGAATCTTCCCCGCAAAGCGGAGAATCGGCGTGCGCGAGCGCGACCTGCAAAACCAGAATCAATGGAATGAGGAAAGGGAGCTTCGAAATTTGGATCATATGTAGATTGAGATCCGATACCGTAAACGTAACCTTAAAGCAAAACTGTTCTTTTTAAGGATCCCGAGTCAGGTAAATTTCACCAAAAATAAAGCCCTAATTGCTATCGCGAACATAGATTAGACCATCGTGTGTGATTAGGCCGTTGTCCATACCCAGAACATTTTGGGGGTTAATAGCTACCGGTGCGGAGAGGTCAATGCAGTTTTGCCGGGTCATTACAGCCTGTGAGGCACTGTTGGAGACCAGAATAATTGCAATTGGTTTAAAATCTGCGCAGGCCGTTTTGTATAGGAGGGCGTAGTAGCGCCCGTCGGCGACGAAGGCGGACGAGCCGCTCCCGTTCGGGAGCGTGCCGGCGGCGCCTAGCGCATCCGCAGACGAGTCGACCTCAGAGCCAGATGGTGAGTCCGACGACGAGTTTGAAAATGAGGTCTCGGAGCACGCACCTAAGCTTATCGCTAAGGGGAGAGCTAAAAGTAGAAAAGAGAACACTCGAAATAGCATAGTCATACCTCCCGCTATACTTGACTAGAGTAGCGGGAGATTAGGGCCCCTGAGTCTTACATTTTTGCCGCGAGAAAATTGTCTAGGTATTAAACGGGCATAAACCTGGAGTTCTGCCCATTTACGAACCTACTTCACCTGTACGGAGAGTGGAACTAGCCTCAGATTGCCACCGTCTAAGAACTGAATCCAAAGTCTATAATAGCCCTTATTTGGGAACGTCACGTGGAGCATGCCTTTGTTTGGGCTGTTTCCGTTCATGGGGTGTACGTGAACTAGTGAGTCTGCGTCGTCAAGAACCGCGACGACATGAGCTAAGGCGCCCAGATAGGGAGTGATCTGAGGCGTGGTGCCGTCGGTTCTCGAGAACGTCATATCGATCATCGCCATTTGCCCGGCGCGAAGGGTTTGTCGGCTTAAGCTCACTTTCGAAAAAGTATCTACGCCCTCACGAATATCTGTAAGCCGTGGAGGCGTGGGCCAGGCGGGCTGATTGACGCTGACTTTAAGTCTTGTGGGAGTTGAAAATTCATCGCCGCCGGAAATTTGCCCTTGAGCCCAGAGCCAGTAGTTGCCGCTGACTTGAAAATTTAAATCTACAACCCAAAAGGTGCCGTCAAAAATCGGATGCACATGTTGAAACTCTCGCAGAGCGGGATCGTACACAAAGAGATGAAGTTTATTTTCGTGAGTCATGTCGAGAGTGGATTCATTTACCGGAGCACTTTTCTCGGTATCAAATAGCTGAAACTTATATTGATAGGCGTGGGTCGAAACCACTTCATCTGTTTCAGGCTCAATCACAACCTTTGGTTCTTGCCCACCATGCGCGAACGCAATCGAAGGCAATATAAGGAGCAAAGAGAGTAGGGCGCTTTTCATCGGAGATCCTTTCGCTGGGTTGGATTGACATGCATGCTATACCCCAGTAGGGTATCCGTCAATCTATGGTGAGGAGAAAAGCTATGGCCACCAAAACGAAAAATAAAGCCGACGACAGCAAAGTCACAATGGGTCATCTGCATGAGATTCCCAGGCTGAAGCGGATTAAGGGTCAAGTCGATGGCATTGAGCGCATGATTGGTGAAAAGCGTTACTGTGTCGAAATTCTACAGCAAATCAAAGCGGCTAAATCCGCCATGCAGGCGCTCGAAAACTCCATATTAAAGACCCATCTTGAAGGCTGCGTTCGGGAAGCCTTTGAGTCCAAAGACGTAATCAACGCTGGCAAGAAAATCGCAGAAATTTCAGAACTTCTCAATCGGTGAGGTCAACTTTGAAGAACGTAATTTTACTGTGGATCGCTCTGTCTGGATTTTTAGTGCATGCCCATGCAGAACCGACGATGCCGGGCCCAGGTTTCTATCGGGACCTGACCAATAGAATCAGACCCAATGGTCATTTTCGCATCTACATGCCTGATGGTCGGCATCAAGATGTTAAGTACCACTTCAAATTTGCCAGGCCCATTTATCCCATGCCTATCGTCGCAGATCAGAATTGGGGCGCGAATGACATCATTCGCCTTTTTTGGGATCTGATCCTCTTTGACGATGAGTCATTTCTAGAAGTGGGCGGAGAGAGAATCCCTCTCACGTGTGTGTTTGTTTCGGGGCAAGACAACAGGTTTTCAAAAGGCGGGATGCTAACGCCCGAGTATGTAATTAAGATTTATCTTGTCGCCAACGACTTTGCCTGTGAAGGGCCCATTCGAAAGGGCTGGCCGCAAATTGGCGGAAAAAAGGAAGCCTGGGACACTTACCTCCATTACGAAATCAAAGATCCGACGATCATGCTCCCGCAAGACACTGTTCTTCGATACCGCTGGAATGAAACGAACGCCGTGCTGATCGACGTTGGAGGTAACCCATGAGAGCCCTTCTTGTCGCCATGGCCGTATTGTTTTCGTCCGCCGCGACGGCTGGACCAGTGTGGTACCCCATGCCCAAGGAAGCCTACCAGTTTGGGGTGAAGTATCCGTCCGCGCAGCGACTTCTCTATGCATTCGACTATGGACACGCGCTTGTGTACGAGCGTCTTTTGCACAATCGCGGCAAAATCACAGATCCCAAAAAATTTGAAGAACAGATTCTCGCTGAGATCTTGGCCATTTTGAAGAATCCTCCCAACGTCAAAGTTGAGGAGGATGAAATTGCGCCGGTCTATGTTTTCAAGTTTCCTCTCACGGTGAACGCCTTTGATTGGTCTCATATGCTTCATCAGTATGTGCTCGACGTGCTCGCTGTCTCTAAAGACCGTGGGCCTAAGATGACAGCCCGAGTGAATGAGCTGTTTGGGCAGTACAAAGCCAACACTCAACTGGCCATAACCGATGTCTGTAAAACAATGCTCTTTATGGATGGACATCACTTTTCAAAGGCCTTTCGGAGAACTTTTCCGAGTTTCAACCTTTTGATTTGGAGTTACCATTGGTTTCAAATCCGTCTCTATGATGCGCTCTTAAAGCCGACTGAGATGGAGCGGAATTTCGCAGTTAAAGAAACGGTCGATCAGTTTTGGCAATTGATTGGCGATCTTCCGGATTCGGCAGAGTTCGATATGATGCCCGAAACTAAGTATGAGGCGCCCGAATTTGCTAAGCGCTTCCCTTCGATTCCCCCGGCGTTCGACAACAACCATATGCTTCACGACATAGTCTCCGACATCCTGGTTTCTAATCGCGTGGCGGATGAGGATGTTCGCAAAGAGGGAATTCGAACGGCGAGAATGGCACTCGACCCAGAAGCATTTAAATCAAACATTTGCCCATAAAAAAGGAGTTTCTTATGAAATTTGTATTAACAGCATTGATTGCAGCGTTTGGTTCATCTGCGCTTGCGCAGGAAGTAACTTTGGCGCGAGCAGCCGAGCTTGGCTGCCATCGAATTGAGCGGTTAAGAGATTTGGGCCGAATTGATGAAGGTTACGTCAATAAGTTTCAATCGCTACGGATTGAGGAGAACTCAAGTGGTGGGGGAAAGTTTAAGTTTGTCGCCTTTCAGGCTCCCGGTGCAAATGGCAGCGCTCATCAAATTGAGTTGAATCTCGGTGCCGACGGCAAAGTGATTGGCAGTCACAAGGAGACGAAGGGGATAGATGGAGTGGCACCTCAATGGCCAGATAAAGATCCTGTAACGCTGACGGAGAACGGCCTTCATTTCGTACTTGATAACGGGCCCATCCATCCGGAATTAGCCCCATTTGTTAGGGCACTCACTGAAGTCGTTCTCGTCCAAGTGCAAGAAGGTGGACAAACTTTGGCTCGCGTACAGTTTAAAAATAGCCAGTCGGCTAAGGTTTTAGAAGTGACTCTCAAAGCCGATGGAACAGTTGTTTCAAGCGTAGTTAGGTAAGGACTTTAGAATTGAGACTTTTGATTCTAATATTAGGAGCTGGGCTTTTAAGCTGCTCACCAAAACACATTCTTCCTTCGGAGGATCCAGTTCTCAATCCTCCGCAAAAGGTCGTTGAGAGTGTTTCGTTCAACGAGCTTTTTATTAAAGTCCTTGAGCCGAAGTGCATCGGTTGTCACGGTTCCTCGGCAAATGTGAACCTCGAATCGATCGCCGAGGTGAGAAAGCACTTGGTTCAGATCAAAAGATCAGTTCTCGTCACTCAAACGATGCCTAAGGCGCCTTTTCTTCCGCTCTCCGATTCTGAACTGGAGTTGGTTTCAGCGTGGGTAAAGGCGGGCGGGCCTGAACGACCGATCAACGGGGAATTGGCGCCTGATCTTTCTCCTCTGGAGCCAACATTTGCTTCGATCTACCAAAAAATCATAGCGCCAAGGTGTATAGCTTGCCATCGCGCGGGTGGAGAGGCCCCTCGGGTACTTTTAAATACCGTGGCCGAGTTGATCGACTCGCCACTCGAAATTGTGCTTCCTGGCAACCCGGATGAAAGTGGATTTATGCTTGTCATTCAGCCGGGTGCCAGAAAGAAAATGCCGCCGCTCAAGAGCGCTATTGGCCCTTTGGATTCGCAAGAGATCGACGCGGTGAGAGCGTGGATCGCGGCCGGCGCGAAAGAATAAGGGTGTCGATCACGTTGACGGCTGCATTGAAGAGTTCCACAATTCAGAGATGACTATGCGGATTGTGATTCTTGTGGCGCTTATCGTGTCTCCGTTGAGTGCCATCGCTGAGATCAAACTCGAGGGCTATTCTAAAGTTTCTCGGCAAGGTCGGCATGTGGGATTCTCGGTGCGCCGAGAAGAGTTCGATGCCGTTCGGCGAGAGTGGATATTTAAAACCTATATTTTTACGATCAATCGGGATCAGAATGAGCACCAAATCAAAATCATTACACGCCACACGGATCGGTTTGTTCCGCTTGAGTCCTCGTTTGAAGAGACTGTAAACGGCGTCAAATCGCAAAGCCATATGAAGTTTGATGGCTTTAAGTATTTGGCAAAATTTAAAACTCAAAAAAAACGGGCCGATGAGAAGGGTAGCCTCGAGCCCAATCAATTTCTGCGCGAGGCGACTTATCGAGTTCTGCTGGGGAACCCCATCGCCAAGGGCAAGGTGTTTCGCATGCGGTTTGTGCGCGAAGATTTGGCCAAGCACAGTGTGGGGCACCTGCACGTGCGGGACCAAAAGGTTATTGACGGGCGAAAAGTGTATCAAGTGGTCAATGACTCGGAGCTCTTTTCAGAAGAGGTCTGGCTCTCGGAAACAGGGCAAATTCTTTTCACGCGGCTGACCAACGTGGACGCGATCGAAGAACCAGTGGCCAGCGCCGATGAAGCGATCGGGTCCTTAAGTGTGGATCGCTCAGAGATGGTGAGTGTGTTTCAAGAAATTCCGGCAGGTCAAAAGAATTGGCGTACGCTGGCCCGCTCAAGTCGTGAGACTAAGGGGTTCAATTCAAAATTTAAAACTCGCATGCAAAAGTATCCCGATGCCATTCCACTGCGGCTCCTCGGGAATGTCTCAAAATGAGATTGTGTCTATTGTGTTATCAAGGGCCTCAAATTGAGACGACTTTTGGAGTGCGCGACGAAAGTACCTCGATTCAGCCGGTCCGAACATTGAAACAACTCTTAGGCGAGGGCTCATTATGAAAACACTTTTTATGGTATTTGCGATTTCTGTGAGTGTCCCGGCTTTTGCCATTAGCGGTGCGCAGTCCGCGGTCGGCGGCGGTGACTCGGCGTCTTGCCAGGGAATGGGGCTCGAGTCCAACGTGGGCCAGTGGTGCAAAACCGTTTGGAAGATTCTCAACGATCCCTCCACCTGCGCGGGCGAAGAAGTTACGAAAAAGGTGGCCTTACGTGGGGCCTCGACCATTTGCCCCGCCGCGGGCGATGGACTGAGTAAAGAGCATTGGCATGCGATTATAATGTCGATGATTCAGGTGGAATCGAGCGGTAAGTGCGAGACCACAGGTGACGCCGGCGGAAAAAGCCAAGGACTGTTGCAGTCGACGGACGGCGACCGGGCTCCGAATCCAAAGAGTGCACAGGAATGTTCGGGCGATCAAAAGCAATGTGAAGTGGGTTTGAAGTGCGGAATGTGTCTTGCCTTGAGCAATGCAAATGCGTCCGGGGCCTTGTACGAAGAAGGATCGGGAAGTCAGGATTTGATTTCTTCCGCTGATTTTGTACAGCGTTGGATGCTTTCGCTCTCTCTTTTTGTAATTCCACAGGCCCATGCGGCGCAGATGCCGGACGGGGCAAATCCTGGTCTGGCACGAATGTTTGGACCATGGCGCCCCAGCAACAAGGCCCACACTAAACAACTTGATCTTGCGAAGAAGGCTTGCGCTGCCGCTCGACCTAGCGCCAACAGCGGCACGGGTGACCAGTATGATCCTGGGGCTTCGGGTGGTTCGAGGTAGCCAAAGGCGGCGAGGCTGGCCTAACAAAATAGTGATTTGACTTCCACTCCAGTGTAGATGACTCTCGGCAAAATTTTGGGAGGAAAGTCATGAAGAATCTGTTTTTATTTGCTCTTTTATTCAGCCAATCTTCGTTTGCCATGTGCGGATCTGATGCCTTAGAGGCCGCTGAGAATTTTGCCGTGCATGTTCGTCACGGCCAAGTCGGTCAGCTTGAGATCGTCAAAGAATCCAGCAATGATCTCGTATACACGTACGTTATTGAAAACACGATTGCAGGTCCGGGCGGATACACTGAAGTTTATGAAGTTGTCGCTGACCTGGATAGCCAGTGTATGGTCGACAAGGTCACGTTTCTCCACTTTAAGTAAGATCGATAGTTACGTTAGAACCTCAGTGATCGGCGAATAGAATCGCGCCGCAAACGGATTGTTCGCAGCCGATGGGTACCAGCCAAAACCCTGGCCGTTGGGTGTGGCAAACGCATATTCACTTTGCGGAATTCCCAAGAGCTGCATCAGTGTGATCAAAAAACAGTTCTGTGGCAGTCGCCGATTGTTGGTTTGTGGGAGCAGATAATAGCGGCCCGCGCGCAAAGCCCCACCCATCGAGCCGATGATCGCATGTTGCATATCGTAGTTGCTGTGGCCCGCGCCTTGATTGTAGCTCTCCATGCCGCCCGAGTTTTGGATCACGGTGGCCATGTTTTCTAAGTAGGTGCGACCGGTGTTGGCTTCGGGCACGTCCATCGCCGTAAGAAATCGGCTCGCTAAAACGCCAAAATTGTAGTTGTAGTAGCTTTCGTAAGCATTGCGCTTGGCCGCGACACCCGCGTCACCATGGATCATCGAATGCATATCACTGCCGGCCAAGTTGAGGCCGGGGAGCCATCGCGGGTCATGACTTTCGGGTAAAAAAATTCCGAACTTCGTCAGTCCGCATTTAAAAGCTGCGGCCATAAGATCGAAGTAGAGCGGAACATAAACTAGCGGATCGGCCGGGCGACCCGGTTCAAGAGGGCGAGTGCAAGTGATCGCCCCGCCCGCGTTGTTGTAGGTGCGCTCGATTTCGGACAAAAAGCCAAGATGTTGATCGACTCGGGCGCGGTCTTCAGCGGACACCCTTCGGTTGGCTCGAAAGGAAGTGTAGGCTTGAAAAACTTGATTGATCAAACTGCCTTTAATCTGATTCGAGCTCGGCACGCCCGGAGCCAAGGTGCCAAACAGATCGCGCCATAGGCGGTGCACGGTGTATTCATCCACATCGCGATAGTAACTCGAGTTGTCGCCACCGTAGGCGGGTACACTCTGCACGGTGGATCCGACCTTTGAGTAGTATATGTTTCCGGCTTCGACCGCCGTTCGAATTGTTTTCATCACCGAAGTCGGGGTGCCCACGGGGTAAAGGGATGGGCACCGTTCAATCACCGTGTCGATGGTCGGATAGTTACCCTCTGAAAAACGTCCTTGGCCGCATGCGAGTGACCGGTTGCCGTGAGCATCATAGGCCTCGATATCGAGGCCGCGAATCACAGTGATCTGATTGCGCGAACGTAATGAATTGTAAATTGGGTTGCTCATGGCTGAACTAATCGCAGTGGCTGAGCCGAGCGAGCTTAACATCGTCTCGCGCACTCCGATTGAGCCGATCGGTGTTGTCGCGATGGATGGCTGTGCCCACAGCTCCTGCACATTGTTGTGTTCCATATAGAGAATCATCATCCGACGTGGCGCGATGGCGGCTTGGGCTTGTGCAAACTCCGGCAGGAGACTGGGTAAAATGGGTAAGGCCAATAGACTTTTCCCCGCGCCGAGCAAAAATTGTCTGCGCGTTTTTTTACAATAAACCACCGACATTAAAAACCTCCCGTGGCTAGTACGTCCATTGCTTGAACTCCGTCGACAAGATGTAATTTTTGATGGCTTGACGGACACTGCCTTGCGATCCATTGGATCCATAGATCGTGTCGAGACTTTGGTTCATATGACAACCGTCGCCCGCGGCGGGCAACATTCGAGCTTCGAAACTCTTCAAATGTTTAATAAAGCACATCGCGGCTTTGTCACTGCTGCCGATTCGGCTTGCGAGCTCTGTGGAGTTGGCTGCAGTCGTTGATCCGCCCAGTTCGTTGGTGGTCATGGAGGTGTCCACAAGTAGACTGCCCAGCAGACTATTGTTGGCGTCGAAAATGCGCTCGGTCGTGCGCAGACGGCCGATGCTGTCAAAGTACTCGAATGCATAGCCCAAGGGATTCATTCGGCCGTGGCACGAAAGGCACACGGTCCCGGGCTGTTCGCTCATATTGTGAGTGCGCTGGCGCGTGGTCAGGAGTGGGCTGCCCGGCGTGGCGGCCGGTATGGTGGTTGGAGCATCGGGGGGCGGCGGCGGAACCGGTTCACACAGGATGTGCTCCAACACCTTAAGGCCACGTTTGATTGACGAAGTGGCATTGCCGGATCGTTTGGCCAACATCGATGCGCGATTCATAAATCCGGCCCGCTCGGGGGGCAAAGTCACTAGGCCCTGCGCAGTTCCGTAAACCTGCGCCAAGTTGGCCGACCCGACGTTTGACACTCGAGAGGTGAACACATCGGCCAGCGTGGCCGAGCGATTGATGATCAACTCTGGAAAATACCAGTCCAACTCTTGCGTCATACTATTTGCTAGACCTGTGGTATTTAATCCACCTAAAAATTCGGCGCTGTAGGTGAATGAGTCGTAAACGTCGTAGCCATAGGATTCGCGGAACAGCCGCCGGATCATATCTTGGCCAGCGGGAGCGGAAATTAACCGGTCGATTTGTTGGTCCAGTGTGTTTGTGTTTAAAATCTGTCCGTTGCTTGCAAGGCCACGCAAAATTGCATCGGGCGGCGCCCCTGCTAGAAAGAACGAAAGTTTGGCGGCCAGTTCGTGCGCGGTTAAGTTTAACGTGCGCCCTGTGACCGTGGGACCTTGATCAAGTACCTTATACATAAAGTCGGGCAGCGAAGTGATGCCGGCGAAGGTGGTTTGCAGTAAATCAGTTTTGCTGTAGCTGGCGTTCCAAAATTTGCCGCTGAGATCGGTGACCTCGGCGGCAGTTAGCGGGCGACGAAACGCGCGCGCGCCGAGTTCCGTTACAAAATTGCGGTGGCACGTTTGCGTAACCGTCGCGTTGGCTAGGCAGCCCGCGGTGTTGGGGTAGTTCTGTAGTCCAGCATTCGCCGCTGCGACCAGGCCGCCCGCGCGATAGACGGCTTCGAAATAGCCCAGTGTCATTGGAAGATTTAAGAAAAGCGCCTGCTCCTTTATGGTATTTCGATCGGTGAGGATGGAATCGCCGGGAACTTGACTCAGCAACGTGGCCAGTTGGGCGTCATTGCGTAATGTCGTATTGAAGTCGTCTAGAAGGCCAAATAGTGCTGCGCGGAACTCGCGGTTGGTCAGTTTCAACATTCGCGTGACGGGGGCTTGGCCGGGAGTGCAGGCGAAGCGTTGGCGTGGCCCGGTTGAAAAGTCGAGAGCTGCCGCGATGGCGTCGACCTGTGCGGGTGCAAGCGAAATGTGCGACATCGACGGGATGGTTGCCAGTGCGTTCGTAATCTGGGCTGCGGACCGGCCCAGTTTAGAGGATGAGGTGAGTGAGCCGTGGCAGCCCGCGCAGTTGCTGGCGTAGAGCTGGGCGCCGGTCGGCTCAGAGGGCGAAAGAGTACTCGCATGGTGCGAACTCCTTAGCTTTTTGCCGCAGCCCCCAAGCGCGAACGCCAGGGTCAGCAGCACGATAACTCTGAAGTCGCATTTCAACGGCATAAGCGCCCCCTCGGCTCCCTTGCCTATAATTATAGGGCGCTCGAGTTCGGCGCGGTTCTGAACTATCCGCGAACATCTGTTTTAAAATGATTCAGTTTCTAGTCGTACCGGCAATCGAGAGCGTTAATCTGCACTCGGTTCACTTGAAAGCCCGGCAAAAGCGTCTTTAGCGTGCAGGTGACTCTGAGTCGAGTGTCGCCAAGAACGGCAAAGTCATTGGCTTCTGCAACGGCGTCGGCAAGCGACTCCGCGCTGACCACATCATTGTTGAAAAGGCAGTACATGTTAAACCGAATATTCGCGTACGTCGGCATTTCGACTTCGCCATTGGGGTAATCGGTGCGAACTCTATATCCCAACCCGCCGAAGCAGCGGAAGGGCGCATTGTTGTGACGGTAACTTCTAAAGCCGGCTGCGGGCCGAGCGCCCACGACGGTTCGTGAGGCGAACAGTCGGGATGGGACATCGATGGGTGCATTGTTAGTCATAAGGTTCGAAGCGGCGAAGTATCCGGTTTCGCCGTTCGCGCACGCCCAAATAATCGGATAACCGGCCACGACATGCCTGACTCCTTTGCCGGGCTGAAAGCAGATAACGGCCTCTTTGGGTCCTGTGATATGGCCGGCGTAAGCAGGCCGCTCGATGTCAGGATTGTTGTCTCGCACGTACTTTTCCATACGGTCAAAATTGATTCGGGTGTCTTTCGAATTGCAAAATGAACCACCTCTAAAGTGCGTGCAAACAAAATCAGATCCAGCCGGGGGCGGCGGCACGGCCGGAGGGGGAGGAGCCACCGGAGCCGGTGGGGGTGGCGGTTGCGGTGGTACCCGCCCAGGGCCACCCGAGAAAATGGATTGCGGGTCGATGTTTGAGTTTTCGGCTTGTACGGACGAGCTTTGTTTCGACGAAACAGCGTCGCCGACCGGCGCGCAGTTCGGAAGAAGTGCCAGCGTAAACAGCGCGATCGTGATTTTTGCTTTTAAGTCCATTTTCCCCTCCAGGATATTTCTATTCGCCGTAAGAGATACCAGAGTCATACACACTCGGAGTTGGGATTACGGAAGTCGGAGGAGATTTGAGGAATAGATTCGTTGAACAGGTCTTTTTAACCAATACTCCATTGAGGTAAACATACTCACAGCCGTTGGCCCAAATTGTCTTCACATCGAGAGTTGAGCCACCAGCCCGAGTATCGTAAGAGGATTGTGCGAAGGCGCCCGTCGAAGCACCGATCATTGCGAACAAGATTAAAAATTTCATAAACGCTCCTTTTGATTTTCGTTTGAATGACACACAGCTCACAATTGCAACGCGTGCCACGGCTTTAAAGGCTGCATATGCCGATTGGACTGTTTACGCAAAAATCTGCGGATATGAGTTGTGCAGCAATTTGTGTTCTTTAGTTTGTCTCAATATGAGATCGCGCGCGGGCGCGCAAAGATTCAAGTCGAGAAATCGCTTAAATGCTTACCGAGTGCTCTACGGCTTTAGTTTCGTCTTCAACCCTTTGGCGGATAAATTTATCCGCCTTTTCGCGATCGGCTTTAGAGGGCCGCGCCTTCCATTGAATCGTAATCGCCGGGTCTTGCAAATTGACCCGCATCACTTGTGGGAAAATCGTGATCAATTCGTCAGTGACCCGTTGGGTTAGCGAAAGGCTCGCCTTAAGCTTTTGCAATTCCAGCTCAGCTTGGGCGAGTTTTACGTCCTTTTCTCTAACGTTCGCGTCTTGGGTGTTGAGGCGCTCACTGATCCGGCGGTCGAGGCTCTCCGCCAGAGAAGACTGCTTGATTTCAAGCGAATCGGGCGTCAACTGGTAGCGTAAAGCTCGCTCCTTAAGCACCGCCATTTGCTCGGCAGACAACGGCTCGCCAATCAGGGTCACCCGGATTCGTTGCTTTGACCATTCGTAATGAAGCTCTTGGCCGACCACGAAGCTTTGATCAAATTTCATTTCTTTGGTTATAAAGTTCCGCGCGCGATTGTGAAACGAGCTCTCACGTTGCAATAGCCAGCCCAAAATTAAACTGGGCACGACCACGATGAGCGACACCATCAGCACCCATCGGTCGATCTTGCGTTGGACATTGGCATCTGTTTGAACAACTTTTTGAAACTTCAAATAGCGAACAAAAACTAAGGTCGAGATGCAAATAAAAACGCAGTTGATAACAAACAGGTAAATCGCGCCGAAGAAATATGAAAGCTCACCCGTGGCCAGGCCGAAACCCGCGGTGCATAGGGGTGGCATCAACGCCGTTGCTATAGCCACGCCGGGAATGGCGTTGCTTTTTTCTTGCCGAGACAAGGCTACGATACCGGCGGCGCCGCCGAACATGGCTATTAAAACATCAAAAAAGGTGGGGCGGGTTCGGGCCAAGAGTTCAGACTGCACCTCGGAGTTGGGCGAAATCAGAAAGTAAATCGTTGAGGCTAAAATACTTATGCCGACGGCGTAGCCTAGATTGCGCCCCGATCTTTTAATCAGAGCCAGATCGTTGATGCCAAGGCCAAGGCCAGCGCCCACAATGGGGCCCATTAGGGGAGAGATCAGCATGGCGCCAATAATGGCCGCCGCCGAGTTGGTGTTTAACCCAACCGATGCAATAATAATGGCGAAAATCAATGTCCAGGCGTTCGCGCTTTTAAAATCAACATTGGCGCGAATGTTCTCTATCGTGCCTTTTTCGTCGGTGTCTGCTCGTAAATTGAAAAGCGACCGGGCGGTCGCGCCAAAATCCTCTAGCCATTTGCTGATGTTCATTTGGCCAGTGTTTCTCAGAGCCGCAAAAATCTCAATTTGAATTCAGCGAAAGTTCAACATTCTTTGAATCAGATCCGAGTCCTTGTATCCGACCCTTAGGTAGTCGTTTGTGGTCTTAAGGATCGAGGGCGCGGGCGTAAGCCGTAGCTTTCCGGGCCGCCATAGGCGGGACCAGAGTCCGCGCGACTGAGCCGAATGGCATTCCGCGCAGGCCTTTACAAGGGGCACGCCTTTAATATGAGAGCGGTACACCCAACGACTGCCTTCGCGTTCAAAAAAAAGTGGCTGCCAGTCGCCCTTTACATCGCGGACCAGCATTTCCATTGAAATCGGCATACCGTTCGGGGCCTCATTTACGGCCACCCTCACTTGAGCCAAATCCACGTCGCGGGCGGTGCCGCTATTGGTGGCCACGGGCCAGTGAATCGTGCGGCGCCAGTTGCGGCCGTAGGTGGCATTGTGCAATCGCGCGGCGAGCGACATTGATGTTCGCCCTGTGATATCTGAAAAATTATTGATCGTGGATGCGCGCCACCACCAGTTGTTGAAAAAATCTTCCGTTACGCCTTCGGTGCGCAGGCGTTCGATCTGTGCGGACGCATCGGGGCCGTATCCAAAAATGGCCATTCCGGTGCCGGTGAGTGCTTGGTTTAATGCCGCAAGCGTTTGGGCGCCAGGAATGGCAGAGCCTTTGGGTGGTCGGATTTTAAGATCTTTAAGATTCTCGAGCTCCGCACGATCATTTGCAGTTACAAACGACTGCGTAGAGAGCTCGATCGCCCGATCACGAATCACGCCGACTCGGGGCTCGGCTCCCGCGAGCTCGGTTTTCATATTGCGAATTTCGCGGCCGACATATTCGGCAATAAGATCATCTTCATGGGGACGGTTCCCGCGCGCGGCCTCGACCCACGCTTGAGCAAAAGCAATCTGATAGCCATAACCACGCGTACCGAGTCTTCGAACGGCGGACTTGATCGAGAAAATATTCTCGATGATATCGCCGAGTTTGTATCCGAGGCGAACGGGGTGCGCTTCGCCGCCACTTTCCTTGGCGAGGCGATCTCGCAAAAGGCTCTGGATGTCGGGCGAGATAACCAAAAGCTCCAGCAGAGCAGCCTGATCGGGCTCGGCATTTAATAGCGGTAGGCCGGTGGCTCGAAGTTTTGCTGCGGCGGCCTCGGCGCGCTGGCGCAGCTGCTCCACTTCACCGAGCTGATTGGGGTAGGTGTAGGCCCGAGTTTCGATCGTGATCGTATCCATCCGTGAGCTTAGGCTGGCCGACAGTTCGGCGGTGTTCATTTCGGTGAGCGCCTTCCGACGCCAATCGGTTGCCGTCAGGTGCGATTCACAGATTGCATCGGTCGAAGCGGCGGCAGTGTGGGCAGGGGCTGGAGTTGGCCAGAGCAAGAGAACGGAGATTAAATTTAGCATGGCCGAGACAATAGCAAGCGGTGTGCCGGGTCTAAAATAGCTAGAGTAACGGGCGTCCGTGAATCGCCCAATCGAAGCGGCAAAAAAGTCACAGACCGCTAAATTATTTCTTAAGTCGAGGCTGCACCGAATCTTTGCCCGAAACGGACTTGCGCGGGACGGGAATGGATCGCGGTATCGCAAGAATAAATACGCAGCCTTTGCCGGGTAAGTTTTCGACGCGGATATTACCTTGGATCATCGCGGCCGACCGACTGACAATACTCAAACCCAGGCCGAGACCGCCAGTCCCTTTATCGCCAGAAACAAAGGGTTCAAACAGGCTCTTTAAGATGGTCGGTTTAATGCCGCCGCATTCGTCTTGAATCCGCAGTGTAAAATTGCTCTTGTCGATTTTGGCTTTTAGCGAAATCTCGGCGCCAACTTTGGAGTACTTGATGGCATTTTGTAAAAGGTTGGCCACGATCGAGAGTAACAATTGGCGGTCGGTCTGAATTTCGATGCCGTCGGCCATTTGGCAAACTAGATGCTGTTTTTTGCTTTCAGTATCGCGCTTTGCGGTTAATACAATTTGGTCCACCAAGGTATTGAAGCTGAATCCTTCGACGTGAATTTCGGGATCGGTGCGAAGGCGGACTTCAGATAGTGCTCGGTCGATAAGGTTCCGCATTCGATCTAAATTTTCTTCTAAGACTCGCGATGTACTGCCGCCGACGCCGACCAGACCTTGCTTGATCATATCGTGGGCCACGGTGGCGCTCGACAACGCGTTTCTTAGTTCGTGAACCAAAGAGCCTAAATTTTTAATTTCACGATCATGGGTGGCTTGGGCGCTTTTATATTGAAACTCTGAAACCGCCGACGCAATGGCAATATCTAAACATAAGTTCAGATCATTGAAGTCTTGCGAGGAAATTTTGGCTTTTCGCAAGTGAGCCATCTCGGTGATCGCCTGGCACATGGCCCCGTAGGAGTGCACGACATGAGAGAGAGTGTAGTTAAGGCGTAATAATTCCCTACCATGCTTCGCGGCGCTGGCCGTGATTTTTTTTTGCACGGCCTTGCGGTCGATTTTTTTAAGGAAGTCGATCAGCTGCTCGTGAAACATGGGCATGCCATGTTTAAGATCTTTTGATGAGGGCAAGGCCCCCGCAAGTTGCAGTGTCTTTTGATTGGCCAACTGTAAAATTTCTTCGCGGAAATCTTCTAGAAAACTGCTTAACACGATCTACCTCTCGTCTCTGTGACTATGTAAGTACCACACTAACGGGTAAATAGAGTGTACTATCGTCTGGGCTCTGCTACTTAATGCCTCCCCATGCGCACAATTCAGAATAAACTTATTTTGGTGATCGACGATTCCGATGACAACTGCACTCTCCTTGAAACTTTGTTGCGTGCCAACGGCTGGGACGTTTACACAGCTTCTGACGGAGCCGAGGCTTTGATGATACTTGCTGAATGTTCAAAATTGCCCGATCTGATTTTGCTGGACCTCGAAATGCCCGGCATGAATGGTGAAACGTTCAGAATCGAACAGAGTCGCAATGAACGCATCAAACACATCCCGGTCGTTATAATGAGCGGAAGTTCGGATCAAAGTGAAATGTTAGGATTTAGTTCCCGTGGCCGACTAACCAAGCCGTTTAAGCTCAATACCGTCGTTAGTTGCGTAAACTCATATCTTCAAGGTGTAGACGCCGGGCCTCGGCCTTCCCCTTCATAGTTGCCCGCATAGCCGTAGGAGGCGGGTCCATCACCGCCACCGTGACTGCAGCCTGGCACCATGGCGTGAATGTGGTCGTCGTGCTTGCCACTGGGATCGGCCACCAAATTGCCCTGTGAGGGTGCACCGTTGCCATAAATCACTTTGAGTTGCATGCCGCCGGCACCGGTGCCGGGCGGTAGGCCTTCTTGATTGGCCAAACATTTGGCCATCAACATGTAGTTGGGATCTTTCGGCGCCATGGTTGCGCCTCCACATTGGATTTTTCCGATATCAACGGCGTCTGAAGGGCGATTTTTGTGACACGAGTTTTTTGCGCCATAGTTCGCGCCGGGATCCCGCGTGGTGCCCATGTTTTCGAGCGTGCAACCGGCGTTGTTGCCAAGAACCATCTGGGCGCAGGCATCAAACAGAGCCTGCAATCCGGATTGGAGGGAAGGGGAGATATCATTCAGCTGGTTCACGGCCACTTGTTGGCCCGGGCCATGATTGCCACCGGCAAAAACTTGCGCCGAAAAAAATAGAGTGAGTGCGAGAATTGATTTTTGCAGATGGATGGCAGTGAACATTTTGAACTCCCTTGTCATAGGGGGATATCTTTCATGTATCGTACCCGGCGAGATGGCAGCTGATTGCAGTTGAATGGCTGGCGACGCTCCCGCACTCAACACCTGTTGAACACGAACGCTTCTGTCTAAGAAATGCTATGTCTCATTTTGGGGCGATTGTGGCGCGCGCACAAATGGCCGGGTGATTCTTGATCACTCGGAGGGCTCAAGAGGCGAGGTCCGATCCAAGAGATTTTGTACACTTCAGTTTGATACGCGTGTCTCACCGAGATCCACATTTCACGTCAAATATGCGAAAACATGGCCGCTCGCGTACTCTAAGAAGTATGAATATTTATGAATTTTCAAACTATCGAGAATACATAAAGTCTAGAGTGGACCACCTCCGCGATACCGTAGAGGGTTTTACCTTCCGCTCTTTCGCGGCGGACGCCGGGTTAAAGTCGCCGAACTTTTTGAAGTTGGTGATGGATGGCAAACGCAATCTGTCCTTAGAGGGCACCCGGAAAGTTATAAAAGGATTGCGGCTGAACTCAAAAGAGGCCGAGTACTTTGAGTTCTTGGTCGCGGCCAACCAAGCGACGGACATCTCGGAACGATCCGAGTTGAGCGACAAATTGATGATTCTTAGAGCAAAGCACTCACCAAAGCCCATCAAAGCGGTGAACTACGACTACTTTCGCACTTGGTATAATGTTTTGGTGCGTGAGGCTTTGCTAATTCCCTCACCGGTCCCATTAAGCAAGAGGGGCGGGGCCTTTCGGCCGAAACTGAGCGCCAAAGAAATCGAGAACGCGCTGAGTGAAATGAAAGAAATTGGAATCATCTCCAAAACCGACGACGGGCGCTGGCAGCTGAAAGAAGAAACGGTTCGAACCGATGACTTTTTTTCAAGCTCGGCGATTCTCGCGTTTCATTTGAAGATGATGGATCTCGCAAAAAATTCGCTCACCGAATTTCCCGGAACAGAACGAGAAATCGGCGCGCTGACCTTGGCTCTTTCGCCGCGTGGCTTTGTAAAGGTGAGGGAGTTGGTTAAGGCCTTCAAGGCTGAGGTTTTAGCCGTCGCTGAGAGTGATGGCGGCAAGGATGACGTTTACCAGGTCAATTTACAGATGTTTCCGCTCTCGCGCGGGTTAAAGAAATCATAAACTCGGCTAAAGATCGGTCGAGTTATCGATATATCCTGCTCTGAAATATCATTTTCAGCTCCCAATTCGCCGATATATTTAGGGGAGGCTACGTGCAGCAGTACACCGGTTTAGAACCTGGCAGTAAGATCGGACCCTTTCGCATCGTTGCGAAAATTGCCGAAGGCGGTATGGGTGAAATCTATCAAGGCGTTGATGATGAACTCAATCGTCGTGTGGCCGTTAAAATTTTGCTGCCCAGCGCTTTGCGCGAAGCCGATGGTCTAGGTCGCTTCAAAGGTGAGGCGCGCGCATTGGCGCAGATCGAACACCCCAATGTGGTTCGCATAATCATGGCGGGCGAAGAGCAAGGGCTGCATTATATGGTTCTCGACTATATCGATGGCCTGCAGCTCGATCAATATTTGGCTAAGCACAGCCCGAGCCTGACCGAGGTTCTCGATCTTTTTATGCAAATGTGTCGCGGGCTTTTGGCCGCGCATGAGCTCGAGATTGTTCATCGCGATATCAAACCGCAAAACATAATGATCACCAACAAGGGTCGGGTGAAGCTGGTCGACTTTGGCGTCGCGAAAGCGCAAACGGATCACGACAATTTTAAAACTACAGTCGGTGTTGTCGTTGGAACGCGCAGCTTTTTGGCGCCCGAAATTTTGCGAGGCGCCCCCGCCACCAAACAAGGCGACATTTACGCTCTCGGTTTGATTTTAAAATATATGCTGACCGGAGATATGCCGACGGCGGCGCCCATCTCTGATGGTGTGAACCGCATGCCCACCACCAAATACAATTTGCTTGTACCAAACGCCCTCACGCATGCGCTGACGGGCATGACTCAGGCCGCGGCCAATATTCGCTACACCGACCTTAAAGACGTACTTAAAGATTTAAATCTGGTCAGCTTAAAGCAGATCCACGCGGATCTTTTGGTCTCAATTCCTGGCAAAGCTCCAGTCGCCAATCTTGAGCAGCTGATGGCGACCTGCCGAGAGCGCGGTCTCGATGCCGTCGACGCCCGCATGGCGATCAACTTGGCCGCCAAGCCCGCGGCTGCAAAACCGCCCGCCGACAATGGCAAAACGCAGGTTATGGTGTTAAACGCGCCTCAAGAATTTCAAGTTTCGGATGAGGCTCTCACGCGCGCGATCGCACGGGTGCGGCAGACCAAGGGCATTGTGATTTCGGGCGGGATGCGCACACCAGCCGCGGCGCAGGCCCACGCCAAAGCCCAAGATCCGATTTCGATTGCTCCAGTGTCCGGCGGTGGCGGTTACCAATCGCAAGCCTCGGGTGATGTTCCTTATTTAAAAATCGGTTTTGCGGTTATTGTCACCGTCTTGTTGCTCAGAATGTTTTTTTACGGACCCAAAAGCGGCGACGGAAAATCAGTATTTCAGTCGGTCACTTCGGGAATTGAGAGCATTACGGGCGGGGGCAGTCGCAGTCCCGCATCAGGAAATTAGAAGAAATTAGAAGAAATCCATGGCCGCTATGGTGATATCATCGGCGAGTGCAGCATCATTGGCCACAATGTCGGATTGAGCCATTAATTGATCCAGAAATTGCCCTTGGGCTTCTGGGTTCGACATATGTGCCGACAACAGCATTTTATAAAACTCTTTATCGCGAATCATTTTGCCTTCGGTGTTTTTGCGCTCAGTGATTCCGTCGGTTAAAAGCACAAGTCGTGAGCCGGGTGCGATCCGCGCCTCGCCAACCGTCACCGTGCCCCCTTTAGAGCCGAGCGGGGGCGCGGCCTTGCAATCGACCATCATAAGCCCCGAGAGATCTTGAATCCCGGTCGGGGCGAGAACCGATGGCACATGACTGGCGTTGATAAAGCGCATCTGCGCGGTCTTAACGGTGAACTCGACAAGAAAGGCGCTCATTACGATGTCGCCGCCCGCGCAGGTATTAATCGCCCGGGTCAAAATCTCGTAGACCTTTTCAATCGCTATGCTTTCATCATGATCGAGTGTTGAAACCGCCGAACGCGCGGCGCTAGTGATCAGTGCGGCGCCCGCGCCATGGCCGGTGACATCGCCCACGATCAGATAGGCTTTTTCGGCGCCACCCCAATGCCACCACCAATCACCGCCGCATTCGGTAGCCGATCGATAACGACCACCCACGCGAACCGTGCCATAGGTGGCCTCAAGTTTATCAGGCAGCACGCGTGCTTGAACGTCGCGCGCCGATTCCAGTTCGGCCTGCATGCGGGCCTTCTCGTTGGTTTCGGTCACGATGCCTTTTTGCAGAAATTTAAAAAACAGCGCCCCGGTTTGGATCAGATCATTGTTGGCCAAGGGGTGGGGTTGCTGAGGGGTCAACGTCTTTCCGTTGACGATCGTTTTGTTGGTGGAGCCCAGATCGGTGACGGTGACGGCGTCGCCATTGCGGCTAAATTGCGCGTGGGTTTTGCTTAGGCCGCCTTCGGGCGTGTTTATGTCGGACTCTTCGGTGCGGCCCAAAGAGGTTACGGGTTTGGCCAAATTCCATTGTCGGCCGATATTGTTTGTGTCGCCGCTGATCAAGACCAAGCACGGCGGCACTTTGGTCATCGCGCCGAGCATTCGGTCCTTATCGGTCAGCGTGATAATTTCGGTTTTGTAAGCTTCTTTTTTTTGCTCACCGGACATGTGCTAATGGTAATGCATCCAATTGCACTAACCAAGCTGAATGCACCCGGAACAAAGGCCAGTTATTGGCACGAGATTTCCATACCACTCCCATGCGAAATGAATTTCGCCAGTACAGCGCTTTTGAGTGCGTTTTTGTCGCCAATTTGCGGCAAATGTTGAGGATTTTTGTAATGAGGCTTTCGACTTGGATCTTGTTGAGCTTAGTGATCTGCGCGGCCGTCTGGATGTATCCAGCGGGGCCGCGTGTAGAACAATCGGCCGATATTTTTCATTCGACCTTCTATCAGATTATGAAGCTCACGGGCGCTTGGTAACTTTTGGGAGAAAAAATATGCGTTATCTGAACCTACTTATATTGTCCCTCCTCGCGCTTACGGGTCCTTTTTCGGCCTTGGCGCAAGATCGCATCGAAGCCAACCGGACTCCGCTCTTTTCAGTTTATGAGCCACTGACCGTGGCAATTCGGGCGCCGTTTAAAAAGCTTTTTGCAGGTGCTCGCGATTTCAATGTCGACGGCACGGTCTACGTCGATACAAAGACGATCCCGGTGCGGCTAAGAGCCCGTGGGTACTTCACGCGCGGGGGCTGCCATTTTCCCAAGCTGATGCTGAAGTTCAAGAAAAAGGAAATTAAGGGATCTTTGTTCGAGGGGAACTCGAAGGTGGATTTAAATACCCACTGTGACCCGAAGGCCGAGTTCAAGCACTTTATGGTTAAGAGTGAAGAACCCTATCGCGAAGCCCTACTTTATGTTTGGGCCGGAATTATCAATGTTCCCTCGTACTCCACTCGACCGGCGCGGATCACTTATATCGACACCGACAGCGGTGAGACGATCACGCAATGGGCCTTTTTTCTGGAGCATATGTCCAGCTTTCAGCAGCGAGCCCAGGCCGTAGAAATTCGCCACGCCCGACCGACCAATCGCATGCTCGAGCCCGATGAAGAGGGCAAAGTTCTGCATCGATTCTTAGGCCCCGACCAGCACAAGGAATTGGATTTGGTGCAACTGGCGCGCGTGGGCGTTTTTCAGAACCTAATTTTGAACGGTGACTCGCGCTTGAGTGAGAATGAGATCCACAACTTGAAGTTGCTACAGATGCCCTCGGGCGCTTGGTTTCCGATCCCGATGGACCTCAACTTCGCGGCGATCGCAATGAGTGATAATCCAGGTGGGATTTGGAATGAAGATCATCCGTATTTCGCAAAGATCCCGAAGGAGCGCTTACGCGAGATTTTGCAGGACGTGGTTAATAAAAGGGCTGAGCTACTGGCCTCTTTGGCCTTTCTCAACTTTAATCCCAGCACTCAATCCGTCATGCGAATATTTTTAGAGAACCAGCTGAACGCAATTCAGGCCAAAATCGAAAGAACAAAATAGAGCCCGTATTACTTAGGCGGGCTAAAACGATCGAATGAGTCGAACCAGTGAGAGCGTTGTTCGTCTCCGTCGTCCGCGGCCAAATCACGACCCACGGGCCCATCTCTCATCCCGATGCGCCCGACGAGGGGGAGTTTAAGCGCTGGTCGAAAGAGATCGAAGCCAAAGTTCAAGCCCAGCACATTGATCTCGATACCGTCGGCCACACCCAAAGTTAGACCAAATAGCCCAAACAGAGAAAGCTGAATTCCAGTGCCCGTCTCCGAATAGCCCGCAAAGTCGGCGCGGTTGATCCAATCGCGGCCAATGGCGTGCGGCGGCAGCTCGACCCCCAACTCAGGGACGCGCCTAAGAATAAACGACACGAACGTATTGCTGTTCGGGCCAGGCCAGGCGCGATAGGCGTTGGGGTAGGGGTACTCAAGCGCCGCCTGTTTAATTTTGGGTATGGCGCTTTCGGCCGTGACGCCGATGATCTCGTGAATCAGACGGGGCTTGGCGCCGAACCAGTGCCGGTCGGGGATATCAGGTTCGATGGCGACCACACTCAGATTTCGTTTTAAACGCCAGCCAATGACGTGATAGGTGATGTACTGAGATGCACCTTTCTCTTTAGTGGCAATCCAGGTGTGGACCGCGAAGTAGCCCCGCCAACTGACCGCTCGGGCGGCGTATACATGGACGACGGCCTCGTTGTGGTCGCTGGGAAGCGGTGCGATTTTGGCGCTTTCGCGAGTCGCTGTGCGCCAATCCGCACTGACCGAAGGAATAGAAAATATCGCCAAAGCCATCGGCACAATCCAAAATCGAGTTCTCATAAGTTTAAGAAGAATAACACACTAAAAAGTGCTAAGTTCAGTCTTTCTCCAACCGCCAAAGTGATTAAGAGTTATTCATAATGAAGAGAGTGCGCAAGTATATAAATTGGCTTCAGCGCTTCGCTGATCGGCTGTGGTACGCGCCGTTTATTGGTCTTCTCGCCGCGGCCGATAATTTTATCGTGATCGTACCCACCGATGGAATTTTAGTCTCTAGTTCTATGCTCACTCCGCGCCGTTGGTTTTGGTTGGCGCTTAGTATTTCTGCCGGATCCACCTTGGGTGCGCTGGGGCTTGCGGGATTGGTGGAGTATCATGGCTTGCCGTGGATTTTAGAATTTTACCCAGGGATCGCAGACAGCAAAACCTGGATTTTGTGCGATCAATTTTTTGAGCAGTATGGATTGCTTTTGGTTTTTGTCGTGGCGATTACGCCCCTTATGCAACAGCCGGCAATTATTCTCGCGGGCCTGGCCTATACGCCGCTGTGGACATTGGCCGTAGTCGTTTTTAGCGGAAGATTTATCAAGTATTTGATTATGGCCTACCTAGGCTCCCATGCTCCGCGACTCCTTAAAAATATGTGGGGTATGAAGTCGGAGATGGAAGAAGCCGGAGTGAAGATTCAGTAGCCACGTTGCGATTCGACCGGTATATCCATTCGATCGCAAACATGAATCGCTTAATCGTTCTCCTTCTTTTGTTGTACGTGCCCTCAGCCGTGGCTGAATACAAATTCGGCTTCGCCGACCTCAGTCTCAATCATCTCAATTGGACCGAAGGCACAGAGAAAAAGTCGAGCAAAAGGGATTTTAATTACATTGAAATCGAAGGCTTTGCCCAATTTGATTGGGGAGATCTTTACGGTTTCTTTGATTATGAAAATCCAGGTCATCGTGGGAGTGAAGTACGAACTGCCGGCAAGGGCGCGCTCAATCGCTACGTGGGGCTCGGTAAACTTTCACTGTATGCCCATTTTTATAGTTTCTCGGCCCATGGGTTTTTTGAGCAGAACCGCGTTCTCGGATTGGGTTACACCTTTGAGGGGGAGGGCTGGTGGTTCAAACCATTTTTAGGTTTTCACGAGGTCTCGCAGTCTTTCTTCTCGGGCCCCAATGGATATATGGCGGGATGGACGGTGGGCTATAACTTCGAGGTTTGGGGCGAAAAATTTATGATCGCAGATTGGCATGAGTTTGAGTTTGCGCGAAAGCCCGCCTACGCCCTTGGCCAAGGGGGCAGTACTGAGGGGCATAACGGGGCCGCCTCCTTGTGGTGGAATCCTCATAAGAGCCACTCGCTTGGCGTGCAAGGGCGCTACGCCACCAGTAAGCTCGGCACCGCTGGATCATTAGGCGCCGTGATCTTTACCTTGAAATACTTCTTGTAAGCCCATTTTCGCTCCACATGCGTTTAACTGTTGGTCAGCGGGGTGCGGCCAATTCCACGTAAACAGCCGTAAAGCCGGTATAGGCATTGCCATACAGGGGCGCGAACGTAATTGGAGATAGCCCGATGCTAAAAACAGTTTTTACTCTCATACTTTTATTAGTGAACGGGTCTATGGCCGCCGCCAGTCTATTTGATTCTGCGGACCCCAATTTCGGCCGCGGAACTCTGCGCTCGGGCCCCGGCGCGATCAGCGTTTTTAGCTTGTATTCAGCCCGCCCCCACACGTTGCGAAGCAATGAGTTGGTCAGTATTGAGTTTGGCAAAGAGTTCCGCCCCGGAGTTTCGACTCTGGTGATTTCTCGGACCAACGCCGGCGTTGTTGAGAAAACCGTCGTGACTGTCGACAATGCTCACATTCGACGAGTGAAAAATGTTTTTTATATTGCAGGCAGCGATATGGTTCCGCGGCAAACGTTAGATATCCACGGAGAAATTTCGTCGCGGGCCGCATCCGGGCACTCGCAACCGTTTCGGCTGGAGAAGTCTTGCGACGCACCGGTTACAAATCGAATTGTCTTTGCTGGGCGCGAAAGATATTGCGGTGAACGACGAATGACCGCGGCCGAGTCGGCGTGCCGAGGCACGCGTGTGGAGAGCGGCATTCAAACTTTGGCCTCTCAGGGCATTTCTTTGTTCTTCTTTAACTCGATCACCCAGCAGGAAGTGGCGCGGGTGCAAACCGAGCCCGTACAAGTCTCTCGGTACGCACGAACCTCGACTTCGCCGTGTGTGGCCCGTTCGGAGTTTGATCCGAATCGACCATTCAACACGACAACTCGCTAAAGCGAGTGGCTTCAATTTGAGACATATAAATTCTATTCACTTAACATAAGATTTCAGTCTTTGGTCCTAACGCCGATAGGCTCAAATGCGGTCGGTGGCTTTGCTGCTTATTTTATCGCTGATGGGCTGTGGCGGAACTTTTTCGGCTGTAGATTCGCCGCAGGTTCCCGCGGATCTGGGAGATCAAGATTCTCCCATTCCGAATGAACCCGGGCCGACTCCAGCGCCTGAATTGAAACCAGAGCCTGCGCGTTGGGAGGCCGTAGCTGCGGGCTCTAGAGCGTGGACAGAATTTGTGTACGAGCAGCTCGATGTTTACGGGCCGGCACTTCTCGATAAAACGCCATCCGATATCGAGCAGTTTTGCCCCGCCTATAAGACGCTATCCCGGTCGATCAGGAAAAATTTTTGGGTTTACTTGCTATCTTCGATCACGCAGTTCGAGTCGAACTTTAACCCCGCAGTCCAATACACCGAAGACTTTACCGACTCGACAGGGGCGCGGGTGGTGAGCCGTGGGCTGCTCCAGTTGTCGATTGAAAGTGCGCGGGCCTATGGCTGTGATCTGCCGTCGGCTTTAGATCTACACGATCCCGAAAAAAATTTGCTATGCGGTTTAAGAATTTTAAACCGCTGGGTGGGCGAGGATGGTTTGATTCGTGGGACCACTTCGGCCGGGTCCTGGCGCGGTGGAGCTAGGTATTGGTCTGTGCTTCGTCGAGATGCTCAATACAATTCCATCCGGACGTGGACGGCCGAGCAAGCGTACTGCAATTAGGGTATAGTATTTTCGTGGCGCAGTTGGACTACTATCAAATTCTGGGAGTGCATCGCGATGCCTCGGCCCACGCGATCAAAGCGGCCTATCGCCACGCCGCTAAAATGTGGCATCCCGATTTAAATCCCCAAGACGTCGAAGGCGCGACCGAAAAGCTCCGGTTGATCAATGAGGCGTACCGAGTTCTTTCTAAACTCGAGTCGCGGCGGGCCTACGATTTGGATAGGCAAACGGTCAAGCGGGCCGCTCCCACTCGGTCGGAGAAAACGGCAAAGATCGACATTGACGAGATGGTTGCGGAGCTAAGAAAGTCCGCCCCGCGCGAGGCCAATCGCTTCGAGGGCAAAGATGCCTTTTTGGGAATGTATCTGTGTTTTTTATTTATGATGTCGAATCCTCAGCAAAGCTTGCTTGAGCTTCGCAACATAATTCTTTTGTGGCCGTTTTTGGCGGGGTGTCTCTTGGCGGCGCATGTGGTGCAGCGATTGAGCGCGGTCTATTTTCGGTTCGGCCTTAAAGACTCCGAGTATTCGGTTTTGCTTCTTAGCCATATTTTTGCGGCCGGCGTATTGGCCTACTTAACCGATCTGCTCAAGGTTCCGTTGCGCGAGCAGTTGTGGGTCGCGCCCATTTTGCCGGCGCTGATCGCGGTTCTGCTGCCGAGCGCGGTGGGCGCGGGGATAGGTCGTGCGATCAATCGCTCGCTGGGCCTGATCGCAGGGTTGGTGGGCGGTGGACTGGCGGCCGCGTTGGCCGCATTGGCCGCGGCCTGTTTTCTGGTGATCGCACAAATTGGCTATCATGGCCCTGAGCAAGTCTTTGCGCCGCAAATTGAGATCTATCTAAAGCCCGTGCGGGCCGTGCTGGTGGCGTCGATGCTGGCCGGAATGCTCGGGTCGATTCGCATCCGGCGGATTTTTATTTTTGATGTGATCGAGCTTATGGACACCTTAATGGACCGCTTTAGAAAAATTTAAGCGGCCCAGCCTGGGTGACCTATGGCAAATCAATCGTCCAATTAAAGACCGCAGCCTGCGAAATATTCCCAGCTCCATCAACGGCCCGTACCGAGAACGTATGCGCACCTTCCGCGAGATTCATATAAGCCACGGGGCTTGTGCAAGCGGCGAATGCGGCGCCATCGCGCGAGCATTGGTAGCCGGCGATTCCTGAGTTACCGTCGTTGGCTGTAAACATAAAGCTGGCATTGGCCGATGCGCTGATCGGTTGAACATTGGTTGTGATCGTCGGTGCGTTCGGCGCGATATTGTCGACGCGCCAGGTGACGGTGACAGGATTCATGTATTCATTGTTGTTATTGCGGCCCTGTACGCGAAACGTATGTTGGCCATCAGCGAGATTGGTGTAGTTGATCGGACTTGTGCAGGCGGCAAAGGCCGCGTTGTCGAGGGAGCACTGAAAGTCCGTAACGGCCACGCCATCGAGAACGCCGCTGAACGTGAAATTCGCATTGCGTGACATGGTGTTGTCTTGCGGGCGATTTGCGATCGTGATGACAGGAGCATTGTTGTTCACGGTCCAGTTGGCGGCGGCGATCGCGCTGACATTGTTGGCTCGGTCGCGCGCGCGGACGCGCAGCGAGTGTGCCCCGTTGGCTAGGTTATTTAGTGCGACCGGAGAGACGCAAGGGGCAAAAGGGTTGTTGTCAAAAGAGCAATCGTGACCGATTAGACCTGAGGAGTTGTCGTTGCCCATAAAGCTAACCGTGGTCATGCGACCGGTGAAGGCACTGGGCGTTTGCGTGAGCTGCACGGTGGGAATAACGGTGTCGACCCGAAGTGCGTGGGTGAGAGTGGGCGACTTTCGACCCATTGAATCCGTGACTTCTACAGTGATCATATGGTCGCCGTCCGGAAGGTTTGAAAGTGCGAACGATTTTGATTTACAATCTACAGCCGGGTCGGAGTTCAGCTGGCAGGTCGCGGATCGTGTCGAAAGTAGAACGTCTATTTTAAAGTCAAAATACAGAATCAAACTTCGTTGATTGGTGTCGCTCGGATTCTGCGATAACGACTCGGCCGCGGGCGGCAAGAACGAGCTTTGATCTAGGCTCCCTTCATTTAAATCGTGGACAGATGGAGAGCAGGCGGTCATGAGAGACAGAGAAAATCCGATCAGGGCTACTTGAAATCGGAACATTATGGGCCTCCGGGGGTTTAAGGTCCTGACTTAAACTTACGCGAGGTGGAGCCATGAGGGTTCTGACAAATTCAACCAGTTCTGATTCAATATGATACGTTCAAGAGAACATCCTGGGCTGGTTTCGTTGCCGCGCGATCCGGGGGAATTTTCGCCATTGAAATCGGGTCATGTCGATGTCGTGGTTTGGTTTGAACTCGATCCCTTCGGAGATGAGGAGTCTCTTCTGCAATTGAAAATTTCGGGTGAGCGGCTTAAAGGAAATTCGGCCTTTGGAGCTCAGAACTCGATGCCAAGGTAGTTTATATTTTTTCGCGCATGAGTTGAGTATCCAAGCAACCCCGCGGCTGGCATGGGGCTTACCGCTGAGCTCCGCGATTTGCTTGTAGGTGGCAACCCGTCCTTTTGGAATTTTGCGGACTACGGCGATAACTTTTTCGGTAAATGGATTCATCAGATTGTTCTATCTGGAACTGAGAAATTTGGCATCGATCCCGCATAGGAGCCTTTGGCTATGTGGCATAACACACTTAAATTCGCGCTCGCGCTGGCGCTGCTTGGTATTTTTTCACCGTTGGGTTCAATTTCTAAAGCCCAAGCCGGGATTTCATATAAGGAATGCGAAAATCTGATTAAAGGTGGCCGCCTGCGTTTTGATCGCAATCGGACCATGCCGGCGGGTCGTTTTCGCGGTCGCCCGCTCAGTGCGGGGACACCTTCGCCGGCCCTTAGAGTTTTAACTCCAGAAGAGACCTTTATTCTGGACCAGAGGGTTCCAGAAAACCATTACAGCGTAGGAAATTTTGTAAGCCGGTATGGTATCGCCATCGCCGCGGTGCCGATGGTGGCACCGAAGAATATTTCTATTTTAAAAGAAGATGAAGTCGACGGCACCTGGCATTTAATGATCCGTCTCGTTTACCCTAAAAAGCACAAAATAAAATTCTGGCCGCAGACGTTGGACGGAATTTTGGGCGAGCCTTATGAGACCAACGATATCGTGATTGATTTTGGCACCCACCGCGTGGAGGGTGAAGAACAGCGGACCTACACCGCTCTTCGCGGGCTGACCGGCCACTACGCATTGCAGTCGCGTATGGGGTCGACATGGTTTAAGGTCCGTCGCATTCAAAGGGACGGGCGGAAGGTGGTCGAGTTCCCGCTGAGAATGAGCAAGGATCGAAAACGCGATTTGATGCAGAGATTTTTAAAACGCACAGAAGAAATTAACCGCGGCGAAATGTACCATTCGGTGGTTAGAAACTGTGCGACCGAATTTAATGTTTTATTTAAGGCCGTTGGTGGAGAGAGTTGCTGGGAGGCGGGGCTGCTGAAGGGGATTATTCATGGCGCCGTATCTTGGGTGCCGTCCGGCTTATTGTGGTCGCTGCGGCGGCAAAAGTTCGACTTCGATGGGGTTGAACAAGAAATTATCATCGCGCCCGATGATGAGCTCTAAAAACTGGCCCACCTTTCTGCGCAATTGATTCCTCATTCAATAGTCTAACCTGGCGTAGAGATTGCTTTTCTTTTTGCGAATGCGGCCAGACTGCAATAGATGCGAAGCGAAGGTTGGATCCGGCCGGACAGTTGTCCGGACCGGACACTACTATCGAAAGTCCGATTCCAGATGGATTCAAAGATACAAATGCCTTGCCTGCGGAAACTATTTCTCAAGCGCTACTTTCGACCCTTGTTTCAATCAAAACAAGAGACGCAAGAACCTCCCGCTCGATCGACTTTTGCGGAGCGGCGTCTCCATGCGCGAGTGCTCAAGAGCTTTAAAAATCCACAGAACGACAGTTCAAAGGAAGAAGACATTTCTAGCATTGCAATCGGAAGCTTGGCTTCGGAACTTTCGCTCAGAAAAAGTTGTTCATGAACTCCAGTTTGACGACATGGAAACGTTTGAGCATAGCAAATGCAAACCACTTTCTATAACTTTAGCTGTGGAAAAACGGACTCGGTTGATCCTAGGTTTTAAAGTTGCCTCGATGCCGGCTAAGGGACTTTTAGCTCGTAAATCCAGAAAAAAATATGGATTCAGACCCGATCACAGGGCTCGTGCACGGGGCGAGCTATTTGAAGAGTTACGTGAAGGCGTGTCGCCCAAGGCTCTAATCGAGTCCGATCAGAATCCACATTACGAGGCTGATGTGCGAAGTTATTTTCCGAGCGCACACTATGAAACCTTCAAGGGTCGCCGGGGATGCGTAGTTGGCCAGGGCGAGCTAAAGAGTGGAGGGTTTGATCCGCTCTTTAGCCTTAATCACACCTGCGCGATGCTTCGCGCGAACATCAACAGATTGTTTCGTAGAACTTGGTGTACGACCAAGAAAATCCGTGGTCTCGAGGAGCACATCGCAATCTACTCCAAGTCGCACAATCAAAGAATATTAGAAAAGTTGGGTGCCGCGACCTAGAAGCATTTGATTCGCTATGTTAGGGAAGAGTTCGGACGCCAGCATGCGCACCAAGGTGGGCCAGTTTTTCTATTTTACCTTTAAACTGAGCGTGAGCTTTCCGCCCGATTTATCTTTGGACTTATAAGCCTTAGCTTTGGCCGTGAGTTTTTTCTTCACACACTGAATCAGGTCTTTGTCACCCGCGGTGGAGGGTTTTAGATTAATCTTGCCGATCGAGCCGTCTTTTTTGAGTTGAACATTGGCCTTAATGGTTTTGACTTTTCCTGTGTCGGCGGTGCAGTCGTCGCGGCCAAAATCTTTGCGCAGCTGGGCCAGCGCTTTCTTGCGGTCGATATTTTTAGAAATTACCGTTTTTGAACTTTCGACTTTAAACATGTGCTCGATTTTTTTGGGCACCGAGGCCAGGTTGCGTTTCGCAGATTTTTTTTCTTTTTTCAAGGGTGGTGGGGGCTCTGGTTCAGGCTCAGGCTCAGGCTCAGGCTCTGTCGGCTCGGCGGGCATGGATTCAAACTCGTCTTCTAGACTGATTTCTGTTCTCGACTCCGCAGGAGGTCGAGCAATATCTTCGGGCGTGGCTTTTGGAAAGGCCTCGGGCTCTCCGGCCAATTCGGCCGCGAGAATTTCGGTGGCGGTCTTCGGTGGCACTTCTGGCGTCGCCGCATGTTCCTCGTGGACCGACTCAAAATCGTCTTGCACGAGCTTGTACATGGCGAACCCGGCCAAAGCCGTGACCAGTGAGATCGCGCCAAAAATAAGAAACAACCACTTACGATTCATACCTTATATTAAGTTTTCGGAATCGCAGGTCCGGGTCTCAAGGGCGATTATCAATTTGATACAATTATCCGGTAGCCGGTGCCTATAACGCCTTCGATTTTGATTTCGGTAAGTTGCAGTTTTTTGCGTAAGTTGGAGACATGAACGTCCACCGCGCGCTCGGTGACATCGGAGTCATCACCCCAAACCCGCTCGACGATCTCTTGGCGGGTGAAGACCTTATTTGGCGTGCGCGCCAAAAGCACCAGAACGCGAAACTCTAGGCCGGTCAGGTTAATATCTTTTTTGGGGGACTTTGAAGAGTACACCCTCTGCTCATCGAGATTGCAAATGATCTCACCCAATTGCACCAGTCGCGCGGCATTTTGCAATCGCTGACTTTTGCGCGCTTTGGCTTCGGTCCTCAATCTCAGTTCTTTAGGGTCAAAGGGTTTTTGCACATAGTCTTCGGCGCCCAAGGCAAACGCCGAGGCCTTGGAGGGGAAGTCCATCTTGCCAGTCAAAAAAATCACCGGAAGATTTTTATTTAGATCGGGCAATTCGGCACATAGATCCATTCCGTTGCCGTCGGGTAAATCTATGTCGAGCAAAAGCACAGAGAATCGTTCTGAACTCAGTTGGGCCCGTGCCGTTTGCAGAGTGGAGGCCGTGTGCACTTCGTGCCCACTGAAGGTTGCGCGCAAAATAGCCAGAGTTTCCGCAGAGTCTTCAACGCAGAGGATCTTCATCATTGAAATAGCTTTCCGTCTGGAACATGCTTTTGCAACTCACGGTGAGCCAAATGATATTCATTTTGTATGGAATCGAGCAGCTCGGGCAGTTGCGAGGACTCAAAGTCACCTGTTTCCACCTTAAGCAGCAGTTCTGAGACTCGGGTCGCGCCAAGACTGCTCGGACCCGCACGAAGGGCGTGGGCCACTTTGGTGAGTGGCGGGCCGCCGACCTGGGACAAATGCCGCAGACGAATCATATTAGCGTCGATCGAGTCGCCAAACATGCTGACAAGTCTATGTAGGAGGTTGGGGTCGCTTTCAATGGATAGATCTTTCAGTCGGTTTAAAATCTTCTTATCAATGACTTGGGATTGGGCCGTTCGTAAAATCCGGGTGCCAATCCAATAGTCAACGCAAGCGATCAAGGCTTTGCCTTCGACCGGCTTGGCCAAGTAGTCGTTCATGCCGGCTTCGATCGAACGGTCGCGGCCCTCTTTAAACGCATTTGCTGTCAGCGCGACAATCGGCAGGTTGTTGCCCTTGGCGCGAATGGTTTGCGTCGCTTCAAAGCCATCCATTCGCGGCATCTGGCAATCCATCAATATCAAATCGAAGCGCCGCTGCTTTAGTTTTTCAAGGACTTCAAGCCCGTCGCCGGCCGTTTCAGTGGCGTAACCTGCGCGATTCAGCGTGCGCTGTGAAATTTCGGCGTTGATGGCATTGTCTTCGGCGATCAGAATCCATTTGCCCGAGCGGTCAAAGCTGGGAGTGCCGCCGAATTGAGAAAGCTCTAAGGGCGAAGTCACCTGCGCGTCTTGCAGATTCTCCAGGCGCACCGAAAAGCGAAATTTGGATCCTTGGCCTTCTGCGCTTTCCACTGAAATTGTGCCGCCCATAAGGTCGCAAAGACGTTTGCATATCGCAAGGCCGAGTCCGGTGCCGCCAAATTTTCGTGCGGTGCTCGCGTCGGCTTGTGTGAAGCTTTCAAAAAGTTTACTCGAGAATTCGGGATGAATCCCTACGCCCGTGTCGTGAACCGCGATCTCGATCACTGAGAAGCGATTATTGGATTCTATGGCCTTGGCGGAGAGATGAACTCCGCCGTTGCTGGTGAATTTGAGCGCGTTGCCAATTAAATTATTCAATATCTGTCGAATGCGATTCGGGTCGCCGGCAAAGGCGCGATCCGCCGACGGGTCAAGTGTGACGGTAAAGCCTAAGCCCTTTTCGCGGGCAAGCGGGAAAAAGAGATCCCGGGTCTCATTGATCACCTGGCCCATGCGAAAGGGAATAATCTCCAAATCCATCTTTCCGGCTTCGACTTTCGATAGATCGAGAATGTCGTTGATCAACGACATAAGCAGCTGCGAGGCCTCATTAATCCGATTGGCAAATCCGCGTTGCTCAGGTGAAAGCGGTCCCTCGCAGAGAAGTTTGGTCATGCCGACAATCCCGTTGATGGGGGTGCGGATCTCGTGGCTCATGTTGGCCAAAAACTCAGTTTTCAATCGAGACGCTTCCAGAGCTGATCGCTCGCGCAATTCCAGGGCCATGCGAACCGTGGATTCACTTTCTTTGAGCTGCGCGGTTTTTTCGGACGCAATTTGCTCCGCTCGGCGATTGAGCGACTGCAGGCCCGCGATCAAGGCGCCGATGAGGAGCGAGATCAGCGTTCCAACGGCCGCGACCCAAGTGACCGTGGTGTCGAGTGTCGAGGCGAAATAAGGCGACCGTCGAACTCCCAGAGTGAAATGATGTTGGGCAAACTCCAAAGTGTGAAAAGACTCAATGGGCGCCACCTTGAGGTCGCGTTCAGAAATCGAGAACACCGGCGATGCTTGGGCCTGCAGATGATCGTCTTTGTCGAACACAAAAATTTCGATTTCCGGCCCAAGATCACGAAAAACGGTAGGGAAGAATATTTTGCTATTGAATGCTAAGGTGACCCAGCCAAAAAAGTTTTTGCCCTTGAAAATAGGCTGAAACATTAAGAATCCAAAATTGTCCGGATCCAACATTAAATGAATTTTGCCCGAGAGCACGAGTCCACGCGTTTCTTTAGCTTTATCAAGGGCCAACCGTCGAGTGGGCTCGGACCCCAGATCGCGACCGTGAGCGCCCGCATTGTTCTGAAATGGCTCTACGAATTTTAAAACATAAAGCGGGAGGCCGGGGCGCGACGTGTGTTGCGGCATGGGCCGGACATAAGATTGTGGAAAGCCGGAACGGATAAATTCGCGGTTTAATGCAGGCACGTCTTTCGCCTCGATAGCCACGACCACGCCCATGCCGTGAACGCCGGGATGCCGCTCTTCATTGAGTGCCGCGCTGACATAGGCTAACCACTCATTTCTCCGTACGTTCACCGACGAGGCGAACAGCGCAACGCCGCCCTGTAAGGCGCTGGCGTAGATTTCGAGACGGTCTGAGAAAGAGTCTAAGGCCGAGTGACTTAAGTCTTGAAATCTCTGGCGGTCTTGCTCGATTTTTCCGCCCTGAATAAAAAAACAAACTCCCGCCGTCAAAGCCCAGGTCATTAACATTGCGCCAGCAGGGTAGAGCATCGAGCCCATGCGCCGAAAGTTAGTCAAACTCAGAGATGTGAGCGCCGTGGTCGCCATAAAAAGTTGGACGCAGGTGAGATCTTGCGTCACGTTTCCAGAGTTAAACGGCCCCGTGCCCAATATCGTTCCAAATGAACTTGCCCCGGCGGCGATCAAAGCCCCCAATTTGATATCGAACTCATCCAGGCGAATCGCGAAGAGCATAAGAACGGGAAATATCCAAAACACATTGAGAAGCGAAGAGGACGGAACAAAGAACGTAAAATACGAAGACAAGCCCAGTAGGGAGTAAAGCAGGGCGCGTTCGAAATAGATCGTGCGCGTCCAGAAAGTTGGAGCCAGTAACACCGGCGTGACGATCAGTATTCCCAGCGCATCGCCAACCAGCCAGGTCTGCCAGGCCGAGAACGAGGAGTTGGTCGGAATTGTACCTGAGACGGTGAGGGCCAGCGAACCCAGTGTGGCCGCCACGACCGAAGGAAGGATCGCGGCCAAGAGGTAGGTTCCGACATCTGAAAACAGGCCTCTGGTTTGAGGCTTCAGTCCGCGACGCAGGATTAGCGTGGCCAACACAAATTCCAACGTGTTGCCGATGGCAATGACAAGAGCGACCGATGCCGGCGCGGGAACTAGCCAATTGGCGAAGAAAACGCCGGCAAAAATGGCCGAACCATACTTCCAGCCCCAGCGGACACCAATGGCCGCGGAAAATCCGGACGCGGGCCAAATCGGCGAAACGTGGTCGTTGATCGTTGAAAATTCAAGCCCCGAAACGGCGAGAAGAAAGTAAGTTAAAGCGGCAGTCAGCCACCAAAATAAGACGATGAAAAAATGCGCTTTCACTGCTCTGCTTCATAGCGTCGCGGACTCGCAAAAGCAGCCTATTTTTCATATCTTTGGCGAATCTATTAAGGAATCTTAACAGGGGGGCAATGCTGACCTAACGTGGATTTGCCATGATCTTAAGGCGCGGAATGCGCTTGAGGTCATTATGCGTAGTCATTCAAAAATCGCTAAATATTTAAAATCTTGCCGGATTAAAGCCGGCGTTTCGCAAGGTCAGATTGCCAAATCACTGGGCTATTCATCAGCCCAATTCGTCAGCAACTGGGAGCGCGGTAAGTCGATGCCGCCGCTCAATGCGGTGCCCAAATTGGCAAAATTGATTCGGCTCAATCCCACACACGTTGTCGATCTTTACGTGGAAGAGACGGGTCGTATCCTAAAGACCCAATTTAAAATCTCTAAAAAATAGTCCGCTCCCGGATTGGAGCGGACTCGGTAAGGGTATGTTTCACGTGGGTTGCTTTAAAGGTATCCGAGTCACGCGCCAGGGTGGGCTGACAAATTCCTATAGAATTGTCTCAATTTGAGACAGAGGAGTTCGCTTAATAGGAGCGGAAGCAGGTGAGTGGACTTGCCGAACGCAGCGGACCGCCGTTGAGCGCATAATCGATCGTCGTCGGCTGGAACGGCGCCATGCCATCCACTTGTACAAACGTCATCGCGAAGTCATGAGGTCCGTCGACATTGTAAATCGACAGCACCTTGGTGCCGGTCGAAGTTTCGTCGACCGCAGTTTGCATCATCGGATCAAATTCGATCACGGTATTTGCAATCACTTTGTCCGTCGTTTTGTTGATGTCGATCAGACGAAGGCGGCCTTTTCTCCAGGATTGATTAAAAAGAATGGGAATACTGAAAATCGTCTCGGTGCTCATGTACATGGTGAGCTCTGTCATGCGTCGCACGTTCGGTGCGGGATCCGCAGCTTCAAAACCGCTGCAGAAGAAGTCGGCAAATTCATGCGATTCGGCCTCTTGGGCGGGGATGAAGGCACCCTTTTGAAACATTTGACGTCCGAGGACGAACATCCCGCCGGTGCTTTCCACTTTCGGCACCACGGGCTGAGCGATCAGTTCGGGCGCCGCGAGCGTTTGACAGTTCTTCACTGTGTAATAGAGCTGGTTCGACTGAACGCGGACTTCGTCCATCACTTTGTACATGTTGCCGGAATTCCCTCCGCACATATTTTGCGTATCGAGTGTGGCGTAAACACCGGTGAGTTTTCCGGTATAACCCTCACCATTCCCGCCAAAAAGATGTCCATTGCTGGTCGATGTGGTTTTGTTGATTGGCGCGGTCGCGACGCCGCAGTTTTGAAACGGCAGAACCAGTGCCGAAAGCAAAACAAATACTCGCAAAAATTTTACGAACGGGGGTTTATCCACTATACTCATATTTACGCTGAAATTCGGATTCTTGCCCGGCCTAAGGAGCATATGTCTCAAAATAAAACAAAGTGGGACCACCGCATCGATCTGATGGAAAATCAGATTCGGGGTGGCGAAATTGAGGCGGTTCGAAATGCGTTGATGGCGCCCGATATGACCCGCGTTCCGCGTGCTCATTGCGCTCGCCTGGCCAACATCGCCCGCCGAGCTCAACGTCCGTCGCTCAGCTTACGTCTGCTGCTTCCGCTGGTGCGGCCCAAGGTTAAAAACTTCCAATCGGCGAGCCGTGATGAGCTTCTCGAGTACGCCTATGCTCTACAAAGAGTTGGCGCCAGACACGAATCGTTGAAAATGTTTGAAGATCTGAGCAAAGACGATTTTAAAGCGCATTTAGGCTCGGCCTTTCATCATATTTCAGAATGGAATTACACCGAAGCCCTGGTGCATATCGATAAGGTCCTCGGTCATGCGCAGATATCTAAGTATGAGGTCGTGGTCGCCCGGGTGAACCGGTTGGCGTGTTTGGTGGCACTGGGAGATCGCGAAGCCGAGCGACTTTTTTTTCAGCTGGGCCGTTCGATGGAAAACGAAGGGTCGTTAGTTCTTCGCGCTAATATTCTCGAAATTATGGCGCAGTACTGGATAGATGTTGGAAATTTCTCCGAGGCGCGCCGTATGCTTGGCGAGGCCAAGGAATTGCTGGTCGATTCCAGCGATATCAACCGGCTGTTGATTGAAAAGTGGTTGGTCGTTTGTGAGGCCCTGGAGCACGGCTCGGTGGTTCGCCTGGACGACTTTAGGCGGCGCGCCCTAGCGTTGAACCACTGGGAGACTTTGCGCGATTTAGACTATGTGCGAGCCAAGGTCGACCCGGCCTCCCGCTGGGCGGACTGGGTTTTTTACGGAACTCCGTTTGCGGCCTTTCGTCGGCGACTTCAGGACGTGCGCATTTTCTCTGACGCCTGTTGGGTGGCGCGCGAAGATCGGCCCGTGAAGAAGTGGGATCCCTGGTTCCCGGGTGGCGGAGAAGGGGATTTAATGCACCGTTTTACCGCCTCGCTACTGAGAGATTTTTATCGTCCGGCGTGTGTTGGCGAGATCTTCTCAAATCTTTTTCCTGACCAATATTTCGATATCAACGTTTCACCCAACCGCATCCACCAAATTGCCTCGCGGGCCCGACATTGGCTTGAGCAAGAAGGTGTGCCGGCCCGGCTTGAGGAGGCCGGCGGTAGCTACTCACTGCGCTGGGATTCAGGCCTTGCCCTTCTCGCTCGCCGCTCGCCCATCCGCTTTACCAAGGTTGAATTTCTGTTCGAGCGGTTTAGGCAGCCGCTACCCGTGGCATTGACGGCTCGAGAGTGGGCCGAGAAGCTGGCGTGCAGCGCTGAAAAGTGCAAACGCCTTTTGCGCGAAGGGAGTGAGGCCGGATTGATCGAAGTTCAAAGAAAAGGTCAGTACAGTAAATATATTCTAAAACCACGAACCGCCGCAGCTTAGCTGCCCGGAGAGCGCATCATTTTCTGCACTTCAGAAATATGAGCCTCTTCGTCGCAGATCATTTCGCGAGCGTATTCTTCTAAAAAGACACTTTGCCCTTCAACAAGAGCAAGCAGAGCTTTGTAGTTTTCAAGTTGGCCTTTTTCGTGTTGGAGGCTTTCTTGCAAAATGTCATTGACGGCGTGTTTGTGGGTTTCAAGCAGAGAACTGATTCTTAGCGACGGGTGGCCACCCATGGTGGTTACGTGTTCGCCGGCCCGATCAGCATGGGTGAGCGACTCAACGGCTTGATCGCGCAGCCATTTGACGATCGGGATCCGGTTGTGTCCAAAAATCATCAGTGAATAGTGCGTGTAGCGAACCACGCCGGCCAGCTCATTTTCGAGAATTAGGTTTAACGCATCAATGACCTTTTTGCTGTCCACGGCGACTCCCTTATTAGTAAAGGGTAGAGTTAACACCGGGCTCGAGCACGGGGCAAGTGCCGACTCTCAAGACTTGCCGTTTCATTTAAAGTTTAGTTAAATTCTCAAGTGAGCAATCAACATCTGCCCGTTTTTATTCACGACCTAGCCATTATTCTTATGACCGCGGGCGTGACCAGCGTGATCTTTCGCTGGCTCAAGCAACCTGTGGTGCTTGGCTACATGGTGGCGGGGATTCTGGTCGGCCCGCATCTCCCATTTTTACCGACCGTCACAGACTTAGAGAACGTAAAGATCTGGGGCGAGATCGGCGTGTTGTTCGTATTGTTCTCGCTCGGGCTTGAGTTCAGCTTTCAAAAGTTGATGCGGGTCGGGGGTGCGCCGGCGGTCACGGCAATCGTACAGACTTCCTTGGTTTTTTGTCTCGGAATGTTGGCGGGTTTGGCTTTGGGATGGAGTCATATCGACGCCGTATTCTGGGGCGGAATGATGTGCATCGCCAGTACGACCATCATCTTTAAGGTGTTTGAAGAAAAGATGCTCAAGGCCCGTCACTTCGCCCAGCTTGTGATGGGCGTGCTGATTGTTGAAGATTTGGTGGCGGTCTTACTACTCGTTATGCTTTCGACCGTCGCCGTCACCCGCGAATTTGTCGGGGCCGAGCTGATTTGGGTTACAGTGCGGATGCTGTTCTTTTTAATATTGTGGTTTGTCATCGGGCTATTTGTTCTACCGACGTTAATGCGCGGGATCCGGCGTTTTTTAACCCCTGAGACCACTTTGATCTTCTCGGTCGGGCTTTGTCTTTTTATGGTTTTAATGGCGACCAATGTGGGGCTCTCATCAGCGCTCGGCGCGTTTGTGATGGGCTCTCTTTTGGCTGAGACTTCGGAGGGCAAGCGGATCGAGCACCTGCTGCACCCGGTGCGCGATTTTTTTGGCGCGGTATTTTTTGTTTCAGTCGGAATGCTCTTTGACCCCAGCGTCTTTGCCGAATCCTGGCACTTGATTCTGGGGATGTCGGCGTTTTTGATCGTCGCTAAAACTTTGACCGTGATGGTGGGCGCTACAATCGCGGGAGAGAGCATGAACACGGCCGTCCGCTCAGGTCTTAGTCTGACCCAGATTGGGGAGTTTTCGTTTATTATCGCCACGCTCGGTATGAGCCTTAAAGTGATCAGCCCCACGCTGTATCCGTTGGTGGTGGGAGTTTCGATCGTCACGTCCTTCACCACGCCGTACCTGATTGCAAGCTCCGACAAAATCGCGGGATTTATTGAGCGCTCGCTTCCGCGAGTGACATTGGAGTGGCTCAGTCAATACCAGTTGGCGTTGCAGCGCCAGCAGGGCGCCCGCTTCTTTCCAGAACTCGTGCGCGCCTACGCTCCGCTCATGGTGGTCAACTTGGTTTTACTTTTGGCCATGAGCTGGCTTATGCGCCATATGGTCTATGAGCCCTTGGCGGCCCAACTTGGGAATCCGGCATGGATCCGAGCGGCAGCTCTGACCGCCGATTTGCTAATCTGTTTGCCATTTTATTACGGGCTTAGCTTTCGTCGGCCACACACCCGGTGGCGCGAGCGACTCGCCACCTATCCGCGCTTTCGCTACATCCAAACCGTTATATCCATCGGCCGAATGACCATTGGCCTTGCTGTCGGCTTAGGCGTCACTGCCCAGTACATGAGCTGGCAAGCGGTGTCAGGGATCTTAATTTTGGCGCTGGGTCTACTTGCCTTTATTTTTTATCGATACGGCGAGCGGATTTATCGCTCCATGGAAAATCGATTTTTCGATCAACTGGGTGTGCGCCGTAAAGAAACGCCGACAGAGAAAATTCTTCCCTGGGATCAGCACTTGAGTGAACTCACGGTCGGGCCCGATTCGCCGTTGGTGGGCATGACCATCGCCCAAATTGGCCCTCAAGAGAGCTTTGGCGTCGTGGTCGCGGCCATCGAGCGCGGTCAGCGGCGATTGCTTGCGCCCAAGGCGACCGATGTGATTTTTCCGTTTGATCGGCTGCAGGTGCTTGGCTCAGACGATGGGGTCGAGCGAATTCGTAAACTGGCTGAACTGACCGAGCCGCCAATTATCGACGAGGCGCCCTTGAAACTTCAAAGTATCGTTTTGGGCGCCGGATCTAAGGTGGTCGGAAAAATGCTTAAAGAGTCCTCGATTCGAGACCTGGTGGACGGGCTGGTCGTGGGGGTCGAGCGGGGCGAGTTCCGCCAGTTGCATCCGCCTGCCGATTTGCGTCTAGAGGCCGGCGACCGATTGTGGATCGTCGGTGATCCAGATAAGATCCCGCGATTAAATTAAATGGGTAAATGGGGAGGGGTGATGCCACGTATTGCTTTATTTTTGGTGCTCTGGTTTAGCTCTCAAGGGGCCTGGGCGTCGAGCGGACCGGCGGAATTGCTTAAAGCCTTCCCGGGCGAAGTTTTGCGCAATGAGATCGTCGCCTTTAAACCCAAAGCCGATCATCACTTCAGTTTAGAAGCGCCACAACGGTGCTCGGGCAAAGCGCCCATCGAGGCTACGGCTCGCACCATTAAGTGTCAGTTCACCGATCCAGGCTCAGCCGAGGCCACACTTAATGTGTGCGACGATAAAAAAACCTTTTGTAAGCCGGTGGCAGTTTCATTGCTGGTCGCTGAGAAAGCAGCGCGTGAACCGATTCGCTTGGTGCAAAATCAACTTTTAAACAAAGATCTTAAAGCCTCCATGGTCCCTGGATTCAACTTTGCGACGCCCGACGAAGCTCGTCGGGAGGCCGCAAGAATCGGACAGCCGGTGCTGGTGATGATTAGTACGGATTGGTGCCCTCCGTGCAATGAGGCCAAAGAGTATCTTCTCACTTCCGAAGCCTTTCAGACGACCACCAAAGATTGGTACAGAATCTATGTCGATGGCGACAGCCTTGGCGCATCGGAATGGGATAAGGTGGTGCCGTTTCACTACTATCCATCGTTCGTTTTGCTAAATTCAAAAATGGAAGAGGTGGCTCGCTTTAACGGAGAGCTGCGCCAGAAAAACTTTCGCGATTGGGCGAAAGATCAAATTCGCTGGCTGGATTACCCCATTAAGGATTTAAGAGTTCGCGTGGCCGCACGCATGCAAAAAACATTTCGTCAGCGTCTATCGGATTGGTGGAACGGCGTGCACAACTCGTCGCGACGGTATGATAAAATTCGCATGCTGGCTCACGCGCTCGATCAGCGCGATAAGGAAATGGCCGACCTCCTCATCTACAAACAGGATTTTCACCCTGAGGAAATTCGGTCGCAAACGCTGAATTATCAAATCGAAAAGCTCGAAGGCAATACCAAACCCGACGCCGTTAAGCTGCGGGCGGCCTTGTTTCGGAACTTAACCGATCACAACTTAAATCGTGAAGATTGGGCTGAATCCGTAACGCGAATGTGTGACGTCGACGAGGCGGAGTGTCGGGCCCTGACGGTCAATATTCCCCTGCGGTTAGATGCGTTGAAAACGCGAAGTGATTTAACGCCGGCCGAACGCGCAAGCGCGCTGGGGGAGGAGTACTATTACTTGGCGCAGCTGTTTCTTCGTTTGAAAGACAAAGCCAAAGAAAAAGAATTCGCTGAATCGTGCGTGACGGCCTATGAAGACTTGCGGCGCTTAAGTAAAATGAAGCTTCCGCGCAGCGCTCAGCAGGGAATTGTGCCGTGTTTAGAGCAGGCGGGGCGCTTTCAAGAGGCCGAAAAAGCGTTAAAATCTCTCGTCGAAATGTATCCTTACGAGCCAACATTCATGTTGCGCATGGCGCGATTGTTTCGAAAACAAAAAAAACTGGACCTGGCTCTGCAATGGGTCAACAAGGCCGAAGTGGTCGCTTATGGCTACAACTGGTTCAGCTTGGTCTTGCTTAAGAGTGAAATTCTCCTAGACCTAAAGCGGAAAGACGAGGCCAAAGCGACTCTGTCGGCCGCGTTGACCGAGCTCCGTCTCGACGAAGACCGAGAGAGCCGGAATCAGCTTGTGGTCTCCCGTCTGCGTGCAGCGCAGGAGAAAATTTCCAACTAAAGTCTCGTCTATAAAAGGCCGGTTTTTGCCGATCAGTTTCTCACAATATTGATGGGAATCTGAGTACTTGCGTAACGAAAACCGGACAGATCGAATTTTAGTACTGATCGCCTTGATCATCTTGCTCTTGGCCGGCGGAGCTTTTTATTTCGACAACTGGATGTGGGGAGGCAAACGTGATCGCGGTGACGTGATCGGTTTGATCGCCACCAGTACGGGTGATGTTCGCTTGAAAATGGAAGGCGACCTAAAGTGGCAAAAGGCCGCGCCCAACGAAAATCTTGTTTACAACGACGCCGTTTACGCCGGCGCGGGTTCAGAAGCGCAACTCAACTTGGGCGAATCCAAAATGACGGTGACCGAGAACACGCTCGTTGTTCTGCGCCGCGATCAAAACGTAAATTTTATGAATCTGAATTACGGCACGTTGTTCGGCTCGGTGGCGAAGAACGAAAAACTCGTGATCGACACCGGCAAGGGCAAGCCGATCGAATTCAACACCAAGGGTGGCGCGGAGATTATTCTCAGTAAAGCCAACGGAATCACGCAACTGGATGTGAAATCCGGTACGGCTGAAGTTCTAGTGAACGGCAAACGACGCACCATCGACTCCAGCACCAAGATCATGCTCGGTGAGCAGGCGCATGTCGAAAAGTCTGGCGTCAACAAGCTGCGTTTGGTTAAGCCCATCGGCGACCAAATCATTTACTCAGACACTCCGGTGCAGATCCCCTTCGCATGGGCGTGGCAAGATCCACGCCTCAATAAGTCCGAAGACAAATACACGCTTGAATTCTCCACCACGCCGCAATTCAAAACCATTCACGCCGTTAAAAAAATCGACGCGCAGCTATCAACGACCATGGGCGCCAGCAAATCTTTGAGCCTTTACTTTCGCGTAAAGGGACCTGAGAACTCGATGACCTCGGTCGACCGCATTCGCTTCGTGCGTTTGAGCAAGCCACTGATCATTCACCCGCAAGTGAATCAACGCTATCGCGCGCCGCTGAATCAGACGGCCTCGATTCCGATCGAGTTCGAACGCCCGCACGGCCAAGTTGTGTGGTATCAAGTGTCCGACGACCCCAATTTTAAAAACCTGATCGTCAATCAAAACACCCAGTCGCATAAAGCTGGAGTTGAGTTGCCCGTCGGCAACTATCACATTCGAGCGCGCGGAGATTTTGGCGATGGCCGCATCACCGATTGGTCGAACACCCATCCGTTCACGGTCGATCCGCCGCCGGCACTGCAGTTGACCCAGCGCGGTCTCCCGTCGCGCATATTGATCCCGAACAAGGCGTATCCCGCGCGACTCTACGGCGCGCCGGAAAGTGATGTGCGCGAATATCTGCGCCAGCAAAGTTTCTTGAGCAACTTCTTCCGCGTGGATCCGGGAACTTTCGATGAACTGCGTGTTCAGTTCGAAGGCGATCCGGATGTGATTGTTCAAAACGATTCCAGCTGGCCCGTGGCCAAACTTGTGCCCGATAGGTATCGCTATCGCTATCAAGTGAATAAAGAGGGATTTACAGCGTCGGATTGGTCGGCCCAGCGACCGCTCCAAATTATGATGGAGCCGCCAAGGCAAGTGGGTGAGCCTCAGTTTGATAACGCCGACTCCGATGGCAAGCGCAACGCCACGTGGAATTTTACGCCGCTGCTTTATGCCGCGTCTTATGATGTGGAGCTGGCGGGTGAGCCGGGCTTTGGCGCCCCCGAAAAAATGCGCGTCAACACCACGTCCGTCCAAGCTAAGGTTTCGAGTGGTCAGGCCTACTTCTGGCGCGCCAGAGCGCGCGACAAAGCCGGCAAGATCATCAGCGACTTCTCTGAGCCGCGACGGTTGAATCCCCCGGCCAATGCGCCTGTGTTTATCGCGCGAAACAATGACCGCCGTCCGCAGGCGGCCGAGCGTGTTCGCACTAAGATTGAACGAGTTAAAGAAGACGATTGGGTCCATAACGGTTGGTGGGCATGGGCCGGAGTGGGCATGAACTTCACTGACTATCGTCAGTCGATCCCGAATGGCGACGAAGGCGCGACATTGCAGACGTCCAATGCTAAAGGGCCCAGCCAATATTTAGAGACGGGCTTCACCGGCGAAAAAGGCTGGGGCGGCGTCTTTACCTATAAGAAAACCCCGGGAGAGATCGTCTTCACGGACTCGACGGTGGTGGATAATCCGGCTTATGTTTGGACCACGGTCTCGATGGAAGGGATTATGCGTCGAATGAGCAACTTTAAGTTGTTCAACCGGCAGGTGTTGCTCGGATTCCGCGCGGGAATTCAGCAGCATAAGTTCCCGTTTATCGTGATCGGGACCGACGGTCTTGGCAACGGCACCGCGACCCAGAAGAACAACAATATGACTGCGGCCTCACTCGGCGTACTCGCCGAACTGAATCGCAAGCGCTGGATGTACTATTGGTTGATGCGCTATCAGTTCCCACTTTCTACGTCGGCCGATGGCGCCAGCCAGTTTGAGATTAAACCGACGTTCGCCTTCGACGGCTCGGTCGGGATGTCGTACAATTTGACCGATCAATGGAAGCTTGGGCTGTTCTGGTACGGCCAGTGGCACCAATTCAATTTCAACTATAACGACGGAACGAATGCCGCCAGCGGCTTCCAATCTCTGTTCTATTCCAACATCGACGCTCGCCTCGGCTTTGATTTCTAAGCCAATTTTCGGCTACCGTGTGGATAAATTTCACCAGAATTAGCTACAGACCCTTAAAATCAGCTGGGTTTTAGGGGTTTTTGTCATGCAATTCAGTGGCATGAATACTGATATGTGAATCTCTCATGTTGCACGGATGCAATTGCAAATCACTGTTGGCGTTCCTCTTGAGCTTCGCACTGGCGTTTCCGGTCGATCTCTTTGCGCATGGGACAATCCAACCGCCCAAAGCCACGCATGGCCTTGGGGTCCTTTTTCAAAAAGTCACCACAGATGACGGGCAGACCGGCTACTTGGTGGCGGCAGCAGTCCCGCAAAAGCATGAAGCTGAAGTTGTTCAAGCACTCGGCGAAACAGCTGCCAAGCATGGGGCCGGCTCAGCCGTTCTCTTGGTCGACGGAGCCGATGATCCGGCGCTGGCGGCGGCTAAAGCGGGTGGCGTACTCGGAATGGTCACGGTGGCTGAAGCCTACGATCCCGAGGCTCTGCCTGCGCTCAAGAATTACTCCGCCTATGCCAAGAAAAAAATCGCCAGCAAAATTAGTGAGATCACCGCATATTGCCGCGAAAAACGCGAGGGTTTAATTTTCGCATTTTTGGCCTCGGGCGCACTGGGCGGTCTCACTTTTTATAGTTCGGCTTCTGTCCCGGCCGGGCTTACGGTTTTGGCCGCCAATTTCGTGTGGATGAGCTTTTTGCTCACGTCGCAAGAGGCTTGGGGCAAGACTCTTAACGGCGGCGGCAATGCGGTCCGTTGGATCGGCGAGAAAGTTTTAGGTTTCTTCGGCAAAAAACTCTCTGATCGTGACAAAAAGCTCTACGAGCTCACGGGCAAATTTACGGCGTCATTGATTCCCAATGCGGTGGTCGCGGGTATCGTGCTTTACGGCGCCGGTCAGCTGTATACAGATAATGTTTGGACGATTCTAGCTCATGCCACCTTCTTCGGCATGCTCCTCAATTACAACATATGGGATGCGGTCGTCGCACCCAAAGTCGAACTGGGTAAGTTGAGCACGCGCTTTCGCGACAACTATGTTCGCCTGCAAATTCTGCTGGGAACTCTGCTTGAAGTGTCGAGCTATTTGGGTTTTGGTTACGCACAGGGTGTTCTGGCCTTCGCGACCGTCAGTGGTGTGGGATATTTGGCGGGCCAAGAAAAAATTGAAGAGACTGTGGTGCCGCGCGCCCGCATGTTGGGTGGCCTCGTAAAGCAGAAAAAAGTCGCCTGTCAAACCGCGCTTATGTCGGCGAAAACGGCTCTAACTCGAACGCCGGCCACACCCGTTTTAAGGCCCGCGCTCGGTCATGTTTGGGATGACATCCAATGAGACAAAAATTTGGCAACTTTCTCCGCAGCACAATGTTGTTTTTGGTCTTGTCGGCCGGAATGTTGGCGATGACCAATGTCGATCTATCTTGGTATCCGGTGGCGATGACCGTATCGCAAAAGAGTGCTGTCGCGCCAAAGTCTTTGTGGACAAAATTGACCGAAGGCAAGGTGGCGGCTGAAGACACCGGTCCGGCGGGTCAGCTCCGAGCCTTGCTCGAGCAAGACGATTTGGCCGATCAAAATCCGTTTGCCAATTTATCGTCGCAAGATCCCCTCAATGACATTTTTAAAGCCGGTGTGGTTCGCTTTCAGAGAAAAACTTTGCGCAGTCGAACCTACCGCGACGAGAGCGGCTATGATCTGGTTCACTACGAAATCGATCAGGCCGGCGGGCATAAATCCCAGATTCTGGCTTATCTCGAGCGCGAGGCCGGCGAGATCACGGAGGGCGACATATCAGGCGAAGGTCAGCCCTCAATGCATGTTGAGGTTCCGGTCATTCTTGTCGTAAGGAACGCTGGCGAACAGTCTGAATATTCGGTGTTTCGCGATGGGGCTTTGATTGAGTCGTCGACCATTTCGACCCCCGATGCGGACCACTTACTGACTCAACGCCTCAGTGATGGAATCCCGTTTCTGTCGGTTTCGCGCTAGTAAATTATCTGAATTCTTTACACAAGTAACCCTTTGGATGCAGCCCTTTCGCATTAAATAAGTACCCGGGAATACGGGTGTATATCCCCTTGACGGCGCGAAAAGACTCGGTGCATAACAGCGTCCAGTACGATAACTGAACTGGATTCGAACAATAAACTTACAAAAGGGGTTTTTACTCATGTTCAAGACTAGCGTAGTTGCTCTAGCCCTTGCGATGATTTTCTCTGGCAATGTTTTTGCTCAGGAAGAGACGCAAAGCGAAGGTCAAAGCACGATCAAGATCGAAGATGCCGCCGACCAAAAAAACAAGGTCAAAGACGGTGAAGATACAGACGAAATTATCACAAACCGTAAAATGCGCGCGGAAGCCGGCTCCAAGTCGAAGCACTCCGTAAATACCGCCATCAGCTATTCCGGCGGAACAATCAAAAAACCCATGGCTGAAGAGCGTCCGAACCTCACTGCAGGTACAGGCGTTACAGCATTTGCTTCTTTGGGTGGTAGCGTAGCCTACAAATATTCGGCGTCTTCAAAAAACGCTTTCAAGTTTGGTACAGGCATTCGCTGGATCACTCCGTTTCAAGGCACCGATGTTCCGACCAATAAGCGCACAGGCCGCAAATACAACGGCGCGAAAGTAGATGCTGAGAACCCGTACATCACTTATCAGCGCGTACACAAACTTGGCGCCGTTCAAGGTGTGTTCACAACTGGTCCCACGGTCTACACAAACGAAAACCTACGTCGCTTGGGCTTCCAATCGTCGTGGTCTTTCACTGAGAACATGAACTATGAACTCGGTCAGTCGGGGTTCTCTGTTGGTTTGCTTATCGGTTCGTCCGTGAGCACGTTCGATAAAGACGACCTCGCGTTACAGAACGGCGCTCAGTCGGACTACTATATCGGCGCCTATCCGTACCTCGAGTACGTGATCAACAAGACCTTCAACCTCCGTACAATCTCGGGCGTTTGGGTTTATGAGCATATGCGCGGTCAGAAGGATTTCTGGAAGTTCAACAAGAACATCATTTACCAATCCGTTGGACTTGGTATCTCGGTGACTCGCGATATCTTCCTCTATCCGAACATTCAGTTCTTGCCGGAAGACATCAAAGCCGACAAAACGAACGTAGCTTTGACGACGAACATCAACGTTTTCTAATATCTAGAACGTCGAATAATTAATTGCGTATTCGAAAGGGCAGTCGATAGACTGCCCTTTTACTTTTTAGGGGGGTTCAGTGGTGAGGGGAATTCTTGCGGCCTTTTTGGTCGTAGTTGTGAGCGCGGGAGCTTGGGCGGCGGACGAGAATGCGGGTGCTGGTCAGAGCACGATTAAGGCTGAAGATTCAAAGGAACAAAAAAACAAAGTCGACGGGAATATAGACGAAGAAATCGTCAATGCCCGGATGCGCGCCGAGAGCGGTTCAAAATCCAAGTTCTCGATGTCGAGCACGCTGGGGTATACCGGCGGTACGTTCTCGCGTCCGTTCGGGATTGAGCGGCCCAACTTAGCCGGCGAGCCGGGAATGCAGGAGCGCACCAGCGCCGATATCGGGATCGATGCCCGCTATCGTTGGAGCAAAAGTCAGAGCGTAACGTTGGGTACGTTTTTCGGTTTGATGACGCCGTTTCAGGGCGACACCAATGGCGCGGAGAACCAGCTGAATATGTTTGACCCGACCGTGGGCTACAACTTAGTCGGGAAGATCGGCAGTTTGGAGACCAACGGGGCCGTGCAGGTGTCGGTGGGAACTTCGCAAGAAGCGCGTGGGGTCGACCGTGATGGGCGGCTCTATGTGACGATGAATGCGCTTAAGACTTTTCAAAGTGGTCTGGCGGTGGGTTTGTCGTGGGATGCATCTTACAATGCTTATAGCAGTAAGCCGGGTCAGTTGAGTGACCTTGCGGCTCGCGCTGAGGGCGTAGGGTACTACGGTGGCGATGAGCGCAGTGAGTGGAATCTCGGGATTTATCCGTTTATGGAGTACGCCATTAACGATAAGTTCTCGGCGCGGACTGTGTTTGGCTATTTTAACTGGCGCCATGTTTATGGTGATTCTGAGCGCTATCGTCTGTTGCAGACTTTTGTGTATCAGTCGTTGGGTGTGGGGATCTCGGTGACGCGCGATATTTATCTGTATCCGAATATCCAATTTGTCCCGGACAATATCCGTGGTGACTTCACCAATGTGGCTATGTCGGCCACAATTAACGTTTTCTAATTTTTGCATTAAAAAGTGGTAGGAGCGACCCGTCTTCCGTTGACGGGCCGCTCGATCCTTTTCATTCTAGATCCTCAACGGAGGATCGATCTATGACACAGGTTTTCGCTGCCTTGGTGGCTATTTTATTTTTGGCTGGCTGCAAATCCAATCCGCACAAAGCCGAAAAAGTAGTGACTCAACTGGATAGCGCTCAGGCCGTTTCGGGTTCACAAATTGTCGGCCTTAAGAAGGGCGAGATGATGGTGATGGATAAGGCGGCAATGTCAGAGAAGTTGCGTGATCTACAGAACACCGTTTATTCGCTTGAAGATAAAGTCTACGGCACCCGAAAGTTAAATACCTTAGGCTTATATGGCGACCTGAAGGCCTGTCGTCGGAAGCTAAATTCTCGGCAGTACGGCGGGAGCGGTAGCATGGTTTGGACGGAGCCGATGGATCGAGTGACCGATAAAGAAGAAGAGTTGAAGATCGGCTTGAGCGAGAAGAATGAATTGGTGGGCGTGAGCGAAGAGTATTTGCGCGACCGTTTAATGCGCTTTCAGGGATATAAGACGATTTTGCAGAAAAGGTCGGATGAGTTCGAAAGCCAGATTGGTGAGTGCAACACTCAGCTGGCTTCGAAGGAGATCGACGGCAGTCAGCCCTCTAAAGTGATGGTGCAAGAGGTTCCGAAGAGCAACTACGACAAGGTCGCGATCAACCAGTTTATGTGTTCGTATGTAAAATCGGGCGCGTCGCTGCAGAGTTTTATGATTAATGCTTTTGCCAAAGGCTGGTTGACCTTGAACGACTACCGGATGGAACAGAATCTCGTGTTCGCCTCCCTTAAAGACAATAAGGGCAATTCGAAGGACAACGCGCTGATGTTTGGCGGCTGGAAGATGTCGTTTGATCGGGGGCCGGTCACTGTGGGGGAATTGCTCAACACGGGTAAAGACGCTCAGCTTGTGGCGTGGACTTACGACAAAAAGGACGATGTCTCGGGGTCAGGGACTTGTTTGGCGAGATCTGAAGGAGTTTGGAATCCTTGAAGGGCAAATGACGCAGTCCTTTCTCACGTGAGAAAAGGTTGCGTCATTTTTTGAGTTGGTCGGCGAGATCCGAAATTCGCACGGATTTCTGTTCGCCGCTATCCAGAAACTTCAGGCTGACCTCGCCCTTAACCAATTCGTCGGGCCCAAGAATCACAGCGGCGAAGCAATTTTGATTCACGGCCTTCTTCATTCGCTTAGACATATTGCCTGAAAAGTGAACTTCTGCGGCGATTCCCTTTCCGCGCAGGTCATAGGCCATCTTAAAGGCCTCCTGTTCGGCACTATCATGAATGGGAATGATGGCCACAGGGCGCGGCGGTTTGGCTTCAAGCGGTGACAGCATGCACATCCGCTCAATGCCAGCCGCCCATCCCACTCCCGGCGTGGCTGGCCCGCCCATAGTTTTGATCAACTGATCATAGCGGCCACCGCTCAGCACGGCATCTTGGGCGCCAAGCTGCGTGGTGCGAAACTCAAACACACAGTGAGAATAATAATCTAGCCCGCGGACCAGAAGCGGATTTACTTGAAATGGAATTCCCATAGCCGTGAGTGCACTGGTGATTTCGGTAAATGAACGTTTGGACTCTTCGTTGTAGTACTCGGCGATCAAGGGAGCGGACTTAAGCAAAGCCTGATCCTTTTCGTCTTTCGAATCCAGGATGCGCAGAGGATTTTGCATCAGCCGCTTTTGCGAATCCACAGAAAGCTGGCTTTGCACGCTCTTCAAATGCTTAACCAAAGCGTCGACGTAATTCCTGCGACTTTCATCGTCGCCGATCGAATTGAGTTCTAGAACACAACTGTCGGCAATCTTCAGCTCCGTCAGAATCATCTGTGCGCAGGCGATAGTCTCCACGTCAGGCATGCCACTGGTGGGGCCAAGCAGTTCGACGCCGAGTTGGTGAAACTGACGCTGGCGGCCCTTTTGCGGCCTTTCATAGCGAAACATAGGACCTTGATAGAACACCTTGAGCGGAGTCCGCTGACTGAGTCCCTCTGAAATAAAAGCACGGGCCACGCCAGCCGTGCCCTCCGGACGCAGAGTCAGCTCTTCCTCATTGCGATCTTTAAAGGTGTACATTTCTTTAGAAACAATATCCGACGCTTCACCGAGTGTGCGTTTAAAGATCTCAGAAAATTCAAAAATCGGCGTCGACATCTCATGAAAGCCGAAGCGCTCCGCCACCCGGCGGGCCGTTTCGATAATTAAATTGTGCTTGCCTTGCACTTCCGGAAGAAGGTCATGGGTGCCGCGTACGCTTTGCAAATTCATGGCCTTCGAGTTTAAGATAGGGGCATCTAAAATGAAACCGAAGATTTACGATATCACCCCCAAAATCTCGAACCGGCTCGGCGTTTACCCGGGGGATCAACCCTTCTCCCGCGATGTGGCCCTTAGCTTTCGCAAAGGGGATCACCTCGAGCTCTCCCAAATCCGCACCACGGTCCATCTTGGCGCCCACGCCGACGCTCCAAGTCACTACCATGCGAATGGCGCAAGTATCGATCGGCGGCCCCTCGCGCCCTATCTGGGTCAATCACAAGTCATGCGCATCGGTGGGCTTTTGCCTAAAGAGAGAATTCAGCTCCGGCACCTCAAGCAAACTATTCAGGCGCCGAGGGTGTTGTTCGATACCGGATCATTTAGCGACCCTGAGCGATGGAATGCCAATTTCAACTCCCTCTCGCCCGAACTGCTCGAGCACCTGCAAGCCAAAGGTGTACGGTTGGTCGGGATCGACACCCCGAGCGTTGATCCCGAAGACAGCAAGGCGCTCGAATCGCACCAGATTTTATTTAAATACAATTTTTCGGTGCTCGAAGGACTATTACTGAAAGACGTGCCCGAGGGAATTTACAACCTGATCGCACTCCCACTCCCCATTGAGGGTGGCGATGCCTCGCCCGTAAGAGCTATTCTGATTGCAAACGGGCCGGATTTTCCAGAATTCGAAGAAAAACTTTAAATCCGCGGCGTCGCGCGCGCCACCCCAGTCGCGTAGTGAAAGCCGAGCTCGGTTTCAACCTCGGGCGGCAGTTTGGGTAGCTTCGAGCGGGGAACAAAGAACGTCGTCAACTGAAAGAAGTCTTGAAACACTTTGTGTTTATCGGTGGCGTCGCGCAAGTACTGATAGCCACTCGAACCGCCAGTCCCGACTTTGGAGCCGAGCATACGTTTCGCCATCAGAGCATGGCGGTGGCGCCAGGTGGTGAACATCTCATCCATATCTTGCAACGCCGTGATCAGCCGAAAGGGGAGTTGCAGCGCCGGTTGATCGCGGTACAGTTGAATCAGCAGTGCCGCATGCACGGCCTGATACGACAGGCGCCACTCTCCGCCTGCGCGGGCCTTTGCGTATTCGTTTTCGTCAAACAGAGCGCGGAAGCTCGTCATGGTCTGTTCAAGCATCACTTTATTGCGGGCGCGATCTTCGTCGCCGAGCACAGGGTTTTTCTCGATGATTTCGATGTCACGCTTAAGCGCATTTTCTACGGTGTCCTTGTAGGTCTGCCAAAAATCAAATCCGCGCATTTTTAAAAATGGCGTGCGCTCCAACCACTTCTCAACGCGGTCAAAGAGGGTGCTTTGGCTTTCACGGGCCAACATTTCTTTGCGCTGATCTGGCTTTAACGAGTGCTCATAATCCGCCTGACCATATTTCAGGCGCTGGTCGCGTTTCAGGCCGAGCATGTTTTCGAGCTGCCGAAACTGTACGCTCTGAAAGCCCGAAGCCGGAATCAGCATGTCGCGAAACTCGAGAAAATCAAGGGGAGTCATCGTCTCCATGATGCGAATTTGATCGACCAGAAGTTTTTGAATCTCCACCACCCGCTGCAGCCGGGCCACGATCAGATCCATCAGTTTTTCGTCAATCCGGTCTCCGGCAAAGATTTCCACCACAGAATTGATCTCGGTTAAGATCAGCTTGAACCACAGCTCATAAACTTGATGAACAATGATAAACAGCATTTCGTCATGCGCCTTGCGGCCCAACTTTTCGCTCTCCAACTTTTGGCACGCCAAGAGTTGGTCGATATGCAAGTAATCGTGGTAGTTCATTTTATTGGAAAACATTTTTTTACCTCAGCGACGGCTTGAAAAAGTTTTTGACTTAGTTCCGGCGTCCAGTCCCAGCTCATCATCCATCGGCACAGATGAATCTGCGGATCCCAAACATAAAAAAAGAACTGGTCACGAAGAGGATGAATCCATTCTTTGGGCAGCTCTACAAATACAGCATTGCTTTGCACCGGGTAGGCGATCTTGATTTCAGGAATATCACTTAAGCCCCGCGCGACTTCACGCGCACAGCCCGTCGTATGCGTGGCGATCTCGCGCCACAGGTCACCAGCCAAATAGGCGTAAAACTGCGCAGCCAAAAACCGCGTTTTGCTCGAGAGCTGCATGGCTTGCTTGCGGTAAAACTTAAACTCGTGTTTGGCTTTGTCGGTAAACAGCAGCACGGTCTCAGCACCCATAAGGCCATTTTTTGTACCGCCAAAAGAAACCACATCGGCGCCCACGCCCTCAGTCAACTCGCGAAGTTCAACTCCCAAAAAGACCGCCGCATTTGCCAATCGCGCCCCATCAAGGTGCAACATAAGATTTTTAGAGCGGCAAAACTCGCTCCATGATTTAAGTTCCGCAAGCGAGTAACAAACGCCGACTTCGCTCGGAAGCGTAAGCGACACAGCCTTCGGTTGGGCGAAGTGTTGATCGCCCATGCGCTGAAAAATTTCTGCACACTGTTCGGGAAAAATGCGGCCATCGGCAGAGGGCACCGCAAACAACTTGCTGCCGATAAATTTTTCGGGCGCCCCACATTCGTCCATATTTAAATGCGCCATTTCCGAGCAAATCACCGCATTAAAGCTCGCCAGAAACGGCGCGAGGCTTAAAACATTGGCCGCCGTGCCGGTAAAAACATACTCGGCCTGAACTTTAGGACCAAACACCCGCTTAAATTCCGCGTCCGCCAGGCGGCAAACTTCGTCCATGCCATAGGCGTGGGCATGGCCCCGATTTGCGGCTTGCAAAGCCTCTATCACGCGCGGATGAACTCCGGAGTGATTGTCGCTGCCTAAGCTGTGCTTGAACTGCAAGTCCTCAAACATAAATTAACCTGCGGGGTGAAGAAACATATGCGCCCACTGGGCGGCGAGTTTGCTGGTCGCATGCCCCTCGGCCAATCCTGGCGAGACTTCATAGATCCCCATCACGCGCACATCCCAGCGGCGCAGGAGCAAATGCAAAAGCGCAAAAAAATCATGCGGCAAAATTCCCAGCGGCCACGGCGCGCTGGAAGCCTCAGCAAACGGGTAGGCAAAAGCGTCGATATCAATCGCCAAATAGGCCGGGCGGCGTTTGAGTAGCAAATCACCGAGGCGCTTCGACACGCATTCGACCAGTGATACGCCCGAGTGGAGAATTTCTTCCATGGCGACAATGCGGCCGCCTTTTTTTTCTACATACTCCCAGTGTGACTTCGCATTGCATAGGCTCTGAGCGCCAAGCTCGACAAAATCAAAATCTTCTCCCGATTCGAGCAGCCGAAAAAATGGCGTGCCGCTGGTGAGACCGTGATCCAAATTGCGCACGTCTAAATGAGCGTCGATATTTACAATCACCGGTTTTTCTTTACTCTTTCCTGACGAACTTGCGTGCAAAAACCCCAAGCCATCGGCGTAGGCATAGTCGTTGCCTCCGCCCAGCGCTAAAACTCGATGCTGTTTTTTTAAAAGGTCTTCCACGCAAGCTGAGACATCTTTATGACGATGCTCAAGCTCCGAGGCGAACTTCAAGTTTCCCAAATCAAAAAACGGCGCTGTCTCCAATTTCGGATGCGGTGTCATTCGGTATAGCCAATGACGAACGGAGTCGGGTCCATCTTTCGCGCCGGTGCGGCCACCGTTTAGTTTTATGCCCTCGTCGTCCGGATATCCGAGAATCGCGACACCCGGAGTGTCGGGCGATTTCTTAACCAGATCGCCCAGGCGAGGGTCGCTGAGGTCATTGCGCGAATAGAAGAGCGTCGTATCAACCGGCGAAAAAAGATTCATAGGCGGAAGGTACGCCGTACCTTTTCCGTTCGCATCAAATGACGCACAAGGAAAAGGTACGGCGTACCCCCAAATGGTGCTAAGTTTCCCCTATGGCACATCTGCAAATTTCACAGTTGATTGAAGCCCCTAAACAGGAAGTTTTTGAATATCTGACCACCCCCAGTCGGCAGCCCATGTTGTTGCAGCCGGCGATCAATGTCGAGGTGCTGTCTCCGGATGCCGAACTCAAAAGGGGCGACGAGTTGCACTTTAATATGACTCGCTTTGGTCTCTCGCAGAGCATCCGCTTTCGGGTGGAGGATCTGCTGCCCGGAAGCCGCCTGACCTATCGTCAGAGCGAGGGCGTTTTCGCCTCTTGGACGCATACGATGAAATTTGAAGAGCACAACGAAAACGTCACGCTCGTTACGGACCTGGTCGACTATCAGGTGCCCATGGGAATTTTCGGCTATTTAGCCGACGATTTACTCATCAAGGGCGATATGGCGCGAATTCTAAAGCAGCGGCTTAACAAAGCGAAAGAGCACTTCGAAGGCACTTAATTTAAACGACCTGCTGGCTCTTTAAAATTTCTTGCAAGGTTTGCAGCTGCTTCAGCGGAAAAGCGCCCAGCTTATCGATCAGCAAAGATTTCAACGCAGCCCTGGGTTCGATATTTTCAAAACTCACCAGCCGGTCGTAGGCGTTGGCTGTGCCGACAATCAGCACCATCGGGTCCATGGCTTTTTCAAGTAATCCCTGCGGAAAGCCGCCGCCATCGATATGCTCTTCGTGTTGCATGATAATTTTTAAAACCAATTGATCTAAAAACTTCGAGCCCTGCAGGCGGTGAGCGCCCTCTAGGGGATGTTTCTTGTAAACTTCGAGGGCTTCGGGCGAGTAGCTCGATGGATTGCCACTCACATCAAAGCCCGAGTAGAAGTGTTCGGTGTCATGCAACAGGGCTCCGAGCGCCATAAGTGCAATCGTCTTTGGATCCTTGATATCCTCGGCCTGCGCCATGGCCGTGCTGAGCGCCGCCACATTTACGCCATGATGAGTGATGCTGCGGTCAGAATTTGGTATGGCTAAAAAGGCGGCCACCGCACCTTTTTCTTTTTCGATAAATGCAATAAACCGCTGCACCGAACTTTTCACGTGGTCATAAGCAAAGTTGTCGAGCGGATTCTCCATAAACTCTTCGGCCGCGGCCTGCTGGAAGCCCTGAATGACTTCCGCCCGCAGATAGAGGCTTTTACCAGTCGCCGCATTGTAAGCGGTGTCGATGCTTTCTTCGAGATACTGTTTGTAAGGGATCTCATCGCTCTTTTTGATAAACAGAGCTTTTAGTTTTTTTGCTTTCAGTCGTTCGAGTCGATCGCCCTCAAACGAGTCTCCGCGCCGGCAGTAAAGAATCATTTTTTCGGCGACCTTAATGTGAACATCAAAGGGAATTTTGATATCCCCCCGCAGGGTGCTGATTCGAATAGAAGTGAAATCTGGAATTCCCGCCACCGAGATTTAGGTTAGTTGATTCATAGTCCACTCGGCAAGGTTCTTTAGCCGGGGTTCGTTCAAAGCCTTTTCAACTTCGGGCCTTAATTCCTGAATTTTCAAGTTGCCAATCACCACAAGAGCGTTGCGCTTTAGCCCCATCGGTCGTGCTCGCGAAAGCGGTGAGCGAAAAGTTTTACGTTCGATTTCTTTGTTCGACGAACTTAAGACCCAGCGTAAATCTTCATATAACAGTTGAGTCTTAGCTTCATCGGGGCTGGCCTCGCGTCGCATAGTCTCGCGGCCGAAAACTTTTTCGTTCCACGGGCAAACGGTCTGGCAAATATCACAACCAAAAAACCAGCTTCCGGTTTTCGCGCGAATCGCTTCGGGCGCGGCCTCCCGGGCCTCGATCGTCCAATACGAGATGCATTTGTTCGAGTTTAATTTGCGGGGACTCTCGATCGCGCCGGTCGGGCAAGCGCGGATGCAGCGATCACAGGTGCCGCAATGATCGGGCAGGGGAGCGGGCGCCGACTGCACGTTCATCGAAGTGAGAATCTGCCCGATAAAAAACAAACTGCCATGCTGGGGGTGAATCAAGCAGGTGTTTTTGCCAAACCATCCCACACCGGCTCGATACGCGAGATCGCGCTCGAGAATCGGCGCCGAATCTGTGAAACATAAAAATTCTTCGCCGGCAAACTGCACCCGAAGGTCATCGGCAATGCCTTCGAGCTCTTGGCGAAAGTGAATGTGATAGTCTTCGCCGCGGCTATAGAGCGAGGTGCGAAGTGCTTTGGGAAACTCCGGCTGCGGATAAGGACGTTCGGCGTAGGGGTGATTGGCATAGGAGCGTGCAACGACGATCGCGGAGCGGGCGCGGGGTTGAAACTGTTGAGGGTTCTCCTTCAACTGGGCGTGCTCAGCTAAGTATTCCATTCCCGCATGATGGCCGTCGCGCAACCACTCGCGATAGAAATCCATCGAAAGTGGGCGCTCGAGTGGCGCAATGCCATAGTGCTCGAGGTTATGACGCTGCATGAGGCTGGTCAGGGTAGAGACAAAATCCATTGAGAAAGGCATAATTCAACCATGCAGCGGCGTCAAAGACTGGACCTTATTCATAAACATCCGGCGTTTCCAACGGTTGAGCGCGTTCTTTTAGGCTTAACTGAAGCCGGGTTTCAGGCGGTGTTGGCCGGGGGCTGCGTGCGAGATGCAATCTTGGGGCACAACCCCAAAGATTTAGACGTGGCCACCTCGGCTCCTCCGGATGTGGTGGAGCGGACATTTCGCGCAACACTCGCTGTGGGTAAGGCCTTTGGCACCATCGTGGTTATCGAGAACGGGTTTAATTTTGAAGTGACCACCTATCGCACCGAAGGGCCCTACCTCGATGGCCGGCACCCGTCCTCCGTCGCCTTTAGCAGTATTGAAGAAGACGCCAAACGCCGCGACTTTACCGTAAACGCCATGTTTTACGATCCGGTCGAAGCGGTGCTTTACGACTTTAACAGTGGGCTCGAAGACCTCAGGGCCAAAACGTTGCGCACCGTGGGCCTACCCGAAGAACGCTTTGCCGAGGACAAGTTGCGAATGTTACGAGCCGTCCGTTTTTCTTCGCAATTGGGGTTTGCGATCGAAGAAGAAACAATGCGAGCCATACAGTCGCACGCCGACAACATAAAAGACGTGTCGGCCGAGCGCGTGTGCAACGAAATGCAACGCCTGCTGAGTGGCGCGCATATGCGACTGGGCATCAAGGCGCTTTTGCTGTCGGGTTTGCACCGGGTGGTTTGGCCCGAGATCGCGGAGTTGGACTCAGCAAAACTCAAATACTTTCTGACCTTTCTCTCATGGGAGAATGCCTTCGCCGCGATTATGCTTTTGGTCCGGCAAGATCCGGAGCCGCGACTTCGCGCTTGGAAGGCTTCGCGCGAAAGTATAAAAAAAATCAAAGCGCAAATCGAAGCCACGGAAACTTTGGTCAACGAGCGAAGCTCGCGGGCCGAGCGAATTCAGGCACTCGGTGGGCCAGATTTCGCGCACACGCTGGTGCTGGCTTCAGGGCTGTTGTCGCTTAAGCATGAGCGTCGCAAACTCGACGGCTGGATCAAAGAATACTTAGCCGTAGCTGGGCCGAGCGGCGAATTGCCAAAGCCCTTTTTGAGTGGCGAGGATTTGCTAGCCGCCGGAGTGCCTGCCTCCGAAAAAATGGGCAAGCTGCTTAAGAAGCTCTTTGCGGAGCAGCTCGAGGGCCAAATAAAAAATAAAAGTGAGGCGCTACGCCTTCTTCAGCGCCTTAACGATTCGAATACTTGAAAGGGCGATCCACGCCGCCAGCCAGGGGATCGTTACCCGCCAATCTTTTTTCTCGATTAAAAAATAGTGCACCGTCGCGAGCGGTAAGACCAGATAGGCCAAGCGGTGCAGCGTCTTCCAATTGCGGCCGCCAAGCTTTCGCACCGAAAAGTTGTTGGACGTGAGCGCGAGTAGAAGCAAAATCAACAAGCCGGTAAAGCCCAATATCAAATAGAGTTTTTGGTAAACCTGAGTCAGCGCGATCGGGATATCGCCTTCTTTCAATACGTAAAAAATAAAGTGAAATAAAACATAAATAAAGGTCACAACACCCAGCTGCCGGCGCAGTGAAGTGAAGCGGCGAAGCTTCTGGGGCATCCATCCCACGGCGAGGACACCGCCCCAGATTAAATTGGCCGCTAAGTAATGATAGGTCCAACTTCCAAGCTCTAAGTTTAATTTCTCAGGAGGGTTCGCGCCTAGACTGCCGTTAAAAATCTGCCAGGTTAAAATTCCCATGGGCACAAACAAAAGAACGACAAAAATATATTTGTATAGGCGCATCCCCCTCATTACGATGGATCTTATGCGCACTTACAAGAAAAACCTCGAGTTTCAAGATTTGCAAAGCGAGGTCACTCCGAAATGGGCTTACCTGCGCCGCCGGGATTTAATCAAGGGGTCGGCTCTTGGAATGTTGGCCTATTGGGCGCGCTGGCCGTTCGCGCAAGAAAAACTTAAATTTAAAACCAATCCTGAATTTGCGAAACTGGATGCGCCCTATAAAACCACCGATAAAAAACTCGTGCTCAGCTACAATAATTTTTACGAATTCAGTCTCGAGAAAGAGGCCGTCGCAAAAAAGGTCGCCAATTGGAAAATTGATTCGTGGAAGCTTGAGATTGCGGGCCTGGTTAAAAAACCGCGCACATTAAACCTTAAAGATCTAACGACCGCGTTTGAGCTTGAAGAACGTCTCTACCGCTTTCGCTGCGTGGAGGCTTGGTCCATGGTGGTGCCGTGGCTCGGCTTTCCGTTAAGCAAACTGATTGAAAGTGTGGAGCCCACGTCCGAGGCGCAGTACGTGAAGTTTACAACCGCGGCCGATAGCTCGTATATGCCGGGGATCAAGGAGCTCAGCAATTACCCGTGGCCGTATACGGAAGGTCTTACTCTGGCTGAGGCTAAAAATCCGCTGACGCTGCTGGTGGTGGGCGCCTATGGCGAGGCTCTCGCCAAACAAAATGGCGCGCCTATTCGGCTGATTGTGCCATGGAAGTACGGTTTTAAATCCGCCAAGTCGCTGGTGAAGATCGAGTTCGTTAAAGAGCGCCCCATAGGGCTATGGGAAAAGCTCGCGCCGAGTGAATACGGCTTTTACGCCAACGTAAATCCCAAGGTCGAGCATCCGCGCTGGACCCAAAGCTCAGAGAAAGTGATCGACGGCAGCTTCTTTCCGAAGCGAATCCCGACGTTGATGTTTAACGGTTACGAAAAGCAGGTGGCGAGTTTGTATGCGGGATTGGATTTAAAAAAGAACTACTAAGACTTTTTAATCTGTTTTTTGACTTCGCGCTTGGTGCCTTGGTGTTTGCGCCAATCGAATTCGGCATTCTTCTCAAAGCGGTCGCGCCAAGCCTGCCATTTTTCCGCAGAGAACTTGTGCACGACGTTGCCTTTTTCGTCGAAGATATCTGGAGACTTGCCAAAAAGAAAACCCAAGACCTTTGAAATCATAGGGGAACGATAACCAATTCCCCGAGTTAGGTCAATTTACTGGCACTCGAGATTGACACAAGCGGTAGTCAATTCGCCGATCACGTCATCCGGAATGGTGCCGCGTTGAGCGATGTAACCGTCGATCATCTTATCGCCGCAAATCTCACGGGCGGCCTCTTTAGCTTTGAGCTTAGATGCGCCAGTTCCGATCGCAGTGCCGTAGCCTGTGATGATTCGGCAGCTGTAGGATTTGCTTTCTGCAGCCGGGCTACGCTGGATCGCGGCCGAAACCTTAGTTCCGGACAGGGTCACCAATAAGATACCTAAGGACAATGTTAGGGCTCGCATATGAGGCCCTCCTTCTGGTCTTTATCTAAGAGCAAGGATGAGTCCAAGAATGAACTCGAGCCAAAAAGTATAACTATCTGAAATTGCTAAATAAAACATAATATTTGCGGTGCCCAGGAACGGCACCGGAGCGGGCTAAGTGAGGAGTGGGCGCTTTTCGGTCGACCGGGTGCCTAGGAGTTCGACAGAAGGGTGTTCGGGGCTGTTTGGTTATGTGCTTGCCTACGCTCATCGCTAAAATTAAAATTTTCCGGCACACACAATAAAATAACTGTTGGAGGTTATGTGAATAGAATCATCTTAGCGGGAGCTATGCTGTTGCTCGCGGGCTGTGCCGCTCAATCTTTGAAACCCGGCGCCGAAAAGGTTCGCTTTATGCAGTCGGAACCGAAAGGTTGCAAATATGTTGGTGAAGCCACCGGCAACCAAGGGAACTTTTTCACCGGCGGTTGGACAAGCAACGAAAACCTAGAGACCGGCGCTCGCAATACGTTAAAGAACAAGGCCGTAGATATGGGCGGCAACGTGATCGTAATGCTCACCAATCGCGCCGGACAAACGGGCTCGGGCGGTCAATACGGTGGCAGCACTCAGCAGACCAACGTAGCGATTACGGGCACTGTATTTAACTGCCCCGCTGCAGTTTTGAATCAGTAATTACTTTTTGCGTTTCGATTTGCTCGCCGGAGGCTTTTTGCCTCTGGCGACAAATTTCTCCATCACGTCTTCGGTGGCTTCAAGCCATACGCGATTGCGCCAGCGAGTCTCAAACGTCATTTGCATCACCGGCTTTCGGGTCACAACGTAAACTCTGCGACTTCGCGTCTCCGTATTGATTTCGAAGTAGACTCCCTCGCCCATTAAATTTTTTGGATTCGCCTCGGTCTTTAGTTTAGCGATCAAATCGTCAGGTGAGACTTTGAGTGGAAAGCACTTCACATAGAGTGTGACCCGTTTGCCCGCGTCCAAATACTTGTCGCCGTCTTTATTAATGCCCTTATAGGTGTAACCCTTGAGCGGATTCTTTGGGCACGGAATTGTCGGTGCTGCCCACGCAACCGTGCCGACCATCCAAATAAAGAAAACAGTGATGCTGTAAATCATGTTACCGATAACTAATCTTAACTATTTCTACGACCAGTGGTCCAGAGGGACGTTGAATCTCGACCTCATCACCCTCCTCCTTGCCGAGTAGGGCTTTGGCCATGGGAGATTTCCATGAAATTTTATTCTTGCCGGGTTCGATTTCATCCTCGCCGACAATGGCGTAGGATTTCTTAACTCCATCTTCGTCGATAATATCGACCGTGGCGCCGAACACCACTTTTTGGCTTTTGACCTGAGCGGGGTCGACAACCTGGGCGTTTTCAATCCGGTCACGTAGAAATTTAAGCCGTTTATCAATCTCACGTAGACGGCGTTTGCCATAGATATAATCGCCATTTTCGCTGCGATCGCCGTTGCCGGCGGCCCAAGTCACCGTCTCAACGAGCTTCGGGCGCTCATCGTGAAAGAGTTTGCTAAATTCCTCTTGCAACTTTTTGAATCCTTCAGGAGTTATGTAGTTCGGCGTCGCCATATTCGCACCTTAACCTGAGAGGGGATTTTGACCAAGGTGAATGCGCTCAATTTCATACTCGATCCGATGATTCCGGGGCAGAAAACCCAGATTCCGCAGCTCGATTGTGTCGGCTGCGCGAAACCGTTGAAGTGCTGTGATTTTCAACCCTTCGTGGCGAATTTTCTGATTGGCGCCATACTCGAGGAGAATGCGAACTTTCTGATGGACGGGCCTCATCTGTGGCAGCCGCTGGGGCTTATTCCGTCTCACGAATTTCGCGCGAAACACGCCCGAACACCCGCGTTTGAGCGCGGTGCCGACCTGGCGTGCCAGTTCTTTGATTTGGGCGCTCGAGCTTGCACAATTTGGCGATTTCGCCCGGGCGAGTGCAGCACTTATTTTTGCGAGGGTATGGATGAGGAGCTGCAAAAGCTGTCGGGAGACTCTTTTGGACTCGAGACGGCCCTCGCGCAGCGAGCTCTATTCGAGGCTGGGGTCGAGATTGATTTGGTCGGAGCTCAAATCGACCTATTGAATGAGCCCGGCCCGGTACAAAAGTACGACGAGGTCGAACTCCGCAGAATCTACAGCGAGTGTTGGCGGTGGGCTAGAAATTTGCGCGCCGACGATGTACGACAATGGCTATGAACCTCTCGGACCGGCAAAAACAAGTGGTGAGCGAATTTAGCGGGCTCGCCGATTGGGAAGATCGTTATAAAAAGCTGATCGAGATCGGTAAGGCGCTCCCGACACTGCCGGACATAAAAAAAACTGAAGACGCGAAAGTCAAAGGCTGCCAGTCGCAGGTGTGGATGCATGCCAGTCTCGAAAATGGCCGAGTGATATTTGCGGCCGATAGCGATGCACTGTTGGTGCGAGGCTTGGTCGCGCTGCTACTGCGGGTCTACTCGGGGTGTACGCCCGATGAGATCATTTCGACTCCGCCAGACTTTGTGAAAGAGATTGGCCTCGAGAGTAAACTCTCTCCGAGTCGTGCGAACGGTTTGTATTCGATGATCAAGCAGATGAAGTATTACGCCATGGCCTTTAAAGCCATTGCGAGTCGAGGCAACTAAACGTTCGCGTGCACGCGATGAGAGTCGTCGTTGTCTTCGAGTTCGCCAAGGAGTTCGAGGACGTCTTTCATTTGCTCCTCAGATAGCTTGGCTTTTTCTTTCGCCTTGAACGAAAGTTCCGCGACCTTAACGTCCCAGCCCCGGCCGATTAAAGTTTTTCGAATTGAATCCAGGTCGGCCGGCGAGCCATAAAAACTGAAGGTGCCGTCGTCTTCTTTTTCAACTTCATTGGCGCCCGCTTCAATCGCCTCTTCATCGGGATCAAAGCCACCGCTCTTCGAGCCTTGCAGCAAACACACGCGCTCAAACATCCAGGCCACCGCACCCGATTCGCCAAGGTTGCCGCCGTTGGTTTTAAATACGTTGCGCATTTCAGACACCGTTCGGGTGCGATTGTCGGTCTGGCATTCCACAATAATTCCGACGCCGTGGGGGCCATAGCCTTCGTACGTGATTTCTTCAATCTGGGCGCCGTCGTCGAGTTGGCCGGTGCCTTTTTTGATTGCCCGCTCGATCGTGTCTTTAGGGCAAGAGACTTCTTTGGCCGCAGCAATGGCCAATTTAAGCCGGGAGTTTCCCTCCGGATCGCCGCCGCCTAATTTCGCCGCCACAGAGATCTCGCGCGCCACTTTTGTAAAAACCGCGCCTTTTTTCTGCGAGGCCTCTAATTTGCCTGCCTTTTTCCAGCTTTTGCCCATAAATTTCCTGTCTAAGTAGAAAGAGAATTTTTGCCTTTATGAGCCACAAAACGCAAGTTCTAGTCGAACCGAGTGCCCGCGAGAAGTTGCGAGTCTTGCCAATGGAGCTTGAGGAACTGCTCCAGGGTGCGGTTCTGCAAATCCCCGAGATCCCTGGACGCGATGTGCAAATTCTGCCGATCCGAGAACTGCCGGCGAAAAAAGGGCTGTCGACGCGCGAAGGCCAGGCCCGAATGCTGCACGACTTGGCGTCGATTGAACTGCAAGCCATGGAGCTGGGTCTTCGCACACTCATAGAGTTTCCAGAGGCGCCAAGGGAGTTTCGCTTTGAGCTGGCCGCGGTGACCGCCGATGAGGGGCGGCACTTGAATTTGTGTCTGGATGCGCTTGAGGATTTGCAAATGCCGTGGGGGAGCTTTCCAACTCATATTGGTCTATGGCAGTCGGTGAGTCGCGAGGACTCATTGCTCGATCGGATTGTTATCGTGCACCGCTATTTAGAGGGTTCGGGGTTGGACGCATCAGATACATTGCTTCGGCGACTCGACGGGGTCGATGCGCTCGCAGTCAAAGAATGTGTGCGCGTGATTCGGCAAGATGAAATGGGTCATGTTCAGTTCGGTAGCCGCTGGTATCGCACGATCGCGGAGCTTTCGGGCTTGGACCCAGAGTCCGACTTCGCGCCACGTCTACAAAAGTTGTTTTGTCGAATTCCACGTCGTCTCGAACCGATATCGCGTGAAACGCGGCGCGAGGCGGGCTTCACCGATGCGGAGATCGACACCCTTGAAGCGGTGCGTGGGCAGTGGGTTCAGCCCCCTAAAGAACGCATTCACGGCGCCCCTGCGTTAAAGTGTCAAACCTAATGACGAGAGTCGTGCCAGTGTTACGATTTCGAGCTTTTAAGGGGGAATTATGAAATCCATTTTACTTATTTTAGCGTTTATCGCCGCACCGACGTTTGCGGCCCAGACAAAGCTTGTCACGCGCAACCCGGAATTGAATGCCACAAATCCCGCGATTGATTGTTTCAATAGAACCGGAAATTTGAATGACCACGACGCCGCGATTTTGTGCTCAGGCGCGGTCGATGCGTTCGCGCCGATCAACTGTTTCAATTCAACCGGCGCGCTCAATAATCACGACGCTGCGATTCTCTGTTCGCGCTCGGGCGTTGGTGCATTCTCCGATCAGCGCTGATAATAGCTGCTCGTGTACTTGCCGCCCACGCAGTGGGGGATTGACAAGTGCATGTGTTGGCGGTGATTGGCGTCTTCCCAACCGATGGAGCCGGTGTACATCACGTTGTTGCCGGCGTAATACGGGCAGCCGTTTTTCGTTTTCACAACTTCGCCCCAACATTTTCTAAACGCCGTATAAAAAGCGCGATTGGCTGTGCCCGCGTAAACAAATTTCTTTACCCGGCCGTCGGCCAGTTTCATATCGAAGGCCTTGATATCAATGGCGCGATTTTCGGCGTGAAGGCTGCGTGGCGAGTGATTGGCGTCGCCTGTGATCCCGTTGTGCTCGATGTGCAAGTCGGCGACGTAGCCGCCGCCTTGCGCGGCCAATCCCTTATTAATACAAGTATAGATGTTGTCGCCCATAAATTTCTTCAAAATCACCGAGATGGCGCGTCGGTCGCTGCAGTTGTAGCCGGAATAATTTCCAGAAATGGCCTCTGAACATTCGCCCCAAGTCGTTTGTTGAAAACGGTAGCGAACCCCCGGAGAGGTGGCGAAGATGCTCCAGAATGAGTTGAGATAATCCTGCTCCTCTTCGGGGCGGATCATTCGTGTGTGACCTTCATCATCGCCTTCGTGCGCGAAAGCCACGGGACTAAAGGCCGATGCGACAAGACTTAGGCCGAGGACGGCGAGTCGAAGTGAAGTAGAATGCATATGATGACCTCCGAAAGTTGAGTCTGGTTAGACTTTCGGAAGGCTAGGGGGCCAGCATTAGGGCTGGGCCTGGAATTGCGTTACCCGAGTTACTTTTCGAATTCGGCGCCGAGGTTGCAGCGTTTGAAGTTAATCCGGCGCAATTCGATGTATCCGACTTGCCCCACGATCGAGGGCGATGGCGACTCGACGACTTTTACATAGAGAGCGTGTTCGTCGGGATAGTCTTTCCAGATGTAAAGACTGCCGTAGAGAATTTCGACGATGGAGCCGGCGGGGAGTTCGCCCACATAGGTGCCGCCGCGAATCGTGTCCCAGGTCAGATTGTGCGACAATTGCGTGGTGGAGTTGATCGTAGCAAAAAGACAAACCGGTGAGCCGGGTGGAGGGACATCGACAATTCGCTCTGCGGTCGGCGACTGTGCAGGCGGCTGAGCTGAATTGGTGGGGAGTGGCGGGGGAGTTGGCACGACGGGTGCCTGAGGCTTGGCCTCGGACTCTAAGCGTGAGATGCGGGCCTTTAGGCGACCGTTTTCACGTTCCAGCCGATCGATGATCTCTGCCGATTCTGCCCGTTGAGCCGCGTGTTCCCGCGATTTTTCGCGATAGAAAAATATGGCGATCAATATCAGTCCGGCGATAAGTACGCCCTGTCTCAAATTTCTTCGTCCTTGCGCAGATAGCGCCATTGGCCTTCGGGCAAATTGCCGAGCATCAACTTGCCGATGCGCACGCGCTTTAAGCCTTCCACTTTTAAGCCCACCGCTTCACACATCTTGCGAATCTGTCGCTTCATGCCCTCTTTTAATATAAATCGCAGCTGGTCTTCGTTGACCCATTCCACCACGGCGGGCCGTAGTCTTCGGCCCTCGATCACCAGCGAACCATTGCGCAGCCTTTGCAAATTTTGTTCGGAGAGTTTGCCAAAAACGCGAACCAAATATTCTTTTTCGACCTCAGAATTCTCGCCGATGATTTTTTTGGCAATCACACCGTCTTGACTCATGATCAATAGCCCCTGCGAGTCGATGTCTAAGCGGCCGCACGGCGCCAGTTTCTTTAAATGCCGCGGATCAAACTTTTGGCGGTCGGAGGCGTCTTGATTTTTGGCGGTGACGAGTTCAACGGCGGCCTTGTAGCCGTCTTCGGGCTGCGAGGAGACATAGCCAATCGGTTTATTGATCAATATGGTCATTTTATCACTTAAGATTTTTTTGGCGAGACCCGTGATTTCAATTCGCACATTCGGCAGCACTTTCGTGCCGAGTTTTTCAACCAGCACGCCGTCCACTTTCACTAAACCGCGCGCGATCAGATCGTCGGCCTCGCGACGAGAGCACATCCCGCGCTCGGACATAATTTTGCTGAGGCGAACGGGTTCAGACAAAGCGGGCCTCGGATTTCGCGCTGATATAGAGGTTCTTGTCGGTTTCTTGTAAGCGCACGGCGCGCAAATGCGGGCCCAGCGGCGATTTCAGCAGCTCGCCATGGATCCACTCGACAATATTCTCACCGGTGGGTGGGGCTATATGGGGAGAGATCTCTCGGCCATGAAGTTTGGCTGCAACATAATCATTGAAGCAAAGATCCGCGAGATTGCGATCGCCGCCCGAAAAACTGATTTCAACATAAAAATGATGGCCGTGCTTGCCCTCGTTCAGCGCGTTCAAACGGTGGACCGCTTGAAATACATAGCGGCGCGTATGCGTTGTCGTTACGGCCATACGTCAACCCAGTATTCGGCAGACTCATAAAGGCGTAGCTTGCAAAGTTCCATGCGGCGGGATTGCACCGGTGGCCGCAAGTTTTCGAACAAAACTCGCGCAAAAGACTCGGTCGAAGTGGCCGCATCGGCATTGCTGGCGAGAACTTCATCAATCAGCGAATCGATTTCGCGAATATTTAAGATCAAGCCGGTTGAGGGGTCGACGGCGCCCGATAAGCTAACTTCGACTTGATAGTTGTGCGCGGCCCCTTGAGGTGTAAAATTACCGCCCGATGGGTGCACTCTTTGAAACGCGCGTTTGCGGGCGATGCGAACGGATGTCATAAGCCCATTCCGCCATCCACAGATAAGACGGCGCCGGTGGTCCATGCCGAAGTCTCGTTCAGTAAAAACCATGCCGCCTCGGCGATATCGCTGGATGTGCCCATCCGCCCCAGCGGGGCCAATTGATGCGCCATTTGCCTGGCCTCTGAAGATTCATCGTGACCAAAAAACGGATGAATGGGTGTGTCGACCAGCCCCGGACACAAACAATTGACGCGAATCTTCAGCGGCGCCCACTCCATAGCCAAACATTGCGACCAATTGATCATGGCTGCCTTGATCGCCGAGTAAGCGGCCGTGTTGGGAATGGGCCTAAGGCCTAAATTGGAACTGATGTTCAGGATCGAGGCGGGTGCCGAGGCCTTGAGCTCCGGAAAAAAGTCCCGCGTCAGTCGCACGGCTGAAAGTAAATTGTTTTGAAATTGGCGCTCCCAAATCACATCGGATGTCGCATCGAACGTGCCACGATCAACCACGCCGGCGTTGTTGACGATACCCTGTAAATTTAAATTGTTGTTCAGCAACCACTTGCGGATTTCAGAGTTCATCCGCGAGCTCTCGTTCGAATTGGCCAAATTGACCGAGGCAAAGACGAAGTTTTTAGAGCCGAGGAGTTTGCCCGTGGCCTCGAGCTTTTTAGAGTCGCGGCCGAGACCGAAGACTTGGTGACCTTGGGCGACGATTTTTTGCGCGATGGCTTGGCCGATTCCGGAACCAGCGCCTGTAACTATAAAGGCTTGGACTTTTGACATGGGGCCGAAAGTAACAAAGCGGCCTTAAAAACTCAACCGATCCCCCTAAAAAGACGAAAGGAGAAGGGTGCAACCACTTCTCCTCTTCGCTTTAAAGACGTTCACCGTGAGCCTAGTGCTATTTCTGGCATTCGGCGCGGCCTTTTAAAGATTGTGGGCGCTTAGGCGGCGCCCTTTTTCTTGGTCATAAACGACTGATATTTTTTGTCGAAGTCTGAGGGTTTTTGACCGGTTTTATTAACTAGGCCTTCTTTGAACCACATAAAGTGCTCGGTGCAAAAGCCCATTTTGTCGATGCGTTTGCCGCATTTATCCACACAACAATTTATGCTGACCACACCGCCGCCGCCGCCGCCGGAATCTCCACCTTTTGCGCCATTGTCTTTTGCCATGAACATTCTCTCCTTGTTCGATAACCGTATGATTCTATTTTATCGGTAAAGAGAGGCGACTTCTATAGGGCTTAGGTCCGCCAGCCCTTAGGGCTTGGCGGTGCGAAGATTGGTTAAATCCAGCTGATTTAGCGAGTTTAAAGTCCAACCCGAAAATTCGGGGCGGGCCATGGTCGTAAAGAACATTTCACCAAGTGGAATCAGGCGGTGGCTGGCCAACAAATGCTCGACCGCCTTTCGGCAAGCCACTTTACGTTCGCTCTCGTTGGTCGCCGCGCCGACGGCCGTCACGAGTCGGTCATACTCCGTGTCGTTGAGGCGGATGTAATTTTCAGGATGATTTTTGGTGAAGATTTCAAGTCCGCTCAGGCAGGTCGGGCGATCGAGGCTGACCCCTTTTCTAAAAATAGCCGGGGGGTTCACGCGGAGCTCACGCAGATAAACGGATTGCTCCTCGGCTTTAATTTCAATTTTCAAAGCCAAATTCTTTTTCCATTGGCCCTGAAACCACTCCGCCGCGCGCGAGATATCATCGCCACCCATCCGACTGAAGCTATAATTCTTCGGCAATTTTTCGCTCGTATTGACGAGTAATTTTTTTGCCGCCTTCGGATCGAATTTTTGGCAAACCACCCGGTCCATAAAACGGGCGGGTAGACTTGGGCAGCCCGGCGGAGTCATGGTGTCGAACAGATTTTTAAACAACGGAAAATCGACCGACTTGACCAGCGCTTCGCGCACCTTGGGTGAATTCTCGAGTTCCGGTCCGAAGCCGATATAGTCGAATCTCGCCACCGGAAATTGCTTGAAGCCGGGTTTACCGCGCAAGCGCGGAATTTCTCCACCGGTGACCCGGCGTAAAAAGGTCATCTTTTTTGTCTCGTACATCGTGAGCGCGGTGGCGTCGTTTTCGACAAAAAAGATCTTCACGTCGGGGCGGGATTTTTGCGCGTAATAGTGGGTGTTGTTTTGCAAGCGGATCCAGCCGCCGTTTTTCCACTCAGAAATTTTGTACGGACCGCTGGTGATTTGTTCGGTGGCTAAACTTTGCCGCAAATATCCGCCCGGCGGCAGTGGCGACAAGGCCGGATGAATCAGTTTGTACTCAAATTCCGGGTCTTCTTCTTCCAATTCAATTTTTAATGTGAGCGGGTTCTCCGCCACGACGCCGAGCTGGTCGACGGGTTTTTCTTTGCGCCAGATGCTGCGCGCGTTTTTAACTGAAAATAGAACATCGGCTTGCGGGCTCGCCAAATTGGGGTCGATCAGGCGACGAAAGGCGTTGACGTAGTCGCTCGCCGTGATCGGCGCGCCCGAACTCCATTTGCCATTCGCCCTCAGAGTGCAGATCAGGGTGGAGCCCGATCTGCGGCAGTCTTTGGCCCCATCGGGAATAAGCCCCATATCGTCGTGATAGCGATAGAGTCCGCGGTAAAGGTTGTAGAACAGGTAGTTGCCGGAGGCGGATTGGGTGATTTGCGGATCAAGGTTGTGCGGCTCCGAAAAAAGATGAAACGAGAACACCGGCGCCGCCCATGCGGATAAAGAGAGAGCACAGGACGTAAGGTAGATAAGTGCGGCCGCGGCCAGATGTCTTATAGTCACGGCGCAATTTCTAGCACGTATCAAATTGAGACGGAAGCCGCAGGTTGTGAGTTTAGATTTAAAAATCCCCAAAATGGACGTAAAGTTTAACTAGACTCAAGTCGATACGGTATAGATATGAAAACGTCCCTCCGATGGTTTGCTTTAGCTCTGGTGGCCTTGGCCATGATCACCCAGTTTAACAACTGCGGTAATTATGCCGAGCCGGCCGGCTATTCTGTTTCAGCCAGCGCCCTGACCTCCTGTGATGACGACTGCATTACCGAATCCATTGATAACCTGTCTGTAAAAGCCAACACGGGCACCGCGGCCGAATACGGCGTCACCGTGGATATCGCCGAGTTTAATATGGGCGGAGACTGCAACGAGGGCGGCTTCCCACTCAACACCATCCGCTGGGAGCTTTACCTAGGCGGCCAAAAGGTGCGCGACTCAGGCATGCTGGGCACCGGTGGCACCGGCGCCCAGGCCAATACGATGTGCGCGAACGGGCGCTTCTCTATGTATGTCTATTTGGGCTCAATCGGAGAGGATCCTGTAAACCGCCAGGGCCTTGGTATTCCGGGCGGCGGGCGTGCGACCTATGAATTGTGGATTGAGATCCTCGGTTCCACTCCAGGCGGCCAACCCAATCGCAACTTGTTAAAGGGGCGCCACCGCGTGGTGCTGATCCCGATTTCTAATCCGTTCTAGCCGCAGTTTTTTTTGCTTCACTAAAAAACTTTTGAAATCTGGGAATCGCGTCCATGCTGAGATCGGGAAACGCGTAGCGTGTGAGCGGAAAACGGCGCAGGGCCTCAGCCTTTTGCAGAGGCGCAATCGAGTCGAGATGATTTAGACTCGTGTGCACCACACTCCCGCCGAGGCGTTTGTGCAGGGCCAGGGCCTGATCGCTCGAAATCAAAAAATTGATCAGCTTAAGGGCGATCTCGCTTTGCTCGCTTTTGGCGCCAACCGCGTAAAGTCCGACATCGACGGTGCCGCCATCGGTGGGCAGCCAGAATTTGTACGGTGAAGTCTCGCCCACCAAGCGGGCCACATGCGACAGGGGAATTTGAATCCAATCGACCTTGGCCGTGATGGCTTCACCCGAAATTGCGGCCGAAGTCGGTTCATAAATCTGCGTCACCGACTGCATAAACTTTCTTAAGTCCGACTCCAGAGATTTTGTCTCGGAGTCTTGTAGGCGTTCTTCGATTCGAATTCCGCTCCGGCTGAGCATATTTAAGACATTGAGCTCATCGCCCCACAGTGACACTTTTTTAGATTGGATGGTCTGCTTCCACGAAGAACTCGAGCCCTCGCCCTTACCAAAAAATCCGTACAAATTCCAAAATACCGGCACCGAATATTCGGACTCTTGGTCATAGGGCAGGTGCAGAAAATCCACAGAAATATATTTGGCATTTTCGAGCGCCGCATAGTTGGCTTTTTTGACCCATTGGCTCGCGATTAGGCTCTTTAGTAAGAGTGAGCTGGTGCAAACCACGTCGATTTTTCCGTCGGCATTGGCCATTTGCCGTAAAAATTCACTTGGGTTGGCGTAGGTCCATTGTTGAATAGAGACTTTATGTTCGACCGAGAAGGCGCGCAAAACCGAATCGGGGAGCCACTCTTCACCGCACAAGACTCGGAGGGGTGGGTTTTTGGCCAGCTCCAACTGCTTTTGCTTGTGCGACCAAAAGCCAAAGGCCACGCCGCCTACAAAGAACAGTAAGACGGCCACAAGGATATGCTTAAATAACTTTGTCACACTTCAATGTTAGAAGTTGAGGCTCTCAGGGTCAAAGGAGACCTGAATTTGTGAGCCCTGCTGGGGAGTGTAGCCGACATTAAAGACGATGCTATTGGTCGGTTGCTCATAAAACCAGCCGACGGTCGGTACTACCGCACCATTCACTTTTACGACGATGGTCGAGGGGATCGGATTTTTGTTTCCGAGGCTGAATTTGGTCGACAGTTGTACGATGTCGTTCGCCAGGTCACTCAACTCCTCAGCGAAGTCCCCGCAGATACTGCCTTTCGATCCGCCAGTCGCATCGGCGAGCGCTTGCACGCGTTGGCCAATCTTTTGCGCGCCATTAAAAATCGAATTTAGGCAGGCCTGATCAGGCACAGAAATGGTGTTGACGTTGTAGCGGCGATTGACGCCCGAAGTTCCTGTCACCGCGTCAAGCAGTGAAACATAATAGCTGATCGGTGTGAGTTGCGCGACATAACTTTGATACGCGGTTGTCGATGGATTCGAAAAATCATCTTCATCGGTCAAAAGAATAACCGCTAAAAAGCCCCCGTCGCGCACAAAGGGTTGATTGTGCGGGCTCAGGAGTGAGGCCTCCATAGATTGAAAAGTGCGTTCATCGCCGCGGCCGTTCACGCCGAGCATGGCATTGGTGATAAATTTTTGGTGCAGATCCGGCGTAGCCGGCGTGAGTACAAAGAAACCAGAGTGATTGGCGCCCACGCCATCGCGAAATTTACCCTTTAAGGACTGCGACTGGCCTTCATAGTACGAGGGCGTTGGATTGATATTGAAATAGGCGTCCCACAGGGGCGATTGCGCCAAATAGGCGTCTGAGGCATTAACCGCCACTTGAAAATCGAAGGCTTTTTCGGTGAATTTATTGATAAAGGCGGGGAAGTTGGCCGCCAAATTTTGCTGCGACGAAAGCATGGAGCCGGAATTGTCGACAATCCAAAGCACATCAATTTTGTTATTTAACGTCGACGACGCCTGATTGAACGTTTCGCCATCGGACAATAACGAATATGTCGTATCGCCATTGCTGCACCCGATTTGCGCAAGTATAAGTGCGGCGACCATTAACAGTTTTGAACTCTTCATAAGCTCCTCCGCATTTAGCGGCTCACAGGCATCCCACATGCCTGTTTGATTCGTGGAGCTTACATACAAGTAGCGAACCTATAGGCTTATCGACGTTGGTCCAGTCTTTATGGACTTTTCGATTTAATGGATAAATGGACGCGGGTTGAGACACTTATTTAAAGAAAAGTGTCAGGTCGCTTTACAGAGAACGCATTAAACCGGTCATAAGTTTTAAACGCGTGCTTCGATAAATTCTTACTTCTGGTGACCCGTCTCACTCTTGGATATTCTGGTTTTAGGTTCTCTTGAGCCTAGAAAGGTGGTGATAAGGTGATAGCAAAATTTAGTACCTTAAAGACGCTTAAGCCGGAGGTGGTCGTCAATTAGGCTCGCGTAAGCGAACCAACGTGACGATGTGCACTTTCGGCTAAAAATCTTTCTAGGCCAGGAGGTAACCCCTTCTGGCCTTTTTCTTTTCAGTTAGGACTCTGTAAATCCGCGTAAAATGTAATGTTTTCCCTACAGTCTCAGTTTGAGACTTTATAGACTCCGCCAACGCTTAAAGTCATAAATTTCAAGGCAAGGGGTTTGGGATGTTTCGGGGATTGGTCCAATTCGGGGTCTTAGTCGTTCTTATTTTAATACAGTCGATGAGCGCCCAGGCGCACGACACCGGCCAGCTAGCGCTACGTTCGGCGAATTGCCAAGCGGGGTTGGAAGGGAAAAAAGCCTCCGACACCTGGGCCAAGAAGATTCTCGTGTTCGATACCAACGTTATTTTTAATGACCCCAACAGTATCTATCGCTTTCCCGGCGCCACCATTGTTATCCCGGGCGCGGTGATGACGGAAGTCGAACGGCACAAGTCGGACGAAAAACTGGGTCGCGCGGCTCGCCAGTTTATCCGCACTTTGCGCGAGTACATTGCCGGCGGCGGGCAAACAAAAACGGGTGTTGATTTGGGCAATGGCTCCATCCTCAAAGTGGACTCGAAGGACTACTCTATACTTCTTGAGGGCACGTCCTATGACCGAAAAGAGCACGACAATCAAATCCTAGCGACGGCGATTAACTACACCTATGATTCGGCCTCCGACACCGACACGCTTCTGGTGACCGACGATGGCGCCCTGATTGTCAAAGCCAACGGTGAAGAGATTCCGACCATGGGACTCGACTATCAATTGCCGGTGCCAACGCGCTCGGAAGAAGCGCTTCCGGCCAACTTTGTGGCTCATAAAGTGGACGACTCTGTTCTGGCCCAGTTTATTGCCAACGGTTTTGTGAAAAAGCCGGAAGGCCTCGAAGTGAAACCAAACCAATTTGTAATGCTTTCGACGGAGACTGTGGAAGGATCGATCACCACTCTCGCCCGCTACTTTTATGATCGCGAGAATCCCGAGTTGAGCGGTCTAAAAAAATTGGCCGACTTCTCCCATCTGCCCATTCAGCCCAAAAATATGGAGCAAGCCATGCTGCTCGACGTGCTGATGGACCCGACCATTCATATGGTGATTTCGCAAAGTCCGGCCGGAACGGGAAAAACGTTTTTGGCGATCGTCGCGGGTCTCTTGCAGTTGTCCGATAAAGAAACCTACGATCAAGTGATGGTGACCCGCACCTTGGTGCAGATCGGCCGCACCGAATTGGGTGCGATGCCCGGTGGGATGGGCGAAAAATTGGGCCACTGGATGCCCAACATTGATGATGCCTTTGAGGCGCTTTCAAAGACGGCCAAGGCGAAGAAAGAGGCTGAGCGAGCGCAAAAGACCGCCGCCTACAACCGCGGCGAGCGCATGTCTCAGGTCGCGCAACCTCGTTTAACCCATGCTGAACGAAAAGAAGCGAAGCGCGAGCGTCGGCGCATTGAACGCGAAGCCTTAGCGCGCGGAGAGCAGCCTCCTCCGCGGAACGGGGCGGGGGTGGGAACTCTGCCCAATAAAGACAAAATCCACCTGGTCGCCTTTCCGCATTTGCGTGGCCGCAGCATCAGTGACTCGTTCTTGATCCTCGATGAAGCGCAAAACACCAGCGTTCACGAAATCAAAACCTTCCTCACGCGCGCGGGCGAAGGCACAAAAATGGTCATCTTGGGCGACGCGACACAGATTGATTCGCCATTCTTAAATGAACGCAACAACGGGCTCTCGGTATCGACCGGATTGTTTACGGCCCATGACATGAGCGACGTCGATCGCTCGCTTGTTGCGCATGTCGAGTTGACTGAGGGTGTGCGCTCGCAGTTGGCCGATCTCGCGCGGCGCCTGTTTGATAAGTTGCAGAACCCGCAACACTAGGCCTTTGGTCTAGGTCCGTGCGGTTGAATGTAAGAGTATGAAATTTTTTCTTGTCTTTCGTTTAGACCCTGTTCACGATCTAAGTTGTGGGGGGGCGATGGAAGGCAGGAATCCTATCTGAAGCACGGATGCTTCACATCGCCTTTTTTTATTCTCTCTGTCCTCTCACATCAGTAGATCTTCGGCTGGGCGAAGTTTAACTTCGGGCCGCAAACGGACTTCTTGAGAATCGACTTCAATAATTTTCCCGTGACCGCTGGATTCATTGATCAATGTATTTAAGCGGTGAATGCCCATGCGGAGGCGGTGGTAGTGCTCTGGACTAAAGGACGACTGCCACAGGTGTTCGATCGCTTGGTCCACGCTGAGGGCCGGCTGGCGACTGAGAATCGCGAGAAGCTGTTGGCCGATTTTCTTCTTCGAGAGATCCACCGTTTTGCCTTGCACGGTGACCGACCGTGACCGCGAACAGAATTCCACTTTAATTTCTGGTGTCTGCAGAGCTTGTTTAAGTCGCGAGTTCCATAGGTGCTGGCTTTTCGGATCGAGACTTTTAATTATAAGCTGAATCTTTCGATTCAGCTCACCCTTAGCCGATGCCACGCTCTCTAAATTGGCCGTTAAACAAAGCAGCCTTAAATAAGACGCCCACGGCAGTTTAGGCGCTAAGTTGTTCAGCTCCTGGATTTTCGCCCCACCTTCAAGTTGTCCTTGAACCAGTCTTCGCAAGAAATCTTCGTAGGGATCAAAGCTCTTGAATTGGTTGATCATTTCCATAACAGGAGTGGCGATCGTGAGATCCTGGCTCAGGCAACCCTCAATGTAATCAAACAGCAACAAACGCCGATCGATATCTTCGACCGAGGCTTCAAGCCGCTCGAAGCGCTGCCAGGCATGGTCGGCGCCAATCAAGCGCAATTCGATCAATAGAAGACTGTGTTCAAACTCAATTCGCATGTCCTGATTGACGGTTTCCGTAGGCACGCTGATCAGCTCTCGGTAGAGGGCGCCTAACTCTGCCGTCGGCTCATAGAGGGCGACCCAGCGGGCCTTTTGCAACACAGCCCTAAGTCGTTGGCCCGGATTCGGATCGCGCATTATGGCGCGCTCGTAGAATATCAAAGCGGGTGCAAGCTTAGCCTCTTCTTCAAGAAACTTGCCCAGCATCAACTCAGATTCAAAAAACGAGCGGCGCGAGAGTTTGCTCTCTTGCTCAATCAAAGTGCGCTCAAGCCGGTCTAAGCAATCGCGAAAGGCGAGCATATCTTGTTGATGATAAAGAATCGTCGCTAAGTCGCGGAACAAATTGACGTTGTCGCCCAGTTCCGCTTGAGCTCGCTCAATACGAGCCCGGGCGCCGGCCAAATCGCCTCGGCGAAACTCGACAAGGGCCGTGTAGTGGGCGTGAATTCGCGCTTCAACATTGTTTTTAGGCTTTAATTTAGCCAGCTGAGCGCTGACTTCGTCCAGTTGACCATTGAGAAAGAGCCGATTGATTTCAGAAAATTCGAAGGGCAGCTTCATTCTGTCACTCCAGTCCGAATCCGGACTCGCGGACCACTGCTCAGGCCGACATTGTAGCCGCTCAGTAAGGGTCGCTTCAGGAATTCAAGTAGACTCTCGCCCCGCTCACTCAAGCGACTTTCAAACAACGATTTTTCTTCGAGGGGCCACAGATCATTAACTAAAAATTGCCCGACTTCCGCTGACTTTTTGTACTGTTCTAAATTGGCGTAGAACACTTTTTTCATGTCATTCACCGGATCGGGAGGAAAGCGGGACTGCAAAAAATCAACGGGTAGGCGATTGAGCACGAGGCGCGCACGGCTGACCACTTCGGTGTCCCAATCCAAATAGAGCCGCGGAATCTCGGCCAAGATCATCGACCGGTATTGTGGCGCGTACGCAAGGAGCGGGAGCGCAATAGGCAGCAAGGTTTCACGCACGCGCAAAACCAGATCTTGCAAGCATTCGTGCGTGCAAGATTCATCGATGATCCTAAGTTGCTCAAAGTCGAGCGTGGGCGGACCCTTGATCTTTTGGAGCCGGATCAGCTCATTCACAATATTGGCTTCGACCAGCAGGGCGCGAACAAATGTAAACGCATGGCCTTGAAGCGGGTTGCTAGCGGCCATAAGCGGGTTGAGAGTGTGGGTTGTGGTAAAGCGAAGATTTTTGAGTTCAGGGATTTTTTCGGCATCAGGATGGGCCGGATTGGCCTTGCTATCAAAATAGACGGCAAGCTCATGGGCGAGAATTTGCACCCAACGCTCGCGCGGCAGCGGCAACTTTTGTGTCACCAAAACCGTGGTGTTGGTGAAAGGCTCGGTCCAACTCTCGATCGGAAACGAGATGTTTGAAACAAGAACCTTATATTTGCGAGGTTGTTCGTTGGTGAGAGTGAGTTTTCGAATATCCGTGGGTTCCGTCGAAAAAATCCATCGGTGTCGAGAGACCCGCGGGCAGGTTCTTGAAATCCGGCGAGCCGTTGCGGCCGACACACCTAAGTGAAACTGAATGGCTGCGGCGTCGGCACCGAGAATTTGTCGGCAAATGGCGCGGCCAAGACTTGTTTGAAAGATAAGCGTGTAAGCCTCATCGATCTCCGCCTGATGGATCGATTCCCCGCGCTCGGCCCATGCTGGTGCCGCCAGTGTAGCAATCGCTACGATCGTGCCTATAAATGTACGCAAATTCCTTACCCTGTGAATTTGAATTCCGAACCCATATCACAAGTCTTACTAAGTGCAGAAATGTTCATATTTGTTTGTTCCAACATTTCAGGGGGGTAGATATTTTTCGCGCATCTTTGGTCTTCCTTTCTTGACACTGGTCGGCCCTGGCAACAGGGCCGGTCTTTTAAAGGAGCCCGGGTTTCAACTAGGGGGGAATCTGGGGGAAAATTCGGGCTTCCTTTATTTTGTTTCTAGCTCTCAAAACGCCCACGGGCGGCACCGCAACTCGCAATAAGCCAAAAAACGTCGCAAATCAGATTAGATATCCGTTCAAAGCCGCATAGATTTCAATCGGCTCGGGCCCTGGCCTTGCACCCCTCTGCCATCGGGATGGGTTATGGCACGTAGCATCTTAAAAATTCTTATGGGGACTATTGTAGTCGCTGCCGTTGCGGGTTGTGGCAATCCAGACAATCGGGGGAGCGAAACCACGTTCGTCACGAATGGACCCGAAAATTCAGGTGATGGCTCGCCCGCGACTGAGCCGGTGCCGTTTTTTATGCAGAAAGAAGAGCGGCAAGAGGCCTTGCCTGAATTCTCAGTTCCCGAAAATATTCGCACTCGCATCAACCAAGAGATTCCTGATTTTGCGCCGATTCCCTCGACCAAATTCCGGGTGATCAACCACAACTTAAAGATCAATGTGGCCACTTCAACCATGACTTTCACGGGCGTGCTGCAGATCCCCGGCAAGGCCGATGAATCCATCGAGCTCAGTTGCAAATTTGATAAGACCAAAACTTGGACCTGCGCCGATATGTTTCCCACGAAACCGGAAGTGGCGCGCGAGCGACGTCTCCAGGCCACGGTCAATTGTTTGGACACCTACAATTGTGACCAAGTGGGGCTGGAGCTATTTGTTCTTATTGAAGGGCGAACCGAGTCGCAGCTCTTTCAAAGCGGACAGTTTGAAGTTCGGCGCGCGAGCTCGGGTGATGTCGACGAGGGCGGGAAGCTAGGCACCCCGCCACCGCAAAGCACGCAACAAAAGCCGACGCCGGAGATCGGCCCACTCAATCCGATCCACCCCCAACGGCCAAAACGGACGCGACCGCCGGCGCCTCCTGTGACGGACGAAGAATTAAAGGGTTTACTCGAAAACCCTAACGCCGCGGTTGAAGTCACGACCCCGATGCCGGTGCCGGCTCCAATCCGAGGAGAATTTTCGATTCCGGACATCGAACGCCTGCGGCCCGAAGTTGGCGCTGGCGTACCCAACCAAGCGATCGGCACGCACAATCGTGGGCGCCTGAATGAGGGAGCCAAACTCCCCGCCAATGGACCGGGGTTTATCGGCCGTCCAGGTCGGGCAGCTAAATCGTTTGGCACAAATTTGATGATTGATGTCTTGAAGCTGGTGTCGCAACAGGTGGCGACGGCGGTTCCCAACAAATCTCCATTCGTGATCTCAAACATTTCAAAGCAAAATGGCGGACGTTTGTGCAATGGTCGGAGTTGCCATGCCAGCCATCAAACGGGTTTGGATGTGGATGTCGCCTTCCCCTCGCACAAATTTGTGAATGACCTTTGGTCCGCGTGCAATTCAACGGGGCGCAGCGATTGCCAAAATCCCATTTCTCGAGATTTTGATGCGCAACGATTTTGGCTGTTCGCGAAGCAGGCCACGTGTGCCGAGAACAATCCGGTGATCGCGATGTTTGTCGATACCGAGATTAAGAAATACATGTGCAATTGGGCCAAGAATCAAGCCGGCGAAAATATCAATGATCCCAACTCGTGCGCATTTAAAACCTTACGCGCCATGAAGTATGAGCCGGGACATCACAATCACTTTCACATGCGCTTGCGTTGTCCGGGTAACCGCGACTGCAGAAACGCCACGGTTTCACTGGGCAGGGGAACGGGCTGCTGATAAAGTCGAGACTTCCCCATGGAGGTCGAGATGCGGTGGTCGCTCGCTTTGTTGTTTTTTTGTTTTGCCTGTCAAAGTAAGCCCGTAATCAAGGCGGCGCCCGAGGCGCCATCTCCTTCGCCGCAACAAATGGCGAAAGTGACCCGAGAGGCCCCCTCAGCCACTCCAGCCGAGCATGGAAGCAGGGTGTTAACGGCGCCACGCAAGGCTCAGGAACTAGAAACGGGGCTTCTGGGGCATCCCGAAATTCGTAAATGTGTGGATCAGGCCACCGTCGACCCCACCTTTGTCTTTGATGTCATCCTTGAGGGTCAGATATCTGGGGACGGAACCCTAGGGGTGGTCAAAATAAGCAAAGCCAGTAAGGGCTTCGAGTTGTGTATGACCCCCGCTTTAAAAGCCGTAAATTTAGGCACCGGGAAGGCGGGGGCGTTTAAAATGCAGCTTTTCCGCAAAGCCAGCAAAAATCCCATAAAGAAGTTTGAATAGTTGACGTCGGACCGCCAAAGCTTTAACTCTTTGGATCCTTAAGTGAAATGTGTGTAAGTGTAAGGATGTATAGAGGAGATCGCCTTTGGCTAAGTTGAGTTCCGTACTTAAAAACGAGCGCCGCCGCAAGATGGCCGAAAAATATGGCCGCTATAGAACCGAGCTTCGCAAGATTGCGAACAATCCCAACAAACCCGATGAAGAGCGCTCTGAGGCTCGTTTGAAATTGCAAAAACTCCCGCGCGACACGTCGCCGATCCGGACCACAGTCCGTTGTTCGATGAGCGGCCGCAGCCGAGGCAACTATCGCAAATTTGGTCTAAGCCGTATGGCGTTTCGTGAATTGGCCCATCGTGGTCTTCTTCCTGGCGTGACTAAAGCCAGCTGGTAGTGCGCGGTTTAGCTCGCCATCCAAGGTCGCGACGCCGCGACCTTGCGTATAATCTCCTTGTCATCATTCTCTTTGCCGGCGGATGCACATCCCTCGGCACTCACAAATTTCAATCCTTAGAAAAAGCTTTAACTGAAGGTCCGCAAGCAGTTGAAAAACTGTGCGTGGAGCAAAAAATCTCCGGGGCCTGCGCGCTCAGTGGGCGAGAGACCAAAAACTTTAGAACCCTGCCGGTGATGCAGGGAGTGTCCTCCGCCAACCAGGTTCGCATTGTGGTGTTAGCGCCCAAGGGCAAAGACCTCAAATATTTTGTAATACACAAAGATGGGCCGAAAGCGGTCACGCCAGAAGTTGTAACCGGACCTGGCCTCGATCACAAAATGGACCATCTTGAGCTTTTTGCGCTAGAGCCCCTGCTCGACTATCAGCTGATTATAATCGGCCCGAACGCGGAGCTGTGGGATCGCCGAATTTTTCGAACGTTAGACGCCAATAAAAAACGCGCTCGCATCGCATTGGTGAGCTGCATGGACGACGGGCTTAGTGACGTGCAAAAACAAGTCTGGCCCGAACTGTTGTCGCAAGGTCCGGATGCGATTTTGTTCGCGGGCGACAACACCTATGCAGATCGAGACCACGGAAAGTCGCGTCCGGTAACCGCAGCAGAGCAACTGTGGTCGCGCAATGCCGACACTCGGGCCCGCCTCGACATCTTTAAAGCCAATCCGCTGATTCCTGTGATCGCGACCTGGGATGATCACGACTACGGTAAAAACGACGGCGACCGAACTTTTGTATTTAAGGAGCAGGCGACCTCCGCCTTTTATGCCTTTTTTTCGCAGAAGAAGCCAGCGCCCGGTCTTGCGAAAGGACCGGGAGTGGCCTCATGGTGGACGGCCTTCGGCGTGCAATTCGCATTGCTCGACAATCGCACGTTTCGTTCACCGAATCAGGTCGACATAGAGGACCAAACTCACTTTGGTCCCGAGCAAGAGAAGTGGCTTAAAGAGGGCTTAGCGACGGCGAAGACGCCGGTGTTTATTTTAAGCGGAGATCAATTCTTCGGCGGATATCACAGTTTTGAGTCCTACGAGGGGAGCCATCCGAAAAGTTTTAAGGTCCAGCTCGCAGAAATGCGAAAGGCGGCTTCAGTTCCTATTGTCTTCTTAAGTGGCGACAGGCATTTAACGGAGATTTTAAAAGTTCCGGCAGAGCATTTGGGGTTCTCGACCTTTGAAATCACTTCGAGTGGGATTCATGCCAAGGTTTTTCCGGATGCATTTAAAAGAGCTCCGAGTCCGCTGCAATTGGCGGGAGTGGCCGGTGAGTACAATTATTCGATTGTTGAAATTATGGAGGCCTCACGTCGGCGATTACAGCTCGATGTGAAGTCGTTTGGCTTAGGCAAAAAGATGCTCTATCAAAAAACTCTAATGGTGAAGCGATGATTGAGATTGTGTCCTCCACCGACCGACCGGGGTCGAACTCGCTGAAAGTGGCGAAGTTTGTTGAGAAACTCTATGTCGAGCAGAAGGTTGCCGCCCGCGTGCTGGACTTATGTGAATTAAAGCCGGGCGACGCCGATGGTGGTGAGTATTTTAAGGGCGCCCGCGGCACCATAAAGCCGCTGGTCGACCGGGTGACCAACGCCGACGGCTTGCTGATGGTGGTGCCCGAGTACAATGGTTCTTTTCCGGGGATTTTGAAGTTGTTTATCGACTATTGGCGCTATCCGGAAACATTTGAAAACAGGCCCTTGGCGTTTATTGGTCTGGGCGGCCGCTTCGGGGCGCTTCGGCCGGTGGAACATTTGCAGCAGGTCTTTAACTATCGCAATGGTTACATGTTTCCCAACCGTGTGTTTATCACCAACATTAAAGACCAATTGAAAGATGGCAGCGTGGTCGATCCGCTTTTACTTGAGCTGCTGACAATCCAGACGCGCGACTTTCCTAAATTTATCGACGCGCTTAAGGCGCAAAAACTCGACGCCAACTCTCGGCTAAGAAAGTGAAAAGCTAGGTGAGATGGCTGGTCACCTGCTTTGAGCCTTTTGATAAGGCGGCGAGCAACTCTTCTGAAATTGTGTGGCGCGAGCTCCGGGCTAAAGATTGGCGTGGGCAGGTCGACTTTTACGGTCCGTTAAAGGTTACCTTTAAGGACTGCTGGACCAGCCTAGAGGTCGAGTTGAAGGATCGCGAGTATGACGGTGTATTGGCTTTGGGTCAGGCGGAGTCGCGCGCAAAAATTTCGCTGGAGTGTGTTGGGCTGAATTGGATTGATGCGCGAATTCCCGATAACGCCGGAGAAAAACCGCCACTGCGCCCGATCACCGAAGGGTCTGAGGCACTTTGGTCAGGAATTCCATGGGCCGATTTGGGCGAAAATGAATTGTGGCAGCGGTCCTATTCGGCCGGAACCTACGTCTGCAACTACTTGATGTTTCAAATTCTCACATGGGCTCGGCACAACGGGAAGATGGGCGGCTTTGTTCATGTTCCACTTATGGAGTCGCAGGTTGAGGCGCAGTTTGACCGGCTTCCAAAAATGAATGATCGACAAGCCGTCGAGGCGCTTTCGCAAATCCTTAAACACCTATGCCAACTCCAGCAAGAACAAACGTAGCCGGCGCTATCATTGAAGACGGTGAGGGAAGGGTGCTTCTGGCACAGCGCCCACCCGATAAACGTCTAGCGGGATATTGGGAATTTCCGGGCGGGAAGATCGAGACGGGTGAAACTCCCGAGCAAGCCCTTGCTCGCGAACTTAAAGAAGAACTTCATCTTGAGATTTCAGTTCGAAAAAAACTGGGCGCCTTCGATTACGATTATCCTTGGGGCCAGATCACTTTGCATGTTTTTGTGGTGCGACCACTGAGTGCTCCCCGCCCCAGTGCCGACGTCCAGGTGTTTGAGTGGGTGGATGTGTCGCGGGTGAAGCAATTCAAGCTCTCTCCGGCCGACCTGGAACCATGGTCCTGCTACGTTGCGGCCGGACCTACGACGGAATCAGTTTAAGGCGAAAAATTCCGATAATTTGGATAACCCGGAGTGCCTTATGTCCATGCGCAAAGTCGTTGCCGATAAATTGTTGTGGGAAACCCTCAAACGCTGGAAGCGATCCAGCCCCGAAATGGATCGAATTCAATTTTTGCATTCGGTGCCGTTCTTCAACGAGCTATCAAACTGGCAGCTGAAAAGCGTTTCTGACATCATCTTCGAGCGCACCTATGACACCAACGAACTGATTTTTGAAGAGGGGCAGCCCGGTGCGGCCTGGTTTTTGATCATCGAGGGCAAAGTGTCCGTCGAGATCTATCGCGAAAAATTCACGGCCAAGCTGGCCACACTAGAGAAAGGTGCCTTTTTTGGTGAGATGGCGCTTTTGGACGAGAGCCCACGATCCGCTTCGGCCAGGGCTTTGGAGCCGACGCGAACACTAGCGCTCTATAGAAATGACCTCAACAGTTTGATCGAGAAAGATCCGCAGACCGCGTGCCAGATTTACCGGGCGCTCGCTCGCATTGTCGGTGACCGCTTACGTTCGACCAACGAACTCGTGCACAACGATTCTGAGAAAGCCGTGGCATGAAGAACGGTAAAGACTTCGAAGTTAAAGAGCTCGAACGGCGCACCCGCCGAAAGATTTTCTACATTGCCTTCGCGCTGCTTGCGACGCTCGCGGTGATTTTGCTGGTATGGAAGCTTCGTATGTTGATCTTGCCGATTATCGTTGGCGCACTTTTGGCGTTTTTGTTTCGCCCCGTCAAAGATCGCTTCAAAGTTCCGTGGCTCCATCATGAGCTGCAAGTCTTGTGTTCATTTGCTTGCATCGGCGTTGTCCTGTTTGGAGTGTTCAATACGGTTCGCAATCATATTCCTGACGAGAAGCAGAAACTCGAGCTCAAGGTTCGCATTAAGTACAAGTTGAATGAGAAGTTTCAGCAGGTGGTCGGCGCGAAGTCCGCCGACGGACACAAAAATATGCTGGGACCGTTGATCGCCAAAGAAGCTGGCCCCGTCATGGATCAGCTCAATCATTTGCTGGACCTGGATCAATCTGAACGCGATCTCTTTTTAAAATACCGGGCTGGTTTTGGCGGCGAGGCTCCGATCGAAGATCGCTTTTACGAATACTTTTTGGCCAATCAAACCACGAGCACGTACACGCCGGTTGAGCGTGATCCAGCCACGGGCAGTGCGGCTGCGGTGGCCTCGAGCCCGCCTCAACCTCCGCAGGTGAAAGGCGATGCTCATAAGGAACTCACCATATGGATGCTGGCCCCACTGATTTTTATTTTTCTTGGTTTCGATAATGGGCAAATCCGCCGCTACTTTATTGGTCTCGTCCCCAATCGATACTTTGAGTTGTCGCTCACCGTGCTTGATATGCTGGACGATGCGATCGGAAAGTACTTGCGCGGGACCTTGATGGAGTGTTTTTTGGTCGGCCTCACATTGACCATCGGGTTTATTCTTTTAGGTATACCGGTGGGTGTGGCGATCGCCATTGGCGTTGTGTCTGGGTTGGTCAATGCGATTCCCTTCCTTGGCACCGTGATCGGCCTAATTATCGGTCTCGGGTATGCCTTGATCGCCGAGAATGTGACGCCGCTCATTCCAGGGCTGAATCCCGACGACCTTGCGATTTATGTTATCGTCCTTGTGGGCATTGCCCACTTGCTCGACAACGTGATTTTTCAACCTTTTGTGTTGGGCAGCGCGGTCAACGTGCATCCGTTGGTGGTCATGGTGGCCATTATCAGCGGATCACTGCTTATGGGACTTTGGGGTATGCTGTTTGCGATCCCCACGGTCGTGGTGGTGAAGACGGCCGTTGAGACCTTGTTTAAAGAGCTCAAAGATTACCGGATTATATAGTGTCGGCCGCTCGGGTATTTTTAGATCAAGAGAAAATATCCAACTACCGGATTCTTCGGCTGGTGAGCTCAGGGGGCATGGGCGAGGTCTATGAAGGTTGGGACGAAGAGCTTCAGCGCCGGGTCGCGCTTAAAGTTTTAAATGATGAATTGGCGGCGGACCCGCAGCAACTGGCTAATTTTAAAGAAGAGGGGCGGGCACTGGCCCGCCTTCATCATAAAAACGTAGTGACGGTGCATACGCTTGGCCAACACGACGGGCGCCATTTTATCGCCATGGAGTACGTCAACGGCTCGACCATTCACCATTACATTAAAGAGCGAAAATTAGACGTTCGTAGAACTTTGCTTTTATTTGTTCAAGCGCTTGAAGGGCTTAGGGTGGCGCATGAGGCGGGAGTTATTCATCGCGACCTTAAACCGCACAATATAATGGTCCACACCAACGGAACCGTAAAGCTGGTCGACTTCGGGCTTTCTAAAATTCAAACTCAGACCTTGCTCGTGGCCGATGTTATGCGCCAAGACTGGGGGACCGCCGAGTTTACCGCGCCCGAGGTTCTCAATGGGCATCCGGCGACTAAACAGTCGGATATTTTCTCGATGGGCGTGGTTTTTGAAGTCATCCTGGATGGCAACATAGAAGCGCACCCGCAACTGGCCAGTCTGTTCGCTCGAATGACCAGCGTGCTCCCGCCGTCTCGGCCGCAAAGTGTTGACGAGGTGATTGGCGCCCTCAATAAAGTTCTGCGTAGCGATGGCGATTTAAGTGAAAAATCAGAACCGCTGGTGGTTGAAGATGCAACGGTGGTGCTAGCCCCCGCACCCGTGCTTGTAGCGCCCGTTGCACCGCAAATGAGTGCTGCAGTTAAATTTCTGATTGGCACGGCAGTGTTGATTGGCATGTTTGCCGTAGGTTTTACTGGGATCAGTTTGTCAAAGTCCGCACCGTTCCGGCAAACGGTTGTCGAGGTTCTTGAGGCGGCCATCGGCGAAAAGGGCGCATTGAGTGTCTCCGTTCCGCAGACGCCAGTGGGCACCAAGTTTAAATATCTCTACAAATTTGACTCTGCTGACGGTGGTTTTACGAACGAGCTTACGCGCGAATGGGAAGCCTTTGTGATCGAGCCGAATGTGGTGGAGTGGCGCGACGACGTCGGCGGCAGAGAACTTTTTTCGCGCAACCCCTTTCTCCCTCCGATCGAAACCAAAATTTCGCCGCTTCGGAGTGTGGGTAAGACAGAGTATTTGTCGAATCCACTTAAGGTGTTTCCACTCAACTCTAAAGAAGCCACCCCACTGGAGTTGCGTGAAGTCATAGGGGGAAATCCGGCTATATATACGTGGTCGTGCTGGCTCACCGGGCATGAAACATTAAAAACCCATGCCGGAACATTTGCCGTGGATCTCGTCTCTTGTATGGCCAACGGTGCAAAGCAGGGAGTTGAAATATTCAAATATGCCCCTTCGCTGAATCACTGGGTCTATTGGGAGCGCCATGGCTTTGGGCTACCGAAAATGTCTGCCGAACTGATCCGCTACTCGAGGCCTAAATAGCATGGGTATGGGAGTGGGCGTAAATCGAGTCAAAGTGGCGTTTATCGTGATCGTAATTGTGATTGTCGGCACGATTTACTTGGTCACGCAAAAGGACACCTCGGAAGCCATCGGAATTTGGATCAACGAAAAACTAAGTCACCAAAAGATTGAAGTCAGCGAAGGCCCGCTGGTCGAGAAGGTAAAACCACCGCTGATCATTAAGGTGGAGCGGCCCGATATTAAGGCGTCGGCCAAGTTCGCCTTTCATTACAAACTCTATGGCAAAGGCGATATCGTGATGAACGCCGAAACCGTGAGTTGGAAAATCGCCTCGCTAGACCAAGCGCAAATCGTCTGGGAAGGTGCCGACCATCAGATTGAAGCCTACTCTCGGAACCCCTTTTTACCCCCTTTATCGGCCTCAGAAACGCTGTTTAACAAAACTCCGCGGTTAGACTACCTGACTTCGCCTGAGATATTTCCTTTGTCGAGCAGTGAACCCAAGGTGGTTAAGATCCAAGATCGCACGGTAACCGATAGCAAGCCCTACGATTGGTCCTGCCTGGTGACGGGTGAGGAGACGTTAAATTCGATGGCCGGAGAATTTCCCGTGCAAGTGATCACCTGTGTGGTCAGCGGAGGGAAAAGTGGTATTGAAACTTTTAAATACTCCAAAGCCCATGGCCATTGGATCGCTCGAGAACGCAGCGGATTTGACCTGCCAAAGTTGACCGTAGAACTGGTTAGTTATTCGGCCGAGTGACTCTGTTTAACCACACCCAACTAAAGACTTGCTGTAACATAATATATGTTATCAGGGATGAATTTTTAGGCAGGCTTCGGTTAGAAAACCTCAATTATATAAGGTTTTTCGCTCGTCTTTTTATCTAAATCTCTTAGCTGAAAGAAAGTCTGGTCCTGGTTTTGGCGGGAAGTTCTCGCAAATTTTGCCGTACGGCAGCCATGTTTTTTTCAATGGAAGATGCGCTCGCGACAACAGAATCAGAGGGCGAATCCTGAATAAGACTCGTTTTCTCTATAAATCGCGCAAATACAACACTCTGATGCTTGAATATAGAAGGAAAAACCGGCCAGTTCGTTGAGTATTGGCACAAGATTTAACCATAGCCGAATCAAGATTGAAACTGGCCCACACTTCACGGCTGGGAAAAGTGGAATGGAAGAGAGGAAAATGAGTGAAATTCGAATCGCGGGCATCGGTAACCTTCCGGATTACTCATCACCCCCACGTCGATGCCAATTTGGTTTCAAAATGATAGAAAGGAATCCGCACGAAATCTTTACCAGCGCCGATAAAAAGCCGCTGCATTTGACGTTGAAGATTAAGAACAAAAAATGGAATTTGCGTTGCGCTGATGTCGCGGCTGCATTTAAGGCGAGCGCAATTAAGGCACAGTCTTGCGGTCTGCACATCCTTCATTATGCGGTTTTGCGCGACCATATCCATTTGCTTGTGGAAGCGAGGGATAACAACGGATTAACTCGAGGGATGCGAAGTTTTGGTTCAAGTTTTGGCAAAGCTTTTCGAAAAATCGTCGGGGGTAAAGGCGCCGTATTGGCTGGGCGCTTTCATTTGAATGTCATCACCAACCCTACGCAAATGCGCAATACTTTGATCTATGTTCTACAGAATTTCGCTCGGCATTCGGATCTCATAAAACATATCGATCGCTATTCGTCTGCGACGTATTTTTCGGGCTGGAAGCCGCTTTTACGCGGGAAATTAGGGCCTGTGCTGGCCTCTTTGAGGCGGCCACCATCGCTCCCCGATCACCTTTGCAAGCCGCGCTCTTGGCTGGCTCGCGAGGGTTGGATGCGGGCTTAGAGCGTCGGCCCTCCCCCTACTTTTTGCGAAGACCGACCACATAAATTTCGGTGCTGCCTTTGCGCACGGCTTCGGGCTTAAAGCGTTTGGATTCGTGGAACGTGGCTTGGAAACGTTTATCAATTTCTTTGGCATCGGGGCCTTCAAAAATTTTAAGTACGCAGTTGCCACCCGTCTTTAGAAATTTGTCGGCGATATTTAAGACCTGACGGCACAGGTCGGCGCTCCGCGCTTGATCCACATCGCGAAATCCTGTGGTGTTGGCCATCATATCGCTCAACAAACAATCCACCGCGCGGCCCTCAAGAATTTCGGGATCAAAATTGAATGCATCCATCTGATAAAACTTCGCGTTCTTCGCCTGATGCTCGACCGGCTTCAAGTCCAGGCCGACAACTAAACCCTGGGGACCGAGCAATTTCAGCGCCACTTGCGACCACGCCCCGGGCGCAGCGCCCAAATCCAGAACTAAATCCCCTTGTCGAAAGAGTTTAAATTTCTTCTGCATCTCTTCGAGTTTATAGGCCGAACGCGCCAGATAGCCGTCGACTTTGGCTTTGTGAAAAAATCGATCTTTTGGATTAAACGCCATTTGCCCGGCTCTTTCTGGAGAGAATGAAAATGATCACAGTCAGTCCTATCGCACCCACGGTCCATTTAACCCAATCCGGACGGTCGCTAAAAAAACACGTGTAACTCAAACTCACCGTCAGTCCCACGGTCGCTAAAATTTTTGCCGGCCAGCGAATCACCCGGTTCCGCCGCCAATCATTGAGCGGCGGCCCTAATCGCGGATGCTCAATCAGCCACTGATGCAGTTTCGGAGAGCCACGTTCAAAACAGAACGCGGCCACGAGCAAAAATGGGACAGTCGGCATCAGCGGCAGGAACAGTCCGATCACGCCGATTCCGACAAAGATCCAACCCAACACTAGATACATGGCCCGCACTATGGACCAGGTCTGGCCATAAGTCCATATTCAGTGGCAATTCCTCAATAGGGATTTTAAAAATTCCGAAATAAATGAGAGGACTTATGAAATCATGGAGCCTTTATAACCGCGAAGAAAAGCTGCGGATTGATGACCTTAATATAGAACAGGTCAAAATCATCCTGCTCGCGATTTCTACCCGTCGAATGCATGAGTGGTATGCCTGCCAATCCGGCGACTTGTCATGGAAGCCGCTGGCCGAAATCCCTGAGTATTTTAACGAAGTGAAATCCATACAAGACGAAACCGCCCCCATAAAAATGGCGATTGGCGGTGACGCTTCAGTCACCCACCGCATTGGCAAAACCAAAACCACGACTAAAACTAAGAGCAAAGCCAAAGTTAAGGCCAAACCCGCCGCCGCGCCCCAGCCATCTTCGGGAGCGAATGCGATGATCGACGGCGCCAATATATTAACCATTCACGATCTTGTCGTCGACAAAGCGCAAACCAAAGAGCGCAGAACCGCTCGCCGCTATGCCCGCCAAATTTCATTTCAGGTCAGCAAGGATCAAAATAAATTTATTAGCCAAACGGTCGACATCTCGATGAGTGGCCTTTCGCTGCGCGAGCCCCTTCCCTCCTGGGTGCCACGTTCCTTCTCCGCGATTCTAAAATTGAATCAATACAGCATCACCATTCATTGTGAAAAGGTCGACGACCAAAAGCTAAAAATTACTGGGGCCGAGTCTTGGGACTTGATTCGCCAGTGGATTGTGAACTGGTAGATGTTTAAACGCAAGAAGCCGACACCTGAAGACCAAGCCATATCGCTCGTGCAGAGCTATGCGACTAAACTTGGTATCGAGCGCCGCCAAAGCGCTCGCGTCCGCTTCCCAAGCCAATATCTAACTTCCCTCCCGTGCATTTTCTTTGGGGAACGCGCCATTCGCGTTCATGACATGAGTGTCGGCGGGACGTGTTTGATTGATCAAGAGGATCATCTCGGGCCCAGCGCGGGCATCGAAGTTGATCTCCGCTTGATCTGGCCCGATGGCGAGCGGCCGGTCCGCGCGCGCATCGTTTCGGCGGTTCACAATCGACGGCATATTCAGTTTATCGATCTTCCCGCGGACCTTGTGACCATTATCAAGTCGGCCATCGCGCCCGGCGTGCTGGCCCTGACCATGAAACCCCTTATGGACTTGGCCGAAACGCATCTGTCCATTCATGCCCAAGAGGTATGGACTTCACTCAATGGCGAGTGCCTTACTTTTCTCGACGACGTTCATGTCGGCGCTGAGCTTTACCTTGACGGCAAAAATTTTAAATTTTTGCGTGATTCGTGGCCGGTCAACAAAGAAAATCTTCCGGCCACTCCCCGTGAAGTTGAGCACATTCTGGTCTTTCTGGAGAATGTTCCTCAACCCAGCAAAGCTCTCACGGACCTAAAGGCCCAATTGCAAACGCTTTACTTTGAGGGTCGGTCATGAAGCCAACGACGACCCTCGAAAACTTCAAGCCCAGATTGCGCGCCGGACGGGTGATCCCACAAGGTTCGCGGATTATTTTTGAAACCGACAATCCCTACAATCAAATTTTCTTACCGATGGCACTGGCCGATCTGATTCTTCTTTGCAGTGGCCAATTCACCGTTAGGCAAATCATCGAGAAGATCTATAAAAAGCAAGGCGCCGTACCCTTCAAGTGGATCTTGTCAGCGCTCCACGCCCTTCATCAAGGTGGATTTTTTGAGAATGCCGAAGAACTCGTGCTGAGCGAGCATTTGGAGTCTTGGGTTACGCCCAAGCGCAGCCGCTGGCATTTTTCGTGGCGCTTTGGTCAGCGCATCGTAGCCGACAGCAAGTCCGCCGTGGCCTTTTACGCGCTAACACTCGCCGCTTTGATCTTTGCCATATTGGGCCTGCAATACTTTCCGCCTTCACCGGTCAAAATGGTAGAGTCCTGGACTCAGGATGTGGACCTGGCCAGTGGACTTTGGACTCTTTTCGTCTTTGGCTCGTTAATGCAAACCTTTCGCTACGTTTTGTGCGCCGTACAGCTCCTGCTGTTGACCGGTAAAGCCTACAACGTGTCGCTGCGCCTAAGCCTTTGGGGCGTTCATCTTCATATTGGTGATGAGTCGAACGTGTTGTTTGAAAGCCGCCTGTACACCGCCATGTTTCATGTCAGTCAGATCTTGGCGCCATGGGCGTTGGTGTACTTTGGCTCGTTCGTACTGAGCCCGACCTACATGAATTCTATGTTGCTTGTGAGTCTCTGCCTGACGATCTATGAGTTCAACCCGTTCGTCACCAGTGAAGGCCGAAAGCTCATTAAAAGCATTTTGATCCCTAACGACCGCGACGTCGTGTCTTGGCACTTTGAAAAAAGCACGATCATCAATACTTTCAATCCAGAACTACGCCAGCAAGATCAAGATTTCGCACGCATCTGCATGTTCTGGGGAGCGATGTGGCTGCTCGTGATGCTGTCGGTGCTGCATGAAACCGCCATCTTTTTCGGGCCCGACATTCTCGCCTTGCAAACTCCCGAACAATTCGACGGCGACCA
>CAYVRZ010000003.1:0-63445 GCA_964453895.1 uncultured Pseudobdellovibrionaceae bacterium | reverse complement strand
TGGAGCGAGGGAACTCTACCCCGTCTCGCCGGGCTCGCCATATGGCTTGTCGCCCTTTTTTATCTGGTGCAATCGTTTATCGAAAAAGTTTTTGTCGCGGCCTTTGAGCCCATTTGGGCCAAGCTAAGCTCGCGCGCCCGAAAAATGTCGACAAGCCCCGAGCGGGAGTGGCCGGCACTCGAAGTGATTAAGCGCATTGAGGGTTTGCCTTTATTCTCCCACTTTCATGAACAGTTTCTCACTGAGATTGTGACCAAGTCTGAGGTGGTTACGCTAAAAAAAGGTGCTGTAGTCATTCGCCAGGGTGCCGTCTCGCGCGAACTGTATGTGCTTTTGGACGGACTGGTTGAGATCTCGCGGCTCGGCGGCCCGGGCACTGAGGACGAGTGGATTTCTGAACTTGGCCCCGTCTCGGTGTTCGGCGAAGCTTCATTGGTTGATGATTCTCCCCGCTCGGCGCAGGTAAAATCAAAAACCGAAGTCACCATTCTGCAAGTGCCGATTTCTGTGATTCGGCAAGTCGCGCACGACGCCAAAACCATTCGCCATCTCGAAGACTTTCGCAACGCGATTTTGGTCAATCAGTTCTTTGCCTCAAGTCCGGTGTTTCGCAGTCTCTCGACCGAGTCGATCGACTTTCTCTGCAGCCGCGGCTCCTTGACGTATTTTAATCTCGGGCAAAAAGTGTTCGCGCAAGGAGATCAGGGCGACAACCTCTATCTTATCTTGCGCGGATCCGTGGATGTCTTTATTCATGGAAAGCACATTAAATCCCTGCGCCAAGGGAGCTTCTTTGGCGAAATCGCACTGATTGCCAACATCCCCCGCACCGCCACCATCGTCACTCGTGAGCCCTGCGTATTTTTTAAGGTCTCGTCGGACTCGTTTTGGGAAGTTTTGGTGCAGTATATGGATCTGGGCGTATTTATTGAAACCGTGTCCGAAAGCCGCTTAAAAGAAGATCTAGAAATCGCGCCGCCCATGAAACCAACCGGTTCTGACTCAAAATGAGACATTGCATGAGTCGGACTCGCGATCACCGGGTCCGCATATGATAATCTGGGTTCAGGAGCTGTATTGGTGAAAAGTCCCCGCCGTCACTTCATGTTCCTTCCATTAGCATTGGCCTTAATGCTGCCCTTCGCCTTTAATGCGTGCCAGGCTGGCCTTTTCGGCGGCAAAGGTTTTAATTCGGCATCGAGTTCCGCGTCCTGTAAGCCGGTGATGTATAAAGGCCAAGTGCAAAAGTTGTCTGATTTTCCTCTCGCACCCAATCCCTTCGCCAACGGAAAAGTTCAACTTAAGGAGACGGGCGCAAGTGTCCAAGGCAAAGCCGAGACACTGACGATCAAGGCAGGTACGGAGCTGAGTTTTGTCGCCGACAACGCCTGCCTTAATGAACATGCTCAGGGAATGGAAGAGACCGTGATCTCAAAACTCGCGGTCGGCAAAAGCTTCGCACAACTTCCAACTCAGGCCTACATTTGGAAGCTCGATCGCGATTACACCGACTCGGAACTGAGTGCCATTGCCGACAAAGAATCCTGCATCGTCGGCCTCTCGTGGAATCGCGAATACAAACTGATGGCCTACAACGATCAAGGCCGTTTTAATCAAGGGCACCTGGACGCCATCAAAGCCGACGAATCTTACCCTTACTACTACAATTCCGAAGGTGGAATGGATCAGGCCACAGGCGCCCCGGTTAAGGTCGCAGTCATCGACACCGGAGTGGATTGGCAGCATCCGGATTTGACCGACAATCTTTGGCGGCACTCGCTCGGCATCGGCATTGATATCACAACCATCGCCGGCCCGGTCAGTTACGACCCGACTGATATTTCGAGTATAGGGCACGGCACCCACGTGTCGGGTCTGATCGCGGCCATGACCAACAACAGTATCGGGGTTTCGGGCGCCATGCCTTTCCGTGCGCAAATTTTGCCGATTAAACTTTTCGCATCCAACGGCCAGGGTGGAATTTCAACCACCTCACAGCATTTTGCCAACGCCATTCAGTTCGCATATCAAAATGGCGCCAAGGTCATCAATTTGAGTGTCGGCAATATCACTGCCGGGCCAAACACGGATGCTGTGGCTGAGCAGGCGGTCAATGCCGCAGTTAACAATGGTGCTGTGGTCGTGGTGGTCATCGGCAACGCGGAGAATGGCCTGCCCGGCGCACAGGTGAACGGGACCACCCTGACTTCGATTCCCGGAATGTACGCCACCCGACCCGGCGTGATCGGCGTGGGCTCTTTTGATGTGCAGACGGGACTGCGCAGTAACTTCAGTCACTTCAGCACCACCTATGCCGAAATTTCTGCGCCGGGTGCGGATCTGAATCTGACCGGTATCTATTCGACCTTACCCCGTTCGCAGTCGTCGTATGGTCGACTCGCCGGAACTTCACAGGCCGCGCCCCTTGTGGCTGCTGCCGCCGCACTTGCCATGGGTATTATAAAAGATGCCACCAACGTCTATCCATCCCCGCAAGAGGTGGAGCGCCTTCTTCTCGCCTCGGCAGAAAAAGCCGCGAATCTCACGTCATTTTTTAAAGACGGCAATAAACTCAATCTACATCGTCTCGCGCAACGGATTAACGTCGACTATCCGGCCACTCAGAGCGGAAATTCCGTTGATCTTTCCTCTGTTGGCTGTCCATAATATCGAATGCTTTTAATTTGGACGCTTTTATCGTTGGCCGTGGCCAATGAAGCCACACCAAAGCCGGCGGAGCCACTGCCGCCTTCACTCGAATCCATCTGCATTGAAGAAATGAAAATTGTCGGCAAAGCGGAGCCAAGCGATGAATTAAAAAGCGCCTGCGCGAAAGTGAAAAAACTCGACGGCTGCGACAGCGTTAAGGGCGCGCCCATTTTTCACTATGACAAAATCGGCACCGCAAAGGCCCCCAAGCGAATTTTTGCCAAGGCCTTAATTCATGGCGATGAACATTTAAGCGGCATGGTCGCCAAACTTTGGATGGAGCGGCTTGAAAAAATCGAGCCCCGCAACACGTGGCGGGTCGTGCCGGTGGCCAACCCCGACGGGTGGAAGGCAAAGACCCGCACCAATGCCAATGGCGTGGATCTCAATCGCAATTTTCCCACCAACAATTGGAGTGAAGAAGCGATCAAATACTGGAAGACGAGAATGAAGTCTGACCCTCGTCGCAACCCTGGGCCTGAATCCGCGAGCGAGATCGAAACGATGTGCCTCCTCAAGCATCTCGACGAATTTAAGCCCGAGCTTTTGATCTCGATTCATACCCCGCTCGGAGTTCTAGATCTGGATGGCCCGAAAATGAAAAGCCCTCCATCATTTAAACCCTTACCATGGACTTCTTTGGGAAATTTCCCCGGTAGCCTGGGCCGTTATATGTGGGCGGATCGAAAAATTCCGGTATTGACCATCGAACTCAAGGGCAACGAGGATTTGGCGAAACTCGAGGCTTTCGATCGACTGCAAGATATCTCAGGGACCATCGCCATTCAGGCCGCGCAACTGCGGCAGAAGTCCGAATCTAAAAAGTAATTAGAGACTGTGCTTGGGCCTTAAGTAATTTACGTCCCTGCAAAAAACCCAGCTCCATCATAAAAGCAAACCCCGAAACCACGGCCCCTGTCTCTAGGCAGAGTGTCTCCGCGGCTGAGGCCGTGCCGCCCGTGGCGAGCACATCATCTACAATGCAGACGCGGTCCGCAGGCGATAAGGCATCGGCATGAATTTGTAGGGTGTCTTTGCCGTACTCGAGGTCGTAGGAGTGCGAAAGCGTTGCGTAGGGAAGTTTACCCGGCTTTCGAATCAATACCATTCCCAGATTTAATTTCATGGCGACCGCGGCGCCCAAAATAAAACCGCGACTTTCGATCGCCACCAAGCGGGTGGTCGTTGACGGCACCAGCTCGGCCAACTGCGCGATCAAAGTCTGAAAGGCCTGCGCGTCGCTGAGCACGGGCGTAATATCTTTAAAGAGAATTCCCGGCTTCGGAAAGTCGGGCACATCGCGAATCAATCGCTGCACCCGCTCTAAGGTCACTGAAAGTCCCACTTTTTAAAGCCTTTAGCTTCGGCCTTCTTAAGGTCTTTGGCGGCGATTTCATAAACATTGGATTGTCCTGTAATCGAGCCACAAACTTGAATGTGCATCAAGCCATCGGGCTTTTTGACGGCCGAGAAAACTTGAATGCCGCTCAATTCTTTTTGCATGGCTTCAACCGAAATCGCTTTTCCCGCGCCACACTGAAGGCTTCCATCATATTTGTAGACCATGATTCGATCGGTCGGCCGCGCATCCGGAATGGCTGGCGTCTTGGCATCCACAGCCTCGACCGGCTTTGCTACGCCTTGCGTGTCTTGCTTCCGCCGACAATGACCTTGAGTGCAATTGACAGTCAAAAACAACAGCGCGAATCCGCAAATAAAATGCTTTATTCCCATGGCCAATCCTTCGCATGTTTTTTCCAGTTCACCTGCAATGCGAACAAATTGGCGTCGGTCGACATAAAGTAAACCTCGCCGTTATTCGCATCCACAGCCGCCTTTGAGGTGACTCCGCGCCCAGGCGCAAACTCACTTAACAGTTCACCGGTACGGGCGTCCAGAAAGCGCAAGGCACCTTCCATTTCACCCACCATAAGAACGCCCTTATACAACATCGGCGCCGTGGCGATGCCACGGGGGTTTTCCTTACTCCAAATCACCTTGCCCGAGCCTTTGTCGAGCGCCATGGTCTTGCCCGAAGTGCTGGAGTAATAAATCACATTCCCATTTAAAAGCACCTCTTCGTAGCCGCCGTCGTCCACCACCCACAGCACGCGCCCATCATTGCGATTTAGGCAGTACAGCGAACCGTCGTAGCTCGACACATAAATATTGTCGCCATCCACGATGGGCGTCGAGTCCACATCGCGAAACCGCTTGTTGCGATTGAGATTGGCCTCCCACACGACCGCGCCCGACGACTTATTCAATGCGACTAGCGCGCCGTCTGAAAATCCGACCAGCACCAGATCGCCGACGAGCGCCGGCTGCGAACCACCGCGCACAGAGATATTACTCGCTTCGCGCCGGTTATAGGTCCAAACCAACTTTCCTGTTCGAGCATTGAGCGCGTGGGCGACGTTGTTGCCACCTAGCACATACACAATGCCATTGCGAATCAGCGGCCGAGCAATCCCTTCCGCCTTCAACGGATAGGTCCACAACGACTTTCCGCTCTCGGGCTGAATGGCGTAGAGCTGTCCATCGCCGGCGCCAAAGTAGAGAATGTCTTCGGCCAATTGCGCACCGGCCTCGCTGCCGTCTTTAATCGGCAAGCGCCAACGCTGCAGCGCTGTGCCCCGATCATAAGCCACCAACCCATCGATGCTATTGCCAGTGATAACCATTTTATCGGTCAAGATCGGGCTAAACCGGTGAATTCTGCGGCCCTGAACATATTCTTGTTCCACCGTATCGCGCACCCAGCGCTTCTCAACGACAAACTTATTAGGCACAGTTCGTACGGCTGAGCAGCCCATTGCGCCCGTGAGCCCTATCAATACTAAAAAGTACTTCATGCCTATCCTTGTTTGGATTTAAGTTCGAGAAGTCGCAAGAACTGAGTCGCCGAATTGGAAGCTTCGGTGTTGGGATAATCGCGACCCAACTTCTCATAAGTTTCACGGGCCTTGGTCGGATCGCCCTTCATTTCATAGGCGATACCAAGCTTTAACATCGCTTCCGGATGGAACGGTTTAAGTTTGTCGGAGGCGATCACCTCATTATAGAAACTGAGCGCATCTTCGGGTTTTGAATTCTCAAGGAGCACAAGACCGTAGTGCATGCGCCAAAAGCCACCGAGCAAATCCCCGCCGGGCGGAGCCTTAGGGATTTTCAATACATCGAGCGCTTCTTGAAACTGTTTCTGCTGCACCAAAAAGTACGACAAGTTCAACGCCGAAACGGCCGCCGCACGAGTGCCGGCATTGGCTTTAAGATCGGCTTTGAGTTGAGTCACGATGGCCGCGTAATCCTTGGCAAAATCTACCGGACGAATCAGGTCCGGATTTGGCACGGACGGGGCTTTGTTTTTACCCGTAAGACCAGCCATCTCCTGCATTTTTTTTGCGCGCTCTTCACGGATTTTAGATTCGGTCTTTTTAAGCTCGGCTTCGTTTTTATAGATCTGCTCGGCCGCCTTGGTCTCAGCTTGCGAATTTAAAAACGCATATCCGGCATAGCCAATCGCGACCAGGGCAATCAGTCCGATCACCGCGCCAACGACCCGGGCGTTCTCTTCAATCCATTGCAAAACTCGCGCACTGGTGGATTGAAATGCATCGGGACCTTTAATAGTGGCGGCGAGATTTTCTTGCTTGCTCACGAACTGGACTCCTTACTTCTGGCGGTTGGTCATCTCTTTGAGTGTTGAAAACGGTCTAGCCATGCGGCCGTGGTGATGCTGGCGGAGGTTGGCGATGGACTTGATTCGCTTTTCTGCCAATCGATCGGCCGCGCGGTGGGTGGCAATTTTCTCTTCGCGAGAAATTCCGAAAACCTGCATCAGATTGTCGTAAACAGCGGTGGTCTTTTCAAAAGCCCGCTCGCGCGAATAGCCTTCGAGCTCAACAAAAACATTCATAAGGCCGCCCGAATTGATCACATAATCCGGAGCATACAAAATTCCCAGCTCCAAGAGCGCGTCGCCATGACGATGCTCGGCCAACTGATTGTTCGCGCCGCCGGCTACGATTTTACATTTCAATTTCCCGATCGTCTGATCGTTAATGACGGCACCGAGCGCGCAGGGCGCGAGCACATCACATTCGCTGGTCACGATGGAGTCGGCATCCACCGCGGTCAGGCCAAATTTTTCGACCGTCTTTTTCACGCGGTCTTTGTCGATATCGGCAACGGTCACTTGCGCGCCTTCTTTAACTAGATACTCAACCAAATGGTGGCCCACGTTGCCTAGACCTTGCACGGCCACGCGAACGCCTTTCAGCGAGTCGGTTTTCAATTTTTCTTTGACCGAAGCTTTGACGCCCATCAAGACGCCGTGAGCGGTAAATGGTGAAGGATCGCCGGAGCCGCCAAAAGATACGGGAATCCCCGTTACGTAGGGCGTTTCCATAAAAATGTAAGCCATATCGTGAACGGTCGTGCCCACGTCTTCGGCCGTAATGTATTTGCCATTGAGTGAGTTTACGTACGCACCAAAGGTGCGGAACATGGCTTCAGTTTTATCTTTTTTCGGGTCACCAATAATCACCGCTTTACCGCCGCCCAAATTGAGGCCTGCAGCCGAAGCTTTATAGGTCATACCCTTCGAAAGCCGAAGCACGTCGATCAGCGCCTCTTCTTCGTTTTTGTAGGGCCACATCCGAGTTCCGCCCAAGGCCGGTCCCAGTGTGGTGTTGTGAATGGCAATAATCGCTTTGAGGCCACAATCGCTGTCGTGACAGAAAACGACTTGCTCATGGCCCCCGTGTTTTTCGAGAAGTTCAAATGTAAGCATAGGGGCAGAGAATAGAAAAAACTCTCCGTCGGTTCAAGGATTTATAACCCGTTCGGAGGGCTGATAACGCTTACTGACACATCCAGAATTGACTGGGCGAGTTGTACTGCCCCTGACCAGCGGAACCGGCTTGGCCGGGCCCGGTTCCCCCGCCAGAACCACCCGCAAAAGTAAAGTTGGTACTTCCAGTAAGGTCATTCAAACACGCAGTCACCGAAGCGTAGCCGCCACCGCCGCCACCCAAGGCACTGCCGCCTGTGCCAGCATCTCCGCCTTGCACAAGAAAATTAATGCCGCCCGAACCGTTGCCGGTCAGTTGGCGAGTAAAAATATTAATGCTTCCACCCCCGCCCGCACTGTAGCCACCATCGCTGCCACGGCCATCGGCCCAAATCGCGCCGCTATAGCTTTCAATTTTGTTGGCGAAGATAAATACGATCCCACCACCCTGGCCGTAGCCATTGCCCGGCGCGCCGATACCCGAGCCGCCACCACCCATGAGCATTCGGAGCGGACTGCACATCCCACCACTTCCGCACATCGACATGCCCATCCCGCCTAGGCCTGAGTTGCCGTTTCCGCCACTGCCAAAGCCACCGCCACTGCCAAAGCCACCGCCACCACCGGCGCCGCCAGCGCCATCGCTGCCACCCATATGATTGGTCGTTAGGGTTGCGCTAGGCGCACGCAGCGGTCCACCGCCATGGGGAATGGTGTTCGATCCACCCGGATAGCCAACGGAGCTGGCATTAATGCCATCGCCGCTTGCGCCGAGATTTAATGTTCCGCTCACCCGAACGGCAATTACGCCGCCGCCCGTGCCCGCGTAATCAAAGGGCACCGCCATCAACTCCGACGCAGTTAGATCTAAATTCGCAAAATGCGGAACTTGCACCATCTGCACGTAGCAAAAATTTGTCGAGTTAGGGGTGTTGGCCAAATTGCCGGTCCCGATCGTGTCGAGAAGCGAGCCCTTGGCCAAACGTATAAATGGCCCACCCTGAAGCAAGCGCACAAAAGAAAATGCGCCCGCTTGAAGCGGGTAACCTTGGTGGGTGCCGCACGCGCCATTGGTTGCGCCACTGACAAGAACTAAAATTTCTTTGCCCGCCACAAAGCCTGAGTCATTAGCGACCTCAACCTCAACGTAACTATCTGCATTTTCGGCAATTGCAGTAATTCGCTGCGAATGGCCCGACAGATCGCCCGCGAAATTCACCACGCCGGCGGGGGCATAATTGCCGGTGCCCCATCCAAAGTGATCCATCCCACCGCAACTTCCTGTCATGCAGTCGCCTTGCGCCATCCGACCCAGATACTGCTTCACGCCGCCCGCGATTCGGTACGCGCAAGCCGCAAAGCTATAGTTATAGTAATTGCTCGAATTCATCCCCTGACCCGAAAAGGCGTACGTCTCGCCCGGCACCGGAGTCGACCCCGCCAAAGTGTATCCTCGGCCACCCATATTTTCACACGAGTCACGACCGCCACCACCGCCATCGCCGCCCGGCTGATAGACCTTAAACCAAATTTCTGTCCCGCCCCCCGCCAAGCCCACAATCGCACCTGGCAAGTACTTCCATTTTAAATTCCAAACGGGAGCGGATGGAACGGTCAGATCCGGCTGCCCGCTCAAGAACGAGCGATGCGGATCGAGAGGTCGCATCGACATATAGGGAACACTAAATCCAGCATAACCCTCTTCATCGTCGGCCTTAAAGTGATGAAAAACCAAACCGCGCCCACCGTCGATTTCAGCAGAGCCGCAATTGCTGCCCAAGCCACCAAATACATTAAAGGCGTCAGACACTCCCCCGCCCGCAACTCGCACATTCGCGGCTGTGCCCGATATCCCGGTGTAAACGAGAGGCGTGGTCATAGCGGCCGACGTATACACTCCCGACACGGCCTCGGTCGCATTTACATAACAGGATTTTTTGGGCTGCGACGGCGTTCCCGAATTGAAAAAGCCCAGATACAAATCCGACTCGGCAGAAACCCGAATGGAACTTTCGCTGCCTCGATTCTCGCGTCGCGCACTGACCGGCTTAACAACTTTCAATATTTTGTCGGAGGGCGTGAGAAACGCCGACGAGGCGTTGAAGTTGTTAAAGATCACCGTGCCATCGGCCATTACATAGCGAAATCCGGCGGTAGAGCTGTCAATCGCGAAGGCTTGAAACCAACCATTCACCATGTACTTGCGCTGCACATTCATTGGCTCTTTGCCATTGGGCGGAAGAAATTGTGCAATCATAATTCCGGTCGGACCCGCGTCGTCGCCCGAATTCGACGAGTCTTCGTAAGTGAGATAGCGGCCGGCGATTTGCACCATTTTGTTTGAGGAGCCCGCGTTGTCGGCCGTAATAAAAACGGTCGTGTCACCCGTGACGTTGGCGCTGGCGTCGCCATAGAGAAACTTCATCGCCCCGTTGGTCGTGCTCTCATAGATGGCGAGCACCTGAATAAAAAACCCATTTCCCTTGGGGATGTCTTTGATCTCCAAATTGATCGGCAGCCCCATGATCGGCGCATTGTCTCCGTGGTACTCAACCTCTCTAACGATCGGGCCCTTACCAGGAATTTTGACGTTCACGATCACATTAGAAAGACGATCATCGGCCGACATTCCCGTCTCGCCGCTATTCACTCCGATATTCATGCTGAGCTTGAGATCTGGCACATTACGTGTGCAAGTGAGTGAAGAACACAAAACCACGACTATCATTAAAAGTCCGCGCATCAATCCCCCGGGGAATGTTCAGACTAAAATGTTAGCAATGGAGGGACTGAGGGGCACTATCTAGTGCCCCAACCTAGACTGGACTTATGGAGAGCACGCGCCGTCGGTTACGGTAAATGCGGTAATTGGGTAGGCCGGGCCCACGTATCCCGAAGCGTGAACGGGTGTGAGCGACAAATTCACGGTGTAGGAGTTACTAACAGCCGTGAGCATCCCGGTTTGTGCGACAAGAGGAACGCTCGTTGGCGTGAATGCAAAATTGCCCGAATTGGTGCCGTTCTGAGTGCCTGTCCAGCTTGTATACCAATCGATGGTCGATGCACCAGACGTGGCAAATACGGTTCCGTTGAGTTGAACATTGGCGGTGGTATTCCAGTCCGTGCAGATAGACATCGTCACCGAGGTGATCACTGGCGGATCATTGAGATAGGTAAAGTTGTGACTGCTCATCGCAATTGCATCCCCGCTCGCATTTTTAGCGGTGACGACCAATTCATAATTGCCTGGCGTCGATTCAATATCTGTGTGGCAACTGGGAAAAGTAATGGGAGAGACCGATCCACTCTCTTCCGAGCAAACGGGCGAGCCCATTTGGCGAATTTCAGCCGTGTAGCTAGACGCACCAGCAAATGCAGAAAAGTGAGCGGAGATGGGATTCGAAGTCAGCGAGGCATCCACCAGATAGCTATCGGCGACTGTATCTGCGGCATTTCGCACGCTCACACCGCTTAACGCCGGTAAAGGCGCTCTCATATCGTGAAATTCGACACCTGAACTGAAGTAGCGGCGAACGCCGCCCTCATCGCGAAACGGGCATGCAATCGCGACCCGGTTGCTGCCTTCGGGCAAAGCTCCGTTAAAAATCAGCTCGGGTGTAGTCGCTGGTAAAAAGTCAGCCGACTTTGTAAAACCCTTGGCTGCCAAGTTCGCGCAATCATAACCGTCGCCATTTTTAACCCGGTACTCATTTGCGCACGGCGAATCGCCATTGTTACAGGCCGGCAAAAATACTTTATGAAAAATCGCAACGCCAGTGATGGCGTTGGCTCCGGTGAAAACTTCCGGAATATAGTTCCAGCGAATGCCGCCGCCCGTGGGATGTTGATAGCAACTCTGAGTGAACATATAACCACTCGGAGTCATGCCGCTGCAAGGTGTGATCATTGGAGTGCTACTCCAAGTTTTTTTGGCAAACGGCCCGCGGAACTGAGCCACAGAATTTTTTCCGTTTCCTAATTGATCTGCCTTATATGCCACTTCGGTCCTAAGCATGTTCGCATCGCTACACGAGGCCAAAGCAACACCCGATGTGCTGATGCGCTGAATGGCCTCGCTGGAGCAGCCCACTCCACAATGGGTGAGATTCGAACCCCCCGTGTCGGCATCCCAAAGACTGCTTACTGAGCCGTTCGGGCCATAACAGGCTTTAGCCCCAGGAACCGCGGCTGGCCCAAAAAATCCCATTATAGCCTCGCCGCCATTTTGCTTTCTGCGCCCGCTGCCGCCGCCGTCTTGCACCCAAAATTCATTGGGCGCGACATACCTTACCAGGTTGTCTCCGGCGAGATCGGATTGCGTTGAAAGTCGGTCGAAGGTGATCGGGATGCCGCCGCCGTCTTTTAAGTATTCGCCGTTCGGAAAGCGGTACTGAAGCTGAATGCCTTTTAGGGCAAAAGCGTGGATCCAACCGTTGAACATTTCTACGGGCTCTATCACCATGGGCGGCGCCGTTGTCGAAGGCTTAAAGACAGTTTCCAATCTCCCGGTCGGGCCGCGGCCCACGTTGGCAACGCCATCAAAGGATGTCACATACTGACCCGAAATATTGGCCTGACCAGCGGAAATGTTCCCGTGTTGAGAGATATCGATCGAAACGGTGACATCGCCCCCCGTGAGGTTGGCCACCTTGTCGCCGTAGTACATGATCATCGCGCCGGTATCATTGTTCTCATACACACCCAGGTATTGAATTACCCTGTTGTTGCCGGAGGGAACATCCATCGTGATCGCCGCCGGAGGTGTGGCCGTGCACCCATCTCCGCATTTTCCGTCCCAAGTGAATATTCTTAATTGCGGGCCGTGTACGTTGACCACGATATGACCCAATTGGAATCCGGCCGGTATCGACATGGCTCCAACCTTTTGCGAGGTCGGAATCACAATCGAGACCTTTGCATCGTCTTTGATCGACCGAGTACAGCCGAAGTTCAAACCGAAAATAAATAGAATCACCGCAAGGTGCAGTAATTTCCGCATACGTCCCCCTAAAATTGTCTGACCCCTACTTATCGGTATAAAGTCGGGTCTGGTTTAGGCGGCTGACTCAAGTTGAGATTTTTCAATGGTCGGCGGTGGCTGATAAATCACGTTTGCGAGTGGCCGTTTGCGGTTGCGAAATATCCAGGTAAATCCTGCCTCTACATTGTATTGTGAACCCAATGCTTTTTCCATCAAGGCGTGCGCTTTAGGCAATTCCGACCAGGGCAATGTGGGAAATAAGTGGTGCTCAACGTGATAGTTAAAATTCAACAGCGCCCAGCGCTCAAACCATTTGGGATAGGTGCAGCTGCGGCTAATTTGATGCTGGTTAAAAACGGGAATGCGAGTTTCGTGATCGAATTGAGGCAACTCAAGGTGGTGCGGCAAATTCACAATCTCAACCATGGCCAGATAGATAAGTATCGCCGGCAAATAGAGGGTCAAAAATAAACTCCCGCCACCGAGCCAAAACAGAGCACCCCAAAAAAGGATGGGGGCGATGACGCTAACCATTTTCATGGGCGTCACATTCCCTTTCTTCAACAGCAAAAATGAGTTCCACCAGAACACGGCCTCCTGCAGAACCGCCAACACCGGAATCCACAGACGCCAACCGAGTTCGACCAACCAAGGCATCTTGCCGCCATTCTTTACATAGAGGCAAAGTTTCATAACCGGATCTTTTTCAATATTTCCCGCCCAATAATGGTGCTCAAGATGCCCGGACTTCCATTGTGCGTAGGGCAAAAAACACAGTGTGCCCCAGTAAAGCCCGAGCCATTCATTGATCTTTTTTGAGGGGTGAAGAACGCCATGAACCGCTTCGTGCATAAAGCCAAACGCCCTAAACATCACGACCGCAAGAAAAAAAGGCGCCAACACGGACAAGATCACGCCGCCGTATGCAAGACCCCAATAAAGCGCTGCCGCCACCACGCAATCATAGCCTATATAAAGCGGCCATTTCGCCGATGGTGTCTTAAAATTCAGCTGGGCATGAATCTGTTGATAGCGAGCGCGTTCCACAGAACAAAATCGGAATTTCTATCAACAAGCTTTATATGAGTGCACAAAATTGACACGTAGCCCGGACTGCATTACATTGGCATTCAATGGAACATTCCAACGCCGCTAAGCTCTCAATATTGAGTCAATTTAGAGACATAGTCCGAGACACCAGTGCATTTTTAAGCCGGCATGGAATTCAGAAAAACCCTGCACCCAGTCCAAAGAATGAAAATCTAGCCCTTCAACTCGACTCTTCGTATTTAGCCACGACCATCCGAACGGCACGCACGGTTCTTGAGGTTCATTTAGAGGCAGAGCGGGCCGGTTACGACATGGATGATAGCGTCAACCTCGCACGCACGGCCTTGAAAACCTTAGGGTTGCTAGCTGCCCCTGAAGCCTTCCGTGAAATCCGCCGCAAAGACATCGTCGAAATCTACAACATGGACAATATTCAGATTTTCCGCAGCTTTAACTTCTTCCGTATTTGCAATTACAACTTGGACGATTTGCTACTGAACAAATGGTACGTGCTCTATGAGCGCAGTCCCATCATCACTCAGGCTCTAATGGACGAAGTCGAGAGTCACTTGAAAAGCTTGCGCGTATTGACCAAGTTCACCACTCCCACCCACCCTATGAAAGAGACTTTTGCCGAACCACAAGGCGTATTTATGACTCGGTTTAAGTTTATAACTTCGGTTTTTGAAGGGCCGGAAAAGAGGGCCGGATTTTTAAATACATTGCGCGCTCGCCCCATCAAGGTCGCGCCGGAGCGCATCAGTTTTATCCAGTAGTCTCTAAATAAATTATTCCGGTTTTGCTGATTTTTAACAAGAATCTCACATTGAGAGCCTTTCAGTAAATAAACCAGAATACTTGTCCGATAAGGTTAGCGGTGAAATATGAATGTCATCGCGCTCAAACGAAAAACTAACCTACCGCCAACGCAACTTTACCTGATGGACGCGCGGCGCCCCCTGCCCGAACACCTCGGATTGTACAGTCGGGCCTACGAGTTTTGGCATTCGATATGGAACGCGACATTCACCGAATTGAACGGCCATGGGCTAACTAACTCGGACAACTTTTTTCGCCAAGACGAGATCTGCGTGCTTGCTTCGGACCAGGGCATCTTAGGGCTTTTCTGCTTTAGCTGGTTCGACCTTTTTAACAAGTGCCATGCCGATCATAGTTATTTTCAAAGCTATCCCGAAGCGGTTCTGCGCTCGCTCAAACAAGACGGAGTTGAGAAAGTCATGACCATGGGCTATCTGAGCGTCGCGCCCGAGTGGCGAAAGACGTCCTATGCGCCATTTGTGTCCGAAATTCTGGTGGCGGCCGCTTGCAAAAGGCTAGTCGAATCCGATGCCCAGACGTTGATCACCTTCACGCGCAACAATCGAAAAATGAACGAACTGGGCTACCGCCACGGCGCCCGCTGCCTTCTCGCTAAACAGACCGAACATAATGTCGAAGTCGATTTTATCGGCGTGTTCCGCGACGAGGTGAAGCCGACGACGGCCGAGGGTATTCCCGCTCTAGCCGACCGCCTTTGGCGGACGAGGACCGAAAGTTTTGCCGCGGGCCCGAGAATGATACCGGCACCTAGATATAAGGTCGCCGCATGAAGACCTCCACACCGCTATCCATGGCTGACCTAAGACGTCTGACGACTCCCAATTATGCGGTTCCTCTAGCCTATCTGCTCTGGGACTGGGCCGTCATTCTGGCGACGGCTTTTGCTGCCACAACATGGCCCCATCCGGCCGTTTATATTTTGGCGACCCTAATCATCGGCGGACGTCAGCACGCGCTTTTTGTTTTAATTCATGAGGGTGTTCATAAGCATCTCGCCCGCCGCAAGACTCTGAATGACCTGATTGCAAGTTGGTTTGCCGCCTTCCCATTGCTCTTTGATATGCAGGCCTATCGAGTTACCCACCTGAAACATCACGAACATTTAAATACGGATCAAGATCCGGATTGGGTCCGCAAGCGGGGCCGACGCGAATGGTGCTTTCCGGTCGCAAAATGGAAAATGGCGGCCTACATCCCGTTCTTCGTCTTGATTTGGGGGCCGATCGAGTGGGCCTTGATTGTGATTGCTTTCTCGGGCGTTTTAAATCGTAATACTTATATGAGCGCGCATCTTGGCAAACAACTTCTGCAAAAAGCGATTTTCTACTCGCTAGCCGTATTTTTACTTTTTCGTTTTGAACTTTGGACGCCGGTTCTTCTTTATTGGTTTGTACCCTTGTTCTTTGTCTTTCCGCTCGTGCAACGCATTCGGAGTATTGCCGAGCATTTCGGGCTTGCATGGGCCCATGAATACAACTCAAGCCGCGATGTCTCCTCAAACTGGCTGGAAAATTCAATTTTTTCGCCACATGCTGTGAGCTATCACCTCTCACATCATATTTATCCGGCCGTTCCCTGCTACCGACTCAAAGCCTTGCACAAAAAACTTTTAGAGAATCGTGAGTTCGCGCAAAATGCGCATATCAATCGCGGATATTTGCTAGGTTTTGATCGGTCGGTTCTGGCCGACATCACTCGCGAGCCCAAGCGACAGGCGCAGTCGCGCGTGCAGACGCCGGCGGCTCAGGACGAAAAATTGGCCGCCTGAGCCGGGCTCTACTTAACCAAGATCACCAAAAGAGAGAGCGCAAAAAGCCCGAGCAACAAAATCATAAATTTTGCCGTTGCAGCGAGATTCTTGCGCTTAAGCTCGTGAATCTCCCCTTCTAAAGCCTGAATTTTGCCCTCTAATGCCTGGGTTTCAGCCTTCGAAACCCCACTGCCCCCACCACTCGACATAAGGCCAGCGCTCATCACCCGCAAAAGATCCGGATTCTTCTCTTGCGATAAAAGCAGCCACTCGAGGGCTCTATATATATGGGGCGGGATCTTTGTTTCGTCCTTCATCCACCGCGACCAAGCCGAGGGGTCGACCATCAAGAGCTGACACATCTTTCTTTGCGAAAAACCCAGGGTTTTACGTACATTTTCGATGCTTAAATAGCGGGTTTTAAAGGCTCGGACTTCGGCTTCGTATTTGAGTCGTAAAGCCGTCTTTAGTCGAGGTTCCTTTGGGATGTCGCCGCTGAATGTATGCTTCTCAAGTTCAAATTCCAAAACCGCATCTCCTTCGCAGTGTTGTGTTTTGCATTACTTAATTGTGCACCACCATAGTTCACGATGTACATCACAATATTTGAGGGTCCAGTTGTTAAATCCAATATTATGTATAAATAGTGGTTCCCACGCCCACGGACCGAGGGATGGCCTTTTTCAAAATCGACTATGTATTATAACTATAAGTCACAGTATTAAGTTGTTGACGACACTGGTTTTTCACTCTCAAATTGAAGCTGTAAACACTCGTGAGGCTGCACAAATTGCGATTATCTACTGCGTCTAAATTGAATTTATATACATTTCTAACTCACGCGAGATTGGAACGCCATGACACGAATCAAGGCTAAGGTCGACACACCAAAAACTCGCACTCTCAAAGTCAGATACGCATTAAACAAGAATAAATATCTACTCGATCCCGAGTACGATCGGCTGATTCACATTCTGAATTCGTTCAAAGAAAAAGACCCAAGAAATTGCACTCTGTTTTGGCTGCTTTTGCACACCGGGGCTCGGGCGCAAGAAGTCCTTAATATTAGAGTCGACGACCTCAACACCTTTGACGAGTCTGTATTTATCCGTGGAATCAAAGGCTCGAACGATCGCGAGCTTCCGTTACCCTCCTGGCTGTTCAAACGGCTGATGAACGAGACCAAAAATTCAGATCAGCAGATGGTCTTCCCCATCACCTACAACCGGCTCCGTCAAATCTGGGACATGTACCGGCCTGTCCACAAAAAGCTCCACTCGCTCCGGCACACCTTCGCCATCCGTCTATATAGAAAGACCAAAGATCTGCGCTTGGTCCAGGTGGCACTCGGCCATAGAAATATCACCAACACCATGGTGTATGCCGACTACGCGTACTCGCAGCAAGAATTGCGAAAGCTGATTTTGTGAGAATTATGTGCGCGTTTGTGCGTCGACGAGATCATACGTTATTCAAATCATAAGAAGTCATAATGACTTTCTGCGCTAAAAAGGAACAAAGTTGGACCATGAAATTTTTGTTCGCGCCGTTGTTTTCAGACTCGGTGAATTTCTATTCATCTCAAAAGCTTTTCGCCACCGTGATGCCTTGAAGTCAAGCACCTGATCCGACCAAATTTTCACTGCAACAGAAATTAATTCCTGTGAGGCCGCGCCAAACCGGTTCCACTTTGGATTTTTGTTTTTGACTCAACAACTTAGCGAAACTTAAACACGCGCTTCACGTCGATAAAAGGGAGAGGTAAGGATGTCCAACATCATCGGTCGTTTTTTATTTGCCGGGCTAATAGCCACGTCAATCTTCAGTCCACTTGCCATTTATGCTCACGATAGCGCAGCTGAAAAAGTGGCGCTGGACGAGAAGGCCTGTGAGGACCTTCTGGCCAGCGTAATTAAGAAATTTGAAGAGCAGACGAGCGCGCCCGCAGGCGGCTTATTTGTAGATCAAATTATCGCCAACGACCGCCCACAGTTCACAGAATTGATTGATCCAGATCCGAAGAAGAATTTGTTCGCCCGAGCCCCCCTCACCGCAATGAGTGGAGCGCAGCGCGTACTCTCATTTGTATTAAGTGGAGGAGTCGAGCACCGCAAAGTCGCCTTTCTCGCCGAGCCCGTGATCACCTATCCTTTCTTAGTGGATGGCACCGATGCCACGCAAGGCTACCGAGTGGAAGGCAACTGGCGAGCCATGGCCGATCTCGTGTCCTTTATGAAGGCGCAAGCGGAAGGAGATCGCTCCGGACGAACCGTGCCGATCGCCTTTGGTCCTGGCGGAACCGGTAAATCCGAAGCCCGTACCGTGATCGAAAAGGGTGCCGAAGTCCTCACGATCAACAATCCCGACTACTTCGTGTATTCGTTCGATTGGATCCGCGTGAATGAACTGCCCGAAATGGTTAAGCGCTGGGGCCCTGATGTCGATATCATCGCTGCCCCCCGCAACACCTCTCCCATCGCGATTTTGCCGCCGCAGTTTCAAGAGCAGGCTTTAAAAATGGCTGCGCTCAAAGGGCAATCGCTCCTTAAAGGGATTCGCCCCAATCACAGTCTGCGCCCCGACGCTTGGTCGCGCACGATTTTAAAGTTTATTATTGAACACTACACGCAAAAGAAGGGCAGCGCACTCACGCTAAACGAGACTCTACAGGCGATTGCCCGCCACGTGCGCATTCGTCGCACCGTGATGTCGTCGACCTACCGTCAGTTCCCGATCGTCAACGTACAAGGCATTGAGGCCGATCATAGTCAGCTATTTATCTCCTCAAATCCCGTTGTGCAGGCCATCAGCCCCGAAGGCAAAATGGATCCCTTCGCCTACTCCTACTCTGGCCTCGTGTTTCAAGGCGATGGCAATATGACGATCTTCGAAGAGATGACTCGAAGTGCGCCCAACTTTCTCGAGAAGATGATGGATGGATTTGAATCGCGCGAATTGCAAATGGGCGGCGCCGCCAAGGAGCCTTGGGATTCGTTCGTTATGGGAATCTCGAACAAGGAAAGCTACGACAACTTAATGGCCAAAGGCGGCCTGAGCGCGCTGAGACAGCGCTTTCAGTTGATCGAAATGACTCAGCCTAGCCAACCGCAGCTGGTCGCTCGTACGATTCTTTATGGTTACAAAGACAACCTGTGGATGAAGCCCATTGGCGATGAGAACGCCGAATGGGTGAAGGGGGATCTAAATGCCCTCTACCCGATCCCGGAGAAACTTGAGCCTGGCCACGTCAAAGGACCTGAACGGCGCTACCGCATGCGCATCGGCCAAGGTGATCGCGCGGTCGAAATCAGCCCGCATGCTCTGCGCTTTATGGCCTGGATTATCGCAACCACGCGTTTTGAAACGGACAAAGAAAAAGCGTACTCGTTGGTGCAAACTCGCCTCGTGCACGACAATCTTTTCACCGACCCCATTCACCGCATTCGCTTCTGGGACGGAAAGCTCACCGATATTCAACCCGAAGAGCGCCGCACTTTAGACGAAATGACCAATAAGATGGGCGAAGGTCACAATGGGATTGTGCACCGAAATGCACTTGGCTGGATGCGTGCGGCGATCGAGCTGGTCCGTCAAGATTCTCGCTTCGGCATGACTCTCACTCCGAGCGTTCTGCTGAAAGTGTTTGAAGAAGAAGGCTTTAGAACCGATGGCTTTATTCAAACCAACGACCCAGGGCAAGAAGGCCACTACAAGCGCCTTGGCCGATTGGTGTTGCGAGAACTTTTGGTCCCCGCCGTTCGCGATGACATCAATTTCGCGTACAGCGCCGGACAAGGTGATATCAGCGCAATCTATCAAGATGTTTTGCAAGAACTCCTTGAAGACGATCGCACCGACGGCTCGGCCACCGAGTACACCTCGCGCCGCACGAACCGCGTTCAACGCATCAACAAAGAACGGCTTCAGTTTGTTAAGGACTACTACTCGAAGCAGACCGGGCGAAAATTGCCCATGCAGCAGATTATGTTCTTTCATATGAACCAACTGCAGGATGGCAAGAAGTCCGTCGAGCCAAGCCCCGAGATTGCGGGAGCGCTCGCCGCCTATATGGCGAAGAAAACTTTGGATGCCGCCAACGCCACCGGGTTGGCCGACACACTAAGGTCGGGATCGGGTTCGAAAGAAACGCAAACATTAGCCAATGACTTGATCAAGCATCTGGAGCAACTCGGCTACAATCGAGCGGCAGCGCTCGATGCATTTGATCTTGAGCAGCTTGCGAATCAGCCCTCACAGACTGCGGATCAACCGCAGTAGCGCTGAGCAACACTCGGTGAATCTGTCCCGGAGGGGGGACAGATTCCACCGGGGTTTTTAAATTTTTGGAGTCCGTTATGCTGAAGGTTCTAAATACCCTCCTAGTTTTCGCGCTTATTGCCGTCGCCTCTGAGGCCCGCGCCAATCGAGAAGAATTGATCAGTGCGCCCACCGGCGGCCAACCTTACAAGATTGTCTTGAAGTCGGAGGCCAAGGATACAGGCCTTGAACCCGGCCTCTATTCACGAAACGGCGCCGATTGGGCCCCGTTGCTCACCGGCGAAGTGCTGCTCGACCCCAAACGCGGTCCATTGGTGCAAGTGCTCAACCTTAGTAAGTTCGATGACCGAGTTCCATTGGTCACCGTGATCAATGGCCGGGTGATCTTGGCCAATGTACTGTCGGATGCGAAAGTCGACGGCAGCATGTTTGTTCTTGGCCATGAGCCCGTCGAAGAGATTGGCACGGGCACTAAACGAGCGCTGCCGTTAATTCAAAGCACTGAGCACGTCGTAATTGTGCAAACGGACGAGACCTTATTTAAAAAGCAAGATGGTCAGCTGGTTCTAGTCTCTTTACGGGGCCCAGAAGAAATGACGATCGCTGTCCGACTCAAACGCAGCGAGGGCGCGAAAGTCGAGCTGCTAGGCCCGCCTTTGATTCTCGATCACAAATTTCGCAAGGCCGATGAACTGCAAAAGATGTTTCGCAAAGATGCGAATAAAGATCTGCTGGTGTACAGCGACTTGCTTCAACAATTGTTTTTGAGCCGGCTAAAAATAACCGATCATGGCGAATATCAGCCTTTGGTCGACGCACTGATCACCACCCAAAGCGAATGCCAAAAAGCCAACGCCAACTTTTGCAACGTAAATAAACTCGCCCACTGGAATGCCGAAACCGGACGAGCCAAGCACGTTGATAACATTGTCGTGAGAGAAGTGATCGGCAACTTCGATATGCATATGAATTGGCCGATTTTGTCGGGCGTTCCGACCATTCAGATCGGAATGCGTGACTCCTCAAATGTCGTTGGCACCACCGCCAACCCGTTGTTGCGAGGCCGGTTTCGTCTAAATAAAGAAGGCCATATCTGGAATGCCTTCAATCATAATGCTGCGGTCAACAGCCCGGCCGTAGTCGCGATTGAAAACGAATTGTATATGGTCGTCACCAACAATTCTTCGCCCATCAAAATGGTTAAACTTGGTCCGGTGCCCGCCTCTGGACTTCCCACCAGAATGTCGATCGCGGCACTACGAAAAGACGGCTCCGACAAAAAGTCGACTTTGTATGTGGTTGTGAGTCAGTCGAATTCCGATACCGACGAAGCCAACGGCGTGACCCGCCTTTACGTCATCCCGTTAAATCAACCCGGTGATATCTTGCCGGTCGCCCGCAGTTTCGACATGGCAAATTTCTTCTACAGAAGCCAAGAGCTTGCGGCCCGATTGATCCAGGACTCTGAGAGTCGACTCATTGTTTTTGATAATGCAACTCCCCCGCAGGGCGATGCGGGAAAATACGCCCAGGAACGCGAGCCGTCGACGCCATTTTTGAATTTAGAAACCTCTGTTTCCGGCAGCCCGAAATACATCTACACGCAACCGACCAAAGACCTCTTTTTAGCCGGCACACTTCGCTACAAGGAGTTTAAGGTAAAGGCCCATATGGAAAATCCATCAGGGATTTTCAATCCCGACGGCAACCCGCATGAGGCGTACCCGGGCATTCTGTTGTCGCGCTCAACTAAGGAGCGCGGTGACCTTGAGGAGTCCGATTTTGATCTGCTTCGCATGGCCAATGCCATTCGCAGCCAGAAGTCGGGTGAGGTCTCGGCCAAGATTTACGCCCTCGACCCGTCGTTTCGAAACGGCGAAAAGGGGATCGATTTAGTCCTTCAGATGAGCGCCAACAAAGATGGCAAAACGACAAATGTCTCCTCGGTCATCGGCCGCTACAACCATCCGTTTAAAGATATCGTTGATGTACGCTTTATTTCGGGACGGCGAGAGCATTCGGATCAATTTTATGTAACGGTCTTTTTGGCAAACGGCACGATCTTCGTAACCCCTGTGACCATTAAGGGCGAAAGGCTTTTAGCTAGTCAGTCGGTTCAGTTTGCCATTCGCAATGAACTGTCATCCGACGAATTTATGCAACGCCTAGTGCACGACCAGCAAAAAGGCGATCTCTATTTTATTCAAACACCGGGTATTCCGCCGACGTCACGAGACTTTGCCGTCACAAAAATCAGTACGATGCAGACTCTGTACCCAAAGCGAGAGTTCGGTGACGGCAGCCTGACCTTTGATTTTGACAACAATGTGGCCGCGCAATTTCAAACTATTTCTGACGAGTCTAAACTGAGCTGGAAAGTGAAACCGTTCCGGCCCGATGAGGCCGAGCGGACCGAGAGCTCCGCCGCCGATTTGGCCAGGAGCGAATTGTTTGCGCAGTTTCGCAAATTGCTCGAGGAAGCCGCCGACCCCACTCAGCCCCACCGGCGCCGGGTGATTTTAGTGCCGAAAGAAATCAAGGCCCTGGCCATGGAGTTTGTTAAAGAATCTTATTTGGTCAAAACTCGACAGTTGGCCCCGGCGGGCGCACGTTTCCACCGTTACAATCGCGACCTCGGTCTTTATATCTTCGATTTGAATCGCGCTCATGCCGATGGCTTTTTTGAAAATTTTGAAATCATCGACGCTCGCCCAACAGAGCGCGCGGTGATCGTCGCTGACCTCAATCATTTGGAGCATGCCGGACGTCCGACTTCACCCGGTTCGTCAAAACCGTTTGTACTCCAAATTCCGCAGGTGTCGACCGCCGACGACGACCGCAGTGACGCCTTAGTTCAACATGAAACAGTCACACCGCATGCCCTTTACTTAATGGCGGCGGGCGGGCCCGTGCCCTTTGAAGATTTTCGCAGCAAGCTCCCCGAACCCCGCGCGACCACGCTGCTGGTGGGCACCGAGGCTGAGCTTCAACAGATTCAAGACGAGGCCGAACCCGAGATGGCCGCCGGCCTCGACAAGGCCTTTGAAATCGTGCAGCTCCCCCCGCTCACGGTGGAATCGAAAACCGCTCTTCTGCGCGAAATCATGGCTCGGCCCGACATCATGGGCTTAAAGTTTGAATTTGATGCTTCCCAGATTGTGGATGGCGCCATGACGCCCGAACAGCAACAACAAAAGATCTTTGAATACGCCGCCATTCGTATCGACGCCATTTCTCAGAGCCGACAAGGCAACTCCTTCTCGGCGTTTATCGACTTCGTAAAGCTCTACAACGAAAAAATCCTGACCGATCCCGTGGTGCGCACGTCGCGCAAGATTGACCGTAGCTTTATTGAACGAATCTTAAAGGTGCAATTTAACTTGGCGTTGAACCTGGCCGATCTTCCGCCTGACGACCCCAGAGTCTTATTGAGCGGGGATGAGGCCGTATTTCGCCTGCAGCGGGCCGGAATGCTCGGTGAATTCGCGCTCAAAGCGGAGATCATTCGCCTCACTCTCGCGCAACTCAATCACGACCCGGCTCGAGTGATGCCATCGACCTGGATTTGGGCGGGCGAACCGGGTACGGGAAAAACCAAGGCCTGGGACGCTTTAGCCAAGATGCTAAAGTTAAAAATGTACCGGCGTGGCGATAAGAATAAAAATGACGCCAACGGCTTCTACCTCGATACCGTTCGCGTGAAGAAGGGCGATGCGGCCGCGATAGATCAAGTGATTGATGACCTCAATGAATTTGTTTCGAGCCCAAAGGGGCAAACTGGATTTATCTTCTTTGATGATCTCAGTTTTGCCGACGACGCACTTGGCAAAGCCATCGTGCAGTGGGTCCGCGGACTTCAGCAGGCTGAGCGCGGAGTTTATCGCGTAACCAAGAAAGATGGCAGCACCCACACCGTCTCCGTGCAAAACTTGGCCATCGGAATCGCCATGAACTTTACCGATAATAAGGCCACGCTCGCCCAATATAAGGGCGATGACGTAAGCGATCTCGTCGGCAAAATCGTCGCAACGGGCAGCCGCTTCGGTATGGACAAGTCTTTTGTCGACCGCTTTGGCGGCGTTTATAATTTCGATAAATTCCATGAGAGCGTTAAAGAACCCTCACTCAATCAAGCCTTACTCGAAGCCGCGCAAAAGAAAATGGCTCGCACGGGGCAATTCGTAGTTGTTGACCCTGAGTTGGTGCGAATGGCGGCCAAAGCCTTTCCAAATCTCGGCGCCCGTCCGTTCCTCTCAAAAACCACCGATGCGATCATCTCCGAACCAGATCAATTGCAACTGGCCAAAACAAAAATTTTCGCCGTGATTCCAAAATCCGCCGCAGAAGTGGCTGAGGCCGAGAGCATCGGCTCGGGCCCGCAAAAACAAACGGGAGCCTGGGGGCAAGAGTCGGGCGACGTAAAGGCGTGGGTGCAAAAACACGCTCGCGTGGTTGAGTTGGAGCATGGTTTAGGGGCCCGCATGATGTTGATGCGGCTAATGATTCCCAGCTTCCGCTCACCCATCTTAGAATCGCTGGTCTACGCTCTGCAGATGGACCCCCGCTTCAAGACCGACCGCCTCTCGGGTTCGTTCTTTCAAGTGCCGTCGTTGCTCGCGTCTTACGACCATCTCATGCGGTCTGAGACCATTCCGCTCGAGGCTTTCCATTTTGAGGACGCCAAGAAAGAAGAATGGGATGCCTTGATTCCCGAACTCTCCGTGGGTCAATCGCCGTTTGTAATACCGTTCCCCAGCGCGGGCGGGCGGCTTAGCATTTGGCCGGAGCTCGGGATTGGCGGCCAGCGAGTCGCGCATATGACGTCGCGAAAAGACATTCTGCTCAAGTACTCACCAAAAATTCAAACGGTGATTAAAAAACATCTGCTGAACATAATGAACGTGCAGGATTTATCGCAGCTGAAAGATGTCGACGGCTGGCTCAGAAGTTTGCCCGACAAAGTCCCGTTCCGATCCGACGAATTGGGCCGCGAACTGAGCGATTTACTATTTCAATTTATGCGCGAGTTTGAGTCGCCGGATCTACTCGAAGCGCAGTCGCGATCGGGAAGTGAGGACCTCAATCCTTATGTTTCAACGCGCTTCTTCTTAATGGCGATTGATCAGGCGATCACGCAACTGCCTTGGAGCGATCTCTCCCACAAAATGGTCAAGGCGTTGCAACTCATCAGCCAAGACATGGCACTGGGTCAGTCCATCGGCGTGCAAAATTGGCTGTTCAATCCCGAAGACCGTTCATCCTTAGTGAAGCCATCCACGGCCAATTTGCTGCGTGAAATGGTGGAGTTTAATCCGTTGGTGCGAGAACTCCCCGAAGGGCAGCGCAGCGGTCGCCGCACTCAATTTGAAGCTAAATGCGAATCCTATCTCACAGGAGCGAGGAATTAATTATGCGCCTCATTTCCATTCATTTGCTCAGCCTAATATTGTTCAACATAATTTTATCGAGCCAACTTTGGGCCACCAGTGACCACGATCACGACCATCGCGACGACAAGATCTGCCAACAAGCCCTAGAGAGCACCAAAGGTGAGATTGTCGTTCGTCACGACGGCCTGTCGAAAGAGTACGCTGAACAAGCTTTGAAGGACGCCATTGCCGCGCGCGACGTGCTCAACAAGCTCGGCGTACCCACACCTCCGCACCAAATCATTATCGCGCCCGAGCGGCAGCTAAATATTTTGGCCGCAACCGGCGTTTTACCCGCTCCGCACGCGATTTCGGGAGCGCAGATTTTCAATGCGCTCAAAACCGGCAGCACCATGGGTGTTTTGGAGTTCGCTCAACCGGGTGGCGCGCCAGCGTCTCACGGCGGTTGCAGCACCTGCCGATCGTATTACTCAAATATGACTTCGCTGCGCGACCAGCGGCCTATTTACTTGCATGTCGGCGGACACAATCATGTGTTTCAGCGCTCATTTCTCTCGCGCCTCCGCAATGTCGACCCGATCGCCGCGAGCGATTTGCTCGCCAAAGAGATGGAGGCCCAGTACCAAGGCCGCGGCTATGAAGAGGTCAGCTTATTTTATCATTACTTGCACGCCATGAATGAGCTGCAAGATTTTGTCGACGGCACGTTCACCGATCCGAGCCAACTGACGCCTAAGGCGAGTGAGGCCGTGTTGGTTGCGGCTCCGCAGAACAACGTGGGCAACTGGTCTTTTACGCAAGAAGAAAAAAAGGTCAAACAAGTCCCCTGGCAACTGACACCCTCGGTTTTGCAGTTTATGTCGGCCAACTTGCCCAACCATATCCCCGACTTTAAACGCGAACTTATAAAAAGGTACGAGCAAACAGTTCGAGTTTACCCAGCAGTCGTTCAACAAAAGTTTGTGCACGAAGGTTGGGCCACGTTTTTAATGATGCTTGGGCAAAAGCATTCGGAGTGGAATTCGTCTAGAGACTATATCGACTTTGCTGAAATCGTGTCGGGCGCCGCTGGCGGTGCATTGAATGTGACTCAGCCCTACTCTTTCGGTCTCCATGGCTACCACCATCTTTATATGAAGTTTATGCGTAAGCCCGAGCTCAAAGGGCTGAGCGAACTGGCCAAAGACGTACTGTTTGTAAAATATGTCGACGAGATGCTGCCCACCATGACCGACTCCGACTTTGTGGTTCGCGTGGTCGACGAAGAGTTTGTAAACCGCCACCACCTTGTGCTCGCGCGCAAGGGCACCGAGGCCGAACTCATGAAGCACTGGGAGGCGATGGTCGCCGCCGGTGTTCCCCAAGAAAAACTCCCAAAAGGCGTGGTTATCTCAAAATCGGCGGAGCGAATTCGCCGCGCCATCAATCGTCGCGTGGGTTTTAAAAATAGTCCTCTTATGCAGGCCGTGAACCCGGCCCTGGCCAACCCATTTCAAATCAATATGCAACAACGGGTGATCGAAAACGCACCGTTAGAACCGCAATCTGCGGCCCAGGTGTTTTTCGCTCAGACCCAAGTTACAGAAACTCCCGTCTCGGCGATCTTTTTACTGTCTGAGCGCTGGATAAATCCCGACGTCGAAAAACCAAAAACAATTCCGGTTCGAATGGAAGTTCGCCCCGACGGCCGGGTTCGCCTGTTCAAGCGCAACACCATGGATACGCTGGCGCCCAACCCAGAAGAGACGGAGCTCACAGAGCTTGCCGCCCAATTGCAGTTGGGCGTCGAGTATTACAAGACCGACCAGTCGTTTAGCTTTTCTGACAAAGTCCTGGCCGAGGATCAAAAGCGGTGGGAACAAATGTTCCCCAAAATGATCGATGAAGAAGTGGCCAAGGCCAATGTGCAAGGGCTCACCGGAATCTCCGACTACGCGCCCACCGCGGCCCGAGCGATTATTCTTTTCTCGCAACTGATCAAAGCTCGCTTTGCTAAACAAATGGAAGCCGCGTTTCAAGGTAAACTGAAACTCAAATTTGGGCCCAACGGAGTAAAACTGCCGCTCATTCCAATGACTCCGCATTTGCAGTACGACCAGGAGCATGTGCAGAAAGCAAATGGCGCTGTGCCGCCGGCGCCGATCGACACCATCGATCGGAGAATTGCCAACTTAACGTCTTTAGCGGCTGACGCCGACGATGGCTCACTCCTTGGCCCCGCACCGGGCACCTCGGTGGGCGATCCCATCAAAGTGCCCGAGGGCGGCCAAGGCGGTGGCAGCGGAAATCAGCCCGGCGACGGCGACGGCGAAAATGAGATCAACATTCCGCCGAACCTCTACCGGCAGATGCTCGCCAAGCATTTTGAAATTCCCAATCCCCGCCTCACCGACGGCGAAACCGAGTTGCCCAAGGAACTGCCGATGGGCGAGCGCCGCGACTCATCCGAAGAGCCCATGTGGGAGAAAATGGCGGCCGACGCCCTAACCAAGGCGATCATCGCCCGACGCGCCAAAGGTGAAACAGCCATCGTCGGAAAAGTTCCCTTCTCGCAATTGATCCGCGAAGGGTTCGGGATGTTGGATGAAGAAGACTACATCATTCGCAGCCGACGCGAGATTATGGTTCCGTCGTTTGATGCCGTGGTGGTGGTCAACATCGACACCAGCGCCAGCATGAACGATCACCGCCTAAGCCTCGTTCGCAATCTGACTTACAATATTCGCGAACTCTTTAGAGCCGTTTACCCGAATGTGAAATTTCATTATGTCGCACTGAGCTCAACGGCCAAAGAGTACCCCGAAGATAAAATTTGGAACGTGAAAATGAACGGCGGCACCGCCTACGCTCCGGCCATGGTTGAAACGAAAAAAATTCTCGCAAACTATCCGCTCGCGCGGTGGAACCACTATGTGCTTTTCGCCGGCGACTCCGAGTTGGGCGATATCGACGGCTTTATGAAGGAGTTTATTGCGATTCGTAAAACACTGCAGTTCTTCGGCCTGATCGTGACTCGCGATCCGGGCGATCCGCCAGATACCGATAGCGGCGGATTGCGGGCGACCTTACAAGCCTCCAAAGCGGAATGGAAGTGGGTCGGGATTTCGCAAGTCAACGAAGAGTCGGGGATTTTTAAAGGCCTAAACGATTTGTTTCCGAAGCGGGCCAGGTAGACCTTAACCTGGTTCCGGTATAGTCTCGCTTTATGAACGTGAAACCCTTCCTTCGCGGGCGCTTTCATGAGGCTGGTGCCTATATCAGCCTCGGAGCTTGCGCCATGTTGATCGCCCGAAGTGAGAGCGCGCTCACGTTCTTCGCTACGGTAGTCTATTCCGCTTCACTTATAGGCCTGTTCGTAACCAGCAGCCTTTATCATCGCATCAATTGGACTCCGGAGCGGCGGGCGCTGATGCGCCGCCTTGATCACGCCGCAATCTTTGGCCTGATTGCCGGCACCGCGACGGCGGTTTTTGCCCTCGCCCTTCCGCCCGAGAATTTGACCTCTCCGCTCGTTATTATATGGTCCGTGATGGGGGTCGGAATTCTACAGGCCATTTTCTGGTCGCGCGCGCCCAAGTGGCTGGCCGCCGTCTTTTACATTATCGGTGGTTGGGTCTCACTCCCCTACGTCTTGCAAATGACCGAAGTGCTCGGAACGGTAAACCTCTGGCTGATCTTTACCGGTGGAATTCTTTATACGCTCGGTGCAATTATCTACGCCATTCGCCGGCCCAACCCCTGGCCAACGGTCTTTGGCTATCACGAGATCTTTCATGTGGTCGTCATCCTCGCGGCCGCGGCCCATTTTATCGTAATCCATCGCCTGTTGGCTTAAGGTCGATAAGCTCGTCTTAGCACAGATACAATTTCTTTTGTCATGACATAGGCCGAACGCACGCGGTATCCCTCCTCCATTCTTACGGGGGACCCTTGCGGCGCAAATTATTTCTATTTATCCTGAGCCTCACGGCTCTGACGGCGCCGCAAAGCCGAGCCTCCACTTGGACTGAGAAATTTCACCTCGCACCCATAATGCCGTCGGGGCCTTACAAGGGCCAAAAACTTAATGTCGAGGCTAAGCGTGCGATTGCGATCTTAAATGGATCCGAACTTGAAAAACAACTGGCGACGGACCCCAAAAATTGGCTGATCGCAAACGTTTATCACAACAAAAAGTTCTACCTCGCGTCGATCCCAAAAGCCGCGGTAGAGAATGTTATGCTCCTGAGTGAGCCCATGTTCGGCGTGCTTATGCATTCGATGCTGCGCTTTCAGTTCTCGGAACCCGTAAGACTTTTAGCTGAAATGCCCACCGTCGGAGATTTGGCCCAGGGCCGAATGTATCACCGTCTCGACGAGCCCATTCAACTTCGCGACTTGATGCTTTCGGTAGAGGCCACCTCACCGCATGGAATCCCCGAATTTTCTGCGGTCGAAAGTTTTTTCAACACCCGAGGCTTGGTGTTTAGATGGATGTCTTTAACTGGCCTCGGCGTGAGTCGCCTTTTGAGTGGCCAGGCTACTATTTTGCAATTTCCCTTGAACCTCACCGCCCGCGAAAAGGCACGAGCTCTGCGCAACGCGCTGATTAAGAGTGATGAAACGGGAATGGCGGGGATGTACAATACAATCAAGGCCAACTGCAATCAGTACTGCTTTCGCATCCTCGAACGGACCAGTCCCTTGAGCCTGCGCCAGCGTGAAGGTTTAAGAAAATTTATCGCAACCTCCTATATTTTTGCGGCTAATTTTGTCAGCTTCACATCGATCAATCCGGTGCTTTCGCGACTCGGTTTGACCTGGAGTATGTGGCGCCGACCAGAGATTAAAGAGGTCCCACGATTAGAGCGAGATCCGGAGTTTCTACATCTCAGCGAATCTTATCCGCGCTCCGAAAAGTGCGGCGAATTATTGGTGAGCTTAAATTTGCCCTAAAAAATTGCCGAGCGATTGCCGAACCTTAGGCCAATGCCCGCCAAAGGAGTGACCGCACGCCGGATAAACTTCGGTTCGCAAACTCTTCGATCGCTCCAGTGCGTTTAAATCTTCCAGAGTGGCTTTAAGATCAATCACTGTATCCCGCCGGCCTAAAATCGACAAAATCGGCAGGCTCGGTGAGAGTTTTTTTAACGATATTAAAGTCGTATCCGCAGCGTACGAATTCCAAGTCGCGAAAGAAAAACCATTCCATTTCTCCACCGAATCGGGTCTGCGCGCGATGCGCGCAATTTGCCGGCGCAGGGCGGACTTCTCGCGTCCAAACGAGTGGCTGAGCTCTTCGCTCAGCCACCCGCGCGTTCCACCGCCGATCATCACCACACCACACACCCGGCGCCCCAGCCGCAGTGCCACCTCGGGCGCCAAATAGGCCCCTTCCGAATACCCCACCACAATCACCTTATCCCCTGGCGGAATAACCGCCGCTACGGCCGCGAGCGCGTCTTCAATCCGCAGTCGACGGCGAAAAGAGCGCTCAAAAACATCACGGTTTTTACCCGCAGCCGTCAGTCCGGGCTTGTTGATCACCAGGTAATTGAGGCTTTGGGCCGGCCCGCGACCCACCAGCGCGACGAGCTCTCCCCGTGTCCCCGGATGAAATGAAGCGCCGGATTCCGGCAAATAAACGACCCAAAGCCGCGATTTGCGCCCCGCCAAAGTGTGGCCGGCAATTAAGAAGCGATTGGAGGGCAATTCAACGCGGGTTCGCATAAGGAGGCCATGCTAGTGCAATATCCGGGTCCATTTTTGGGCGAAAAAAAAAGCCGGCGGGTGGGGTCCAGCCGGCTCGAGTGGGGTCATCCATAGGGGGTATGGGGGTCTATGGAATCTTTAAAGTTCAATTCAAATAGTTCGGAACCAACAACTGCAAATCGATGGGGTGATAAAGCCCAACGCTGTTATAGCGGCGATCCACAACCGTGGGTGAGTCGGTGCCGACCTTCATTTCGGCGTCGACAAAATCTAAAACTCGGCTCTTATCCATCGTTGCCGCATCTTCTTCATCAGTGATCGCGATCGAGGCGTCGATATGTTGTTGAATCTGCTTCTTGCTGTGTGCGCCCTCATCGATCAATTTATTAAAATCCACATTCAAAGAGGATTTTGACAAATTCACATCCGCCGGATCCGCCGAAGTCATAGCCGAAGCTAAACTCATGATGATTAGTGCTGTGATGTTAAAAATTGTCTTGTTCATAAATCAATTCCTCTTGGCCAGAAGTAATTGCAACGGGGGTGCCACCGTGGACGTGCGCTTTACGCGTAGCTCGCAATGGAACCATGCTCAAACTTTTGACAAGGGCCTGATTACGTTCGGCAGGTGTATAGAAAGTAGACGGAAAAATCCCGCCGAATCACTAATTATTATGTATTCCTAGATACTTAGCCCCTAGGGCCAATAGATCACAGAAGAGACTACTTCTAAGACGGTAATGATCGGCGACTGATTGCCCACGACACCCACCCTTAACTCTCCAAAGGCAGTCCAATGATCCGCGAATTTATATTGAGCGCCCGCCATTCCAAATGCCGTAAAGTAATCGGGCGCCTCAGTCTTATTGCTTAGATCTTGCGAACCAATTTTTGCTTTGTTGCTTATGCTCTTGGCGAATTCTCCACCACCGCCAAAGTAAGTGTGGTCGGTAAATAATGTCCAACCGTACTGGCCACCGAGCGCAATAAAGCGATATCCCACTTCCACATCTTGGGTGGCCGCGCCCGGAACATTTACATAGGCCTTGGCTTTAAATTCGACGCTGCGAAGGCCACCATAGGCCCGCCAAAAAGTCTTTTCACCCTTTTGAAAGAAGGCCGCCATATTAAAGCTCGAGCTGGTGTACTCGCTGAGCGTGTAAGCCACTTCATCGCTGGTCGAAAACGACTTACTCGCCTGAGAGAGTCGCGAATATAAAAAACCTCCGCCCGCACCCCACCCCCCGTGCGTTCCGAGGTTCTTATGGACTTCAAGATCGGCCAGCGGAATGTATCCGTAGCGTTTTTTGCCCCGAATTTCGGCCCTAATTTTCTTAAAGCCCCGCACCGAATTGTTACCCACCGATATAAGGACGCCTTCCCGCAGTGAAAAGGCCACCGAAGATTCAAAGTCAGGTTTGCTATAGACCGTCACCGGCCGGGATAGGCGGACTTTGGATGCGGCAAAGGCGACATCCGCCGTTGTCATTATCAGGAGAGGCCACAAATAACGCAGAAGCATCCCCCAATTCTAGGCAACATCCGGAGACGGCACAAATGCCGGTCTTGACTGCATTGCGCCATAACACTATGTTGGGCCGCTTATGGGCCTACGCCACTCTCCATTGCATATAAATCTCAAAGAACTTCCACCGGAAGGCGACGATTTCACCTACAGCGCCAAGTCGGGTGAACTCACCCCTACGTTGAAGGATCTGCTGGGAACCAACGATTACACTGTGCAATTTAAGATTATGCCGATGGGGAACACCTATGATCTGCGAGGAACCATCACCTCAGGAATGGACCTGGTTTGCTCTCTCTGTGCGATCGACTTTAAATTTCCTATCAACGTTAAGTTGCACGAATTGATCGTGATTAATAAACCGATGGGCAAGGGCGACCAGCAAACTCGCGCCAATCACGCTCACGAGTGGGAGTCGCAAGGACCCGACTATATTTTGCTCGAGTCCACCCAGTTTGACGTGGCGGCCTATATCCACGAAATGGTGGCGCTGGCTGAGCCCACCCGACCCCTCGGCAAACCAGATTGCGATGTAGCTTGTGAAAACCTGACCGAAGAGGTTAAACGGGCATGGAAGACGCCGGGAAGTGACGAGGCCATAGCTAAGGCCAATCCCTTTAAAGTTCTTGAAAAAATCAAATTAAAGAGTTGATTTCACGGCTCGGCGGTTGTTAAAACTTCAATCTTTTACAGGATATATGTATGCCAACACCAAAGAAGAAGACCTCGCGCTCTAAGCGCAACATGCGCCGCTCCCACGACTTCTTGAACGCCCCGGGCGTTCAAGTCTGTCCGAATTGCGGCGCCTTAAGCAAACCTCACCACGTGTGCATGAGCTGTGGTCAGTATAAGGGACGCGAAGTCGTTACCGCGCAAGCCTAACGAATGACGGACTTTAGAACTCGCATTGCGGGTACCGGCTCTCACCTTCCCGAGAAGCGCTTAACCAATCAAGACCTCGAGAAAATGGTCGAGACCAACGACCAATGGATCGTCGAGCGAACGGGCATTAAATCCCGTCGCATCGCCGCTGAGGGCGTATACACGAGCGACCTCGCTTATGAAGCCGCCATTCAAGCTTTACAAGTCGCCGGCATGAAGGCCACCGATCTAGATATGATCTTGGTCGCCACCGCCTCGCCCGACCAACCCATGCCCAATACCGCGTGTGTTTTGCAAGCCAAGCTCGGCGCGGGCAATTGCGCGGCTCTTGATATTTCGGCCGCGTGCTCGGGATTTGTTTACGGATTTTCGATCGCCGATCAATTTATCCGCTCCGGCGCCATGAAAAATATCTTGCTCGTCGGCGCTGAAATTTTGCACCGATTTGTAAATTACAAAGACCGTGAGACCTGCATTTTGTTTGGCGATGCGGCCGGTGCCGCAATTTTGACCCGCGCCAAAGATGGCGAAGATTCAAAAGTTTATTCGAGCCATCTTCATGCCAACGGTGAAATTTCGGATTTGTTCGTACTCCCTGCCGGCGGCACTAAAATTCCGATCTCGCAACGAGTGGTCGATGAGGGCCTCCAATACGTGCGCATGAAGGGCCGTGAGATTTTTAAACACGCCGTGCGCACCATGTCTGAATCCTGCCAAGAAGCTCTCGATAAAAATGGCATGACCGCCAGTGATGTCTCGTGGATCATTCCGCATCAGGCGAATTTGCGTATTATCGAAGCCGTGGCCAAGCACTTTGATATTTCAATGGAGCATGTGATTGTCGATATCGAAGAAACCGGCAACACCTCGGCCGCCACCATTATCGTGGCTATGGATCGCGCAATCCGCGCCGGCCGAATCAAACGCGGACAAAATGTAATGCTCACTGCCTTCGGCGCCGGCATCACCAGCGGCTCTTTATTTTTGAGGTACTAAATGATGTGGTCGGCACTGTTTCCAGGTCAGGGCTCGCAGCATCCTGGCATGGGCAAGTTCCTCTGGGAAAATTTTCCGTTGGCCAAACAGACCTTCGAAGAAGCCTCGGACGCCTTAAGTGTCGACCTTAAAAAATTATGTTTCGACGGCGCCGAATCCGATCTCGCTCTAACTGAAAACACTCAACCGGTTTTGGTACTGGTTAGCACAGCAACCTTTCGTGTTCTCGAAAAAGAGTTTGGTTTCGCACCTCAAATCGCCGCCGGGCACTCGGTCGGCGAATATTCGGCCATGGTTGCCGCCCACGCGATGGATCTTCGCACCGCCATGCGGGCGGTTCGCGTCCGCGGTCAAGCCATGCAATCGGCGGTGCCCGTCGGCCGCGGCGGTATGACCGCTGTAATGGGGCTTGAACCTAAGCAGGTTAACGACCTTTGCGCCTGGGCCGAGAAGACCACCGGTGAATCGCCCGTTCAGGCCGCCAATATCAACGCCCCAGGGCAGATCGTAATTAGCGGCAAAAAGACTCTACTCGATTGGATCAGCACCAACTTCAAACCCGAAGTCATTCCGGGCTGCAGTCGCGTTAAATTTATTCCCCTGAAAGTTTCAGCGCCGTTTCACTGCGCCATGATGAAGCCGGCCGAAGAAAAAATGGCGCAAGTCCTGAATGAGGCCAAATTCGCAACGGCGCGGTTTCCGATCGTGCAAAACGTTACGGCTGAGCCGGTGCAAGACCCCGCGCACTTGCGCGACAATTTGGTCAAACAGGTTTGCGCGCCCGTGCGCTGGATCGAATGTGTAAACACCATCGTCCATCAAGGCTCAGAGCGTGCGATTGAAACCGGTTGCGGCAAAGTGATTTCGGGTCTGGTGAAAAAGATCACCGAGAAAATTCAGGTTTTGAATATCAATTCGATGGATGATTTGCGAGCTGCTGAAGCCGCTTTGAAGGGGTAAACAATGCTTAAAGGCAAACGCGTGATGGTGACCGGCGGCAGCCGCGGCATCGGCGCCGGAATTGCGAAATATTTGGCTGGCCAAGGCGCTCGCGTGGCACTGACCTATTCATCCAGCAAAGAGCAGGCTGAGAAAGTATTGGCTGAGCTTCCGGGCCAAGGCCACCTTTGCATCGCGCTAAATGTGAGCGATGCCGATTCGGTAGAAAAGTGTTTTTCTGAAGTGCTAACTAAATTTGAAGGCCTCGACGGCTTGGTGAATAACGCTGGGATCACCAAAGACCAGCTCTTAATGCGCATGAAAGACGAAGATTTCGACTCGGTGATCAATACAAACTTAAAGGGCGCATTCTTGTGCACCCGCGCGGTTATGCGCCCGATGCTTAAGGCCCGGGCCGGTAGCATTGTGAATATATCGAGTGTGGTCGGACAAATGGGCAATCCGGGCCAGGCCAATTATTCCGCCAGCAAGGCGGGGCTCGAAGGCTTTACCCGCTCCACGGCCATGGAAGTGGCCTCCCGCGGCATAAGGGTCAACGCGGTGGCTCCAGGTTTTATCGTTACCGATATGACCCATGCCCTCGACGACAAACAAAAAGACGCCATTACCGCGCGAATTCCGCTCCAGCGCCTAGGAAGCGTCGATGATGTCGCCTCTGCCGTGAGCTTTCTGCTTAGTGATATGTCCCAATACATTACAGGACAGGTCTTACAGGTTAACGGCGGTCTCTATATGTAGGAAGGTCCCCTCGAGGGACCTTCTAATGTAGTCTGGACGTACCGGTTCTGGTTCGATATAAGTGATTTTTACGTTTTGATTTGATTGGTTTTTTTAACTCTTAAGGAGAGGACAATGTCTTTGGAACCCAAAGTAATGAAAATTATCGAAGAGCAACTTGGTGTAGATCCCGAGCGCGTAAAGCCTGAGTCATCTTTTATCGATGACCTCGGTGCGGACAGCCTCGACATCGTCGAGTTGGTTATGGCAATGGAAGAGGAATTTGAAATCGAAATTCCCGATGAAGACGCCGAAAAACTGCGTACCGTCCAAGACGTTATGAAGTATCTGCAGACTAAGGGAAAAGCCTAATCTAGAGAAAGGGCTGATCTTTGAGCGCCACAAATATCTTTGTGCGACCCGCCTCTCCTCAGCGGAGAGTGGTCGTTACTGGCATGGGTCTAATTACTCCTCTCGGTCTAAATCTTTCCGAGAGTTGGGGCGCTTTGCTGCAAGGAAAATCCGGCATCGGACCCATCACGCTGTTTGATGCCGCGGCCTTCGACACCAAGATCGCAGGCGAAGTTAAAGGCTTTAATGCCGACGACTACATTCACAAAAAAGAGCAAAAGAAGATGGATCGCTTTATCCATCTAGCGATCGCCGCCACAAAAATGGCTATGGAAGATTCGCAAATTCAGCTCAGCGATGAAGACAAACTGCGCACAGGAGTTTTAGTCGGCGTCGGGATGGGTGGGCTGCCTTACATTGAAGCACAACATAATATTATGCGAGACCGCGGCCCGGGCCGGATGTCGCCGTTTTTTATTCCGTCCGTTATCACCAATATGGCCTCCGGCCAGATCAGTATGATGTGGGGCCTAAAGGGTCCGAATTATGCGATCACCAGTGCTTGCGCCTCAGGAGCTCACGCGATTGGTGAAGCCGTTGGCTTTATTCGCGACGGCCACTGCGACGTTATGATTGCCGGCGGATCCGAAGCGGTGGTCACCGGTATGGCCATTGGCGGATTTAATTCCATGCGGGCGCTCAGCACGCGCAACGATAAACCGACCGAAGCCTCGCGTCCTTGGGATCGCGATCGCGACGGTTTTGTTCTGGCCGAAGGCTGTGGGATTTTAGTACTTGAAGATTACGAGGCCGCTTCTCAGCGCGGTGCCAAAATTTATGCCGAAGTGTGCGGCTTTGGCTGCTCATCCGACGCCTATCACATGACCTCGCCCTCACCCGGCGGCGTGGGCGCGGCCCAATCCATGAGCATGAGCTTGAAAGATGCGCGCGTAAGGCCCGATAAAGTCGACTATATCAACGCTCACGGCACGAGTACGCCAGCCGGCGATGAAATCGAAACCGAAGCGGTGAAACGCGTATTTGGCGACCACGCCAAGAAGCTTTGGGTATCATCCACCAAGAGTATGACTGGACACACCTTAGGCGCAGCCGGAGCCGTGGAGAGCGTAATTAGTATTCAAGCTCTAGTTACAGGCGCGGTACCCCCCACCATCAATTTAGACAACCCCAGCGATGACTGTGATCTCGACTACGTGCCCAAGATGGCGCGCGAGAAAAAAATGAATTACGTGCTGAACAATAGCTTCGGTTTCGGTGGAACGAACTGTAGTTTATTGTTTGGACGGATTTAATGAGCGCAGGCGTAAAGTCATCTTACAATACAATTTTTATAGCTTCCGACCATGCGGGTCTCGACCTTAAGAAGCATTTGCTATCGCGTTTTCCGCACTTACCCTTAAAAGATTTGGGTACAACGACCAGCGACTCTGTCGATTATCCCGATTACGCCGACAAACTTTGCCGCGAGATGGAAGGGCGAACCCAGGATTCTTGCGGAATTTTAATTTGTGGCAGTGGCCAGGGCATGGCCATTCGCGCGAATCGCTTTAAATATATTCGTGCGGCCTTATGCTGGAGCGAAGAGGTTGCAGCTCTCTCGCGCGAGCACAACGACGCCAATGTTTTGTGTCTGGGCGGGCGCCTTTTAACGTTCCCGATGGCTGAGAAAATTTTTGATACGTTTTTGACCACTCCCTTTGCCGGTGGCCGCCACCAGGGCCGAGTCGACAAATTGAATTGCTAACGCTTTTTCCCCGAGGTTCTTTATGTATCTAGAAAAACAAGATCCCGAACTCAGCAAATATTTAAAACTTGAAACCGACCGGCAAGAGTACGGCTTAGAGATGATCGCCTCCGAAAATTACGTCTCGCGCGCGGTGATGGAAGCGCAGGGCACGATCTTGACCAACAAATATGCCGAAGGATATCCGGGCAAGCGCTACTATGGCGGTTGTGAGTTTGTCGATCAGATCGAGCAGTTGGCCATTGACCGTTGCAAACAGTTGTTTGGCTGCGAGCATGTCAACGTGCAGCCGCATTCGGGTTCGCAAGCCAATATGGCGGTGTACTTGGCGGCGGTGAAGGCTGGCGACACAATTATGGGAATGGACCTGGCCCACGGCGGGCATTTGACCCACGGGAGCCCGGTGAATTTTTCGGGCTTTTTGTTTAAGGCTGTTCACTACGGACTGGATCCCAAAACCGGTCGGATCAATTACGATCAGATTCGCGACGCCGCGAAAAAAGAAAAACCAAAACTTTTGATCGCAGGCTACTCGGCCTATCCGCGCGTATTGGATTTTGCTTTGTTTCGGCAGATCGCCGATGAAGTCGGCGCGACGCTGCTGGTGGACATGGCGCATTTCGCAGGCTTGGTGGCGGCGGGAGTGCATCCCTCGCCGGTGCCGCATGCGCATTATGTGACTTCGACCACTCACAAAACTCTGCGTGGTCCGCGCGGCGGGATTATTTTGACAACCAATGCTTTAGCGAAGGCCTTGAACTCAAAGATTTTCCCCGGCATTCAAGGGGGGCCACTCGAGCACGTGATCGCCGCGAAGGCCGTGGCGTTTGGCGAGGCTTTGCGTCCAGATTTCAAAACCTATATCGAACAAGTGGTTAAGAATTCAAAAGCGTTGGCCAAGGCCATGCTGGACCTAGGTTTTGATCTCGTCACGGGCGGGACTGACAATCATTTAATTTTGGTTGATCTTTCGGGTCGCGAAATCACCGGCAAAGATGCTGAAATCGCTCTCGACCATGCTGGCATTACGGTTAATAAAAATACCGTACCTAATGAAAAACGCTCTCCTTTTGTAACCTCGGGCGTGCGCATTGGCACTCCGGCATTAACGACTCGGGGAATGAAAGAGGCCGACATGAGCACGGTCGCGATGTGGATTGCAGAGGTCCTGAAAGACCATACGAATGAAAATAAACTTAGCAAGATTAAAGCTCAGGTTCGCGAGCTTTGTTTGAAATATCCCCTCTATAAAAGTTAAACTTAAGGGATGAGCCGACTCGGCGCCCTTTGTTTATTATTATTTTTTAGTACTTCATGCAGCACCTACCGATCTGGGACCGCTGGTTATCGTGGTCCCGGTGGGGGTGGCTATAAAGTGGCTAGCGATTACAGCGAGCCCGCAGTGAATCGCGGGCCCGCCGCTGACGGACTGAGCATTCACCATATGCCCTATGCGCCTTCGGGTCCGTTTCAAATGGTGTGGCCGGTTCAAAGAATTAAACTCAATCGCGGCTTTAAACCTCCCACCGATCCCAAGCACCAAGGCATCGATTTGGGCGGCAAAACTGGAACGCCGATTTTGTCGGCCCATGAAGGTGTGATTATTTACACCGGCGATGAATTTCGCGGTTACGGCAATATGATTATTGTTGAGTACGGCGAGCAATGGGCCACCCTATACGGGCATCTCGATGAAATTCAGGCCGAGACCGGGCAAATCGTTCGGGCTGGCGACAAAATCGGCACCATGGGCAAGACCGGAGTCGCCAGTGGCGTGCACCTACACTTCGAATTGCTGCACAATCGTCAACCGATCGATCCTTTACCCTACCTCACGCGCAGCAACCGCTACGCAAAAAAGTCTCCATAAGGTGCCCGGCGACCTTTTGGCCAGCTTCTATGACTTCGACACTTGCATCGCGGGCGTTCGATTTTGAGACAGTCTTAATATGCGAAATTTCCGGTCTATTTTGGCGCACGCAATTCTTCACATGGCACCGGGGCTGCACTATGTGAATTCAGGATTTGGGAGGGAAAAATGCAAAATGTAGAAGTTCTCGGAGTGCCAGACCGGCGCTTATATGTTCGTCCGACGGTGAAGCAGCGATGGATGGGCGCAGGCCTCGCCGCCAGTGTGTTTCTTATTGTTTGCCTAATTGGCGTGCTCACGCACTAAAATCTTCGCAATAGGGCGGTCGGCCCTATCTATATCTTCTTCAAAATCAAATCGAATCCCCCCAAACCTTGTCCTCACCTCACGGATCGATAGTCTATCGAACAACAAGGGGGACATTTATGTTCAAGTTCACAGTCGCAATTTTAGGCACATTCTTAATCGGCTCCGCCGCTCACGCTGAAGTGGTAAAGTGTTACTTTACGGAGCCGTTTATTTCGATCGACATCGACCCGGCCGCCGAGACGGTCGCGTACACTGACAACATCGAAAACAAAACGACAATTCACAACGCGGAGCTCACCTACACCGATGGTGTATGGAGTGCCGCTTGGGGCGCGGGACAAAACGAAAAGGTCGAATACTATAACGATCCGAAAGGCGGCTCGGATGGGATGTCGGATTTTCTTTATCCGATGACCGGCAAGACTTATATCAACCATGAGCTCATCGGCGGCTGTTCCACAGACTCGCAGCCGGCGATCGATCCCTACTCCGCGCCATTCCCCGGTTGTTACGAAGTTCTGACAGGTGTGTTCGAAGACGGCGCATCATACTATGCGGCCGTTGGTCAAAAGATCATCACTCCGCTCAAAGCGGATGCGAAGACCGAAGCCCTCGGAAAGTTTCTTGAGTCGGCACTGATAGTTTACGGATACATGGACCTTACCCTCAACACCTGCCAAAGCATCGACGAAGCCGTTAAATAGTCGCTCCGCGTTTTGCCCTTGGTCTAGATTCTCCAGTCTTACACTTAAGATTCTCAAAATAGATTCTTATGCTGAGTATAGTTAGAAACCGATAGAGGAAAAAGAGATCACTTGTGTGATCTCTTTAATACTAACAGCAGCGGAGGTCTTAATGACGACTACGACGTACAAGTACGGAAAGCACACTTGCAAAGCCTATAAAAAGCCGGTCGGCAAAGGTTGGGAAGTGGGATTTACATTCGGCGGAACACAAATTTTCGTCGGCAACTTCATCCACATGAAAGAAGCCAATGCATGGTGGACGAAAATGAATATGGAAGTGCGCAAGTTCTCGAAGCGCTATGCTCTGCCGAAGAACGCCTCGGCCACTTTCTTCTGCAAGTTCTTGGGCAACCACATCTACAAAGCTTACTACGGCTTTTTGGATCGCGAGTTCACCAAGTACACTCGTACGTACACGCAAACTTGCCGCCGCATGGAGCGCAAGTTCAACAGCCAAAAGCGTCGCTGGCCCTCGCACACTGAGCGCACCACGCTCCGTCGCGCTGCTTAATTTTTAGTCCAATACGAGATATTAAAAAGGCGTCATCCGACGCCTTTTTTTATTCCCAACGTTGGTACGGAACTTGAAGTATCGGGAGCCTCAGCCTTAGGAGGCCCTCAATGGTTCCGTTCATCCGTGCTATGAAATTTTTGTCTGTTGCAGTGACGTTTTTAGGCGTCAGCGCCTGTTCATCTGGATCGGATAGCCCAGCTCCAAACCCTTACCAAGTTGACGCCGAGTGGAATGTAAACGAAGTCTCAGTGACTTGTTCCGACTCGAATCGTTGCCCCGAGGCCCTCGGGGTTCTACTTACGATTGATCGCTCCGACTATAAGATAATGGTTTATCGATGCACGGCCGCGCTTTATGAGGCCGCCAAGGTTGTGACCGCAGGTCATTGCACGAGACACCACACCGGAAGCGCAAAGTCCTATTTCCGCACAGTAGCTACACCCGGTAAACCCAGTCGCACCTTTCCCGTATCGAGAGTTCTCAAACAGGTTTTCAATGAGGCCGATACACGTGCCACCGACTATGCCGCCGTTGAGCTCGCGGTGGCCGCGACTGGTTACACTTTCGTGAAAGCACCGGTTGGTGGTTGGACGAGCACACTCAAAGAACTCACCGCCGTGGTGGCCAATCAAAGCGCCTACTCAGATGGAAAAGTGATCACCATGGACGCTGTTGATTGCGAGTACAACGCCGGTGACAAAGCCTATCCGCCAATCACTCGATTCCCCAATATTTTCCCAACTAAAAGTTGCAAGCTGGTGAAAGGCAATTCGGGCGGGCCCATCTTTGCCCGCAATGACTTGTCGACCGTCTTGGGCGTCTTATCACGCAGCTCGGAGGCCAAAGCCGACGAGAGCGAGGGTTCGGATTTGTTTCGAAACATGTTTCGTACAGAAAGACCTTCAACTCCGGCCCACCTCCGCAATACTGCGACCTTCTCAAACGCCAATTGTTTTGAGCTCCCGGGCTGGAGCAAGCCCGCGCCCCAATGCATCGCCATGAGTGAGAAGGTGGCGATGGATTCGATAACTGAAAATTTACTCAACCAAGTTTACGACAAAACTGTTCTCAGGATGCGCCAGTGGTTTGTTGAAAATCCAAGCGTTAATGTCGGCCAAGGAAAGATCAAAATGGCTCCGTTAAGCGTCGAGGCCACCAAATCCGGCTTCGCTGTGGGAAGGAACGAGAAAGAACTCTATTCATTTTTCTTCCCGTCTCCCCTCTGCATCGAACAAGGTCCAATTGCCGCTCCGCTAAAATTACCCTTTGTTAGCCGCGGATCCAAGCTGATGGTTACGATCGCTGATGGTGCCGACTTTACGCTGTCCAATCTCTCAATTTCTGGAAACTTGGACCTGCGACAAAATGCTCTAGGGAAGTGGGTTGCTAAATACGACTGGCGTGCCCTTAGCTGGGAATATCAAATGAAGAGCGATCTTATGCGACGCATGGCCAATGGCGTAGAGTTGGACCTCAAGCCGTGCGTGGGCGACGAAGAAGCCAAGCTCTATGAAGATCTTCGAAAAGAACTGGCAGCCCCGATCCCCAATCGGGCGGGGCTTCTTATGCGGCTCAGCTCGACTAATCTAAATTTTTAGCCAAGGTTCTTTTCTTGGCTTTTTTGCCGGCGCGGATTTTCTTTTTGAAGTTCTTTGCTAGTTTTTTACCGCGCTTCATTTTGTTCTTTGTCTTGTTCTTTACGACCTTTTTCTTGGCCGAGAATTTATTGGCGAGATCCGACATTCCAGGGTCGTACTGAGGCTCGGGCGTGGCGTTCGAGAATCTGTAGTCGGACGGGTTCACGTCCGACTGGCTCTCTTCGGCTCGCTCGGGCAAATCCGCATCGTTCCCGATGGCATCACTGATATCATCGACAATGGTTTGGTCGACAGATTCATCGGCGATCGAGACTTCGTCGTAGCCTACGATATCTTTAAAATCGTCGGCCGCGGCCTGAATGCCGAATGAGGCGATTATAATTGTTCCTGATATTTTGAGATTTCGGATGATGACGTTCATGGCTGACCCCTCTTAAGTTGTCAGTCCCATGGAACCCATCCACGAACTTCAATATAGCAAGTTCATCCACAAAACCCAATAGCTGGGGTCACATTGATACGGCCTATTGTGAGACGAGCCGGATTACCGCGCCGGCGCGCACACTTAAGAATGCCGTCGTCCAGTTGATGCCGAATACGACAGCGAAGATCAGCTCCCGCTGTGGCAGCGAGAACAGGCCACTCATCCGCTGCGAAATCAATCCACCAGTAGCGCCGTCGGCGTAAAAGGCCATGGCCACGCCGACCATTCCCACAACAGCTGCAAGAAGTACGTCTAAGGTCCACTTGGCCGGACGCAAAAAGCCGACCGCGATCCAAATCGGTACAATTCCCCACCAAGGCAGAAATTTAAAAGTTAGAAAAGAAATTAAAATTGAAGCAAACAGCATCACTTCGCTCCCGTCGGGGTGAAATGAATCACCTGTGCGGCCCGACTCTCGGCCTCACTTAAGTCGCGATAGTATTCGACATCCCTCATTTGACCGGCGGCCCAATCGGTAACGAAACGTTCATACGCGCGACTAAACGGATCGCCGCTATTGCCGCCCGGCACCTGAATCCACGCCTTAGGCCACTCACCAAGCGCCACCACGATTTTATAAACGGCGCCATGGGCCCCGGCGTTGCCACGAATACTGTCGGCGCTGCCAGCCATATCCAGAATTCCGCTGCCAAAACCAGGGAGACGGCCCGCATGCTCCATCCGAGCGCGATTCCACTTTTTAAAATTCCATTGTTTGTGGTCTTTGCCCATTCGGTCGGTCATTTTTGACCAGGCCATATAAAGACTTGTCAGCGCGGCATCCGACAAAGTCTCGATCTTGTCTTTGGTTTCTTTATTGTCGACCCACTGGCTATCCGAATCTTTGGGGTCGTTGAGCACTCGACGGAGCAGTTGAATAAAGCGCGGGTCCTTCGGGCGAAAGGACTTACTTTGGACGGCAAACTCATCGGCGAAAATTGCGGTTGCGAACGACTCGAACCACGCTTTAAAAACTGCCGCGGCAAACGAGTCGGGCGTGTTTATAAGATCCCACTTTTTTAAGGCCTGGATGGCCTCGCGCATTTCGGGCTCGTCGGGCAGCTGAGTCAGTGCCTGCAACATAAGTGGTAACGCCAACTCTGCGGGAAGCTCATAGGCATCGTTCTGGATTTTAACAAGGTCTTCCGGCGAATACTTTTCTTTTTCATTAAGACGCCGGCGGATTGTAATTGCGCGAAAGGGATCTTCAAAGTCCCAACCCATATAATAAGGGTACCCGGCGTCGGTCACCCGTTGATTGGCCGAGAATACAAATCCTTCCGCCGGGCGCACAATGCGCGGCCGCTTCGAGTCGGCAATCGACTTGGCAAACGGCGTGGCGAGAGTTCCGCGTCCATCCATAATAAAGCGGCCTTCGCCGATTTTTCGCTCGGGTAAAAAACCAGAGTGCTGAATCGCCACGTCAGTTTTATCCGCGCAAATAAAATTTTGCACCGGCGCCGCCCACGACGAAAAACTCTTCATACACTCATCGATTGTTTGAGCCGCAAAGAGTCCGCGAATCGCTTTAAGTTCATCATCCGTTTGATGCCCGGTCCAGCTCATGGCCAGCCCGCGCGTTTGCTCCCGGTGCAATACCACTCCGTATTTGGTCCACAGCACCGCGATGTCTTTGCTCTTACCGCGGCGAATGTGAATTCGCTCCATTTGCACTTGCGGCTCCAACCACTGATCGCCGTACTTGTAGCGGTTCGAGGTCTCGTTTTCGAATTCGATCTCGTAGTAATCGAGCACATCTAACGTGCCGTTGGTTGGGCCCCAGGCGAGATCTTTGTTAAAGCCATTAATTATTCCCGGCACTGCAACCAAAGCCACTCCGTAAACATTAAAGCCAGGCGTTGAAAGCTGCGTCTCCCACCAAATATTGGGCAGTGTGTGCCCAAGGTGAGTGTCGTTGGCCATGAGACTGAAGCCCGTCGTGGATTTTTTCGCACTCACCGCCCAATTGTTGCTGCCATTGCCTGCGGCCGGCAGAGGAAAAAACGGAATGCCCCCGAGCTTCGTCACAAACGGAAAGTCGTCGACCCGCTCGGCCCGCAATATTTTTTTACCCTTTGATGGAACAACAAAATCATCTAAGTCTGGCATATCGAACTGGGGGAAGAGATCAAGAGTTTTTGCCGTACCTAACACCTGCTGAATGCGCGAAAGGTACACGTCGTAACTGCGCCCCGCCAAGCCGAACGTGAGCTGCTTCCCCATATGCATAACGTGCAAAGGCGTAAAACGCTTTGGTCTAATATTAAGAACTTTATACTCGGCCGGAAGAGATTCAGCGCTGTCGATGTAAGCGTTCACGCCGTCGGCAAAGGCCTCAAGAAGCATTTTTGTATGCGCATCTTTAGAAAATCTCTCCAGATCTTTGCGCGCGGACTCGCGCATGCCGAAACGAACAAAAAAATCGTCGGTCTTAGCCGTTCGCTCGCCGAACCATTCGCTCAAGGTGCCATCGGTAATCCGGGTCATCAGGTCCATCTGAAACAAGCGCTGCGAGGCCATCAAAAAGCCTTGCGTTCGGTAGAGATCGCTCTCGCCTCGCGCAAAAATATGCGGAACGCCGTTCTTGTCGATCGTCACCGTCACTGGCTCTTTAAGCCCCGGGATCTTTTGATCGGCAAACCGCTGGGGACTGTGATCCCACACTCCACCCCGTAGGGCCAACATAGGGCCGAGCGCGGGCGCCGGGCCCGCACCCAAGGCCAAAAAGGCGACCCATAGGCCGAGTAAAAGCAGTGTGAAGATCGAGATTAACTTTTGCATTTTTTCGAGAAAACTATCTCACTATTTAACGCTGACGCCAACGACTTTGCCGTCGGCTGCGAACTCAATGACAGTGCCCGGCGCGTACTCACGCCCCTGGTAGGTCCAATTTTTTGAGCTAAAAAAGCCGTTGCGTTGGGCCGCAAGGGTTAGACTCTGGATTTTGCCGTTTTCGAAAAATGAAATCACCGTCAGCGCGGCGACACAAACCGACTGGCCAAACGCGCCAATCTCAATGTCCTCACAAAGGGTAAACGACTTAAAGTTGCCGTTTTCATAGAAGTGGACCTCGTGGTCCGCGGGCAGCTTAATCTCCACGCTGCCGAGCTTCCATTCGGTGTCTACCGTCGGCACGAACGACTTGTAACTGCCGCTCGGATAAAGTTCTAAATGTGTGTATCCGGAATTATCGACCCAGTTGGCGGAACTCATGATGCTACCCCGTTTTTGAAAGTGGCTCGCCGTGAAGGGTACGGATGCCGATGCCTAAGCCCTTTAAAAAATCAAACGGGGGGATCGTGCCCATAAACAGGATCAAGAAGTCATTGGGCAGCTCTATTCGCTCACCCTTCTTATCAACTATAAGTTTATCAGGATGGATCTCTTTAATACCAGAGGAATAAAATATTTTTAATAGACCCTCTTTCTCCATCTTCTCTATTTTGATTTTGTTGTCCTCTTTACAGCGGGCCAAAGCATCGCCCCTCACAATTAAGTGCACGGTATTCTTGAACTTTGCCTCGGCCACCCGCTGAGCCGCTTCCACAGCCGAATCTCCGGCACCAACCACGCATACTTTCTTATTTTGATATTGCTCGGGGTCCACCAGTTTGTAAGAGACCTTCTCTGTATCTTCATTGGCGAGGCCAAGCTTTCTTGGAGTTCCACCCACACCCACGGCCAAAATAACCTTTTGCGTTTTGATTATTCCGGCGCTGGTTTCGGCCTCAAAGACTTTTCCGTTCAGTTTGAGGTTTAAAAACTTCACACGTTCTTCGACCTTCAAACCTGTCTTCGTTCGCACATCGGCCCAATACTTGAGAAGGTCCTCTTTAACCACCCGCCCCTTGGGAAAGCTCATTTTTCCGATGATGGGCAATGTGGCCGGGTGACTCATCACTAATTTTTGCCTTGGGAAGTTATAGACGGTTCCGCCGAATGAGTTTTGATCAATGCAACGATACTTTACTTTCTTCTCAATGCAGCCAAGCGCGGCGGCGATTCCAGCCGGACCCGCACCAATCACTAGAACGTCGATATCGGCACTCACGGATTTATCCAAGTTGGCGGCGGCATGAGCCGAGGCACAAGTGCCCTGGCGAATGGCGTTGGCAATCAGCCCCATCCCGCCCAATTCCCCTGCGATGTACATACCCTTCACGTTTGTCTCAAAATTTTCGTCGTAGTCGGGCACCTGTTTGCCCGTGGTCTTGGTGCCGAAAACCATGGTGATCGCCTCGTAGGGGCATGAGCGGTAGCATAAGCTATGCCCCACACACTTGGTTGGCGTGACCAACACGGGAAGGTGATTGATCATTTGCATGATATCGCCCTCCGGGCAAACTTTAGTGCACACGCCACAGGCTCCGCACTTGTACGGATCGATTTTTGGATAGAGCGCGTACGCTTCAGTTTTGCCGGAGTCTATCGTGGCCTGCAGTTTAACTTTCGACTTCTTGTAGACTTTTTTGCGACGGCGAACGGCCCAAAAAAACATGGCAAAAAAGATCACGTATCCCGCAATCGCAAAGCCATCCAACTTTTGCATAAAATCAGAACTCATCAGTTATATAACGGAATAACTGAGATCCGCCTAAACGCGACGCCCGACCAAAGACTGGCTTGACTTAGGCGCGTTCGCCAAACTTTAGTTTTTCGCGAATGATGCTGAAATAATTCACGCCCACCTGGCGCAAAAACAAGTGATCATTTTTGTCGCGCTCAACCGAGACTTTATCGTCGGGCGACAACGTTGCCACCTGAACCCCATCGGCGGTTAACACCGACATTTCGTCGGTGGCAAAAACGATCGACCGGTCATCGGGAAACACAAAAGGCCGACTGGTTAAACTGTGAGAGCAAATCGGCGTCACCACCAAGGCATTCACCTCGGGGTGCAAGAGCGGCCCACCCGCCGCCAAGTTGTAGGCGCTCGAACCCGTAGGGGTTGCGATAATTAGCCCATCGGCTTTAACCGATGTGATCGGCATTCCGTCGATCGTGATCGTAATGCTGATAAGACGACTTAAGGTTCCGCGCTCGATCACCAAGTCGTTCAGGCATAAAAATGACTTCTTATCTCCGACCTTTTTCATTCGAATCATCGCGCGGCTGCGAATTTCGAGCTTGCCGGCCAAAGCCAATTTTAAAGTGGGCATCATGTCTTCGGCGCGCGTAAACGTCAAAAACCCAAGGCTTCCCATATTAAATCCGAGCACCGGCACGCGCGCTCCATGCAGCATGCGAACAGCGGCCAGATAGGTGCCGTCCCCACCCAGAACGACCACTAAATCCGCATCTTCCGGATCTTTCAATTTGGTAGTGCCACGCAATCGTTGATCGGGATGACTAAACACCTGCAGGCCCTTGCCGTGAAACCATTTGGCGATCAGCTCGCCGGCCTTCTCGGTCTCCTCGGTATCCGGCCGAATCACCACGGCAACTTTTTTTATCTTCTTTTTATAAAGTTCCGGGCCCTTCATTTAAATCAATCCCTTCAACACTTCGTCCATCTTGTCTTTGGCATCGCCAAACAACATGCGAGTGTTTTCTTTGTAGAACAACGGATTGTCAACGCCAGCATAGCCCGTACCCATACTGCGCTTAGAGACAATTACGGTTTTGGCATGCCAAACTTCAAGCACCGGCATCCCGCCGATGGGACTATTTGGATCCTCGAGGGCCGAAGGATTCACAATATCGTTGGCGCCGATCACGATCACCACATCCGTCTTTTCAAAATCTTCATTGATCTCTTCCATCTCAAGAACAATATCATAGGGAACTTTAGCCTCAGCGAGGAGCACATTCATATGCCCGGGCATACGGCCTGCCACCGGATGAATGGCAAAACGAACATTGGCTCCGCGCGCTTTTAACTTGGTGGCAATTTCATAGATAATGTGTTGCGCGTGAGCCACCGCCATCCCGTAACCGGGAACGATCACTACACTCTTGCTGGCTTTCAAGAGTTGCGATGTTTCATCGGCACTGATCGGCACCACTTCACCTTGCGGCACGGCCGCACCACTCGCAGCTGGCGCGCCGCCATCGGAGCCAAAGCCACCGGCGATCACACTCAAAAACTGGCGGTTCATCGCCGCGCACATAATGTACGAGAGAATCGCGCCGCTGGATCCGACTAAGGCGCCGGTCACAATCAAAAGATCGTTGCTTAACATAAATCCGGTGGCAGCCGCGGCCCAACCGGAATAGCTGTTCAGCATACTGACCACAACGGGCATATCGGCTCCGCCGATCGACATCACCATATGAATGCCAAAGAGCAATGAAAGCACGGTCATAATCGCCAGAGCGGTCAAGCCATCATCCATCGAGCCCGCGGTCAAAAACCAATAACCCAAACCCAAACACAACAATCCTATTGCCAAATTAAGTCCGTGCTTGAGCGGCAACATCAACGGCTTGCCGCTGATTTTTCCGTTAAGTTTTCCAAAGGCAATCAGCGAGCCCGAAAAGGTCACCGCGCCAATCAAAATTCCCAAATAGACTTCGACTTCATGAATGATCTTCTCCGCCCCGTGCATTTCGTGCCCGGGCGCAAGGTAGCTATTGAAGCCGACAAGAACCGCGGCCAATCCGACAAAGCTGTGCATCATCGCGACCAACTCGGGCATCGAAGTCATTTGAATGCGCTTGGCCAACACGGCACCGATCACGGCGCCGAGGCCGATCGTGCCGGCAAGAATTCCGTAGCTCTGCACTTTAGGACTTAAAATCGTAATGGCAAAAGCGATCGCCATGCCGATCATGCCATAGAGGTTTCCGCGGCGAGACGTCTCTTGATCACTCAATCCGCCGAGACTGAGAATAAATAAAACACCCGCGCCCAAATAACTGACTGTATACAAACCTTCCGTCATAACATCACTTCCTGAACATCGAAAGCATGCGTTGGGTGACCATAAAACCGCCGACAATGTTTATTGTTGAAAGCAAAATCGCGATCCCTGAGAGAATTTGCACGAGAGAGTTGTCCGAGGACACTTGCAAAATAGCCCCGACGGCGATAATCCCGCTGATCGCGTTGGTCACGCTCATGAGTGGCGTATGAAGCGCGGCTTTGACATTCCACACCACCATGTAGCCGACAAAACACGATAAAATAAAAACCGTCAGCTGCGCGATAAATGCCGGGGGCGCCGATTGCCCAATAAAAAGTAAAGCTCCCGCGGCGACCATCATCGCAATAATTCCACCGACGGCGCTCTTTTTCTCTGGCGCTTTCTCAATCTTAACCGGTGCCGCTTTCGGTGCCGCTGCGGGCGCAAGAGACAGTTTTGGTGGAGGTGGCGGCCAGGTGACCTCACCCGCTTTGATCACGGTCACGCCGCGAATCACTTCGTCGTCCATGTTGATGTTGATCGTGCCGTCTTTTTTGGGTGAAAGCTCTTCAAGGAGACGCCACAAGTTATTGGCATAAAGCTGCGACGACTGTTTAGACAGGCGACTGGGTAAGTCGGTGTAGCCGATAATGGTCACGCCATGCTTGACCACAACCTTGCCCATTTCGGTCAGCTCGCAGTTCCCCGCTTGCTCGGCGGCCATATCAACGATCACGCTGCCGGCCTTCATCGATTTAACCATGTCGGCGGTAATCAAGAGCGGCGCCCGCTTGCCCGGAATCAACGCGGTCGTGATGATGATGTCGACGTCCTTAGCCTGCTCACCGAACAACTTCATTTCGGCCGCAATAAACTCGGAACTCATTTGCTTGGCGTAACCGCCCGTACCCGAGCCCTCCTCTTTAAAATCCAACTCGAGGAATTCGGCATCCATGCTCTGCACTTGATCTTTGACTTCGGGTCGCGTATCGAAGGCGCGCACAACCGCGCCCAGTCCACCCGCCGCACCTATTGCGGCAAGGCCCGCGACCCCGGCCCCGATCACCAACACTTTGGCCGGCGGCACTTTACCCGCGGCCGTGATCTGCCCGGTGAAAAAGCGCCCGAAGTGATGAGCCGCTTCAATCACCGCACGATAGCCGGCGATATTGGCCATCGAGCTTAAGGCATCTAACTTTTGCGCACGCGAAATGCGCGGCACGCAGTCGATCGCCAAAATATTGGCCTTCGAACTTTGCAATTTTTTAAGGAGCTCTTGATTTTGCGCGGGCCAAATAAAACTGATCAAAGTTTGACCGGGCTTTAAAAATTCAGCCTCGTGCGCTCCAGACGGATGCGGACCTGGCGCGCGAACTTTAAGTATAATATCACTGGCGGCCCAAAGAGCCTTGGCGTCTTGAACAATTTCGCAGCCGGCCGTGCGATAGTCGGCATCGCTAAAATTGGCCGCATCACCGGCCCCACTTTCAATCGCAACTGAAAAGCCGAGCTTCTTTAATTTTTCAATGACCTCAACGGAGGCGGCCACCCGCTTTTCGCCGGCAAATACTTCTTTGGGAACTCCGATACGCATGCTTTACCCCCGATTAAGTATGGCTCGGGGGCATTAGCGTGACAATTGCAAAGTGAGAAAGTCGGTGATCTCGGAGTCGGTCCATTTTAGCGCGCCGACCACCTTCTGCAAAAGCTTGCCATCTGCCGAAACAATAAAGGACTCAGGCAGGCCCTGCACCCCGTACGCCAGGCTGATTCGTTTGTTCGAGTCCATAAGCCAACGCGCGTTGGCTTGCGCCTCCGCCGGATACATCGTGAGCGCGGCACGCATTTCTTTGAGCGTTTTGTCTTCTGAGATCAGTACAATTTCAACTTTTCCTTTAAAATCAGAGGCCAATTTTAACAGCGACGGCAACTCTTCCAGACAAGGCCCACACCACGAGGCCCAAAAATTAATGATGCGAACGCGCTTTGAGGCCGTAAAATCGTACTCAATTCCTGCCACATCCTTCGCTCTAAAGCCCGGCACGAGTTGGCCTGGACTTACGCTGCCCGCACCCACCCAAAGTACGGACTCCGGCTCGCGCCCCGCGAACACCTCACTCAATTCTTTCACAAAAAAACTGATCAGCGCCAACACCAGCAAAATCGCCGCACCAGCCTGCCACTTTTTCACTATTGAGCCCCCCGAAAACTAAACTGATTGCGATGGCAAGACGTGCAATCCATAAGCTGCGTGAAGCCGCTATGATTGGGCGAAGCCACGGCCAGCGCATCTTGTAAATGACAACTCACGCAATCCGAAGGCGTGCCCTGATAAATCCCTCGGTTGTGACATTCAACGCAATCCAAAGTTCGATGTGCTCCACGCAGCGGAAATCGGCTCATCGAATGTTTAAAATCTGCATTCTCCCAGAACTGCTGTTTGTGGCATTCGCCGCAATTGGGTTGCGTGCCGTTGTGTATGTCGTCTTTTTGGTGGCACAACATACAGTTTTCGCTCATGCCGGCCAGCTTGCGATTGTCTTTATGGCACTCCACGCAGCTCAATGTATAATGCACGCCCGACAAGGTGAAATTTTTGTGAAAGTCGGCCGTTAATTTCCAACCGCGCTCGCTATGGCACTCTTGACACCGATTGCCCAATTTGCCGTTGTGATTGTCTTTGTGGCAGTCGACACAGTTCATGGGCATTGGTTTAAAGCGAACGACCGGGCGATTTTTATTTTTGTACGGAACTGTAGTGCGTTCGATCGGCCGATGGCATTCGGAACACTTCACTTTTAGATGTTCTCCTTTGAGCGGGAACTGACTCTGTTTGCCGTGATCAAATTTAACCGGCTTCCAACCCGACTCCTGATGGCAACTCAGACAATCGCTGCCCAGCTGGCCACGGTGGTAATCGGTATGACAGGCGACGCACGATTTGCCCTGCAAATTGGGAAACAAAAACTTATGTTTCACTGATTTAGAACTTGCCGAGAATCGCTCATTGGTCGGCGTGTGACATTCAGAACACTTTAGCCTTTCGTGCGCGCCCCGCAACGGATGCGCGGTTTGGTTGTGGTCAAACGCGAGCCGCTCGGTGAACTTCTTAGTGGTATGGCAGGTGGTACAGGCTTGCTCGGCGAACTTGTCATGAAACTGCCCGCGGTGTGGATTGCTGTGGCAGTCATTACAGAACTTTTTGTCGACCGACGGGAATTTAAAAATCTGCTTTCCATCCTTAACGTGGCATTCATTGCACTTCAATTGGCTGTGCCGGTCGGTCAACTGAAACCGGGCTTTGGAGTGATCAAAAGATTTTCCCGTGCTATCGAGCCGCCACCCTTGCGTGGTGTGACATTCCGTACAGCGTTTCTTGAGCAGTTCGGCCGAGAACACACCACGGTGGGGGCTTTTGTGACAGTTTTCGCAGGTCTTCTCGGTTAAAGCAGGCCATAAATAAATCCCGGCCTTCACGGCTCGCGGCGGCTTCATATGCTTTTGTGGGATATGACATTGCGAGCATTCTAACTTCGTATGCTCGCCGTCGACCGCAAAGCGCGTATTCAAACCATGATCAAAGTTCTGCGGCGCCTTCCAGTCGCGTTCACTATGGCAACCGGCGCAATTGAGCGGCTGCGGAAAGCGTTTGGATTTATGCCCGGCGAACAAATGCTGTTTGTCTCCGTGACACGAAACACACTGAGTTTTGAGCCCGGTGAAACGGAATTTTTTATTGGAGACAGTCCACCGCGCGTTCTTTTGCGTGTGGCACTTGGCGCAATCGAGCTGAGCATGTTTGCCCTTAAGGGCAAAGCCAGTGATTGTCGCATGATCAAATTTTTCGATTTTCCATGTCGATTGGGTGTGACACGTTTCGCACTTAGGCCCCTGAAATTTGCGGCCCATATTCACACCGTGTTGATCTTGATGACAACTCAAACACGCTTTTGTGGCCAATCCTGGCCACTTGTATTTTGAAATTTTGGCCCGCGCGTCCGACACATGACATTTGGCGCACTTAAGCTCGGCATGCGCGCCTTCGAGTTCAAACTTGGCGTCGACCGTGTGATCAAAAGTGACTTTGTCATTCCATTTTAATCCTTTGTGGCACTCGCCACAGTCTTTTTTATTGTTGGGCGCTTTAAAAAAGTGCACGTCATGTTTTTTATGGCAGCCCACGCAGGAGGCGGTCTGCCCAAAATATTGCACGCCCGACTTACGAATCACTTTCTCAGACCGCTTTCCCGTGTGACATTTACTGCACTTAAGATCTAAGTGCGGGCCATTGAGATCGAATCCAGTTAGTTTATGATCAAAAGTTTTTTCATCGACTTGCATCGAATCGAAGTCGCGCCCTTTGTGCTCGCGATGACAGCTGATACAGGCGGCCTTTTGCATTCCATGAAATCCGCGTTTGGCCTCAACGACGGCGCGAATTTCTTTATGACAATCCATGCACTTCGACGACGGAACTCCCTGGCCACCCACATGGCAATCCAAACAGCGTGTGGCCTCCAGATTTTTATGCCCTTCCATCAACGGCCCCGGTGCCAACAGTTTGTTTAAAATTCCCTGGTCCTGGGCAAAGGCGAAGCCACTCATCAACAAAAATATCAGGCCGACAAATCTCATAGCCGCCCCCTGGGAGAGGCGCCATCGCGCGTGGGCGCGACCTCTTGACTGCCGAATCGGTAACTCACCTTAACAAAAGCGCTGGCGATTTTTACGCGCTCGTCTTGCGCGTAATCCACGGCCAGGGCTGCGAGGGTGCGTTGCGAAATATAAAATCCCGAGGACACCTCCAAGATTATGGGGTGCAGAGTCTCACCACCCTCGTACTTCTCAACGCCATATTCAGCATCGAAGGTGAGCTCCCAGTTGCGGCGAAAATAACCTAAACCAAATCGCGCATAGAGATCGGTGCTGGTGAAATTGTCGCGATAGCCGGCCCGTGCACTTAGATCCCATTGGGGCGAAATCAGCCGGGGAAAATGAAATAACAGACGATAATCTTTTTTGTTCATTTTATCGCTGTCGCGATAGCCATACGCATAGTCGCCGGTGATACGCATCCGCGAAGAAAATTCTTTGGTCAGTCCCGCGCGAGCCTCTTTGTAAGGACTTGGTTCTAAGCGCTCGCGGATGCCTTGTCGCCGCGTGTACTCAATCACATCCACACCCAGAGCTGTGAGGCGCGACGTCCACGATGAGCTCAGGCGCTGCTGCCAGTCAAAAAATGCCGTTTGAATATAAGTCCGCGGCACAAAGTCGAGGTAAAGCAGATTGACCACGCGCGACCTAGCCGACCATTGATATGAGGTGTTGGTAAAGAGGTAGCTCCGGTCGACTTCCGCACCTTGGGTCTGCTGCACAAATGCCAGCGACGAATAAAGATTTCGATCCCAGCCGCGACCCTGCGACTGATACTGAAGGAACGCCCCGTAATTGTAATTGTTAGGATTGTAGGTCACATATTGCTGATCATTGCGGCGGGCATTCAATCCGCCGAATGTGGCCACAGTCCATGTCGGCCGAGGTTTTAAACCTGCAAGTCCCCCGTCACAATAAACACTCCCCGCCTCAGGCACCGGAAAACGCCCTCCAACACCATAGGCGCTCTTCGAGGGCGCATCGAAGCGGAGATTCAACTCGCGCAACTGCACACGGTTAGCGGATCCCAACTGCAGGCGTTCGCGGTCCAATTTGTCGAAAAAATCGTGCTTGTCTCGCACATCCGAAGTGAAATGCCAGTTCTTCCGCTCGCCCATCTCAGAGGCGCGCAAATAAAAGCGCGCCGAGGTGGTGAGAAAATCATTTTTGTCCGATCCCGCCGAACTATCTGAGAATGTCTCCGACGCAGCGTATCCCCCAGCCGTGATGCGGCCATCGATCTCGGTGGCCGAGGAAAAAATCGGCATCGCGCAGACTCCGATGAATCCCAGCAGTATCCACTGCGGCTTGAGGTGACGATTCGCTTGCAACTTTCCCCGCCTTAGGAGCTAATGAAAACTAAATGACAGCACAGATTGTCCGCATCGTACAACTCCTGAATAAGAATCCTGCGTTTCGACTTCTCTCCTCAGTGAAGCTGGCCGTTCCCTTGATGCTTATTCTCGGCGCGACGGTTTCATGGGGAACTATCGTCGAGAGCAAGTACAACGCCGAAATGGCGAAGATCGTCGTCTACGAGTCCACTTGGTTTTCGATCTTGTTGGTTCTGCTCTGGTTAAATATCTTGTGCGCGACAATTTCTCGCATCCCCTTTCGCCTGCATCATCTCGGCTTTGTGATTACTCACATAGGCCTATTAATGCTGCTTGCGGGCGGCGTGGTGACGTCCTATGGGATCGACGGCACGTTGGCAGTGGTCGAAGGCTTTGGCGAGGACAAGGTCTCGCTGTCTAAACTTGTGGTCGGCGTCGCCCCCGAAGGCTCCATGAATTTTCAAACTGTCGAAATTCCCCGCGGCCTCTCCGAACGCACCAATTTCACCGGCGCCAATAACGTGTTTGAAAAAATATTTACGATCTCGTCTTATATTCCATTTGCCGAATTCAGCTCGACCTTTGAGCGCGACCCTGAGTCTTCAGAAACCGGAGTCGGGATTAATTTAAAATCACAATTTTTTAATGTAACAGAATTTCTGCATACCAAGCTCACCCCTAAACGCTCGATCGGCCCCGCCCTTCTCGAAATTGTTTCGGGCGAAATAGGCACCGAGAAAAGTGAGCTCAAAGTTAAACCCACCCGTCAGATTACGCGGGTTCCGCCCAAACCTTCCGCAGGCGGCTCGATCATCGAAATTGTCGACATTGCGTCGGGCAAAATTTTGCACACGGTCGATGCTGAAAAATTGCGCAAGTCTGGTCGAGCCAAGGCCGGCCCCCTGCAATTCGAGCTCAAAACCTACTATCGCAATGCCGTGGTCGCACAAAATAAATTGGTCGAGAATCCTGAGCCCGGACAAAATGCCGCCATGGAATTGATGATAAAAGATGGAGCCAAGGAGTACCGCGAAGTCTTATTTGCGCGCTTCCCTGATTTTTCGATCTCGCAAGACCCCGAGCGAAAGTTCAAGCTAGTCTTTAAATCGTCGGGTGACGATGCCACCACCACCAGTGAGATCATGCCCGGAGTTCCTCCGCCCGACGGCGCGGGTACCAATGTCGTACGCCTCACCGTAGACCCTAAAAAGCCTGACAAAGTTCTTGTTGAGTTGTTCAAAAACGGTGATCCCGTATTGAGCAAAATTGCCAGCGAAGGCGAGTCTATTCAAACTCCTTGGATGGGAATGCTTCTGACCGTGGCTTCGATTATCCCGGGCGCCGAGCCGCGCGACCAAGTAAAAGCCATCGAGCCCCCGCAGCGCGAAAACCTACCCACCGGGGCTTTGGCGATTACACCCTCGACGGACGGAGAGCGCATTTGGATTGCCGAAGGGGACGCTAAGACGATCATCAATAACGGTCGCGAATACACGGTCTATTTCGGACGAAAGATCTTCCGACTACCGTTTAAAATTAACCTCGAAAAATTCTATAAAAAAGATTATCCCGGCACGGAAACGGCGATGAGTTACGAGAGCGACGTCAAAGTTTCGGGCGAGACGACCGTTCGCAAAATCAGCATGAACGAGCCGCTGTACCGAGATGGCTTTACGGTCTATCAGTCGAGCTATCAAATGAATCCGGGCGGGCCCGCCACCTCTATTTTTTCGATCAACCGCGACCCCGGCCGGAACTTAAAATACTTCGGCAGTTTAATTTTATGCGTGGGAATTGTGATCTTTGTACTGATGCGCTCAAGCTATTACCGAAAGTGGAAGGGAGCCTAAGTGATCCGCGCTCTAATATTGACGGCATTTTTTTGTTGGCTCCCGCTGTCGGCACTCGCGCAAAACCTACCTTCTGGTCATCCACCGATCACAGCTGGCGCCACGGCGCCGGGTGCTGCGACCCCAGCAATGCCTGGCGACCAGGCTGAATTTGAGTTTAAGGCCTTTACCAGCACATTTGATCCGGGACCCGTTGACGATATTCCTCTGCAACATAATGGTCGCATAAAACCGCTCGACACGCTCGCCCGTGAAGCCATTTTGTTTATTTCGGGAAGCTATTCGCCGCTGGGCCAGCGTGCACTGAAGGTATTTTTAGCGCTCACCGTTTCACCCGCGGGCAAATATGTTGAGATCATCGAGATTCGCGACCCAGAGCTGCGCAATCAGCTGGGCTTTCGCAAAGAAAAACGCCGCTTTTCTGTGGCCGACTTAGATAAATCGCAGCTGCAACAAATCGCCGGACCGTTGATTGAAAAAGAACAAAAGAATTCACGATCGCTAAGTCCCGGAGAAAAAAAGGTACTTGAGACTTATCAGCAGTGGTCACTCACCCATTCCATTGTTGATGGCGCGTCGTTTCTTCAATCTTTAGATTTCTCTCGCCTTAACGGCGTAGCGGCGCAGACCGAGTCGCCGGCGATCACCGCCGGAAAAACCTACTTAACCGCCCTTGCCCAAGGGCAAAATGCGACGGAGTCGGCTTTAGCACTAAAAGCCGCCGTAACCGCTCAAGACGTGCCCGAGATGTTGCGCCCGCAAATGCAACATCTCACAATGGAAGTCTTCTATAACAAAATCCGCATCTTTTTTTGGGTGGGCATTTTAACTTTTACCTTCGGTCTCATTCTTATGCTGCCGACGTGGTCGCAGACCATGAGCAAAAAGACGGTGCTGATCCTTCATTCCATTCCTGTCTTAGGCATTAGCGCCGGCCTCTATATGCGCATCCTAATCACCGGCTTCGCACCGGTAACCAATATGTACGGCACTATGGTGTGGGTGGCCTTTGGCATCATCGCCTTCTCGGCGCTTTTGTTCTACCTTTATGAAAATCGTTTTCTCGCAGGCCTACTGGCGGCGGCGGCGGCGCTTGTGCTATTGCTCACAGAGAGCATTCCGCTGATTTTAAGTCCTGATTTAGATCCCATCGTGGCGGTTTTGCGCAGTAACTATTGGCTCACCATTCACGTTCTCACGATTACGATTTCATACGCCGCGTTTTCAATTGCCATGGTGATTGGCAATTTCGCGCTGATCCGACAAATTATTTTTCCAGAACAAGAAAACCTCGAATTTTTTCGCACCTATGCGAAATACGCGTACCGAATGATCCAACTTGGTGTTTTTCTTCTCACCGCAGGAATTATTCTTGGCGGAATTTGGGCCGATTACTCTTGGGGACGTTTCTGGGGCTGGGATCCGAAGGAGACTTGGGCTCTGATTGCCGACGTGGGTTTTCTCGCCATTCTTCACGCGCGGCACACCGGCTGGCTTAGAGACTTCGGAGTGTTGGTCGCGTCCCCTCTCGCCTATTTATTGGTGATTATGGCCTGGTATGGAGTGAATTTTATTTTAGCGGCGGGCTTGCACAGCTATGGCTTTTCAAGTGGTGGCGCAATGACCGTTGGAATTTTTGTCGCCGTTCAGTTCGCGCTGTTCGCGCTCGGACTGCTGCGCCACTTTGGGCTTATGCCTTCACTCCGAAGAACAGCGCCGAAATAATGTGAATCACCGCCACCACATACATAAAAATTGCGAAGGGCAAATGGAACGTGTGCCAGTACCCCATCAACATCTTAAACGGTTCTAAGTTCTCGGCGCGGCGTCTAGAGACGGCGAAAGCTTCGAGCAAATAGCGTGTTTTCTCGGGCAATTTTCCCAACGTGGGCGGCGGTGCGAAGAGGAGCCTTACATCGGCCACCAAGCTGCTCCACAAAAGCAGCGGGAGCGCGCGATCGGGCCCAAGGGCTCCCGCCTGGCGGAGCGCGAGGCTGCGAATGGCCTTCACCTCTGGGGCGTCGGCTTTGTAACCTTCGCGATCGGCATATTGCAAAAACTGGCTCCAATATTTATTCGAGCTTTCGATAGAGGTTTTCGCCTGGTGCAGAAGATTCACGTAGAGATAGCGTCCGACAATTCCACTGGCGAAGCTAACAACCATACTCCAAAAACTAATTCCGACTAAGCCGCCAACTTTAAAATTGCAGTGGAATACGATAAACGTCGGACCCACAAGGCCGCAAAAAATATGAAAGTCGAGCCAGTTGCTCAAAACACCCCAGGGCTTCATAAACGCCACTCGTTTACGTAAAAGGTAGATATTGGTTAAGCACATCGTGCCGAAACCGGCCCAGCCGAGCCACCAGCTAATCGGCCGGCCCGGCTCGGCCGTGGCAGGGAAATCGGGCCCTAAAATTCCTTGAGCCTTAAGCAAAAACAGCACGCTTCGATTGGTATCAAAGTTCAGGGCAAAGTACTCGTAGCTAAAGATCACGACGATCACGAGCCATATGTAAGTGAATATGCGCAGCATGGGAGTTTCTTATCGGATCATCTTTTGACTGAGCCCAATTCGCTTCCATATGTAGACTCTATGTTCAGGACTCTACCAACGTCTCGAACTGAGACATAGATTTTCGTCTCAATTCGAGCACCTACAAATTAAGAATCGCGTTCACTGCGACTGACATGGATAATAAAGACAGGGATTTGGACTTTTGGGACGTAACCTGGCAATGGAGTCCTTTGTGCGGAAATTTCGAAGAGTATTCGTGTGGTCGGCGACCGCCACTGCACTGCTCTTTGCGTATAACAATTGCGGCCTGATCACAACTCCCCGAGTTGAAGATATGAGTATGGCCTCGGTCGGCTATCAGCACAGCGGCCTCGAATCCAATTGCGCCTCTTGCCACGAAAAAACTCGTCCCGCAGCGAAAGCCGGTGTCGTTCACGGCAACGGCGCCGACTGCATCAATTGTCACAATCAGATTTCATGGTTTCGCATCGGCGCATTTATGCATGCCCCTGTGCCTACAAGCTGCACCTTTTGTCATTTGACCGACCGGCCCGAGGGACCCACCGGAAATTTGCGCTTTGACCACGCGAGGTCCGGACAAGCGGATTGCGTTCTCTGCCACGTAAAAACGGTAGGCGTCACTTTTGCTGGTGCATCGTATACTCACAGCCCGCCTCCCACTGAGTGCGCGAGCTGTCACTCCAATCTGCGGCCAATCGGGTTGGCTGGCACTCCGCCGTTTGATCACGCCCAAGGCGGTCAGGGCGATTGCGTAAGCTGTCATAAAAATCCCGGCGTGACCTGGGCCGGTGGAAGTTTTTCGCATAGCCCTGCGCCGGCAACCTGTGCCGGCTGTCACGAGGGTCGCAAGCCCGTCGCGCTTACAAATAAAATGTTTCACAACTCGACCGTGGTTAAACAAGACTGCGCCGCTTGCCATAAAAACCCCGGCGTGAGTTGGGCCGCGGCTCGGTTTCACGCCAATGCCAACCCTCCGCCGGGATCTTGCGTGGACTGCCATACTCCGCAGCGACCCGTCGGCTTAGTGGGCAATCCGCCGTTTAATCACGCGCTCGGCGGCAGTGGCGATTGTTTTTTCTGTCATAAAAGTCCGGGCGTGACTTGGACTGGCGGCCGGTTCAATCACGTTCCGGCTCCCACCACGTGCATCAGCTGTCACCTCGGCCGCCGACCTGTCGGGTTGATCGGCACTCCGCCGTTTGACCACGCCCTCGGCGGCACGGGAGATTGCGTGAGCTGCCACAAAAGTCCGGGCGTCACTTGGGCCGGCGGATCTTTCAGTCACACGCCCAAACCCGCAACGTGCAAAGACTGTCACATCGGCAGTCAACCAACCATGCTGATCAATCGCATGTCGCACACGGGAACTTTTGTGGCGCAAGACTGTACGGCTTGCCATAAAAATCCCGGCGTTGTTTGGTCGGGCGGAAAATTTCATATGAACTTGGCCACACAGCCTACATCCTGCAACGCCTGCCACACCACAGATCGACCCATCGGCGTGGTGGGCACACGCGGATTTAATCACGCCAACGGCGGCACCGGCGACTGCTTTGGTTGCCACAAAAGTCCGGGTGTGACTTGGGCCGGCGGTTTGATCGCGCATGCGCCCGTTCCTGCAAGTTGCAATCAATGTCACACCGTAGATCGTCCGACCACCACCCAATATCCTGGATCACGAACCGCCGTGGCCGGACATTACAACGGCAAAGACTGTTATGCCTGCCATATGCCCGCGAGCACCACGATTAAACAGTTTTTGTTTCAGCATTCCAATGCGCGCAATCAAAACATCAACTTCTGTCTGCCTTGCCACTTGTCCGACGGCATAAGTGAACACGGTGCCAATGGTGGCGGCGAAGCCAATTACACGGGAGACGGCAATTGCTACAATTGCCACAACTCACGAAAATCTTGGGATGAATAATTTTGAGAGAAAAACTGGTGCGCTCTACAGAACTCGAATCTGTGACCTCTACCATGTCAAGGTAGCGCTCTAACCAACTGAGCTAAGAGCGCACAT
>CAYVRZ010000002.1:51262-206352 GCA_964453895.1 uncultured Pseudobdellovibrionaceae bacterium | reverse complement strand
TTCCGATTCTTCACCAGGTTAAAACCATCGAGCTCGCTCGCAAAAAAGAGCGCTTTGCCAGCCAGCCCAAAGCTTTGGTGGTTGTGCCCACCCGTGAGCTGGGCGAACAGGTGGCCAAGGTTTTTAAGATCTTTACCCATGAGACTCGCCTGCGCGTGCGTAGCGTGTTGGGTGGAACTGGCTTTGACGTGGCTAAAGAAAATGTGCGCGGTGAGTTTGAGATCTTGGTGGCCACACCAGGGCGTTTGGTGAAGCTGCTGATGCTGCGTCAGGTGGACCTTAGCGACACTGAAATGCTAATTTTTGATGAATGCGATCAGATGCTGGACCCGGGATTTTTGGGCGAAGCGAAGAGAATCTATGGCGCTTGCCAGCCCGGTTGTCAGATAGGTTTGTTCTCGGCGACTGTGTCTGCCGAGGTGCAGGCTTTGATCGCTGATTTGATGCCAAAGGCCGAGCTGTATCGCACAGCGGGCAGCAGTAAGGTTGTGGCGAACTTGAAGACCGAAAATCTAGAGGTCCCTCACGGTAAACGTTTTCCTCTGTTAGAGCCGTTGATGCGCGATAAGACCGAGGGTGGAACTTTGATTTTCACCAATACGCGCGAGCAATGCGATATTTTGGCTGAGATGATGGCGAAGAACGGCTTTGATTGCGCGATTTATCGCGGCGAAATGGACAAAGTCGAGCGCCGCAATAACCTTAAGGCCTTTCGCGAAGGCAAGGTTCGCTTTCTGATCTCGACCGATCTCGCCTCGCGGGGCTTGGACGTGGAGCATGTCGGCCGCGTGATCAATTACCACATGCCGCAGCTATTCGAAAATTATCTGCATCGGGTGGGCCGCACGGCGCGCGCCGGGCGTTCGGGATTAGTGATCAACTTTGTGACTGAGCGCGATCAAGAAATTATGGCGTTGGTTAAAGCTGGAAGAAATTAGTTCTACTGAGCCGTTTGGCATTCGAATCGGGCCAACTCATGGGCATGCACTTCAAATTGAATCTGGATCGGCTGGCAGCACACTTCGCAATCCTCGATATAGTCTTGAATTCCATTTTCTGACAGATCGAGCAGCATCGAAATGCGCTCCCGACAGTACGGACATTTAAACTTCTTTTCGACTTCGAGTTCCATGACTCAAACATTATTTGCTAAGTTCAAGGTTAGTCTACATAAATTGAAATGCGGTGTGAATTGCACTTGAGGCGCCAATGAGTCTGAATTTCGAAGAATTAGATTTCCAGCACACTCCAATTGGAGACATATCTCTACGACGGCGTCGTATGTCGCAGTTTCCTGATCAAGATATTTATGAGGTTAAACTCGGCAACGAGTTTTTAATGACGAGCATCTTTCACGAGTCTGAGACCCAGTTGTCGAAGCTTGCGCTTGAAAAGATAAGCACAGAAAATCTGAATGTGGTTGTAGGTGGCTTAGGGCTTGGTTACACGGCCGCGGCGGCGCTAGAAGATCCTCGGGTTAAGTCTTTAACCATTGTTGAGTATCTGGAGCCGGTGATTAACTGGCACAAACGTAAGATCGTCCCGGTCGGAGGTCTTTTGGTCGGCGACTCTCGCTGTAGTTTCATTCAAGGGGATTTTTTTGCATTGGCGCGAGATTTTGAGAAAGGCTTCAATGCTTCTTCTTTCGAAAAGAAGGATCTAATTCTATTAGATATCGATCACACGCCAAGCCACGTTTTGCATGAGTCGAACCGCCGGTTTTACACGGAAGAGGGATTGAACGAACTCAAAGGCCATCTTACTCCAGACGGGATTTTTGGGTTGTGGGCCGATGGTCGGCCAGATCCAGATTTTACCAAACACTTGAAGCAAGTTTTTGCTACCGCCGAAGATCATGCGGTCGAGTTTAATAATCCGCTTACGAAGGGCACATCTATATGCTCAGTCTACTTGGCGACAATGCAATGAACGAATGGAGCTCGAATGAATAAAGCAAAGATAGCTACCGGAACTTGTTTGTGCGGACGAGTTTCAATGAGTTTTGCACTTGAGAAGGACACGTTTGATGCCTGTCACTGTGGAATGTGTCGAAAATGGGGTGGCGGCCCGGCGCTTGCCGTGCACGCGGGCAAGGACGTTTCGATCAAGGGCGAAGAGTTTATTACAACGTATGACTCATCCGAGTGGGCCGATCGTGGATTCTGCAAGCAGTGTGGGACACATCTGTTTTACCGACTTAAGCAGACCGGGTCTTATTTTCCGCCTCTGGGTCTACTTTCGAATGTTGAACACCTTAAATTTCATATGCAGATTTTTATCGATATGAAGCCAAGTCACTACAGTTTCGCTGAGAAAACAGAGCATATGACTGAGGCGGAGTTTTTGGCCAATTACGCGCCCTCGTAGGAGAGAGCTAGGGTCCGGTAGCAAGCGTTTTAGGATACGTAAAATAAAAAGTGCTGCCGTTGCCCGGAACCGAGCTCACCCAAATGCGCCCGCCGTACAGCTCGACAACTTTTTTGCAAAACGCTAAGCCAATTCCAGTGCCTGGGTATGAACCGTAGCCATGGAGTCTTTTAAACATTTGAAAAATTTTGTCGGCGTTCTCGGGTGTGATCCCGATCCCATTGTCTTTAACAAAGAACTGGTACGAGTCAGGAAGATCCTTGTACCCGATCGTGATCTCGGGCTTTCGAGACTTGTCGCGATAGGTGAGGGCGTTGCGAATGAGATTGCTAAAGAGCGATTCCAAATGGCTGGGATTGCCCTCAACTTGTGGCAACTTGCCCAGTTCGACGTGCGCGCCAGATTTTGCGATGTCGGAGCTCAAGACCAAAAGCGTTTCTTGAACTATTTTTTCGAGGTCCACTTTCTTATGCAGCCCAGCTGAAGTATTCACCCGCGCCATCTTTAATAGGTCATCCACCAAAGTGTTGGCCCGTCTGGCGCTTTGCTCAATAAAGCCAACGGCTTGATCCAACTCTTCGGCTCTAGGTTTCGGCACCAGTTCATTTACGATTTGCGACCAACTGATCATAGATTGTAGCGGAGAGCGGAGATCGTGCGCGGCGACGCTGGCAAATTGTTCCAGCTCCTCATTTGATTTTTGTAGCTTTAATCTTTCGCTGGCGAGTTCTCGGTCGGCGGCTTCCTTGAGTCGTATGGTTCTTGAGAGTAGGTAGAATAGTAGACCAGAGAAAAGCAAACCGAGCAGGCCTGTGACGATCAGGAGTATTGTTCCTTTTTGCGCTGTGCTCTCAGCTGATTCTCTCGAGCTTAGAAAACGCCGGTCCTCATACATCATGGCGTTGGTAAGCGCCTCTCTGACCAGACTTAATTTAGCGGCGTGCTCTTCTAAAAAATATTTCGAAATTTCAGCTCGTGGAGCGCCTCGTGCGCGCAGTTCGATGATCTTGTTGGCAGACGAATCATAAACTTTTTCCGCGTCGTCTATGGCTTTCAAAAGGTCCGCGCCTTCAGAGTCGCCAAATCTCTCTCGTAGGTTCTCGAGCGTTTTATAATATCTTTCTTGAACCTGGGCAGCCTCTTCAATCAGAATTTCTTCGCCAGTGAGAAGATAGGCTCGATTTTTGGAAACCTTTCTTTCGATGAGGAATTCAAGCGTTTGCAGTTGAATAAGGTCGGCCGCGTGGTTACGGATGACATCATCTTTGGCCTTGGCAATCGTATGCAACGTGTAGAGGGCGATCACGAATACCGAGAGGATGAGAAGCCCTGCAATCAGAAAGTAAACTCGAATACTCCGCCAGGGCTTAGCCAGAAGGAATTTATCAACTATACCGATAGTCTTGGTCTCACTCATGGTTGGTTAAGGCTATAGGTTAATTAATAGGCAAAGTAAAGTTAGGCCGGAGATTGTTTGCCCGGGGGACCTTTCTCTTAAGTATTGAATAAATGAACAAAATTTAATGGATGGTAGGCCTTGAATGTAACTACGATGTAGTGTACACTACGCTGTAGTTATGATCATAATTTGGGACCAAACCAAAGCTCGGATGAACCTAAGAAAACACGGGATTTCTTTTGAGGAAGCCCAGACAGTTTTGGAATCCGACCAGCAACTCATCCTCGAGGATCGTGATCATGACGAGGAGAGATTTGTTGCGCTGGGTTTTTCAAAGCACATGAATATGCTGGTCGTAGTCTATTGCTATCGTTTTAAGGACGTGATTCGCATTATTTCAGCCCGTCGGGCGACGAAGAAGGAAAGAGTTCTATATGAAAAAAGAGTATGATTTTTCTAAAGCCAAGGTCCATAAGGGCCCGATTGCTTCGAAGGGAAAAAAACTTCAGAAGACTTTTCGGCTTGATGAGGATGTCTTTGAATGGCTGGTCAAAGAAGGCAAGCGTCGTGGCATTCCCTATCAAACCCTGATGAATTCGTTGTTAAAGCAACTAATGAATCAAGAGGAGTCTCTGCTTGAAAGGGTTGAGCGAATCGAGGCTAAGTTGAGTATGAAGAGGTCCGGCTAGTATTTCGAGCCTAAGGAAAATTGGCGTCTTGCGCTTGTCCCGTTACAAAAATTGCGCGCATCATGGCGCAGCGATAAGGGTCAGCGATTTGATCGCAAGCGAGGGCGGCCTGGCGCATCTGCGACGCCGGGAGAAGGGCCGAAAAATTCGGCCGGACGACCGACGATGCAAACGCCATAGCCGGAAAGCCCGCGACGTCGCGTTCGCCCGTATGGCAGCCAATGCAGTTGGTGCCTGAGCCGGAGCGAATATGATCGTAAGGTTCAGCCGCCGAGATATTTGCAGTGATTGGGAACTTGAGCTCCGCTTTGACCGACTCGCTCGAGCTCAGCATCTGCCCCATTTCAAGTAAGTCTTTGCCGATGCCCGTGGGCACCACACTTAAAGTAAAAGCGCCATTAATTATAAACACACGCGGTGTTTGTGTGCTCTCTGATGGTTGGGCACTGAATGTACTTTGCAGTGCTGAAACTTTGAGTGGTGTAGCCAGATTTGCGATAAAACACGGCAGCGTGAGCGGCTTTGGTAGGGCATTGACCAGGGCTGTGACTTCATCAATCGTATCTGGGCTTCGCAGCGCCGCCGGCGCCAACGCGCAATTTTGCACTTGAGACGACTGGCCGGATTTTGATCCCGGTTGACCAGCGCAATTGTTAAACGGGCCGCTCAACAAAGCCACCGACACGACGATCAATGATATCGCGACTGATCTTTTCACGCGCACGCGCTTGGCTATTTTGGTTTAGCCGACATCGGGCAGGTGTTAAGTCCAAAAACTTTGTAAAGCGGGCAAAAGCCAATAGCTCCCGTCGCCAGTGGCACGAGACCGACGAGTCCCCACAAAGTTTGCGGTCCAACAAAGACTAATGAAAGCAAACCGAGTCCCACGATGACGCGAGCGATTCGATCAACTTTTCCTTCATTTGTGTGCATAGATTCTCCTTTTGTTAAGATGCGAAATTTGCGGATCCAGTGCCTATTTCTTTTCCGTTTAAAATTACCCGATAATTTATAGGAAAGGCCTTTGACAACATCGCGCTCACTCCACAGAATTTTGTCTGCGAAAGTTGAACGGACTCAAGCAATTTAGCTTCTTCGATATCGCCTTCCGCGAAAAAACTGACGACGGCTTTGTCAAAAACGATTGGGTGACCGCCTGTGGACGGTTGGATTTCGACTTCCACGTGAAAGGCTTTTGGGGGCTGTTTATTTTTTTTCAGCAGGGCTACAACATCCATGGCCGTGCACCCGCCTAAGCCCAAGGCCACCAGTTCCTTTGGGGAGGCTCCGCGATCTTTTCCAATGGGTGCTTTGGTGTCCATGCGAACGACGTGGTCGGCAACCTGACCTTCAAATTCCATCCCATCTTTCCAGACCAATGTCGCTTTCACTTTGCACCTCGTAATTCTATTCTAGAGCAACGCCCGGGCCAGTTAAACCGCAAGTATATAGCCCTCTCGCCGCGCTCTTGAGCCAAATTGGCCCAACGCGCTCCCATCCTGTCTCAAGTCTCAAGCTGAAACACGATCAACTAATGGGAATTCGCAGGTATCGTTTGCCATTCTTCGACGGCCCGGGGAGATGACCCGCATCGATGTTCACTTGCACCGATGGCAGCAACAGCTTGGGCGCCGCGAGGGTTCGGTCGCGTTCTGTGCGAAAGCGAACAAATTCCTCGAGTGGCGTTTGGGCTTTGAGCTGAATATTGCCCTTTTTTTCCTCCGCGATGGTGGCCATAAACTTCAATTCGCGTCCGTTCGGGAGGTAATCGTGGCCCGTGTAGACCTTCGTATCCTCGGGCAGGTTGTAGAGCCGGTCATGCACAGAATGATAGAGGTCCACGGCGCTGCCGGCCGGGAAGTCACAGCGGCCTGTTCCGTAGTCGGGCATAAAGAGCGCGTCGCCCACAAAAACATTCTTGTCGATAAGGTAAGAGGCGCAGGCGGGAGTATGCCCGGGCGTGAAAATCGCTTTAATCTTAAGTGAGCCGGCGAGAAACTCTTCACCGTCTTTCAACAGTCGGTCGAACTGCGAGCCATCGGTCTTAAACTCATCGGGTAGGCCGAAGACACCTTTAAAAACCTCCTGAACCTTGGTGATCTTTTCGCCGATGGCGATTTTAGCTTGGGGAAATTCTCTTTTGATGATTTGCGAACCGCTTAAATGATCGGCGTGCGCATGCGTTTCGAGAATGAGATGGAGCTTTAACTCCTTAGCGCGGAGAAACTGAATGACGGATCTCGCCGACTCTTCGCTCGTCTTGGATGATGCGGGGTCGTAGTCCATGACTGGATCTATAACCACGGCGTCTCGCGTGTTTTCGTCCCACACCACGTAGGTCAGAGTCCAGGTGTTCGGATCGAAGAACTCTTTGATTTGTGTCATGACGACTCTCCTTACTCAATGAAGATGGTAGATTTGCTCGATTAGGATGGCCGCTCCCATAGTCAGAACGAACCATCCGAATGCGACCTTTAACTTTTGCTCTTTGATTCTGTTTGCAAACGCTGAGCCAGCAATGATTCCAGCCAGAGCAATTGCTGAAACGGTCCCGAGTAGAGACCAGTCCACGTGCGTTCCCCGCGAAATATCCCCGGCAAAGCCAATCAGAGACTGCAGTGCAATAATCATCAATGAAGTGCCTATCGCAACGCGCATTGAAAGCCCGGCCAGAAGAACAAGTGCGGGAATAATTAAAAAGCCGCCGCCCGCGCCGACAAAACCGGCGATCATCCCTACGATTAAACCTTGAAGGCCTATAAGAGCCATTCGCGAAGAAGAGTTGCGCTCTGCTTTTGCCGACTTCGCCTCTTGTTTTTTAATCATAGAGAAAGAAGCAATGACCATAAGTAGCGCGAAGGTGGCCATCAGCAAAATATCTTTGGTGAGTGTAAATCCCGCGAACTGGCCAACGGTTGATGGAATGGACGGCAGGATCAGGCCCCGCGATAAATTCACGCCGACGATGCTCGGGAGCGCGAAAAAAAATCCAACCCGAAAATCAATATCGCCCGCGCGAATGTAGATCGCGCTTCCCACCAAAGCGGTGAGGCCGACTACGAAAAGCGAATATCCGGTGGCGACCGTGGGAGAGAGACTGAACAAATAGACGAGAATGGGCACGGTCAAAATCGAACCGCCGCCACCGAGAAGTCCAAGCGTCGTTCCCATCAAAAAGCTCGCGATGTAGCCGAGCGCCGCCATACTCACTCGCGCAAGCCTAGGTAGGGTTCAGTGACTCTAAAGAGTAACATTCCAACAATCATGGCCGCGACAAACGCAAATGTTCGAAGCTCGCCAGTGGCCAAAGAGGTTACACCCGGCCCAGGGCAATATCCACCCAGCCCCCAACCGGTGCCAAAGAGCGCCGAGCCCAGCATAAGTCGGGCGGTGAGATCTTTTCGGGTCGGTACATGCCATTTCGAGTCTAAAAGTGGCGACGGCCTTCGCTTGATCAGCGGGTAGGTTAGTGCATGCACGCCAACGGCCCCCATCATAACGAGAAGAAGAGAGGGGTCCCAGTTCCACGGATTTAAAAAGTTGATCACCTTCTGCGGTTGGGTCATGCCCGAGACGGCGAGGCCGATTGCGAACAAAAGTCCGACCGCGAATGAAACCGTATTTTGTTTGGACCTGTTGGATTTCATGTATTCCCTCCTAAGATGTAAATCACGAATTGCACGGCAAAAAACCCGAACAGCATAAATGTTACGGTCGCGGCCGCGGACCGGACTGAAAATCGACTCACGCCGCAGACGCCGTGACCACTGGTGCAGCCACTTCCCATCACGGTGCCGTAGCCCACGAGGAGGCCGGCTATCATAACCAAGGCCGTGCCTCGGCCGGAGTCATTCGTAAATAAATCGGGGCGCAAGAGGTGCATGACGAAGCCGCCCGCGATCATCCCGGCGAGAAATAGCCAGCGCCACAGTCCGTCCGGCCCCGGACGCGAAAGTGAGGAAGCGATAATTCCACTGATGCCGGTGACCCGCCCATTAAAGAGCAGCATTAGAGTGACCGCGCCGCCAATAAGGCCACCGCCAAGCAGGGGGTATAGTATCGAATTGAAATCCATGTTGGTTCTCCTAATGTTTCTGCTTCAGAGTGAGAGCAATTTGCTCTTGCTCATCACTTAAACATATTATAATATCATAATATGAAAAGTCAACCCACGACCAAAAACCTGGCTAATCTGAGACGAAAGAGTGCCGAGGTCGCCATACTGCTTAAGCAGCTTTCTCACCCCCAAAGGCTTCTTATTCTCTGTAGCCTGGCCGACGGAGAAAAATCCGTAGGGGAAATGGAAGCTGCGTGCGGGGCGTCGCAATCGGCGGTCTCTCAGTTTTTAAAAGGTATGCGTTTGGAGGGGCTAATTGAAGCTCGCCGTGAAGGAAAGCAGGTCTACTATCGAATCGTCGACAAACGAGTTCTCGAGCTGATGAAGTCTTTTTATCTTATATTTTGCAAAACCTGAGAGCAACCGAGCCACTGGAAAGGTGGCTCGGTTGACTAATTCGAGAGTAATTTGGGGCGGATTATTTTTTTGCGACTAGGTTCAATGTCAGTTCAAAGTGATCGTTGATAATTTTATCTGCGGTCAGCGTTTTGAAAATGCTGCCCGATCCATACTGCAGGCCCCACTTCAAGCGTTCGATTTTAACTTTGGCCGTTCCTGTCAGAGTGCCCTTGTCGGCGCTGATCTTGGCGGGGAACTCAACGGACTGAGTTTTGCCAATCATGGTCAGATCGCCCTTGACCACATACTCGTCTTTGGATCCCGCCTTTGGCGTGATGCTCGAGAGTTTAAACGTGGACTCGGGGAATGTGCCGACTTTAAAGAAGTCATCACTTGAAAGATGGCCAACCAATTTCTTTTGATAGTCGGGGCTATCTTTCAGGTCGGTGTTGGTGATCGTCTTCATGTCGACAACTACGTTGGCCGCAGTGAACTTTCCTTTACCATCAGACTGGATTTCTCCACCCTTGATTTTAATTTCGCCATTGTGAAAGCTGCCGATTTTTTTGCCGGCCGACCATTCGACTTTGCTGGCGGTCGGATCAATTTTAAAGACCTCGGCTGAGGCCAGGGATCCTATAAAAGCGGCAAGTGTTAAAAATATCAATTTCATAAGTTACTCCTTATTTATTTAAGCCAATTGCTTTTGTAATCGTTTACGTATTGTGAAAGAGATTTTGGCTGTTCGCCAGTAATATCCTTTACGCTCGTGGTCGTTCTTGCGCTGTAGCCCTCCTTTAAAAATCCAAAGATTAAAACCAAAAAGTCGACGTAACCCTCGGGGAGTCCGGCCTTAAGCAGACCCGCCTTAAATTCGGTGGGTGAAATTTCCTGATATTGAACCTTTCGGCCAGTCGCTTTGGAAATCGCCTCGGCTACTTGACTGTGATCTACGGAGTCGACTCCGGTGAGGTCGAAGTCTTTTCGGGCAAACTCTTCGCTGACCAAAAGTTTCGCAGCCACGGCCGAAATATCGCGGGCGTCAATAAAGCTGACCTTTGCGGTCCCAGCGGGCAACAGGATCTTGTCTTGACCGTTAATGCCGTGAATCCAAAAGGTATTAAAGTTCTGCAAAAACCAATTGGGTCGAATGATGTTGTAGTTCAAACCTGACTTTTCGAGTTCAATTTCAGCCTTACGAAAGGGCGACGCTTCATTCGCGTTTGCACCCATTGCCGTCATCAACACCACTTTTTTAAGTCCGCGGCGTTTGGCTTCTTGAATCAGGGGCGCCAGCATGGCGTATTGGTCGGCGTATCCGGGTGGGGATAGGAAAAAGGCCCGGTCCACTCCTTCAAACGCCGCATTTATCCCGGCGCCCGTCGAAAGATCGACGTGAAAAAGGTCGGGTGAAGGCGGCACGGGTTTACTAGTGGTCCCCCGCGAGCGGTAGCCCTGCTTTTTTAGGTTTTTAATTATTTCGCTGCCGACGGTCCCGTTTGAGCCCACGACCAAGATCAGATCCTTCTTCATAACCATCTCCTAAAGATGAATGTTGTACCTGCAATAACTATCGTCGAAAAAGGGACTGTTGATTAGATGCACTAATTGAATTACACTGTTTCTAATGGGAAACAGTGTAGATCTCGATATCGTGCACATATTCGTGCAGGTCATTAAGAGCGGGGGATTCTCGAAAGCCGCGGAGTTCTTGCGTCTGCCTAAGTCCAGCGTTAGCAAGGCTATCACCCGGCTCGAAAAAGAATCGGGAACAACCCTCATGTTAAGAACCACGCGAAGCCAAACGCTAACCGCTGCTGGCAAGGCCTTTTACGACAGCTGCGTGGGGCCGATCGAGGCGCTTGAGAATGCCAAAAAATCTCTTTACGGCAACGACAGCCTACTGACGGGCAAGATCAAACTGACCGCGCCCGAGGATTTGGGTTCGGAGGTGATTGCGCCCTCGGCGGGATTGCTCGCGCGAAAGTACCCGGGCTTGTCTTTTGAGTTGATTTACACCGACGAGGTGCTGGATTTGGTCAAAGACGGCTTTGACCTGGCCGTTCGAATCGGGCGGCTGAGCGAAAGCTCTCTAAAGGTTAAAAAGATCGGGGAGATCAAACTTATTTTGATCGCCTCGCCGGCGTACTTAAAAGAGAGTTCGAAAATCAACAAGCTTGAAGATTTAAAGTCCCATGACTGTTTGGTTCTTGGCACTCGCTCCGCGAAAGGGCAGTGGAATCTCAAATCCAATTCGTCATCGGCGCAAATTTCAATTCAGCCCCGATTGATCAGCAATCAGATGTCGAGTCTGTTAAAGGCCGCTTTGGCCGGGGCGGGCATTGCGCTTGTGCCTGGCTATCTGGCCCAGCCCTATTTGCGCGCAGAAAAACTGGTCCGGGTTCTTCCGCAATGGGTTTCGCCCGGCTTGCCGGTGTCGCTGCTGTCGCCTTTGCCGTTTTCTTCGTCAGCGCGCCTGCGTATGGCGGCGGATCATTTGGTGGGTGAAGTGCAGCGCGCCCTTTCCATGGCTTCCGGTAGCAATTTATAACCAATTCATATAGAGATATTTGTATGCATCAAGCCGCACCAACCGCCGTTCGCTGGAAGCAAATACTTGTTCTCGCGTGGCCACTTATCATTGCCAACAGCTTTTGGAATATCCAGCTCACGATTGATCGGATTTTCTTAGGAATGTATTCGACCGAAGCCCTCGGTGCCGCGATGGCGGTGATGGGCGTGTTTTGGGTGCCGATGGCGCTGCTGCAAGGAACGGCCAACTACGTGATTGCCTTTGTTGCTCAATATTGGGGGGCGAACGAGCCGCGCAAAATTGGAGCCTGTGTGTGGCAGGCCTTGTACGTGAGCGTGATCGGCGGCTCGGGACTTTTGCTTTTGAATTTGTTGTCGCCGTGGTTTTTTGGCTTGATCGGGCATGCGCCGGGCATTCAGAAACTGGAAGTCGAGTATTACAACGCGGTGGCGTTCTCGGCATTGCCAACAGCGCTTGTTGCCGCGGCCAGCGGATTTTTTACCGGCCTTGGCCAAACTCGCAAGGTGATCGGCATCAATTTTGTCGGATTGGTTTTAAATGTCGTGCTCGATTACGTTTTGATATTTGGAAATTTCGGCTTTCCGGCTTTGGGCGTTGCTGGCGCTGGATACGCGACGGCTCTCGCGACCTATGGTGCCGCTTTTTTCGGCCTTTATTTAGTTTTTCAGCGCAAAAACGAAATGGACTTTGCCGTATTTAGCGACTGGCGAATCAATGGCGCGTTGCTGAAGCAGTTTCTTAAATTCGGCTTTCCGAGCGGGCTGCAATGGGCATTTGAGGGTATGGCGTTTACCGTGTTTCTAATTATTATGGGTCACCTGCCACAAGGCGAAGCTGCACTCGCCGCGAGCAGTATTGGCGTGACGGTGATGATGATGTCGGTGTTGCCGAGCATGGGTATTGCTCAGGCCGTGATGACTCTGGTTGGGCAGCACTTAGGCGAGAAAAAACCAAATGAGGCCGAAGTGGCGACTTGGGATGGCGTTAAGATCGCGTCGATTTATATGGCGATTATGGCGATTTCTTTTTGGGCCATTCCCGATTTTTATCTGTCGTGGTTTAAGAATGAGGGGAATCCGGAATTGTGGGCCCACACGAGCGCGATGGCCGTTATCGTGTTGCGAGTGGTGGCCGTGTTTACCGTCCTGGATAGCATTTACTTAAATATCTCTTTTGCGCTTAAGGGGGCGGGCGATACGCGGTTTGTATCCATGGTCGCCCTCATATTGCCGTGGCCGATTATGGTGCTGCCGGCCTTTTTGGTGAGGGAGATGGCTCAGGCATTGGCATTGTCATGGAGCTTTGCGGCCTTATACTCTTTTGCAGTGGTGACGGTTCTGGTTTTGCGGTTTCGCGGCGGCAAATGGAAGGCGATGAGCGTGATTCATGGATGAAAGTGAATTTGAAGGGACCCTGGTGTTGGAAAAACTGGCCGAGATCGGCAAAGTCGACGCTTTTTTTGCGGCCGTCGACTCCGACGACTTTGCCAAGGCCCAATCGCTTATGAAGCGGGCCAATCTAGATGCGGAAACAATCGCGATGGTCTTAAAAAAAATGGCCGACGGCGACTAGTCGCGATCTCGCGCTTCGACTTCGAGCCGGTTGGCTTTTCGGCCGGCCTGAACGAGTTCTTGCGCTTTGCATGATTCAAGAAGCCATTTCGAAGTATTTATGGCGCGGCCGGCGAGTGACCTGGCGGCGTTTTTAAGGTCTTCGCTCTCTCTGACGTGGCGAATGTTGTTCTCCATATCCTCGGCCGTCCACCCGCGAGAATGAGCAATAAACGGGAATGTGGGAAAATGAAATCCGATCTCGGAGAAAAAACATAGCAGCTGGCCAGCGACGGACTGGATATTGTCTTGGCCGCCAGTGATAATCATGGCGACGGTTTTATTTTGAATCAGTTGCCGGTTGCCGATGGTGATTTGATTTTGCACACAGTTCAAACGCTCGATCATTTGATAGTAAAGCGAACTCGCATTGCCCCAGCGGATCGGTGTCGAAATTAAGACCACGTCGGCCCAATGAACTATGGCTTCATAGACCTGATCCATTTGATCTTTGGGGTCCATCTGCGTGATGGAGCAGGGCCAGGTGCAGGCCCTTGCGCTTTTTGAGTAATAACCTTCGCAATGTTTAAAACTCAACTCACTCAAGCGGATCAGCTTCGTCTCGCAACTGTGATCTTTTTTAACATGCTCGAGCGCGACGTTGAGCAGAAAATCCGAGGTCGAGATTCTGGGATTAGCTTCGTCCATGTTGGACGTCGAAATTCCAACCACTCGGATCGGCCCAGGCTCACGCTTCACTTCGCGAGATAACGGGTGTGGGGCATGCGGCTTTTTGTTTCGGGGAGTGGCGGAGTTGAGGTCAATCAGCAGATTTGGGCCTTCGATTTTCAGATCATACCGAGGTACCGCATCTTCTTCGTACCCGGGTTCGCCCTTTCCGGTTTTGCAGCTGAACTTCCAGTTGTGCCAGGGGCAGACCACATACTCGCCATTGAGGCGGCCTTCGCCCAAAGGGCCGCCGGCGTGATTGCAAAATCCCGAGATGGCGTGAAATTTTCCGTCGATAAACGAAAGGGCGATCTTGGTCCCGCCAATTTTAATCTGTTGTAGGGGACTTGCTTTTAGTTTCTCAGTCTCCCCGAGCACTTGCCAATTCTGCATACTCACCGGCCTTCCATTAGGTAAAAAGATTCTCGAAATGCCATAATCTCACGTCGCCGTTCTTTTAGTTTTGCTTTGCGATTCAAATTCACAAAGAAAAGGCGCACCAGCGTGCGACCAATAGGATTTGATATATAGTCGGTCGGACGCGAGAAATCGGCCCACTTTACGTCAGGGATGCATTGCTCAGTGTCCATTTCTTCCGGACAATCTGTGGATGCGCTTTGCGTGGCGATGTTGGCGAACTTGTTGACGGCTTCATTGGGGCGGTAGGCGATGCGTAGGGGGATCCAGGACAGCAAAAAAGATATAGGGCTTATGGCCACATCTTCTATAGAAGTGGTGTACATGTCTTTGGCCATTTTTATCGATCGAGCCGCGCGAGCAAAGGTTCGAATCTCCTCTTCCATGGCGCCAAACATAAGGTCGTTCACTTCGGGCATAACGAAAGAATCAATCACCTCGCGGGGAATGCGCAATTTGGGCGAGCGTTTTTTTTCCGCATCAAGGAACTCGGCGTTTCGCAACATACCGACTGTGGCGGTGAGGCGTTCGAATAGGGTGCCGTTGTTCATAAGGCTGGTCATAAAGTTGTTGCTTGCCAATAGTAGATCCATCACTCGCGCGTCGCCTTTTTTGTCTAGCCAAAGTGAAAGCTGAAACAAAAAATAGCGATGGACCGAAAACGGAAAGGCCGTGGGACCGCCCAAAATTGTTTTGTCATTGCCTTTAAATGACGAAGCTTCGCGGTACTCCATTAATTTTATATAAGCCTGAACCTGCTTTTCAGCCGCCTTCAGCGATTCGACATTCAATTCATCGCTTGGGACACTCCACCAATTTTTCTTAACCAACCCCTGCCATTTCTTTTCGCCGCCATTTTCCAGATCAGCGAGCAGCTCCTGACCCAAGACCTCCGCATTCTCGATATCGCCCGAGTAGGCACCGATGCGAAAGCGATAGGCTTTTTTTTGTATTTCGGTAGTTTCGATTTTTCTATCTAGAATTTTTTGCACGTCGGGGTTGATCGGCGGGTCGTAAATATTAACGAGTAGCGCAACCAAAATTGAGGCTACGACCAAGGCCGCTGAGCCGAACAAAATTCGAAGGAGCCATTTTTGCATTTGCTTAGTATAGAACTGCGCTGTTGTAAGGCAATGAATTCGCGATTAAAAACTTAAGGTGTTGGGAGCGGAATGGACTCGGTCTCGCCCGGAACCATCGGAAATCGACCTTCCTTCCATGCGAGTTTAGCGGCCTCGATCTTTTCGCGCGAACTCGAAACTAAGTTCCACCAAATATGGCGTGGGCTTTTGAAAGGCTCGCCGCCAAGAACAATAAACACAGATTGAGGCTTGAACTTTATGTCGATGGAACTGCCGGGTGGATAGATCGCCATTTGAAAGGGTTCTAACTCCTCGCCGTCGGCTGAGATTTTTCCAGATACCAGGTAAATTCCGATTTCAAACTTTGGAAACTCTACTTTCAAAAGCCCGTCTGAATTTTTGCTCGAGAAATGTGCGAGAACTAAGGGCGAACTGGTTTTGACTTTCGATTCCAGTCCGAAGCCTGTGCCTGCAGCTAGGGTGAGACGGTAGCTTTCGTTGTCAATGCTCGGAATATCTGATTTGGGATAGTGTTGGAAAGTCGGCTCGCAATCTTCGGTCTCGTCAGGCAGAGCCACCCAAAATTGCAGACCGTGCATTTTTCGTTCGCGACCCCGATCCTCGTCGTGAGCCCTTTCTGAATGCGAGATTCCTTTGCCGGCGGTCATCCAGTTGACTTCACCGGGGACAATCGTTGCCGTGGTTCCGAGGCTATCGCGGTGGACCATTCGGCCTTCGAAAAGATAGGTCAAGGTGGATAAACCGATATGGGGATGCGGCCGCACGTCCATATTTTGGCCGGGCTTCGCTACAATTGGGCCCATATGATCAAAAAAAGTGAACGGCCCAACCATTCTCTTTGGGGCTTGGGGGAGAAGGCGCCGGATCAACATGCCGCCGCCAAGGTCGTGAGGCTTTCCGGTTAGAATAATTCTTTTCTCGATCGTCGTCTCCATCGCGCATCACCTAAAGTATATGTTGGCTCGCCCAAACCCATAGGGCCAAGAATCTTAGCGTCCACAAGACGGTGCGTGGCCAATTGGTGCGAGTCAGTTTTTGAATCTGCTCAAGGTTGTGAGATTCGGCAAGCCGATTGTGAATGGGAACGCTGATTAAAAATGTTGATGCCCAAAGGAGAAGGATGGAAATCAGATTCACGAGGGAGATAGCGCTTGCCGAAAGAGCGGCAACCAGTGCTGCGGCCGTGCCGAGCTCTAGAATCATCATTGGCGCGACGATGTAAGTGATCGTGCGCGTATGGAACTTGTGAAACTCGGCAAACTGGGCTTTTTCAATTCGGGCAAAGGCCGGGTAGTAGAGGCATTGCACAATCCAGATTAGTCCTGTTAGGAAACCGCACGTCATAAGCTGCGCTAAAATAAGATTGCCCGTCCAGGTTACGTTCATAGGATTCTTATAGTATGATCACGGCCGTGCAAAATAAAACAAATATATTCGAGAGTCCGCTATTCACCGATCGGCTTTCGCTCAGGGAATACACCGCCGATGATTGGGAGCGCGTTCATATTTATGGATCAGATCATAAATTTTCGCGCTATGAACCATGGGGCCCGAACACCCTGGAGGACACCCACAAATTTTTAGCCGATATGGTGCAACAGGCGTTGGATGTGCCTCGGTTTAAATTTGAAGTGGCGGTTTGCCTAAAAGAAAATGATCTACTGATTGGTGGTTGCGGATTGAGACGTGAAACTGAGGATAGCCGAGTGGCAAATATGGGCTGGGCGATCAATCCCGAGTTTCAAAACCAAGGGTATGCCACCGAAGCCGCCGGTGCCTTAATTCAGTTTGGCTTCGAGCGCTTGGGCCTGTTGGTGATTTATGCCACGTGCGACACGCGAAATAGTCCGTCGTTTAAGGTTATGGAAAAATTGGGGATGAAGCGGGTGGGCTTAATTAAAAAAGACAAAGAAGTAAAAGGCTATCGCCGCGACACCTACCGATATGAAATCTATCCGGCGGGGAGCGGCACATGAAATTTATTTTTACCGCGGCACTGCTCTTGGGCGCAGCGGGCCTCGCCTACGGCAACGACTATGCGCTCGACGACGCTCACAATCACAACGGAACTCACGTCGAAGGTCAGAAAGATTGCGGCGGAAACTATATGTTCCCCGGCGATGTGGCGCGCCTGGGCTCTCATTCATTTTTAATTCTCGGGACCGATGGATCGGAGCACTTACTTTTAGATCATCGGTCGGGCACTCCGCCGCACACCTATCAGTTTATTTTACGAGTGCGAGTCGATCCCTCGGAGATGGCGACCTATCAAAAGCTGTTGAAGGAATCGAAGGTCTCGCTGCCCGCGGTGACCACAATTTATTTTGATAAAAGCGGCAAGCAAGTCGATCGAACGTTCTTCTGTCTGCACGACTTGCCAAAGATTTTTGGGGCGGAGCAAAAGCCTGAAGACGCATTCGCCAAGCTTTTTCCGATTCGTGCCTCGTGGCAGAAGAATGCCGACTTCGAGGGCGCCTTTCCCATTAAAGAGTCGGTGGTGCCCGAAGAACCGATGTTGATTGAGCGCAAGGATGTGGAACTTTTGGTTTATCGCTATTTGCCTTCGTACCTTGAGCAATCGAGTTTTAGAAAAATGTTGAAGGCGCGCGGGAGTTCATTTACCTCTATGTTGAGTCACGCGCCAATCAAACACGATGAATCCTCGGAGACCGCCGCCAAGCGGGCATCGTATGTCACGCGGGGTGGCTTTGAATCGAACGACGAATATTGCCCGGCCGATTACTATCTTAAAAAAGTTCGGCCCCCTAAGACCAAACACGCTTTTTTACTTCTCGCCGAGGCTGGAAAAAATTCTGTGCTCGCGGCGCACCTGTATGATCAGTCGCCACAGAATTTTCAAACCACGCTGAAACTCGATCTTACAGACGCGCAAATGAAACTCTTTCGGGAGGCGCGAGCGCAATCCAAAGCACCTCTGCTCTTTGTTCCGACTCAGTATTTTTGTATGACAGAGATCAAAGATCTGGTGAAGCGGCGTGCGCTTGAACTTAAGGGTCCGATTTTTAAAGACTCGGATCTCGCGGATTTTCGCCTTGGAGAATCGGTCGGGGCCCTAGAGGTTGCTGCAACGGGAATTACGGTCTTGGTCAATCGCACGCTACAGAGTCTTATGAACCCACAGGCGGTGGCGCGGGATGTATTTGGGTTTATAGACATAAAATCTGTAAGTCCCGAGGTAAAGGTAGAAGCCCGGTATATTACGGATTGGAACTTTATCGGCCGGCCGATTGATGGTTATCGGGCCAACCGCTGCTATTTAACAGAAAAGGCGGCCAAGGCGCTCGCCCAAGTGCAAAAAGAAGTCGCCAAGGCAGGTTTCTCACTTTTAATTTTTGATTGCTATCGCCCACAACGGGCCGTGAACCAGTTTGTGGCTTGGACCAAAGACGCCGCGGATGCGAAAATGAAATCGGTATTTTACCCCGATGAGGCGAAGGAACGGCTGATTCAACGCGGGTATATTGATTCCAAATCGGGCCATAGCCGAGGGAGCACGGTGGATCTTACGTTGGTTCGCACGAGCGCCGAGAATAAAGGGAGCTTTCGCGAATCGGTTGCGGATTGCAGAAAAACTTCCGGTATTGAGGCCACAGGGCAAGTGGATATGGGAACCACCTTTGATTGTTTTAGTGAGCTGGCTCACACCGCAAATCCGGCGATCTCTGACGAAGCCAAAAAGCGGCGCGAATTGTTAAAAACCGCGATGGAGAAATATGGATTTAGCAATTATCCGAAGGAATGGTGGCATTTCACGCTGAAGGCAGAGCCATATAAGAGTGATTTTTTCGATTTTGAAGTGCAGTAAAGAACGCCGCCCCGAGAAAAGGAGCGGCGTACTCTTTGGTCTATCTTAAATTCCGCAATTCAGTCTGAATTTTTCCCAGGCGCGGACTTGGGTCGCGTCGGAGTGAATCACATCGTAGGTTCGCCCGCCACCGCTGACCGCCGTTAAATAGCGACCGTTGATGGTTTGAATCGCATACCAGCCGTGGCCGAGGGAGTGAAAAGTAAACTTCTCCCACGCCTGCAAATGGGTCGCGTCGGAGTGAAGCACGTCAGAAATTCGCCCGCCGCCGCCCACCGCGGTTAGAAAGTGACCGCTGATGGTTTGGATTCCGTATTTGATTATCGAGCTGCCATCGCCCGAGTCGACCAGTTTAAATTTTTCCCAACCGCCAACGCGAGTGGCGTCGGTGTGAACCACGTCGGTCAAGCGTCCGCCGCCGCCGACCGCGGTGAGATAGCGACCGTTGTAAGTTTGAATCGAGCAGGTGACCGGTGCATTTTTAGCATGGGAGACAGAGTGCAGTGTGAGGGTGGCGAGCAGGAACGATAGAAAGATTGTTGTTTTCATAATTTTCTCCTTAGTGTTTTAAAAAGTTAGAAACGATTCCAGATTTCATTCCACGACCCGGTGACTTTGAGTTGATTGGGCGTGACGGCGGTGAAGACTAGAGAGTCGTAGCCGAATGTGTTGCAAAAGTTAAAGCCGGGCTTGCAGATGTCCGAAGCGTAGGCGCGATTGGGCGAGCTTCCGGTGCCCAGGTGCATGTAGCGGTTGCCGCCCCAATAGCCTTCACCCGCGAACAACAGAGGTGCCGCGCCATTGCCGGGAACTACGCAGCGAATGCCAGAACCGTTGGCGTTGGGTCCGACGCGGTAGCGTTTGAAGTGACGTCCGCAACTTTGCAAAGAACCGAGGTTGCTGTGGTAGGGGGTCATCGCGGGAGTTGCCTTTACCCACAGCTCGTTCCACGTTTGTGTCATGCGAATTCGTTCGGGCGCGCCGTTCGACCAAGTGCCTTCGTAAATGGGCATAATGCCTTGAGCTTTATTAGTGAACTGTTCGCCGTTGCCGTAAATGTCGCGGGCCCAGCCGACCATTCCAAATTCGCCGCGGCCGGCACGTCCGATATGGCGGTAGTTGTTTCCGTTCCATGCGCCTTCTCCGTACCAGGTCATGATATTGGCGCCGATTTGCACGCAGCGAACACCAAAGTTGCCCGCGCCACTGGTTACAACCCGATACTCTTTAAAATGGGGTCCACAAAAAGCGTTGGCTTGAGCGGCGAACAGCAGAAGACCGATAAATGCTAATACTCTCATTTTTCCTCCTTTTGCCCGGATGGGGCAGTTTGATTCCTGACCCATAAGGCGCAAACGGCGCAGAAAAGAGCTCACCGGATTGAAATAATTTTTGCTTATGGACCTTAGTCGAAGGATCTCGGGCGTTTAAGCGCCGAAAATACGTGCTCCACGTATCTGGATAGACGCTGGACCACCAGGAGATTGATCAGGCCGCAACCAACGATCAATAGGAGAAGGATTTTAAAGGCTCCGTAATCGCTGATCTGCTGAGGGGCGAGGAGAATCACAAGCAATACTCCGCACATGGGGATGAGCGCGGAGGCAAAGGGCAGAGAGCGGTTGATGCGCGCAATGGACCGGAGTTCTTTTGCGGCGAGCCGACTCTCACCCTGCCAGTATCTGGGGTATAGGGAGCGTGAGAGAACAAATGTGCTTACGGCAAGTAAGGTGGTCATGGAGGATAGCCATGCGAGGGAGAAGGATCCGGCGAACTGCCAATATATAGAGTCGGGGATCGGGCCGGCGGCCTGGTCGATAGCAATCGGGAAAATAAACGCGCCGGGAAGCCAACCAAAAGAAACCGCGAGAAACATGATCAGAGGAATTTTCAGTGCAGTTCGTCTCGCCCGATTAGGATCAGCATTTTTTTGGAACAGAGGACGCAATAAAATCACCCCGATGAGGACGGTCAGTGGGTAAGTGACGGCATTATAGAAACTGACACAATGGAGAAATATCTCATTTTGCTCGGGACTAAGTGCCGACATAATCTGCAGCCGATTGTAACTGATATTAATAATGCTAGCGGCCACCTGCGAAAGCACCGAGAGCGAAACCAGCGCCGTCATCGGATACTTAAGCACCCAGCGAAGGCCGCGCCAGAGTCTTGGCATTTCTTTCTCGGCCAAGTTGCCGCACAGCCAGGCCTTCAGCTCGCCGGCCAATTTAAAAGCGCTGGCGGTGCGTTCGAGTTGATTTCTGTTGGTGGCGTGCTCAAGAATTTTCTCAATTTTGCTATTTTCGAAATTCACAGCCGCTAGCAAATCTTTCAGCACGATTCCGAGTGCGTAAATATCACTGCGCGCATCGAGAGTGGCGGCGGCATTTAAGCTTTGGTTTTTAAAAAACTGCGCTTGCTCGGGTGGCATGTAGTGGGGGGTTCCGCCGAGGCCCTGCACGTCGCCTTGGCTCAGGCGATCTGTATGGGTCGATACGTTAAAGTCGCTGAGGTAGGGGCGCCCGTAAGGGTCGACCAAAATATTCGCCGGTTTGATATCAAGATGGAGTACGCCCATGGAGTGGGCATGGCCCAGAATTTCTGCGAGTCGGCTGCCAAGGAGAACGATGGCTTCGGGCGCGGTGAGTGTGGCTAATGTTTCGCGCCACTTGAGGCTCGCGGTTTCAAGGGCGACTTTGCGTTGGGGAAACTGGTCGAGAATCTGGATCAATGACTTTTGTGGATGAATCTTAAGCTCGCGCTGCAGCTCCGCGAGATTGGGCCCTGAGATATATTGTATGCACATTAAGCGAAGCGGCTCGCCCTCGCGCTCGATCAAGTGCTCGGAATGAATTTGTACAATGCCGTCGATGCAAAAATGGGCCAGCGTGCGGGCTTCTTTGTTGTTGCTCAACGTGACCTTCAGCGCGACAAAACGTTCGAGCTCCGTATCGCGTGCGAGATAAACTTTGGCTAGAGATCCGGTGCCAAGGAGTTCGATAATTTCAAAATGCAAAACCCGCTCGCCGGGGCTAAGTTCGACCAGTGGCGCGATCGAGGTGAGAACGCGCTGAACTTTGTTCTCAATAAAACCGTCGGCTAAGTCGTGGGCTTTGAGTAGCGACGTTAGCTCTTCAGCCAGCCGGGAGTTGCGCTGTTTTAGTTGCTCGAGATGAATCGCACGGTCGTGTGGGGTCTTGCCGGCCAATTCGTCAAACGCCGTGCCGATTTCTGCCCAGTCAGGTGAGTTCACGATACAGCCAGGCCCGCGCTAAGAGCCAGTCGCGCTTTGCGGTGGCCAGTGAGATATCCATGGCCTGGGCGGCCTCTTCAAAACTAAGTCCCCCGAAAACTCTGAGCTCCACCAGTTGCGCCTGGCGGGCGTCGAGCTCGCGCAGCTTTTCAATCGAATCACAAAGTTCGAGCAGCTCATCCGGGCCGCCGCTGGCGATCCCCATGGAGTCATCGAAAGTGACCATGCTTTTTGAGCCGCCGCGTTTGGCAGCCCGATGCTTTCGCGCGTGGTCGATCAACACATCCTTCATCACCTGCGCCGCAAGAGCCATAAAATGAGATTTGTTTTTGGCCACGGCGTCGTTGGTCGCAAATCGCATCCAGGCCTCGTGAACCACGGCCGTGGGCTGCAAAGTGTGACCGGACCGTTCATTGGACATGTAGTGAGCGGCGACCCTTCGCAGTTCCCCATATATGGCGGCCAAGAGTTGGTCGCGCAGGTTCTCTTCGCCACTCTGGTGGCGCTCGAGAAGGTGGGTGAAATTTTCAGGGAGGGAATGGTCCATGCTCGTTTTGGTAGCACATCGTTCGGGCCCGTACAATTACCCCTTCAGCTGTCGTGGAAATTAGGGCATGGTCCGGGGGTGCGAATCAGCGAAATTCTTCAACTTCATAGAGCCCATGCGCCTGAGCAGAGTCATCCAGACATTCTGGGCGACCCCTATTTGATGAATGCGAACCCCATTTATCGCCGAACCAAGGTTCAAGCTATCTTGATCGGTTGCGAATATGTGGAGGCGTATCCTCAGTACTTGCTTATGCCGTTTCATGAATTGAATAAAATAGTCGAGTCAAAACGTGTTCCGTATGTTCCGAATGGTCGGTTGCTGCGCGAAATTGAGGACCGCCGGCCGAATGTATTTTCGGTCGATGAGGTGCGCCTGCCCGAAAGTTATCATTTGCATGAATCGGCCCATGTGATTGCTGAACATTGTTTTAGCGGCGTGGTTTTGCTGAAGCCTGAGGAGAAAATTTTAAAGACCCTGCTGTGCGAAAGCTTCGCCAACACGGTTGATGCCTGGGCTTGTGTTCCGGCCACTGATGAAATTCATAGATTTTTTCTTGAGCACAATTGCTACATGAAGCCGAACAAGAAGAACATGGACGTGATGGCGAGGCTAGAAAAGGCGATGGGCTTTCGCGCGGCATTTATGTTGACCTTGTTTGCCTATCTGCATGCCAATTTTCTGCAAGAGTCACTTTCTGATGATGTGATTCGTTCGTTGTTTGAACAGTACTCTAAAGCTGAAGTCACTGATAAGATTTTGCGGGACGCTCGCGCGCTCGGTGCGATTGGCGAAAAGCTCGACCCGCAGTTTCGGGTTCAGACCACGGGGGCTTATTTAAAGATGGAAGGTTATACCGGGGAAGTTTTTGAGCTATTGAATTTTCCGTTTATGCGGGTTTTTGCCGCCCAGCCCGGTTTTCGCCGGGCCACAGAGGCGATGGCGGAGGTGTTTGCTTGAGCACTGTCGTTGCGGGCGCTGTCGCGCTTCTGCACTTTTACTTTATGTATCTCGAAATGTTTGTTTGGACCAATCCGAAGGGTTTGCGAATTTTTGGACAGACCGCTGCGCAGGCCGAGTCGTCTAAGGTTCTCGCGTTTAATCAAGGGCTCTATAACGGCTTTCTAGCGGCCGGTTTGGTGTGGTCGTTGCTGGAGCCGGAGCCCGGGTTTGCCAAAAGTATTCGAATTTTCTTTTTCTCATGCGTATTGCTTGCGGGTTTAGTCGGCGGTTGGAGTGTGAATAAGAAGATATATTTTGTTCAAGCCTTGCCTGCCTTGATTGGGCTCGTGGTCACATTTGGAGGATTTTAAGTGCGCCGTAAGCAATGGTTTTTAAAAACGTCCGTTTGTCCGCTGTACCTGATCGCTTCGGAGGCTGGTCTCGAGGGGATATTTTGGACCCAGCAGGATGTGCCGATGGCTCGCTCGTTAAATGGTTCGGAGCTCGAGATGCAAATTTTGGCGCAGGCGGTTTGCGAGCTTGAGGAGTACTTTCGTGGTCAGCGCAAAGAGTTTACGGTTCCGCTCGCCGTCAAAGGAACAGAATTTCAACTGCGTGTTTGGGAGGAACTGAGAAAGATCCCGTTTGGAAAAACGTATTCTTACAGCGCCATCGCCCGCCGATTGAAAAACGAAAAAGCCGTTAGAGCCGTGGGCACCGCCAATGGGCGCAATCCCATTCCGATCATCGTGCCTTGCCATCGTGTGATCGCCGCCGATGGGACATTAGGCGGCTATGCGGGCGGCCTGGAGCTAAAAGAAAAACTGCTCGGGCTCGAAAAAGCCTGGCCGGTGGCTTAGGCCTTCTTCACAAATTCGGACTTGAGATTCATAGCGCCGATTCCGTCAATTTTGCATGAGATATTGTGCCCGTCATCGCCATCAACCAGGCGAATGTTTCTGACCTTGGTGCCCACTTTTACAACCGAAGAAGAGCCCTTTATTTTTAGCTCTTTAATTACGGTTACGGAGTCGCCGTCGGTCAGTGCATTGCCATGGGCGTCGCGAATGGTGGGGTCGTAGGGTGGATCCTCACTAGCTTCAGCGCCTTCGGAGGCGAACTGACTCCACTCGTTTGCACATTCAGGGCAAATCCACAAAGCCCCATCGGCATAGACGTTTTCAGAAGCGCATTTAGGGCATTTGGGTTCATTCGACATATTTGGCTTATAGAGGGATGATTTACATTGGTAAAGGGATTATTGTCGTCGCCATGGGGTCGGAGCTAACAATCATTCCTTTTGAAGAAGATCGTCATAGTGTTTTGGTGCCCGAGCTAACCGCTATCTTGCATTCGGCCTATAGCCGGCTGGCCAATATGGGTTTAAGATTTCTCGCCACGCATCAGCCGCCTGAAACCACCTTAAAGCGTTTAAAAAAAGGCAGTTCGTACTTAGGATTCTGCGGCGATGAGCTGATGGCCACAATCACCTTGGTTGCTGGCGGCGCTAGTGAAGATTGCAACTGGTATAGTCATACAAAAGTTGCGTACTTTACCCAGTTTGCGGTTAAGCCGGCGTATCAGGGCAAAAAATTTGGCCGGCAGTTTATGGATTTTGTTGAAGCGCAGGCGCTGTCTCGCGGCTTTAGTGAAATCGCGCTGGATACGTCCGAACATGCTCATCATCTGATCGAGATGTATACGGCGCGTGGCTACCGCTTTGTTGAGCATGTGCAGTGGGATGAAGTGAATTACCGCAGTGTGATTTTAAGTAAGAGCTTGATTGGGCTTACAAGCTGCTTGCCAACCGTCCGAAGTTAAATACACTTTAACTATGAAAACATTTTTATCGATCGCAGTTCTAATGTTGGCAGGCACAGTTTCAACGTCCGCCTCGGCCGAAGGTTATTTTAGGCTCGGCGCTCTTTATTGGAGCGAAGAGGTGGGTGATCCCGCGGTTAAATCTTCGCGAACATTATTAGACCTAGGCGGCGGATATATCTGGCCCTCAGGTTTGACCTTGGGCGGCCTTTACGGGACGGAGAAGCGCAAAGCGGGTGATTCCTCATGGGACCGATTGTCTTATGGGCCGACTCTCGGTTGGATGCAGAAGGGCGAGGGATTTTATATTCTGGGTACCTACTTTTTCAAATCTGAGTATGAAGATTACGAAGGCACGGGCATCGAGGCTGACTTGGGCTATCGATTTAAGATCTCGAGCGTGGGCGTCGGGCTACAATTTGCTTATAAGCAGTTTGAATACACAAAACTTAACGGCGCATCAGTGAGTCCGGCTTATAAGCAGACTTACATCGACCCGTATTTCACGTTTTGGTTTGAGTTCTAATTTAATAGCGCGTCGAATTTTTCGAACTGCTGGCTCCAGCCGAGCTTCGCAAATAAATACATGATTGTGGGGATTCCGGTCTCCTCGATCCGAACATGGGTTCTTTCGCCCTGTTCGGTGAACTCGACAGAAACTTTTATGGCATCGGGCCATTTGCCCGGAATTCCGTAAGTCTCTGCCGGAACGGGATTGCCCTTATCATCGGCGAAGGCCATGAGCGATACGATTTTTTTGTTATCCACAATTTCAATATATTTGCCCACATTGAAAATGACCTTGCCCTTGGGATCTTGCATCGACAAAAGGTAGCCGCCGCCGACACGAAGATCATTTTGTGCGACCGGGCAGGTGTAAGGGCCCGGCCCCCACCACTTTTTAATGGTCTCTGGGTCATTCCACATTTGCCACACTTTGGCGACCGGCGCGTTGAGAGTATGTTCAATCACCACCGTCGAGCTCATTTGGCCCAATATCTGCGATGCCGCAACCAGGACCACGAAGAAAATAGCAATGCCAATGGCGATTTTTTTGATCATTATTAGAGAATACCGGAGGCGCTGGTGAGCGGGGAAGACATTATTTTATTCGCGTTAAAGAACCCCTGGACGCCGAACTATTCGGAAAGTCTGATGCGCCGGTTTCTGACCGAGTTTGTTTCCAGCCAGAAGATGATATTTGACGTTGGCGACCAAAACGGGCGCCTTGCGGTGGCTGTGATGCTCGACAAAGTGGGAAATCTGGCCAATGACGCCTGCCTAGAAATTTTGGGCTGCCGTCAGTCGGCGGATCCCGCGCAGGTTTTTTTACACTTTGTGGAGACGGCAAAAAAACACATTCCCGAAGGCCGCGCTGGCTTTCAAGTTGGTTTACCGGATAAATTTGTTTTGTCCGAAGAGGAACTCGCGGCCTCGGGCTTGATTCACTATTACGACACCTACAAAATGTTGCGCCCGAGCTTGAAAGGGCTGAAGGTCACGCCGAGAAGCGAAATTGTTGAGGCGAGCAGTGCCGACGCCGATGTGGCTTATGAGTTGCTTCGTGGATCGTTTGCGAAAAATCCTGAAACCAGCATCCCAGATGAGACGCCGTGGAAAACCGGCTTTTTAAAAACGCCTGGGTCGAACTTTTACTTTTGGAAGAAGGACGGCAAGGTCCTAGCGTTCGCTCACATGGCGTCGGACGACGGCCATGAGTTTGAGGTGCGCACCATCGGCGTTTTGCCAGAGGCGCGCAACCTTGGGGTTGGCCAGGCCTTGCTCGAGCATTGTCTGGCGGTGGGTGCCGCCAAGGGATACCAAAGCTGCGTCTTAACTGTGGCTGTCGCGAATGAAAGTGCTTTGGGTTTGTATGTGCGGTGTGGATTCAATACCATAGAAAAGTTCCGTTGCTTTCGGATGCCGAAGTAGAATTAGGAGGCAAAGATGACATTTATTCTGGCTCTGCTTTTTTCTGTCTGTGCCGAAGCAAAGGCGCCCATTGAAGGTGTTTACCTTCTGACCGGGCACAGCGCGCCCACGCCCAAGTCGACCTACCACGGCAGCGTTACGGTGGCGAAAAAAGGCAAAAACTTTGAACTGAAGTGGAAGATTGGTCCGACTCAGACGCAAACCGGAGTGGCGATTCTCAATAAAGGGGTTCTAAGCGTTGGCTATTTTGACGACAGCGGTAAAGATTTTGGCGTGGTTTCGTATGAAGTAAAAAGCCCTAAGAAAATGGTTGGCCAATGGGCGCCCCTCGGCGCCGCCGATTCGGGTGGCGAAACTTTAGAGTGGATGGGTGAGGACACTCAAGCAACTTGGACCAAGCTTGCAAAAGTAATTCACGACAAATCGGCCAGCACGTGGAGCAAAAAGATGTCGCTGCAAGATTTGGAAGATAGACTCCTGCTCGAAGTGGATTCGTTGCAGAAGTTTTATCTATTGAGCGAGATCAGTCGAATTTATGCCTCTGAGAAAATTTCGCCGACGAATGTCGCCGAAGCTGAGGCGCGAGCCGCGAGCTTGCTAAAAATCGCTGAGGAGTTTAAGGGCGATTGGAATTACGGCAATGCTATTCATCATTCGAATCTGGTGCTCGGGCGTCTTAAACTTATGGCGGGCGATAAAGATGGCGCTAAGGACTTTTTAAAGAAAGCCGGGCAAACTCCCGGTTCTCCGCAGATCAATTCTTTTGGGCCGAATATGACATTGGCCAAAGAGCTGTTGGCGGCCGGCGAAAAAGAAGCCGTGCTTAAGTACTTTGATGCCGTCCAAAAATTTTGGAAGGACTCAGAGCCCATCATCTTGAGCTGGAAAAAATCCATCATTGAGGGCAAGTCGCCCAACTTCGGCGCGAATCTGTTGTACTAAAAAAGCTAGGGCCCGTCCGGGGCCCCTAGCTAAATTGAAACTCTAACCTTCTAAGCCCGCGCCCGTTTATAAGAAACGCGAATGCTTGGAATGCGCAGGCCAGGCACCACTCGTGTCTGAAACCAGGCTGTCGCATAGGTCGCGAAAGCGCCCAGCAACATATCGTAGGCCGACTTAAAGGTGTCGTTGCCGCCCACGAGTTTTGCGGCGTGCGCGTCGACTAAACCGTGAAGGTGAGGCATTCCATACGCGGCGACGGCGATTAACAATACGCCGAGGATGCGCGCCTCTCTGCCTTTCAGGCTCAGTTTCTGCGTAAGGGTGATATGGCCGAATGCCAATGCCCAGACCCCCGCTAATGTTATCAATGTCATAAATACCTCCTATGTTAGAGTATTTTATGGCACGTTCTTCTACTGCAATGAGGTCCAACGCCGAGGATAAATAAACGCGATTTGGCTGTCGATTCTGTGGTCAGTGTATTGTTCGTAGTCAGAGTCCACGGTGAAGTTTAATAGGGAACACAATTTAGCGCGTGGCCATTGAATTGTGGATCGGTCGGATTGGCATAGTGCGCTCCTAGAGTACAACACACCCTTTGAATATTATTGGCGGCAATGTATCGGCTAAAAGTGACGCCTAAATTTCCCGCGCCGCAGTTCGAGCCGGGAGTGCCGAGCGCATTGATATTGCCACCGAGAACGGCGTTTGGGTCGCCCGTTGAACAGTTGGTGATGCGGGCTTGGAGTGGCGTGGTCGTATCGGCAAGAAAATTTATGCCGACGATCGCGGGACGCCGGCCCATGACCATCGAAGCCGAATCAAAATTGACAGTAAGTTCACCGTAAAAAGCGCCGGGTGTGCCCGTGGGCTGAATGTTGCCTAGAGAAATTTCGCTCACGCGGACTCCGGCCTGAGAACCCGAGGGCGCCTGACCAACGGTCAAGATGGGATTGGCCGGGACGTTGCCATTGCAGGATGCAAAAATCCGATTGAGATTGATTTTGGCATTCGCGAGATTGGCACTGTTGAATCGCAAAGTTGTGGTGTTGGTGGTGTTTTTTGCTGAGTCCAAATTGCAGCCGCAGACCGCGCTGGTGTTTAAAGTTCCGAACAGCGATTCTTGAATATGAATAATCTCCAGTTTTTGCGCCAGACTCTGCGTCTCGCGAGAAAAATAGTTGGTCACTCCAGCCACGGTTAATACCAACACTCCGAGAAGTACGGATCCAATTAGCGCGGGAATAAGGGCGATACCTTTTATATTCATAAAGCCGTACACATCGCTGCAAAAATTCCTGGAGGTGAGACCACCGCGCCGACATGACAACATTGCGTCCCCGTGGGCGAACTAAACACGAGCCCGGTGGATGGCAGTGGCCCGCACGGCGTGCCGGGACCGCCCGCGATGGTTGGCGAAGATGTAACTCCGCCGGTCGAGCATTTTACAATTTGGGATTGGGTCGGGTTCGATTCATCCAAAATTAAATTGAGCGCCAGATTGGCGGGATGCCGAGAGAGCTTCATTCGTGAGGCGTCGAAGTTGACAGTTAAACTGGCTCGGTAAATTCCCGGCGGTCCACTGGCGATAAAATTGCTTAGAATCGCGCCCGTAACCCGCATGGCCGACTGCGTGGCGGGGAGGAGCTGGCCAACGTTGACCACAGAATCGGCGGGCGCGGTTTTAGTGGCGTTGCAGTTGCGATAAAGGGCGGACATTGCGACCACAGTGCCGGGATTCAACGGCGAAGTGCTAAAGCGCAACGAGGTTGAGTTCGTGGTGTTCTTCGCCGGATCGAAATTGCATGCGCACACGTCGGCATTGGAGAAAGCGTCCATCAACGTTTGTTGTAAATCGAGAATTTCAAGTTTTTGCGTAAGCCCGTGAGTTACGCTGCGAAATCCGTCGAGCATTATTAAAAATCCAGTGATCGCAACGGCCATTATCGCCGCTCCGGTCATTATAGTGATCAGTGTCGCGCCCTTTTGACCTTTCATTCTCACCATCCTCAGAGATATGCCGCGCAAACCAAGTTGATATCGTTGGCGCCGTAAGACTGACCGAACCCAGTATTTGTGCCGGTCAGACAACACAGTCGGTAGGGTGTCGGATTGGCGGGTTGAACTCCATTGTTGGCACCAGCACCGCGGTACAATGTGACACCCACCGGTCCATTGGCCGCGCCATAGCGGCATTGGGTCCCTGGGTCGCCAGCCAATGTGGGCGGAATCGCCGCCGGGCCTACGACATTCTGCGGGCGATCTTGGGTGGAACAACTGTTTACCGTGAGCATCCCGCCGGGCGCTGTGGACGTTTGCAGTGAGAGTTGAATGGCCATGGGCTTTCGGCCGACAATCATTCTTGCGGAATCAAAACGAACCACGATATCGGCCGCATATAAGCTTCCATTGAGCTGTCTGAAATTTTCTACATTCACGCGATCAATCGCAAGTCCAGTGAGCGTGTTGTCGACCGGCGCTCCCGCTCTGAGAATGGGATTGGACGGCGCATTGTTCGCGCAGCGCCCGAACAGGGTTTGCATGGGAATGCTTAGGTCCGTCAAAGTTTGCGGGTTGAAAACTAAGATGCTCTGGGTTGTTTGAGGGCCGACTTCGTCGTCATCAGGGGCATCGGTGTAAGTAATCCCGCTCTGACCGCCGGTTGTGGCGGTGCCACTGGTCGCATGTTGTGCCGCCGATAGATTGCAGCCACATAAACTGCCGTCGGCCAGGCGCCCTTTGATATTGGATTGAAGCTGAGATATTTCCATTTTCTGCGCCAGCGCACGCGAGGACGTTTGGAAGCTGTTCATAGTGATAGAAAACGCCGAGATCACAATGCCGATCAAGCCGACGCCGATCAAACCTGAAGTCATCCCCATAGCCTAAGGGATCGTGGCTCTATTTCAACTTTAATCGTTTGAGGAGATGAATCGCATCTTTCGGCGCGTAATCCTTCGCCTCGGTGTCGAAGTAAATATAAACATCGCGCGCAATGGCCCTTGGCTTAGCATCAGAGATAGTTTGCGCGTCTTTGGACTGCCTTCCTGCGGCCCACAGCTCCACGCGTTTGGCTAGCCACTCGATCGACTTTTCAGGATAACCTTTTTTATATTTTGTCTCTTGCCCGTGCATACGCGCATAAACAAAATCAGCGGTGAGGTCCTCGGTATATGGCGATTTCATGCCGGAGTGGGCGAACACCACGGCCACGTTGTACTTTTTGAGAAGGTCCATAAATTTAGGGGTCATAAAGCTTGGATGGCGAAATTCAAAGGCGTGGCGTATGGGAAAGTCGCCTGCGGCTTTGGTGTACGAACGCCCTTCAACCTTGGCCGTGTGTTTTTTGGCTAATCGGACTGCGGCCTTGGAGGTAAATGGCAAAAGTTTTAGAAAGTGCTCGAAGCGATCGTCTTTTAAAATCACGCTCGGCGGAAACTGCCAGAGCAACGGACCCATTTTTTCTTTTAAACAAAGAAGTCCACTCGCTAAAAAATTGCACAAAGGCTCCTCGACGTCTTTAAGACGGCGGATGTGGGTGATGTATTGATTGCCTTTGACCGCGAATACGAAATCTTTTGGAGTTTCGTCGTACCATTTTTCAAAGGAGCTTGGGCGCTGGAGTGAATAGAAGGTGCCGTTGATCTCAATCGAATTGACCTGGCGACTGGCGTATTCCAGTTCTTTTTTCTGTACTAGGCCTTTAGGATAAAAGCCGCCGCGCCAGGGCTCGTAGGTCCATCCGGACATGCCTACATAAATCTTAGCCATACTAAAATTTATCGGCGCTTACGACAGCGAACAATAGAGGTGTCTGAAAAACCTTTAGTGGTGAGCGACTTAAAAACCAAGCCTTCAATGTAATCGTCCGGCGTAGCCAGCACGGCCATACATTTTTCGGGCGTCGATAAGATCGGCAATGTTTTAACATGCGGAGAGATATAGGAGCGCGGGAGCAATGCGTAGCGCTCACCATAAGACAGGCGGCGAAGGAGTAAATCATCTTTTTTTAGAATATCAAAAACGAACAATTTGCCTTCGGGTTTAAGCCACTCAGCATCGATCACCGTCCAACCATTTTCAGGCTTGAATATGCGTCGCAATTCAGCGGCGATTTTATCGGGAAGGAGCATTTGGTGTGGTCGGCCCTGGCGATTATAGGCGATCACGGCATCCGCCGGATCTGAGGAAATATGGATTTGCGCGCGATGACCGTGGATCTTCATTTGCCCGATCCAGCCGGCCTTTAGAATTTTAGTCACAGCCGGTAGAGTCGGGCTGATCTCCGTTTTCGGGTGCATGGCTTTTATAAAAACAGACTGTGCCACGATTCTCCGTTGTGCAGAAAAAATCGTTCGTTCAAAAATTCCAGGCAACGTCCTGGATTCCCCCGCGGTCCCCATTTGTAAAGAAAGATAGGACGCAAGGGTGGCAACGACAATCGATTTCTAGCGGATATAGTTCTTAATTTTAAGGGCCTTAAGCATTTCGAGGAGTTCGTCCGGGTCTTTTGTATAATGCTTTGCGCCTTCAGCCGCGCCAGAGCGGGCTTTCATCAACATCGGCTTAAACAGATTCTCGAGAACATTTTCGGGGAGCGTCTGCAGGGCCGCCACGACTTCGTCGTAGTTTTCTTCTAACACCTTGGCGTCGAAGCGAAGACTGGCATAATCCTGCGTGATTAAATCCTCTGCGGCTTCTTTACCGAAATTTTTTGCGAATTCTTCGGCGTCTTCTTCGGTCAGGCCGGCGCTCGCGTCCATGACCACGTATGTGACCATGGTTTCGTCACCGAGCAACTTGAAGGATTTATTTTTTCCGCTGTTCAGGCGTTTGGCGTATTCTTCTTCAGCGTATGCAAGGACCGTGTTCTTGTGAATCGTGGCTTCGCCTTCGAAGTGTTTGGCTTGGTCTTGCGCTTCGCGGAAGGCGTCGATGGCTTCCGCCACCTCAGTGGGGGGAGTTAATGTATCGCTGGCGGCCTTGGCGGTTTCGGTCTTGGTCTTTCGCGTTTTAAACGGGCTCGCCTTTTCTTTTTTTGCCGCTGACTTAGCCGATGTTTTTGCCATGCTGACTCCCAAGACAAACGTCCACCTTCCTCATCGTCGAGGATGTGCACGGACTTTAGGCTTTAGGGTGCTTTCTTGCCAGCAGCTTCAGGCATTTAGAGATATCGACCGGCTTTCCTAAGACTCCGGCCCAGGGGTCGGTGAACTTTGAAACGCGACTCAGTGCGTTTTCTATATTGAATTGCTCAGGTTTTAACTTATTCGTGAGTTCTTTCCACATGACAGGCATAGACACGGGCGCACCCGACCTTGGTCGAATACAGAGAGGCGCGGCCAAAGTCTGGCCACGGCGGTTTTGTAAGCAGTCCAGGTAGATTTTCTTGCGCCGTTTGGCGGGCGATCTCTCCATGCTGGTGATAGCGGGGAACTTTTTTAAGACCAATTTGCTTACTTTTTCAGCAAACTCTCGAGCCTCGTCGAACTCATATTTGGCTCCCAGGGGCACGCCAATGTGCAGACCCGTGGCGCCCGAGGTTTTTACATAATTATCGGCGCCGATGCTATCGAGAAGTCGGTGAAACTCGAGCGCCACCTGCACAACTTGCGAAAAGGGATTGTCATCGGGGTCGAGATCAATCACCAGAAAATCGGGCCGATCGAGTTTTTGCTGGCGAGAGAACCAGGGATTGATTTCGATGCAACCGAGATTGGCGATGTAAAGGAGACTGCGTTCATCTTGAACGAGAGCGTAGTCAATGGTCTTGTCGGCACTTTCGCTAAAGATTCGTTTTGTCTTAAACCATTTTGGTATATGGCCTGTGAGGTCTTTTTGGTAGAAGCTCGGTTTGTCGATGCCATTTGGGTGGCGATTCAGTGATTGCGGGCGGTCTTTTAGGTACGGAAGAATGTAGGGCGCTATACTGCGATAATATTCGATCACGTCGCCTTTGGTGTAGCCGTCCTCGGGAAAGTAGATTTTGTCTAGGTTGGTGAGTTGCGGCTCATCTCGGGAAGTCGCAGGCGTGGTCGCCGCGCTTTTAGTCACATAAAGCCATTCACTCGTTGTGCCGGGAGTGTACGTGCTGTTGGCTTTTTTAGCGATCACCTGATCTTTGGAGTTTTTCGCGGCAGGCTTTGTGAGCTTTACATGTTTGGTGTCTTTAAAGGCGCGGGCCAATATTTTTTTCCGCTCGTGAAGTGGGCGATCGCGAAGATCTTTTCCATCGGCAAACAAAATATCAAAGACATGATAGGTGCCGCCGCGGCCGTGCTTAACGATTTCTCCGTCGAGAACCGCGTTCAAACCGAGATGTTTTAATTCCTCGACGATTTGTGGAAACTTTTTTTCAAAGGGGAGGAGCGACTTCGAGTAGATGTGCGCGCGGCTCTTTTCAATTTCAGCCAGGGCGCGCAGTCCGCCGTGGTCTTGATCAAAAATCCAGTCGCCGGCGGGGAGCGTGTCTCGTCCGAGAGTCGGAAGCATGGGTTTATTTTTTCGAGGCATTGAAGTTTTGGTGGTGGTGTCATTTAGTACCTGCGGCGCCGCAGGTGAATATAACGATCTCTTATGTGCCGGCTTTTTTTTGCTCTTCTTTTTCTCGCGATCAAAACTTCCGCGATGAGAGAGCCAAATGTCGCCGTCGCTCTCGGCTTGGTCGGCAATCTCCTCGAGGGTGCGGCCGGTTTTAACCGATCTATTCTCGAGCCCTTGCTCTCGTTTGACGGTTGAGTGTTGGTCGCGCTTTTTAACCAGCAGCCAGGCCTTTTGCGATTCGTCTTTTTTAAGTTTAATCAAGGCGAACTCGCCTTTGAGTTTCTCGCCGTCGAGCACAAACGTAATATGGCCTTTGGCGAAATTTTTCTTCATTGCGGCTTCAGAATCTTTTCGGCCTTTGGATCCGCGTTCGACGTACGTGCCGCGATCCCACAACATCACCGTGCCAGCACCGTAGTTGCCACTGGGAATAATTCCCTCGAAAGTTCCGTAGTCTATCGGGTGGTCTTCAACAAAAACCGCCAAGCGCTGATCTAAAGGATTTAAAGAAGGGCCCTTGGGCACGGCCCAGCTTTTATAAACACCGTCAAATTCGAGGCGAAAATCAAAGTGGAGCCGAGAGGCATCGTGCATTTGCACCACGAAACGCAGGTCGCCGTGGCCCTTTTTAACCTTGCCCTTGGGTTCCGGCGTCTCATTAAATCTTCGTTTGCGGTTATATACCCGTAGGCTCACGGCAAGATCTTATTACAATGTGGAGGCTTCTGACATCATCTTGCGTCGGCGTCCGTTCTTTTCGATAAAATCCGGACTGACTTTCATGATGTGAGAGAAAACTTTTTTTGCACAATCGCCATCTTTGACGGTCATGCAATTCACCGCGATTTCATAAAGCTTTTCGACAGGTAGACTTTTCATCATCTCATCTTCAGTTTTTGGCACAGCCGCAACCTTCGCCTGCGGAACCGGAACTTTTACTTTGGACAGTACGAAAAAAAGTCCGAGGGTGACAGACACTAAAAGCGCAAGCGCGAAAAGGCCACCCAGTACACCAGGGATATATGCCGTTTTAGGCACCTTTTTTATAGGGTAACCAGGGTAGGCTTTTTCAAAGGGAATAGGCTTTTCATTTTTTTCCATCCCTCAAGTCAAACAGGCTGGGTAACTTTGGTCAAGGCGCCTCAAGAGTCTCATCGTCTTCGGCAATAAACTCTTTCACTTCGTCGGCCTCAATCTTCTGGCGGTAAATTAAGTAGTAGCCGGCGGCGCATGCCATCCCGAACAAGAAGCCAATGAAATGGCTAAGGTGACTCACCTCGGGTTTATAGGTCTCAGGAATAAAAAGGATCACGGTCAGGCAGGCGGCCACCGCGAAGCGCTTTCTAATGGACTTGCGGCGGTCGATAATCGCAAAAAGGGTCAACCAGGCCGCGCCCATCCAATAAACCACGCCAGAGATTCCGAGCAGCGAAGTTTCGAGTGGCATGGTCTTCAAAACAAAGAAATTGGTTATGCCGCCAAAGAATAGGCCCGCCAGCGGGAAGAACGTGTAACCGTAATAGCTGGTCAACAAATACGTGAGTGGTAAAAACAAAATTACATTACTTAAAAAATGTCCAAGGTCCGCGTGCGCGAACAGGGCGCTCCACGCCCGCCAATACTGCCCATCCATGTAAACGGATTTTGGCGTAGCGGGAAGCCAGTCGGCCCAGCCATTAAAAAAGGCGATGTTGGTGAAGTAGAGCATCACACCGAAAGCAATCATTAAAGTCCACCCATTGTGGCGCGGCTTTTTACTGAGCCAGTTTTCGCGAACGACTTGTAGGGGCGGCATCCACTAAGTATGGGTTCTAAACAGGATTTTGCAAGGCCGCCATCGAATTGGTAAAAACCCAATCAATTCCACGGGCCCACTCGCGGCGATAGAGATTTTTATTTGGTATAAAGCCGACGCCGGTCCTCTGGCCTTGGGCCTGCAAATCCATAAGCAATGAGTCGGTCATTCCTAAAAAGTGCCCGGCGACGCCACCAAACCCGCGCGCCAGTGAAATCTCAACCATCGACTTCAATGCCAGTTCGCCGACCAAGATCCACGCCGCCTCTGGCATGCTGGATCCGACTCGAACTAATTCGTAATCCAAGGTGAGAAGATGAAAGTCCTCAAGAGGAGTGTATTTGGCGAGTAGCGCATTCAAGGTCGCCTGCTGATCAGAGTTGAGAAGCGTTTTGATCTCAATCATAAAGTGCACGTTTTTTAGCGCCAGCACCTCTTCAAGGGTCGGGACTTGAGGCGCAACTTTGCGAATTTCTGAGAGGTTCATTTCGGATAAAACGCCATCGTTGCCATGGCAGCGGCGCAAATCTTTATCGTGATGCACAATGGGCACGCCATCACGAGTGAAGTGGACGTCAAACTCAATGCCCCAAGCCCCAAGTTGTTGAGCCTCGCTCAATGCGGCCATGGTGTTTTCGATGATTCGCTGATCCCAGGCTCCGCGATGGGCAATGATTTTCGGAGCCGCAATGGTGGTGGGCGCCCGGTAAGATTTTAAATTCCAAAGTACGTCGACGGCGACCGACGCAATATTTAAAACCTTATCGCGCATGTTACATGTGTTTTCGGTGCTCGACCAAAAGGCACCGGTTTGAGACAACTTTAATTCCCGCATCTTCGGCCCGCTTTTCGGCCTCGGGGTGAGAGATGCCGAGCTGAAGCCACAGAACCTCCACGCCGCCCAATTCTAGAACTTCATCCACGACGCGGGGGATGGCATCGGACGCGCGAAAGACATCTACAAATTTTCGATATTCAGCTGGTACATCTTTTAACGCCTGGTAGATCTTTACGCCCGCAATGTCGCTCCCCTTCGGATAGGTGCCGACAATTTCGTAACCGTGATCGCGCATGTACAACGGCACCTGCTGCGACGGCTTTTCAGGGTCAGGGCTCATGCCGTAGACGGTAAACTTTCTGTACTTAGAGAGCAGCGCCTTAAACTCTGAATCTTTGACGTTCATGGAGAAATAACGCGCAAAAATCCGCAGGGTTCACCGCCGACATTACAAAAGCTGGCGGCCACTTTCTCGCGCAGTTCGAGTTCTGTGGGCGTTCGCGAAATCTGCTTCAGCAGCTCAGATCGGCGAACCACATCCAAATTCAAATTCTTGTAATTGATTTTGCAACTGCTTAGGTCGTCTTGAGCCGCGCATTCACCAAAGGCGTTGTGGCCGTTCAAAATCAACGGCCCGGTCCCGGCGCGCCCGCTGAGTTCGATCATATTGGGCGCTCCGGTGAGCTCGGTCGGTAAAAGATATTTTATGGTGACCCGGTTTCGTACGTGCTTAACCGTTACTTCCGGCAGAGGAAACACGGCAAACTGAGTTTCAGCATGTGAATTGACCGGGACCCAATAGATTCCCGATTCGGCGCGCGCCGACATCGCTAAGAACATCAGTGATATTAAAAATCCGTTTTTCATAAATCTCCTCGCACATAGCGTGTGGCCCGGGCTCGTCCGAGACGAAATAAATAACCGCCGTCGGTTAAGGCCGCCAGGTCTCTAGTGGCGGTAGCGCGAGAAACTTTGAGGTCGCGCATCACGTCCTCGACTCCCACGCTGTCTTTACTACGATTACCAAAGGCTTGCAGAATTCTCAATTGCCGAAAGTTCAGCGAACTATTTGTTAATGAAGACCGAGGAGCTGTCCTTATATCATTCAGCTCCGGAACTGCATCCGCATGCATCTGAAGCTTAACTCCCGACGAAAGTCGGTAGCCTTTACCGTCGGCCTCAATCCACGCGCGCCCCAGCAACTGGCGCAATTTCGAAATTGAGGTGTAAATCAGCGCGTCGTGCCGAGAGGGATCGTAGGTGTACCCCCACACTTTTTCGACCAATTCCGCCTTTGATTGGTGGGAGTGCGACAAGAGCTCGAGGATTTTTCGAAGTCCCCGAGTTAAGCCCTTTTCGATCACCTGAATATCGCCTTGATCGATCATCACAACCCCTTTGGGCAATAGATCGAAAATCAAAGCCTGTTGTTCAAATTTCAGATCAAAATAGGGGAACAGAAAATAAAAAAGTCGTTCGTTGAGAATAGTTTCTAGCGCCGCTGGATCTTTGCGTGTCACCAGGTCGTACAAATCGCCAAGTCGGTCCTCGCCGAACGTTCCGGCCTCGCGCGTGCGCTTAAATATCTCGCCCGCGGCCAAGCGCTTCTCAAGGCCACGAATTCGTTGCAGCAGCGCGATGTCGACCTCTTTGTGCAAGTGAAGTTCGGTGGACTTCAACAGCCGCACGGCCTCTTCACGTCGGCCGCGAATCCAGGTGAGAAAGGCCAAGCGAAAATTCAGCAGAGCAATATGTCGGCGATTGCGACTGGCGTAAATAGAATCGCAACTCTCGTCGAGAACCCTTGCCGCTTTGGCCGGATTTCCGCGCAGGGCCCATTGATTGGCGAGCTCCAGCTTAACGGCGTTGCGCGAGTAGGAGTCTTGCGGATGCAATTTGGCCAAGGCCTTCTCGAGTTTGGCAATGCAATCCCAATTCAGACCAAAGCGGGCCTCGGAAAGCAAAAGCAAGAGCCGGAAAGATTGCCGCAGAGATGTGTTGTTGAGCGCGCGGGCCTTTTTCAGCGCTTCGCGAAGGTGGCGGACCCCGAGGCGCACTTGGCCGTCCTCCATCAGGCAATGGGCCAGAAGTTCTTCGGCTAGCAGTTGTCCAAAAGCGAACTTGCCTTGAGTGGAGCACTCGAGGGCCGCGCGCGCATATTCGCCGGCGCGGCGGTATTGGCCTGAAAAAAAACGAAAAAAGCCTATGCCTTGAAAAACAAAAAACTGTGCTCGCAAATCCGAACGCCGATAGCGCAAATTTTTGGCGAATTGGCGGCGCGCTTTCACATATTCAGACACGCGCGTGTAGGCCACACCGAGAGAAAAATTAACTGTCGCGGCCTGGGCCTCGCTCAAGCGCAGACCACGTTGCTCGATCCAGGTGCAATGCCAGAGTGTTTGCTCCAGTTCGCCAGCCAAAGCATGCGCGAGGACAGTCAGGTCTAGGCTGTGCGCGCGATAAGCGTCTTCAGACGTTAAATTCAGCAGCGGTTCAAAATTACCACTCTCAAGAAATGCCTCTAACTGCGCACGATTGCTTCCCAAGTATCACCCCAACTTAGGGCTAACATAAATTAACTCAAATCGCCTCAATTTCTTTAGACTTCTCCGCTCGAAAGTTAGGCAGTCACTCGCGTATAACTGAGTTGTCACCTGGGGAGGGGATCATGAGAGCGCAGATTGTAACGGGAATTTTACTTTCAGTATTGCTAACCGCGTGCGGGAAGGCTTCGCATGAAGCGGGTTCGCCTCATCTCGGAAATCAGGGTGGTGGATCTCTTACAGGGGGAACGAGTTCTGACTTTGCGGCGATACAAAAAATATTCACCGCCAACCGTTGTATGAATTGTCACTTCGCCGACAACCCTCGAGGGATTATGGTTTTAGAGACACATGCGCAGGTGAAAGCCGAAGGAGTTCGGATCTTGGCGTCGGTGGATTCGGACTTTATGCCGCTAGGAAACCCAAAAATGTCTCAGGCCGATAAAGATTCAATCCGCGAATGGCTGGCGGCGGGCGCGCCAGAAAAGCTGCTCGATTTTGCAATCGTGCAGACACAAATTTTTACACCGCATTGCGTGCGGTGCCATGGAGAATTTAATGAATACACAAAGGTGGCGTTAAATTTGCCGATGATAAAAGACGCGGTGATGACAAATCGAATGCCGCGCCGGTCGCCGCTACCGGACGATTTAAAAGCGTTGTTGAATGAATGGATTGATCAAGGGGCCAAAGAAACCGTCGCTCAGGCTGGAGGGTAAGATGTTACGCAAAGCTTTAGTTTTATTTGTTTTTGTTCCCGCAATCGGAAACGCAATCCCGCAAAAGTTCGAGGCCAAGGGTGGAGCGGTTGAGGCTTTGGTGGTTGGCCGCCCGAGTTTGTTAAAAATCCGCGCCAAGGGCGACCCGGCGGCTGGATCTCTTTTGGTGGACGGAAAGAAGGTCAATGGGACCTTTGAGTTTGAACTTAAGACTCTGGATAGCGGAATCGCCCTGCGCGACGATCATATGCTGAATAAATATTTAAAGGTGGACCAACATCCGAAGGCGACACTTGTCATTAGAGACTTGCAGTTGTCGAATGAGTTCTCAGCCGAGAAGCCGGTGATTTCAGAGACCGACTTCACGGGCGAGCTCACGCTTCACGGGGTAACAAAGCCGGTGAAAGGAAAATTTAAAGTGGGCGACCAGCGCAATGTTTCGGCCGACTTTAAGGTTACACTCAGCGATTTCGCGATTGATATACCCACGTATATGGGGATCACCGTGGCGGATGAGGTGACTATTAGTGTGGCCATTGAGGATCTTAAGGAACAAAGTCTGTAAGCGCGCTCCAATATGCAGGGAAATCACTTAAATTGTTGTGACTTCCGCGCGGAACACTTGCGAATTTGGCTGCCGAGTTCAACTTCGCAAGTTCCTCGCCTTGCGCAAACGGAACAATCTCATCGTCATCGCCGTGAACAATCAGAATCGGCGCCTTCACCGAGGGCAATCGCTCGTTGTTCATAAATTTATATTTCAACAAAAACGTCGGTGCCCACGGATAGATGGCTTTAGCCATCGACAGCAAATTTAAAAACGGGCTTTCGAGAATCAGCCCATCCACTGGATTTTCAGCCGCCAATCGAACCGCCAGTCCAGATCCGACCGATCGACCGTAAATCATAATTTTAGAGCTGGGGAATTCTTTCTTCGCGAGGTCAAAAAAATCTTTCGCCATTTTGTGCAACTGTTCTTCGGAGGAAATGGATCCCGTACTCTTGCCGAACCCGGGATAATCCACAATCCACACGCTCCACTGAGTTTTCAACACAATCTCTTCGGCTACAGAACCCCAACCCTCTAAATTCCCGGCATTGCCGTGAAAGTAGAGCAGCAAGCCTTTTGGTTTTGTAGCCTCAAAAAGGAGTGAATGAATCTCAGCGCCGTCGCTGGAGAAAGTTCTCTGCGAAAATGGGCTGCTGAATCTATATTCTGTCTCAGGCGCCGTGTAGAAGGGATGAAAGATCATCTTTTCTTGCAGAAAAAACATAAATCCAACTACTCCCAGGTACACGGCAATAAAAATTCGAAGCGCACTTAACAAGAGGCGAAAAACCTGACTCATTTTGCCAACGACTTCATGCTTTCTTCGCAATACTTTTTATCTTCGACGGTGAGTTGGTGAAAATGACCACGGGCTTTTTTGCTGGCGTCTTGAAAAGCGCCGACAAAGCCACGAGCCTTTTCAACCAACGCAATACATTCATAGGCAAAAAAATACTCAAGGGCCGAGCCCTTATTCTCCTCGCATATGCGCAGGCCTTCGCGCGCGTGAGCGATGGCTTCTTCGAATTTTCCGGCCTTGGCGTGGGTTAGGGCCAAACGATACTCCGCCTGCTTGACCTCGACCCAAGTTCCGACGATCTCCCAATATTTGCGCGACGCCGCGGCGGCTTCGAGCATCAGCTGAACTTCTTCGGCTGTGAGAGTTTTTTTAACTTCGAGTGCCGCCGCAATATTGTGCGTGGAGGCGGCCAGACTCTTTAATCCGGGGTCCGATTTCTCGACCACCGATTTGGCCAGTGACAAAGCGGTTATCAAAAACTCGCGGGCCCGAGCGGTGTCGCGTTCACTTAAGATGGCGGCCGTTAACGCATAAACTCGTGTCTGGTCTCCGGCTGGGAGTTCACCGAGGTCTTCGATTTGGTTACTCGCCAGCTGTAAAGCGGCCATCGATCTTGTTACCGCCCCATCGGCTTCGCTGCCTGCCGTGAACTGCGAATGCTGCTTCAGCGATTTTAAAAGTTTAAGAGCATCATCCCACCGCCCTAAGTGTTGCCCGAGCACATGCGTGATCAACCCCGCCAGCTGACCGATATCGCTGGCCTGTTCAATGCGAGGAAAAGCTTCGATAAAACCATCGGCAACTTTTTGCGTGTCGGTGTTGTGTTCGGCCCAGGCTTGCTGCAAATATTCGCTGAATCTCATCCGGAAAGATTAATCACTCCGCCGGGCGCCGGACAACCAAATTCCAGGTGCGAGATTTATTGACTCTCTATAAACTGACCTTAATCTGGGTACAGATAGTAAATGAAACCACTTCAAGCGACCGTCACACATCAACTTCCGTGCGCGCCCGATGAGGCCTTCGATGCATTTCTGGATCCGGGTAAAATCTCGCAATTTATGTTCGGGCCGAGACTGCGCGATGAAACAGTGATTCATATAAAAAACGATCCGCGGGTGGGCGGAAAGTTTTCGTTTCTGGTCGAACGAGGTGGGCATGAAATTGACCATGTGGGCGAATATTTGGAGATCGAAAAACCCACACACCTCGAATTCACCTGGGGCACCCGTCAAGACGCGACGAGCAGCCGGGTGATCATCGATTTTGTTAAGAATCAGTCAGGAACCGAAGTCACGCTCACTCACGAGATTCACCCGGACTGGGCCGACTTCGTGGACAAAGCCAAGCAAGCGTGGTCTAAAATGATCAACTTGCTCGCGGAGATTCAAGCCCCGAGGCACTAAGGAGAGAAGAATGCTTTACGAAATCACAGTCCCACAATTTATGAAAATGCTAAGAAATCTAAACGCTATCTTGGGCAAAGCCGACTCTTTTGCCGAGGCGAAAAAAATTGATGTGGGCGTTTTGTTAAATTCTCGTCTCGCGCCCGATCAGTTTAACCTGACTCGCCAGATTCAAATCGCGTGCGACACCGCCAAACTGGCCGCCTCGCGCTTGACCGGCAAAGAGGCGCCCATTCATGACGACAACGAGAGCTCACTCCCGCAACTGCGCAATCGCATCGAACACGTCATTTCTTATTTATCTACGTTCTCGGCAGCGGACTTTAAGGGAGCTGAGGAGCGAAAGATCACTCAGCCGCGTTGGGAAGGTAAGTATTTGACCGGGTATGAGTTTGCCAACCAGCATGCCATTCCCAATGTTTACTTCCACATAACTACGGCCTATTCGATTCTGCGCCATAATGGAGTCGACATCGGCAAAAAAGATTATCTGGGAGAGATGCCCTTTAAAAAGTAATCCTTGGCCCCAATGACCCGTTGTGTTATCCATCGGGCCTTATGCAAGCTTGTTCCATATGTCAAAAACCTAAGGCCGCCTTCCTGTGCGGTCTTTGCCATTGTTCGCTGTGCAAAAGTTGCGCGCAAGTGATGGACGGCGACGCCTTTGCCTTTGAAGCCAAGGTGCCTGTGGAGTTAACCCACGCGATTTACTGCAGCCCCTGTTTTGATCAAAAAGTGGCGGGCCCGTTGGCCGACTACCAAGAGGTTTTAGAGCTGGCCAAGAACGTTTACGTCTTCACCAAAAGCCAAAGCAAAGAAACCCGGTTAATCAAAAGAAAGCTCCCCGCCGTGCGGGTTGAAAGTTGCGATGACCACGACGAAACCGTGATGCGCCTCGCGTTTGCCGCCGTCAAAACCGGATGCAACGCCATCGTCGATGTGGATGTGGTGGCCAAAAAAGAAAAAGAAGGCACCTATCAGACCACCAAGTTCAATGGCACGGCTTTACCGGTTAAGGTCGACTCAGGAAAAATGGACGCCAGCATGGAACTGGTAAATACAAATCCGAACTAACCGTTCTTCCGATGATTGGCGACGTAATCTTCGTACGTGCAGTAACTGTCTTCGATGACAGACGTGTCGAGCTCGATGATTCGATTTGCAGTCGTTTGAATAAACTCATGATCGTGCGTGGTAAAAATCACGGTGCCGTTGAAACGTCTTAGGCCTTCGTTGACGGCGGTGATGGCTTCTAAATCCAAGTGATTGGTCGGGCCGTCCAGAAGCAGAACATTAGCGCCCGAAAGCATCATCTTCGCCAGCATACAGCGGACTTTCTCGCCGCCAGATAAAACGCCCGGTTTTTTTAACGCCTCATCCCGGCTAAAAAGCATTCGACCGAGAAAGCCTCGGACAAAACTTTCATCTTTCTCTTCGGAGTATTGGCGCAACCAATCCACTAACGTCGTAGCCTCGGTGTCGGCAAAAAACTTAGAGTTGTCCGTGGGAAAATAGCTGTGAGTGGTGGTGATTCCCCAAGCGACGCTGCCTGTGTCGGCAGGAGTTTCTCCAGCCAAAATGTCGAGCAACATGGTCTTGGCGAGATCGTTGCGGCCGAGCAAAGCGATCTTATCGCCCTTCTTAACGGTGAAGTTGATATTTTTTAAAAGCTGCTCGCCGCCCAAAGATTTGCTCACACCTTGTACGGTCAGAATATCGGCGCCGGCCTCGCGCTTGGACTCAAAGCCGACGAACGGCTGTTTGCGCGAACTCGACGGCATGTCATGAAACTCTAGTTTCTCGAGCTGTTTTTGCCGCGAAGAGGCCTGCCGTGATTTCGAGGCGTTCGCGCTGAACCGGCGAATGAAATTTTTAAGCTCTTCGGCCTTATCTGCTGATTTCTTATTCTGTTCGCTCAACAAGCGTTGGCTAAGCTCACTGGCTTGCCGCCAAAAATCATAGTTGCCGGTGTAAACTTTGATTTTACCGTAGTCGATGTCGGCCATATGACTGCAAACACGATTCAAAAAATACCGATCGTGAGAGACCACGATCACTGTATTTTTAAACTCGGAGAGAAACTTCTCAAGCCACTGAATGGCGTAGATGTCTAAATGGTTCGTCGGCTCATCGAGCAGCAAAATGTCGGGCTGCCCGGTGAGGGCTTGCGCGAGTAGCACTTTGACTTTGTCGCCGGGATCGAGGTCCTTCATAAGTTTACTATGGAGGGCGACGGGAATCCCCAGGCCCTCAAGGAGTGCACCGGCCTCGGACTCCGCTTCCCAGCCATTCAACTCCGCAAACTTGGTTTCGAGTTCAGAGGCGCGTTCGCCATCGGCTTCGTTAAAATCCACTTTGGCGTAGAGTTCATCTTTTTCGCGCATAATGGCGAAAAGTTTTTGATTTCCCATCAACACGGTTTTTAAAACTTCAACTTCGTCAAAAGCATAGTGATCTTGTTTTAAAACCGAAAGGCGTTTGTCGGAGTCCAAAATCACTTCACCCGACGTCGGCTCCATTTCTCCTGAGAGAATTTTTAAGAAGGTTGTTTTGCCGGCCCCGTTGGCGCCGATCAGGCCATAGCAGTTGCCGGGGGTGAATTTAACGTTCACTTCATCAAAAAGTTTGCGGGCTCCATAGCGGAGGCTGATATTGCTTGTAGCTATCATGATTGGGATGTTCGTACCACAAAGCGTCGCAAAATCCCATATATCTTAACCTGTTGATTTTACACGGTTAAATGGATGGGAAAACGAACAGCTAAATGGCGCGCAAGAGGTGATCGTCGTCAAAGGCCTCGGGCCCCGTAAACTGCTCGAGTTCGGCCTTCACCTTGAATGGTGCCGCGACCTCAAGAAAATAAGTTTCGCCGGTCCTCAGCCGCAGAAGTAGTCCCTTCTTCCATGGCCACAGACCGAAGAAAAAGAATCGCCACTTGATTTCAAGCCACAGTCGAGGCGAGAGGTAAATCGAGAGTGCGGTTCGCACCTCGGCGGATTGGACTTGCGAAAGCGGAACGTGTTTTGAAAAGTACGACATGCTCTTAATCACAAGAATATTGTCCATCACCATAAGCTTACGCGGAACCAGTGACATCAAGCCCTGCGCAACGATAAGCACGGCCCAAATGTTCACCACCGAGTAGGCGTACTGCGAAATCAAAACGTGAGAATGCAAAACATTAAACTGCGTTCGGAGCAACTCACATACGGCGTAGAGGTGGGCGATTAAAAACCAACCGATCCCGAGCGTGGTGAGTTCGAGAAGTTTCATTGGCGGATATTTCACCTTGCGAATCCAGCGGACGCGGTCGTTAAAAAACTTCTTGGTTAATGTGAGCCGAAGCGCGAAGAATCCAAACGCCGCGGTAAAAAAGTAGAGCACATAATAGTCATAGTGAAACCAAACCGGTGGCCGGTAGGTGACCGAGTAGTTGCGATCGGGGCGGTAGTGTTTTTTAAGGATCGCATTGAACTCTTCGCGATTCACACTGGCCAACTCTTGGTACGGCGAGCGGAATTCGCCAAATTCTGCGGTCGTGGCGGCGACGTCGATCGCATATCTCATCATCGCGTCGGCATCACGGCTGCGCAGGGCATAGGCGTTGAGGTACAGTTCTTTAGCCTCTTTGAATTGTTCTTCGTTAAGACCCTGCCCCTCAGTTTCGTTTTTAAGATAGTTGTTTACGAAGGCGAGGTTCTCTTCAAGATGCTCTTTGGGGGTTTGAAACTGAATCACAGAATATCCGGCCCGCTCAAAGGTGAAGGTGGTCGAATTTGCCGAGTAAGTTTGGCCTTTGACGTTGCGGAGTTCCTTCATCAATCGGTGCGACACATAGTTGGCGTAGGACGCGATCACACCAAAATCGCGAATGGTCATTTCATAGAGCTTGATGCCCAGGTAGACGTAGGGAGTGGCGTCGGTGACGTACTGGCGAAGATAGGCTTGGCCACGTGGCTTGGGCGTTTGCGGCGGATTCAGTTTTTTGCCCTCGCGGGGTGCAAATGCGGCCCACTTGCTTTGGACGATCTTCATGACCTCGGCGCGGTCGTATTTTCCTGCGATAAAAAGCTTCATGTTGGCCGGATGGTAGTAGGCGTTGTAGTAGTCTTTTACCTGTTGAGCGGTGAGCCGGCGAGTGGAGAGCTGCTCTTGGGTTAGGGTGTAGGGCTCGTCAAAGGAGACATGAAATTCGCTTTCCCAAAAATCGGGAGCTTTCAGGTATCTCGGCTTTAAATAGTCCATCGGGTTAAAACCGAGGGCGAGGACAATCGGGCTCGGGCGGCCGCGTTCAAGCTCGACCGTGGCCTTCTCCTTGTCGACGTATTTGTCGGCGATCTCGGGGTTGAGAATCATTTTGCTGATTTGTTCGAGGAGCCAAGTACCCTTTTTGCTGGGGATCGAGGCGAAGTAACTGGTGGTTCGCGCTTGCGTGGTGCCGTTGGCGCTGCCGCCGCTTTCTTTAATCAGCTGCAGATAGCTCATTTCGTCTTTGAGCTCTTTGTCGCGGAAGAGGACGTGCTCTAAAAGGTGTGAGACGCCCCAGTTGGTTTTATTCTCGGCTTCCCAACCCACCGCGACTTCAACGCGAACGCTGGTTACGTTGGTCTCATCGCTCGGAGCGAGGTAAAGGGTTAAACCATTCTTTAATTCGATTGTTTCAATGGCCGCGTAAGGATCAGGACTTTTGTCGGCGCCATGGGCAAGAGAAAATAGGGCTGCGAAAACAATGTGAAGCATTACATCTTTTCGGAATCTCGCATGATTTTTGTGCGGGACGATGGTCGGGACCTTTGCTAAGCTTTACCCAATGAACTCATTTATTGAACAAGCGCTGATCTTTATCGGCGCCTCGGTCATCCTCGTGCCGATCTTTCAGCGACTGGGCTTCGGGGCCGTGCTGGGCTATCTCCTTGCGGGCATTTTCGTCGGGCCCTATGGCTTGAAGTTGATCCGAGATTCAGAGAGCATTTTGCACTTCTCTGAACTGGGTGTCATTTTACTTTTGTTTATGATCGGACTCGAGATTCAGCCGCACAAGCTTTGGTCTATGCGCCGCAAGCTACTCGGCCTCGGCGGCTCGCAGGTCCTTATTACGTCGACGCTGTTTACATTGGTCGGACTCAGTTTTGGCCTGGAACCGGTTATCGCAGGCGTACTTGGCTTCGGGCTATCACTCTCTTCGACGGCGTTTGCCGTACAGAGTTTGGTGGAAAAGAATCAGTTCAATACGGAGTTTGGACGCTCCAGTTTTTCAATTTTGTTGATGCAGGATCTTTTTGCGATTCCGGCCTTGGCGATTATTCCAGCGTTAGGGGTGAGTGTGGCATTGGGAGATGGCAACCACCATGCGCCCCCACAGGCCAATACTCTCTTGGCACTGGGCATAATTTTAGCTTTGATTGTGGCCAGTCGGTTTGTATTTCGCCCGGCCTTTCGCTGGATTGCCAAGAACCGATCGCGAGAAGTTTTCACCGCCGCGACCTTATTTGTCGTGCTCGGAGTCGCCGCGCTGATGCTGCAGGTGGGTCTATCGGCCGCCTTGGGAACTTTTATCGCCGGAGTTCTCTTGGCGGATTCGGAGTTTCGCCATGAACTCGAGGCCGATTTAGAACCGTTTAAGTCGCTTTTACTCGGGCTATTTTTTATTGCCGTCGGAATGGGAGTGAATCTCGGTCTTATCCTCGAGCGTCCCGGTTTTATATTCGGACTCACCGCGCTTTATTTAATGGTAAAAATTTTGGTTATTTACGGTTGCGGACGGGTTTCGCGCTTAAGCCACGAAAATTCAAAAATGATGGCGTTGACTATCGCGCAGGGCGGAGAGTTCGCGTTTGTGATCTTTGGCTTGGCCTTGCAATTGGGCCTTGCGCCCAACGACACGATCTCGGCGTTGACGGTGATTGTGACCTTGTCGATGGCGCTCAATCCGTTTTTGGTGTTGGCCAACGACCGCTGGACTCGGATTCGGCGCAAAAACACTTTGGCTCCCCGGTACGATGAAATTAAAGATGAATCGCCCGAGGTTATCATCGCGGGGTTCGGACGGTTCGGCCAGGTTTTCGGGCGGGTTTTGCGCGCACAAGGCATTCCGTTTGTGGCCATCGATCACGACGCCGATCAAATCGAATTGATTCGGAAGTTTGGCAATAAGGTTTATTATGGGGATGCCGCGCGGGTCGATATTTTGCAAGCCGCCGGTGCCGCGCGCGCCAAGTTTTTTATTCTGGCGATCGATGACGTTGAAATGTCTTTAGCGGCGGCGAAAACAGTGACTGAAAATTTTAAGAACGTAAAAGTTTTCGCCCGCGCCCGCAATCGGGGGCACGCGTTTGACCTTATGGAATTAGGCATAACGGCGATCAAAAGAGAACTTTTTGACTCGAGCGTCTCCTTTACGCGCGATCTTCTTGTGGCCATGGGCTTTGAGCCAGCCAAAGCCACTCACTTAATCGAGCACTTTAAAGTTCACGATGAGATCATGCTTGAAGAGCAGTTTAAGGTTCGCAACGACGACAAGCTGTTTGTCAGTGTCTCGAACCGTGCACAAGCTCAGCTCGCGCAAGTCTTGGCCGATGACAGCGTCCAATCGCACATTTCACGGCCGAGTTCGGAGCCGCCTAATCCTTAGTGAGTTTGTATTTTCTAAGCACAGTCTTCATGTAGCCGGAGCAGAGCATGTACATGGCGTTGGCTTTGGTTTTGGCGCCGGCCCAATTCTCCTTAAAGAATTGTTGAACCTCTGGTCGATCAAAGACATTTTTCTTTAAAATAATCGAGAGCTCGAACAAAAAAAGCAACATGCCAAAATACTGGCCAATGATCGTCATGCGCCGCCCGCCGAGCTTTGACAGCTTTACCACAAACGGCAAAAAGTCTTTCAGGGCTTGGGCGTTCGAGCGACCGCCTTGTGCCGACATTTTCTCGATAGCGGCCCGTATTTCAGGGTCTTTGCTGAGGTCGGCGAGAAGTTTTTTAAATTGTGCGGCGCTAAATTTGGCCATATCGTAGGTGAGCATAGCGTTTCACCAAGACCTTTGCTAGCGTCTTAAAGAAGAAATTAGAAGAAGAAATATGAGAGCCATACTGCCGATTATTTTACTGTTGATCTCCAACGTATTTATGACGTTCGCGTGGTACGGGCATTTGAAAAATATGAACACGAAGCCCCTGTGGATCGTGGTGCTGGTCAGTTGGGCTATTGCTTTTTTTGAATACTGTTTTCAGGTGCCCGGCAATCGCATTGGCTCTGAGTACTTTTCGCTTCCGCAACTAAAGATTATCCAAGAGGTTCTTACCCTGGCGGTCTTCGCCGGGTTTGCGGTTTTTTATATGGGCCATAAACTGACGTTGAACTACGTATGGGCCGGGTTATGTATGTTGGGCGCGTTATTTTTTATTTTTAGAGATGGGGTCAGTTCATGAGTTGTGCGTGTGGTTCGAGCAAAGAATTTTCGACCTGTTGCGAGCCGTTTATTACGGGAGCGGCGTTGCCGAAGACGGCCGAGGAGCTTATGCGATCGCGGTATACCGCGTACACAAAGGGCGAGATCGGCTACATAAAAAAAACTCTGGCGCCCGAGGCCGCGAAGGATTTTGATATGGCGGCCGCAAAGAAGTGGGCGAGTGAGGCTGAATGGAAGGGATTAAAGATACTAAAGACTGAAAACGGCGGCCCCGACGATAAAAAAGGCGTGGTGGAGTTTGTCGCTTCGTACTTACAAAACGGCGAGGAGATCGAACATCACGAGGTATCAAAGTTTAGAAAAAACGATAAGGGCCAATGGCTGTTTGTTGATGGAGACTCTCACACCCACGAGGGCGGACACGGTCACGATCATCACCATCATCATAAACCCGCCACGGTTGTGCGCGAAGGCCCTAAGGTCGGACGCAATGATCCGTGCCCATGTGGAAGCGGCAAGAAATTTAAAAAATGTCATGGTTTGAACGCTTAGTTGCAGTCCGCTTCTTTCCAAGACTCCGTTTGCGCTGGGTGGCGCTGATCTTCACTGGCCGCAAGATGCGGAACAAAATTCTCATTGGTTTTTGCCTGAAGTTCGCTAAACGATACTCTCCGTTGGTCGATCACGTTCCCACGGTCGGTTTGTTTTAGAATAAAGGCCACCGCCTTCGTGGGCGGAGTTTCATCAATCACGACTTTAAAAAACTCCTCAGGAATAGACACGCCACTCGGCAGTTTTTGCAGCTCAGGGTGCAGTATCGGACCGGTGATCACAGTGACCTTTTCCTCGCCGCAGGCCATGCGTCTAACTTTTGCTTCGAGCCTCTTCCAAGCGCCGGCATTAAGACTTTGCCTTTGCGGGGCCATATTGGTCATCACGAATGTGGTGTTGATGGCCTCTTGACTGAAGCGAAAGTCTTCGGCCGGAGCCATATGGCCACGGTGGTACTGAGATCCAGAATAAGCGTTGGTCGGCACTACGGGAAAGTTCTGCTGCTTAAGGAGTGGATCGACAAAAAATTTATTTTTTCGGATTGCGGAACGATTTTTCAAATTTTGCGCGGTGAGTGTGTACTTCACAAATTTTGCTAACTTATACTCCGGCAAATAATGCACTTCGAAGTATTTGTGGTTTAGAACGACCGCCTTCGCCTTGGGGGATGCGTTAATCGGCGCTACTGGCGCGACCGGCGGAGTCGATTGGCAGGCAATCAGAAGAGTAAAGATAAAAACAAAAATGTATCTTAGAAACATTGGCTTAGCGTAACTCGGCCTTGAGGCGTTTCAAGTCTAGTTCCCGCTCCCAGCCGGCAATCACGATGGTGGCCACACCATTGCCAATAATGTTGGTGAGTGCGCGGGCCTCAGACATAAACCTGTCGATGCCAAGAATAAGCGCCAACCCTGCGACCGGGACTTCGGGAACAATGGCGAGAGTCGCCGCGAGAGTGACGAAGCCCGAGCCGGTCACTCCGGAAGCTCCGTTGGAGGTGAGGGCGGCAATTCCCAATAAACTGAGCTCTTGCGTGAGTGTGAGATCAATATTGCAGGCCTGCGCAATAAAAAGCGCCGCCATAGTCAGATAGATATTGGTGCCGTCGAGGTTAAAGGAGTAGCCCGCCGGTACCACCAGTCCCACCACCGACTTTGAGCAGCCCAGTTTTTCAAGCTTCTGCATAAGCGGAATGAGCGCGCTCTCCGACGACGAAGTTCCAAGTACAAGAAGCAGCTCGTCTTTGATGTAACGCAAAAATTTAAAGACGTTGAATCCGGCAAATTTCGCGATCAAACCAAGTACGACACCAATAAAAAGTATACAGGTCAGGTAAAAAGAGCCCATAAGTGCGGCGAGTGGCAGCAGTGAATCGACTCCATATTTGCCGATGGTAAAAGCCATGGCGCCGCCGGCGCCTATTGGTGCGAGCTTCATCACGACATTTACCATCGTAAACAAGATGCCCGAGAGCGCCTCTATAAAATTTAGAACGATCTCGCCCTTTTTTCCTGAATGGGTAAGGGCCCATCCGAAGAGCATCGACACCAGCAGCACCTGCAACAAATCGCCCGTGCCGGTGAAAGGGTCGACGATCGTTTTAGGAATGATATTGAGGAGGAATTGGATGGTTGATTGCTCGGATGCTTTTTGCGCGAAATGTGAGACCGCGCTGGCGTCAAGAGTGCTCGGATCGACATTAAATCCTTCACCGGGCTTTACCCATTTGACCACCACTAAACCGATCGCCAGAGCGCCGGCCGATACGGTTTCAAAATAAAGAAGTGCTTTAACGCCAACCCGCCCGACCTTTTTAATATCACCGGCGCCCGCCATGCCTAAGACGATGGTGCAAAAGATCACGGGCGCAATCAACATCTTGATCAGAGAGATAAAGCCATCGCCCAAAGGTTTAAGACTTGCGCCCAACTCGGGATCTATATAGCCGATCAGGCCACCGACAAGTATCGCGACCAGAACCCAAACATAAAGGTGGTTGAACAAGCTCTTCACTCTTAGTATTACAGCAAAGCTAATTCTATGAGTCACAAAGAAATCGAAAAAATTCTCGGCGGGCCAAGTAAGAATGCCGAATTTCTCGCCCGCTATATTGGGGCCCGGATGCCTGGGCAACGCAAAGCCGACGAGCAGAGCGGGTTGATTTACTGGGGCATCGCTGTTCCCCGACATCGTGCGGCCGCCAGGGCTAAGTTTTCATTTTCTCATCTAGAAGAAGACCGGCAGTGGACTCACTGGATCAAGATTTGGCGGGAATCTAAAATATTCGACATCAAAAGCGTGGCACTCGTGTGGATCGCCGATAAAAAGCGCAAACACCTGCGTTTAAAAAACTGGCGCGATATCGTCAGCATGGCTAACGACATCGACAATTGGGCCCATAGCGATGGGCTCTCATCCTGTTTGGCCGAAATTTTGGAACAGCGACCGCAAATGCTCTCAATGTATCGAAAGTGGAACCGGTCAAAAAATCCCTGGCTTCGTCGTCAGTCCCTCGTCGGCATTTACTGTTACGCTCGAATGCGTGAGAATTTAGTGCCGGCGGCGACGAGCTTGCCTCTGGTCAAAAATTTGCTCAGAGATCCGCACTTTTACGTACAAAGGGCCGTGGGTTGGACCCTGCGCGAAATCGATCGGGTCGACTCGAAAAAGCAAAGGGCCTTTGTTCGGCAGAATCTTAAGGACATCAGCCCCACGGCTTGGTACGCGGCCAGTGAGCTTTATCCGGTGTCGACGCGCAAGCGGCTCGTGCTTTTGCGAAAGGGTCGATAAATGTATTTGCCGGCGCGGTTTGATCACGCAGATCGAGAAGACATTCTAAGTGTTGTTCGGGATGCGCCGCTGGCGACTTTGATTGCCGTGCGCGATGGAGAGCCGGTGATAAACCATATTCCCCTCGTCTATCAGGCTGAGGAAAACAAATTGATCGGCCATATCGCGCGCGCCAACGAAATGTGGAAGTTTTTGGAAAATGCCCCGGTCACAGCGGTGTTTCACGGACCGAACGCCTATATTTCTCCCGTTTGGTATCCTAAAGATGACGTGCCCACTTGGAACTATGCAGTCGTTCATATGCGGGGGCGGGCCAAAATGCTTAGCCAATATTCTGAGATTCTCGAATGTCTGCGTGCGCTATCCGCGCAAGCGAATGAGGGCGCCACCAAGCCATGGCGCTTCTGGCTGCCAGAAGATCTTCGCGGCGAAACGGTTCTACCAGAAAAGATTGTCGGGTTTGAAATCAACGTAGAGACGATTTCAGCAAAATTTAAGTTGAGCCAGAACCGGAGCGCCGATGAAATTCAAGGCGCTATCGCCGGCCTAGAGTCGGAAAAACGAGATGATAGCAGTCGTCGCATTGCCAAGCTCATGCGAAAGATCTCTGCCCGTTAGAACTCTTCGATTTTCTGGCCGTCACATTTAAACATACGTCGCCCGGGCTGGCTATCGACCAAATTTCCGCCAGCGACGGGAGAATATGCAGGAAGTACTCCGACCTGCGAATCGATAACAAAACACGGTTTGCCTTCAAGCACCGGGTTCAGGTGCCCGCACCAATAAAACTCGTGACCCAAGGTCATCACCCGATCTGGTGGCTGGTGCTGAAATATAAAATTCTCGATCTGCCACTGATACAAAACTTCAAGCTTCGGAAAAAGGGCGCCCAGCAGTTTGAGTGCGCCTTTGTCGCGATTGTTGGGAATAAGGGTGACTTGTCGGTCTGTACGCAGGAGGAAGTCGGAGAAGTCCTGCACGATTCCCTCGGTCAGCCCGTGCGGCGAGTGAATAAAGTCGCCAAGAAACATTATATGTTCGACGCTAAACTTTTCGGCGATCTCGTCCAACGCGAGTAAGCCGCGCCACTGGTCTTGCGGAGATTCGTCAAGCCCGCCGAACAAGAATGTCTCGGCCTTGCCCATGTGCAAGTCGGCCGCGACCAAAAGACTTCGCTCTGGCCATAGCAGAATTCTTTCTGGATGTAATACGAAGCGCTCCCCTTGAATGGAAATTTCCCTCATGGAGTGGTGATGAGCAAATTTGGTACCTGGCTGGCATGTAATTTAATTGATAACGAGAGAAAGGATGGGGCAAAAAAGGGCCGCCCCCCAAGGTGTGAATAAGAGGGGCGGCAAGGTGTTCGGACTGACAGACAAAAATTATAATTACGGTTTCAAATCATCGACTTTAAGCTGCAGTTGCGCGTCGGTGATATGGGTGACATGCGGATTTCCGTGCGGCAGCTTACAGTAACCGCGAAATTCTGGACCCTTTACGCCAAAGACTTGCGAGGCGATGTTCAAGCAAGCGTTCTTCGACATACATAGAACTTGCGGAATCGGATTCTGGCCGCCGGGTACACCCGCCGTGCTCATGCCGAGCTTCACCGATTTTCCGGGTCCCTCAAGAATACATACGTAATTTCCAGCATAGTCGTTTTGACCATTATCATTATTATTATCATTATCATTGGCGTTACCATTGCCAGGACGGTCCGCAGCAGGCGGCGCCGCCGGTTGTTCGATTTCGCCTTCGGCCTCATCTTCGGGATCATTAGAAACCACTGGAGTTAGGTCGCCATCCGCCTTAGACGCGACATTGTTGACTCCTGAAATCTTGGCCGGTTGGCAGTTTTGAAATCCGCAAAGCAGAAATGCTAAGCTTACGATAATTAGTATCCGTTGCATATTTTCCCCCAATAACCGTTTACATTCAGTGTGTTTTTCCCCTGAGAAAAACGTCCGGTGAGGGGATTCAAAATCCAATACTAATTGTTTTTGTTCTTCCCTTTGCCAGGATGAACACCCGACTGACCCGGAGCTGAACTCCGGCCCGCGCCGATGCCGCCTTCTGCGGACGGGCGGCCTTGGTCGGCCTTCTTGCGTTGACCGCTAACCCATTTGCCGAAATCCTTTCCTTGATCCGGAGCTGAATCCTTCAGCTTTTTTGCTTCTTCAGAAACCTGCGATCCAAAATTATCTTTTTTGTCGCCCGCGTTCTTCAATTGCTCCGACACTTGCCGGTCGAACTCATTGATATCTTCGCTGGTGGCGGGAATCAGCGTCTGCGCGAGAACCGGTTGAACCGCGAGAGCTGTCAGAATTACGAAACTTACCAGACGATTGCTCATATTAACCCTGTTCTCCGCCAAATTGTAAGGTCAGGGTTTTAGTCTGAACAAGTTCATCATTCGAATTGTACATGCGGATTTGCAGAGGAACGTTACCCGAGCGCATTGAGACTACGACAAACGGCAGTTTGCCATTTTTTACGTTCGCAACCGGTAAGCGCAAGCTTCGCAGCGATTTAACAGCCTCATTCTTAGAAACAAAACTCACGCCCTCGGGCAATTCCACTTCAGCGCTTTCAACGAGTTTGATTTCTTCGGCGTTAAAATCCACTTGAATCACATAGGGTTGGTAAGTGAAGAGTACATCTTGCTTCGGCTGGAACTGAATAAATGAAACTAGTGCGACCACCGCGGTAAAAGAAACTGCGGCCACCCAGCGCATAAGAATCAGCTCTTTGGGGCGACCGGCGCCGATTTTCGCCGCGACGCGAGCCGCGAAGAAAGGCGAGGGCTCTATATCGGGCAGAGCCTTGAAGATCGCTTTTGTTTGATTCTCAAATTGGTCGGATTGCACAAGTTACCTCTCATTTAGCAAGACGGGTTGGTCAATAGATTCGTTTCAGGCCTTTTTGTATTTTTCTATAAATGCCTTGCGAAGGCGAAAAAGGCGAGTCCTTACAGTATCTTCCGATACTCCCATGATTTCGGCGGCCTCCTTATAACTGTAGTTTTCCATATCAACTAGGACCAAAAGCCAGCGGTCCTCTGCCTCAAATTGAGACAGTGTTTGGTGAACCGCGATGATATCGGCATGATCCCGAGCGGGCGCTTCAACGGATTCAAGGTCGCCACTGGCGTCTTTGAACTTGCGAACTTCGTCAATATAGAGATGCCGAGTGACCCGAAACAGCCATTCAACAAAAGCCTCTGGCTTTTGCAGTTTTTTTAAATTGGCGAGCGCCTTTATAAACGCGTCTTGCGATAAATCCTCGGCTCGTGCCTTATCGCCGCACAAAACTAAACAAAATTTAAACAGTCGACCTTGCGTGGCCTCGATCAATTCACGCACGGCTCGCGCGTCTCCAGTCGCGGCGGCTTCAACAATTTCTTTTAGAGAACGTCCCATATAATCCCGGCTAAAACTTGCGTACGATTGAAGTTCTCATTATTGACGGCCGAGGAGTCTAAAGTCGAAGTGTTTTTGTCTTGTGACCAGCTCACATATGCGGCGAAGGCGGGCGAGAATATTTTTGTGACTCGGGCTGAGATCACCGTCTCTTTGTCTTCGCGTTTTCGTGGGCCCGGTAGGCTGGGCGTTGCGTAATCGCGGATCGCGTGGGTGATCGAAGCCTCAGCCGCCAGGCCCGAGCGCACTCGCCATAGGACTCTCAGCGAAGGCCCCCATTCGCTGTAGGCCGCGGGAATCAGCTGAGTAGCTGATAGGACTTGGTCGCCGATGTCGGCCTTTCCGTAGTTGAGCTGGCCACGCACATACACTGGACTCCATATTCTTCCGACGGTGATTGAATATCGGTGGCGGGTCCCAGTCAGGTGGTCGAAAGTGGTGTCGAGGGCCGAGTCTTGAGCCCATTCGGCCTCGGCGCCGACCTCCAACTTTGCGCTTCCTGTTCGTGCACGCAGGCCGAGGCCTTGCGTGGAGCGAATTTCGGTGCCGCCGTAGGAGTCTCTAGCGTAAAACGGTGAGAGTAAAAAAAGTTCGGGCCCGATTTCACGGCCCACATTGGCGCGGACTTCATGGCTTAAGGTTTTCTCTTCCGGACGGTCGGGCGTCTCACGCAGTCGCAAAGTGTATCCTGAGTTGAGGTACCACAGATTTTCAGTCCATAGCCGAACTCCGCCGCCCAAGTCAGCGAGCAAAAGCGATCTCGAGTTTGAGCCACCGGCAGCTTCCAAAAATAACCAGTTGGGCTTGCTGTAATTGTCGCGAATTCGATCGAGAAGTGTCGCGGCGAGATTCTTCATTGGGGCCGAACCTTCAAGACCTTTTAAAATTTCATGGGCTCGATCTTCGCGATCGAGCTTAATTAAGATCAGCGCCTTGAGCAGCTGTTGATCGTCCGTGAGGGGCCGAGATCGATTCAGCACTCGTAAGGCGCGAGCAAACTTTCCAGATTTATAAAGAGTCAGAGCTTCATTGCTCTCGCCCGACCCACCACTCGCACCAGCCGCCAGATCTCGTTGAGCCTCTTCACGTATCGCCGGGGTCAGATTGGGCCGATTGAGTAGAGACTGAAGAATATTATTTGCCGCACTCGCATCGCCTTGCGCGGTCATGGCTTTGGCGCGATAGAGGGATGCGGCCGGAGCGAGTGGGCCGCGAAGGTTTTCGACTTTGGTAAAACAAATTTGCGCGCGCTTAAAATCTTTGAGCATAAAGTATGAGTTGCCCAGGTTAAACCAATAGAGTGATTTCTCCGGGCGAGCGCGAACCAAAAGCAAAAGCTGCTTTTTAGCGGCTAAAAATTGGCCCGTGTTGTACGAGGCGAGGCTCTTCTCCCAAATCGACCTCTCCTGAGATGGCGATAGAGCGGTGGCGCCCGTGGCACCTGAAAATAGACAAAAGATGAGGAGAAATAAGGGTTTGATCACGCTGTTCTCTCATCATGAAAGCGCCGTAGAACGACGTCAAGGATGTCGCCCGAATGACAGCTATAAATATCTGAAATTACATTATAAATCGCCGGGCTTCAGAGCCCTGTTTAGGGCCTGTGCGACTTTCGGACCCCAAAAGGGGGATGGCACGCTTGCAACTTAGAAGAGCATGCGATTCTTGGTGGCCCTTAATTTAATCCTCATTCACTGGTCGGCCTTAGCGAGCACTCCGATCGTGCGCGAGCAGCTACCGCGACCCATTTTAATTGGCGCTTACTGCAGTTTTATTTTGCAGCAGTCCGAACAAAAGCCCGCGAAAAAAATGTTTTGCCGAATGAATGAGCCCCGCATGAGCGGGTCCCATTGCAATCCGCGCGTGGACTGCGCTCATCGCGCTCGAGTAACCCTCGTCACCAGCGGCATAGTTACCGAACAAGGGCCTCGCACTCAGCGGGCAGTTGCGGGAAAGTCCGTTCAACGGGCGAAGTGATCATCTTCTGCCATTCGTCATCGGCCTCTTGAGAGAACCACCAATCCAACTCTTCGCCGCAACCCGGGTCAGCGGGATTCAAGGGAGTTTGCGTCTGACATAAAGGACTATCGGCGGGGCAATTCAAGCGGACGTGAAGGTGCTCCTCATGCCCCCACCATGCGCGAATTCGATAAAGCCACGGTGCCTTTGGAAAATGCTCACAAAAATATTTTTTGATCGCCGGTGCCACGAAAATTCTATTCACGTTTTCAAAGTCCGCGGCGGTGGCAATTAACTTTACTTGCGACGGGCTCCAGTTGCTTTTGAGTGTTTTTCGATTTTTGACAAACAGGGGTGCTGTCATGGATTCTTTTTGTTGAGGCGTTGGGCGTTTACTGCGCATTAAAAACCAAATATCAACGTCGATCCCGCCCTGATGGCTATTGTGTCCGATCGCCATCGGTCCCCCTCGGGGAGGGCTAACATTGCCAACTAACATGAGTGGTAGTTTCTGTTTTTGCAAACGTGCCGACAGGTTTTGCAAATAGTTTTCCATCTCAGGGTGGCCATAATATTTCTTGCGGGAGGTGCGCATGAAGGTGAAGCCAGGGCCATCCAGCGTGAGCTTGTGCGCTCCATCTAAGCATCCTGCGCTATAGAATCCAATCACCTTAGCCGGGCCGGGTGAGGGCTCGCTGATTTTGGCCCATTCATCAAATCGTGGGTCGAGAGCCGTCGCCGGGTTGAAGAACAGTGTGAATAAGAATGGTAATATCATTACCTAATGCTATTGAGGCAGCTCGAAAAATTCAACCGTGGCCTGGACCAGGTAATGATCGCTGGGATAGATTCCATCGATTTTTTCTTTAAAAAAAATCTGAGCATCGATCACGTGCCCTCGCACCTTTTCGGCGAGTTCGCCCACCCACAGATAATCTAAGCGCCGGTCCGTGCCGGTGTACGACGGGTTCGCTTCAAAAATGTATAAAAAGTTGTACGTGTAGCCCGCATCATCTTTATTGACCGACCGGTAAACGTCGCGCAGCCCAGTTTCAACTGCAAAATAGTCGTAAAGCCACCGCGTGTCTGCGAGCATTTGGTTGTGCCGCTTCAATTCCGGACGCGGAAGAAAATCGGCCGCGATATTCAGATCGCCACCAATCAATGCATGGTCCGCTCCCGCCTTGAGGTTCTCCAGTGCGTGCTTGAGATCCACGACTTGTCGACTGCGAACTTTTGAATATCTATTGTAAGCCGTGAAGTGGGTATTGCCCACGACAATGACGTGACCATTTTTAAGCCGCACGCGGGACCACTGAAGTCCGCGCCGTACGGAACCAACCATTTCGAAGATCACCCGACTTAATTTTGAGTACTCAGTGAATCCGGATTCCTCGACTCGCGCCACTGCGGAGGTGCGAATGAGAGTCATCAGCCCATGCCGACCAGCGCGGGGCGGCTGATCGATCACTTGATAACCCAAAGATTCGCCGATGCTGCGGACGGCGCCGCGATCCGTGGCCGACCAGACTTCTTGAAGCATAAGAACCACAGGTTGCTCGTTGCTGAGATAGCTCGCGAGCAAATCTGCAAAACGTGAGGAATTAAACTTGTAGGAGTGTGACTTCCAGCCGCGGACGTTCAGCAAGTTTACATTCCAGGTGGCCATTTTCAATTGTTCCGAAGGCCCGGTGGCCATCGCCTTTAGCCCGGCGTGAACCAAATTTGTGTTAAAGGCGCTCTCTTCCGGGGAGATCGACCGAGGAAGCAGGTCGTCCTGGCAACCTTGATGTGACCAAGTCGGAAGGGAAAAAAAGGCCAGGAATAAAAGGACAACAGGAGTTACACGCATAATTTTTTAAGGCCCCAAGTTAGTGAGCCAGCGACTTGGTGTCAACACTAGCGGCACTAAACATTTTAGGCCTTGTGCTGATTTGAGGGCTGAATATACTAATTTGTAGGAGACTCGGATGCCAGTATTGCACGTGCGAGCTTTGCCGCAGAAAGATCCGTCACTAATCAAGCCCGCGCTTAAAAAGACTTGCTTGGCCATTGCCGATATCTTTCGTTGTCCGCCAGAGCAGGTTTGGGCGACGTGGGAAGAAATTCGTCCAGGTTGGTATGTCGAGGGTACGCGAAGTGCGACTACACAGCCGCCTCTTTCGCATCCAGCAATTTGTCAGTTGATTTGCTTCGAGGGCAAGACTCCAGTTGAAATTGAAGAAATCCTCTTGGTTGCCTCCAAGACTTTGAGCGCGGCCCTTGGCTCTGGCGACAACATCTTTATGACCTATCATGAAGTAACGTCCGGTAAGGTCATTGCCGGCAATGGAATTCTGAGAAAATAAATGGGCGTTTCGCCCGACTAAAGGTCATGGTCCAGCCGTTGACACTTTGAGGGGTTTTGTTACGATTTTATATGGACTTTAAAGTAGTTGTGGCGATTGTCGCGGTCGCCTTCAGCGGATTTCTTTTTTATCAAAATCAAAAACGGTCCGACATGCTTTTGGAGCTGAATCGCAAATATCAACAGTCCATACAGCAAGCTCACAGCGCCGGAGCCTCTGCGATCATGACGGACGAAGCGTTGATGGACGTTATTCGGCAGAGTGTAAAGGCCGAGCTCGAGGCCAACCCGATCAAGTGTCCGGGCGCCGATGCGAAGTTCAGCGTTTCTGATGCCGCCAAACTCCAAGATGTGAACCAACGTTTGGTTACATTTGAGAAGAAATTTAACAAAGCGGCCTCACTTTTGGCCGAAGATGGCCGTGAGATTCAAGATAAAATCACGAACAAAGCGACCCGCCTCAAGGACAAAATCGTCGCCCTATGCAAAAAATAAAATTCATCGCTTCTTACTTCATTCTTGCTGGGCTGGCGACGTGGTTGAACATGAGCTGGGCCGTTGCCGAGAAACCTACGGCCGAAAAAATTAAGCAGCTTGTCGCCGAGGCCGTTTCGCAGGAAAAAAAAATAGCCGCCGAAAATTCCCGTGAGGCGAAAATAGTGAAGAACGCCGGTCAGAAGTTAGATGGAATGATGATCCGGTTGAATACGATTGAGAATTCCCTTAGTTATTTCTCTAGGTTTAAAAAAACTCTCCAGATTCAGGCTATGAAAAAGGGTCAAGATGAGATCGCCCGAGCGTGTTGCCCCCTGCGACCGCGGGCACTTGAAGGACAGACAAGCTGGATGTTTAAAGGCAGAGGAAACAAATTAAAAGGAAAGACCATATCTGGTCTGGGCAAAGATAAGAGCGGAAAAAAAGGCGGGCGCGCCCGCAAAAAAGGCGCTGGCTCCACCAAAGAGTGAAGTCAGCGCGGCGGATTTTGCCTAACCTAAAACCAATATTTAACTAATCCATTCACGGAAACGGCGTCGGGGCTTGGCCCACTCACGAACAGATACTTCGCGCCAAAACCGAGCGACATAAAATTATGAGTCGGGTTGGCGACCAGCGGGATGTCGAAGCCCGCCAGGGGAGCCCAGCCGAAATGAGTCCCTTGATTGGGCGAACCGTCATCGATCACGGCACCGGCTCCCAGACCCAAATAGGTGTGGCGAATCACCGGAATGTTGCCACCCAAGTTGTAAGTCACACGCGGGAGCACCGTCGTTCGATTGAGGTCCTGATTGCGGTTTCCTTCCGATCGATCCGTACTCACCTGTGAAATCTCCATTCCGACTCCAATAGGTGAATAGGGCTGAAAGCCCGCATCAATGCCGTACTCAAAGGCATTGCTGAAACTGTTGTCCGGGTTCATCGTCCCCAATGTCACGCCGATGTGAGGCCTGGTGGCGGCACCTTCGAGGCGTTGGTCGTCGACTTTCGGAAATGTGGTTGAAGAAGATTGCTGCGCCTGAGCCGCAGCACCTGGCAGACAAAGAGCCGCCACTAAAGCAATAACGTGGTGTTTGAACATATAACCTCCTGTTGCTTGGAGGTTTGCATAGACCGTACCACGCGGCACTGTTCCCCGAGGTGGCGCGCACCACCTCGAGGTTCTAAAGTGCCCCGATCGTTAAGGCTTAAAAGCCCTGTCCGCTCACGATGCGGTTTGCAGCTTCATTCAGGTCAGTGAATAGTTTTTGGATTTCTCCAAGTATCTGGGGATCTTTCGTAAGAAGTGCATCCAGTCCCTCTTTAAGTCCCTTATTGTCTTTGTTAAAACCCTTGAACGCAGGATTGCTAGTTACAACGGCATTTACATTCAATCCCACTTTAAGATCAGCAGATACCTCTGCGCTCACGATCTTGACCGGAACATCTTCCAGTTTTACGGACTGGGGAAGTTTCGATAAATCAATTTCGGCATAGAGCATTGCTTTTACCGCCGTAAAATTCCCGGCTGCATCTTTGTCGCGGCTCAAAACTTCAAACTTCACGGTCGCGGCCTCGCCAAACTGTCTGGTAAAATCGTTGGCGATCGACTGCACGATGTCTTCAAGCCCCGGGATAATCTGATTGAGTTGTTCTTGGCGGATGAGCTTGGTCAAATCGAGTCCGAGAAAGCCTTTGAGCTGAGTGGTGGGCGCGGTGCCGTCGCCATATGTATAAGCGAGTTTATCGATCCGGAGTTCAGCGGTGTTGGCTGGTCCGGTTTTTTTAAATCGTGCGTCCATGGCCACGGCCAAAGCTCGCTCATTGTTGGTCTGAACATCAGAAAAATTCAAATGCGCCTCAGTGGTCTCGTTTCGCAGCGGAGCAATCAGCTGTTCAATAGCCGCATTCAGTTCTTTTACGGCTTGTGTGATTTCAGTGGCTGCGGCTGTGACACCAGCTGCGACCAATAGTAGGAGCACTAGTCTTTTCATGGTTTCCCCCCAAAGGAATTTGTTTGCGATGAAGTTAGCCAGTTCCTGTCGCGGCCGCAAAGGTCGTGCGATTATTGCCGCGATTTGAAAGAAGTACTTGCAGGCGATTTGACTTTAGCAAGGGCGTCATGGTGCATTTATAAATATGGTTAAAATTGCGTTTTTATTGCCGACTCTCCTCGGATTCGCGGCTGTGTTGCAGGCTGGGATGAACCGTCAAATTGCCCGCGACTGGGGCATCGGTGGAGCGACCCTGCTTAATGCCGGTGTTTTATTCGCCGTCGCTTTTGCACTTTGCTTTCTCGTAACAGATTTAAGGCCAAAGTTTGAACTGCAGCACTTGCGCTGGTGGTTTGTCGTGCCAGGGATACTCGGATTTTGTTTCGTTGCGGGGATTCCTATCGCCATCGCGAAAATCGGTGCCACGCGAGTCTTTGTCGGCTTGGTCGCCGCGCAACTTGCGGCTAGCTTGCTTTGGGACTTTTGGATGGAGTCAATGCCCATCAGTTGGCCACGTGTCGCCGGAATTGCATTGGCACTTTTAGGTGTCGCGATTTCACAAATGTAACTTCCCCGGAGTGATTATGTCGGAGACCATATTGGCCGTGGATTTCGGAACCAGCAATTCTTTGGCCGGCGCCTGGAAAGACGGTCAGCGAATTGAGGCGTTGCCACTCGACAAAAAAGCTCCCGATCCGACTTTGATGCGAACTCTTCTCTATTTTCCTGACCAAGACCGCTGTTTCTATGGTGCCGAGGCCATTGGGCAGTACCTCTCCAATGACATGGAGGGCCGGTTGTTTCGTTCCTTCAAGTCGCATCTGCCGAACCGCAATTATTTAGGAACCGTGATCGGTGATCGAGTTCTAACGTTAGAGAGTCTGGTTGGCATTTTTCTCCTCGAAATGCGCAAACGGGCCGAGGCTCACCTCGAAGAGCCGATTATTTCGGCCGTGATCGGGCGCCCGGCCCGTTATTCGATGGACGCGGCCAGTGATAATTTCGCGCTTCATCGCATGACTAAGGCGGCCGAATTTGCCGGGCTTAAGTACATCGAGTTCGTGCCCGAGCCATTGGCGGCGGCGCTCGATATGCGGCGCAATCTGACCGAAGAAAAAATTGTCTTGGTCGGCGACTTTGGGGGAGGCACTTCGGATTTTACATTGATTCGGATCGGCCCGTATGGGTTTAAAAAAGAACATGTTCTCGGCATCGACGGCTGCCCAATGGCCGGCGATGCGCTCGACAGCTTGTTTATGAGCCAGCGCCTGAATCGTTTTTTTGGTGCCCAAGCCGAATACAAAGTTTCTCTGGGGCGCAATCGGATGAAAATGCCACGCTCGATAATGGACCGATTGAATCGCCCGGCTCACATCGTGCACCTTAAAGAACCCGAGACCTACAACTTTATTCACGAAATAAAAAAAGGCGCGCTCAGCAAAGAGGATAAAGAAAACGTCGAACGGCTCTTTTTGCTGATTGAAGATCAGCAGATATTTTCTTTTTTTGAGAACATCGAGAAGACCAAGCGCGAATTGTCAGCCGCCGAAGTCGCTGACTTTTCGTTCGATTATCCCGGCCTTGAAGTCACGGCCCGATTCGCGCGCGGTGAGTTTGTCGACTGGGCCGGCGACGTGAAGGGCTCAATCTTTAGGGCTTTGGATGAGTGTCTTAAGCAAGCCGGTATGTCTGAGGAGAAAGTCGATCTCGTTTGTCTAACCGGTGGTTCGGCCAAAGTTCCAATGATCGGATTGGAGCTAGAAAAGCGCTTCGGGCCCGCCAAAATGCGAACACAAGCTCACTTCCATTCTGTGCTCTCGGGTCTGGTCGAAGCGTGCGCCCATGCATTTGACGCTGTCTAAAACCTAAGAGCCCCTCTATAAGCCATTGCTTTAAATCCGGTTCGGCTATTGCAGCCATATATATAGATGCTGAAAAGTATGTATCAAAATGGAACACTGGCGGCGATGGTACTCACGCTTTTATTCGCCTTCCAGAACTGCGGCTCATCGGAGGGCCAAATCTCCAGCGGCGGCGATGCCGGTGCCGCTGAGATCAATGACAAAGTGAGCCGGCTGGATCAGTTAATTCAACTCGATCTTCACTGTGCCGCCGATACAGACTGTGATGTGATCCCCATCGGAGTTCGTGGTTGCGGCGGCCCGGCCGGATACTCCGTCGCGTCGAAATTAAATCCGTCGCTGAATGAAATTTTCTTGCTGGCTGATGAAATTGCCGAGCTCTCGCGCATCTACAACGAGCGGAGCGAACTGATCTCGACTTGTGAATACTTTATGCCACCCGTAGCGAAATGCCTTCAAGCCATTTGTAAGGCTACCGAACCAGCGCCGCAACCTTAGTGAGATGTGAACCCCATCGATAGTTTTCGATTTTCGGTCCCTTAAATTCGTCGGCCACTTTGCCATCTCGATAACGAAGTATCAGTTGCTTGCTTGCGTGCGTAATCAGCATCGCATCGCCGACGGATGCAATTCCCCGTGACCGTGACGGGGTGACTAAGCGCGCGGGACCGCCAGAAAGCTCGGCATAAAATAAACCCTTTTCTTTGGAGTGGGTCCACAAGACGCGATTCTCTTTTGTGTCGACGGCAAAAGACAGCGCTTCGCCACGAAAGTGATCTGCAGATTCAGCCGTGGCCTCGATAAATTTATAAGAATTGTCGGCGGCCAGTCGAATCACCACGGCCTTTTGCTCTTCGCGAGCTGTCTTGCCGCCGATAAATATCTCTTCGCTGCCGGGGATAAAATGGAAATGTGAAACCCCCGCCGTTTGCAGAAGTTCTGGAAAGCGAACTTGGCGCTGCAAAGAGCCGTCGCTGGTTTTTACCCAAGAGAGATTGCTAATGCGAAGCTCAGGTGCCAAGCGGCCGCCTTGAGGCATGTAACCGTAGAAGTCGCCATTGTTGGCGACTGCGATCAAGCCCGCACCCGCAAGCTGCACGTCATGGGGAAACATTCCGTGGCTCGGAATTTTGCGGCGTATTTGCAAATCGGAACCTCGCAAAACCAAAAAGCCAAGACTCGTCGGGTCGTCGTGTTCGGAAGCCCAAAAGCCATTCTCCGTAGAATCCCAAACCGCATGGCCAAAAAATCGTCGTCCAGATTCGGCCCGTTGCGTGCGCGAAATCTTGCCGGTGCGTAAACTAAAACTGCAAATTTCTTCTCCCCATTTGGAAATTAGAATCAGTTCCTCGGGCTGCGACGGGTTCTGCACCACCACATGGACACGAAAGGGTACGGGAAAGTGCCGCATTTTCATATTGCCCGGATTGATTAAAACCAGCTCGCTCGGGAGAGGGGGATCAGCAACCTCGATGGAGCTGTCGCGCCAATCGCCATAGCCGGTGGCCAACTCAAAGCTTGCGGCCTGCGCTTGAGGAAATAGGCGTTGATACCCCATAAATGCCGAGGCACCCGCGCTGGCTCCGGCCAAATACATAAATGCGCGTCGATCCATGACACCTCAAAGCTCTAGCGAAAGCGGATCCAAAAACGCCGCTTCCCGGCCCTGTCATCAATTTTCTCACCACGATTGCGCTCAATGCAACGGATCGCCGCTGTGTCACTCGATCGGCACACGACCAAAGCCCGCGCGAGTCCAGCTCGAACAGCTTCAAATAAAAGTTGGTTCAGCGTATGCGTGCCAAAACCGTTGCGGCGTTTGGCGGGTGGAACATAAAATTCGAGATTGCCCACGTCGCCGTCGGTATCGATCGGAAAGCGCAAGATGCCATAACCGCAAGCTTGCCCGTGGACCGACAGAACATAATGCGTGACCGACGTCTTGCCGGCCTTGGGCCGCCAGTCCATGCGTTCTTTTTCACAATCGCGAGCAAACTCTTGAAAGGCTTTTTCATCCCACGCTTGATCGCCAAATAGGCTTAAGAATGAGGCCCGATCGCCTTTGGCAAAATCTTGAATCAGCTCAAGAAATGAACTTTGATGTTTTAATTCGAGCTCTTCAAGCAGCATTACCGTAAAGCTTCGATCATTTCTCGCAAGCTGTCTATTTCTTCGGGAGTTAACGGCTTTCCCGGTGGCATTTGTCCAGGTCCGGTCCGCTGCACGCGGTCCATAATTTTTTGCCCGAGCCTTTTCGCCGGGTCACGCAACCACTTGGCTAGCTCTAGGCTGTCATTGAACGGGATAAACGGCGCCTCGTCGTCAAAACCCTCGGTATGGCATTTTGCACAACGGTTAATGACCGGGCGCTCATTTTTTGGCGCTTGCAAAGGGCGCCACTGCATCGGGGTGGGCGGCGAGCGCTCGGCGATTAAGCTTTGTTGTTTCAGCATTTCGCAATCGAAGCTGACCCATCCGGGAATTCCGGTGCCGACATCTTGCGGCTGTGGATTGATGCCGAGATTAACAAATATTTCTGGCGCCACATCATTCAACACGGCCGTCATATCGAGCAAAATATGCGAGGGATTAGCGATAAAATAGTCATTGGCCAAATGGCTTGTGCTTAGATTGTTCAGATTTATGCCCACCGACTCAAAGATCGTTCGAATCATCGCGAGATCGGCGTTCTCGCTGTGCAATCGTTCGTGATCGATTTTGAAAAGCGAAGTTGGATTGGGAAAATAGGCGCTCAAAAGCGACGCTTGTGTCGTTTTCATATGAGCACGGGCGATGACCAAGTCGCTATAAAGCCGGTTTAAGCGGGATTCGACTTCGGCGCGCTCCTCGGGGCGGAACAATTGCAATAACGCCGGTTTCGCCTCGCTAAATTTGGTGTCGAACTTGCTATGACAAGAACTTAAAATAGAAAGTAAAGGAAATCGCCAGCCATTTAAATCGCGCGACTGCAGCGCGCGACCTAATTGGCTGGCGAGATTGATCTGCCCAACATATTGAGAGAATGGAGTATTTTCTTCCGCACCTAAATCAAAGCCATTAGGAAGATTTAAACGTTTTAGAATTTCAGATTGGCTAGCTCGCGAGCGCAGGGCCTCGTAGCCCACTTTCTCTTGCACACTGCTCATTGCACCGACCGAGCTGCCAAAGGCATTGGGCCAAAAGTCATACGGATCCCACAACAGCTTGGCCGGCCGGCCGTGGCAGGCCACACAGGCTTTGGGATTGCGTTCAATTTTTACTCCGCCCTCGCGAGCAAACGTGATCTCAGCCATGCTCAGCGAGTAGTCGATCGGTGAGGTTTCGATCAACTCCACCTTGAGGGCGCGGTTCTCGGGATGCTCAGAAAACGCGAAGGCCTTCCCGCCATCGAACAAGATCAATCGGGGATGCTGCAAAGAAGCCATTTGCAAACTGGCTGAGTGATGCAAGATTACAAAGTGGTCTTTGAGGCTGGGGGCCTGGTTAAACAAGTAGTCTAAAAATTGTGGATAGGTATTGAATTGCGGTCGATCGCGTTCGATCTCGTTTACGCCGGGGACGGGAACGCGAAAAATTCCCCGTTCCGTGACTCGGCCATCTTCAAATTTGTAAACGTACCGTGTGAAGTCGAGCACCTCAGCGTAATCAGATTGCGCCCAAATCCCTGGCGCAAAGAAAAGCGTAGCGATTAATAACAACACCCTCACGGTCTTCCCCCTCGTCCATGTGGTGTTACTAGATCAGTAGAATTTCGTAGCGATCACAAGAGAATGTTTTTGATGGATGAAATTAGGAAGATTGCTAACAGATTGTGACAGAACGCCGCGCAGGCGCCGTTTTGCGGCCTGCGCGATGCTCGTAACTAGTGAGAAGGAGCTAAAGTATGATGAAGCGCGCGATCATCGGCCGCGCTCACCGGCTCGCGCAAATTGTAGTTTGCAGCAAATCCTCCGCCCGCCATACCCGCTACGGCGCCCAGGACAATGGCAAAAAATAATGTCCAACCCGCATTACGCAGGGTTCGTGCGGCCGCAACTCCGGCCTGTTGCATCGTAGTGGCGAATTGCGCCTTAAACGATTCTAAACGAGCGCGGGCTTCGTCTTGGCTTATGCCGGCTTGGTTTGAAATGTACCCGAGCACGGCATTTTCATCGCCGGCCATTAAGCGGGTGGCAACGCCTTGAACCACTTGAGGGGTGGGCGATTTAAGGGAGAGATCGCCAATGGCGTCTTCGATAATCGTCTGTCCAACTGTGGAGTTCACGGCCGTGCTGCCGACCGTAGAAAGCGCGGTGCTTAGGCCGCCACCGAGTCCGCCAAGTACAAGTCCAACCTGAGTGAACATGCCGACAAAAAATAGGCTGGCTATAACTAGTCCCTGTACGCGTCCGACACGAGTGGAGATCGGTCCCGCGACTCGCCCGCTGACGTGTCCACCACTATAGAGCGCGATAATCGCTGCAGCGACGGTCCACAGGGCGGCACCCATTCCCAAATCGCGAATACTCTCTTGATTCTGAACGACATCATATAGACTTCGTCCGCCAACCGCGAGGCCCAGACTCATTAGGGCCACGTACACCAGCGCTGTTACAAACAAACCAGCGAAGATCGCCGGCCAACTGATCGCCGTTAGAATTTGACCCGTCGTCGGGGAATTTTTTAACTCGGCCATGGGCTATCTCCTTAGCAAGGGTTTATTTAGGGATATAGAGCAATGGGGGTGCCATGAGTCTCGACGCGATGGGATACGGTTGCTGGGCGCGCGTCTTCGGGCTATGGATTTATTTTTTAGGGGGAAATCATGAGAGCACTTTTCTTTACAGCATTTATGCTGTTTTCAGCCGCGGCATCTGCCGAATGTCGCATTCAAGATTGGATGATGAAGGACTTTACTCGCACGCCGGGCGCGTTGGCCCAGTGTACGTATCCGCTGTATCATGGCAATGGAGCCATCGCCTTTAGTCCCGACACCGGCAATTGGTATCACTCCAACGGCGCTGTCGCCTATTGGACTGCGAGCGGAAATTGGTATTACTCGACGGGCCGTGCGGCCTACTGGGCGCAAACCGGAAATTGGTATCACCAAAATGGCGAAGCCGCTTATTGGGCCGAAACCGGAAATTGGTTTCATCCCAATCGTCAGCCGGCCTATTGGGCGCAAAATGGTTTTTGGTATCACTACAACAATGTGATCGCCTACAACGCCTACACGCGAAATTGGTTTTATCCGAACGGCACCTTCGCAGGCTCTTCGCAAAAAGCCATTCCGTATCAAGCCGTTGAGTTTATTTTAAATCAGAGCTGCCAGACGAGCTCTTCGATTCTTTGCTACGTAGCCCGCTTTCACTAAAGCCGGCTCGTCGGCTCCTTTTTTGACACTTCTTATAGCCCTGTGGTATCAAAATTTGATCCCACGGGGACGGCTCTAGCGATCATCCCCTGGATGAACTAATTTAGGTTCATCTGGAGGGATCATGAACTGGACCCAAATCTATCAGCTGCAGCAAATACGGCACGCAGAGTTGATTCGTGAACGCGAGGAGTGGAATCTTGGACGCGAACTTAACGCAACAAAAGATCAAAGCGGCGCTCAAACACGTGTTGAAGAAAAACAATCACAAGTACTCCGACGTGGCGAAGGTTTGGCAGTGCTCACTGCCGACGGTAAAAAGGCAGCTGGGGAATGAGGAACTGCCGGTTTCGCGTTTGCTCTCGCTTCTCGAGTGGCTCGATTTGTCACTTTCGGATCTGCAGAGGTTGAGTGAGGCGGATTCGCTGACGGCGCCTCGGTACTCAGCCCGGCAAATCGAATTTTTGTCTAAAAATTTGCGCGAGTTTGGCTTTCTGATGAAACTTTACGAGCGTATGACACCGGCGCAAATCGCCAAAAAGTATAAGATAGATGCCTCCACGTTGGAGCGAATTCTAATCCAGCTTGAGAAGTTTGATTTAATCCGAGTCACGTCCACCGGGCAGGTTAAGCCTGCTTTTGCGAGGGCACCGGGGTTGGATGGCGCTTTGGCACTCGCAACGGTGCGACGGCAGATTGATTCTATGGGGCAGTATTCAAAAGTCAGGATCGAGCACACCATCGCGCAACGCGAGCGGGGAGTAAAAACTCCGCCTGGACAATATTCATGGAGCTTATGCGAAGTGAGTGAGGCCAGTTATCGTGAGTTTTTGAAAAATGTGATACGCCTCTTGGAGAATTTCGAGCAGCAGAGCAAAATCGATGAGCAGATGGTGAAAAAATCCGATCTTAAAAAAGCCGTGATCAGCTTCGGCGCCCAATTGGAGGAGTTGGACTCGCCACATCTCCAACTGATCACCGAGATTTTTGCGCCGAATATTCCCTCTAATGATTTAGAAGGCTGAGCCGACTGAGCCCGAAATCCAGTAACGGGTGTCGAGGCGAATGCCGTCGAGGTTAACGGCGTCTTGCCAAAGGGGCACGCCGAGTTCGAGCGCAAAAGTTTGCTGAGTTTTTGTTCTGTACTCCGCCTTCGCCAGCGCGGTGAGGTCGTAGCTGATCTGTGGGCCGTGGTAGTACTGGTGGCCATCGCCGCTGGCCACACCCGGATTTTGCCAATTGTTAAATCTCTCATAGCGCGTGTCTTTGCCGTGAACCCGGCCCCGATTCTTATGATTGAACTGCAGCCCGGTGTTCAAGAACGATAGCACTTGATATTTCGTTGATGCGCTCGCCTGCAACTCATCGCCCAAAGAGTACCCTTTGGCGGTCGAACCGGTGCGAACTGTGTATTGTGCGCGAGCGTTTTGTGTCCACTTCGCAGTGGTGAGGTGAGAGTACGTAAGGCCGCCGACGACATCGACGGTTCCCGAACCCGGTTGCATATTGTACGAAGCGCCTTGGCCACTCGTGACCGAGGGGAATTTGCGATCGGTGAGTCCGGTCGGCAGCGTGAAGCCGATATCATAAAGCGCGATATTCTTGCCCGAAAAGTGAAACAGGTTCATCGCCATAAGGCGCAGATCGCCGATTCCATCCACGTTGTCGGTCAGCTTTAGGTTGGCGCCACCGGGGACTGGTTCATAAATCGTCTCGACGGTATTTTTGATATAGGGGAGAAAAGTCATCAAGGTCCATTTGGGCGAGGCTTGATAAGTCAGCGCAAACAGACTGATGTCGACTTGGCCTTCACCAAACTTATAAATATTGGTATTGGCGGTGGTCGTACCTTCAAGTTCATAGCGGTACTGGGTGTAGGCCGCGCTCCACTTTTTTGTAGCTGGCGCGGGCGCCGACTCGGATTTCGTAATGACGGTGGCGGATTCTGTGGCGGCGAAAGCGCCGGCAGAGACGAACGCGGCAAAAAGCAGGCTCAAGGTCTTCATGTATAAACCCCTTGTGTAGGTCAATGAGTGTGGTTTTTCTCGACCGCGCGAAGCTACCCAAGGGGTCTTGGGCAGACAAGTAAGTTCGCAAAATTTTGTAATATTGTGGCGCCTAAGACGCTAACGATTGGTACCGGGGCTTGCTCCGCCCTCACCGGGAACGGGTTGGGCTTGGCCCGTATCGCGTTGTTTGCAGTAATTTTTCATCTTGTCCTGCATGCGCTTACGCTTCTTTTTGTCGATATCGCGAAAGGGTTGAAAGTACCGAGCCGCACCCTTGGAGCCGCGATTGCCCGAGCCCTTGCCGATGGTCTTATCTTTATCGATCCAATGGAGGACGATATAAGAGCCGCAGCGCATATTCTTATGGCCGTCGTTTTTAACGTCGCCCGCATTACGAATTGAACTGCAGCCGCAACTGTAGGCCTTTTGCTTCACCGATGAATAGCTCAGTTGCATCAAGCCCTGTGCACCCATCGAGCTGGTCGATGTCGTTGTCCAATCGGACTCTTCGATAGTCAGAGCGGCTATCAGTTGAGTCATAAACTGCGCAAATTTTTCTTTGTCTTGGGCCATCGCTTGGGCATTGGGGCAATAGTCGTTAATCCCGTCGATCCCATTGCTCATGGCCTTGGTGCGAATGCTCTCGAGCTTCTGCGCGCTACAGCCCTGGTTCATCGATTCGCTGACGGTTTTACACCAGCCCTGTTTAACCCATCGTTGACTTGAGTTTTCTTGGGTACAGAGACCGGCCAAGCTGTTCGGATCTTTTAGGCCGCCGGCCGTTCGACCAACACCCGCACGACCCCAGGCTTGGGGCGCAAGTAGGATCAGGCCTAACAACAGCGCTAAATTTTTAAAGCCCCCCGGCAAGTCCAGTCCTTACTTCCCGCGTTTCACGGGCACTTTGATTTCAGACACGAGATTGTCTTCAGATCCGTTTTGCGTATCGAGAATTGGAGCCACAAAAGATTCAATAATCTTACGGGCGTCGAGCTTGCCTTGGATGACCGGATTTTTGGTCCCCTCGGGCAGATCTTTAAAAATCTCGGTCAGCTCCACTTGCGGAAAATCGAAGTCTTTAACCGCTTCGGTCTTACTGGTGATGTAGGTGACAATTTTATTAAAGTCGGAGCGCGCGCCGATCGGATCGCCATTCGAAAGTACAAAGTTCTCAATGCTTTCGCCGGCAAAAAAATCATCCAGTTGCAGAACCTTTTTATCGCCAAACGATTTGCGCGAAACCAACTTCAGCTTACCCCAGCTGTAGCGTCCGTCTTCCTCTGAAAACGCCTCATAGTTCTTAACCACGCCGATATCGAGCTTGGTCAAATCCACGATATAAAACAGGAACGATGAGAGGAACGTGCCTTCTGGGGCTGGCAACTCATCCTTTCGGCTGTTGGCCTTACTTTTATCGAAATTCGTATTAACGATGGTTGAGGGGCCACCGAATGCCGAATTTATGGATTCGTGAACTCCGGTCTCATCCGACGAGAACAGGGAATTCAATGGTAAGAACTCCTCGTCGCTATAGGACCGTGAAATGGTGGTCTCAGTCTTACCGGACTTCATGGTCTTGATGTAAAGGGTGATCGAGCGTTTTTTTGTGTCGTCGATCTCCACTCGTTGAATCGCGTAGCCTATGTGGCTCTTGTTCTTCTCGATCTTGAAGATACCTTCAAAGGTAATTTCTGCGTGGGCCACCACACTTGTTATTGCGGCTAAAACGGCGACAATTTGAAATGATATGCGCATAATCCAATTGTATCCGGTTCAATCTTGATGTCAAAGCCGGGCTAAAGTCTGTAATGGTGCGCCTAATTCGTAAACGTTCAGGTAGGAATTTCAGTTCACGCGTGAGGCAAAATTCCCCCAAAAAAATCGTATCCGGATTTTGTTTACAAAAAGATCGTTATGATATTGAGATCTTGGCGCCGCTCCCATACAACCTAGCGTCAATGACGGCTAGGTTTCTAACACTTTCACGTTACTTTCTAATTGCGGCCCTTACGCTGGGTCTCCTCGATATCGTTAGGGTCTTATCGGCCGGAGCGGTGGCCTTAGCGGTTGCTGCTATTCTCTTTGGCCAGGGCCGAAAAAATCGCTTGTGTCTCTATGCGGGTTGGACCGTCACCACAATTATGGCCGCAATTGGACTGATCTCGGCGATTCACTTTTTTGTACCGGCGCCGGAGTGGTTGGCTTCGGGTTGGGTGGAAGATCTTTTCGCCCGGAGGCTGATGCCGCTGCCTGGCGCCCTATGCTTAATGTTTCTTTCGCTGGCGCTGGCGGCCGAACCCCGGCGCAAAGTTTTTAAAAATGGCTTTCCCCATTCATTTAGTTTTTTAATTCCGGTGTTGATGCTTTGTCTTTTGTCGCTGGTCTCAAGTCTTTTTGAGCTTTCTGAAGTGGCCGAAGTCAGCCAGTTTGTTCGTATGTCATGGCTCGATTTGGTGGTGGTCTTGGCCCTCTCCGCGCATATCTTGACCGCGCCACCACTGCGATGGCCGGTGAATGTTCTTGCGTCCTCCTACACCAGCTTGCGACTGTCCCGTTACTACCTTTTGGTATCTGCGGTTCAGCCGATCATTTTGGGTCTGCTTGTTCTTTACGCCTACGATAACAATATCCTTGGCCTTCGCAGCGGACTGATCTTGTTCGTTTTTGCGACCGTCGTGATTTCGTGGATCATTGTGATCAGCGGCGCGGCTTGGGCCCACCGCTTGAACCAGGCGCGCGATCTTGCCGTTCGCAGACTTGAAGAATCTTGGAAGGGCCGCGAAGCCTATTTTCGCTGTCTAGTCGATGAATCGCCGGTAATTTTGTATCTTTCGGATAAGAACGGCAATTGCACATTTTTAAGCCGCAAGTGGCAGGAGTACACTGGGCGTCCCGCCATTCAAGATTTGGCGTTGGGCTGGCTCGCTTCGGTGCACCCTGAAGATCGCGAGCGTATACATGATACGACAGTTAAGAAAAAGCTCGAGAAATATGAGCCCTTCACCAACGAGTATAGGTTGCGAAGATGGGACGGCCAATACCGTTGGGTCATCTCATCTTCCATTCCGCGGTTTGACGACGCTCGAGGATTTCTTGGTTACATGGGCACGGTGATAGATGTGCATGACCACAAATTGCACGAAGACTCGTTGCTTAAAGGTAAGCGCGAGGCCGAGCTCTCAAATCAAACGAAATCGCAGTTTCTAGCCAATATGAGCCACGAGATTCGTACGCCGCTGAACGCAATCCTGGGATTTGCCGATTTGTGTGGCGATATGGGTTGTTCGCGGGAAGAGCGCATTGATTTTCTAAAGCGCATCCGCTGGAACGGCGATCACCTGTTGCGTTTGATTGATGACATTCTTGATTTAGCCAAAATGGAGTCGGGCTCGCAGGCGGCGCAGAAAACTGAGTTCTCGATCGGAAAAATTATGGAGGAAACAGTGGGTTCGTTGCGCGCTCTAGCCTCACAAAAAGGGCTAAGTCTGGAGTTGCGCCGATCACTGACCATACCTCCCACGGTCTTCTCCGATCCACTTCGAGTTAAACAGATCGTGACTAATTTAGTCGGCAACGCCATAAAATTCACCGCCAGTGGCGGCGTGAAGGTGAGTGTGGATTGCAACTCGGATGGCGTCGTTGTGGTAGAAATCTCCGACTCGGGGATCGGATTGTCTCTGGATCAGCAAAAAAACTTGTTTAAGCCGTTCAGTCAGGCCGACAGCTCGGTGACCAGAAAATATGGCGGAACGGGCCTGGGTCTGCATTTGTCAAAAAAGTTAGCCCAGTCGATCGGCGGCGATGTGGTTCTTAAGCACAGCGAGGTCGGCTTGGGCAGCACGTTCGTATTTTCCTTTAAGCCCGAAAAACCTCCACAACAGGCGGAGTCTGCAGCCAAGCTTCCGGTGCCGACGGCTCATCATCGAAAACTATATGGAAAAAAGATCCTTGTGGCTGAGGACTCTCCGGATAGCCGTGAGCTGATCCACCTTTATTTTCGCTCGACAGGTGCTCAGGTTCTAACAGCCGAAAATGGAATGGAGGCCATGGCGATCGCGTGGCGAGAACGGCCGGACGTAATTTTAATGGATGTGCAGATGCCCGGTATGGATGGCCTCGAGGCGACGCGGCGCCTGCGAGCCGAGGGATTTAATCGGCCGATCGTGGCCCTCACCGCGCATGCGTTACAAGACGAAGTGGATCGCTCGTTCGAGGCCGGCTGCAACTATCACCTGACCAAGCCGGTGATGAAAGATGTGTTGTTGAGTCTGGTGGGCGAACTTCTACAGCACGCGCCGCCGGCTCATCACATTTAGATGTGAGACTTCTGGACTAATTTCAAGTCCAGAGCTAAAAATTGCCGATGCTCAAAGCCCCTCTTGTTCCTTTATTTATTGCGATAAATGTTGTCGTCTTTGTACTTTGGCAGTTCTCCGGACATAGCCCCGCGTTTATGGAGAATAATTTTTCGGTCAGTTGGACCGGCCTCGTCGAAGGCTATTATTGGACGATGCTCACATCCGTTTTTTCACACACCTTAATTTGGCATTTGCTGTTAAATATGATCGTGTTGCGCAGTTTTGGCACTTTGATTGAGCAGGTTCTAGGTTCTTGGCGTTTTTTAAAATTTTATTTGTGCGCGGGTGCGGCCGGCTCATTGGTCCACGTGCTTGTTTCGGCCTTTGTTCTCGGCACTCCCGAAATGCCCGCGGTGGGCGCTTCGGGTGCAATCTCGGGGCTTGTTCTCGTGTTCGCGCTGTTGTTTCCGCGCGAAAAGATATTGCTGTTTGCGATCATCCCAGTTCCGGCCCTGTTGGGCGCATTTGCATTGATGGGCCTCGATATTTGGGGACTTATATCTCAGGCGGATGGTGGCGGGTTGCCAATCGGCCACGGCGCCCATTTGGGCGGCGCCGCAGCCGGGATCACCTATTACATGTTGTTTTTGCGCAAATACCGCCGGCAAATTATTTAGCGCGGCAGTTCGCAACCGTTGATATTTAAATCGATCTCGAAGTTTGTATTCAGGCAGGAGTAAAGCCAATACGTCTGCTGGCCGTAGTTGATGCCCTGGCGGATTGTGGTGACGCCCTTCTCATCAATTTCGCACGGGTTGCCTTCAGTGCAGCGCCCGCCGTTTTCATTGCCCGTGTTGTTGATGCCGATGACGGTGCGCGAGCCCTGCGCGAGAATGGGTGATCCGGAAGTCCCGCCGATCACATCGCACTCGCGGGTATAGCGGATCGAGTCGTTATTTTCCCAGCCGGCCTCCATCAGTTTAAAAACAAACCCGTCGACATCGCAGCTATAACCGCGGCGCCAAAATCCCGAAATGATTTCGATCGGAACCTTGGCCTGTGGGTGATCGGGCGCGAGAGCCAACGGTCGGATATTAAACTTCTGTTTGATTTCGGCGTAGGTTTCGCGAACGCGATACAACGCCAAATCGGTTTTTGTCATTGTGGCGTAAACGGTGTGCGTGGCGCGAATGCGGCCTGAGTCGGTGCCGTTTGGTTTTAACAGTGTGAAGGAGCGGCTGCTCGGGCGGCCGAATATAAACTCGTTGGGGTCAATGTAGCCGGTCTCATGGCAGTGGCCGTTTGTCATAACGTAAGCGCGGTCGCTTTCGGGCTGGCCTTCGAACCGAACTAAACTTCCCGAGCATCCACTGAGAGCGACAATGCCTTCGAAGTCATATTGAGCGGCGGCGCCTGCGGGCGGTTGGGGTGGACGAAGATGATTGGGCACGATCGGAAATGCCCAGGCGGAAAGACTAAGGAATGAGAAAAGTAAGACGACGAAATTGCGAACCTTCATAGTGTGAATCTCCTTGTGCCTCCCAAGAATAGTGCGAACATAGTTATGGGGTTAGACGGTTTTTAACAGCCCAGACGTAAGTCCAGGAACGTTTTGCTTATGGATGATACCGGGGTTTTGCGCGCGAACTTGATGAAGGCCATTCGCACTTTATTCTGGATGCATTTTTTTTCCGCTGTGCTTGTTCCCTTCTACACCGACGGTGCGCACTTAAACCTCACCCAAGTTTTTCTTTTAAATAGCTGGTTTATGCTTTGGTATTCGGCTTTGCAAAAACCGGCCGATGCATTGGTCGATTACTTGGGCGCAAAGTGGTCCATCAGTTTGGCAGCAACCATTGGCATTTTCGCGGGTCTTCTCTTTGCCAGCCAGATGTCCTTTTTGAATTTTCTCTTCGGCGGCGCCATGTTTGCGGCCTCGTATGCGGTATTTTTGAATGCGGATCGCAAAATGGTCCGCGCGATGGGCACGCCCTTGTCGGACATCAACGTATTTAAAAACGGCGGCACGCTGGTCGGTGCGCTGATCGGCGGATTTGTCGCCGCACGCTACGGGCTTGCAGCTCCATTGGTGGCCTATGCGATCCCGGCGGGCGTCGCGTTGGCGCTTAGTCTCGCGCTGGTAGAACCTACGGACATTGAAGGTGAATCGAGCCCGGGTTACGAGGAGATTGTTCGGCAAGGTCTGCGTCTTTTGCAAAATAATCGCACGATGTTTTTTATTCTGGCCGAGACGGCTGCGATCAGCGCATTGATGTGGAGTTTGTTCTGGTTGTTCCCGCCCCTTCTCGAGATGGCGGGTGTTCCGATTCAATACTTCGGGCTGATATACGCTCTGGGTTTAGGCGCGCAGATTTTACTTATAAAGTCTGCGAAGCAAATTGAATCTTGGGTTGGATCCAGGCGCTTACTTCTTCAGACCTGCTCGTTCCTTACCGCTTTGGCATTTATCGACCTGGCCTACGTGGACAGCAAGCTACTGGTCGCGTTGGCAATCGTCGTTGGCTTTGCCTTTAGTGCTCCGCGTGAAGTTTTGCTCGACGAGTATCTGAGCCAGAAGCTCCCTGAGGGAGAACGCGCGGCCGCGCAGGTGTTGGCAAGTCATCTGCGGACATTTGCGATCGTGGTCATCAACCCGATCATCGGTTTGCTGGCCGACTGGAACCTCTGGCGTACAATGTTGATTCTTGGCGTGATCATCGGTGTTGGCGCGGTTGCCTCGCAGGTGAAAGAAGAACATCTGGCGATTAAACAATGAGCGCGGCCAATCCATGCATTTCTTGCGGAGCCTGTTGTGCGCACTTTCGCGTCCAATTCTATTGGCGAGAGGCGAATCCAGGCGAGGCGGCGCAGCCCGTGCCGCCGGCCCTGTTCGAAGAGCTCGATGCGCAAAGCCGCTGCATGAAGGGCACGAACGCAAAACATCATCCAAAATGTGCCGGGCTGAGGGGCCGGATCGGCCAAGACGCAAAATGTTCCATCTATGAATCTCGCCCTAGTCCGTGCCGTGAGTTCACCGCATCTTTCGCTAACGGCAAGCGCAACGAGCGTTGCGATAAGGCCCGCCAGGCGCATGGTCTTAAACCACTTACGCCCGGCGACTGGAAACTTACTTAGCCAGCGACTGCAGCATCAGGGCGTAAAAGCCCGGCTGCTGAAATCCACCTTGTTGAAACTTTTCGATCGTCTCTTTGCCCAACGACTTCGCAATTTTTTCCTCGTCGGACAAACCGTCTTCGCTATTGGCATCGATGGCCGCGAGAACTTTAGCTTGGGCCGCTTGATCCAATCGCGCGAGCAGAGAAACCGTTTGCAAATTGGCCGCGATCAGAGTCGAAATTCCGCTGTCCTTGTGCACAAACACCGGCCGGTTTTGAATCAGAATCGGCTGGTACTCGTTGGGTCGACCGTCATGGGGTAACGACGGCTCGACGCGAATTAAGTTCAGCACCGCGTTGGCCAGCGGCGCATGCACTTCGCTCGCCATCAAACCCTTCACATTGCGGATAAAGGTCTGATGAAACAGCGTTGTCTCATTGGGCAAGCCAAAGATCAGTCGGGCGATCGGATCCATCAGCGCCGGGAGCTTGTGCGAATTGTTGGCGTCGGCGACGTCGAACAATTTGTACGGAACTGAAAATTCCACTTCTGGCCCGAAAATGGTCTTAAACTTGACCGGCCCCGACATTTCATCGAGAAGCACTTCCGAGATCAAATTCAACACCGGCTCTTGCAGCTCTGGCATATGCAAAAAGTTTTCGGTGTACTGATCGGTCAAGCTTGAGCCAAGTTCGCGCGCGAGCAAATAGTGTGTGGCCAGAATTTTATCGAGGTAAATCCCGCGCACATCAATCTGATCGGCCCACGGATTGTCGGACCCGGGGTCCTTTCGCGACTGGAACGACTTTCCCCCTTCGGCCACAATTACAAATTGTGGATTCAGCTGGATGTTCTCTTTGTCGAAGCAGGTGATCGCGCGTTTAGACAACTCACGAATCGGCAGAAGCGCGATAATGCTCGACGGATCATCCGCTCGCGAAACCGCGCATTGCAGATCGGGAGTTTTAATCACGTCGACAAAAAACCGGCCAGCCACGATCGCCGCTTGCTTAAGCTCTTTCAAAAATTCGATGCTCTCCCACTCGGGCGCGTTTGGCGCCAGATCAAAGTTGTTTTTGATCGACTCATAGCGCTCATAGGCGAGGCGCAGTTCAAACATCATGTTGTCGACGGCACCGATTTGGCCGGTGTCACCGAGCATGCTGAATTTTCTGCGGTCGTTACGAAAGTTCGCGCGCGAGTACCGCTCGTGATACGCCTTTACATAATGCTCAGCGATCTCAAGCAAATTCGTGCCCTCATCGAAGCGGTTGCAGTTCGGATTGGCGGACACGTGCTCATCCGTACAAAAACCATAGGGCTTCAACTGCGTGCTGGGGTTTTTGCGCAGTTCGCTCAGGGAAATGATCTGACCGTCGGCGGTTTCGACCTTTTCGGCGTAAGCGTAGCGAAGAGCGGCGATGTCGTATTTGCCCATCACGCGCAATTCGTTATTGGTGCGGTACGCATAGTCCATCACGGAGCTGTAGGCGGCTGGGCGCTGCACGCCCATTGCGGCCAATTCACCCGCTGAGTAAAAGTTCGCTTTGTCTTCGCTGCCGGCAAAATTGTGCCGTAGCCCTAAGTTGTGGCCGATTTCGTGAATCAAGGTCGGCTTCCATACGTGGGGCAAAAGCACAGTAATGACTTTTTCTTTTTCGGCTTCGGTCAATTGAATCCATGGCTTTAACCCCACTTCTTCAAGAACCTCATCGACGCCACCGCCAATGTTGCCCTCGAGATTCAGCATATCGCCCGGAAACAGACAGTTGCGCGACATAAACTCCATTTTGTCGCGAGCATCTTTAACCAGAAGTTTGTCGGTCTTCGAAGTTAGAGAATACTTTTTGAGCGTGGCCACGTCGATATGACGATCGATCACTCCGGCTCGACGTGCGGCGCCTTTGGCCAAACTCGACACTCGGCTCGCAGATCCTGCGCTTCGAGCATTTGCCGCCAAGTCACCACCGAGCTTGAGCGCCTTCGCCTGATTTTGAATGGCGACGGGCTGAGCTTTCTCAAGCTTCTCCTTTACCAACTCATCATAGTTGTATTTTAAGTACTTTTTCATCGTACCTAAATACATGATGGTCTTGGCATGCACGATCTCACCGGTGAGCGGATTTGAAGCGTGTGGCCCGTAGCCGATTACGCCCGCCGCTTGCGGATCCTCTTCAAGCACAATCATATTGTAACGAACATCGCCCGAAGACATACCTGGAACGGGGTCCTTCAACACCACTCGTGTCGGCGCTCCCGCCTTAGCGAAGCCATCGTTGATCGCGTCGATCGACTCGTACGTGGCCTTTTTAATGGCCGCGTTCGCCGGTTTATTGAACTGCGCGCTTAAGTAGTAAACGATCTCTTTGCGCTTTGGGTTCCAGCGGTCGAAGTAATACTTCTCGCTACCCACCACATCGTTGTTGTCCACATCGAGAGTGAGCTGTTGGGTCGAGAAGTAGCCAAAGTTGCTTTCGTCGGCGCGGGTGTAGCGAATTGGCGCGTAGTCCGGCGAGGCGACTTTGTCTAATTTAATAAACGAGTGCTGGTAGCGCACGCTAAAGCTCAAGTCTGCCGCCGTATCAAAGTCAGCAAAGCTTGGGCACGAGTCCTGAAAGGTTTTTTCAAGAACCAAGTTCACCACGTCGGCCGTGATCTCGGCGCTGATAAACTCGGACCGCACTTCTTTGGTGCACGACGAACCGAAAAACTTCTCAATTTCTAAAGGTAAAAAGTTGAGTTGTTGAAGAGCCATTTCTTCGCCCTTTAGAACAAAGAAGCGCTTTTGATTCCATTTCACCTCTTTATTCTCTTCTTCTTTTTGCGTGCACTTGCCGAAGTCATCCTCTGCGCATTTGTAGTCGATATGAACGACCGGCATGGTCAGGACCAGGCGATTGTTCACCGGGTTGTCGCTAAAGCGCCCGTCCACCTCGGGTTCAACCACTTTCAAATCTTTTTCTCCGAAGACAAAGCGAACGCGCTTGGCGTCGCCCATCCAGTGGGGGCGGCTCGAGGTGGCTTTGCGATCACTCTCTACCGTCGATGCGACGTAAAGATATTCGGCCTTGGGATCAAAGAGTGACTTACTGGCTTGGTAAAGTCCTTCTTTGTTCTTGGGCAACTCTTTGTAGGGCTTTTCTTTCGTGCAGCCCGCAACCAACAAGAGTGAAAGCACTCCTAAGATGGTTTTTTTCATATATGGTCCCCCCTAAAAATTAAAAACTCTAGTAAACGACGCGCACCTGACCGTAGACCGCCGATGTATTGCCATCGAACACGTTGATATTGGATTCGGTGCCGTTGTATTTCAGTGCGTCGGCCTCATTGTAATGGCCGATAGTTACGCTCCACAGCGGTTGCTCGTAAGTGAGTGCCTGACCGAGAGCGAAGGACGTGCGTGGCGTATCTTGATACGTGCGTGCAAACGTATAGGATCCGTCTACGCCAAGAGCGACATTTTTCATTAAGTAAGTCTCGAAGCCCAAAGAAGGCGCCACGGAGTAGCTGATATTTGCGGAGCCAAGGTTGTTGCGGCTATAGGTGTGAAAATTCTTAACCGCCGTCAGGCCAGAAATCGCCATAAATTTGAATCCGCGGACGTTGAACTGCGAGAGCACCTGCGGCTCAAGCACCAGTGCACCGTTAAACGTATTGTCGCGCCGGTCATCTTCGTTGGTGGGCAGACGCAAACCGCCGATCGCAATCAAAGACGTGTCTTGCGTGAGCGCGATCGGTTTGCGCGAGACGGTAAGTTTAAAGTTCGAGAGGCCGGTTTTACTTTCTTGATCAAAATTTTGTATCAATGCACCGGTCAGGGTGCCCCGGTAGTCATCATTGAGTGGGTACGACGGCGCAAACATAATGCGGCCAAAAGAGACACGCCCCTGCTGCTCGGTTTTATGTAAAGTTGAAAAGCCCTGCACCACGGCGGTGAGCCGCAATTTTTTAGGACTTTTAAGATCCGCGGTGAGTTGAGCTGTCGTCGCAAGTGCCACGGATGACACCAGCAAACTCGCGACTGTAGCGGATTTAAGACCTTTTACTCGAAGACTCACCATTCCCCCCGGAAGGCGGTGCATCTCCGGCACCGCTGCACGCATATGTACAACTTTAGTGCCAGCGTGAGTGGGGCCCTTTTGCTACTTAGATGCAGCTATGGTAGCCATAACAAAAGAGGTGAGTATGAAAATCGTTATAACAGGAACATCTAGAGGAATTGGCGCTGAGCTTGTGAAAATCGCGAAAGATCAAGGCCATGAAGTGTTGGCGATTGATCGCAAAGTCGTCGACCTGCGCAGCCCTGAAGCCGGCGGCAAGATCGCGGCTTTAGCACAACCGTGGGGAATGGTGGACGTATTGATTAATAACGCCGGGATTATGAAGCCGGGGACATCGCGTGAGGATTTTCAAGAATCATTTTTGGTGAACTCCGTTGTTCCTTTTGAAATCACGCAGGCTCTTTTGCCGCTTCTCAAAAAAAGTTCGAGCCCGCGGGTCGCCCATATCACCAGCTTAATGGGCTCCATCGCCGACAATAGTTCGGGCGGTTACTATGCCTACCGCTCATCAAAATCGGCTCTGAATATGATCAATAAAAGCCTCTCCATCGACAACCCATGGCTCACCACTATGGTGATCCATCCGGGTTGGGTTAAAACGGATATGGGTGGTGAACAAGCTCCCACGTCGACGGCGGAGTCTGGGTTAGGGATTTGGCGTCTCATAGAGGGAATGAATAAGGCTAAGTCAGGGACATTCTATGACTTTCACGGCAAGGAACTGCCCTGGTAGTCTAGATTTTCGTTTCAAACTGGGATCTTAAAATGATCCGAATTGGACCCACCGCAGGCCTCTAGTATCCTTATAATAAGGTTAGCGGGGGTTCGAAATGTTTAAACGTTCATGGCTTCGACTATTGGTGGCATCCGTTTGCACGGCGGTCGGGGTTTTGGCCTTTCAAAATTGTAGCTCGGGCTTCTCGTCGTTAGATTCTGCCAATAACTCGTCGTCGAATGCGTCCAACCCGGCGCCAAGCCCTGCGCCCGGGCCGGGGCCAGTGGCCACAATTCCTGGCACTCCTCCGCCTAAAGATTTATCGACCGCCACTTGGCGCCCGATCAGCACCGTAAATGCTCCCACCGACAACGACTGTCCATCCGCAGTTTGGACTGGGACTCGCATGCTCGTGGTCAGCGGCACCAACAATGGAAGTGCCGTGGTCACCGGCGGTGGAACACTTGTTTGGTCCTATGATCCGAGAGCCGATGTGTGGACTCGCCTTGTGACCACGAACGATCCGCCTGGCCGCACGTCTGCGACTTCAGTTTGGACTGGAACTAAACTGATTCAATTCGGAGGTCGAAAATATATCGGCGGCTGCTCGCCGTTTTGTTGGTATTACGAGGGCTACACGTTTGATCCCGCCACCAATGCGTGGACACAAAATACAGATGCGCCGATTGTGGGCGGACTTTACATTGCTCGCTTCGGCCATGCTTCGGTGTGGACAGGCACAAATATGCTGACTTACGCGGGTAATTTTCCGTCGATCGTATTTAATGTGGCGGGCGCCTACAATCTAGGAACGAATTCATGGTCCGTGCCGCCGGCCGGTCCAGATGCCCGGTCCTATGTAAGCGGAACAATGTTTGGCACCAAGGCCTATTTCTGGGGTGGTGCAAATGCTGTCGATTATACCGACGCAGGAGCGATGGGTTTTGTCGACGGTGTGATCTTTGATAATGTTACGCAAACTTGGTCGCGTTGGTCGCAATTGTCGCCGCTGGTTCCACGAGCGGCGGCGGCGATGGCGTCCTCTCCCACACAAATTATTGTTTGGGGTGGTCGCCTGGGCGCCAACTCATACAACGACGGCGCGGTCTTTGAGCCCGGCACGAATACCTGGAAGTCTTTGCCCACGGCCAATGCTCCCGCGGCTCGCGCCTGCGCGGCGTCGGTTTGGACCGGCGAAGAATTTATTGTTTGGGGAGGACTCGTCAATGGAGTGCCCCAGCAGAGCGGTGGCATTCTTAGATAATCTAAGGTCCGTTGCTCCATCCCATTGCAAACTCTACTCGGGGGCAATTGTTCATGCCCTAACTTTTTTTCTCAATATAAAGAATCTAAAGCCCTGCTAAGGCAATGCCTGCCCTTCTGATACTTCTAGATCCGAAACTCGGATGAGGGGGATCAATATGAGAAGGCTATTCTCTGCGCTCGCTTTAGTTTTTGTAGCATGGGGCGCCGCTGCGGCCGATTACTCGTGGGAATTGGTGCCGACGGTTCCGGTTTGTGAAAGTGGCATCTTCTGCACTGAGGAGGAGATGCAAACTCACGTGCAGAAATCCGGAATTGTGCCGCGACTACAGGAGATGACTGAGCGGGCGGTTAAGGACAAAGGCAAGATCGCCTTAGCATTTATGTCATTCACCGAACCGTCATTGTGGAAAACTCTGTGTGATGCTGGGAAGCGAGGAACGGCGATTGAAGGCTTTTTTCACTCCCGGGCCGGAGCCCCTAAGGGACTTGCGTTTACTTTAGAGCGGGATTGCCAGGGCGGGGGGGCGCGCAAAAATGTGCGCATGCACTATATGGGAATGCCCGAAAATGGAAAATCCGGCTGGCGGTTGCATCACAATAAATTCTTTCTGGTTGATTACGGCGCGGCAAAGGTAGAAATCGCCTTCGGTAGCGCCAATTTGTCGACGCAAGGTTTAACGGTTAATTTCGAGAACTGGAACTTTCTTACGGCCAAGCGCTCGTTTCCATATGTACAGAACCATTTGTGCGATCTTACGGCCATGCGAAAGGCGCGCAAGGCCGGCAAGCTCGAAGACGACCCGGAAGTTTTTCGCGAGGCGCTCGATTCCTGTTTGGTCGACGGCTCACCGACAGTAGAGTCCATCGAAAAAATTGTTCAGCGTGATGGAGTGGTGGCCCTGTTTGCGCCGGATAAAAAAAACCGCTCCTATTTAGCCCTGGCCGAAAATATCAACCGCGTAGTTAAGGGCGGTCGGATTCGCATGGCGGTTTACTTCTTTATGCATAAGCCGTTGATTGATCTGCTGCAGAAAGCGGCTCAGCGCGGAGTCGAAGTGGAATTGCTGGTGGATGATGATATTTATAGCGGCAAGGGGATTCCCACCCAGAAACGTATTTGGGACGCTTACCTACATCCCAAGTTGTCCGGTTTTAAGGTTCGAACTTTCGATACCAATGAGGAAATCTTTCAGCTGCAGCACAATAAGTTTTTGATTCTCGAGGGTGTGGATAAGCTGGGGAACGATCGCGTCTTCGGCGGTGCTGGGCAGTTCACTTTGTCGGCATTCCAAAACAACTATGAAAACTTTTTTCTGGCTGGCGATGCCAAGATTGTGCGGGCCTATCAAGATTTGTACACACAGTTGTGGAATCTCGGCGCGGATGTTGCTAAATAAGTTTCTTTAACCTTAGGAGAACTCAATGGATCTTAAGAATTTTGTAACCGGTACCTACGGAACCATGTACTACGTGCGCGATATGCAAAAGTCTGTGCAGTTTTACAAAGACCTTTACGGAAAAAATCCCGTATTCGAGAGCCCGGAATGGACTCAGTTCGATTTGAATGGTTCGTCGATTTGTTTGCATGGAGTGGGCGAAGGCCAGGAGATTGACGGCAAAGGAATGCTCATTCACTCAGTGAAGGGCTTGAAGGATGCGATTCCCGCGTTGAAGGCCATGGGCGTTGAGTTCGTCAAAGACTATCACGAAGTGTGTGAAAACGGTTTTGCGGTCGACGTGCGCGACCCGAGCGGAAACGTCATTAGCTTTTTTGAGAATCTTGGCTAAAAAAAGAAAGGCCGGGACAATGCCCGGCCCTTCTGGGATTTTCTCAGGGTTGCTCAATGCTAATTCAAGCCGGCTGCTTTCGCGCGCTGGATCAGGCGCCCAAACAGCTCTTCAATTCGGGGATCAGGATGCGAATACGCCGTATGGTTGTAGTAAACCTCCAAAGTCCGACGCAGAATACTCTCGGCAAATCGACCCAACTGAGTCACATCGATTAAATCACCTGCGGCGATCACTTTGTTCATCAACTCTTTCTCATCAGTATCGAGCAGCACTTCTAAGCGGCCAACAAACACGCGCGTCAGTTCAGCCGGCGGCGGAGTGATGGTCATGGGCAGCAGTCGCTCGACTTCGTTGGACGGCAAGATATAGAGCAATCGCAAACCCGGAACGCTTAGATAGCCGTGCTCCCAAGTGTCGATCATCGATTGGGCCTCGGCCAAGCTTAAGCCCGCATTCACGAGGGTGGTGCGGATGTGACCGTGTGCAAGTTTGCGATCCATGGTTATGCCGTCTAGGGGTAGAGAGTGATCGCGCAGTTTCCGGATCTCCGATGCGCTGACAAGCGTATAGCCTTTGTTGATATATTGCTCTAAGTCCACCGCCCGCACCGAACCATTGGCGGCGACATCGAGCAAAATCATCGGCGGGAGTTGGCCATCAAAAGTCGACGGACGTACGTAAAGTGCGCCCGCTTTAGATGTGACCGTTATATCCGGCTGAAAGCGTCCAGCTCCGCGATAAAAGATAAACTTCTCCATCTCATTATGGGCGCGAACCAAACTGCTGTGCACATTGCGGGCGTGACCGTAGATATTGCCCGGCTCGACATACGGAATGCGTGCGTCCGAGGGCGTAACTCCCACCGGGTAAACCTTGACGTCAAAAATGGTGTGCCCATTGGCGAGAACCGGCGCGGTGTTGCGGGTCGGTGTGGTGAAGGTGGGCCCTGGATAAGTTTCAGAGATCGCCCCTCCGGGGAAGCGCACATCCACTTTCACATTTATCGCCGCATCTTCTTTACTGTAAAAGTAAATGACGGGAGTTTCCATTTTCTGAGTCACAGTATTTCTCTCTAAGAACTCGCAGGGAATCTTGCTGCGGCGGCACGGGTCGCCGGGTTCGGGCTGAAAAATGGGCTGGCTCACCAGTTCGCCGAAGCCATGCACGAAGTTCGGCAACGGTTCGTCTTCGTGATACATTCCGTTCTGCGTTCGACCGTTCGATCCGACGAGGCTCGTAAATGTTCCCCATTCGTGGGCGGTATAGTTCAGACCCTTGGCCTGAGCCCCCACCGGGAATAAGGTAAAAACCAAAAATAGAGATACGAACTGTTGCAGGTGTTTCATAAACGACCCTCCTTGGCCTATGAAATATCTCGCCTGATTGTAAAAAAATATTGAATTTATGGAACCTTTTGTTAACTACTGGTTAATGAATTTACGAAGACTCGAATTTTTTCATGTTCTCGCGCAAATGGGCAATGTCCGCAAAGCCAGTGAGATGCTGAACATCTCGCCGCCCGCCTTATCCAAATCGATGAAGGTTCTCGAAGAAGAACTGGAGGCGAAGTTATGGCAGCGCGCAGGCCGTAGGATTTTGCTCACCGACGCCGGCAAACGCTTACTCAAGCGCACGCCGTTGTTAATGGAGGAGCTTCGATCCTTGCGCGACAGTATTCATGCGGAGCCGTTGTCGACGACCAGCGTTCGGATAGCCACCTTTGAAGTTTTCTCGACATATTTTTTATCGTTCTTAAATCGACTGAATTGGGACGCGCACAATCTCGAGATGCATGAAGTTCTCCCTGGAGAACTGGAGAAGTACGTGGCTCGCGGCGACGTGGATTACGGGATCACCTATATGCCGATTCCCCATCCCGACTTAGATTTTTTAAAAGTCACATCGATTGAAATGGGCGTATTTACGCGCAAGGGCTCCTTTCAAGGGGTGGCGCAGGCTGAGTTGCCTTTTGTCGTACCGATTTCTCCGCTGGAAGTGGTCCCGACGCGAATTCGCGGCCTTGACGGTTGGCCCGAGGATGCTTACCGACGCAAGGTTCGCCATCAAGTTACGCTTATGGAGTCGGCTCTTGAGCTGTGCCGGCAGGGTCGTGTTGCCGGCTATTTTCCCGCATTTATTGTCGAAGAGCACAATCAGCGCGTGCGCGAGCAATTTAAGTTGGAGCGCCGGCGTTCTCCCTATCCAGGACGCACATGCCGGGCGGATGTGTTCTTGGTGAAACGTAAAAGCGATGACGAGAATTTAATTGTTAAACAGTTAGCAAAGGCCTTGCGGACGCTCGACGTCAAAGGATCAAATAAGGAACCTTAAGGGGGTTCTGCATGAGTAGGCAGGGGGGATTGTTCGCTGTTGCCATATTGGTGGTCGCCGCCGCGCTTGCGATTTGGCTAAGACAAAAAGAATTTAGTAAATCGTTTGAACCAATGGCCAATGCCCCAGCGGCGTCCATAGACCGGGCCAAAACTCAATTTGACGAGAAAACTCCACCTGTCAAAACTGCGGGCGAGACATCGGCCGCGTCACAGGCCCCTCCTCCCGATCCAGAATTCCAAAAGTGGATCCGCCAAGAGGCCAAAGAACTCGACAAGGCCCATATCAACGGCGAAGCCAAGCAAGTTGAACTTCGCAAAGCTGTAGCGAAGATGACATCGGAGCAAACGCGACAACTGATGTTAACCGCGCGCAACCCGCGTTCCGCGGCCGGCGAAAAGATATTATCGACCTATCTGTTGGTGGAGAGCGGATCGCGTGGCCGCGGGGCTCTGGCCGAGTTGATTCAGGCACCTCTTAACGACAAAGGCCCGCATCCCGCGCACAGCGAAGAAGAAATGAAGGGCATTCGCGATAAGTCTTTAAGACTTATGGGTATTGATGGCCTAGTGGCCCAGGCTAAATTAGATCCCTCGGCGAAAGAGGTTTTAGCGCGCGCGATCCCCGGCATCGAAGATCCCTTTGTTCGTGCTTATGCTGAGGATAAGTTGCGCCAGCTGCGCTAATCTCTGACAGATTAATTAAGTATTATTATCTAGATCTTCGGCCCCGCCCGTGTTGCGATTTTTACAACACACAACAAACTTGCCTTGACGCGAGTTTGCGACCTAGGGAGGGGCTATGAGATTCCAAGCATGGATTCTTTTTTTGATTCTATTGGGCGCGAGCACATCGGCTACCGCTGCAACCGGCACCGACTGCGTTCCGCAGTCCGAGATGCAGGCGATCGCGCAACACTTTACACAATTCCGCAATCTCGCCAATAAGGGCGACTATTGTTACGACGGTTCGAATGAGTCGGGCATGATCGCCGGTTTGATGTTTATGCGCAAAACCGCGTTTGCCAATTCAATGCCGAACAGTCCGGATGATTTGTTTTCGGGTGCATTCAGGGCCGACTGGTATCGTTACTTTATCGGCCGCATCAACGAGATGGAAATCCCCAGCAATTGCCCCAAGGGTGTTGGCGCCTACGTCTATATGTTCGGCAACACTATGTATGTTTGCCCCATGCTTCTTTCAGATAGCTTCACCGCGCTCGACCGCGCCAGTGTGTTTATGCATGAAGCCCGTCACATCGACGGCTTTCCGCACACCACCTGCACGCGGGGGCCGCGTGCCGGATTGCAAGGTGCGTGCGACAATCGCATTTCTGACAAAGGCTCTTACGGCGTGAGTGTTGAGACCTACGCGCAGCTCGCCGCCTATGCGACCGATCTGCATCCGGCCCTGCGCGCCTATTCGCGTTCTGCCGCGGTGATCTACGCCGACGAAGCTTTTGAGTCTCCGGTTCGCATCAATCGCCAGCAACAATTTATGCTGATGACCACGCAAGGGGAGTTCCATATTTTAAATCTGGTGGGCGGAGTTAAAACCGAACCGCTTGGAAAATCTCCCGCGCTCGGCAAGCTTTCGATGCGCGCACAGCACATGATTCTTTACCCCGAAGATAAAACTCTTCCGTCTAAGTACGTATTCGCTCGCAATGAAGGCGACATTCAGCAGGCGGCGGGCGATATTTCTGTAGAATACAATGGCCTAACACCCGCGCAGCGGGGCGAGTGGGTGGACGTGCATATCGGCGCCCAATGGAGTGCACGAATTTTGAAAGACAAAATGCGCATCGGTTGCGACCCGCGCTCTGACTCTTCGAACGACATTTCTAACGGCGGAGAAGTGGCCGTGGCATTGCTCTACCCGAACGGCTACGACCGCGCGGTGAAGCTTGCTCACGTGGCTATGCAGTCGGGCAAGATCTATGAAATTGGTTGTTCGAGCAATCGCCCGTATTCACGCGTGTCCAACCTGTCGTTTGATCAGCGTTACAAGCGCATTCAAAAGGCCGGCAACGACGTGGTGGGCCTGACCAATGATGGGCGTTTGTTTAAGATCAACGGTTCGACATCGACCGCTCTTCAGACTCCGCTCGACGGACGCGTTTATGAAATCGCACCGAATCTGAATGTGGAATTTTTTGATTAGTTAGTTTAGTTTCCGGCGGGGGTCCGCGGTGAATCGTTCACCTTGCGGGCCTCTTCGCTCGCTTTTTCAAGTTCCGGATGAATTTTATCCATTTCAGCCGAATATTTCGGATCATTCGTTTCTAAGAATTTGGCCATGGCGGTTATATGCGTAAGGATCGCGCCGACCAACTTTTGATTGGCGTCGATTCGACGTCGCTCGATTTCATTGCTCGGTTTTAAGACGCCAATTTTTGCTTGGGCAGCGGAGAATTTTGGAATGAGAGTTCTGCGGATCTCGGCGGCGAGATCTTTGTTGGACAGCTTTCCATCCTGAAACGATTTTCCAACTTCGCGATATAGTCCGTAGACATCTTGAACTTCCTTGTAGACCATTTCGAACGGCGAAATGATCTCCGGCTCCGGCGTCATCATGGCGCCACGGATGTGGTGCATGTAGAGATGCTGATATTTAAAGGCCACATATCCGGCTAGCGAAATAAATATCACAAAAAACAATGGGGTAAGATCTAAGCCCGAATCGCTGCGCCGGCGGCGGCTGCTTTTTTTGGATTTTGGTTTGTGCTGAAGATTTTTAGGATTGGAGGGCTCAACGCATTTAAAAACCTGCCCTCCCACAGCGATCAACGTGCCATCGCGTACGGGATAATTTTTTTGCGGCGAGAGAAGACGGCCGTCAACCACTGTTCCGTGGGCCGAGCCGAGATCTTGCACGCACATGCCCTCGGGGCCGCGAAACACTCGGCAATGTTGCGCGCTTAAGCGTTCATCTTGTGGAAATAGAATGTGGCCGAGGCTCCGCCCGATGACCACCTCTTGGTCAGAAATAGGGTAGCGCTGCCCGAGATCGACATGATGTAGATAAAGCAATATTTTCGGCCGGGTCATCTATTTGATTTTTCGGACGTTTGCCTCAAGATATTGATGAAAAAAGACTCAAGTCCGGGGTCGGGCGACCCGATCTTTAGGCCATGTTCCGAACGATCGTCCTGTTGATTCTGTTTTGCCCGATCAAAGTCTTGGCCAACGCCGGTCAAAGGTCGTGCTTGCCCGAAAAAACGGCGGCGCAGTTATTGTGGAATGTGAGCTCCAACGCGCAGGCCGAAATCATTCAGCCGTTGTCGAGCAAAGTACAGTTGATCGGCCGCCAGGCCGGATTGGAAGTGAACTTTCGGTTGCGCTTTGATCCCGCGTTTAGTGGCGTGAGCTTGCCCTACAATCTCTACGCCGTTTTGATCGTGCAAAACGGCTCGGTGGTGGGATGGTGGGACTATACGCACGGGTGTCAAGGCCCGGGCATTAGCTTTTTTCCCGGTCGTGAGATTGCCCTACCGACGGTAAAATTGGTTGGCGCCGAAGCCGATCAATTGCAGATTATGGTGTGGGGAAAACTTTAGTACTTTTGTTTCTGGTAATTGCGCAGGCCACTGCCGCCGCCGACCTTGGCGTTTCTTTTCCTGATAAAGACAAAATTCTCGAGCCCATCTTCAAAGAGTCGGCGCATCCATGGATGTTGCAGGGAGTTTTGGAGTTTCCGTTTTACAGCTTTTATCTCGGTGCCCCCAAAGTCAGTGGCGTGGCGTATTTGCCGAACTTTGTTCCACGTTTTGGTCCGCGGATAATTTATAAGGACGTTGGCGCCATTATCACGTTCGGTTTGCCAGAGCCTGCCGCAGAAAAGCGGCGCCGGGGTCAGTCGACCCACTCCGGTCTGACCTTGAACAGTTACTGGCGGCAGAATGCCATGGATCTTTACTATCAGCACTTCAAAGGCTTTTACGTCTCAAGTCCGTTTACCGAGCTCAGCTTCAATAAGCCCGAGCGTTACCCTCAGCTGCCCGATGCCCGCGTGCGAACCCTCGGTTTGAACTGGTATTATGTCGCCAATCCGCAAGCCTACAGTTTAAAGGCCGCCTTTGACCAAACTGAATTTCAGACTGTTAGCGGTGGGAGTTGGGTGTTCAATCCTTTTTACAATCACTTTGATATTTCAATCGGCAATAAATTTGTGCCCGGAATCGGCTCGGATTCACTCACCACCCTGCCAAACTTAGCGTCTGCAAGGATGGATACAGTCGGTATGGCGGTTGGCTATGGCTACACTTACATTCGCGACAAATTCTTTGCAACCGCGCAAGGTGCTCTGGGGCCGGCAGCGCAGTACCAACGCATTCGGCGAACGGATGGGGAAGATACGGGCTTGGGCGGTTTTGCCGCTAAATTAAATATCAATATGTCATCGGGCTGGAACAATGATGATTACGTTGGTGGGGCAAAAATTCTCTTAGACACTCTGTGGGGACGAGTTGGCGATACGCAAGTGTGGTCGAGCCTGATCAATGTGCAATTTTTCTTCGGTCACCGTTTTTGACATGTCCCGATTTCGGGAGTAGCAAATTGAATGTTACCGATGGAGGTACATATGTTATTGGCGCTGTTACTTATTTCCAGTCCGCTTTACGCGGCTATGTCAGAGAATGCGGTTACGGTTCAACTCAAAGGCCCTAAAGGTGAAGTCGTGGGTACGGCGATGATCACGGCCCAAGACAAAGACAAGGGTGTAAAAATAAAATTAGAAATCAGCAAACTTCCCGCAGGTGAAAAAGCGATTCACATTCACGAAAAAGGCGTTTGCACGGGCCCGAAGTTTGACTCCGCAGGATCTCACTTGGCGGGTTCAGGTAAAGCCCACGGTGAAGTGCCCGATGGCCCTCATGCCGGAGATATGAAAAACTTAAATATCAAAGGCAACGGTACGACCAGCGTGGAGATCATCAATACGCATGTAACCCTGAGCCAGCTCCGAAAAGATGCCGGGACCTCGCTTGTGATCCACGAAAAGCCCGACGACTATAAAACGCAGCCATCAGGCAACGCGGGTGCCCGCATTGCCTGTGGTGAAATCAAATAGATTAAAGCGAAGTCGAATGGGTGGTCGCGCCGGCCTTTTTCTTAAGTTCCGAGGCGGTCCACTCGTCGATGTGTTTCTCTAAAACTTCCATGGGCAGCGCGCCTTGCAGCAGCACCTGGTCGTGAAATTCGCGCACGTCAAATTTTTCGCCCAATTTTTCAGTCGAGCGATCGCGCAATTCGCGAATCTTCAATGCGCCAACTTTATAAGCCAAAGCTTGGCCAGGCCACGAGATGTAACGATTGATTTCGCTCTCAGACTCGTGGTCCGAAGTGGGCATTTGCGCGCGAAAATAAGCGAGCGCCTTCTCTTTGCTCCAGCCTTTGGCGTGCATTCCGGTGTCGACCACTAAGCGAACGGATCGGAGCATTTGATCGGACAGATGGCCATAGTAGGAGTATGGGTCTTTAAAAAAGCCCATCTCTTTGCCTAAAGTCTCTGCATAAAGGGCCCAACCTTCAACGTAGGCGGTGAAGCCGCCATACTTGCGAAACTTAGGTAGGTCTTTAACTTCGGCGGCCAAGGCGATCTGAAAGTGATGACCCGGCACGGCCTCATGTAGAGTTAGCGTTTCCATGCCAAATTTGCCGCGGGAGTCGAGTTTGAAGGTGTTGGCTTCAAAATATCCCGGGCGGCCGGTTTCGATATTGCCAGAGACATATTGCGCGGCCGCTGCCCCCTTGGCCGCGACTTCTGGAATCTCGCGCACGCCATAAGTCAGTCGGGGCAGGGTCTTAAACAGCTTGGGCAACTCCGGATCGACCCTCTTCGCGATATCGCGGTAGCCGGCGAGAAGTTCTTCTTTCGTCTTGTAGTAAAACTGTTTGTCTTTCAGCAAAAATTTATTGAAGGCCTGGAGATCGCCCTTAAATTTTACTTCCTTTTTGACCTTTTCCATTTCTGACAAGAGCTTGCCCACCTCTCTGAGGCCAACTTCATGTAGTTCGTCGGCCGTCATCGAAGTCGTTGTATGATTTTTAATATGGTAGGCATACCAAGCCTTACCATCGGGCATTTCGGTCCACGCGATATTTTCGCGGCCGAAAGGGGCGTACTCTGTATCAAAGTACGTCTTAAAATCCTTAAGCGCCGGGTAGACTTTAGCAGTAAGGACTTCTTTTGCTTTGGCTTGAAGTCGCTTCTGCTCTTCCGGCTGAATGTTTACGTTGATTTCTTTGAAGCGACCGTAAAGCGGGCTTTCTTCCACGTTCTCCGGAATTAATCCGGCCAGTTGAGTGGTGATGGTCGGCATAAAAGCCTTCACCGGCATGGCTTTGCGCTTCACACCTTCGCGCATCAACACCGTGACCTGCTGAATGTAAGTGGGCAATTTCTCAAGCCGGTGGATCATATTCTCATAATTCTTAACGGTGGCGCCGGGCATGGCCGAATGCAATTGGACCGTGTCGAGGTGGAAGCCGAACATATGGTTCAGCGGCATATAGTCGCCGCTGAATTTGTCGGATTCGATGGATAGCTCGGCATGGCGAAGCGCGAGGTCTAAAGTCACCTTGTCTGTTGTGTTCAAGCTTTTGCGCTGAATTTTTTTAAGTGTGTCGCGTATGCACACGGATTCTTTGCGCCGACGTTCTAAGGCAGGAGTTGAGATGTCGCTCAATTTACCGTCTTGCCCGGGAAAGCCGACATAGGTCGCCCACTCGGGATATTCGGTCATCAAATAGGTCCATTGGACATCAAGAAACGTATGCAGCTTTTTGCTTTCCGTCCCTTGCGCGACCGCCTTGCTGAATTTTGCACAATTGTCTTTGGCCACGGCGGACGTTGACCACAAAATCGCGGACAGCACGATCAGTATACTAAGCTTCACAATCCCTCCGAATCGCGAGCGCGCTTTAGCGCGCACTCATTAAATTCCTAGAGGGCATTTATGCCTGATCACATCTTCTTTGTGAAGACAGAAGACAGAAACTTGGTCATTTCAACACGAGATTTTGCGTCGGCCTCAGCGTTGTAAGCCGCACCTTTTTTGGGATCGTTCCCCGCGTCGGGGTTTGTGAACGCGTGAACCGCGCCTGGATATTTTTCGATACGATAACTCACTTGTGCGCCCTTCATCTCTTTCTCAAACGCTGCCACTTCCTTTGCCGGAACCCAGGGGTCATCGGCTCCGTGCAAAATTAGAAGTTTGCCTTTAATATTTTTTGCGTCGGCCGGTGTCGGTGAATCGAGTCCGCCATGAAAGCTGACAACGCCCGTCACAGGTGCGCCGGAGCGCGCCAACTCGAGTGCCGTTGTACCGCCAAAGCAAAATCCCATGGCGGCTGTTCGGCTTTTATCCACGGTTTTATGTTTGAGCAGTTCATCATAGGCCGCTCGTACTCGTTCGCGCAAAAGTTTGCGGTCGTTCTTATATTTTCCCGCGAACTCGCCGGCCTCTTTGGTGTCTTTCGGGCGAGTATCTTTGCCATAAATATCGGCGGCGAAGGCTGTGTATCCGAGCGCGGCCAATTCTTCAGCGCGCTTTTTTGTAAACGGCCCGTTGCCCATCCAATCGTGAATCACCACGATACCGGGGCGTTTTGCCGCAAGCTTGGCGTCATAGGCGACATAACCTTGTAAAACGGTGTCACCAAGTTTGTATTCAATCGTTTCGGTTACGACCTCGGCCATTAACGGACCAGAGGCCAGGAAAAGACTGCAAAATAAGATGGATTTAAACATATGTGCTCCTGATCGTTGCCAACAGAGTGGGTTAGTGAAAGATTAGGCCGATGACATGGACGCGTAAAGATATTTTTAAATATTCGACCAGCGCCGTATTCCTTTTTGCATTCGCCCTTTTATTTTTTCCGTTCTATTCGGAGCTGCTGTTGGCGGCGATTTTTGCGTTAGCCATGGAGCCGACCTTGGGTCGCTGGTTGCAGCCGCGTCACTTCCGCTGGAAAATTTCGGTGGCTTTAATACTTGTGGGCATGTTTGTGCTGCTCGCATTCCCGATCAATTACGTGGCGTACCGCACCTACAGATACTTTATGAAAATTTCCTCGTCCGGTGTGCAGAATTCAGAATTGTTTCAAAAGTTGACAGCCTTTAAGGGCCGAATCTCAGAATTTATTAGTCAAATGATGAGCCGATTTGATTTGCAGGACCAGTTTGATTTCTCTGCTATTCTCGACGACGGGCTAAATCACTCCTTCAATTTTGTCGTGCAAATGTCGACCAATCTCGCTTCTAGAATTCCATCCCTGCTGATCTCATGTTTTGTATTTAGCGCGGCCCTCTATTACTTTTTGGCCGAGGCCCGGACGGTCAAAACAGTTTTTATGAAGCAGCGGCTTTTGGCCCCGCAAGAGTCGAACGCCTTTATCCATTTACTGCAGAGAAGCAGCTTCAATACCGTGATCACCTCCTTGGCCATTGCGGCGCTTCAGGCAACTATTGTGGGAGTTGGCTGTTTAATTTTTAATACCGGAGAGTTCCCCGTCGTTTGGGCGGTTACCTTTTTCTTGTCATTTATCCCGGTGATTGGGGCGGCGCCGGTGGCGCTGGGACTCGGCCTTGCCGAGTTGTTGATGGGTTCTTACGGCCATGCGCTCGGATTTGTGATCGTAGCCGTGATCGCGGGAACGACAGACAATTTGGTGCGGCCGTATTTAGTGTCGAGCAATGAGCAGGACTTGCATCCGGTGGTTAGTCTGTTGGCGATTATTGGTGCTTTGTTGTTGTTTGGCATGCCGGGATTATTTTTGGGCCCAGTCATCGCCAGTGTCGCTGTTAAAATTCTACCGACTTTATTTGGTGATGAGCCGACCCCATCACCTGCGCCTACTGCAAGCGTGAAGGGTCGCTCGAAAAAAGCGACTTAATTCGCTCGGCCGAGATGCGATATTCTTTTCGACAAAAGTCGCAAACGATTGTCATAAATGGATCTTGCCCCAATGCCTCTTTGATTTCGGCTTCGCCGGTCAAGGTGAGGGCGCGCTCGATGCGCTCCTGACTGCAGGTACAAAAGGACATAAGCTCAAGATTTTCAACTGCAGAAAATTTTCGGTTTTGCAAAATCGCCGACATTTCTTGAGAAAATATCGGGGTATTGTCGGCGGTGCTGGCTAAATGGCGCAACTGTTGAACGGTGAGTTCGTTGATGTCGTCGAGCTCCTCCTCCGTCGCGCCACCAAGAGCTTGCACTAAGGCGCCGCGGGCCGCGACGATCTCTTGGCCATCGAGCTCCACAAATAGCCCAACCTTAGATACCAGTTGCTCGCTGTCGCGATAGTACTCGTTGATCGCGTCGTCGAGAAATCCGGTCGAGATCGGAACCATGCCCGTGTAAGGATATTTGCCCTCGACATTTTTAGTGAAAAGAATCGAAAGCACGCCACTGCCCCACGGCCCATTGTTGCCTGCGGCGCCGAAGGTATGCATCGACTTATCTCTTTGTTCGCGCAAGAAGCCGCGCACTTTGCCCTCGGGCGAGGCGTCAATAATGGCCTGGCGAAACTGGCCCGAACCCTGGGCATTCATGTTAATCGATTCGCTCGATTTGTGTGTTGAGGCGATGAGCAGCGATCCGACCACGGCTTCGCCAAAACCGACTTGCGCCAAGCCAGCCAGACTTTGCGGTTTTGAGAGCTGTTTAACGAGATCCGTGGCTTCAACCGACACCGTGCGAATGTGTCCGGGTTGCGCAAGCCACTTGTTCCATTGTGATTTCATCGTATCAGTTTAGCAGGCTCTCACAATTGCCTAAAGTCAACTGGCTATGCCGGACATCGGGGTTCAGAAGATATTTTTGTGCCACGGCAAAAACATCATCGGGGGTTACGTTTCTCAACCCCTCAATCAATCGTTCAAAGACCCGAACCTCGCCCACGGCCTGGCTTTGCGCATGCTCCGCGATGAATTGTCCGGCCGAAGTTTTGGCTTGCATGGCCGTGTTGTAAACGCTTTCGATGGCGTCGACAATTTCGGAGCTGGGAATCAAACCGCTCTTGAGCTGATTTAATACGTAGTCCCAGCCTTGAATCATAAGAGCGGATTTATCGGCGCCATCGGTTTGGCCGTACATAAATAAGTGCGCTCGCGTACCGAAAAATTGCATGTTCACATTGTGCGCGTACCCAAGGCCTTGATCCCCTCGATTGTAGTTGTTCACTCGTGTGTCGAGCAGGCTGGTGAGAACCGCAAAAGCAGCCCACTCCTTAGTGTTCGAGCGCTCTGGTCCTTGATAAATCCGCACGCCGCCAAGGCCATCGCTCGGCCGCGCCTCGGTAAAGGCGCTCATTTCAGAATCGGGCCGCCAGTGAACTTCCGTGGCCAAGCGGGTGGCGACTCCTCGGGGTAGATTTTTGGGAGATATTTTTTTAAGGGCGGCGAAAATTCCATCCGCGTCTGAGGCGGGAACATCCCCCACTATAAAAACGCCCTTGTTCGCTTTTTTGCGCAACTTTAGCCACACGGCCAAGGGGTCGCGCACTTGTACGGCGTCGCGCGATTCAAGAGTCGACATACGAAGTGGATCCATGCGCGAAAAGGCGGTCTCGACGGCTATCCCCACGGTCATTTTGTTTAGGTACGCCGAGTGGTGCCCGTTATACATGCCGGTGCGAGCACGTTGAATTTCTTCGTCGGTTGGCGCGAAGTCCTGCAGTTTGCTGAGGGCCCATTCTAGAGCTCCGACCGTGTTGCGGTCATCGCCGCTGGCTGAGACGGTCAAAACATTTTTCGATCGGCTGAGGCTGACATTGGTGAAGTAGGTCATGCTTAAATAGGCCAGCTCACCAGCATAACGTTCGCTAAAGGCTTTGAGGACAAGATCCACCGCTCCCAATTCTTCTAATTTCTCGGGGGCAAAAATCAACTGCGCCCAGACCTGGTTGTCGGGCAGGTCTGATCTCAGATCTAAAACCATTCTAAGCGGGGTCTCAACGCCCGGTCGGCTGTGGGCGAACATTTTGCTTTGCTTCGCCGTGTTTACAGCCCGTAAATTCACCTCCCGTAAGATCGGGCGCAGCGTCGGGTCGCCCTCGGCGAGTGCTTTAGAATAAACTTCGACGGCGTTCGAATTGTCGATGAGCTCAAACTTTCGATTGAATCGTGGATCCACAGTCGCGCGCTCCGAGATGTCGGGTCGCAAAGTTGAGTAGAGGCCGCGTCCTGGGTTAACTAGATTGAGAAGGCCAATCAAGTCGTGGTTAGATACATTTGCGGTAGCGGCCTCCTGTTGGCGCAAATCGCCTTGGTCGAACAGGACTTCAGCATACAAATAGATCAGATCGGAAATTTCGCGCGTCGCGCGGGCCGTATATTTCGAGCTCGCTGACTTCATCGTTTGCAGGATCTCATCATCAATTCCCGAGTTGCGAATTTGCCCGAGCGCGCGAAAAAAGTGCTGTTCGATTTCTGCTTGATGCTCCAATCCCACTTCGGTCGCATAGTAATTAAAAACCATCAATATCCGGTTCTCAAATTGTATTGTCCAAATTCCGGAATTCGTGATCCATCCCAACTCCGTTTTCAGGCGGTGAACCAATGAGCCCGGAGAATGCATGTTTAAATACGAGGTGAGCAAGCTGGCGGCGGCTGAAGTTTGATTGGTCTTTGCGACATCAATTTGCAACATGATTGAACCTTCGCGGCCTTGATCGGACGCGATCAGGAGCCGGCGCATGCTTTCTGGCGAAACGCCTTCGGGCTTTGACATCAGTGAGGGAATGGCATTGCCTCGGGGCTCTTTGGCGTCGGTGTGGGGACGCAGGTGCTTTTTAACTAACTCGCGTGAGCGGGCCAGCGCGGCGCTGTCGGTGAAATTGCCAAACACCGCAATTTTGACCTTTTTCGAATTGTACTGGCTATCATAGAGATCTTTGAGGTCCGCCATCGTCATGGCGTTGAGGTTCTCAGCGCCTCCGAGCATAGGATGTTGCGCCCACGGGTGATCCGATGAAAGCAAGTGAAGCATTGGCATGTACTGCGAAGCCCCATCTTCCGTCGGATTCGACTCTTCTACGATTTCATTAAAGACCACAAGGTGTTCTTGCGCATTGGCGGATTCATTCCACTCGAGGCCACCTAGCATTCCGAGCATCACGGAGAACATCAGCTCATCGTTGTGGTTGCGGGCACTGGCGTAATAGTAGGTCTTGTTGTTCCATGTGCCCGCATTGGTGTTGACGCCGGATTTTTTTAATTTTTTGTCAAACGTATGATAGCCGGGATCGCGAACTGTTCCGATATGCATAACGTGTTCAAGTCGGTGGGCTCGGCCCATCATACGGCCTATGTCGTTCATCGAGCCGTACGGGACCAAAAAACCAATGCCCGCGGTATCGCCAGCGCCGGTATCAACAAAGTGAACTTCAAATCCGTTGATATTTTCAATAACGGCTGCAGGTAGGTCGGTGGTTTTGGCGAAGGCGAATGGAGCCGAGAAAAAAATCCCGATCAGAAGTGCGCGCATCTTTGGATAACCCCTTGTTTAGACAGGCTTTGGGCTATCAAAGGGGCTGTGGGGCGTCAAACAGGTTATGTCCCAGTCTGTAATAGCTTCTCGCAAGTGTGAGCTTTTGTATCCGTCTGCAATCCTCCGATGGATACAACGGTTTTGAAAAGATCATTTCCGCGCCAACCCATGGCCCTTGTGAGAAAACCAAAGCCATTGCCTTGCCCGGTGAATTCCATAATTACAATGTTGTGAGTGCCCGTGGCCAAGCGGCGGCGGGGATTTTTGGGCTTAAACTTGTAATGACCAGGGAAGCCGGAGCTATGAATATTGCTGGCGGTGATTTCAACCGTCCAATAGCCGAACAGCTCCGGTTCAAGATCTTGCACTTCAGAAAAATGCACGTCGCCACTGACAAAGGCGAGCGAGGCCTTTTTCCATTCGGCATGGTGTCGCAGTTCGGCGGTCCATTCGGCCGCGAACTCGGGCCAATTGTACTCTAAAGAGTCTTTGCGAATCGGCGCTCCGTAAAATTGCGTTCCGCTTAATATTATATTCGGGCCGGCCTTTAGGCTGCGGTAGAGAAAACGATTTTGATCATGGCCAAGAAATGGATTCGAGGGGCTTGCGTCGCGAAAGGTGCGGCTATCTAAGAGAATAAAATTTTTGCCGAAAATCTTAAATGTTTTTGCCATGCCCGGGCCGGCCTCGATTGCACCGGAGATTGCCGCGTTGGCGGTGAAGGTGTCGTAGATCTGTCGCGCCTCTTCAAGCAGAGAAAACTCATGGTTCACATTGTCGCCGCCGGCGTCGTGGTCATCCCACACCGAGAGCGTGGGCACGAGATTTTGCCAAAAATATAAACCTTCCTTTTCTCGCGCTTTGACCCACTCAGTCCACATTGCCAGTCCGTTCAAAGGTGGCTTTGCCCAAAACAAGCGGGCGCGATCGAGGTAAACCATATCTCCGAGAAGAATCAGCAAATCAGGACGGTTCTCGGGTTTCGCCAGATTTTTCCAGATAAAGGGGTTGTGCAATTGTCGAAGCATGCAGCTGCCCACCGCTACGCGGCCGTTGGCCTTGGTGAAGTCGAGAGCCTTAAAGTTTCGCGAGTCGGCAATTTGGCCAGATTGGTCGAGCACTTCAAATTTGTAAGGAGTGTTGGGCTTGAGGCCAGAAATTTTGAAGCGGTAAACCACGTGATCGCTGCCGGGATACTCAACGCGCCGAACTTCTAGAGGCAAGAGGGCGGAGGGGTTGGCGTCGATGCGGGCCTGAAACGTGATTTTATCTTCACTGCGGGCAACCAGTGTGATGTGTGTTTCATTCTCAGATGTGGAACCCTGCAAAATTGAATAGGAGCCGTTCGCATAAACGGGTGCGCAAAAGACGGCGGTGACCGCATAACAGAAGAGCCAAAATTTCCCCATTAATTCCCCCCAAAGGAATTTCTAGGAGTAGGATTCCCACAAATATGGCGCAAAATCTTGTGAAATCTTTTCGCTGTGGTAGTTTAGGAAGATTCGAAGGAAAAGTTCGGAGGCGCACATGATTGCACATCGAAGAACGAGCGAGCGAGGTCACGCCAATCATGGCTGGTTGGATTCACACTTTACCTTTTCGTTTGCCGAATATTACGACCCGAAATTTATGGGCTTTCGCGACCTAAGGGTAATCAATGAGGACCGGATCGCCGGGGGTAAAGGATTTCAAACTCACCCCCATGCCGATATGGAAATCATTACCTACGTGATCAGCGGCGCCTTGGCCCACAAGGACTCTCTGGGCAACGGCACCACAATCAAACCGGGCGAAGTTCAACATATGAGCGCGGGTACGGGCATCAGGCATTCCGAATTTAATCCACTGCCCGACACAGAAACTCATCTCCTACAGATTTGGATTTTGCCCGATAAGCGCGGCTATCCACCAGGATATGGGCAAAAAGATTTTGCGCAAAAATTTTTAGAAAGTGATTTAACGCTGACGGTTTCTAAAACCGGCCGGAATGGATCCATCGCCATCAATCAAGATGTCGATCTTTATGTGGCAAAGTGGCGGGAGGCAAAAGCCGTCAGTTTCAAGGCCAGAGCGGATCGCGGGTACTGGCTCCAGGTGGTGAGCGGTGAAGTGAAAATGAACAATCTCAAATTGACCTCGGGTGACGGGGGCGCCGTGACCGACGAAAGCGAGCTCAAAATCCAGTCGCAGGGTGCGGCCGAGTTCCTGCTGTTCGATTTGAACTGAGGCCGGTCTTGTCTCTGAATGAGACGCGGCGTTTGGGGGCATTAAAAAAAATAGGGTTTGCCCTCCGAAATTTCTCCGATAAGCTGACTGTATGAAGCGCATGTATGCTCTCACATTGGCGATGCTGTTCGCCGCAGACGGTCTATGGGCCCAGGACTTGTTCAATTTGCCCATAGCGAAAGTGGTGGAGGAAGAGGCCTCCGATGTCGAGGTCTGCCAGGACTTTATCTGCACGAAATTGCGAGAGGAGATCTTGGTCGAGGCTTCAAAATGTCGGCCCTTAGCGTCGTTTAAACGCCGTCGCATGCGCGTCAAAAGATCCAAGGCCAATAACTCCTGTAAACTCTACCGCGATGACAACTTTAAGCTTTCTAAGGGCAAATGTTCGGCGGCCATTCGTGAGGCGTGTGAACGCTCCGGAATTGACGGTCGCTACTTGAACGTAAATGCTTACGATTTACATAAAAAGGGCCTGATGGAGAAGGCTGGCTTCGTGAATATGATCTGGAAGTACGATGAGTTGACCGCGCCCCTCGGCGCCGTGTTGATTTACGTCGGTGGTGTTGGTCATCGCTATGGGCATGTGGAAATTCGTGTGAATCCCAGTCTCTATTGCAGTGACTACTGCAATACCAAAGCGGTGAATCGCTCCAGCGCGGCCACCAGCGCTCGTTACAAGCTCGTGGGAGTTTATCTCCCATTCACATCTTCAATCCAACAGATCACATCGAGCACCGAGCCGCCCCAAGGGCGCAACTAACATTTAATTGAGCGCCTCTAGCGGAAGTGGTAGAAATATCACGTCTGATGAACGGAGGTTCAATAATGTCCCATCAAAATATCAATATCGGAATTCCAGAAGCCAAACGCAAAGAGGTCGCCGGCGGCCTTGCGCGACTGTTAGCCGATACCTATTCACTATATTTAAAAACGCACAACTTTCATTGGAACGTCACCGGCCCCATGTTCAACACACTTCATGTTATGTTTGAGACGCAATACACAGAAATGTGGACCGCGACCGACTTAATCGCCGAGCGCATTCGCGCGCTCGATGAAATCGCGCCCGGCACATACAGCGAGTTTTCCAAACTCTCGACCGTTCCGGAGGCCAAAGGCGTCCCGCCGGCACGTGAGATGATTTCGCAGCTTCTTGAGGGGCACGAAGCGGTGATTCGCACGGCTCGCTCAATTATCGAGAAGGCTGAGGCGGCTCAGGACGAAGCAACTTTGGATTTGCTGACCCAGCGAATGCAATTGCATGAGAAAACGGCATGGATGCTTCGCTCACTCTTGCGCGATTAAACGAGAACGTTAGTTCTTTGATCGAAGACGGTGATTTTGAGGGGGCCGAAGAAATGCTTTCGGCTGCCTTGGTCGAGTCGCCACAGCACTCGCCATTCTTACATTTGCAAATGGGTCGGATGTACCGACGATGGAACAAGCTTTCCTCCGCGATTCATCATCTACATCACGCTGTAGAAGCTGCACAGGCGCAGGGTAACAATCTCTTTTTGATACAAATTCTCGACGAACTCAACATCGCGAAGAAAGATCAGCGCGATCAGCTTCCTTAATATTAAAAAATCCTGACTAACGTCCGATACTTGATTGTATTCCGGCATGGCATCGTCTCACTTTGAGAAATTGCGCCTACAAGTTTGACGGTGTCTGGGAAGTTGACGGCTGATTCCAATATAGACAGCCTTAAGGCGTCCCAAAGTTGCATTGGTATGTATCTCGATACCTTACGGAATGTAATCAGGGGGCAACGTGCAAAAGAAACGCAGAATATATAAGAGAGATTTCTTCCTCGGAATGTGGATCACAGTGGGATTCGTTCTTGCGTCGCAGTTTAATGCGTGCGGTCCGGTTGCCTTCAATCAATCTTCCGACAGTAAGCTGGTTGATCTTAAAGCTTCTGCGATCATCCTTATTAATAGAGATGCGCCCTACACTAAATCCGAATTGGTGGAAGTGAATTTAGATGCCCAACAGGCCGACGAGGTCTACGTCACGAACGATAGCACTTGTAGCTCCGGCGGTGTTTGGGAGCCGTTGCTTGCCACTCGCAGCTGGTCGCTTGCGACCAAAAACCAAAAGGCAAAAGTTTACGCCAAATTTAGAAATGTGGATGAAGGCATCGCGACCGACTGTTTGAGCGATGACATTCTCCATGACGACATTCCACCTGAAGTTCTTTTGCAACAGCCGGTCATCGTGACGAACGTAGCGACCCCAATCGTTTCGTTCGTTGCGGGTGACACCGGTTCTGGCCTTGAGCAAATGATCTGCGAATGGCCGGGCAAGTCGCCCGAGTCCTGTTCATTTTCCACCGCCAATGGCAATGTGGCCGAAGGCCGCTATTTAATTAAAATAAATGCCAGCGACAAGGCGACCAACGTGTCGGTTCCCGTGGTGCAAGACCTGATCGTCGATCGCACTCCGCCGGTGATCAATTTTCTCGCCACACCGCCGGCGTTGAGCAGCAACCCGCGCGCGGATCATTCGTTTAACGTGACCGATGACCGCTCTGGCGTACGATCGGTGGAATGCGCTTACAATAACAAGGCCGCTTACGCTGCGTGTGTGTCTCCGCAGACCGCAAACTTGGCGGACGGCGCACACAAGTTTTTTGTTCGCGCGATCGATAACGCCGGCAATATGTCGGAAGCTGAGCATAGCTTTGCAATCGATTCAAGCGCGCCGTCGGTGGAGATTACAAAGTCGCCGCCCGATTTCACAAAAGAGAGCACCGCTCTGTTCGAGTTTATCGGCCGCGACGGCAACAATCCCATCAATCAGTTTGAGTGCCGAATCGATGGCGGCGCCTATGCCTCGTGCTCTTCGCCGCGCACGTATAGCGGTTTGAGCGATGGTATTCACTCCTTCGACGTGATCGGTATCGACAGCGCAGGCAATCGTTCCGCGCCCGCATCACGCAGTTGGTACGTAGATACAATTGCGCCGGTCATTGCTTTTCAACAGACACCGCCCGCGCTGGGCAACAGTTCTTCGGCTGCGTTTAAGTACTCAATCACAGACGCTGGCACGGGCGTGCAAACTTCGGAGTGTTCACTCGATGGAGCGGCCTACATCGCCTGCGCGATGGATATGATGAATTATGCCAATCTCGCCGATGGTTCACATACATTTCAAGTTCGCGCGACGGACAGGGCCGGAAACGTGGGCTTAAGCGCTCTTCAAACGTTCGTGATTGACCTTAAGCCGCCGGCTGTGCGCTTGACCGAAGTTCCCGCCGCATTCTCCAACTTAAAAGACTTTAACTTTAGATTTGAAGCTACCGATGACCGCGGTATCGCTCGCGTCGAGTGCCGTGTTGATGCCGGATCTTATGTGGTCTGCGATTCGAACTCTGCTCATATGGTCAGAGATTTGGCTGAAGGCGGACATCGCTTTTCAGTGCGAGCCATTGACCTGGCTGGCAATCTTTCGCCAGAAGTTTATTACGACTGGACAGTCGATCTGACCGCTCCGTTGATCGCTTACTATCAGTTGCCTCCGGCGGCCGCATTGAGCACATCAATTATTTCTCTTGGCTTTACAGTTGCCGATCCGATTTCGGGAGTGAAGAGTGTCGTGTGCAAACTCGATGGCGTGGTGGTTGCCTGTAAATCCGGCGAAATTAAGACTTTGCTGGATTTGGCGATGGGCGAGCATACTTTTGAAGTGACGGCCGAAGACAATGCCGGCAATCGCGCTGTGGATGTAAAAACGATCTCGATCAGCGCGCCCGTGCTTAAAACGCAAATTGTCGATGTTAAGGGTAATAACAAGGTCGACATCTTAATGATTATCGACAACTCGGGATCGATGGCTGCTGAGCAGGCCAATATGGCGGCTCGCTTTAATAACTTTATTGATAAGATCAAAGGTCTCGACTGGCAAATCGGAATCATCTCAACCGATATGTCTTCGAACGCGCCGGTTAAAGACGGCCGCCTAGTTGAACTTAAGACTATGCCGGGTCAGTACATTCTGAATTCTTCGATGTTGCAGACCACGGCCCAAAGTGTGTTCGGTCAAACGGTGCAGCTCGGTTCAAATGGTTCGGGTAACGAACTCGGCTTTAAAGCCGCGAACAAGGCCATTGATCGCGCCTTTGACGCCGCTCAAGCAGTGAACGCACCGAACGCGGCTCTATTCCGCCCCGATGCGGCGCTGGCTATGGTTGTAGTGTCTGATGCCTACGACAACAGCGGCACGCGGCCCGAGGACGTTTTGGCTAAAGTTACGCAACGCTGGGGTGGCAATAAGCCCTTCGTGTTCCACTCGATCGTCGTGCCTGAGAGCCAATACACCGACCCGGCTGCGGGTTCTCCTTTTGCCGCGGATCCGTGCAAGACCTATCGTGAAAGCGTGAAGTTCGATGGTCGCGAGTATCATCGTCTATCGACAATCACCGGTGGCGTTAAGGGCACTGTGTGTTCTGAAGATTTCAGCACGCAACTGGCGGACATGGGTAAAGTGACCTTCGACTTAGTGAGCTCGGTGACTTTGAACTGTCAGCCGATCGACTACAACAAAGACGGTCAGGTGAATGGCGCCGACGTAACGGTCACTACCGCTACCGGAGCTCCGATCACGAACTTTACCCTGATGGGTACCAAATTGACTTTTATTGATGCTCTTCCCATAGGTCAGAACGAAATTAAGTATTACTGTGCGCAATAGTCTCTAGTTCGTCGTCTAGGCATTCCGGCATATTCTCCCCCAAGAATATCGCCGGGATGACCCTAGAAATTAGTACTTCCAGCTCTCTTTCAAATTCCGGTCGATCAAATCTAAAAAATCTTCCGTATTGAGATACTGCTGCTCGGTCAGCTTTTCGCCAAAGGCGAGCATGGCGAGATCTTTGGTCATCTTTCCGCTCTCAATTGTGCTTACGCAAACCTTCTCGAGCGTGTCGGCGAACTTAATCAAATCGGGAGTGTTATCGAGTTTGCCGCGAAACGCGAGGCCGCGGGTCCACGCGTAGATGGACGCGATTGGATTGGTGGACGTCTTTTGACCTTTTTGATGGGCGCGATAGTGACGGGTCACCGTCCCGTGCGCGGCTTCAGACTCCATAGTCTTTCCGTCGGGTGTGAGCAATACGGAGGTCATTAAGCCGAGCGATCCGAAGCCCTGGGCCACAGAGTCCGATTGCACATCGCCGTCATAGTTCTTACAGGCCCAAACAAAACCACCGCGCCATTTCATGGCGGAGGCCACCATGTCATCAATCAGACGGTGTTCGTAGGTGATGCCAGTTGCCTTGTATTTGTCTTTAAATTCCTTTTCAAATACGTCGGCGAAAATATCTTTAAAGCGCCCGTCGTATTTTTTAAGAATCGTGTTTTTGGTCGAAAGATAGAGTGGCCACTTTTTCATTAGCGCCACATTCATACAACTGCGGGCAAAGCCGATTACGGATTCGTCGGTGTTGTACATAGCCAAAGCCACACCGTCGCCTTTAAAATTAAAAACCTCGTGGGTGATCGGCGCGCCGCCGCCCTCGGGTTGGAAGGTGATGGTCAATTTGCCTTTGCCTTTGGTTACAAAGTCGGTCGCGCGGTACTGATCACCAAAAGCGTGACGGCCGATACAAATCGGCTGGTCCCAGGTGGTCACTAAGCGCGGAATGTTTTTGCAGATAATAGGTTCACGAAAAACGGTGCCGTCCAAAATATTGCGAATGGTTCCGTTCGGCGACTTCCACATTTGCTTAAGATTGAATTCTTTAACCCGGTCTTCATCGGGCGTGATCGTGGCGCACTTCACGCCGACGCCATACTTTTTGATAGCCTCGGCGGACTCGATCGTGACCTTATCTTCGGTCTTATCGCGGTACTCGATCCCGAGGTCGTAATACTTGAGGTCGATTTCAAGATAGGGAAGGATCAATTTCTTCTTAATGAAGTCCCAAATGATCCGTGTCATCTCGTCGCCATCGAGTTCAACGACGGGATTTTTAACCACGACTTTTTTCATGAAATGCCTCCCAGAGTCTAAGCTCTAATTGTCGGTCCGACTCCTAGGAGGCGTCAATTACTTCTGCAGTGAATCCCGAATCTGCCTAAGCAGCAAAATATCTTCAGGAGTCGATGCCGCAGGTGCGGGCTGCGGTTTGTTCAACTTATTCATGGCTTTGATCACCATAAATAGTGCCCAAGCGATGATCAAAAAATTGATTACGGCTTGAACAAACATGCCGTAGCCAATGGCGACTTCGGGCTGGGCGCCTTCGGCCGCCTTCATTACAAACTTCATCTGGCTGAAATCCATTCCGCCAACAACCAGCCCAAGGACCGGCATAAAAATCTGCTCGACCATTGCGCTAACGATTTTGCCAAAGGCCGCGCCGATGATCACACCAACGGCGAGATCAACCACATTGCCCTTCATTGCGAATGTCTTAAATTCCTGAATCATGCTCACAGCTAAACTCCTTAGAACAAATTGTAGTTGGCGTTAATTACGAACATGTGGATTTGCTGTGCCCGATCCACCAACTGAGGTTGAATTTTTAGTTTATAGTCGTAACCAAACGAAGCCCAAGTTGTCAGATTGCTTGTCAACTTTACGAAGGCATCAATGTTGGTTAAACGAAACGCATCGCGGTCGTCGCCCGAGCGCTTGTTATTCACGAACGGAGTCATAGCCTCGGCACCGATTTCATAGGTGGAGGTTTCATTGGCTTTGCCTTTTACGCTAAGTGCGATCTCCGAACCGACCTGATTGACGTCGGTCAATGGGTTCAATTCCACTTCGCCGGCGGTATTTACGCCTTTGACCGAGTATTGACCGTCGCCCGAGACTTGTTGAGCGGCCACACCGATCCGTGCTTCCACTTTCAATCGCTCTTCTTGCACAGGTTTATAAAAGAAGCCGATCGACTCTTTGGTGGTCAGCGGCTTGAAGCCTTCGGTCAGCTGAACGCTAGATTCGGTCACGGTCGTGTTGCTGTCCATATACCGGTAAGTTTTGGGCGTGGGTCGAATGTCTTCACCCTTAAAGACCGGTGCTGCGGCTTCTGCCCGCGCGTACGGGCCGATTTTTGGGTAGGATTCAAGAGAGTAAAGGTAAATCGAGCTGAGTTTCAATTCGTCGCTGGATTTGACAAAGCGGGGGACATTGGGCGTTTTTGTGGTCGTACCGGTGAGTACGCCTTCGTTCCGCCATTCCGCTCGTTCGGTGTTGTGGTTCCATCCCGATTTTAAGTTTACGCCATAGGTTTGGCTGGTGCCGTCGGTTTGACCGACCACATCTTGGCTGGATGAGAACGAGAGATTCACTCCCAGATTGGCGCTTTTGCTCCAGCCCATTACCTTGGGAGCGGGCTCTGCTGCATTTAGGAAAACTGGGCTCAAGAGAAAAACGGCTAAAGCGCCGAAAGCCTTGAAAGGCGAAAACATGGTTTGCTCCTTGAAAGATAATGGTCAGACGAGTGAGTAGGACAGGTTTATGATCATGTCAATTGAGTTAACTTTTCCTTAAACTTTGGACATCTTGCACCGCTTCTGCGACAACATTTCCAATGTCATTTGTGATCGAAACTAAAAACCTGTCTCGGGTTTATAAAACCTATCGGCGGCAAGAGGGAGTCCTCGGAGCGTTAAAGGGATTTTTCAGCCGGCAACACGAACTGAAAGTGGCTTTAAAGCCGACGACGTTGAGCATTGAGCAGGGGCAAATCGTCGGCTTGGTCGGGGCCAATGGCGCTGGTAAAACGACCTTGCTCAAAATACTCTCCGGTCTGATTTATCCCAGTGAAGGGGAGGTCTCGGTTCTGGGCTATAAGCCCTTTGAACGAAAATCCGAGTTCTTGCGCCAGATCTCCATTTTACTTGGACAGAAAGCCCAGCTTTGGTGGGATCTTCCGGCGGCAGAGAGTTTCAATCTTTTAACCCATATTTACGGCCTCGACCCTGCGCAGGCCCGGTCGGATTGGAAAAGTTTGGCTGAACGTTTGAACTGCACCGATCAATTGCATGTTCAGCTACGACGGCTCTCATTGGGTGAGCGAATGAAGATGGAAATCATTGGCAGCCTGCTGCACCGGCCGCGGGTTTTGTTTTTAGACGAACCGACGATCGGACTGGATGTACTTGCGCAAAACACGATTCGTACGTTTTTGGCCGAGCACGTGAAACAGTATCGCCCGACCATCATTTTGACGAGTCACTACATGGACGACATCTCACGTTTGGCCGATCGCCTTCTTCTGATTTCGCAAGGAGAGATTGTTTACGACGGTGGCGTGAAGGACTTTGTCACCCACGCAGAAAAGAATTTGCAGTTGGATATCAAGAGCGAGGAAACGAATTTTGAGGACGTCATTCACAAATTTTTCGAGAAGGAATCTGGCCGCCGCAAGGCTCGCAATCCTCTCCCAACTTGAATACCGGGTTAACTTTCTCGTCGACGCCGTGATTCAGCCCGTGTTGTCTTCGACCATTGAAGTGATTCTTTGGTCGGTGATTATGGCGACGCTTATGAGTGAAACTCTGGGCGGCTTCACCCGGGAGTACTATTTGGCCTATGCTCTCTGGGCCAACTTTGTCGGCCGGGTCACCACCAATTGGATGTACGAGTTTATTATGCTCGAAGAAATCGACTCGGGCCGGGTCAATTCGGTTTTGGTGCGCCCGATTTCTTACTACGAGTTCTTCTTATCGCAGTTTATGGGCTATAAGCTGTTCGTCGGCTTGATCTCATTTTCGATACCGGCCGCCGCCTGCTATTTTATGGGCGCGCAGATGCACTTTGAACGAATCCCATTGATGATTCTTTATTGCGCGTATTTTTTAATTTTTGTGCACACGGTTTCGTTTTGCGTGGCCTGTCTGGCCTTTTTTATCAATCGGGCCACGTCCTTCACCGGGGTTAAGAATATGGCCATCTGGGTGTTGGCGGGAGAGATGATTCCGCTCGATTTGTATCCCGAACCCTTAAAGACCTTTATGATTCATTCGCCTTTTGCGTCGGGCGTTTATGTGCCGGTCGGCTTTATTACCGGTCGGTTTGGCTACGACTTTTTATGGCAAAGCTTTATCAGCGTGACTTTGGGCATTTTGGCCTTTGGCGTGCTGGCTCGGCTGTTGTGGCGGCGCGGCCTTCAATCTTACACGGGCACGGGGGCTTAAGAGATGAGATACCTTAAGCTTTGGCTGCAATTTTTAAAAATTTCGTGGATGGCCGATCTCGAGTACCGGTTGAATTTTGTGGTTCGCATATTCGGTGAGTTTGTGTGGTACGCCGCTCAGCTGAGCGTGTTTGAAGTTTTGTACACCCATACCGAGACACTGAACGGTTGGGATATCAACGCCGTTCGGGTGTTTATGGGGACCCTGTTTTTTGTCGACGGCCTATATATGATTCTGTTTGTCGAGAATATGGACAATCTCTCGAGCTTGATACGAAAGGGCGATTTAGATCTTTACCTGGTCAAACCGATTAACTCTCAGTTTATGGTTTCATGCCGAAAGGTTGCGTCCGTTCACTTTATAAATTTGGCTTTGGTGCTCGGTTATTTGATCTGGGCTTTAAGTCGGCTCAATCACCCGGTGAGTCTGACCCAAGGATTTGCCTTTGCCATTATGTGCGTCTGTGGCGTAGCAATTTTTTATTGCCTTCGACTCTTGTTCGGAATGCTCGCGTTGATTCTGCATGAGGCGGGTAATATACAATTTGTTTGGTACAACTTGTATCGACTTGGCACCCGGCCCGATATTTTGTACCCGAGATATCTGCAGCTGTTTGTAATGACGGCGATTCCGGTGGCGTTTATTGCCAGTGTACCGTCGAAGATTTTAGTCGAGGGATTGCAGTGGTCATTGGTCGCGCAATCTGTAGCCGTGGCCACTTTCTTTTTTGTCTTAACGGCATTTTTGTGGCGGCGGGCGCTGCGCAATTATGCCTCGGCCAGCAGCTAAAACGGCACCGTCTTTGCTTTATCTATTGGTAAATCCACGGGTAGGTGAAATATGGGAAATAATGTCTCAAAGGGTCGGGTCGGCGGGAAAAAATGGATCTTGGCGGTCGATCCCTTCTCGGACCTCGATGTCTCTCGCGCCATAACCTTTGCAAAAAATTTAGCGGAGCAATCCGGCGCTCGCTTGCGCGGAGTGTATGTTCTCGCCCCAGAAAGTTTAAATTGGACTGGTGAGTTTTCGGGGCCATGGATGAACCGCTACCTTCCGTTCGCCAAAGAAAAAGCCAGCCAGGTCAGCCAAAAGTTTGGCGTCGAGATCGACGTTGTGCCCTGCCAGGCCTCGGGTCTGCGGCCATCGGTCCGCGCCTTGGTTAAACACGCCAAGCGCTGGCGCGCCGATATGATTCTTTTGTCCACGCATGCCCGAACCGGAGTCGAGCGGTGGACTTTGGGCAGCTACGCTGAAACGTTGATTTTGTCGTCGACGATTCCGGTGATGGTGATCAATCCGACCCACACACTTCCCAGCGTGATTAAAAAGATTTTGGTGCCGACCGACCTTAGCCGAAAAAGCGAACGCTTTGTGGTCTCATTGACCAATTTCGCAAAGACCACCGGCGCCAAGGTCGAATTATTTTACAAGCAATCCGACCCGCTCGACCCGATGATTCAGCAGGGAGTTTATGCCGTGGGCGGCGGTTGGGTGAGCGTACAGAGTTATTTGGATACCGAGATTGATGATCGAAAAAAACAGTTACAGAAATTGTGCAAAGCCCTCGAGGCCAAAGGCGTAAAGGCCAGTATTTCATTCGGCGATCCGACGTCTTCGCTGGTTGAATCCATCAACAAATGCGCAAAGGATCAGAAGGTCGACATGATTGCGCTGCTCACTCAGGCTGGGCCCTTGGAGGCCGCGGTTCTGGGCAGTGTTGCGCGAGGATTGGTGCGGTCGTCTCCGATTCCAGTTTTAATTAAAGGCGGCGGCCCACGTGGTTAAAATGTAAGTGCTGGTCCCTACGGAAACCTGCCCGCGTCCCACCGGTTCGTTGGTGTCGATATCGCCGTCGCCGTTAGAGTCCACAAATGCGCAGACTTCATAAGTCCCAGGATTCAAAACATCTTGTTGCCCGCCGGTGCTATTGACCCAACTGCTGACACGTCCGGTGAGATAAGCGCCCGCTTGTGACGTGACTACACTTCCCGAAACGGTAAACAACTGTTGTCTTTGCGTGGCATTGAGGCCGGCCAAGGTGTCGTCGCAATCGAGAGTTAGAGTTTCGATAAGGCCGACGAAAGCGGTTTTGCCATTGAGGCCGCAGTCGGCAATCGCGGCCGTCGTGCATTGAATTTGCACCACCGGCACAAAATTTCCGCCGCTGCCTTCGCCGTCGCCGCTACAGGCGACGAGAGTGGCTAGAAGAATCCCTATTGAGGCGAAGTTTTTGCTCATATCCAAATTTTAACACAGGCCCTGTGGGGTTCAAAAGTGATTGATTAAATCCAATTGGGTGCTGCCTATCGCCGTTTTAATCGAGACCTTAACCTCATAATCCGAGGCCGGAGCTGGCGAGGCCTCTAAGCTGATCCAGGTCGGCATAAATCGCACCATTCTATAAATTCGCAAGGACTCCTGCTTTTTGCGATCGTCCTCTTGAATTTTGCGCGTGTATTCGCGATCGAGATCCGACCCGGTCTCCCAGATTTTATATCCGATGCCCACGGATCCCACGGCCATGTAACTGAGCGCCTCACCCGATTGACCGCCGCCCTGTGAGGCGAGGTAGAGCACGCCGCCGAGTAAAGCGGCGCCGACGCCAACCCCCACCGCCCTAAGACTCCAGGTCCCGGCTTTGGTGAAGCCATATTCGGCGCCGGTTAAGGTTTTATTTCCGAGATATTGCGCCATAAAATTGGATTTGACTAAAACATCGCGCAACTCAGTGTTTCGTTTGGTGTGGCGCTCAAACCAAGGGAGTGTACTCACTAAAATCGGTGGACTTGGTCGCACGGGGTCATCAAAGAAGCGGGGCTCATAGCGCCCTTCCGGCCACTCGGTTTTAGGTCCATTGCCGTAAAAATGCAGAGTTAAGGTTTTGGGCGCGCCCGCCTCGGCGAGAATTTTTAACTCCTTCGAAGGTCGGATCGCATACGCTCGGCGAAAATCGACTTGCGCTTCATTCCACTCACCCAACCCGGCCCAAAGTGAGCCGAGCCACAGTCTTAAGGCGGCGTCGTCCCAGTAGTTGTCGAGAACGTAACCCGCGCGCCTGAGTTCAACCTGCGCCTGCTCATTTTTGCCGCTTTGATTGAAGTGAATGGCGCTGAGCAAATGAAGTACAACAATCTCATGCTCGCTGGGTACGTATCCTTCCTCAGACTCTTGAAATAGAAAATAGCCGGCTTCGCGACTTAAGCTGGTGTATTTGCGCTGATCAAAGGTGTCGACCTGAGCTTGCAACTGGTCCGGGCTCCAGCTCTGACGCCACAAATTCAACCAACTTTTTTCAACGGCGGGAATAAAGCCGGCCTTTTCACCTTCGGGGAACTTTTCAAACGCATCATTGATATCGCCTCGTTGATAGGCTTCGACCGCCGGCAAATACTGCTTGTCGCGAATAATACCTTTAGAAACACAGGCGGATTGAGAAAGGGCTATGACTAAAAAAATAAGATGAAGGGCGCTCACTGGCCCCTAAGTTAACAAAATAAATTGATCTAGCTAGGCCGAAAACACTGCGCCATTCATGAATGAAAAATCATTCACAGGCGGAAGCCGAAATAAATGCGCGCCATCCACTGGTTGACCGAAATCTTCATCTCGCCGGTCTTGTAGTCGGTCTGATCGGCGGAGGCAAAAACACCGGTGTAGTAATCGTCGCCATTATAACCGAACGAGGCGATCAGGTCGCCTTTCGCGGCCGGCGCCCAAGTGGAGTCGGAAAAATCAGCGCCTTTGATTTTCATATATTGTCGTCCCATGCCAAATGCGGCGGCCAGGGAGGCAAAATATTTTTGTGACAAAACAAAAGTGTGTCCGTAACCGGCTTTGACAGTAAACGACTGAAAACGCCCCTCGGTGAGGAGTTGGTGGCGACCATAGGCGCCCTGAACATTGGTCGGAATAATCTGGCCGTCATCTTGAAAGATGGTTTCGCTGGCGGCGGCACCAAGCAAAATACTCCCCCCGGATTTTTCTTGCCGCTCGGTTTGGTCGTAGGCGGCGACCAAGGAGAAGTCTTCTGGATGTAAGATCCAAGTGAAGTTCACTCCGATATTTTGCGAAACTAAATCGGGCTTGCGATAGTAGGGCTGGCCTTCGACCCAGGCCGGATCAACTTCGCTTGAGTCCTCAATGTAGAAACCTTTGTACTTGGCATAGTTGAATTTTACATGAAACTGCTTAAAGGCCAAATTCAGGCGCCAGTCTTCATACTCCGTGGGCCCTTTGTCCTCTTTTTCTTCTTTATTCTGAGGGCTGCGAAAGCCCCAGGTGATTCCGATCAGGTCCTGTAAGCTCACACCCACGCTGTAGAGCGCGTTGGCGTTCGGGTTGTATTTGATCTCGCGGTTTTGGCCGACAAAATTCATGTCGTAGCCGGGCACATCGATGCCGAGCTTAACGTGCACATTCTTGCCATTGAACTCGTGTATGTCTCCCGCATGCGCCGGTGCGCAAAACAGCAAAACACCAATGACGAGCCACCGGATTTTAAAACTCATAGTTGAAACTTACGCTCAGCCGATTTTTACGGCCCCGGTGCGGGGGAACTTCGTGGCGCACCCAACTTTCGAACAAGACCAAATCACCCGCCTTGGGCCGGAGTAAAAGATAATTTTGCTCATTGGCCGGTGCCGACGTTTTTCTCGGCGGACTATTCATTAAGTAAGGCAGGCGGGGATCTTCAATCTTAAGAGGGCTCGACTTAGGCGGCACGTCCACGTAGTAAACTCCGCTGAGCACGCTCAACGGATGGGAGTGCAATGTGTGATGGGTGGAATGGCCCATCGAATTGGCCCAACAGGTGGTCATGGCCAATTTTCGCCCGAGCAAATCCCAATTCAACTTGGCGGTAAAATTTTTGACGTGGCGGCGGAGTCGCTCTTCGAGCTCAGCAAAATGCGGAGACGTGCGGTGCAGCTGAGTCATCGAACCATAACTGGAGTAGCCGCCCACGTAATTCTCTTTGCTCCAATGTTGACCGTGGCGGTCGATCTCGCTGAGAACTTTGATTTCTTTATTGAGCTGTTGATTCAGCTTGCGCGCCGCGGGTCCGAGGGCCGCCGTGTAGATAAATGTGGGGAAAACTAATTTAACGCCCATAAGTATTAAGTATAGGCAAAGAAGTCGCTGACCCGCAAACGGGCTTCGTTGTTTTCTAGGGCGGGATAATTGATTTTTCGCGCAGCCTCGCGCACAGGTTCGGGCAGATCCCAAATATTAAATAAATTGTCGCACCAGCGGTCCAGCTCGGAGACGCGTTTTTCGGGCATGGCTTCAAGCACAATCGCCTTTAGATACTTTAACAGATGTAAAGGATGCGAGTTCATATCGGCCATTAGGTAGTCGAGGTCGGCGCTGAACTTTGCATTGGCGCTGAGCTCGGCAAAGGCGCCCGAGTGCAGCGCCTCCCGCAAAAGATTGAAAAATCGCTTCTGTCCGAGAAAAGAACCCTCGCCAAAAAACTTATGAGCATGTTCGAGATCATGGAGAAGAAACTCGTAAGGACCCGCATGCCGACCTATAGGCCCCTGATCGTCGGCAAACAGTGTCACCACGCGCTCGCCGCGGCATTGATAGTTGAGCAGCTCTTCGGGCGTGGGCGGGTGCGACAACAGGGTGAGCGGATAGCGGCCTTCTAGCCAACCCAAAAGGCCTTGTCGGCTGTCTTCGCGCACGCCCTTCAACTGGAAGTTGGCAATCAAACTAGAAAAATCAGCGACACCGGATAGGCGCTCCTCTAAGCGCTCGTTGAGCGGAACGGCGCGCGCAGAGAGCCATGCGGTATTGGAATTACTGATCGATGATTCCGAGATGCAGAACTCCGGTGCGCGGCTGCCGAGCCACGAAGTGTTATGGCGTTGAGAGCACTGCAGCACAACATACTCAGCAACTCTCTCAGCATCAGATTTCGACAACGAATGACTCTGCATGTTTCGTATACTTCCTTCTAAACGCTCCGAATCATTTGAGAACTATATGCAAGAAGTTCATGTAATACGGTCAATAAATTCAAATTTAAACTCCTGAATTCAATCAACAAATCTTCTCCCACTAGAGTGGCTCCAATTTGGAACCAAAATTGCTCTAGTTTTTTCACACAAATCGCATCACGGAGCAAGATGCATCATAAAAGGGGGGACGAATGCCATCACGGCATTTCATTATCTTTAGCTTACTGGTCGCAATGACTCAGAGTGTGCAAGCTGAAGAAACAAAGACGACATATTCCATAAGCGGATCCAACGCAACCGTCACCACGGTTGTGAAAAAGGCATCCTCAGACACCGAAAAGCTAATGCACGGCTTTTTGTTTGAGAAGATCGCGGCCAAGCTGCGCGGCTTCCCGATGGTCACCGGGATTGAATACAACAACGAAATTAAGCCCGAGATCAAAAGCAACGAATGGCAGGACTACTGGGAGCACAAACGAAACTACCCCGTGATGGTGCATTTGGCGCTGCCCACGGCGGTGACGATGATGCTCAAAGTGGAAGAGTCCTTTCGCAAGTGCAAATCGCCCGCCGAGAAGGCGGCCAAGTCGGCCCAACCGATTGGGGATTACGATGGCGGCGACTACGGCGGGAGCTTGTCAGTGCCGGTCGACTGCTCGCTGGGTTCAACGGTTAAGGTGACCGGGCCCTTCACGGTGTATGGCAACTTCGCGTCCAGCATGGATATGGATCGCCTGCTGCGTGAGAAGCAATCGATCACCTATGAGGTCTCGCGCGATTGGTCGGATAAAACCAATTTAAAACTCGAAGGCCGCTTTATGATCGACTCGGAATTGTTCGATCAAAATCTTATGAAGTTCTTAGGTGGTCTCAATGCAAAGCCGGCGGGAACCGAAGCCGTGCTTACTCGTAACAACCTCTTGTTGGGCATTGCCCGCATTCTGCGCGTGCAGAATGAAAGGATGGTGGAAAAATGAAACGCATAATTTTGATCACGATGCTGGCCGGATTGGCCGCATGCACGAACAAAAAACACGATGCTAAACCCGTTCCGAAATTTGAACAGAGCGAAGTGGTCGCCAACGAATTTATTTTCTCCGGCGATAAAGGCGCGGTTGAAGCGTATTTAAAGGACCAAGGTTTGGCGGCCTCAATCACCACTCTCGACGCTGAAGATCGCTTTTACCAAGTGAAGTACAAAGGCAAGATGGGCCTGCGTTCTGTGATGGAAGGCGTCTCAAACATCGCCGAGACTGTAGAACCGAACCGAATTCTGCGCCCGCTCGCTTCGCTTCGCAAAGCGGAATGGCCCACAGACAAATTGTTCTTTAAGCAATGGGCCTTAAACAATATTGGTCAGAGCGCGCCTTACGGATTGCCGGGTGTGCGCGGCGCCGACATGGATATTGTTCAGGTCTGGAATAAGGTCACAAAAGGCTCGGACAAAGTTGTCGTAGCGGTGATCGACACTGGCTGTGACTACACCCATCCGGATTTGAAGGCCAATATGTGGGTTAACGAAAAAGAATCCCCGGCCAATGGCGGGATTGCCGGAAAAGATGATGACGGCAACGGGTACATCGATGACGTGTACGGTTACGATTTCGTGTCGACCGACCGCAGTTCATTCAAGGGTTTTCCTGGTGATGCGGATCCGATGGATGACCAGGGTCACGGCACGCATTGCGCGGGCGCAATCGGGGCTCGGGCCAATGACGGCATCGGTGTGGCTGGCGTCAACTGGAACGTTAAGTTGATGTGCTTAAAGTTTATGAGTGCCGGTGGTGGCGGAACAACCGTGGATGCATACCGGGCCATTCGATATGCGCGTGAAAATGGCGCGCATATTATGTCGAACTCTTGGGGCGGTACCCAAGATGAAGGCGAGCTCTTCAAGTCGGAACTGCGCAAGATCGAGCAAAAGGGAATTTTGTTTGTCGTGGCCGCCGGCAACGACGGCACCAACAACGATATCAAGCCGCACTATCCCTCCAACTTCAGCAACACGGAGTTCCGTGGCAAGAAGTTCCAGAACGTTCTTTCGGTTGGCGCTTCGGACAATATGGATGCCCCCGCCGATTTTTCGAACTACGGGCATGAGTCGGTCGACGTCTTCGCGCCGGGCGTGGCTATTATAAGCACGTATCCGACCGGATTGGTTCAGCCGGGCCGGCCTGCGTATGCGATTATGTCGGGAACTTCAATGGCTACTCCGTACGTGGCGGGTGTCGCGGCGCTGATGATGGCCGCCAATCCGAGCTTGATCGGAAATGCCAGCGAAGTGATCCGCTTGATCAATGAAACGGCCGACGTAAAAGAGACCATGATCGGCCGGGCGAAATCCAATGGCCGCGTCAATGCTTATAAAGCGGTAACTGCCAATGCGGGTGGGCCGAGAATGACTCCGGTGTGGCAGACCAAGGCTCAAGTGATCGATCAGCGCGGCTTTCAAGCGGATTTGGTGGATATTCGTCATCAGATCAAGATCGAAGGAGCGAAGTCGGTTAAGGTCCACTTCGATTTCGTACAGATCGAAGAGCCTTATGACAGCATCTATCTTTATGACAAAGATTTTCGCTTGGTCGCGCGCATAGAGCAGAACTTGGTCGACGATCTTTGGTCGCCGGCCGTACCGGGCGACACGGTTCACGTTCGCTTTGTGAACTCGCTTGTGCAGAAAATCAACCGCTCTCCGTTTAAGGCCACCTCCGAAGCCGCCTGTGCGGGCCGCGGCGCCTCGAAGATCGACAAAGTGGGCGAGGAATTCGTTTGCCAAGTCGACTCTGAGGACGGAGCTGAAGGCGGCGGTTCGAAAAAATACACTTCGTTCAATTCGGAAGGATTCCGTATAGACCAGGTGGCTTATATTGCTGACGACGCAGGAAGGGGAAATTAATATGCGATCCGTATTATTAAAGATCGGTGTACTCGCCGTAATGAGTTCGGGATTAATCGGCTGCTCAGAGATCGTAATCCTGTTTAAACCAAAACCAAATATTGATCCGATGCCAAGCACGACCGCGTGTGAGCAGAAAGACGAGGATGATCCCCAAGCCAAAGACCAATGGGCTTTGGCTCAACTCGGGGTGACTCCGGAAGTTCTTAAGACTCCGGCGGTTCTCGGCAATGCCAATGTTCGTATCGCGATTTTGTCGACCGGAGTGGATTACAATCACGAAGATCTCTGCGGCAAAGTGGAAGTGAACAAAAAAGAGATCACGCAACGGGCGATCGCCGATCGCGTGGATGTGAATCGCGAAGACGATGACAAAAACGGATTGGTGGACGATGTGGCCGGCTATGACGTGGTGGACGGCGATGGATTCGCCTTCGACCGCCAGGGTGCGGGCACTGCCGCCGCAGGCATCATCGCTGCCAATCAACGCAATGGTGTTGGAATCGCCGGCCTGATGAAAGAAGTGACCTTGTTGCCGGTGCGCTATATCGACAACAACGGTCAGACTTCGGTGGCCAACCTGTGCGGCGCTTTAGACGCCGCGCTTAAGCTTAAGCCCCATGTGATTTATCTGCAGACCGCGCAAATCCAACTCGGTGGGCATCGCGGTGAAGCCGAAGTGATCACGGCTGAGTTGTCGATTTTAAAAAGCTATCTCGACCGAGTCCGCAACGCCAAGATTCCGATTGTAGTCGGGGCGGGTGATGACATGGCTCAATTCGGAACGAGCGAACTCGACAAAATCTTAAAGAGCTACGAAAACATTCTTGTGGTGACGGCATTGGACAAGGACGGCAAACGCACGCTCCTGGCCAATACCAATTCACAAGACGTGTTAACGGCCGCTCCTGGAGAAGACGTTTTGACTCTCAAGCCCGGCAACAAATACACCACGGTCAGCGGCACCGCCTATGCGGCGGCCCACTTGACCGCGGCGGTCGGTCTGGCCCGCGCCACGTTAGCGGACCGGATGGAGATCGCCAAATTGGTGTCGACGTTGATTTCGGCAAAGGGCTCAGAAGCCGACGTGGCTCTGGAGCGTGACACCCGCGGGGGAACACGCCTTCAGTTAGTGAAATTCTTGAATGAAGTCCGAAGTCTCTAAACGCAGGGGGAGCTTTTAGAGATTGAATTTGGCCTGGTAAGGGTCAATGTCCTCGAGCGGAAGGTGAAGGAGAGTGAAAAACACTCCAAAGCCAACCGCTCGTGGACGTAGCTTTTTACAGATCCGTAAGTCTTATCGCCAAGAATGGGCGCGCCGAGCGCCGACAACTGAGCCCGAATCTGATGGGTTTTACCGGTAATCAAACGAATTTTATGACAAAAGTTTTCAGCCCAAGTGGCGCTTGCGAGAATCTCTAAGCGGCACTCCCACCAGCCAGGGACCTGCGTGAATGAGGTTTCGCGCGGCACGCGCGACTCTGGATTTATATAAAGAACGTGCTCACCTGCGGGAACCGGTGTGGCGGTGATCGCGTGATAAATTTTCTCCACGCGCCGTTTGGCGAACATCTTGTTGAGTAAGGCTTGGGCCTCAGGAGTTTTGGCGTAGAGTAAAATTCCTTCGGTGGGAACATCGAGCCGATGCGTGGTGTAGATCGGGTGGCCGAGTTCCTGCTCAAGAATGTATTTGGCGTTTTCTAAAAAGTTATCAAGCGTGGGGTGCACCGGAAGGCCCGCGGGTTTATCAAGCGCGAGAAATTCGGGATCGTCGAAAACTATGCGACCTTTGAGTGGCTCTTTCTCCCACGGATAGCTTTTGGGCTGCGGATGAAGCCGTACAACTTGTGACGGCTTTACTGGCATATCCGCGCGACGGCGCACGCCATCAACGTAAACGCATCCGTGATGGAGCCAAAAGTCGATTTTTTCCGGATTGGGCCCATGCTCGGCGAGAAAGTCTTTAAGCGGCCGCTCGCGGTCTACGGCTAGATGTAGAATCATCGCTGTTGGGCGTAGGTGACGCTTTGACCGCGGGTTTCTTCGATATTCACTTGAACGGCTGTCCAATGGGGAACGTCGGCCAAACCGATCGCCAGCCGTTTACAAATGTAGCGGGCTAATTCTTCGGTGGTGACATTGGTCAGCGGGAGGCGAAGGCAATCTTCTTCGGGAAAAGAATAAGATTTGTGCGCGAAGGTCACATTCAATTGCGCGCCCTCGCTGTTGATTTTAACAAACGGTGATTTTTCTGGCAGCAATATTCTCTCGTCCAGCTCGTCGCAGATCATGCGGATTTTTGGCTTAATGGCATTAAAATCAAACGCCATGCCCAGCTTTGGGTCCACCTCTTTAAGAGAAATATCCACCCGCATTTGATAATTGTGCCCATGCAGGCGCTCCGCCTGGCGCTCCGACAAAATAGTAAAGTGGGAGCACGAAAACTTAAACGGCTCCTTGGCCAGGTGAACGGTGTACATTAGCGGTTGGCCTCGATACTGAGAAACTCTTGACGGGTGCGGGGATCTTCACGAAAAGCGCCACGCAGATCGCTCGTCACGGTCTCTGAAGCGGCGTCTTCGACACCTCTTTGAACCACGCAATAGTGCTTGGCCCTGATGTTAACGGCCACGTCGTCGGTTTCGAGAACAGTGGCCAAGCAATCGGCGATCTGTTTTGTCAGCCGCTCTTGCACTTGCGGACGGCGAGCAAAGAATTTAGCAATGCGATTGATTTTCGATAGTCCTAGCACTTTGTTTTTCGGAATGTAGGAGATCGTGGCGCGCCCGTCGATGGTTACAAAATGATGTTCGCACACCGAAATAATCGAGACATCTTTGACGGTGACCATCGAGTCGTAGCCGAGTTTATTCTCGATGCTGGTGATCTTCGGGAAGTTCTTGGGGTTAAGGCCCGCGAAAATTTCATTTACATACATTTTGGCCACTCGCTGGGGAGTGTCTTGCAAGCTGTCATCCATCAAGTCTAAGCCCAAAGTCAGCATAATTTGCCGAAAGTGTTGCGAGATTTTGTGAATGCGATCTTCGTCGGTCATGCCGTTTTCAGCCATGGGCGTGGGCTGCACGCGCGACAGGATTTGTTCGACCAACGGGTCTATTTTGCAATGGCGGGACATAAACTATCTCCGGCTTCCGATTTTTCTCTCGTAGCGAACTGAAGCGACAATCGAGAGTCCAATCAATACAGCGCCGATCAAGCCGGTCAACACTTCGGGAATATGGATAAATACCCCAAGCAGCATCATGGCCGCTAACGCGCCGATCGCATAAAAAGCGCCGTGTTCTAAATAGCGAAACTGACTGAGCGTATTTTTTTCGACCAGGTAGATGGTCATACTCCGAACAAACATCGCACCGATACCGAGACCGGCGGCGATAATAAATAAATTATTGGTCAAAGCGAAGGCGCCAATGACGCCGTCGAAGCTGAACGAGGCATCAAGAATCTCTAGGTATAAAAACATGGCGGCACTGGCCTTTGCCATATCGGCTTTGCCGGTGTCGGAGGGGAGTTGCAACATCGCACTGATACCGTCGACGGCGACAAAGGTGACCATTCCAAAAATACCCGATTCGATAAATACCAATTTCTCGTGGTCACCGGGTAAAAACAAACTCATCACGTAAAATAAGAGCAGGCAGAAAGAGAGCTCGATGGCCGAAATTTTCCCCATGGCCGTCAACGGACGTTCAATCCACGAAAACCAATGCACCTCTTTGTCGCGATCGAAAAAATACTTGAGGGCGACCATCAGCAAAAAGCTGCCGCCAAATCCGGCCAGCTGCAAATGGGACGACTGCATGATCTTGGCGTACTCCGCCGGCTTGGTGCTCGCAAGCACGAGGGCCTGCCACGGATTGACATCGGCAAGGATCGACACCACGGCGAGCGGAAAGACAATCCGCATCCCGAAGACGGCGATCAAGATCCCCCAGGTGATAAATCGATGGCGCCATTCGGGCGTCATTTTCTTTAAAACGGTCGCGTTGACCACGGCGTTGTCAAAGGACAGCGAGACTTCGAGGACACACAAAATAAAAGTCAAAAACAGGGCTTCAAGAGCACCAGTAACTGTGCCTGAATAAATATATCCGACCCAGGTGCCAAGCGCGAGACCCAGTACGGTAACAACCATCGAACTTGTGTAGTATTTAAGAAATGTTTTCACCTAATTGGATGTATTCTCGCAGGTCTCATTTTGCAAGTCGGTAATGAACTTGTAGTGGTTGTCTTGCAGGTTGGAATTGGCGGTAAAGTGGCCGCTATAGGCAAGGCGACCATCCTTGGCGAAGACAAGTCCATAGGGAACGGCCTTCCAGTCGGCAAATACCGGCTCTCCAGACCCGGACTTGCTTTGCAACAGCTCCGGGTAGGATTTATCTAAAAAAACCATCTGCGTGGATTCGAGGGGCACTCCGAACGAAACGATATCGGTGCGCACAAAAGCGTCGAAGGTTTTTCTGCTCTCCACGCCGTCTTTTTTGTAGGCGATCAACACGAGTTGAACTTTGTCTTGAGACCAGGTCTTTTCTTTAAACAACAGGCCGATTCGCATCAAATCTTCTTTGCAGTAGGGGCTATTGCTGCGAAAAATTCGCACCACGGTTACTTTGCCGGGAACAGGTGTGACATTAAATTGTTTCAGGTCGTCGCGCTGGACAGGGGTCGCACCACACTTGATATTGAACGCAGGTTTGGGCGGCTTTGATGCACATCCGCTGGCCACTAGGGCTACGGCGGCTATGCCCAATATTTTAGCAAAATAACTACGGCGGCAATCCATCTATGCCAAAACGGTAAGTGGGCCCATTCGGATCTGTCAAAGGGTTCCGACAACTTTTGATCCGCGATATAGCCAGCGACGAGTTTGGCGCGGTTATCGTCGTGAGTGATGACCACGTCCATTTCAAGATCATGGAGAAAACTTCGGTGATTTAAATTGGTCGAGCCGATGCACATCCAATGATCGGCAATAAAGAGTTTTTGGTGCGCGAAGCGAGGTTGATAGATGAAGACTTTCACTCCGTTCCTCACCAGATATTGCATCAATGGCCAGCTCAGCCAGTGCATCAAAAATACGTCATTTTCCTTAGGCACCATAATGCGAACATCAACGCCGCGCCGGGCTTTGCGGACCAGGGCTCGCACTAAGGCGCCGATCGGCACGAAATAGGGAGTCGCGAGCCAAATATTGTGCTCGGCCTTGCGAATGTGCCGAAGATGCTGATTGCGCGTTCGACGTTTGTGCAAAAAAGAGTCATTGAGTAACAGGAGCTCTGGACTGCGCATTGGCCAGTTTAGGGCCGTCCAACCGCGAAAGGCCCGTTGGAACGCGCGCCCCGCATAGCGAAGGTCACCGCCGCTGACGCGCACGCCGAGATCCTTCCACGCCTGATCGCCGCTCAATTCTTTGAGGTGCACGTCGCTAATATTAAAGCTGCCGACGTAGAGTTCACGATTGTCGATGAGGCAAAATTTGCGATGGTTCCCGCGGTTCAGCCCACGAAATCGGTTGAGCATGCGCTGAAAAAATCCCTTAGGATCGCCGGGCAGGCGGCGCAGTATGACGGGTACGACGCGAAAGAATCGGATCTTTACGCCGGCCTTACGCAGTTGCGGATAGTAATCCCATAAGAATCCGGGTGAGCCCCAGCCGTCGACGATTAACCGCACTCGAACCCCGCGCGCGGCGGCGCGGATCAGTTCGCTGACCACGCGGTCCGCGAGGACGCCTTTGATAAAAATGTAACTTTCCATTTCGATGACTATGCTGGCGCGGCGAATTGAGCTTAGCAATTCAACGAAGTATTCATCTCCCGAATCAAATAGGACTTCTTCTTTCCAGCGATGGGGCATCGCCGCCAGATTAGACGGCTTTAAGCTGGGGGTAAAGCTCCATGAATTGCTTGTATCCGCTTAGGATGTCGCTCAGGCGATGGCCTTCTTCTTCAAGGGTCTTGCGGTCAAAGAAAATGCAGTGCAGGTGATCTTCACCGTTGGACTGTTCTTTTTTCACCTTGAGAACGGCCATCATAGGGATTGAAAACGCGGGCGGCTGCGTGCGAAACGAAACAATAAATGGGCTCGACACTTCGTCGGGCCGGTAGTTGCGGCAAAAGTCTTCAACTTTGCGAAGCCCGTCGTCTTGAATCAACTGGGCCAGTTGTTTTCCCATCAACTCGCTCTTCGAGTCTATGCCGAGTGCCGAGAACAGCCGGTCGTTGATCTGCACCACAGATTTATCGTTGCACTTCACCACGAGGTAGCCGGCATGCCCACCCTGCACGAAGTGATCGTAGAGCGCGGTCCAATTGTTGTGATGATCGCTCCCGCTCGCGGAAACGTTGATCAGATTGAGAAAAGACTCAAAGTTGAAGGGCGTTGCTCCCTTCGTGAGATTATAAAATTTCACAAGTTTCATCAGTGTATCGAGGCGTAAATTGATTTTACCGCCTTCGATATTTTGATAGTGGCGGTAATCAATTTTCATATTTTGTGCCGCCGTGACCTGAGACAATCCCATTTGTTTACGTGTGGTTTTTAGCGTTTGGCCGAATTCTTTAAGAAAATTATCCATCTCTGTCATGTCACTAACCGCCTATTGAGTTCGCAAAGTTCACAGTTTCTTAAACTTTAAATTATATAAATATTCGAGGAAAATCAATAGCTTCGACTGAGGCAAAGATGGACATCTGACAATTTTTAAACAGTAACGGAGATTTACCGACGTAGGATGTAGACGACGTGTCGCGAAATGCGTCTTTTTTGGGCGTACTATCGATTAGATGTGGAGAATCGCCGCGCGCTCAACTCGATCCCAGACGCCGTGCCAGTCTTCACCCGCATGAATTGGTTTTTTTTCGATCGCAATCGCTGAGCCCTTAGTCGAGAGATCGCGGAACTTTTGATAAAGAACGCGCGCCGCCTGAATGGGATCCTCAGGCAATTCGAGCCAGCGCACTTCAGAGATTTCGTGATCCTGATCACTTAAAGATTTTTTAATCTCTTGGTCGCTGACTTTACGTTGCACGATCACGAGCGGACTGTCGGGTTGGTAGTGAGCTTTGCTGTGTCCGGGTGAGGCGACCGAGTGCGCGCGGCCGATCGAAAAAGAAATTTTGTTTTTATTTAACGTATCGGAAATTTGTTTTTGTGAGATTCCGCCGGGGCGGAGGATCTGGACATTCCATTTTCCATTCTCAAATTGCGCGGCCAAGACTGTACTTTCGACGCCGACATCACACGCGCCGCCGTCGACAACGGGAACTCTTCCCGAAAATTCGCTCACAACATGCTCCGCCTTAGTCGGACTGGTTTTGCCAAAGCGGTTGGCCGATGGAGCGGCGAGTGGAACGCCGACTTTTTGTAAGATCTCGCGAGCCACTGGATGGCTGGGAGAGCGAAGGCCGACGCTGTCGAGTCCGGCGGTAATCAACGAGGACACCGCCGCAGTTTTAGGAGCGATCAGGGTCAGTGGGCCCGGCCAAAATTCCTTGGCCAGCAGGTCAAATATCTCTGGCCACGAAGTGGTGAGATTACGGGCCTGCGCCAAATCGGAAACGTGCACGATCAGCGGATCAAACGATGGTCGGGATTTGACTTCGAAAATCCGCTTGAGCGTATCTTCGCGATCGATGCGCCCAGCGAGGCCGTAAACGGTTTCGGTGGGAATGGCGACGAGCTCGCCCCGGGCGAGGAGTTCAATGGCTTTGTCGACGGTGATTGTGGACATGAAGGTCTTTTGGCACGGAGAGTCGCCTTAGGCAAGTCGGCACCGAGTTCGCGTCTAAAATGGCCGCGAAGTGACCTGCGTTCGGAACTCTTCCAAATAGGGCGTAAACCAATCGTAAACTTTAAGGGCGCCATCGGAGGGCTTCACGCCGTCGCTAAAGAAAGTATATAGAGCTTCGACCTCTTTTAACCCGAGCTTCACATAACCTTCGTGATTATACGATGGGAGCCAACGAGCGAAGCGGTTGGTTTCTGTGAAGTAGACCTCAGAGAGAACTTCGCATTTTTTCTGGTAAGCCTTGCGCGGAATTTTTATCACCTTTTCAGCAAAGCAGTTGTAGGCCACGCTCCACACAGTGTGATCGGCGCAAAAGGCCCTGTGGGTGGCTAGACAAACGTCTTGGTGATGGGGGTGTCCGTACTCACCAAGTATTCCGTGAGTGAAAACTTCGGCGGCGTTCTCTTGTTTCAGTTTTGCCGCCAATTTTTCTACATCGATGCGAGCCTCGTACGTGTCGGGAAAATTCCACATTTCGGCCACTTGCGCGCCAAGTTTTTTACAGGCGGTCATAAAATCGAGACGCCGTTGCTGCCCGACCCCATCGGCATTGCCATCGGTCACGCAAATAATTTTCCACGGGCGTCGTCGGTAGGTTTGCACAAGACCACCGAAGAAGATGGTCTCATCGTCCGGATGTGCAACAACAATAAGGTTATGCTTTTTCATCGCGCGCACCTCATCTATCATTCTTATTATGCGCGTGCTTATAGGCAAAGACGAGAATGATTGGGTTAAATTATCCTGGACCTGGATTCATGATGAAATCGGAAAAGGCCAGCGTGTGTTCGTCCCCGCGGGCGGCACGCCGACGCCGCTGTACCGCCGCTGGACGGCGGAGCCGACCTCGCTCTTGCGCTCGCTTCGACTTATGCAGCTCGATGAAATTATCAGCGGCCCCCGAAAGGGCGAATTTAGGCAGTTCTTTCAAGAGGAGCTTAAGCCCTTTTTGCCGCAGATGGAATGGATCGCAAACTGCGATCATATCGCTGACGCCGCCATTCTCGGCGTTGGGGTGAACGGCCATGTGGCCTTTCATGAACCGGGCTTGCCGCGCAGTTTTTGCGGCGGCTGCGTGCGCCTAAGTAAAGAGACGACGTCGTATCTGGGGCTGGCCGAGCAAACCTGGGGCCTGACTTATGGGGTTTCGACCTTTATGCGCTCTAAGAAAATTTTGGTGATTGTAAAAGGCGAGAAGAAGCACGCGATCATGCAGCGTGCGGTCGCGAAAAAAGACGTGCCGATTTCGTGGATTCTCGAACATCCCGACGTCACCGTGGTTTCGGATTTTGCGTTTTAGTTGAGTCGCCTCTCTTATTTACAAGGCGAAAACGAGTACGACTCTTCTTTTTCTCCAGATTCGTCAGTGATCAGCGCGATGACTTCGATCACACCCGCTTTATCTGTTTTGATGGACTTTAGCTCCGCCCACGAGTCACCGTCGCCGTCGGCGGCCAGCACTAACTGTGTGAGAAGATTTTTGCTGTCTCGCGGGGCGCCTTCATAGCAAAAATCGGAATATTGATGGTCGTCGCGAAAATCTTTGATCGAGGGGTAACGGTTGGCGGCTAAGTTCTCGCGCGGCGTGCCCTTAGAATCCAAGGCGATAACTACGGACTTACCATCTTCATTTTTGGCGTGAATTTTAGCATCTGCGGCAAAAGCGTGCGTGCTGGCAAAGGTTAAAGAGATCGCGAACGTTGCAGAAATAAGCTTCATGAATTCCCCCGTGTGTTGGATCTCGAATACTTTGGGCTGGCGCGACTGGGTAGATGTAAGTGGGAATTGAAAAAAGTGCCTTTCGCCCGTAGGGGAGTCCACGCAACCGACCGTCGCGCTGCGGGCAAAGTTACATCGGGGTTAAAATCGCTGGGCTGGCGCGGACGCGGTCTGCTCTGGCCAGCGCCAGACATATCGCCCTCAAATCTTCAATTTGGCGACTCAAGGAAGGCAATTTTGAACTGACCTTCAACTCTGTACGTACAGAGTTGCGATCGTCTTATTTCAGAACTTTAACCTCAGAATTCCCCGGAGTCGCAAACTCATGGAAAATGTCGGCTATGAAGGTGACCACATCTTTTTCATTTAAATCCGCGGGAATTACGATGTCATTTTCTCGGCGCTTTTTGCCTTCGCCGAGAGTATAAAGAACCCATTCACCGTTATCGCGGGCGACTTCAACAATTCGCCCAAACACATTAATCTTCATCGCGACTAAGTTAGACCACGACGCCACTCTCAGCAACCTACAAGTTCCAATCCGGATCGAGCTCATACTTTCTAAAGGGATTGAACTGCGACTTGCGCCGGCTTTCTTCGCGCCGGTATTTTTTAATTTCCTCATAGGCCCATGGTCCGTGGTTAATGATGGCGCCGGTCCAAACGGCGGTTTTTTCGCCACTCGAAAACGACTTGCGTTTGTTTTCGGCGTAATGGCAAAAGCTTAAAAAACTGGCCTGATGGCCGCGCAAACTGTTGCAGGCTTGGTAACCCGCCCAACTAAAGCGCGCATGCAGCGCCATTCGGCGATCGGGAAAGTGCACATCGCCGGTTTCGTTGCGCAGGGCTTTGCGAACGGCGCGGGTCGCGATCACTTTGAGAACGCGGTCCATGGCCGATGCCTGCAAACTTAAAAGCCGACCCTTTTCGTCGACCTCAAAGCGCAAAAATACTTTGCCGGTGTGGTTGTACTCAGACAAGAACGGATTTTCTTCGATGTACTGGTCAATCATGCGCCAGATTGATTTTATAAATTTGGACTGTGCGGCTGACAGACCCTCGGCGGAAGAAAGTTCACCTTGGTCGTAGGCTCGCGAATCTGTCCACGTAAGCCCTTGGCGAAAGTCTTCATCGCGCGTGTCTCGCGTCCAATCACTTTGTGAACTTGAATTCATCGCGAGCCTCGGCACTAACTTTGACAGCGGAATTTTTGTAGCGCGGGACTTGCCGCTTTTGCTGCGGACTTGCGAGCCGCTCGGCAGGCTTCGCTCCCGAAACTCAACCGCAACGGTTTGTGCGGGTTCGGGCAGAACATTTTTTCGAACTAGCAGCAAATACCCAAGAGACAAGTGCAAGAGAACGGACAGACACAAAACATAGGCCATCTTAAAGTCGATCAAGCGCTTATTGTTGGCTGTCGATTGCGAGCAAGTCCAATTAAATGGCATTCATCCGGGCGGGCGCGGGAGCGCTAGTCCTTCTGCTCGTTCGCGGCCTTTATCCGCTTCGAGAGAGTCATCATTAACGCCTTAGACCACGCGGGGCGCTTAAACAAAACGCTATCAAACGTGCCAACGGCGACCTCAATCAGCTCGCAGTCGGTCACAGCCTTAACCGAGGCGCTGCGTGGTTCGCCGTTGATATAGGCCATCTCACCGACAAACTCACCGAACTCAATTTTGCCGAGTTCTTGATCGGCCTTAAAGGCCACGAGTTGACCCTTTTTTACGAAGTAAACATAGTCGGCCTTGTCGCCCTCTTTGATCAACGTCTCGCCCGGAGCTAAAAACTTGATGTAGAAATCGGCTTGGTTCTTGTGTGAAGAAAAGTTCAACGCCTTGGTTAAAGCTCGAACAAACTCGCCCTCATCATTGTCGACATGAAAGTAGGCGATTTTGCCGGTGACCATCTCATCGAGAAATTGCCCTTCTTTCGGCAACGGTCCGCACACGACGACCGCCGTCGACTCGGCGCCTCGGGCGCTCATCGCATGCTCTACAAGTTTCATTGGCGTGGTCTTGGGCAACTCAACATCGGTGATCACCACGTGTGGCGGAGCATTTTGCAATTTGCTCGCGGCATCGAGGCCATCGCGCGACGTAAATATGGTGGCCTTGGAAATGTGCTTATTGACCTGCTCCTCGAGCCACTTCATTTTCTCGGGATTCGCAGTTGCGATTAAGAATATTTTTTTGTCTTCGAGAGGGGATTTTGTCATCAGCATCTAGGATACTGAGTTTGAGGTCTGAGAGAGAAGCTAAACTAAAAAGGCCCGGTGGAAACCGGGCCTTTGTCAAAAACCAGCTTAATAAATAAACAGATCTTAGTAGCGTCCGCCGCCGTTGCCGCCGCCGCCGAAGCCACCACGGCCTCCGCCGCCGCCGCGTCCGCCGCCACCGAAGCCACCACGGCCTCCGCCGCCACCGCCGCCGCGTCCACCTTCACGGGGAGCTTGCGGGCGAGCTTCAGAGACAGTCAAGTTACGGCCACCCATCGGGGTTCCGTTCAAGCTTTCGATCGCTTTGTTAGCTTCGTCGTCCGAAGACATTTCGACAAAACCGAAGCCTTTGCTGCGGCCAGTGTCGCGATCAGTGATCACACGTGCAGATTCAACTTTTCCGAAAGCGCCAAATTGGCTCTCGAGAGCTGCATCGTCGATCGAGTAAGGAAGATTCCCTACATATAACTTTTTACCCATTGTTTTTTCTCCTCTTTGGCCGAACTTTTCTTAGCCACTGAGGGATCGGAAGGCACCATGCACTTACTGATTCTGTGGCGGATCGGGACCAAAATTCTGCCTATAACTCTACCGCACGGGGCGTAAAATCAGCAAGTGGAATCCGCTGTAGCAGGCCCTTCCAAGGATCTTTGAACTTAATTTAGTCGTCGTCGCCGCGTCGAACGATGCTTCGGGCGTTTCCTTTGAGGGTCTTCTTTCGCATACGAATGTTCTCAGGCGTAACTTCAATCCATTCGTCCTGCTCGATCCATTCAATACACCGCTCCAAGGTCATATCGCGGGTACCCTTTAATGCTTCATAATGATCGCTGCCCGCTGCCCGGACGTTGGTCAATTTTTTCTCGCGGGTGGGGTTTACGTTCAGATCGTTCTCTTTATTAAATTCCCCAATGATCATGCCCTCATAGACCTCGACGCCCGGTTTGATAAACATTTGTCCCCGGTCGTCCAAATTCAATAGGGCGTATTCTGTCGCAAAGCCATCGCGGTCGGCAATCAGGGCTCCATTGAGTCGGTTCAGCATTTCGCCCTTCCACTCGGTGTAGCCAGTCATTTGCGCAGAGAACAATCCTTCGCCTTTGGTGGCGGTCAGATATTTTGTGCGCATTCCCAAAAGGCCGCGGGTGGGTATGTCGAATTCTAAACGCACCCGGTTTTGCGTTCCCGAAGGGCCGGAATGGGTTCCTGACGTTTCATATGACATTAAAATGCCCTTACGTTCTTGGAACATACGGGTCACTGCGCTGGCGAACTCTTCGGGCAAATCCAAAGTGGCGCGCTCAAGTGGCTCCATCTTTTGGCCTTTTTCCGTTTTAATCAGCACTTCGGGTCGCCCAACCATAAATTCAGCGCCCTCACGGCGCATTTGTTCGATAATAATCGCAAACTGCAATTCGCCACGTCCGAGTAATCGGAATTGATCGGGTACATCGGTCTCTTCAAAGCGAACGGCCACGTTGTGCCGAACTTCGCGAAGCAGTCGCTCGCGCAATTTGCGCGATTGTACCGCGTCGCCATCGCGGCCCGAAAACGGCGATGTGTTCACCGAGAAAACCATGGCCAGAGTGGGCTTGTTGACTTCAATTCGCGGCATGCGCTCAGTGGATTCTTCTCCGCCGACCGTATCGCCAATCTGAAAATTCTCAGCGCCGGCGATCACGCCGACATCACCGGCCTTCAGATCTTTAACTTCGGTCTGCTGTAGGCCCGAATAGCGGAACAGCTTGGTGACGGTGAAACCTTCAGTGATTTGTTTGCCGTTATCGTCGACCCCGAAACGGTAGGCGCGTTGGCCCACGGCGAGGGAACCAGAAATAATTCGGCCGATCGCGAGGCGGCCGACAAAGTCGGACCATCCCAGATTGGCGACCATCATTTGAAAACTCGCACCCTCAATCACAACTGGCGGTTTGATGGTCGAGACGACAAGATCGAACAACGGTTTTAACGAGCCTTTTTTCTCTCCCGAAATCAGCGCCGGCACTTCATCGGGATCGGTGGTGCACCAGCCGGCCCGAGCCGTGGCGTAGACGATCGGAAAATCGGCCTGCTCTTCGCTGGCACCGAGATCGATAAACAAATCAAACGCCTGATTCACCACTTCTTTGGTGCGGAGTCCGTCTGAACATTCGGGACGATCGACTTTGTTGATGCAAAGGATAATGCGATGGCCGCGCTCGAGTGCTTTTTGCAAAACGAAACGGGTTTGCGGAAGCGGCCCTTCAGCGGCATCGACCAGCAAAACAGCGCCATCAACCATGCCTAAAATTCGCTCAACTTCGCCACCGAAGTCGGCGTGCCCGGGCGTATCGACAATATTGATTCGGGTGTCCTTGTATTGAATCGCGGCGTTTTTTGCCTGGATCGTGATTCCCCGTTCCCGCTCTAGGTCCATAGAGTCCATAACCCGGTCTTCGAGCTGGGCTCGTTCGGAAAAGGTCCCACTTTGGCGTAAGAGGTGGTCGACGAGCGTGGTCTTGCCGTGATCGACGTGTGCGATAATACAGATGTTTCTTATATTTTCATGCATGGAACAGAGGACCTTAAGCGAGGCTTGGACCAGTGGCAATGGTTTCTTGGTCAGATTTACATAAGCTCACGAATGTTTTAAAATTTTGCATATCCCCAGGATCGGACAACCGTGATTTTTGGTAGCCAAAACATATCCGCTTACACCCGAAGCAATGTCTGCATTTGGATGATTTTGGCCTTTCAGGCCGGACTTTTAAACATTGGCGGCCTGATGGCTTGTCATAGCTTCGTTTCCCATGTCACCGGCTTCGCCACTTTGTTCAGTTTGGAGTACGAATCGGGCAACTACCCCCAGGCGTTGGGGTTGTTGATTATTCCCCTGACCTTTCTGCTCGGCTGCATGGTGAGCGGCATTTTGGTGGATTTGCGCCTTAAACTTAAAAAAGACCCGAAATACTACATAGTCTTTGGTTTTTTGTTTCTTCTGACCTTGGCCATCGCTGTTGGCGGCTTCAATAATGGGTTTGGCGAGTTTGGCCTGCCGTTATCGAGTGTGCGCGGCTACATTTTGGTGAGTCTACTGTGTTTCACCTGCGGGGTGCAGAACGGAACGATTACTCTAGTCTCAAAATCGGTGGTGCGAACCACCCACCTGACCGGGGTCACCACGGATTTAGGGATTGGCCTGATTCGGGTATTGAACAGCAAGCGTATCGAAGGCGTCGAAGATGAGTGGAAAGCCAATTTGATGCGGATCGGGATTATTTCATTTTATACGTTTGGCTCCGCGGCCGGGGTGCCGATTTTTCGAGATTGGAAGTTCCGCGGCTTTATTCTTCCGTGCATAATTTCAGGCCTGTTGTTTGCCATGGCGATTTACTTTCAGGTGGTGAGGGAATGGTTAAAGCGTCGGTAATCGTGGCGGCCGTTTTGGTTGGGTGTGCTTACGGCCCCAAGACCGAAAAAAAGTCGCCGCTCAACGTTTTGAATGGCGAAAACTATCAAACCGGCCCCGCCGGGACCACGAACCAATTGGTCGTGCCGATCGTAAAACGTAAGCACCGAAGCACCGAAGTGCAGGGCAAAGTGATGATGCAAGCGGGGCTTGGCGCGGTACCGGTACAGGGCGTGGAAATTGGGCTGTTTGCCGACGACGGGAAAATGCTCGCCAATGGCACCAGTGGCGTGGGCGGTGAGTTCGTGCTGCAGGTGCCGGTTAAGAATGGCGTTTATAAGCTTAAGACCATTGGGACCAAGTACACGGGGCAATACCCCGTGGCCGTGCAAAGTTATTCGGTGACGGGGATACTTTTTCAGGTGCAGAGGGCGGATTGAGCAATAAGGTATGGACGCCATGAGATCTGGTTTGTTTTTTTTAGCTTTTTTAGTCGCTGGCTCGGTCTGCGAAGCCAAGCTCGATGATGATGCGGCCGCTCTTCGGGCTTGCCGCAAGATGGCGGGCACCAACGATAAACGAGAATGCATTGAAGTGGCCCGCGGCCAAAAGTTTGATCGCGAAGCGGTGGATGCCTGCGCGCGCGGTGTGAATGACGATAACTTTGGTCGCTTTACCGTGGAGTGTTTTCGCGAGGTGCGGGGCAAGGAGTTTGATCCCGCAGCGGTCTACGGCTGCATTCGGGTTTCAGATGGCAATATGCTCGACTGTTTGCGGATGATCGCGGACCGGAAGCCAACCGCCAGTTTGATGAACGCGTGCAATCGCCAACACGGCGATCAAAAGATTCTAACGTGCATGCGGCAAATCGCGTGGACCCCGATCAACCCTCCCGGTGACGGAACCACAGTCACCGGTGGAGATGGCGGAGCTAATAAATAAATTTAGTTGTGTTCAGTGCAGTAGCGGTAGCGGTAGGAGCCCGTGAGCTGGCCGTATTGGCAGGTGCGGGTTTCGCTTTGGCAGCGGGCACCGTTGAATACGTCTGAATTCATGTACGCCGTAACCGATTGGTAGTGCGACATATAGCCGAACTCAATCGTGTTGCAGGAGTAGTCTTCTTGGCAGCTTCCGTAGCTGTACCAACCTGAAAGATAGCCATCGTTGCAGCGGCGATATTGGTATTCGCAGCGAGCGCCGCCAGTGGGTCGTTGATCTTTGTACGCCATCACATCAAATCCGTGGCGAACGTAAGCACCCCATGGAGCGTAGCAATCGCGCTCGGCAAAAGCCTCGGCTGAAGTGAGTAAAACAAATGCGGCAATAATATATTTCATAATTCCCCCCGGAGATCGCATGTACAATCAGCCTATGGCGTGCTGCTTAAGAGGGCAATGGGGCCAAGGTCGTGACGCGAACCGAAAAGGTACCTGGTACCCTTGCGAAAAGGTACCTGGTACCCTTGCGCCTAAATCGCCAGGGTGTCTTCCATCCATCGGGTGACGGCTTGATCGGACCAGCGGACTTCGCTGTAGTCGGTGCCCCAGCCGAGAAAGCCCATATGACCGCCTTGTTGGGTCAGCAGGATATCGATGTTGTCGCGATGGGGGAGTTCGCCGATTCGATGGGTGTTTACGACCGGGTCGTCGTGGGCGGCGAGGATTAATGTCGGAATTTTTATTTCGGGAATGTAATGAATCGAGCTGCACTTGGCATAATATTCCTCGGCGCTGTTAAAGCCGCTCCGGGGTGCCGAGTAGAGCTGGTCGAACTTACGGATCGTTAGGTCTTTGGGGAACGCGATTTGCCCCACTTCCGGGTAAAGCTCTTCCATCAACTTTACATCGTGCTTGAGAGCACTCAAAAACACTTTTTGAAACAGGCGATTTTCGGGCTCGTCCATTCGGTTGGCGGCCGCCGCCAAATCCACAGGTGGCGAAAGGGCGACGATGCTATCGAGATTGCCGGCGGGGTGAGAGCCGTCTTCGCCCGCCATTTTCAAGGTCACATTGCCACCGAGAGAAAATCCGATCTGTGTGACGGGTGAGGTTGGGTACTGACGTTTGATCCACTCAAGAATGTAACGGGTGTCGTCGCTGATGCCGGCATGGTAGGGGCGGCGGGCCAGGCCTTTACCAGGGCCGCAGAACCGAAGATTCAGTCGAAGCACCAAGTAGCCTTTTTTTGTTAAACGTCTGCACATGCGCTGCATGTAAGTCGATTCGTAGCAGCCGGTGGTTCCGTGTACGAGTACCATAATTCGCTTACCCGGCTGCCAGTGCTTGGGCCGATTCTCTGCGACGACGAGGATGTCGCCGTCAGGCAAAATCAAATGGTGAAAGTGATCGGGTTTTGATGGCTTTAAAATCGGCCAATAGACGCCGTAGATGGTTTGCCAAAATCCGGAGCGGGCGAACAGAAACGGAGAGAACTTGTTCAATTTCAGTTTTTTAAGCACCCGCTCTACGCGGTCTTCGATGCCCATTTTGTTTTGTCCCCCGGAAACACATTCTGGTGGCTCAATTTATAAAGGTAAAGTCGAGGAATCAGCAAAAACATTGTGCTTTGGGCAAAATCTGCAATTTCTAACCGAAAACTCAAACTTCGAAGCGCGTCAGATCTTCCTGGACTTGCACGGGCTCAAACCTGCCCGAAGTGGCCGATTTGATTTGGGCCGCAGCGGCCGTGGGATCGTGGGTGAAAAACAACAGCCATTGTTCTTTCTCTGCGCGTTGGTAAACAGCCGCCTTCTCATCGATAAGCATTTCTGGAAAGCGGTCATAACCCATGGTTATGGGAAGGTGGACCCAAGGACGCCCGGGAATCAGGTCGCCACAGAAAAAGACCTTCTGTTTATCGCCCTTGAAAAGCGTGTGCATTTGGCCCGGTGTATGGCCCTCACTCTCGATAAACTCAAAGCGTTGGGCAATTTCCGGTGGAAGTTTGTCTTTGGGATGCACGATCAGGCGGCCGGAGTCTTTGAGAAGTTCGTTGAGCTCGGGAACAAACGATGCGCGGTCGCGCGAATGGGGGCTTAGCGCCCGCGCCCAGGCCTTTTCTCCAACAATAAATTTGGCCTTGGGGAAGACCAGCTCCTTGCGGCCCCCGTGCAATTCTTTGTACGTGGGTAGGAGACCGCCGGCGTGATCGAAATGGAGATGGGAGAGAATCACGTAATCGATATCTTCGGGCTTGATTTTGAGCCGAGCGAGATTCTCAAGAAGTAAGTGTCGGTCAGGCGATTGCACGCCGAAGCGATCGGCGAGCTTGGGTTCGAAGAAAGCGCCGATACCGGCCTCGCACAGGACCTTTTTATTATCAAATTCGATCAGCATCGCCCGGCAGGCGAGGGGGATGCGGCCAAGGCTGTCGGGCGCGATCCATTTTTCCCACACGGGGCGGGGGGCATTGCCAAACATGGCGCCGCCATCGAGCAGTTGTCGATTGCCTTCGATGGCTGAAACAGTCGCTGCGCTCATGTCACTCTCCCTTCCGAATTTGCAGTAAAATCCGGCCGTGGGTTCTTCGGTGCATTAGGTCCTCGCAGGCGCTCATCGCATCTTTCAGTTCAACCGTTCGGGTTAGAGTTTGCGAGAGATGTTTCGGCTTCCAGTCGCGACCGAGCCTTTGCCAAAGATTGACTCTAAGGTCGTGCGCACAATTGTTGGAGCTCACGCCGAGCAAACTCACCCCGCGCAAGATCATCGGCATTACGCTGGTGTGAAGTTCGTGCGTGTCGGCCAAACCGATGCAGCACACATTGCCCCAGAGTTGAGTGTGCGCCATGGCCTGCGCCAGAAGTTTACCGCCGACGTTGTCGACCACGCCGCCGTACTTGACCGACTCGAGCGGCCGCGAACCCAAGTTCAGCTCGGCGGGTGGAATCACCTCGCTGGCGCCGAGCTCTTTGAGATACTTGATCGCTTCATGCTTTCCGCTGACGGCGTGTACGGTAAACCCGGCTTGCGAGAACAACTGCACGGCAAAGCTGCCAACGCCGCCACTGGCGCCGGTGACAAGGATTGGGCCCATTTTCGGTTCTTGGTGATTCTCGAGCATTCGGTGCAGGGCGAGCGCGGCGGTAAATCCCGCGGTGCCAAGAATCATGGCCTCGCGCAAATTTAAACCATCAGGCAACGGAACCACAGACTCACCGTGGGCCCGAAGGACTTCGGCAAATCCGCCGTCAAAATTTTCGCCGGTGCCGGCGCCCGCGACCAAAACTTTTTGACCCGGCTTAAACTGTGGATTTTTAGATTCGAGAACTACGCCCGAGGCATCAATCCCGGCATTGAGCGGATAGCGTTTCATAATCCGTCCGCGTCCGGTGGTGGCCAGGGCGTCTTTATAGTTCACTCCCGAAAAATGCACCTCAACGGTGATATCGCCCTCGGTGAGTTGCTCCAGTTTGACTTGCTCGAGATTGGCATAGGGCAGGCCTTTGTCGCCTTCGGGGGCATGAACGCGAAGGGCCCAGAATGGCGGCAGGTTCATGCGATTTCCTTTTTTATGTGATTTAGCAATTCTGTACAGGCGTCTTCGAGAAGATCAAGCACGTGCTCGAAGCCTTCGTGCTCTTTGTGATACGGATCTGGAACTTCATCGATTTTGTGAATCCGACAGAACGAGGTCATTGGCTTTACTTTGTGGTGGTGCTCCTTTTTTACGTCGAGGCTAACCACGTTCTTGTAGTTGGCGTGATCCATGGTGAGAATATAATCGAAATTTAAAAAGTCCTCCCGGTCGAACTGCCGCGCTTCAAGTTGCGAAAGATCGTAACCGCGCTCCTTAGCGTGACGGATCATTCGATTGTCGGGCCCGTCTCCCACGTGCCATGCGCCGGTGCCGGCGGAGTCCACCTCGATATGTTTATCGAGGTCCGCGTCTTTGACCATTTTTAAAAAAATACCTTCGGCGGCCGGTGAGCGGCATATATTGCCAAGGCAAACAAAAAGAACGCGTTTTTTCATTTTGCGTGGCCTTTGAATTTTAAACTGAGTGAATTGACGCAAAAACGTTTGCCGGTGGGCTTGGGGCCGTCTTCAAACACGTGGCCAAGGTGGGCGCCGCAGTTTTTGCAAAGGATCTCAATCCTCGAATCGAACAAGGACTGATCCGTTTTGTATTCGATCGGGTCATCTTTGCCCTGCGCTACGGCGGCGAAGAAGCTCGGCCAGCCGGAGCCAGAATCATATTTTGTGCTGGAGTCGAAGAGTTCCGTCTCGCAACTTCCGCAGATATATTTTCCTGAATCTTTGTTCTCGAGCAATGCGCCAGTAAAGGCGCGCTCGGTGCCGCCTTCGCGCATGATTTTAAACTGCTCAGGCGTCAGTCGTTCCTGCCAAAAAGATTTGGGTTTGTTTCGCCAGTCCATGTCGGCTAATGTAGGCCCATGAATTTTCGCGAGCTAGTGCTAACAAGACGCACGGTACACAATTATCAGCCCGATCCGGTGCCGGAGCCCCTGGTGGAAGAGGCCCTGTCCTTAAGTTTGTGGGCGCCGAACCATAAGCTTTCATTTCCGTGGGTTTACACTTGGATTCAACCTAAGTCGCGAGAGCGGCTTGCAGATTTGGCTGTGGAGCTGAAAAGTACCAAAGGCGATCTGGGCGACGCAAAACGTAAAGCGGTGCGCGACAATGTGCTAAATCCGGCGCATTTAATTTCGTTGGGAATTCGGCGCACAGTTACGGGGCGGGGAACGGGAACTCTGCTGAGTTCGAACGCTAGCGGAACCTTTGATGTTCACCGTGAGCATGAAGATTTCGCAACTTTGGCCTGTAGCGTGCAAATTATTTCTTTGCACTTGTGGCAAAACGGAGTGGCCACGAAGTGGAGCACGGGCGCCTGGAGTATGCATGAGAATACCTATTCAGTTTTAGGATTGAATCCTGACGAAATCTCTTTGCAAGGCGTGTTGATGATTGGCCGCGGCCAGGGCTCCGCGCCTCCCACGCCGGAGCGGCCGGCGCTGAGCCAGTTTTTGCGCAAGGCCTAATTACATGACGTCGTACTGAAAAGTGCGCGGCTGCTCGGGTGCGCTTTCGAGTTCGAAGTACACTCGGCCGATTTCGCGTTCGTCGGCGGTTTCGATCTGAACTTTCCAGCTGCCGGGTTGGTAGTTGCCTTTAACGCCAGCACCGCGAAAGCCTTGTTCCCGTCCGCCCACGATAGCGATCGGGATGGAGTCTTGCAGCACCCAGCCGGCCCGGTTGTCTCTCCAGTACCAGCGCACGAGCACCTGATCGGCAAATCGGCCGGGCGAGAAAACGCGAAAGAAAACATGAATCTTATCACCACGCTGGGCGACAAAATATTGATCGCCATTGTGCCAGAACTTCCACCACGGTCGTTCGTGGCCCAGTTTAAAAGTTACGCCCGTTTGCGGGTCGGTTTGTTTTTCAATTGAGTGATAGACCCCAATAAACGGGATCGATAGAGGAACCGGCGGGATGAGCTTAAAGAAATAGAGCGTAAGAAAGGCGACAAGAACCAATCCCTGGGGCATTAAAATTTGGCTCTTGGCCTTTTCAAAAGCGGCCGGCGCGTAGGTTTGAATCCACCAGCCCACTCCGACCAAGGGCAAACAGCCCACGACCATCGAGAACATAAAAACCATCATGCCCATTCGGCCGACGAACGTGGGGACGATGTAGGAGAAAAAAGAAAGGAAGCACAAAGCCAGCATGCCGAATTTAAAGGTAAGACCGAGAGACTTAAATCGCGCCGATTCGTTGGCCACTAATAAAAACACGATAAAGACTAAAAATCCGAACGAGACGAGGAGCGACGAACTTTTAAAGAAAAATATGGTGTAAAGGTTGAGCAGGTTTCCGAAAAAGAAGTGAATCACGGCCGTGCGATAGTCGTAGTACCAGCGCTTTAAAAAGATCATATTGGCCGTATTTAGCGGCGGTCGGGTTTCTTCAAAAAACATCTGCATAAGAGCAAGGAGGATCACCAGGAGGTAAACAACTTGCTGACCGATCGTCAGCCAGGAGTCAATCCGGTCTAACGTGACCAGATCGAAAATAAACCCGCCAACGAAAAAGGCAATGGCGAGCCGATGCTCGTTTTTGTCGTAATATTCGCGCAGTTGATGAAGGCGCGGTTTAGCGATCTCTGGAGTGACTTCCATGCTGATCGCTCATTATATCCGCGTTAATTTAGACTAGAGAACTAGAATTTTCGCTTGTGGCGCGTACGCGTCTTATCGCCCAGGTAGCCGCGGTATGCGAGGCGCATAACCAGGACCAATAGCCCGCAACCCATTAGGATCGTGGCGGGAATTTTGCCCACCTTGAGCATAGTCTGGGTCTGAATGGCGACGTAGCCCAACCAGACGAATAGGAACGGCTTAGTTTCATAAAATAATTTTTCAACCATAAACCTAACCCCTGTGAAATGAGTGCTTCTAACCGGCCTCCCCTGGCCTCAACTTGATATTGACCGATTCTTTTTCACTCTTCCACAACTTCCAAAGCTGTGTTTTATAGTGAGACATGACTGAAAAGGTAGGCCAACTTAAGTGTCTAAAACGTGGTGGGGAGCTGTCGAACTTCGTGACAGTGCTGCTCCACGGATTCGGCGCGGACGCTAGCGATCTCGCGCCTTTGGCCGATATGCTGGATCCCGAAGGCAAGTGGACTTTTTACTTCCCCGAGGCGCCGCTCGAGGTGCCGATCGGCCCCGGATGGACCGGACGTGGCTGGTTTCCGATCTCGCTGCGTGAGCTCGAGGCCAGCGTGGATTTTACGCAAATTCGCCCCCCGGGTTTGGACCTTTCGCGCAAGCTGATTAGCGAAATGATCTTTCATCTCAATCCGGAACACTTGGTTTTAGGCGGATTTTCGCAAGGTGCAATGGTTGCGACGGATTTGGCCATGCATGAGCCGGAAGTTTTAGAGGGCTTGATTATTTATTCGGGAGTTTTGCTCGATCAGCCGGGTTGGAGCCAAAAGGCTGCGGGATTAAAAGGCAAAAAATTTATTCAGAGTCATGGGACTTCGGACGCTGTTCTGCCGTATAGCGCGGGTCAAAGGCTGTTTGAGTTACTCAAGGGCAACGGCGCGATCGGCAATATGATCGGCTTCCCGGGAGCGCACGAAATCCCGATGCCGGTGCTAAAGAAGACTAAGGAATTTTTGGATTCGTTTGTAGTTGGCACCTAGATCGCTTTTGCCGATGCGCGAACGCGATCGCATATGCACGGTGCATCCATCCGGCTCGGGTCGAACTTCAATCACAATGTCATCGGTGAATTTTAACAATGCGGTGGTGGCGGTAAGTTCGAGCCTAAAGTTCGACTCGTCGGAGTTGACCACTTTCCAGCCTTCTTGTTTGGCTGCGATGGCCTTTACGTCGGCGTACATTTTTTCGGCGGTTTTGGGTGAGCGGCGGGCGTCTAAATCTGGATACAGCTCGCGCTGCTTTTCGCGCAGACTGATGTCGTAGGTGAGATCTTTGCCCTTATGCACTTCGAGTTTGGCGATCTCTACAAACACCGGCGCCTTTTCAGGCGTCGTGGTGATGTCGTTGAGTGGAAGGAAAAGGGCGGCCCAAATCAGGGACATTCGTAGGCCATACCTGTAACGCTTGTGCCATGAGACGAGTATTGTTTAACGACCACGTAGTTGGCGCCTTTGTTGGCCGCTTCTTTTTTGAGGTCATTGAGGGCGTCTTCTTGCGTGCCCTTCGCGGTCATCGTGGTGCCCGTGATCGGGCCCATTTCTTTGCAATCTTTGTCGGGATTGTCGCGGCTCACTTTGACTTCTTTCACGTCGGGCAAAACCGAGCGCGAAGCGCAGGCGGTGAAGGCGATCGCGAGCGAGAGTGCGAGTAAAATTCGAATCATCATGTGGGACCTCCTGTGGCTCCGGCTACATTCAAACCACGAACAAGTAGGGATGGGCAAATCACCGCACCGAGCGGCATTAAAACATCGTTACCCACGGCCTCAACGGCATTAAACAGCTGAAGGATATTGCCCGAAATTAAGAAATCTTTAAGGGCATGCACGGGTTTGCCGTTTTCATACAAAAATCCTTCGACGGGCAGGGAGAAATCTCCCGAGGCTCGGCGAAAGCCGGCGGTGCCCAAAACATTGGTGATCAAAATCGTGCAGCGGTCGGCATTGAGCAAATCAGCGGCGGACTTGGTTCCCGGCTTTACAATTAAATTGCTGGGGCTGATATCGAGGTCCGACGACGGCGATCTGGCGGCATGAGCGGTGTGCGGAAGATTCATTTTCGCTGCAAGAACCGAGTTTGTTAGGAAGCTGGCCACCTTGCCATTTTCAATGAGTGCCAGCGGTTTTCCACTATAACCCTCGTCATCGAAGGGTCGCGACTGGGTGCCCGTTTTATGAAATGGGTCATCGATTATGGAGAGGGCATCCGAGAAAATCTTTTGCCCGAGTTTGCCTTTGAGCGGTGAGGTGTTTTCGTCGATGGACTTGGCGCTAAAATAGGCGGCGATCATTCCGACGAGGTCTTCGGCAATTCGGTTTTCGAAGACAACGGTGTATTTGCCGGTGGTGGGGCGGCGGGCGCCGAGGCGCTCAAGCGTCCGGCGGGCGGCGAGCTTGGCGGTTTCGCTGGCGCCCAGCTTGTCAAAGTCGCGCGAAACCGTAATCTCGCCGGCATTGACATTGCCGTCGCCGTCTTTGGCCAGACACATGATTCCCGCAGAACAAGAGTTGGCTTGAAAAGAGGAGCGTAGGCCGCTGCTGGTGGCGATTGTGTTCCGAATCCAAACGTCACCGTAGACGGCGTAGGCCACATTGGTGATGCGTTGGTCGTGATCGAGTGCCGCCGCTTCCATTTTTGAAGCTTCGGTGATTTTTTGCTCCGGGGTGATGTTGTCGAGCCGGGGGTTATAAATAAAATCCATAGACGGCAACGTTTCGGCGCCGCGAAGTGTGGACGCGAAGCCCTTTTTGATCACCTGTGAATTGGCGATGGCCTCATCCAACATCGATTCTAGACTTTCGGGTTCCAACGCCTCCGAATAGGCAAGGCCCTCGTTGAGACCTTGAATCACCCGGACGCCGACCTGCCGGGTTTCAGAAAAAGAAAATTGCTCAATTTTACGCTGGCTCACCGATACGCGCGTGGTTTTGCGTTCATTGGCTAAGATCTCCACGGGAGTCTTTTTCTTCTGTGCCGAGGAGAGCAGAAAATCTATGGCCTGATCGACGGTGCTCATACTTTACCTCCAACGGTGAGTTTCGAAACCAAGAGCGGCGGCTGGCCCACGGTCACGGGGATTAGGCCGCTCACCGAGCCACAGGTTCCCGGCGCGAGTTTTAATTCTTTGCCCACCTTTACGATGCGGCCGAGAGTTTCTATTCCCGTGCCGATCAGGCTCGCGCCTTTGACTTGTTTTTCTATTTTTCCGTTGCGGACTATAAAGGCCTCGTTGACGGCGAAGTTGTAGGATCCGGTTCCGGGCATCACAGATCCGCCGCCTAAGTTCTTAGCGTAGATTCCGTAGTCGATGTCTTTGAGCATTTCTTCGAATGTGGAAGTCCCGGCGGCAATAAACGTGTTGCGCATGCGCGATGTCGGCGCGAATCGGTAATCTTGCCTTCGCCCACTGCCCGTGACCTGGAAGCCGGTTTTACGACTGCCGAGTTTGTCGACGATATAACTTTTTAAAATGCCTTTTTCGATCAATACGGTTCGCTTTGTGCTTTCGCCTTCGTCGTCGATTTCAAGCGAGCCGTACTGGTTGAGCAGCGTGCCGTCGTCGATTGCGGTCACGGATTCGTGCGCCACTTTTTCGTTGAGCTTACCGCAAAAGACCGAAGCGTCACGCGAAACCGAGGTTGTCTCGAGACCGTGCCCGCACGCCTCGTGAAAAATGACTCCGCCAAATTCAGAGTCGATCAATACGGGCATTTCGCCGGCGGGGGCCCAGTCGGCCTTGAGAATTCTTAAAGATTGGGCGGCGGCATCTTCGGCGATTCCTTTGAAATCTACTTTTCCCCAGTCATCATAGGTGCCGAGCAAGGCGGTGCGTTCGTGGCCATTCTCTTTTTCGCCATTTTCTTCGGCGTAGACCATGGCCACGCAATTTAAGTAGTTGCGCGATTCCTGGCGATGCACTCCTTCAGAATTTATAATCTGCACGTGTTTTCGCGTCTCGTTCAGAATCGCGTTCACCTGCGAAATCAGGGAGCTTACGGCGCGAGCGGATTGGTCCATCAATTTTAAGTTCGCCCACTGTTGGTCGGTCGAGTTGATTTTGACTGGGGCCGGGCCGCCAAAAGATTCTAATTTTTGCGGCGGCGCCAATTTGCCCTGTGAGCGGGCCTTGAGCGCGGCGGCTGCGTTGCCAGCGGCGCGGAGCAATCCGGCTTCGCTGAGGTCATTGGTAAAAGTGTAGATTTGCTCGGTGCCGCTGAAGAGTCGAATGCCAGCGCCGAGCGTGTGTCCAGAGACCGCTTTGTCAGGCCGCGCGTTGAGAAAAGAGAATTGTCGCGTCTGAGTGTCTTCAAGATAAACTTCGGCGAAGTCGGCGCCAGAGCCGATCGCTTTTTCGATAACTTTGTTTAGGATGGAATCATTGATCAACATGTGTGTTTCTCCCGAGTGTGGGAGGCTAACATACAGGCACTTATGACGCGAACCGAAAAGGTACCTGGTACCTAAAAAACAAAATGGAGTTGGGTGATAAAAGCCACGTCTGGCGCGTTATTGACGTAAAGCGTATCGCTGCGTTGGTCTTTTTTGCCGAGGCCCCAGTCTTCGATCATGAGGAGGTTGATCTGACTGCCCATTCCCCATCGCCAGCGCACACCAATGGATTGCGACCCGCGCCAATGCACCAGCGAGTTCCAACCCGAGGCGACACGCTCCGCGGTCTGCCCTTTCGGGTCGGCGTAGGTGTATTGGTAATTCAAGTGCTCTTTCATCATCAGTGGTGATTCGAGGCGTCCTTGCAAGATCAGACCGAATGTGGAGTTAAAGCCGAGATCGAGCGACAGCTCGTACATCTGCAGCCACGTGCGGCGCGGCCATCCGACAAAAGTTTCGTTGGTGCCGAGGCGGGTCACTCCGGCCGTCATCCATGCGCCGGCGTATTTCCCCATCGGGATGCCCAGATGCGCGAGGCCGCTGTAATCATTGTTTCCAGAACTTAGACCCAAGCCGCGCTTCTGCGTCGGAAATTTGACTTGCGCGGAGATGGCGAAGCCGCAATCGCAAGTCCCTGGCGTTGAGCTTTTTAATTGCCACATCCACCATTTGAGTTTGGTTTTAAAACTGCCCACGCCCTGTCCGTGTTGCGACGTGAGTTGCTCCACGCCGTTGCGCCTCACGGAGAAGTCGTTGTCGAAGGGATCGTTGAGATGGCGGAGAAATCGATCGCTGCCGATGACCACATGAAACTGGTCGATAAAGTCGTCGAGAAAGCCGCCGTTGCGATTGGCGTACGGAATTACGATCGAAAGTGCGAGTTCGGGAGTCAGTGCCCAGCCGGTTTCGGCGATGGTGGAACTTTGTTCGAAGTCGGCTTTGTAGGTGTACGTGTCGCCATTCCTGCGGTCGACCATGGAGAATTGGTTGTTCCAGATGTTGGCGTGGTTGAATTCCAGATTCAGCCACTGCGGTTGACTCCAGCCGGGAACTTCGCCAACGGGAAGAAGGTGCATCCAGCCGACCGGGTGCGCGTTGCGATAGCTTGTGCGCGCGGCGAAGGCCGGCCCCGGCCACGCTATTAAAACCAGCGCCGCGCAAAGAGCGCAAAGGTATCCATTCGCCCACTGACGATACATATCCATAGAATGCCAAAAAACACGGCGGGCTTATAGGTTGTCGTAGGAGACTTTGACGATTCTAGACAGCGGTTTAGCCTGGCACGTGAGGGCTTCGCAATTGGCGACGTTGTCGTCGGTGAGGATTCCTGGATCGACTTGATAGACGCGGCCTTCTTGGATCTTACCCATGCAGGCCATGCAGGCGCCATCCAGGCATGAGTAGGGCGGTTGCGCCCCCGCCTCAAGTAGAGCATCGAGAATGCTTTGGCCTTCTTTGGCGGGGACTTCAACCGTTTCACCGTTGAGTTGAGCGATGATTTTTTCGGGCGACTCCGTGACCTTCGACGGGCCAATAAAGGTCCAATGCTCATCGACCTTTTGCCCGGCAGAATTTGCCGCGGCCGGTTTGTGAACCGCGCCGCCAAAGTCTTCGATATGAATTCGCTCGGCGGGGATTTTTTTCTCGAGGAGAATTTTTTTAGTCGCGTTCATAAATTCGGTCGGACCGCATAGGTAAACGTCGCGGGTCAAATTCGATTGTGCGCTCTCGTCGGCGATTTGCGCGGTGATTGTGTCATCGATGCGACCCTTGCGCCCTTGCCAGTTGGCAGACGGTTTCGACAGCACGTGATGGATTTGCAATCGCCCTTCGAACTGTTTGGTGAGTTGATCGAGTTCCTTTTTGTATATAATCGCCTCTTCGTTGCGATTGCCGTACACGAGGGTGGCGCGATTGTTTACGCTCGCGTTGAGGACGGTCTTCATGATCGAAAAAACTGGAGTGATGCCGCTGCCGCAGGCGAACAGCAAATAGTGCACGCCTTTGTCTTCGAGCAGCGGCTTAAAAAATTGGCCCGCGGGCGGTGTTGTGAGCAGGGTGTCGCCCTCTTTGACCTGCTCGCACAGGTATGTAGAGCCTTTGCCGCCACTGACTTTTTTAACGGTAATTTTAAAGTCGGTGTCGGTGAGCGGTGAGCTGGGGATGGAATAACTGCGGCTCAGTTTTTCTCCGTTGATGGTGAGAAAGAAACTTACGAATTGGCCGGCCTGGTAGCGAAATTGGGATTTAAGTTCGCTCGGGATATCGAGGACCAACGAGACCGCGTCGGGGGTTTCTTGAATTCGTTTGCTGACTTTAAGGGGTTTCGACAGTTGCTCGGGGGTCAAGATTGCTCCTTGGAGTTGATCCTCATCCAGCGCAACTCGCCGACTATATGGGCGGGTCCGCGGAGAAAGGGTTTGCCGTCTTTGAATATCACATTGAGCGTTCCGCCGGGAACCACGACCTGCATGTTGTGATTGTCTTTGCCTTTTAATATCGCGTGCGCGGCGGCGATGGCTCCGGTGCCGCAGGCGAGGGTGAAGTCTTCGACGCCTCGTTCGAATGTAATGCTTTCGATTTTATCAGGAGTGAGTGTGTGTACGAAGGTCACATTGGTGCCATCCGATTGAAAATCGGGCAGGCGCTTTAGTGTGTGGGCCGATTCGCGCATTTGTGCAAGGTCGGTTATGTTTGCCGTTTTAACAACGGCGTGGGGGACTCCTGAATTTACAAAATCGAAGGCGTCGCCCCATTTTTCTTCGCGAATTTTTGGCAGTTCCACTTCGATGTCATTGTGCGAGTGGATTTTGGCGTTCACCACTCCAACTCGCGTTTGGAACTTGAGCGCAACTTTTTTGGTTCGAAGATGCATGTACAGGCTCACGGCACGGGCTGCGTTCCCACACATTTCGGCAGGTCCCCCGTCGTTGTTGTAGAAGTCCCACGCGAAATCGAGATTTGCGGTGGTGGGGGGCTCTAAAAAAACCACGCCGTCGGCGCCCAGGCCGAAATGCCGGTCACTGATGCGTTTAACAAAGGTTGAACGGGAAGCGGCTGCAGCGGCAAATTCCTTGGCCCACAGTTCTGAATTTTGTGACGTAGTTAGGTCTACGATAATAAAATCGTTGCCCGTGGCCTCGGCTTTAATAAAAGCGAACTGGGATGGCGTTAAAGACATGCGGTGAGGGTAGGTCCCATGGGTGCGCAAGCCAAGCTTTTGTGCGGCCCGCCCCTGTTACAAATTCTCTCAGGCTAAGTGATTGAAATTGGTGGGTTTTGGGTGTTGGCAGAATTTGGATGTCAAATCCCCAGGCAAGTTCGGGGGTGGCACCGATTTTTGGTTGAGTTTGATTTTCGTGTTATTTCAGCTATTTAGCGTGTGGGTCCGATGGCGTGGGTATTGTAATTGTACCGGGTAGAGGAACGATTTTATGAAGACGCTCGTTACAATTTTAGCAATCCAGCTGTTTGTCGGAGCCGCGGCCCTTGCCGCTGCCAAAGACGATGCGGCCGCGGTTGACTCAGGTTTGCAGAACAGCGTTGCCTCTTCCGTGCAACAAGGCGGAAATTTTAACGAAGACCTGGCCGAGAAGAATCGCGTTAAGGAATTCGTTACGAGTTTATTGGACGAAGAAAACGTTGGTGGTTCGGGGAGCGGTGGTGGATCCACTTCTCGCACGGGCTCAACCAGCACTCCTCGCCCCCGAGGTAACGATTGGACCGGTCCGGCAAATCGCTAGACGCTGTCTTGTTTAAAGCAGTGTGGAGTTGGCCATTCTTCGGCCGACTCTGAACTATTTTCCCATTAAATAGCATAAACATTTCTATAGGTTATTTGAGGCCTGGTCGCTAGATTGCAACCCTTCTGTTTTCCATTCTGTCGAAGGGGTTAAAAATCATGATGTTCAGGGGATTTGTTGTCGCTGTTTGCGCGGCGGTGGTGTGTTCGGGTTGCTCGGTTATTAAAGATTCTAAAGAAATGAAAGATACGCTCAAAGAGCTTAAAGGCAAGGGCGACCATATCGCCAAGCGGGCCGACGATCTTGAGCGCGAGATGAAGTTTAAAGAGTCGACCGCCATGTTCGCGTTTGCGATGGAGATGCTCTTTGGTGAAAACGGCAAGGATGGCAGAGATAGCGAAGCCACCCGAAAAAGTGAAGACACGAAAAACCCCGAGACCGAAATGGTTTTGTTCGCTGAGGTGGGAATCCGATCGCTCATGTTTCAGTTTTGGAAGGGTGA
>CAYVRZ010000002.1:0-51252 GCA_964453895.1 uncultured Pseudobdellovibrionaceae bacterium | reverse complement strand
GCCCCGAGAGCCTAGATCGCGAAGCTGATATTGCGGTATCGATGATGTTCACACGTTTGAATAAATATATTCCTCGCGATTTTTCTGTGGATGTGATGATGCCGGATCGCGCTTATAAGGGATTGGGCTCGTTTGCCGCGCGCATGGAGCAAATGCAGCCGACTTACGTTGAGGCTTTGAAGAAACGTGGATTGCCACAGAATTTGTCGCTTTACGAAATGCTTGCCCTCGCTTTGAAGGATCGAGATCTGCCCGATCAAATCGGACTGCTCCCGAAAACAAAGGCAAAAATTCTGCAGTGGAAGCAAGAGGCCATTTACTTGCTGCAGATTCGGCACAATTATTTGCCGATGTTGGTGTTGGCTCGAATGACCGACATTCAGGATCGGGGTGATTTTCGCCGTGCCTTGATGGCGATTCGTGGACAGGCCGTGGAGCTGGATAGCGCTGACCCTTCAAAAGCGGTTTCGTATGAACAGTTGCGTGAGTGGACCTATTGGCTGAATCAGGCGGTCGAAACTCGGGCGCGTTTGCGCGCGCTGGGAATTGAACCGAAGTACAACAAAGTCATGGGTACCATGCTCCGCGCTCCCAATTTTGGGCAAGATGCGCTCCTCGCTCCCACGCCTGTCGGGCAACCAGCTGTTGCGATGACCCCGAGACGTAAAGCTCTGGTGGATTTTGCAAAGGCCTACCGTCAAGTTGTGGAAGAAATGCCGAACTTGATGCCGGACTTGAAATTTTTAAGCCTTCCATCATTTCCGGCGACACCGCCTCGGCCTTTTCCAGAGGCGCTTCCCTTCGACACGGTGTTGTAAAATTCTATGACGCACTCCTTTCTCACGTGAGAAAGGTCTGCGTCATTTCATTTCCGATGGGCCTATCCCACCGAGTGATCGTCGAAACACTTACTGAAATCAAATCCCTGTTGGGCCGGAGCACTTATGAGCTCCGGTTGCGCATTAAGCAACTTATCCACCGGCAAAGCTTTGATCACTCGCGCTTTGATATTCAGCACGCCATGGGCCTTCTCCAAAACGCCAGTGATATCTAGCAACGGATTGTAAACCATCACCAAGCGGAACTGATCGTAGATCTGCGGCACAATCACAATATTAAAATTTCCCGTTTCGTCTTCGAGCGTGAGAAACGCAAAACCCTTCGCTGTCGGTGGGCGCTGTTGCAGCGCCAACAAACCCGCCACGCGGACCCGGTTGCCGTTTTTCAGTTTACTCAGATGCTCGGCCTTGGTGAAACCGGGAGAATTGCGCTGGCGCTCATGGGCCGACCATTGTTCGAGAGTCGGACGCAGGATTCCGAGCGGATGTCGGACGAGCGAGTAACCCTTCGTGCGGTATTCGCGGTTGAGAGTTTCCCATTCGTTCTCTTGCGGCAGATAATTTTCGTCCGGGGTTTCTTCTTCTTGTTCGGGCGCGCTTTGACGCGGCTTTACTTGAGGCGCCTCAAGTAAAGACGCGTCATTCGCCGGACTTAGTAAAGCCGTCTTACTGCCAATATCCTTACCAAAAAACAAACTCTGCGTGTCCATCGTGAGTGCTTGCACCTTCCACAGCGCCTCGCGGGCCACGAGCCCGAGACTTTCTAAAGCGCCGGCCGCCGCCAAACGCATCAGCGTGCCTTTTTGCAAATGCGTGCGCTTAACCAAATCGTTCAGATCCGCGAAAGGTCCGCCGCGCTGGCGCTCGGCGATGACTTCTTGAATATGTTTTTCTTTTAAGCCGTACAGCGCGCGAAAGCCGGCGCGAACATGCAGCTCGCGTGGATTCTCCCCAGGCTCAAGTGTGTAATCGTAATTGGACCTTTGAATATCGACCCCGCGGAACTTCACGTTGTGTCTTTGCGCATCGGCGATGAGCGCGCGAGGTGAGTAAAATCCCATAGGCTGGGCGTTGAGGAGTCCGCATACAAAAACCTCCGGGTGATGTCGTTTGATGTAGCAACTGGTGTAAGTGATCAAAGCGAAACTGGCCGCATGGCTCTCGGGAAAACCGTACGACGCGAATCCGAGAATAGTCTGATAAATCTGTTCCGCATACTCGAGTGAAATACCGTGATTGATCATTCCGTTAATCAGCCGCGTGCGTAAACCCTGCATAAGATCGTGCTTCTTCCAGCTCGAAGACATAATTCGCCGCAACTCATCGGCCTCACCCGGCGTAAAACCGCCCACGCTGGAGGCGATTTGCATAATCTGCTCCTGGAAAATCGGTACTCCACAGGTCTTGTGCAAAATCGGAATCAAATCCGGATGGGGGTATGTCACCGCCTCCTCGCCGTCGCGCCGGCGGATAAACGGATGAATCATTCCCCCTTGAATGGGCCCGGGCCGGATAATGGCCACTTCAATCACCAGATCGTAAAAGTTTTTTGGTTTTAACCGAGGGAGCAGCGACATCTGCGCGCGCGACTCGATTTGAAAAGTTCCGATCGTATCCGCCAGCCCGATCATATCGTAGGTGGGCTTATCGTCGTGCGGAACCGTATAAAGATCGTAATCGAGGCCTTTATGTTCTTTCAGCATGCGAAAACACTTTTCGAGCGCCGATAGCATGCCGAGGCCCAGCACGTCGATCTTCAACATTTTTAAAACTGTGAGATCGTCTTTGTTCCACTGAATCACGTAGCGCGCGTCCATAGTCGCTTTTTCGACCGGCACGCACTCGGTGATCGGCCGCTTGGCGATTAAAAATCCCCCCGGGTGAATACCCAAATGCCTCGGGAAGCCGATGATCGAACGGGTGATCTGCAGCAGCAGAGAGAACGTGCGTGGGTTGATTTTCCATTCAGCGGCTTTTTCAGGCGTCTGCTCGAGTCGAGTGATCCCATCGCGGCCCATAAATTTAACCATATCGTCGAGCGTCTTTTGCGCAATGCCGAGCACCTTCGCGCACTCACGAATGGCCAAGCGCGACCGGTAGCAAATCACATTGCACACCATGGCTGCGTGGCGGGCGCCGTATTTTTCGTAAATATATTGAATCACCTCTTCGCGTCGGCCGCTTTCAAAATCGATGTCGATATCGGGCGGCTCACCGCGCTCTTTAGAAATAAATCTCTCAAATAGCAGTTCGACTTTGGTGGGATTCACTGCGGTCAGCCCGAGCACATAGCAAACGATCGAGTTGGCCGCCGAGCCCCGACCCTGGTGTAAGATGCGCTTCTTCACCGCGAACTGGCAGACATCCCAGAGAGTTAAAAAATAATCTTCATACTTGAGCTCATGGATCAAAGACAGTTCATGCTCAATCATGTAGCGAATCTTTTCGGTTTCTCCCTCCGGAAAACGCCACTTCAGTCCGCTCTCCACCAGCTCGCGCAAAAAGTCGGCGGCATCTTTACCGGGTGGGCGCGAGGCTTCTGGATACTCGTAGTGCAGCTCTTTTAAAGAGAACTGCAAACGGGCGGCGATAAAATTGGTTTTCACCAACAAGTCCGGTCGATCGGCCCACAGTCTTTGCAATTCGCTGAGCGGCTTAAGATGGCGTTCGCCATTGGCGATCAGGCGGGTCTTGGCCTCTTTCAACGTGCATTTATGCAAAATACAGGTGAGCACATCATGCACATTCTTGCGGTCGCGCATATGCATAAACGGGCGATTGGTGGCGAAGAGATCAAAGCCATACTCTTTCTCCAACACCAGGGCTTGTTGGTACAGATCTAAAGACTGCCAGGTGTAGTCTTTCCACACGGGGATATAAAGTCGGTCATGATAAATCTCACTCATCTTCTGCAAGTTCTCTAAATTCCACGGCGGTAAAGCAAAGGCGATGAGATCGTCACTGAACTTTGCCAAAATTTCTAAATCTAAGTTTGAGAAACCTTTTTCGCTGGACCGCTTACTTTCGGTAATGATCTGGCAAAGGTTGGTGTAGCCGTCTTTGTTCATGGGCAGTAAGGCCACCGAACTGCCGTCTTTCAACTGCATCTCGCTGCCGCAGTGAAAAGTGAAGTCGCGATTTAAGTTTTCATCCGGCACTAAAAACTGCGACGGATACTCGATGGCTTGAAACGCGCGCACAACTCCATAAAGCCCGTTCAGGTCGCACAGGGCTAGGCCCTTGTAGCCCAGCTCTTGCGCGCGCAGAGACATTTCCTCCGGGTGGGAGGACCCCTGCAGAAATGAAAAGTTCGAACGGGCCAGCAGTTCAACGAAGGAAATGCTTTTCTGTCGCTCAAGACCCCTCCTTTCACGTGCATTAATCAAAGTATCCATGGAGATAATATTGGTTCTCGATCCGGTCATAGTAGATCCATAAAAATTCATGTTTCGGTGACAGCGCGAAAAAATAATCTCTTCCGCGCGAACTTTCCCACCAGCTATCTTCCAAGCGCTCGATGGGTTGCGAACTCAAAAACTGCAAGCGGTCGACCTCGGGTCCGGCCAGGGCCCGCGGCTTTTTTAACAACCGCGACGGCCTTGGCGCTTGGCTTAAGGCTGTGCTGTAAGCGGGGCGGATTTGAAAGCTATTGCCCTCAATCTCCACGGCGTCTTCGACCGGCTCATAATCTTCAAACTCAGGGGTTACGCGCCACGACTCCTCAGGCAGAATTTCATCTTGTGGGCGTAAAAATCCCGTGGTGACCGAGGCCTGATGAAACACACTGACCAGCTGACTCAGTTTCTCGCGATCGCTGACGCGTGGCTCGAAGAAATTCATCTGCTGAACCTTCTCGGGGCACGGAATAATCTCGAGCTCGATCTGCTTAATTGGATTATCCAGATTGAGTTCGCTCAGTTTGTTCTCAAGCAGCTTCATAAAAAGTTCGAGATTGCGGCTGGGCGACGCTGGCTCGAGTTCAACCACATGAACTTTTTCCGAATACTCGCAGAACAAGCTGACGACCATTTTCTTGGCGTACTCACCGCGCCCTTGCAATCTGAACATAAGCCGTTTGAGACTGCGCTCCAAGCAGTGCAGAAGGAAGGGCAGCAGTGATACTGGAAAATCTAAAAACACATAATCTTGTAGGCCTTCGGTCGGCAAAAGCGGTGAAATCACCTGCTTGTCGAGACCGTGCAACCGCTTCCAAATCAAAGTGCCGGTCTCTTGCCAGCGCTCACGGAAAGAATCGACCTGGAACTTGCGGATTTCGCTCAGTCTATTAATTCCGAGCATATGAAAGAAATCGACGATGTCTTCGACCTCATCGGTCGAGCGCCATGCGATGAGTCCTTCGAGCTGATGCAGGCGCGACAAAGGCGCTTTGCTCAAGTCGGTCAGCTCGCAGGTCGGCAAGCTGACCGCGCCCGGCTTTTCGGCCGAAAGCGCTTGCGCGCCCCAAGGAGTGTCGGACACCGCGGCCGAAGTGTCGGGAAAAAATTCCTTCGACACCTGCACGGCCTCTTCCATCAACTTCCGCTCGCCGCCAAACATTTTGGCGGTGGACGTGATGTCGAGAAAAACCAGGCCGGGCGCCCGATAATGGACGCGGGGACTGAAGGTGAGAAAGTTTTCAGCCACAGAGGGCGCGACGTCCCGCTGCAAGTTGAGGCAGAGTGTCCGCATAGAGATCTCTCCTTTCCAAGGTGTGAGGGGTTGGGCGGTGTAAGGCTCGGAGTACGGTGACCTGATCGTTGCCAAAGCTTAAGATCAGAGAAAAAAATGAGCTCAAACGTGAAGGTTGCTTTTTGGTTATAAAAACCAAAGCGGTCTGATAACGAAGAGCCAATTTTTTTAACTTCAAAATTTGGTGCTCGCGCAAACTCCACGCGCCCAGATCGCAGCCGATCATCTCGACCAGCCCCAACGACATAATCTCTTGCAACGCCCACAGCAGTTGTCGCTCATCTTTTGGTGCTTCAATATAAAGAAACTTGCTCAAGTCCGCTCCGCGGTGGCGCAAGCTCCACGGAGTCAAAGAAGTCTCAGAGTCATTGATCCACGCGGCCCACTGTCCGCGCTGGGTAATTTCTGCGGCGCTTTTTAGCCACAATGTGGTGGCGCCACCGGCGCTACTGATCAACAACGAAACTGAGCTTTTGGGGAAGCCGTGCCAGAGCAAAAACCGGTCTAGTTTAGGCCATCCCGTGGCCACTCCTGGCTTGGGCGCGACTTGTTCGGAGGAGATGAGCTTGGGGCCCAGCTCCTTCCGCAAATCTTGTAATCGCTCTGTATTTAGAGTCGTCATAGATACACCTCGGCCTTAACGCTTATGAGATCAATAACCCCAACGCGCCTAACCAAATGAAGCTCGTTTACTTTATGAAACCTTGCCGCAGAGCCGCCATGCGGCTCCGCAATATCAAAAACGTCGCATCAACCCCACGACAATGCCCTGGATATCAACCTCATAGGGTGGATACCACATGGAGGTCATTGTGGAGTTGGCGGGTCTTAATTCCACCTGAGGGTCTGGCTGCGAGGGCGAATGTGCATGAGTCTGTGGATTAGTGTGGATATCCCGCTTGCGATGTAAATAAAATCTTTTTACGGTGGCCTGGTTGTTGACCATAGCGACTACGGTTTCACCGTTATTGGCGAATGATTGCTTCTGCACCAAGAGTAAGTCGCCGTCTAAAATTCCGTCTTCAATCATCGATTGTCCCTCCACCACAAGAGCGTAAGATTTGCCGGGATTGCGAACCATATTGGCCGGTACATCTATAGTTTCGTTTTGCAAAAAGGCTTCGATGGGAGAGCCCGCAGCCACGCGACCGAGAAGAGGCAAAGAAAGAACTTCCGCCGATGGAGGAGACTCGCTTGGCGGCGGAAGCCCTTTCTTCGAAGTTGGTTGGGATGGGAATGGGTGGTTTTTGGGAACCACTGCAGGCGCGCTAATTCGCGCCTGCAGCGAATTTGAGACCGATTTCGAAGAGTGGAGAACTTGCATGGCGCGCTTCTGATTGCCACCCGGGATATGGATGTAGTTCTTTTCTTGCAACTGTTTTAAATAACGTTGCACGGAATTGAACGAGGCAAATCCGAAGTGCTCCTTAATTTCTTGATAGGTGGGTGACACGCTTTGCTCCTCTACGAAGTGCTCGATAAACTCGAGCACTTTTAATTCTTTGATGGAGAGCGGAAGCGGTGCGGGTTTCTTAGGGGCCATGTTTCCTCCACGGAACTTACTTCATGTGTAAGAATAGGTGTAAGTTTGGTGTAAGTCAATGGCCTGGACTTCAACTGGACGTAAATAAAATATCTAATGAAAACAAATATTTAATAAATGTTGCGGGGTAGCTAGGGTTTGCGCCTTAGGTTAATTAATTCCTGGACGGGAAAACCTAATATTGGATAGAACGGCGCCAGTGGGAGAAGCCAATGAAAATTCGCTTAGAACGTCTGACCGAGCAGAACTTCGAGAAATTCTCATCATTCTTAAATTGTCACGATTCTGGCTGCTACTGTTTTTTCTGGCACCAAAAGTTTTCCTCCATGGAAGAGTGGGATAAAAGGAAGGCCGAGTCTCCCGAACTAAATAAATCCTGCATGCTTGATAAAGTGCGCGCCAAATTTCACTTAGGAGTTCTCGCTTACAAGGGCGACGAACTTGTGGCTTGGATCAGTGTTGGGCCGGTGATTGATTTCTACTGGGCGTGGCGCCGCGTGGGTTCTCTCGGGAATGCCGCAAAATCCGCGGCTTGCATTCCGTGCATCACTCGCAAAAAAGAACTGCGCGATTCACTTCCTGAGTCGGAGCTTCTGGAAGCACTTAAAGAATATGGGAGTGAGCAGGGCTGGGACTCCATTGAGGGATATCCATTCGACAAAGAGGCTCACGACAAGCACGGCAAGGCTGTCACATGGCCGGGATTCTCTGAAGATTTCGAGAGGGCCGGGTTTAAAAGAGCGGGCGAACACTGGATAAACTCGAGCGAGTATCCACGATCGATTTATCGATTTGAGCTGAACACCAAGTAAATCGTGCCCATGAAGGGCCGAAATCGCCTATGTCATGTGCGTCCCCGGGTATATGAATTGCAAACTCTAAACGGAACTTAACATTATCCTGGCCAGATATTATATGTCCGCCTCTAGGGGGATCCAATGATCCGTATTTTGCTCGCACTAACATTATTTGTCGCGGCTCACCCGGCTTTCGCTCAAGGACTCTTCGGCGGGCTGTTCGGCGATCCTAAAAATGAAAACACCGGACTCTTCGCGCCACCGAAAAATCAACCCACACTTTACAGCCACAAAGGCGAAAGTGTGTGCAAAACCAACTACGACAAATGGTTCGCCGATGGCGTTCTCGAAGTCAGCCTGACGATGGGATACCTCGATAATTCCAAATCCGGTGCCACTCATGACCGCAAAGGTTTCAGCGAAGTGCGTGCGCTCTTACTGCGCCCGTGTGCGGAGGTGCGGGGCACGATTTGCGGATTTAAACGCGTCCCCAATGATCTGCCTGACAATATCACTGTGCTCGAAAAAACAATTCGCAATTATGTGGCTGGCGGACGCCAACTTAAAATTCGCATAGTGCTCGGTTACTCATCGTCTTCCGAAAGCGACGCCACAAATGTGGGCGCGAGCGGCGTGATCACCGAGCGGCAAAATGCCTTGAGCACCAATGCCGAAGAACAATATTACGGCTCGATCAGCGGCGTTTCGTCGCAAGGAAAGCCAATCACCCGTTGTGAAGTGTGCGCCTACATCGGCCATGCCCGTGACGGCGGCGGGCCGGATTTTCGTCCTGTACCGTATTCGTGGCGCGATCAGGACAATGAACCCGAATATCGATTCTACCGCGAAAACCGCACCGGTTACCGCAGGCTCCTTGCCAATTTAGTCGTGTCGGCGCAACAAGGCGGTGGGCAGCTGATCTCGGTGATGGGTTGCAAAAGCGCGAGCCACTTTTACGAAAATAAAATCTGCCCGGTCGAAGCGCCCAATTGCGCGGCCGTTAGCTTAAGTGATTTCGCAAGCCACACCGGATTTATGGTTTCTGATTTGCTGTCATGGCCGCAGAATCGCGATCAGTATCTGGGAGCACTGCTTGATACAGTGACCGGTCTAAAATGCCGTGATGCCCTCGATCGAAATTTGGATTCTCTTGGGCGCTTGCCGAATCCCGAGGCGTATCAGATTCTTGGCGCCATACCCGGAAACTAAGGTTCGAAAAATTCCCGTGCGGCATGGCCAAGCGTCGGGTCGTTTGGATTCGCCTCAAGCCCGCGCCGCAAAACCTCGGCGGCCTTTTCTTTCTCATGAAGAATCGCATACACTCTCGCGAGCCCCGTGTAGGCCACAATCAACTTTGGATTGGCCGCAATCGCCCGCTCATACGAGCGTTGTGCCTCAGCCAAATCACCTTTCAGAAAATAACCACGCGCCAGATTGTTCCAGGCGCGGGCATGACTGGGGTCCAACTCAACCGTGCGCTTGTACTCGGCAACCGATTCATCGACTAAAGATTTTTTGTCAAAGGCCACGCCCAGATTGTAAGCCGCCGGCGCAGAATCGGGATTGACCCGAACGGCCTGGCGCCAAAATGCCTCTTCAGTGGCGAAAGTTTTGGCGTGATTGAGAGAGAGAATCGCCGCCGCACCCAGAACCACAGCCGCCGCGCTTTGGGCCACACGCTCCCGAGAAATTTTCTGCAAAAGAGTGGCGGCGAACAGACAAAGAAAAATGTCGGGAAGGTAAGCCCAGTGATCGGACACCAGCGACAATTTCATATTGGGAATCGTAACAAAGCCCAAGCAGGGCGCGAGCAAAAGCAGATAAAAGGCCACAAACTTATGCCGCAGCCAACATAGACACCCGAGCAAAATCACCAGCCACGCCCACACCACCGGGCCCGGCGGCGTGTACAAATAAGCAAGAGGAAATGGCAGAACAAAAGTCTTTAGATAAAAAACCAAATTCTGCGGCACCAACACCAGCCGCTCGTACCAGGCCATTTGAAAGATCGGAAAATTGGTATCTTGAAAATGGATCGAATTGACGTAAATCGTGATAAGCCCACCCACCAACGACAAAGCAAAAAAAGGCGCGGGCCGCCACAGCTGGCGATCGTGCCGCGGCGGCGGCCTCAGCCATTCCAAACCCAAAAAAACAAACGGCAAAAACAGCGCCGAAGTTTTAGCTAAAAGCGAAACAGCAAAAAACGCCAAACTTAAAAAATAATATTTTGGCCGCCCGTAAACGATCAGCGCCAAAAGCGCGAACAGGGTCGACAGCAAAGTTTTACTCTGCGCAATCCAGCTGACGGCCTGCACATGCAGGGGATGCAGCAAAAATAAGAGCGCACCAAACAAAGCCCACCTTAAGCCGAACTGTGTGGCCAAAATAAAAAGCAAAAAGCCATTTACGGAATGCAAGACCACATTGACCACGTGATAGCCGAGGGGATTTTGGCCAAAAAGCCGATACTCCAGCCAATAAACCGTATAGGTCAAAGGCCAATAATCCGTCGTTTCGAACGTGGTCCAAAACCGTAAAGGGGATTCGGCCTGAACGACCGTGGCGTTTTGGGTGATATAGCCCCAATCGTCCATAATAAATTCGCCGCGTAGACTCGGCCAATAAACCAGAAATGATAAAGCTAAGCAGGCTGCGTAAACATATAAGTGGCGCACACATCTAGCATCTCATTTTGAGGCGTAAACGCAACAGTCGAAAGACAACAACTTCGACATCTGTCATTCTTCTATGCGAATGTATTTGCCTGCGACGAAGCACCGATTTTGTATAGATAATCTGTGTGGATGGGAAACCGAAGGGGTTCATGTATGCGGAAGTCTCAAATCAAAACAATCGCGGTGGCTGGGTCGCTGGCTCTAGTGTTAGGCGCGTTTCAGAATTGCGGCGCGGTCCGCTTTCAGGATGCGGCTCTCAATAAATCTTCTGCGCAAGGCGATCCCGACCCGACAGCAAATCCCAACCCCCCTCCGCCCCTGATGCCACCGCCGGCCCAGGTGATTTGCGATCCGTTTAACCAATCTAATATTATTGATCCCAAGCTGGGAATTGAAGGAACCATTCATTACTCGTCGGCGCGCCTGCCCACCTCCGAATGCGCAGACCCGGCCCGCTGCACGAGCCGCGACTATATTGCCAAGGGTACCAAAATCGATGCGGCACTTTTTATGAGCCAAATCTACGTTCCGACCCGAAACTTCTCCGATGGATTTGAAGTTCAGGGCGCAGGAAAACTAAAAGACGCCAATAACAATGACTTAGTCGAGTGGTTCGCGCTCGACCTCGGCAGCAATATCACCCTCGGTGCCGCTGATGCCGACGGGATGTACCAGTTCGCGACCGTCAGCGATGACGGCGTGACTCTAACCGCCAATGGCCAAGATATTTTAGTGGACGAAGGCGAGCATTCGCCGCGACTCCGCTGCTCGGGTGAAATTGTTCCTCTTAAAAAGGGTGATCTGCTGCCCTTCCGCCTATCTTACTTTCAAGGTCCGCGCACACAGATTTCGTTAACTCTGTTGTGGCGGAAAATCGAGGCGCAAGATCTGGCGGATTGCGGAAGCTCGGACGGCTACTTCACCGGCCAGGACACCTTGCCGCAAGGTCTTACCGACCGCGGCTGGAAAGTGTTGAAGCCTGAAAACTTCAAGCTTAAGGCCGGCTCGAATCTCTGCATCAAATAATTTTTAACGGACGACGAAATCCATCCAAGAATCAGGCAGTGCACGGCTGACCACAGTGGCCAGCTTAATGCCGCGGCCGACGGGATAGCGAATGCGTGGCGCGCGAGAAGTTAGCGCATGCTCTATAGCCTGAACCACAACCGAAACAGGTGAAGAGCGCCGCTCGGCCTGCTGAACGCGCTCATGAAATCGGTCGATCAGGCTGCCATAGGCGCTGTTGATTTCATCGGAGTAATTGGCCTTGCGCTCGGTGCCCTTCTCAATTGATTTTTTCCAAATCGGAGTGTCGATGGGCCCCGGCTCGACGACGCTGACCTGAACGCCGTGGCCGCGCACTTCGCGACGAAGGCTGTCGGAGACGCCTTCAAGAGCGAACTTAGAGGCACAGTAGGGGCCCATAAACGGGCTCGAAATTTTTCCGGCGATCGAAGATATATTAACGATACGGCCCTTAGATTCGCGCAGCATGGGCAAGCACAGTTGCATCACGCGGATCTGACCAAACACATTCACTTCAAATTGGTGGCGCCAGTCGTCCATAGTAACCGCTTCAACCGGGCCGCCCACCACGATGCCGGCGTTGTTGACTAAGCCATGCAAAATTCCCGCGGTCTTTTTAATTTCACTTACGCAGGCGGTGATGGATTTTTCATCGGTGACATCGAGGAACACCGGTTTTAACCCCTGTACGTTCAATTTGCGGACTTCATCAAAAGCCTTTTGCGAACGAACACCCGCCCACACAGCGTGGCCTTTGCGCGCCATATGAACCGCCGCAGATCGGCCGATACCTGTGGATGCGCCAGAGATTAAAATTTCCATTGAATGCCCCCGAAGAAAGAAAGTTACGGGGGTTTAAACCATGTGTTTGAGACTAATGCAAATAGCTGGGAGCGCCGTTGCTCGGATCGAGTGCGTTTACAAGGGCGTTTAGCTGCCTTTGCGCCTCTTCTTTAGCGGCGATTGTGGCGGAAAAGAGATTATTTTCTTCGGCATGAATCTGAAGACCCATGGATTCGGGCGCGACTACAAAAGTGACACGGTAACGATTTTCGCTCAAAGCTTCAGTTGCGTCTTGACCGCTCTCCTCAACCATAATCGACAGCGAACCCAAATCCTTTACAAGAGGTGCGAGATCTTGGGCTTCTTGATATAGAAACGCTCTTTCTTCGAGGCTAGGATTATAAATTCTCATCGCGCAGACTCCTCTTTAATTGAAGATGAGTCTTGCAAGAAGCGTGTCAAGGTTCGCTAAATTTATGTCGAGATAACGCTGGGTGATCGCGCAGACCAAAGCGCAGCGGCCAATGGATATGATCGAGATGGTCGCCAATCCCAATTCTGGGACCATCAGCCAATCGTCCGGGCTCAACTAAAAAGCCACGATCTTCGAGCCAAAGTTTTTCGCTCACACAAAGGTCTAAAGCATTTTCGGACCGACCCAGCTGCAAAGCCTTGCACAGTTTGCCGGGCCCATTGGCCGAAAGCTCGCCGTCGTCAACTGGGGCCAGTGCGCGCACTAAAACGGCTTCAGGAACTCCTTCATCGGCCGTGACCACGTTAAAGCAGAAGTGCACTCCATAGATAAAATAAATATAGCTATGGCCGGCGCGCCAGAACATCGGCTCGGTGCGGGGAGTGCGGCGACCGCCAAAGCTGTGCGCCGCGGGATCGTTGACACCGAGATAGGCTTCGGTCTCGACAATGTGCCCGGCCAGGCGCTGGCCCGAAGGCAATTGATGCACCAGCACCTTACCGATCAGGTCGCGCGCCACCTCGATCGTGTCGCGCTGGTAGAAATCTAAAGAAAGGCGCTTGGCTGTTTTCACGCGGTATTTTATAAATCAGTTTATGAGTCAATCGCAAGAGCGCATCCAGTTAGAGCCCACTTGGAAAAATCGTTTGGTCGGAGAATTCGACAAATCCTATATGCAGGAGCTGCGCGAGTTCTTAAGAAAACAAGTCGCCGCCAAAAAGGTGATTTATCCCCGTGGGAGCGAGTACTTCGCGGCTTTAAATCTTACGCCGTTCGATAAAGTTAAAGTTGTGATCTTGGGCCAAGATCCTTATCACGGTCCGGGGCAAGCGCATGGTTTGTGTTTTTCGGTCAAACCGGGTGTCGCGATTCCGCCGAGCTTAGTAAATATTTATAAAGAGTTAAAATCAGATCTCGGGATCGAACCGGCCAAGCATGGCCATTTGCAGTCGTGGGCTGATCAAGGCGTGTTGCTTTTAAATGCGACTTTGTCGGTGGAGGCTGGTCGTGCCGGCAGCCATCAGAAAAAAGGTTGGGAGCAGTTCACCGATGCGGTTATTCATCGCCTTAACGAAGAGCGCGAGGGAATCGTGTTTGTATTGTGGGGTTCTTATGCGCAAAAAAAGGGCGAGTTTATAGATGCGAAAAAACACTTTGTTCTAAAGGGCCCGCATCCTTCGCCGCTCTCGGCGCATCGGGGATTTCTCGGCTGTAAGCATTTTTCGAAAATAAATAAATATCTTGAGTCGCGTGGGCAGATGCCGATCCATTGGCAGTTGCCGTGATTTGGCTCATCCTTGTTTTGGCCTTAGCGGCTGAGGGCGCAGATACCGACCCCGTAAAGCTGTTTCAGTTAGCCCGAAACTTAAACGCTCAAGGAAAGTATGCTCTGTGTTTGGGGGAGTTGGCCAAGCTTCATAAGCTTGTTCCGAGCTATGAGAATTCGCTCGATATTCAGAAGCAGTGTGAAGAAGGACTTAAGCTTGTGGGCTGTGCATCTGAACCGCGCTGCGCGCTGATTGATCTGTCTAAATCAAAGATGGTGAAAGAAGCTATCGAGCGGGCGAATCGGCAGGAGCCAGTGAAATCTTCTTTAGTGGCCATTTTCAATTCTAGCGACTTCCAGAACGTTTACTCTATGGATTACGTGCCGGGTATAGTTCAATGGAAAAGCTACCATCTTGATTTGAAATCTGGAGATCTTATTTTCCGGTCAAAGAAGTGTCGTTCTCCTTCAGCTCTCAAGAAAGTTAAGGAGTTTTTTGATAATAAACAGCAGATTTGTGTCTACGGCGGTTCACTAATTGCGAAGTGCAGAGAGGTTAAGCCAAGCACCGACTACCTATGTTTTAAAGGCGAAGTTGAAATTTGCCTCGGCGTTAGCCCTTCTTATCTGAAATATTCAGGTTGCGGTTTAGGCGTTTCCATTTGCGATAAATCGGCCAATTCGGCCGCACTGGCTTTTCATGAAGAAATGAAGAGGCCTCCCAAAGATCTTAAGTGCGATGAAACTTAATGGAATTTTGAAGTGAACTCAAATACCCGACTAGTTTATTCCACCGATCCCGCGCAGAACAAATCCTGCGCGAAGTGCAAAGAACTGGTCTCCGAATGCACGTGCACCAAAGAACCTGAGCTCAAGAATTACAAGTTCGTAGCGAAGCTAAGAATCGAGAAAGCGGGCCGCGGCGGCAAAACCGTGACTGTGATCGACGATCTTCCGAAGGTTGAACATTTCTTAAAAGAACTCACATCTGAGATCAAAAAGAAGTGCGGCAGTGGCGGCACCTACCTAATGGACCGGAAAGAGGGCGCGATCGAGATCCAGGGCGATAAAAAAGAGATGATTAAAACGATTCTTACCAAGAAGAATATTAAATTTAAGGGTTAGCCCCTCGCCTTTCAAGCACTCCACTTGAAGTCAACCATTGGGTTGACTTCAAGTGGAGTGGCAAAGAGGGATCATCGTCTCGAAGCCGCCGCGCGAGTTCTAAAACTGCAAACTCGGCGGGCCGCAGATTTCGCGATTCCACTTCGGCGGCGGTTGTGAGCCAAAGCTTATTCCCGACTCACTTTCCAAATCGTACATGCTCAGATCAAAGTACATCGTCACACCAGCTGGAGTGGTAAATGGAAAACACCCATCCTTGCTGGCCGATAGATTAAAGCCCGCGCTAAACCATCGGTACCCGACCACGTCGCGCAGCGTATGCCCGGGCTCATGGTAGCCCGCTTCAATATTTACTTCGCCGCCCGTGCGATTTTCTCCCACTAGATTTCGGGTGAACTGGCGCCAAATGATATGGGGTTCGGCGCCTGACATCTCCATTTGCTCGGCGGTGTGGTAGAGAAAGCGAACTTCGCGGTCGGCAAAGGCTTTACTGTACAACTCACTGTGTTCGTCGGCCGGGATATCCCGATACTCGTCGTGATATTTTTGTTCGGGGATCAACATATGGGAGTGACCCATATCTGAAAAGAAAACGGCGTCCGCATATTTTCGCACGAGGGCCTTTTCAATATGGGTTCTCACGGCTCCGATAAACTCTTCGGTAACAACAATCGGCGTGTTGCCGGCCATATGGTATGGCAGCAGATACTGGCCGCGCACCGAATCCCAATATGCCCGCTTGGGCAGGCGCTTGCCGGATTGATAGATATTGCCATAGAGCGCAAGCATCGCGGGCAGCGGCTGGTGCCATTTTAAATCAGAGCTGTAGAGTTTTGCATTCTCTGCGGCCTCGGGTTGGCAGCGAGTGAGGTCACTGGCGTGAGCACCAAACCCAAAAACTGCGGCGAGCAATACCAAAATCCCAATCATAACTCCCCCTTTTGACCTCGATATGATCCGCGCGGAGGCGGCGAAATGGCCAGCTTTTGGGCCGTTTTAAAAAACTTATCCGGATCCTAACTTAGGGCCTTGGGAAATTGTGCAATTGCTCAATAATGCAGCCTGCCTGAACTCGGGCAACCCATTGCTCACCGAATTTTACGGGTCTAAGATCAAGGTTCTTTAAACTTCGGGGGCGGATGTGAGCCTGATTTACGTTGGCTTGGTTTTGCAAAGTGCGCTGGCGCTGACTTCAACCATCCCGCCGGATGCCCAGAAAGTTTTAAATGCCCTGCCGGACAAAGCCATCACGCTAGATATGGTGTTGGCTAAGTCGATGTCTTCGTCCGACAGTTTTGAACAGGTTAAGAGTCAGTTTATATTAACAGAAGTGGCCGGACTGGGAGCACGCGCAGCCTATGATCCCCGGTTCACATTAAAATATGATTGGTCGGACAACCGGCACGAGGTCAGCAATGCCTTTATGCCGTCGCAGTTTAAAAGTGATTCCTATGGTCTTGGAATCAGAACTTTGCTGCCGACGGGAACGGCCTTTTCTTTTGATTTATCGACCGGCTCGAATGCCTTTAATATAGCGACAAATTCGGTGAACTATTTTGAAAGCCGGGCGGTCTTCGCGATTGAGCAAAGTTTATGGGCCAACGCTTTTGGCCGCGCGAGCCGCCGAAATGTAGAGGCGGGGATGGATCGCGACCGGGCGACGACCGCGATGGTGCGCGATTCGGTAGAGAACTGGTCGCTCGGAATGATGCGGATTTTTTATGATGCGTGGCTGGCCAAGACCCGGCATCAGGCCATGGTCCAAAACGTAAAGCGGCGCGAGCGGCTTGAGCGAATTCTGCGCATAAAAACCCGACGAGGGACTTCAGAAGAACCCGATCTGCTCCAGGTGAAAAGCGCGTTGATCGGGGCCAAGGTGCAAGAGGCCGAGGCCCATCAGGCGTTGATCGACCGCTGGCAGGGGTTGGTGGTGACGTTAAAACTCCCGCGGTCGTGGCTAGAGATTGATCCCGCGGTGATCCCGATAAATATAGATGATCCGGTGACCGAGGCTCTGCGCATTTGCCAAAAGCCTCCGTCGGCGTTGACCGAGGACAACGCTCCGGCCGGAGTGCGACGCTTGCGCGCCGACGCCCGCGCCGCCGAAAATAAATTTCTCGCCGTGCGAAGCCAGTCGCAACCGGATTTAAAGCTGAAAGCTTCGGCCGCCTCCAACGGGATCGACGCCAACACTCGCGCGCAAACACTCGATGAAACCCGCGACTACAAAAATCCGGCCTACTTTCTGGGATTAGAATTTTCGATGCCGTTGTTGTCGCGGCAAAATGAGGCCGAGTATCGAACCGCCCTGGCCGAAAAGACTAGAACCCAGGCCGCCGCACGAATGGGGGAGTCGCAGTGGGAGCTGGATTGGATGGCCAACTGCGCTTCGGTTCAGCGCTTGGCAAAGACGCAAAGTGATTTGCGCGAAGCCTTGCAGTTTCAAGATCGTCGCGCTCGCCTCGATGAGCGTCGGTTTGAAATCGGTCGGTCTTCCATACTCTCGGTGGTGCAAGCGGGCGATGAGGCCACGGCCGCAGAGTTGAATTTGCGTGGAACCGAAGTTCAAGCCCGTATGGCAGCTTGGACCGTGCGCCGTCAGAACGACGGATTGGATTCTTACTTACGTCGGATTGAGAAAATGGAGTTTCAGGGATTATGAAGAGTTTAATTGAATTTTTCGTAAGGCAGACTCTCTTCGGCAATATTTTGACACTGGCCATTCTGGTTTTGGGTGTAGCCTCGGCTTTGCTTATTCAGCGAGAAGCCTTTCCGAATATCAACTTTGACATTATCACGGTGCAAACAATTTTTCCGGGAGCGACACCGGACGATACTGAAAAACTAATTTCAAGCCCGCTCGAGCAAGACATGCAAGAGGTCGACGGAATTAAGAAGTTGCAGTCGATCTCCGTTGAGAATTTGTCGCAGCTCACCATTTTCTTGGACCCGGATCAAACCGATGCCACTAAAGGCAAGTCCGACATTCAAAACGTGGTCGATAAGTTTACCGATCTTCCCGAGGGCGCTGAAGATCCGGTTGTCACGTCGATTGAGTCCAATCGGTCACCATTGATTGAAGTGACACTGGCCGCCGACAAAAGCGAAATGGATCTGCGTAAGATGGCGCGGATTATTGAGCGGGAGCTGGAGGCCATGCCTGGAGTGGCCAAGGTGGTGCACCGGGGTTTACGTGATGTGGAGGTTCGGGTTGAACCGACCGTGCAGAAGCTTGCAACTTATCGGATCAGCATTGACGAATTGGTCGCCGCGCTAAAGCGGCAGAATGTTTCGATACCGGCCGGAGTTCTTGAAGCCAAGGCCAGCGACGCGGGCTCGCGCGAGCGCTTTGTGCGCACGAACGGTGAATTTAAGACTCTCGACGATATTCGCAAGACGGTCGTGCGCTCCAACGAATTGGGCGCAAGTATTCGCGTGGGTGATGTGGCCCAAGTCTCTTATGATTTAGAGCGAGCCTCGGTGTTAACTCGGGCCAACGGCAGAGCCGCGATGACCCTGACTGTGTTGAAGAAAGAAAAATCCGACGCAATTGATCTTGTAAATCAGATTAAGGCGCGAATGGCAGAATTGCAGTCGCGCATGCCCGATTACGAAGTCTCATACGTGAACGATCTCTCGGAATATGTGCGCAATCGCCTCGGCGTTTTAACCGGCAACATGTTTGTCGGGCTTTTTCTGGTGGTTTTGATTCTACCGCTGTTTTTGCCGTTTCGATTCGCGTTTATTATCTCTTTGGGTGTGCCGATCGCTTTTTTAGGCGCGATTGTTTTGTTCTACAATATGGGTGTTACGATAAATCTGCTGACCATGATCGGCCTAATCATTGTGGTCGGGATGTTGGTTGATGATGCGACTGTCGTGACCGAAAATGCGGCTCGCTATATAGAGAAAGGGATGGATCCGAAAGAGGCGGCCATAAAGGGCGCGCATCAAGTTTTTGCATCTGTCACCGCATCGGTTCTGACCACGATCGTTGCTTTTGCTCCGTTAATGTTTATGAGTGGGATTTTCGGCAAGTTTGTTAAGTTTATTCCGATGGGCGTAATCTTGGCCCTGCTTGTGAGTCTGTTTGAAGCATTCTTTATTATGCCCGGCCATATCGCCAGCTGGATCACGCCTGAGTATATAAAAAAATTAAAAACCGAAGTTCCGACCGGCCCTTTTGGGCGGTTTAAAGCTGCGTTTCAGAGATTTTGGGACAACACGGTCTCAGCTCAATACCTAAGAATTCTAGAGAAGTTTCTCCGCCGCCGCTATTGGGTTATGGCAGGGCTTGGCCTTCTTTTAGCCTCCAGCTTGCTTCTCGCCACCAAAGGAATGCGCTTTATTTTGTTTCCACCCGAGGGCGTGGAAATATTTTTTATTAAGACCGAAGCACCAGTAGGCACCAGCCTTGCCCGGCACAGCGAGATGATAAAGCCCTATGAAGATCTGGTTAAGTCTCTACCGAAAAATGAGCTGAAGAACTTTACGACGACCATCGGGATTGTTCAGCAAGACCCCAATGACCCGAATACGCGCCGCGGTTCTGAGTATGGACAAATTGCGGTGTTTCTTACTCCCGAAACGCAGCGAGACCGGATTGCCTCTGACATCATAAATCAACTGCGCGAGGCGGCGGGTGAGTCGAAGGACTTTGAGAAGGTTACATTTGCACGAGTCAACCCCGGGCCGCCCACAGGTAAGCCGGTCAGTCTTTCGGTCCGCGGCCAAAATTACGAAGAAATTTTGCCAGCGGTCAAAGAGTTGAAAGAGTTGTTGGCAACCTATGATGGTGTTTTTGATGTTTCCGACAGCTACGTAATGGGTAAAGAGGAAATTCGCATCGCCGTCGACGCCAACGAGGCCGCAGCCGCTAATCTCTCGGTTGCGGCCGTGGGCAATACGGTGCGCGCCGTTTATGAGGGAATCGTGGCCTCGAGCATTCGTGAATTGGACGAAGAGATCGACGTTCGAGTCATTTTTCCCAGGGAACAACGCGCAAGCAGTTCAGCGCTCGAAACTGTTTCTATTCCGAATGCCCAGGGTAGTTTAATTCCACTTCGGCGAATTGCGACCACAACAACGGGCCGAGACCTTGCGTTTCATGAGCATGAGGGCGGCTCGCGGCAAATTCGAGTCACGGCTGATGTGGATGTGAAGAAAACCAGCTCGCTCGAAGTCAACGGCAAGGTGAAAGAGAAATTGCCTGAGTTGAATAAAAAATATCCGGGCCTCAAGATCGTATTTGGTGGTGAAGACGAAGATACCCAAGAAAGCTTTCAATCTCTACTTCGCGCTTTTGGTGTCGCGGCGTTGGGTATTTTGCTGATCTTGGTCAGCACCTTCCGCAGTTTGTTGCAGCCGCTGGTGGTGATGATGACGATCCCGATTGGATTGATTGCGGTGATTTTCGCATTTTTTATTCACGGGATGCCGCTGAGCTTTTTGGCAATGATGGGGATTGTGGCCCTGGCCGGGGTGATTGTGAATAATGCGATCGTGCTGGTTGATTTTGTAAATCAAAATCGCGAAGAGGGAATGGATCGATATCAAAGCATTCTCTCAGCGGCAAAAGACCGTTTGCGCCCGATTTTCTTAACGACCGCGACCACGGTTTGTGGAATTTTACCCACAGCGTACGGCATTGGCGGTCTCGACAAGTTTGTCGTCCCCATCGCCATGGCGCTGGGTTGGGGCCTGATGTTCGGATCGTTGATGACGGCGTTTATTTTTCCGGCCGCGTTGGCGTGCCTCGACGATTTTAGAAGAGTAAAATAGGCTTTTACCAGAGGCGCCTGAGAAAATTTAATCCCGAACCTTCGGGCGCCGACGTGTGCAAGATTTCGCTCTCGACATAATATAACAGTTGGCCCGGATTGTAGGTGAAGTTGCAGCCCACGCCGTCGGTCGCTCCGCCCGTCAGCCCGCCGACAATGGTAAAGTTCTTATCGGTGATTTTTGCTGAACCTGTGGTGCTCGCGCGCACGGTTTTTTTATCGGTCTCGCAGAGCATCTCCATTCCCACAAGGCCGCTGCGACTAAAAAAAAGCCGAAATTTAACTCCGCTCCCGGCGCTGGTTTCGGTGCCTTCCCAACCGCCGTAAATTCGGCCGTTCTCACGAGGAAAATCTTTGGCGCTAAAGCTTGAGCCTTCGCCATCGATGCCGTCTTTGGGGGTGTCGCCGCGCATGTCACAGGCGGAGATAAAAAGTGAAGCGGTCGCTAAAAGAAGAAATTTTCGCATAAAATCTCCTATGGTCCAAAGATAGCGCGAGATTTCAAAAGGCGCCACGTCTATCCAGGGCGTTGGAGATTAAAGTCCAGTTCCGATAAATTACGGATAAATCGGAACTTTCAATTCTTTAATAAACAACCAGAACTTACCCTTGGTTTCGCTCTTAAACTCGGGCGCGAATAGATGGGCGACGAGTTTACGAACTCGACGCGAGTCGGATTCACCGAGGCGGCCCAAATGCTCATAAACAATTTCGTGCAATAGAATCCCGGCCTGGGCTGAAGGGCTGAGAGAGGTGTAGCGCTTTTTGTGAATTAAAAACTTTTTAGCGCCGGCCGGCGGCTCGGCGATGCGCAAGGCCAGCTGCAAGATTTTGCAATTTTCATCGTCGGGTTCAAAAGCATGAACCGAGTCTTTAATCTCTGCGGGTTTTACCTCTTCATTAAAATCGATTTCACTCACTATCGTTTTCGAACGCTTTTGGTACTGGGTCGCCAGCTCGGGTGCGACTTTGGCGAGATTGTGCAAAACCTTCGATAAAATTTCTTCAGGCGACCCTTTCTCGCCCTTCATCGGATCGGCAAACCGCCAGACCTCGTAAAAATCCAAAATCGTGGAGCGCGTCGGTTTTTCGCAAGTCACAATATCGCCGCCGTTGCCGACGCGATTGCCAGCGTTAGCGGGGAGAGACGCAAGCAAAAGTAGAAGCAAGAGCGCGAGGGGTTTAGTCATCGCGGCCGACTTTCATATTTAAAGTTGTCGTTTTACCGTCTACGGTTTTTACAATAACGGGCAACTCAGTAAAGCGAACTCCAACGGGGACATTATAGAGAATCCATTTGCGCATAAAGCCCCGACCGGGAATCGAAAACGGCGCGTGCAAATGGTTGTCTGGCACCCACTTGGCGTTGTTGGCGGACGAGCGCGATGCGCTGATCGCTGAGCCCGCGGCCCAACCTTGCGCGCCGGCGATGGCGCCTACGCCGACGGCGGCACCGCCACTATCTCCGTTCGCGGCTGAACCGACCGCGACCGCGGCACCGGCTATGGCCAATCCAAGTTGCGCCATCTTCTCATTGTGTTTGTCGAGCTCCTTGCGCGCGGCTTGGGCTTTGCCCCAGTCCACTAAATCATTGCCCACCACCACGCTGACCTTGGAAGCGACTTCCTCAGACATCGGCGTTTCGGTTGAGGCGACCCGGATCCATTTGTCGGACTTGTTTTCGAAAGTCACCGTGAGCAGCAAGAACGGCTCTTTGCTCGAATTGTTCACTTGCACAGCGCTCACTTGCAAACCGTCGATGGCCTCACCGCCTATGACCGCAGCTTGTTCGCTGTTGTGTACGCTCGCGCAGGCGGAAAGCAGCACGGCGATTGCAGCGGCAATTAGGGATCTCATTTGGAATTCTCCTTTTTCGTTAAGGGGGCTAGTTGAAGATTTAATGTATAGACGTCCGTAGGGCTCGGACTCTCCATAAGCTCGTTCATTTGCTCGAGGAACCGATCGATCTGCTTTTGCGCCATGGCGATATGTTTGGCGTCGGTGGCGAAGGTGACCGATTGCACTTGCCGACGTTGAATCGGCTCCGTGTCGATGCACTCGATGGCCAGATTGATCAGTTGTTTGTGATGCCGTCGAATGGCTTGCGACGGGACTTCGGAAGTCACCAGCAGCGGTTGGCCAATTTGCATAAAGGGCTTCAGCTGCAAAAGACCGAGTTTGCACAGCCTTTCCATTGCGGATTGCGCCTCGGTGACCGAAATGCCGAGCCGCTGGGCGACCCATCGGGGATCAGCCTTAGCGCCTTTAACTTTGGTCAGGCTTAAAATGGCCATATGGTACCACTCAGCGATCATTTGAAACCTCTCCTCACTGAGTGTGGCTGAAACAGAGGAGGCCGGCTCAATAAAGTCGAGGTTGGTGTGGCGAACAAATTCTAACTTCTCAAGCGGTGATAAATTGAGCCGCTTGGCCAACTTGGACGCCAACTTGGGGGTGAGCCGACGCTTGCCACTCAGCACCTGCGAAATTTGCGCGGGGCTAACGCCAAGCCAGCGGGCAAAAGCGCGCAGAGACAGGTTGGGATTGCGCTCCCGGCGCGTCTCAAATTCGGTTTTTAGTAAGTGAAGCGGGCTTTCCATGGAGTGAGTTATACGGACTGTTTCGGGCCGCGTAAATGGTATTTCTGAAACAGTGTTTCAAAGTCTGAAACACTGTTAAAAGCGTCCTAAACCGGCCAAACCGTGAAAGCCTGACAAGGGTGTGGACTGTTTCGACAGATGTCCCTAACGCACCTTTTATAGACGCCGCAGAAGTCCTGATGATATTGATGCTCCATCAAAATTTAACGGGGGGCTTTCTGATGCTATGGGTTCGCAATTTCACGCTGACAATTCTAACCGTCTTGATCTCAAGTCAGGCCCACGCCGAAAAGGTTTTCGTTTACTGTTCAGAGGCCAATCCGAAAACCTTTAATCCTCAGCTGGCCGATGACGGGCCCACGTTCAATGCCTCCTCGCAAATGCTTTACAATCGCTTAGTGGATTTCAAGCTGGGCACCACCCAGGTGGAGCCGTCACTCGCCGAGAAGTGGGAAGTCTCCAAAGATGGTAAGACCTATACGTTCAAGTTACGCAAGGGCGTAAAATTTCACTCCACCGACACGTTTAAACCGACTCGCGATTTCAACGCTGACGATGTGTTGTTCACTTTCAACCGCGCTTTAAGAAAAGATCACCCCTACAATAAAGTCAGCGGTGGCAATTATATTTATTATCTCGGTATGGAGATGGACAAACTGATTACCGACATCAAAAAGGTCGACGATCATACGGTCAAATTCACGTTGACCCGCGCAGAGGCGCCGTTTCTCGCCAACGTGGCGATGAACTTCGCCGCCATCCTCTCGGCTGAGTATGCCGACAAAATGGCCGCCGCCAACACGAAAGAAAAAGTCGACACCGACCCGGTGGGCACTGGGCCGTTTGTTTTGAAACGCTTCACCAAAGACAACAGCATCCGCTATGAAGCCTTTGCCGGCTACTGGATGGGCCGCGCGAAACTCGATAAAGTCGTTTTCGCTATCACCCCCGATCCGAGCGTGCGTTTTAACAAACTGAAAACCGGTGAGTGTCACTTGATCGCCGAGCCCTCGCCGCAAGACTTGCCGCAAGTGTCGAGCAATCCCAATCTTAAGCTGATGAGCCAACCCGGCGCCAACGTGGGTTACTTGGCCTTTAACACCGAAAAAGCGCCGTTCAATAAACTCGAAGTGCGCCAAGCGATCGCCCACGCTTTGAATCGCGAGAACTATATGACCGTGGTTTATCAAGGCACGGCTTCAATCGCTAAAAATCCGATTCCGCCCACGGTGTGGGGCGCGTCTCCCGACACGAAAGACTACGAATACAATATCGAGAAGGCGAAAGAGCTGCTGAAGAAGGCCGGCTACCCGAACGGTTTTGAAACTGATCTTTGGACGCTGCCGGTTTCGCGCCCCTACAACCCCAATGGCAAGAAGATGGGCGAGCTGATGCAGGCCGACCTGGCCAAGATTGGCATCAAGGTTAAACTTGTCACCTATGATTGGGGAACCTATTTAGACAAAACGAAAAAAGGCGAATTTCAAATGGCGCAACTCGGTTGGACCACCGACAACGGCGATCCCGATAACTTTATGGGTACGCTCCTCACGTGTGGCGCCATCAATGCCGGCAACACCGCTCGTTGGTGCGACAAGAGCTACGATCAGATCGTAGTCAAAGCCAAAACGGTGACCGATATCAAAGCACGCACGATGCAATACTTCAAAGCCCAGGACACCTTTAAAAAACAGGCGCCGTGGGTGACGCTCGCGCACGCGACCGTGTTTCGCGGACTCTCTAAAAAGGTGGAGAACTATCAAATCTCGCCGTTGGGGACTGAGGATTTTTATCCTGTCGACTTAAAGTAGATGTTGGTTTTTCTCCTTCGCCGCTTGTTTCACGCCCTGCCGACTTTGCTGGGCGTGAGCTTGATCGCATTTTTGCTGATCCGCTTGGTGCCGGGAGATCCGGTCTTGCTGATGCTCGGCGAACGGGGTGGGAGTCCTGAAACAGTGGCGGAGTTGCGCGCCAACCTCGGGCTGGATCAGCCGGTCTATATTCAATACTGGAAGTTTATTTCGAATGCCGCGGTCGGCGACTTGGGTCAATCGATCGTGTCGAACCGTCCGGTTTGGGAAGAGTTTAAAGACCGCTTTCCGGCGACGCTCGAGTTATCGGTAATCGCTCTGCTTTGGGCCATTCTGATCGGAGTGCCGATCGGAGTGGCAGCGGCGCTTAAGCGACGGCAGTGGATGGATTATATGCTGATGTCGATCTCGCTCGTCGGCTATTCGATGCCGATTTTCTGGTGGGGCCTGATGTTGATCTTGTTTTTTTCGGTGTCGCTCGGTTGGACGCCGGTTTCGGGACGGATTTCTGCAGGCTTTGATCTTGAACCTTGGAGCGGTTTTTATTTGATCGACACATGGGTGCGCGGTTTGGGTTGGGACGGGTTTAAAGCTGCGTTTATGCATATGGTTTTGCCCTCGCTGGTGCTCGGGACCATCCCCTTTGCGGCCATCGCGCGGATGACTCGCTCGTCGTTGCTCGAAGTTTTGCGCGAAGACTATGTTCGAACAGCCAAGGCTAAGGGTCTTGCCTTCTTTCAAATTGTCTTTGTGCATGCCTTAAGCAACGCGCTTATTCCCGTAGTCACTGTGATTGGTTTGATGCTCGGAACATTACTTACCGGCGCGGTTCTTACCGAAACTTTGTTTTCGTGGCCTGGGGTTGGACGTTGGATGGTGGCCAGTGTGTTGGCTCGCGATTATCCGGTGCTACAGGGTGGAGTCTTGCTGCTATCGATTCTCATTGTCGCCGTCAACGTGATGGTCGATTTAATTTATACGTGGCTGAATCCGCGTCTGAGGGGAAATCTGTGAAGAAGTCCCCGTGGGCGAGACTGTTAGAGAATCGGGGCGCGGTGATCAGCCTGGCTTTGCTTACGATCTGGGTTTTGCTGGCCGTGTTAGCGCCGCTTTTGCCCATTCATCCGCCAGCACAAATTTTTGAGGGCGATCAACTTAAAGTTCCTATGTGGCGCGACGGTGGCACGTTCAATTATCCGATGGGCACCGACGATTTGGGTCGGGATTTATTGTCGCGCCTGATTTTTGGTGCGCAGATTTCTTTAGGATTTGGTTTTTTAAATGTGGTCGCATCGGTTTTGATCGGCGGGGTCTTGGGCTTAACCGCTGGTTATTTTGGCGGGTGGTGGGATCGCTTGGTCTTAAGGGTGGTTGATATCTTAATGGCCTTACCCAGTTTGCTTTTGGCTATTGTGGTTGTTGCGGTGCTCGGGCCCTCACTTTGGAATGCGCTTTGGGCGGTGACGCTGGTCGCATTGCCCGGATTTATCCGCATCACTCGCGCCAGCGTGTTGGCTGAACGTGAAAAGGAATATGTACAGGCTTCGCGCGCCTTCGGCGCTGGGGACTTGCGGCAAATGTTTAAGACCATACTGCCCAATTGTTTAGCTCCGTTGATTGTGCAGGCCAGTTTGGGATTTAGTGACGGCATTTTAAACATGGCGGCACTCGGGTTCTTAGGGCTGGGTGCGCAGCCGCCGACGCCCGAATGGGGAGTGATGCTGGCCGACTCAAAAGCGTATATGGAAACGGCGGGCTGGTTAGTCATGTGGCCTGGACTATGTATTCTTTCTGTAGTTTTAGCCTTTAATCTTCTCGGGGATGGACTGCGCGACGCATTTGATCCTAAACTATAGCTCGCATGGAAAACTCCTTCCAATGGAACTCGCAAACCAAAGTGGAGTTTCTTAAGAAACTCCCGTCGGAAGCCCGTCTGGCCGAATCGTTGGGATTTAAGCCCGAAAAATTTTTGATTATTTACGATAAGAAACTGCGCCACTCCGATGTGGTCGCCAAATGGCTTAAAGATTTTCCATTCACGTATCCGGTGAGCGGCGGGGAGTCGCTTAAAGATCTCTACAAAATGTCGTCGCACGTGAAGAGTATTTTTAAATTGGTCTCTCCGTTCTCGGCCAAATCACTTTGCGTGATCGGGTTGGGCGGTGGAACTATCGGAGATTTCACCGGCTTTCTGGCCAGCGTGTTGAAGCGGGGAGTGCCGCTGATTCATATTCCGTCGACATTGCTCGCGGCCATGGACTCGGCCCATGGCGGAAAAACGGCGTTGAACGTGGGCGATATCAAAAACCAAATCGGAACTTTCTACCCGGCCAGCAGCGTAATGATCGTGCGATCGTTGTTTGAGGGGCTGCCGCAGTTGCAGTTAAACTCGGCGGGCGGCGAATTGGCCAAAATGGCGATTCTCGAAGGCGGTGCCTTGTATGAGCGCTTCAAACTTGAGTTCACCGCCGATCTCGATTCGATTTGGGAATTTTTGCCGGCGGCGATTGAAGCCAAATATAAAGTCGTTGAGAAAGATCCATTTGAAAAAACCGGCGAGCGGCAGGTGCTGAATTTGGGTCATAGCTTGGGCCATGCGCTTGAAAGCTATTATGGATTGGCGCACGGGGTGGCGGTTGGGCAGGGATTGATCTTCGCCGTGCAGTGGAGTGAGCACCAGGGTTACTATCGCGGGGCAGATTCCAGTGAAATTATTGACCTGCTTAAAGAGAAGGTCGGATTTTTAAGTCCACGCGAGTTCGCCAAAAAGTACCGGTCTATGTCGCGCTCAAAACTGGCCCGCTATGTGAGCGAAGATAAGAAGCTCACCGATGCTCGACATTTAAGTTTTATTTTTCTCGAGGACGTTGGTCAGCCCTTTCGTAAGGTCGTTACGCTGGAGTCGTTTCTCACAGAAACGCAACGGCAGGGATGGACGTCGGTGTGAAGTCGCTGGCCTTTGTCGGCCAACTCCCGGCATCCAAATCCATTTTAAATCGTCTCCTGTTGGTACAAAGTTACTTTCCAAAGTTGCAGATCACCGGCGAAAGTCAGGCCGACGACGTACACAATATGCGCGAGGCGATTCGATCGTTTGAAAAAGGGGAAGACATTTTTGTCGGCTCGGCGGGCACGGTGCTGCGATTTATGGCCTTAAGAGTGTCGCGCAAGCCCGGCACCTACCGGCTTTGCGGCGAAGAACGGTTGTTCGCCCGGCCGCAAGCGGAGTTACAAAAAATTTTGCACCAGCTCGGCGTAAAATCCGAACTGGGCACCGATTCAATGACCATCGAGTCGAGTGGATGGAAGTTGCATGGCGACACCCTTTTGGTGCCCTTCGCCCGGAGCAGTCAGTTCGCGTCGAGTGTGCTGTTGAATGCTTGGGACTTGCCGTTTGATCTGTTTGTGTCGCTGGGCGGGCAAAAAGTTTCTGAGGGCTATTGGCGGATGTCGCAGCGGATTGCTCTGGACCTCGGCATGAAGATCGACTTTTGGGACGGCGACTTTCGGGTGCCGCGCGAGCAAAAAATGACAGCGTCTTGGTATGTGGCTGAGCCGGACTTGAGTAGTGCGTTCAGTATTGCCGCCGTGGCGGCGGTCAGCGGCAGTGCGAGCATCACGGATTTTCCAACACAGTCCTTGCAGCCAGATGCTGAGTTTGTGCGGATTTTGGCGGGGATGGGCGTGCCGATCGTTCTGTCGGGCACAACTCTTAAAGTCGACAAGGCCTCACGCTTAAATGGCGTGGCGGTAAACTTAAAAAATTGCCCAGATCTTTTTCCGGTGCTGGCCGCACTTTGTGCGATTGCTGAGGGCGAGAGTCATCTTTATGGAGCCTCTCAACTGGTGTACAAAGAATCCAACCGGCTTGAGCGCATGGCTGAGATTATCAAACGCTTTGGGCGCAAAGTGACGGTTGAGGACGATGGGCTAAAAATTTTCGGATCCACGCACAGCCCGCCCGGCGCCAATTTAAAAATTCAGACCGATCAAGATCATCGATTGGCTTTTGCAGCGGCCGTGTTTAAGGCCGCGGGCTATCACACAGAAATCGATAACGGCGCCGTGGTAAACAAAAGCTTTCCCGAGTTTTGGGATATTTTGGGCTGGCAGGTGCCAGCGGCGAAGCCTACAGAAATTGATTGAGAATTTGTTTCTGCGCGGTCAGTTCGTCTAGCACGGCTTTCCACATCAGTTTAGTCCGTTGTCGATTGCCCTCGGTCAACTCCCACAGTCGCTGATCCGGTGAAATCTCGGCCATTAAGGCCGTCATCGGTTTTTGCGCCTGCAGTGCGTACGGAAATTTTTTTGCCAGTAGCTCCACGATAGCTTCGGGATTCTCGCCTTGGCGTTTGAGTTGTTCGCCGAGCGCCACGGTTTCATCGGTCTCTTTGATGCGAACTTTGAGGCGCGCGATTTCGTGATCGAGCTTCTCAAGGCGGTGCTGCAAAAATCGCTTGTGGTCGAGGAGTACCTTTAACTCCATCTGCAGCGACTGCGCATATCCACTCCCTTCAGCTTGAATCATCTGTTGGATGCGCGTGCCGTAGGTGCGCAGAAAATAATAAGTAAAGTGAAACCCGGTGAAGCCACCCGTCGAGCGGTCGTTTAATCGCTGAAGTAGCTCCAGCAAGCCCATCCGACTAAGTTGAAAGCGCGTTTGGCCGCCTTTGACAGTAGCTTTGGCAAAGCCATGGCGGGAGAGATCGCGCATAAAGCGCATCACCTGGGTGTTGTGGACTTTCACCTCCTCAGCCGGGACTAAAGAATCCAGCCAGTTGGCAAACAGCTCAAAAACAAAGCGGACATCTTTGAGGCGAAAGCCGCGTTCGGTGAAGTTCGATTGCGAGGCCAGGGCGGACATGGTTAGTAACAGCTCGACCATCTTCATTGTTACATTGTAACAAAATCTGTATATTAAAAAAGTGATCTTTTAAAAGGTAAAAATGTCTCTAAATGATATTCAGTTACATTGTAACTAGTCATATCAGCCGAGTCTCCCTGGTTTCGCTATCCTAATAGGGTAACGAAAACCGGACCAAAGGAGGCCATATGAATTCGTTAACTAAGATCTCTCTAACCCTCAAAGCTCAGTTTTCGGATTTTGTCCGCAAGATTGAGAATCATGAGGCGATCGCCGAGGCGGTCCTCAAAGAGTTTCGCGCCAATATACACAATGCGAAGTTCCGCCTGCGCCTTTTGGAGCGATCGATTGAAACCGCCGAGCTCAGGGCCAAAGGCCTAAGCGCCGACATCGCCCGCTGGCGAGATCGCGCCGTGCAGCTCGACGGCAAAGACGAGGCCAGAGCTCTCGAATGCGTGCGCCGCATGAAATCCACCGAGAACGAGAAGAAAAATCTCGAGACGCAATTGTCTGAAATGAAGGCCACGCAACTGCAGGTGAGCCGCGATGTTCAACATATTGAAGGTCAATATCAAGCGCTTAAGTTGAAGCACCAAACACTGATGTCGCGCCAAAGCAGCGCCGAAGCCATTCGCGGTCTGCGCGAGTCGGCCACCTCTCTTGATATCGGTAACCCCGAGGTTTTTGAAAGCTGGGAAGCCAGCATTACCCGTAAAGAAATTGAGGGAGAAATTTGCGCCGGAATCAACGGCGACAGCCTCGAAACCGAATTGCGTAAAGAAGAAGAGAACGAAGAACTTAAGGCCATTTTGGCCGAACTTAAAAAGTAACAAGGAGAATCGCCATGAGCCAGTTTGCTAAATTTCTACGTATCGTTGGAGGCTTTGCTCTTGTGAGCTCGGCCTTCGTATTCCTCGTGCAAGGATACTCAAGTCTCTCCTCATTCGACCGCTTTTTGGCCTTTTTTGGCCTGGTGGGTTTGAATGCGGGTGCGGGTATTTTCTGTATTTATAAATGGCAGGAGCCAAAGAGCGCGCGGACATTTTTAAGTCTGATGACGGCCGGGGTCTCGGTGTTGTTCGCGCAAATGGGCGCCATGCTTTACTCGATGATGCATCCTGCGGTCGAGGGGCTCCCGTCGGTTCTGAAATTCGAGGCGATCGGCGCTGGGCAACTTGGTTTGGCGTTGGGGCTAACCGGACTTTGTTTAGTGCCGGCGACGTATACGGCGTTCCAGGCCATGATGCGCCCACGGGCCAAGGAGTTGACGGCGATATTTTTTGCGCTGAACGCGCTGCTGTTGTTCCCCACGCGGCAAGCTGAAATTGTTTGCGCGCTTCTTTTGGCGGGAATTGCCCTGGTGGTCACCGCTCTGGTGGATTCGCGAAAAGATCAGGTTCACTTTGCCACACTCGAGGGGAAAATCGCCCATTTGATTCTGTTCACGCCTTTGGCCATTTTGTTCGGCCGCGCCTGCTTTTACCCGGAGAGTATGCATTTGGTGGCCACTGTAATGATGGCGTTGGGTTTGGGCATTCCGTTTATGGCCCGAATGAACGGGACCAAGTCGAACGCGTTTCTAGAAATTTCGAGCCTTATATTTACGGCGCTGGCGTGGGGGCATTGGACCGATACGCTGAGTGCGACATTTGATTTTTCGGGTTGGGTCACCACATATGTGTTCGCCCTTCCGCTGGTCGGAGTGACTTTGGCCTATGAGCATCGTGGGCTTTATTCTAAACCGACGGCGCGATTCGCCGCGGCCTGTATCACGATTCTTAATTTGGCCTTGGCTTTAAGCGAGCCTTTTGTCGGCAACTATCTTGTGATCTTTGCACTGGGTGCAGGGATGGCCATGTGGGGCTATGAGCGAAAAGAAAAACAGGTGTTTATGCTCGGGGGCGTAAATGTGGGCTACTCGATTCTTGGCCAGATCTTATTGGGTCTGCAATTGGTCGAAAGTTGGACATGGCTGAGTTTAGCCTTTATCGGTGTGGCCGGAATTATGGTGGCATCGATTGTTGAGAAAGATTCATTGAATGTTAAAAACCGCTATCAACGGCTCATGGCGAACTTTGAGTAGCGGGTTCCACGACAATGGAGCGAAGTCTTTTTTCAAGCAGCTCCAAAGTCAGTTGCCGGGCCTCGATGGGCTCGGCAATTTTTATTTCGATCTGCCGCCACAATTTGCGCGGAGCCTTAACGAATGCGGGTCCGTCTTTACGGCTAAACATACTGCCCCACAAATTATTGATCGCCATCGGGACTACGGGTACGGGGTCTGTCTCGATGATCTTTAAAACGCCCGGCTTTAGAGGCGACAGAAATCCGTCGTGGCTGATCTTTCCCTCAGGAAAAATGCAAACCACTTCACCCTCTTTCAGCTCGCGCGAAACTGTTTGAAAGGCTTTCTCCATAATCGCCTCGTCTTCGCCCCGGCCTGCGATGGGGATCACTCGCGCCTGGCGCATAATGTAGCGGAGGAGGGGAATTTTAAAAAATTTGTAATACATAATAAAGCGAGCCGGGCGTCGAACCGCGCCCATGACCAGTAGAAAATCAATAAAGCTGATGTGGTTGCAGGCGATGATCACGCCGCCCTCACGAGGGATGTTTTCCTCACCCGTGACGCGAATTCTGTACAGCAGGCGGGAGAGAATAAAACTAATAAAGCGCAAGGTGAACTCGGGCACCACCGAATAAATATAGACTGACACCAAAAGATTCATTAGCGATAGAGCCAAGAAAATTTGCGGCAGACTCAGTTTGAAATGATAGAACGCCATGACCAGCAAGGAAGACGCAACCATAAAGACCGCATTCATCACGTTGTTGGCAGCAACAATGCGTGAGCGGCTCTCGGGGTGGCTACGCTCCTGAACAACGGCATAGAGTGGGACGATAAACATGCCGCCGAAGATCGACGTCATTAAAAAATCACCAAGCAGGCGGATGCCGTCATAGGTCATTACAAATTGCGAAAATCCCATGGGCGTGGTCTGCGCTCCGATCCAGCTCGGCCAGATCAAAAATAAATCGATCATAAAAATGCTCATGCCTAGGGATCCAAGCGGCACCAAGCCAAGTTCGACGCGCGACCGTGATAATTTTTCGCTTAAAATCGAGCCGACGCCAATCCCGATGGTGAACATGGCGAGAAAGGCCGTGGCGACAGACTCGTCACCATGAAGAAAGTCTTTCACGTAAATCGGCAGCACCGATAGGATGCCCGCGCCGAAGAACCAAAACCACGAAATCGCCAAAACCGAATTGAACACGGCCTTGCGCTCGGTGAGCAGGCGCCACATTTCACCAAACTGCGGAAAGGGATTGTAGTTGATTACCAAATCGGGAACTCCGGGCGGCACCGGCGACATCCAGCGGCTGGTCACGATACCCAACGCGGCGAGAACTAGGATCGACACCGAAATGATAAGCACCGAGTTCTCGGCTCCGGCCGCGGCGCCGCCGCCGATGGTGCCAACGAGAATGGCGAGAAAAGTCCCGAGCTCCACGTAGGCGTTGGTCGCCATCAATTTCTCCGGCCCAACAATTTGCGGAATCAAACTGTACTTCGCGGGCCCAAAAAACGCCGATTGCACTCCCATCAGAAACAGCACAAATAGCAATAGAGGAAAGTGATTTAGGTAAAATCCCAGCACACCCACCAACATAATCAGCAGTTCCCAAATTTTGGTGTATCTCACCAGGGCCGCCTTTTCGAATTTATCGCTCAGCTGTCCGGCCAAGGGAGAAAATAAAAAGAACGGGAGAATGAACAGTCCGCTCGCCGCGGCCACCAAGGAGTTCGAATCTAGACCGGCCATACTGACGCCCTTGAAAGTGATCATAGTGACCAAGGCGGTTTTAAGCAGGTTGTCGTTGAGGGCGCCCAGAAGTTGCGTCCAGAAAAGTCCAGCGAATTGCCGATCCCGTAAAATCAACTTGAGCGACATCGATGCTCCGATAAAAATAGGACTATGAAGAAAATTGTCGGAAGTTTAGCGAAGAAAGTCACAATCTTTATCGGTTTCTCCGTTGTTATCGTTGGTCTTTTGTCGTGGTGGTTCGTGCGGGGACAATACATGGATGTGAGCCTTTACCTGCAGTCACTCAAACCGTATGCCTGCGGCGACGAATTCGCCAACTTCGACTGTGAGGTGTTGGAGTTTCAGAAGATGGCGGAAGAGGCCTTAGTGTGGCGAGCTCAGTCGGAGGCCTTCGTTCAGATGGTGACCGACAAAAGACGCAATCAAAATAAGCCCCTCACCAGCGAAGATTTGCAAGTGATCCATCAGGGAGTGGTCGATTATTTAGCCTTGCGAAAAAAAATTATGGCGGTGGCGTACAAGTATCGTAAGGTCGGCGAGCGGGACTTTGAGCCCAATGTTGCAACTCCCGAGGGCCGTTTATTTATTCAGCATAGTAAGCTGGCGTTGGCCGCGGCCTTGCTTCTCTATGACAACTACCTTCTCGGTATTCAACCATGGCAAAAAGACGGCTTTTTGCGCCGCTTGATCAACACCGACAATAGCGAAGTCAGTTCGGCGCTGGAAAAAGTAACGTTGAGTTTTCAGAATTCTTATAATGCGGCCATTGTCGGTCGCGCGGCGCGGTTTTATCAAAAGGCGGTGGCGCTGCAAAAAGATCTTCCCGCGGATACGCAAATCGCGGGGACTTATCTCGACAAACTGATTCTGGGCAGCCCATCATTCGAAGTGTTAAAGCAGAATTCAGGTGGCGAATTGAAGATGGTCTCGCAGAGCGTGGACTGGTTTGTGACTTCACTCAACGACCGCATGTCGGTGCTGCGCGATCAGGTGATGAATCAAGTTAGCGGCGCCTTCGGCAATGCGGTTGGTTTGGTCGAAACTCGCAAAGGTCTTCTTTACGGAGACTCGGCCCTCGCCAAGAAGCTCAGGGGCGAGTTAAAAGCGCTCGATATTTTGCTCGAGAAGACCCCTTTTCGGCTGACCGACGCTTTGATTCCCGGACACTGGGGTCACGTGGCGATTTGGATCGGCAGCAAAGAGGAGCTGGTCGACTTGGGCGTTTGGGATCATCCGGCCGTAGTGCCGTGGCAAAAGCACGTGGAGAACGGCCAAATGGTGGTTGAAGCGCTACGCTCCGGGGTCGTGGCCAATGCTCTCGAGCATTTTCTGAACGTGGACGACGTGCTCGTGCTACGCCCACACCTTTTGCCCCTTGAGGACAAAAAGGCCTTTGCCATAAAGACCTTTCAACAATTGGGTAAGGCCTACGACTTCAACTTTGATGTTGAGACCGATAAGAAAATCGTATGTTCAGAACTCATTTACGTAGTTTTCTACAAGAACTTCACTTGGCCTACGGCGCGAGTGATGGGTCGGGCGACCATCAGCCCAGATAATGTGGCGCGGGCTGCGTTGGAGCAAACTGGACTCAAACCGTTGATAATGTACCATGGAGGTAAACCCGTTGCGAAGGACCTCAACCGCGCCTTAGCCCTTATGCTCGACGGCGACTACAAATCGCTCGAAGAAACGGCGCGCATGGACCATTTAATTAGCGACACTCACTGACAAAATGATAAATTTTTAAGGAATGAGCTCAAACGTAACATTATTGATCGGCCATCGCGGCGTGGGTAAGACCACGATGCTTCGGCAGATCGCGCCCATACATCGAGAGGTTATGTGCCTCGATCTCGATCAAGAGATGGAGATGGCGCACAAACTTAAGATTCGCGACATCTTTGAAAAGGGTGAAGGTTACTTTCGCGACTTTGAACAAAGAGTGTTGAACGAAATCATCGGCCAGGCCGAGGGGCCAACGATTATCGCGTGCGGTGCAGGAATAGAACATCTACCGCCCGGTCCCAACGTGGTGTGGCTGCGGCGCTCGACCGATGCTATGGGCCGCAGTTTTCTCAATCGTCCGCGGCTCAATGACAAAGTTTCGCCGTTTCGCGAGTACATGGAGCGCTTTCCGAGTCGCGAAAAGCGCTTTAAATCTTTGTGTCATGAAGAGTTGTGGCTGCCGGAGGGCTACGAGTCGGGGATGGAAGATTTTCTGTTGTCGGTGCAGAATTGGTCATTGCCCTATGAGCTGACCTTACTGCCCGAGAACTTTCGCAACTTTCAAGCTTTTTGGAATAAGCGGGCCTCATGGAATTTGCGTCATATCGAGTTGCGCGATGATTTGTTGTCACCACAGCAGATCGAAGAAGCCATGGCCATGTTGCCCGATAATAAAATTATTTATTCGCGCCGGGGCCAAAGCGACGTGTGGCACGACAATGTGAAAATGGATTGGCCGCGCGAACTCGGTTTGCCGCCGAAGCCGCCTTATATTATGTCGATCCACCAGCGCCGCGAATCTTTGAATGAAACTCTAGCCGAGATGTCGGGCGCCGAATGCCACATTCAAAAAGTCGCGGTCGAAATTCGCACCTTTTCTGAACTGGAGCGCGGCCACCAATGGTGGCTCGAGAGCCCTCGCGATCGCGCCTTCTTGCCGCGCTCAAAGGATGGAAGGTGGCGTTGGTATCGTTCGCTGTTCGGTCGCGCGATGCCGGTGCACTATTTTCGCGAAGGCGATGGCAGCGGTCTTGATCAACCCATGTTGTGGCAAACCCTGTATCAACCAGCTGTGTCTGGCCACTTTGCTGCGGTTCTGGGTTCACCGATTGAACAGAGCCGCTCACCCGTCGAGCATCTTCAGTTCTTTGCTTTGAGCAAAACTCCGATTGTCGCCATTCCCATCGAAGAAGCCCGCTGGGAGGAAGCTTGGCCCATTCTCGGTAAACTGGGTCTCGCCTTCGCCGCAGTAACTTCACCGTTAAAGCATAAAGCCGGTGCACTAGTTGCTATGCCGGCCGCCAACACGTTGTGGAAAACAAAGGGCAAATGGAAGGGCGCCAACACAGATGTGATGGCGCTTAAAGTTCTGGCTGAAGATATTGAAGAATATCAAACCATTTGGCTGTGGGGCGGTGGCGGAATCCGGCCCAGTGTGCAAGAGGCCTTTCCGAATGTGAAAATGATCAAGGCCCGCTCGGGTTCTTCGGACCCCAATTCGCCCGATTTGGTGATGTGGGCCGTACCTCGCAGCCGCGAATTTAAATGGCCCGACGATACGGTCACCCCCAAAATGGTACTGGATTTAAATTACACAGACGACTCGCCCGGCCTCGAATGGGCCGCATCGCACAACTTACGCTACACTTCTGGCTTAAGAATGTTTAAGCTGCAGGCCGAGTTTCAGCGCGAAATCTGGAGCACGGTCTTGAAGGAGTATTTGAAGTGAGAGGCAATCAGTTCGGCCGGGTGTTTTGTTTGCATACGTTCGGCGAAAGCCATGGTGCTGCGATGGGCGCTTTGATCGATGGTTGCCCGGCCGGTGTAGTTTGGCAGCAAGAAATGCTCAATCGCTTTTTGGACCGGCGTCGACCCGGCGCCAGCAAGGTCACATCGGCGCGACAGGAGCCCGATCAAATTGAAATTTTATCGGGAGTTTTTGACAACATCACCTTAGGCACACCCATCGCGGCGGTGATACAAAATCAAGATGCTCGCTCACAAGATTACGATCCGAAGCAAATGCAAACGCGCCAAGGGCACGCCACCGACTTGTGGCAAGAAAAATTTGGCCACTCGGATCCGCGCGGGAGCGGACGAGCTTCTGGTCGCGAGACCGTCAGTCGTGTGATCGGCGGCGCGGTGGCGCGAATGTTTGTGACGCAGCTTTATCCTGAGGCGCAGGTTATTTCTTTTGTTCAGCGGGTTGGTTTGATTGGTTTGAATGATTCGGATTGTGTGGACGTGGCCGAGGCTTTAGAGGGCGATCCGTGGCAGATTGACGAATTCAGCGTGCGCTGCCCTTCGGCCGAAAAAAATGAGCAGATGGAAATGTTACTCACCAAAGCCCGCGAAACCGGAGAAAGCTTTGGCGGAGCGGCATTTCTCCGCATCGCGGGAATTCCGCGCGGATTGGGCCAACCGGTGTTTGGCAAATTAAAATCCGAGCTCACTGCGGCGTACATGAGCGTTGGCGCCACCACAGGAGTGGAGATCGGTCAAGGATTTGAGGCGGCGAAATCTTCGGGACACGAATTTCACAGCTCGCGGCAAGATTACGGCGGAATTCGCGGAGGATTATCCACGGGCGACCCGATGACGGCAAAAATCGCATTTAAACCCACCTCCACCCGCCGAGAGATGGCACAAGAGGGGCGCCATGATCCGTGTATCGTACCTCGTGCGGTTCCCGTACTGGAAGCGATGACGTGGCTGGTTCTCGCCGATCAAATTTTATTGGGACGGCTCGACCGAGTTTAAAATATTTTACCTTTCTTGACATCTCACGAGCCGCTCTCTAAACAAATCCCTATGAAAAACCAAAAGACTGTATCCACATCCACGCAATGGCGTGAGTACCGCGAAAGAGCGGGACTGACGCAAAGAGAAGTATCCGACGCCCTCGGGTACACCACCCCCCAATTTATCTCGAACGTTGAGCGCGGCCGCTGCCGCTTTCCCGTTGAGAAGCTTCCTAAGCTGAAGCGCCTTTATCGCCTTTCGAGCGACCAAGTTGTCGAAATGATCATGGTCGAAGAAAAGCACGGACTCGTTCGCCATTTTAAAAAATGGGGCCGTTCATAAACCATAAAATTTTAGTTCTGGCCTTGTTCGTCGTCACGGGTTGCAGTTCGGTGAAAACGTCTGAACGGCTCGAGACGGAGAAAGCCGTATCCCGTGAGCCGGCCACCGTGCCCAAGCGAGTCGCCGTCTACAAAGGACCTGGCGCCTGTGACAACTGCCCCGAAGAAATAGCCGCGCTCGCGCGAAAATTAGGGCCGAGCTATTCTGTGGAGCTTTTGCCTCCGAGCCGTATTCGCCCAGAGGTGTTGCGGCAGTTTGATCTCTATATTCAGCCGGGCGGCGACAACACGATGCATGTGAAAAAGGCGATTGGCCCCAGTGGCGAGCAAGCGATCCGCGATTATGTCGCGGGTGGCGGCCGCTATTTGGGAATCTGCTTAGGCGCGACACTCGCTTCGACCGGGACCGACGAGGACAATCGGCCCTTGTTCGGCATGCTCCCTATTGCCAGTCATGAAATCGACACCGCCAATATGAGCGCTCGGGTGGGCGAAGTGAATATTTCATTGCGGGGCCATGGCCGCCGCACGGTTTTTTTGCAGGACCCGCCGTACATGCGGGTTTTGCCCGAGGGCCGTGATCGAGTTCGTGTGCTCGCGACCTATCCCGATGGCCGCGCGGCCGCGGTGAGTGGGCACTATGGCCAGGGTTCGGCCATGTTGATTGGACCCCACTTCGAAGCCGACTCCAGCTGGTTTTCACATCACGGGCTACGGGACCAAGATGGGAACGATCAGCATATTTTTTTGGATTTTATGCGCGAAGCGCTTACGACGAACGCTCGACCTTTTCGATCTGCTCCGCGGTCGGACGGCGAATCCAGTAAAGGGCAAAGATAAGCGCCAGCATGGTGCCCGCGATGGCGGCATCGCCCTTCTCGACTTGCGACAACATGGCCACAGCGCCGATGATTCCGAGAATCGGGATGATATAGGGAATGTGCCAAGCATGCCGGTTCTTATCGCGATACTGAAAGCGGATTAAACTGGCGTGCATGGCCAAAAACACGATTAAGATAAAAACACTAGTCGCTCGAGCCAGTGTGGTGACTTCGCCGATGTAGGCCAGAACCAGCAAAATTCCGCCAACAACGAAAGTGGCTACCGACGGCGTGCGAGTCTTGCCATGAACCTTGGCCAAAACTTTGGGCAACAAACCAATCTTTGCCAACCCGTAAAGCAAACGCGAACCCATAATAAAATTCAACAGCGCCGTGTTGGCGACCGCGAACATGGCGATCACGCTAAAGAGTTGCGGCGGAAACCAGGGCCAGGCTCGCGTCACAACCTCGACGAGCGGTTTGTTTGAAGCGCCCAATTCTGCCGCCGGGACCACGCTGACGGCCACGATCGACACCAGCATATAAATACATGAAGCGATCACCAGCGCCAAAAGCAGGCCCATGGGCACGGTGCGCTCGGGATTTTTAACTTCCTCGCTCACGTTCAAAATATCTTCAAAGCCGATAAACGAAAAAAATGTGAGCACGGCTCCAGACAAGACCAAAGTGGGCGTCAGTAGGCCGCCGTTTGGGATGGAAGAAACATCGAGCAAGTCGACATCGCCCACGTACGACATCCCCGCAATCACCACGATCAGCAATCCACACAATTCGATCGTGGTGCAGACGACATTGGCCCACATGGACTCTTTAATTCCGACAAAGACTATGCCGCCCACGGCGAGCGCAAACAGTGCGATGGCAAAGTTCTCCGGAATCACGGGGACCAATGCCGAGAAATATCCGGCAAACACCCGCGACGCGGTGGCCATCGAGGTGAGACCGGAGCACAGGGTGGCAAGGCCGATCACAAATGCAATCATGGGTGAGTGAAAGGCTTTGAACACAATCCAGGAGCTGCCCGCCGCTTTGGGATGTCGCGAGCCCAGGGCCGCGTACGAGAGACCGGTCATCAAAGCCATAAAAAAGCTAAATAAAAAAGCCAGCCAAACAAAGTTGCCCATTTGGCCAGCGGCTTTGCCGACCAATCCGTAGATGCCGGAGCCAAGAATATCGCCAACGCCGTAGAGAGTGAGTGCCACCAGCCCAATATGCCGGTGGAGTTTGGTCATTTTACTTTTCCGTTATAAATAAAACTAGCGCCGCCGAGGAGCGATTGAAAGGCCGTGTGCGAGAACGCTCCGGTCGCATTCATGACGTCAATAAAGCGTTCGCGCGACGGGAATTCGGAGGAAGATTCACTTAAATACTCATAGGCTTCGCGTCGTCCCGTCATCCATCCGCCTACGCGCGGAACAACTTTTTGAAAATAAAAATTCATAAACGGTTTTATGGCCGGCATCTGCGTGTCGCCGGTTTCAAGAATCATCACGCGGCCGCCGGGCTTAACCACGCGGGCCATTTCGAGCAACACCTGTTCAGGATTTTCTACATTGCGAATGCCATAAGCGATGCTCGCGACTGCGAACGTATTGTCGTCAAAGGGCAGCTTGTGCGCATCGGCCGCGACAAAGTCCACAGCGAGATGCAATTTCTCGCTCTTCGCGCGCGCCTGCACCAGCATCTCTTCGCAAAAGTCCGCACCGGTGACACGTCCCTCGGGGCCAACCACGCGTTTAAAATCAAAAGCCAAATCACCCGTGCCTGTCGCGCAATCGAGAACCGACTCGCCCGTGCGCACTCCGCTCCAATGCACAAGTTGGCGGCGCCAGAGTCGGGCCAGGCCAAACGTCATGGCGTCATTGGCTTTGTCGTAACCGTGGGCCACGCTCGAAAATATACCTTTAATTTTTTCTGGATTGGGGCCGATCATACTCCGCGGTCCAAAGCGTGAAGGAGTTTGGGCATCTGGGTCATCAATCCGGCAAAAGCGTTAAAGTCGAGCGATTGATACCCGTCCGAAAGCGCGTGCGCCGGATCTGGGTGAACTTCAATCAAGAGGCCATCGGCGCCAGCCGCGGCGGCAGCCAAAGCGACGGCGGGCACCAAGCGAGCTATGCCGGTTCCATGTGAGGGATCGGCTAGGACTGGGAACGGAGTTTCTAATTTCGCCATCGCGATGGCGTTGATATCGAAAGTATTGCGGGTCGCGGTTTCAAAAGTTCGAATTCCGCGTTCACACAATATGATCTGATCATTGCCGCCTTTGATTAAATAGTCGGCCGCAAGCATCCACTCTTTAAAGGTGGCTGCAAAGCCTCGCTTAAGAAGAATCGGTTTATCGATTCCCGAGAGTTCCTTGAGTAAGGCGTAGTTGTGCATATTGCGGGAGCCAACCTGAAAGGCGTCCACCACATCCATCATGTCTGAGATTTCTCGAGGATCGGTGATTTCAGATACAAAAGGCAAACCGACTTCGGCTTTAACCTCTTTAGCAATTTGAAAGGCCTCGCGGCCCAAGCCCTGAAAGGCTTTTGGGTCAGTTCTCAGCTTAAACAGGCCGCCGCGCAGCCCGGTTGCGCCAAACTTTTTGACCTGTGTAGCTGTTTCACGAAATTGCGCCAAAGATTCAACGGAACAGGGCCCTGCCCAAACCGAAAATGCGCCCGCTCCTATGATGCTTGAACCCACCTTGACGGGCTTACAGTTGTGCTTCATTCTGCCTTCCGTTTTTAATCGGACGGGCGCTATATGTCATCATCCAAATACCCACTGCGTCGAACTCCTCCAGACCTCGTCTGGTTGCGGGATTCGGAGCGTCGAGTGGCCCTACAAATCGACCGATGGCACAGTGAGCCTCAATCCGGATCACTGTGCTTCTTCGCGCCCCATTTTTATCGCCATGATTCGCCCGAGCCGTGGCTATGCGGCACAGCGGCAGCCTGGCCCGAGGGTGAATTTGAGGCTCCGCCTACACTCGCGCGGGTTGTACCGCCGGATGAGGCGAGCTTTTCGGCCATTCATGCTGAAATTCTTCGCGGCATCACAGAAGCGCGATTTCAAAAGGTGGTTCCGTTTGTCGGCGAAGAGATTCAGTTTTCTGAGCCCCTGACATGGACCATGTGGTCGCGGGCTTTCGCTGACCCAGGTGAGCAGTTCGCATTTGGTTTTCAATTTGGCCAAGAGGGCATGTGCGGCATTACCCCTGAGCTGTTGTTCGAGGTTAAAGACGGCCAATTAATTACCGCCGCTTTGGCGGGCACCGGTGAAGTGGGTGGGCCCTCGCTCCTCGATGATAAAAAAGAAATGCTCGAGCACGAATTGGTGGTCGAGCACATCCAAACGGCGCTGTTCGGACTTGGCGAAGTGACGCTTGGGCAAACTCACGAAAAGCCCTTCGGAAAAATTAAACACCTGTTCACTCCAATTCGGGTGCGGCTCACCGACGAACCGCAATTTGTTGATTTGGTCAATCGCCTGCATCCGACGGCGGCCCTCGGCGGCTTACCGCGAATGGCGGCCATGGATTTTTTGCGTTTGCGCGGCGGTGAGCGCAAACGCTTCGGCGCCCCATTCGGCTACTCGCTGAACGGCGAAATGCTGTGTGTGGTGGCCATTCGTGCCGTGCAATGGCAAGGCCCGCGAGCGTGGCTGATGGCGGGTTGCGGAGTGGTGAAGGGCAGCCTGGCCCACAGAGAATGGGCCGAGCTTGCGCTCAAGCGAAGAACGACCGCAAGCCAATTGGGACTGCAGCTATGAGCAATATCAGCCGTGCGCGCGAAATTTTGCAAAGTCTCGCCCGCCAGGGTTTGAGCGAAGTTGTGATTTGTGCCGGCGCCCGCAACGCGCCGTTTGTGGCGTTGCTCGACAAAGTGCGCGGGTTGAAGGTGCATGCTTTTTTTGATGAGCGCTCGGCCGGCTTTTTTGCCTTGGGCCGCGCGCGCGCCTCGGGACGCCCAATCGCCGTGTGTACGACCTCGGGAACCGCGGTGGCCGAACTCTTGCCCGCCGTGATTGAAGCCGACTATCAGAGCTTGCCTTTGATTGTATTGAGCGCGGATCGGCCCGTACGTTATCGCGGGACGGGAGCACCACAAACCATCGTACAACCGGGAATCTTTTCGGCCTATGTGGAGAAGTGTTGGGATATCGATGGCGCCGCTGATGATTTTATTTTTTCGGGCACGCGTCCCATTCAAATTAACGTCTGTTTTGACGAGCCGTTGGTCGATGAAGTCGTGACCGACTGGTCTGTGCGGGCCGAAGAATTTCATACACGGATCGAGCCCGGTGAGGTGGCCGAAATTTCCTCCGCGCGCCCTTTGGTGGTCGCCTCGGGATTATCCAGCACCGAAGCCCAATGGATCGCGCCGTTGTTAAACTCCTGGGGCCGCCCGGTTTATGCCGAGGCGACGTCGCAGTTGCGTGGGCATGCCGAGCTGGCCGGGCTTGAGATTCGGGGCTCAGAGCCATTTACGCATTTGGATTTTGATGGAGTGATTCGCATCGGCGGTGTGCCGACGTTAAGGTTTTGGCGCGATTTAGAGACGAGCCGCTTGCCGGTTTGGCACTTTTCTAAATATCCGTTGAGTGGATTGCCGCGCGAGAAAAAGATTTTCTCACTGTCTTCGCTGTTGCAGGTTCGGGCTAAGTTTTCGGCATGGGCCCAATCCGAAAAAGCGGCGGACCAGAAACGTGGTGCTACGCTTTCTAACCTTTTGAGCGAGTTTCCACTGAGCGAGCCGGCCTTTGTTCGCCGGGTCAGTGGATGGCTGCCGCATGGGGCGATGATTTTTCTCGGCAATAGTTTGCCGATTCGTGAGTGGGATTTGTGCGCCGTTGGTGGCCGCGATCATCGGGTTGAGGCCAATCGTGGAGCGAACGGAATTGACGGCTTGGTGTCGACCTTTTTGGGCTTAAGTGAGCCGACCACATCCAACTGGGCGATGATTGGCGATTTGTCGGCGCTCTATGATTTGAGCGGGTTATGGGCGGCGCGTTTGGGAGAAATTCCCGACCTCAATTTGCTGGTGTTAAATAACGGTGGCGGCAAAATTTTCGAGCGCATGTTTAAGACTCCGCTTTTTGAAAACCGACATTCACTGGAATTTTCGGGCTGGGCCAAAATGTTTGGGTGGGATTATTTAAAAATAAACAGCGCGGTCGATTCGATCGAACCGGCTTCGCGTCCACGCGTGATTGAAATTGTTCCTGACTCCGATCATACCCGAGGCTTTTACGACAACTGGGAGCGGCAGCGATGACGACGGTATTCATTCACGGCTTTTGGGGCCAACCTTCGGACTGGACGGAAGTGATCAAAGCGGTGCCGATTGACCACTCCGTGTGGGCTCCCGATCTTTATGAGCCAGGTCCCCTTGGGCCGCATCATGATATCGAACATTGGTGCGAACATTTTTTTGAAGAATTAGAAATGCGCATCGGCTCGGGCCCCGTCCAGGTTGTAGGTTACTCCATGGGCGGCCGGCTATTGACCAACTTGCTGTGTTTAAAACCAGCGCGATTTACCCGGGCGCTGATTTTATCGGCCAATCCACTCCCCACAGAGCGAGGCGTGTGGGAGCGCGATTGGCACCGCAAATTTGCCGAGATGCCGTGGGACGAACTGGAAAAGGCCTGGGATGACCAGAGCGTCTTCTTTGGCAGCCGCCAACCGCCACGTCGGCGGGATCCGATGATTCGCGAGATGCTCGGGCAGTCTTTGCTGAACTGGTCGCCCTCACAAAATGTTTATTTGGCCGGTGAACTCAAATCCTTAGGGCCTACGGTGGAGTGGGCTTTTGGCGCTTTGGATCAAAAGTATGTAAGTCTTGCGAAGGACTTGGCAACTCTGCCCTTGCAAGGGCAAATATCGGTGATTGAGAACGCGGGGCATCGTTTGCCGTTGGATGCGGCCCATTGGATAGGGAGATGGATATGCAAGAATTTGTCGAGTTAAAGACCACTGAGAACCAAACACTGTTTGTTCGCAAAGAGGCGGTGGGCGCGATTGAAATCGTGCCGGCCAGCGCACGGGTCGACGGCCACATAAAATTGTATATGGGAGCCTTTAAATTTTTGGTAACCGGCGAGGACAAAGACTCCCTGCTGAGCAAACTCAACACCCAAGGCAAGTGAAATGAAAACAAGTGAGACCTGGCTGCCGATTAAAAAATATAAAGATATTTTGTTCGAGCGCACAGAAGATGGAATTGCCAAGATCACCATAAACCGCCCCGAAGTTCGTAACGCTTTTCGACCACAAACCGTGAATGAGTTGAAAGACGCCTTTGAGCTGGCTCGCGAAAGCGCGCAGATCGGAGTTGTGTTGTTGACGGGCCAAGGCCCCGACGCATTTTGTTCGGGCGGGGATCAAAAAGTGCGTGGTCATGCCGGCTATGTCGGAGATGACGGTGTTCCGCGTTTGAATATTTTGGATGTGCAAAAACAGATTCGGCAAATGCCCAAACCCGTCATCGCCATGGTCGCAGGCTATGCCATTGGCGGCGGTCATGTGCTGCATGTGGTGTGCGACTTGACCATCGCGGCCGATAACGCGCGCTTTGGCCAAACCGGCCCGAAGGTCGGCTCCTTTGACGGCGGCCTCGGCTCGAGCTACTTGGCTCGGATTGTCGGGCAAAAAAAGGCCCGCGAGATTTGGTATTTGTGCCGACAGTACGACGCCCAACAGGCTTTAGAAATGGGCTTGGTCAATAAAGTTGTCCCACTGGCTGATCTTGAAACTGAGACGCTACAGTGGGCGCGCGAGATTATGGAACATTCGCCCATCGCGATTCGTTGTCTTAAGGCCGCATTGAATGCCGATTGCGATGGTCAAATGGGGCTGCTCGATTTGGCCGGCAATGCCACCTTGCTCTACTACATGAGCGAAGAGGCCAAAGAAGGCAAACAGGCGTACGTCGAAAAGCGTAAACCCAATTTTAGTAAGTTTCCGAGACTGCCGTAAATATGCTCCGAGTGTTGTGGCAAACCATGCGACCGAAAACTTTAACGGCCGCGTTCGTTCCCGTGCTGGTTGCCACCGCACTCGTGAAAGCCGAGGGCGGAGAGATTTTGCCGTGGATTTCGCTGTTGGCATTGCTCTCGGCTATGATGATTCAAATCGGAACCAATTTTATCAATGATGCCATCGACTTTGAAAAGGGCGCCGATACGGAAGCTCGTTTAGGTCCGGCGCGCGCCACGCAACAGGGTTGGTTGACCCGTAGCCAAGTTTTGGCATTGGGTTTAGGTAGTTTTGCCATCGCTTTTGCGCTCGGTGTCCCGTTGGCCATTGAGGGCGGCTGGCCGATTGTGGCGGTGGGGGTTCTATCGTTGTTGATGGGGTACGCCTACACCGGTGGGCCGTTTCCGTTGGCCTATGTGGGCCTGGGCGATTTATTTGTGATTTTGTTTTTTGGTTTGGTGGCGGTGGGTGGAGTTTTTTTTCTACATACCAAAATGTATCCGGCGCCCGCGGTGATTGCAGGTTTGCAGATCGGGCTTTTGGCGACGGTGTTGATCGCAATCAATAACCTTCGAGACCTAGACCAGGACCGTTTAGTTAGCAAAAAAACTTTAGCGGTTCGCCTCGGACCCCGGTTGGGGCGCTTCGAAGTGCTATTGTTGGTGGCGACCGCTTACGGATTGCACTTTTACTGGTGGAATCAGGGCGACACGTGGGCATTTTGGCTGCCGTGGCTGGCGCTTCCGCTGGCGTTGAAAGTCGTTTGGACTTTGCTTCATACAGAGCCTAGCCGTGAGTACAATCGGCTCTTGGCACAAGCCTCGTTTGTGCATATGCTATTTGGTGTGTTGCTTAGCATAGGCTTTTTCTACCGATGAAGATTTGGGTTCACGGCTATCAGCTGACACCGCGTGCGGCCGGCATGGCCACGCGTAAAGGCGCTCTCTTGAAAGTTGAGTGGGCGTCGGGCCAAATCGGCTTTAGCGATTTGCATCCTTGGCCTGAATTTGGTGAGCCGCCCTTGGATGTGCACCTTGAAGCTTTGTCGACCATGACCTTCACGCGTCTGGCCGAAGTGTCGTTGGAGTTCAATTACATCGACCGCGAATTCCGATTGCTCAAACGCAACGCTTTTTTGGGTTTGATCATTCCGCGCAGCCACAAGTTGGTGGTGGATATCAACTCGATCGATGATCGCGAGATGGCGGCTTGGGAAAAAGAAGGCTATTCGCATATCAAAGTCAAAATGGGCGCCAATCTGGCGGTTGAGACCAACTCGCTTCTGCAACATATTTATTCCTCGCACCTGAGCTGGCGTCTCGATTTCAACGGCGCCCTTACAGTCGGCGAGTTTGTGGATTGGTGGAACAAGCTCGATCCGGATGTTAAAAAGCGCATCGACTATGTTGAAGATCCCGTTAAAGAGGGCGATCTGAAAATGGAAGGGCCGTGGGCCACCGACTGGTACAAGAATTCGCGGGCGAAAATACGCGTGATTAAACCAGCGCGAGAGGGGATTGACGAAGTCGGATCCTTTAACCGGATTGTTTTTACCCATGGAATGGATCACACTTTAGGTCAGGCTTGTGCCGCTTGGACGGCGGGCAAATTCTACGCCGCCCATCCTCGCAAAGTGGAAGTTTGCGGAATGAACGGCGGGCATGTTTTTGCGGCCGACGATTTTTCGAACGCTTGGGTCAACGCTGGGCCAAGAATGCGGCCGACGATGGGGATGGGATTTGGATTTGATGAAATTTTGGAGTCGTTAAAGTGGGAGCGGTTATTCTAGCTCCGCCTCAGCTCGCGGACTGGCAACAAAAAGCATTGCAGAGATTGAAAACCTACCTTCCGGGAGATCCGGACATGGTGTGGCTCTTTTCGTCCGGCACTCAGTCGGTCGATCGCGTGAAGTGTGTGGGCTTAAGTTGGGCGGCGGTGCTGACCTCGGTGGCGGCGGTGAATAAGCACCTCGGCACGACCAAGAAAGACGTGTGGTCGGTTGAGATTCCGACCTATCACATCGGCGGTTTTGCCATTCTCGAGCGGGCTTCAGCGGTCGGCTGCCGAGTGGTGCGGGCGATGGCGTGGGATGCGCGCGAATTTGCCGCTCGGGCGGGGCGTGAGAAAGTTACATTGACGTCGCTCGTGCCGACGCAAATTTTTGATATTATATCTGAGCAGGTTAAAGCGCCGGCGTGTTTGCGCGCGGTGGTGGTGGGCGGCGGAAGCTTGCCGGAGCATCTGTATGTGCAGGCTCGCGATTTAGGTTGGCCGATTTTGCCGAGCTATGGATTGACCGAGTGTGCGTCGCAAGTGGCGACGGCGTCTTTAGAATCGCTTAAGAAAAAAGATTTTCCCGGACTCACGCTTCTTCCGCATGTGAATGTAGACATTCGCGATGGCCGAGTGTGGATCCGAACGCCGTCACTTTGCAAATGGGTTGCGACGGCCGGCGTGGACGGTTCGGTGACTTTAGAAGATCCGTCGCGCGAAGGTTGGCTGCCGACCGAAGACTTGGCCGAATGGGTGGAGGGATCGAGCACTCCACTGCTGAGAATTCTTGGCCGCCGCGATGAGATTGTTAAGGTGCTGGGCGTGTTGGTGTCTTTGCCGCAAGTTTCAAACGATCTAAATGCGATTTGCCGCGACCTCGGCGTGAATGCACAGTTTGTGTTGATCAGCATCGACCGCGGCCGCGAAGGCACGCACGTGTTGGCCGTGACCGATTCGAATTTATCGATGAGCCTTTTGCAGTCGGCGGTGGATAAGTATAACTCCACGGTCAGTGGGCCATTTCGCATTCAACAGATTTGTTGGACGGAGTCGATCCCGCGCACGGCGCTGGGTAAAATCAAAAAGGCCGAACTTAAGGCTGCGCTGCGAATTTAATTTGTTCAGATTCGTTTGAGTCGTTCGACCAGGGTCGTGGGCAGCGGGATCTTTTTCATATCCGGGCGAGAAACAAAAACGTGGGACGTCTTAAGTTTGGCTATGACAGCGCCCTGGCAGGTGAATTCATAGGTAAAATGCACCGAACTTTCGCCCATATCGGCCACTTGAATCGCGACCTCATACTCATCTCCGGGCTTTAAAGGCTTAAGGTAGTCGGCCTCCACATGACGCAAGGGCACGCCCCATTGGGGGTGATCGAACCATTCTTCCCACTTAATGCCGACCGTGGGTAGGAAGGCCTCAAAGGCCCGGTGCGCGAGGCGAAAATAATTGCCAAAGAAAACAATGCCTTCGCCGTCTGCCTCATCAAATGGAACCTTAAACTTGAGCATGGTCGGTAACAAATCACCGTTGACTCTTTAAGTCAATTCCAGCACTTAGACTGAGTGAAAGATCTCAAGATTTTCAATACAGACGACTTCCCCAAGTACCTGCCGAAATTGAATTCGCTGTACGATGACCTGTTTTCGAGCGGGAAGGGTTTTCGCTCCAAGCTGATCCAGATGATTGGCAAGCATTTGAAATTGAGCGCCCGCCAAGAATTACTGTTGGCGCAGACCATTGAGTTTATTCACAATGCCTCTTTGCTGCATGACGATTTGATCGATCGCTCGGCGTTGCGGCGGTCTAAAACCGCGGCCTGGCTAAAATACTCGCCCGAGTACGCGGTGTTGGCCGGAGATTATTTGCTGGCGCGGGTGATGGTGAATCTATCGCGCTACGGAAACTTGCGTTTGATTCAATATACGGCCGAGATTATTTCGGATTTACTTGAGGGCGAGTGGATTCAAGATTCGTTGGTGCGCGACTGGAATGTTAAACTTAAGCAGCTTGATCAAGTGCACGATTTGAAAACGGCGTCGTTGTTTAAGTGGTGTTTACGGGCGCCATTTATCGCCAAAGAAAATTACAACGAACAATTGCATCAAACCTTGGATGAAATGGGCACTTTGCTCGGCATGCTGTTTCAACGCGGCGATGATTTGTTGGATTTCGATATTCGCAACGACGAGGGCAAGGCTCTGCTTGGCGACTTGAAGTCGGGATATTTGAATTCGTTCGCGGCCTTTCTATCGAAAGACTTTAACGAGAGCTTAAAGCAGAAATTGCGCGCGTGCGAAACTTTAGACGATGTTAAAGCCTTGATCGGAGAAGACAACTTTCACCATTGCGTCCAGCATTTTGACGACATGAACACGCAGATCATCGGCCTTTATGAACATAAGGCTCGATCCTTAGAAACCTTTCTCGCGGTCAGTGAGCGGGGATTGATCAACGAGCTGAATGGACTGCCGAGCATTCTCTACTTCCGCAGAGCCAAATAAAATGGAATATATCACCCTCGCAAAAGGTGATGACGAGTTTGAATCCTACTTACTCGGTACTTTTTCAAAGGACCAGCGCGCGCTTCCGGTCGAGACGTTTCATGGGCAAGAACCCGGCGAACGGGTGACCTTTCATATCGTACCGGTTTCGCAAATTAAAATCCCGCCGTGGTGGAAAGTTTATTTTTATTCCTGTCGGCCGGAGTTGGCGCCATTGACTTTGGGGCCGGCGATGGCGGCGTGGCTCAATC
>CAYVRZ010000001.1:0-431290 GCA_964453895.1 uncultured Pseudobdellovibrionaceae bacterium | reverse complement strand
TGAGAGTGAGTTGTTCGGCCACGAAAAAGGCGCCTTCACCGGTGCCGACCAACGCAAGATCGGAAAATTTCAATACGCCGAAGGCGGCACACTCTTCTTAGATGAAATCGGCGATCTACCCTTGTTGATGCAGGTGAAGTTGTTGCGCGTACTGCAAGAGAAGGCCTTTATTCCTGTCGGCGCCAATCGTGAGATCGAATCGAATGTGCGCATCATCGCGGCCACCAACCGGCCGCTGGAAGATATGATTAAAAAGGGTACGTTTCGCGAAGATCTGTATTACCGACTCAACGTGATGCCGATCAATCTGCCGTCGCTCGGCGAACGACGCGCCGACATCGATCATCTGGTCGGTTTGTTTGTGCAGAAGTTCAACCGCGCCCAGGGCAAGAAAATTATCAATGTCACCGCCGACGCGCTGGCCGTATTAAAGAAATACGATTGGCCGGGAAATATCCGCGAGCTCGAGAACATTATTGAGCACGCGTTTATTTTAGAAGAGACCAATATGCTGCAAGTGGCCTCGCTGCCCGAGTCGATTTTAACGGCGACCGGCACCGAGCTGTCGCCCGCGCAACTGCGAGCGCGTGAACAAAGCCTTGAGCAAGAGGGCAACGGCAGCGACGAAATGAGCATTGAGGCCGACACCGAAGTGAAGGAAGAGCTGATTAAAATTTCTGGCGAAAACCTCGACTTCAACAAACACAAAGAGGCTTTCGAAAAGGAATTTATCATCAAGGCGCTCAAGATGTTCAAAGGCCGCATCAACCAAACGGCCCTGCACGCGAACATCCCTAAAAAGACCCTACTGCGCAAAATCGAAAAGTACGGCATCAACGCCCGGGATTACGCGGATTAGCGCTGGGGGCCCCGGAGGGCTCAATACTCCCAGTGCGGCTTCACTCGTCGGGTCGCGCGAAAGTTGTGATTGTATCGGGTTGTTTTTAAATACGACCAGCCCATCTCTTTTCTAAATTTGTCTTGGTGAAACAGCCTGATCGCAGCTGCCGCGAGAGCGTTCGCCGCCCAGGCGGGCTCGTATTGGGCAGCTCGAACAGCATTCGGGTCGTTTTTCGCGCGGGCGTAAAGCATTTCCCAAATAATTAGAGCAAATTTCTTCTTACTCTTCGGCCTGAGAAAATAGACCAGCTCACAATCCAAGGCCGCCGCCGCCGAGCGAAGATCTTTGATGGAAATCTTTGCCTCCTTCTCTCGATTCTCAAGCTTCCAATACGATTGCTTGCTCCGCCCCAATCGGCGCGCCACGGTCTCATGAGTGAGTAGTAGAGCTCTTCGACAAGTTCGTAGCCAGTCGACTCTAGGTTTCAGCCGGTCCGCCTCATGCGGAGCATAGTGCATATGCCATTTGCGAAAGGCGAGCAGCTCGACGATCTGCTCTTTCTGAACTTTTTGATTTTTGCTTTTCAGTTCTATCATTTACTCACTCGCCATTTCTCACCATGCCCTCAAATTCCTGCCCATCCCTTTTGGCCACTCCACTCGAAGTCACCCGGCTGGTTGACTTCGAGTGGAGTGACCAAAAGGGATGGTGTGAGAGACATATCTTCGGTCAGATTCACTTTTCCTATTCTAAGCCGAGGTCACCACGCCCAAGCGCCGTAAAAACCCAAGTTCCACCGGAGGAGTGAGGGGGTAACCTCCCCCGGTGAAATGGGTGAGGCGTCTTAGCCGGAGAGTGAGAGTGGGGGTTCTCTGCTAAAAAATTCGCCTCACTCAAAACTCACTGCAAGGCGGTTGCCTATGCCGGCGGCAATTTAGGAAGCAAACCACGAAAAAAAAGGCCGATCTTCGGAGCACATCCGGATGTCCGGATGTGGATAAGTGTGTTGATAACTTGTGTATGAATTTGTGGGTAAATCGTACGTCAAAGAAATTTGTAATTTTCAAAAGTAAATTTGCAAAACCGAGAAAAAATCTTGCGGGTGGATTGGCGAGTTCTTACGCTCATTCCTCATGGCGGTTACAAGTTCGATTCCACCTCAAGCCTACACGCGCGACACCTTGGTCAAGGCCATCGAGTGGATGAATACGCAATCGCAAGCCTTAAGAGAGAGAGCGAGTTCGGCGGATCTTATAGTGAGCTACTATCTGCAAGCCTGTCGCAAGACGGCCGTGCAGATGGAAGCTCCGGTCAGCCAAGAATCCTTCAAGCAAGATCTTCGGCATTTGGCCGAAGACTTGAAGCAGTTCGAAGAGCCATCCGCCCCCCCACCACACATTCAGCCGGCGCGCTCTTTCTCTGGGGTTGAACCCTTGTTCGGTAATCCCGAACCGCCGATTCATTATCACTATATTCCGCCCCATCAGCAGCAGCATCAGCACGCGCCACCCCCTCCTCTACAGCCAGCACCGCAGCCCAAGCCGCCGAGTGCGCAGTGGACCATCGACCCTAAATCCCTGGCCATGGCCCGCGAGGTACAAAACAAGTTGAACCTCAGCTGTGAGCGAGAGGCGCTCCGGATGTTGATCGCACTTGGGGCCGAGCGCGCCAGGCAGCTATTCCCTTGATTTATATGTAAAAATTTAAGAAGTTGGCGGGATGCAAGTGCTGCTCCCAAAAACCGATTTTCCGATGAAGGGCAATCTGTCGCAAACAGAACCCGAGCGCATTGCCAAATGGACCGACGCCAAGATCTACCAAAAAATTATGGCCAAACCAGCGCCCAAGGGCACGTTTGTGATGCCCGATGGGCCGCCCTACGCCAATGGCAATATTCACGTTGGCCATGTTTTAAATAAAGTCCTGAAAGATATCGTCATTAAATATAAGAATCTGGCGGGCTATAAGGCGACATTTATTCCCGGTTGGGATTGCCATGGTCTTCCGATCGAGCTGAACGTAACAAAAAAACTTGGGCCCAAACGCAAAGACGTCAGTGATGCCGAGCTTAGAAAAATGTGTCGCGAGGAGGCCCTGAGTTGGGTCGACAAACAGCGCACCCAGTTCAAACGCCTGGGTGTTCTCGCCGATTGGGATAATCCCTGGATGACTCTGCAGCCCGACTACGAAGCGGCAGAAATCCGCACCGTCGCCAAGATCAATGACAATGGAATTTTTTTTCGCGGCGAAAAGCCGGTTTACTGGTGCCCCGCTCTACAGACGGCGCTTGCCGCCGCCGAAGTCGAGTACCGCGATCACAAAAGCCTTTCGATATTTGTGCGCTTTCCGTTTGACGAAAAAATCCCCGGGCTGACTCTGCCCGGAAAGCCGGTGCATTTTTTAATTTGGACGACCACACCTTGGACCCTTCCGGCCAACTATGGAATCTCGCTCAATCCGTCGTTTTCTTATGGATTTTACGACGCCGGTGGCGAAATTTTAATTATGGCCGAAGATCTGCATGAGGCCGTGGCGAAGCAGACCGGGCTCCAATTCAAGCTCCTCGGCCGTAAAATGGGTGCGGAGTTTGACCGCAAAAAAGCCAAGCATCCGTTTATCAATCGCGAATCGCTAATCGTGCTGGGCGACCATGTGACTCTTGAGGCCGGTAGCGGCGCGGTTCACACGGCTCCCGGTCACGGGCTCGACGATTACAATGTCGGATTAAAATACGGGTTGCCCGTGCACTCGCCCGTGGATGAGGCCGGTCGCTTTACGGCTGAGGTCCCGCAATGGCAGGGCGAAAAAATTTGGGACGCCAACCCCAAGATTGTAGAGCATCTAAAGAGCACCGGCATGTTGGTGCACTCCACCGAAATTACGCATTCGTACCCGCATAATCCGCGCAGTAAAACTCCGCTGATCTTTCGCGCGACTCCGCAGTGGTTTATTCGCCTCGACGACGAAAAGTACAATCTCAGAAAAAAGTGCCTCGACGCTGCTGAAAAAGACATTGAGTACGTTCCCAAATGGGGAGCGCAACGGCTGCAGGCCATGTTGGCCAACTCGCCGGATTGGTGTTTGAGTCGCCAGCGCATTTGGGGTGTTCCGGTACCGGTGTTTTACTGCGACAAGTGCAAAACTCCGTTGGTCAATAGCCAGGTGATGAATCGTCTGGCTGATGCGATGGAGAAAACGGGTGAAGGCATTGAAGTTTATCACTCGCGCCCCACCAAAGAGTTCACCGCCGGGGTCAAATGCGGCCAATGTCAAAATGACTCTTTTACCACCGGTCGCGATATTTTGGATGTGTGGTTTGATTCGGGAGTTTGCCATACGGCCGTGCAGGCGCGACGCAAAGATATGCGTTTTGAGGCCGATATTTATCTTGAAGGCTCAGATCAGCACCGCGGTTGGTTTCAAACTTCACTTGTGTCGGCTTTGGCCGGCGAGGGTAAAAAGCCATTTAAGACTTTAATCACGCACGGTTTTGTGAACGATGCCCAAGGCTACAAGATGTCGAAGAGTCAGGGCAACGTGGTTGATCCAGAAGAAATCATCAAAGACAGCGGCGCCGAAATTTTGCGAATTTGGGTCAGCCACGAAGACTATGGCCAAGATCTGACCATCAGCAAAGAGATGATGACCCGAATTGCTGATAGCTATCGGCGCTTTCGCAATACGATTCGATTTCTCCTCGGCAACTTAAACGATTTTAATCCGACAAAAGATAATGTTGCGCTCAAAGATATGACGCCGCTCGATCAATGGGCGCTTCATCAACTGAACGAGCTGATCGAAAAGACCACTGCAGCTTACGACGCCTATGAATTCTATAAGGTCTACCACGCGCTCAACACATTCTTCGCCATTGATCTGTCGGCCACCTATCTCGATATTTTAAAAGACCGGCTCTACACCGGCCGGCAAGATGGTGTAAAACGGCGCGCGGCTCAGACCGTCCTCTTTCATATCACGCAGACCCTTTGCGGTATCATGGCGCCGATCGCCTCGTTCTTGGCTGAAGAGACCTATGGCTACCTGCCGGGCGAGAAAAAAGAGAGCGTGTTTTTGACGGATTTTCCAAAGGCCAATGGCGAGTGGAGTAAGCCGAAACTGGCGCAAGACTTTGCGGCGCTCCTTGAAGTCCGCGCTGCGGCAAGTAAGGAACTGGAAGAACTGCGCCGACAAAAGATCATTGGCGCCAGTCTGGATGCCGCGATTTCGATTGAGGCCCCCGACCAACACCTTAAAATTCTTGAAGCCTATCGCCCTTACCTGAGAGAATTCTTTATCGTTTCGCAGTTCGAGCTGAAAGCCGCGACCGGCAAAGAGATTAAAGTCACCGCCCGCAAGGCCGACGGCACGAAATGCGAACGCTGCTGGTACTACGATATAGAGACCAACAAAGACCCCAAATTTCCGGGCGTTTGCCCCAAATGTGTTGAGGCGTTGAAGTGAATATTCAAAGAAAATATCTAATCTTGGCCACCATCGCCGGGACAATTATCGCTATCGACCAGTTACTTAAAATTTATGTTCACGCCAATTTCACCTTGGGTGAGTCGCTACCGGTGATTCAAGATATCTTTCACATCACCTATGTACGCAATACCGGCGCGGCCTTCGGGATCTTTCGCGACGCCGCGGAGATGTTCCGCACCGTGTTCTTCTTGAGCATGCCGCCGATCGCCTGTGCCATTATTTTACGAATGCTCTACACGGTGGAAGAAAACGATATGTGGCAGATTTTCTCGCTATCGATGATCTTCGGTGGTGCGATCGGCAATTATATAGACCGCCTGCGTTTTGGCTACGTGATCGACTTTATCGATTTTCACTACAAAGAAGTTTGGTCCTACCCCGCCTTCAATGTGGCAGATTCGGCGATCGTCTGCGGTGTCACGATCCTCCTCGTCTTGATGGTGCAGCAAGCGCGCGCTGAAAAAAGGCAAAAAGCGCAAAAGGCATAGCCGGTGTATCCGCACCTACACCTGTTCTCCGGCGTCGACATCTCTACCTACTTTCTTATTATCAGCATCGGCGTCACAGTGTCGGTGATGTGGTTTATCCGCCTGGCGGAACAGCGGCATCTGGCCCGCGTGGTGGCCATTGATATTTCTCTGGCTGTTTTAATTGGCGGCTTTGTGGGCGCGCGGCTGATGCACATTCTTTATGAAGAGCCCGCGATCTACCGGGCCAATCCCCTTTTAATTTTAGAGATCTGGAATGGCGGCTTTGTCTTTTTGGGTGGGCTGATTGGCGCGTTTTTTACGACCGCCATACTTTGCCGAATCAAAGGTGAGCCTTTTTGGTTTTGGGCCGATGTGGCCACACTTCCCGTTTCACTCTCCTATATGATTGGCCGGATGGGCTGCCTGTTGAACGGTTGCTGTTACGGCCAACCCGCAGAGGTGCCTTGGGCCATTACGATCAACGGAGCCGCCCGGCACCCCACGCAACTTTACGCCAGCCTGTGGGAACTCTTCATATTTGCCATGCTCTACCTGGCGCAAAGCCGAATTAAAATTTCGGGCTATTTATTTAACTCCTGGCTGATCGCCCATTCTCTTGGGCGCCTTGTAATGGAGGCGTTTCGCGACGACCCTCGGGGCGGGCTCGTTCTGGGCGTCAGCGTAAGCACAGCCATTAGCCTCGCTCTAATCACTTGGGCTGTAGCCAACATTGTGGCCTCCCGGTTGCAATCGACCAGTTCATAAGGGCGCGCCCTTAAGGAGCTAAGTTCATGAAAAAACATATTTTGTACGCCGTCAGTGTGATCAGCGTTTTGACAGCTGGCCTGCCAATTTGGGCCCAGAGCTCGACGACGGCATCGGGCGGCTCTTTAAATATGACCATCGAAGGCGCGGCTCCAGAGAGACTGAGCGATTATGGCTTAAGCATTAATCCGCAAATCGGATCTTCAAGTTTTGAGTACACCGGCAAAAATAAGAACGCGAGCTCGGGTTTAAGCGGCGGCGTGACCGTTGAATTTGGCCAAGCCGTGCGCAAGTTCGAAACCGGCTTGGTATTTATTGAGATGGCTAAGTCGGGATATATCACGATTCCGATGATGGCTAAAATTCGCCTGGTCTCGATGCGTGCGCAAAGCTACTACGCCAAATTCGGATTTGCCGCGGCTTTTGAAGCCGTTGGCCGTCAGAGCGAAGCTTCAAACTCAGATGTATTGGCGGGCCTTGGAATCGGTGGCCGTGCGGCCATCACTGATAAGATCGACCTTCTGATTGAAGGTACCTATCACCGCGGAATGCTGAATGCGTACACCAACGCCAATCCCGACAATATTCATAACCAAGGTTTTTTGATCCTAACCGGCCTCAGTTTGGCGCTGTAGTGACAATTCCCGGCCCAGATTTGACCTCATCTCGCATAAACTGAGCCCTACCCCTGGCACAAATCGTGATGATATCCGACTTCGGAAACTCATGTCGTAACGACAAGAAGAGGAACGTTTATGAAACAGGGAATTAAAATTTTAGTGGGTGCTTTAGTTCTCGGCTCGACGCTTATTGCGTGCGCCAAGAAGGGCGGCGGTTCAGCAGCGGCTACAGCTGCGGTTAATCCGTATAACGTCAACGCCTGCGTGGTGACTTCGGCTAACTCTTGCTCCGGACTTGTGCCGATCGGCACCTGGAAGGGCAATGTAACCGTAAGCAATATGGCGAACTACCAATTGTTTCTCGCCGAGAGCGGAATGTGCGCGCAAATTCAAACCGCACAGGTTCCTAACTTCCGTTACGATCCCCGCTACCGCCAAATTCGCTGTGATTTTGCCTCGCAGTATTTCAGCTTACAATTGCAGACTGTGACTGAAGAAATTCCCGGCCCGGTTAACTTTGATATCGACGCGCGCTTCGGCGGTTACGGAAAAATTAGCTATGCCCGCTCACAAAGCGGCAACCGTTACAACATGACCCAAGCCGATGCGATTATGAACCAAGGCGGCAATGGCTTTCGCGTTGTCTTCAATCGCTTGATGCAAGGTTTTGGCGGCCAACAGGGTTATTATGGACAGCGGTACGACCAGTTCGGTCGTCCGATTGTTGTGCCCTACGGAACAAATGTTCTTCCCACCAATGTTCAACAACAGAACTTGAACTCGCAATTGGTCATCACCGCGACCTATGTAGATGTATTGCGCTCGGCTTTGAACGTGACCGTGTCTTATAAAGGTCTGCCGATCGGTCAGGGTGTAATCCGTGGCGGTGGCGCTGCTCCGGAAGTCTTGCCGGCCAATGGCGTGCCCGGGTATAGCCGCCCCTACTAAATTTTCGCGGCCAATTACAATTTAAAATGCTTTAAACCCCGCGCACGATGCGGGGTTTTGCTTTTGGCGCCACACGTGGTATCGGATTTTGAGATGAAAGTGAAATGTCCCACCTGCGGGAAACAAACTGAATACTCAAAGGATAATCAACACCGCCCGTTCTGCAGTGACCGGTGTAAAATCCTAGACCTGGGCGCATGGGCTGACGAAAAGTATCGAGTTCCCCTCAGCGAGCAGGAAAGCAGCAGTGTCAACGAAAAATCGGACGTGCCACAGGTGAAAGACGATCTGAATTAGAGATCACACGCACATGATCTGCACATTCTATGAAATCCCGCGTTTAAATTATAATTTTCTTTGACGGTTGGAACCCCGATTGGCTTGAATGTTCAATACCAAAGACAACAACAGTTTCCATTATGGGGGAAATACATGAACAAAGCGGAACTGATCGAAAAAATTGCTGGCGAAGTCGGAATGACAAAAGCGCAGACCGAGAAAATGCTCGACTGCACTCTCGACACAATTAAAAAGTGCGTGAAAAAAGGCGATGAAGTGAAACTGGTTGGTTTCGGTACCTTCATTAAAGCTAAGCGCAAGGCCCGCACTGGCCGTAACCCGCAAACCGGCAAGACCATCAAAATTCCGGCGACTAACTTTCCGAAGTTCCGCCCGGGCGCTGAGTTTAAGACTCTCGTTCGCTAGTTATTAAAGAATTTAGAATTTTATTGAAAAGGCCGCTTGCTGCGGCCTTTTTGATTTGGAAGGCTATAAGCCTATGAACCTGTTTTTACTTACTTTAGTTTTCGTTCCGGCCTTGGCCGCTGAAGACGCCCAGTGGACATATAAAGGCGCGATCAACTGCCTCAAAGCCTTGCACGCAGAAATCAAGCCCGCTGACTCCATGATCGCTTTTGATAAATACAAAGTCGGCGTTATGCGCGCCGCACGCGGTGGCGAAGACGGCTTTATGGCCTTTACCGAAAAGAGCGCATTCTTTGTTCCGTTCGGCGAGCTCAGCCAGAGCGGTGACGGCTCGACGGGTGAATCAAAAGTTACGATCGTCGCGCCCGCCAAAGAATTTGCGCCAATTAAATTTTTCTTTAAGTCTGGCTCTCCTAAGAGCACCGGGCAAATCAGCTTCACTCTACCCAATGAATTTGATCGGCCAGTCACCACCACGCCGGTGCCCGATGAACACGCCAAGGGTCCGTTGAACCTGGCCATTGATACCGCCTTTAAGGCCGCCAGCCCCCAGGTGAAAACAAATCCGGTGCGCTTCGGAAAAGCTCTCGACGTCTGCGGAAAAACCGATTTGGACTTTAAGCTCACGGCCGAGACCGGCATCGAGTCCACGCTAAAGATTGAAATGCAAAGGGCTAAAGATAAAATGCGACCAGGAATTTTTAGCAAAGATCGTTGGCTTCCTAAAAAAGATGGAGCGGGTTGATATGGCGAGCCCCAAGAAAATCGCTGTATTAAGCAGTGGCGGTGACGCCCCCGGCATGAATGCGGCGATTCGCGCGGTCGTGCGTACGGCGATTCCCTTGAAGATCGAAATTATGGGTGTGCTCGGCGGCTATACCGGCTTGCTGCAAAATAAATTTATCGGTCTCAGCATGAGTTCGGTGGCTAATATTATTCAGCGTGGGGGCACGATTTTGAAGTCGGGGCGTTCGCCCGAGTTTCACAAGGCTGAAGCGCGCGCGCAGGCGGCACAAAATCTAAAGGCGGCCGGTATCGAAGCGCTGATCACCATTGGCGGAGACGGCACCTATGCCGGCGCGCACTTATTGGCGCAAGAACATGGCTTTGCCGTGGTGGGAGTTCCGGGCACGATCGACAATGATATATTCGGCACCGACGAGACCATCGGTTTTGACACCGCTGTGAACACGGCTTTGGAAGCCATCGACCGAATTCGCGATACGGCGGCTTCGCACGATCGTTTATTTATAGTCGAGGTGATGGGGCGCGATTCTGGATTTATCGCGATCGAAGTCGGCCTGGCCGGCGGGGCTGAAGAAGTTTTTATTCCCGAGAATATCGGCAATGTGGACCAAGCCATTCAGTCCATCAAGCGCGGAGTCGCGCGCGGAAAAACTTCGAGCATCTTGGTGGCGGCCGAAGGCCATAAAGTCGGCCGCGCGTACGATCTCGCCGAACAAATTCGCCGCAAGGCCGGTTTTGATGCCAAAGTGTGCGTGCTCGGTCATATTCAGCGCGGCGGACCGCCGACCGCGCGCGATCGCATTTTGGCCAGCCGCTTAGGTCACGCTGCAGTTCAAGCGCTGGTCAATGGCGCCAGTGGCGTGATGGTCGGCGTGCAGGCCGATAAAGTGATCACCTTGGATTTTAAAGAAACTGTCGGCAAAAAGCGCCACGTGCCGAGCGAGCTGATTGAGCTCGCCCAGCTTTTGGCGCATTAAGATAAAATTACCACTCAATAAAGACGACGCCGTTTTCTCCGTTTTGCATCATCATACCCCGCCCGGCCTGAAACAGTCCGGGGTATCCAGGAATGGATGCGGAACTTACGGTTACGCCTCCAGAAGGAGCGGTTGAAAAATTCCCGGCCGCACCGTTCGAGTTGTTGCCGCCAACGCCACCTGTTCCGGTAACAAAAGTACCAAAGGAAGAATTGGTGCCGTTGGTCGGAGTCGTATTGTCGCCTCCCACGCCCACGCTCACAGTGATGTTTGATCCCGGCGTGAGATTGTTCACCCATGCCATGCCCGACCCGCCGTCGCCGCCGCGCCCGGTGGCCCCAGCACCGCCGCCCGCCGCACCGATCACAACAACCTTAACGCTTGTGACTCCAGGAGGAACCGTAAAGGTTCCGCCGGTGGTGAACAACTGCATTCCCCGCTCTGGAGGAGGCGGTGGGACCATGCCTAGCCATTGACCCGATTGATAAGCCTCGAACTTTTGCGCAGTCGTGTTGTAGCGAATCATACCGTTCACGCCCGCCGGCCGTGCCGCCGCGGTGTCGCGCGGAACAATCATCGAACTCAAACCGCCTGTACCGCGGATATCCAGCACCGTGCCAGCGCTCGGAATTGAGGTTCCGATCCCTACGCGGCCGTCACCCCACAAAACCATCTCATAGTTGGCGTCGCCATCGGCGTCGAATAGGAGATCGCCGCTTGCGGTCGACATATTGATATTTGAGAAAATGGTGCCGCTGTTGTCGACCAAAGAAATACCCACGTAGCCCGCGCTGCCTCCCGTAACGGACAGGGGCCATGAATTAGCGCTATTGTGAACTTGCAGTCGACTGAACGGCGCCATGGTTCCGATACCCACGTTGCCCGCGTTATCTAGGCGCATTTTTTCGCTGCCTGCCGTTGAGAATCCAATAGTTTGGGCTCCGGGATAAAAAAGTCCCGTGGAAGTTCCAGCGCTGAATGAAAATACAGGGCTAGCCGCGCTTCCGTTCGGCGCAAGTAGCGGAAATCCCGTGCCCATCCCTACCCATTGCCCACCTTCATAGGATTCAAACTTTGAGAGGTTGGTGTTGTAACGGATCATCCCATTCACGCCGACGCCCGGTCGCTGAGCCGTAGTTCCGCGCGGAACAATCAACGAGCTCAATGTTCCCGTACCGTTCAGGTCTAAAATCGCGCCATTGTTGGGAGCTAGAGTTCCAATTCCAACGCGGCCGTCACCTTTTATGACCATTTCGTTGACCGTATTGCCTGCAGCATCGAATCGCAGATCGCCGGTGGTATTAATATCGATCGACCCAAAAATGCTCCCGCCGATATTCATCGACAATCCCACGTTCGTTCCACTATCAATAGAAAGCATCAATGGAAATCCAGATGTCGCTCGGTTAACGTGCAGGGAGTTTGTCGGCGCTCCCGTGCCTATCCCCACCAAACCCGCGGCATCGACGCGAATTCCTTCCGCTCCACCATCGCCGCTCAGCCAATTGGCGCCGAGTACAATGTTGGCCGTGGCGGTATGGTTGCCGAGGTTATCGGCGCCGCCGCTCGCTCCGCACTCCCAACCAGGCAAAATATTATTCCAAACTAGAACTTCGCCATTGCCGCAGTTCACTCCATTCGGGGCGTAGGTCATATAAACCCCGCCGCCATTCGTAATGCTGGCATACGAGACTGAGCCGCCGGTGCCTGAGATTGTCATCGGCATCCACTGCGAACCGTTCCAACCCAAAGCTTGGTTTGTGGTCGGAGCAGCATTGGACACCGGGCGTGTGGCGATCGCAGACGCATTTACGTTTGTTAGCAAAGAGCCGTTAACTGCAGGAAGCTGTGCCGAGCCATTCAATTCAACAAGGTTATTTGCGCTTAATCCAAAATCTTTTGTTGCCGCCGTTCCCGCGCCTGCAATGTCCGCGAGAGTTAATGTTACCGCGCCGGTGCGGCCTGCGACTGAAGTTACCGCTCCGCCACCTGCATCTACTAAATTGACCCACGCTCCGTTTTCAAAAGTTTCAAGCTTCGATAAGGTTGTATTGTAGCGAATCATCCCGTTGATGCCCGTTGGTCGATTCGCCGTGGTCGCACGAGGCACGATGATCGACGAATTGGCTCCACTGCCGTTTACGTCTAGGGCGCCTTGCGGGTTCGATGTGTAAATACCCACATTGCCGGTGCTGTAGAAAATATCTGAGGCATTCGTAGTCCATTGCGAGCCGCCACCACCGGTGTCGTCGGCGCCGAGCAGCCAAGAGTTGGATGTGGCATTAAATTTTAAGATCGCATTGTTGCCCGGAGCCGCGGCCGTGACCGCGCGTCCTTGAATCGACATCGCATCCGTGCCGCCGCCGCTGCCCACGACGGTCATCGGTGTCCAGATGGAACCGTTCCAGGTGAGAACCTGGCCGTTCGAGGGAGCCGTCGCCGCCACGGCGCGCGTGGCGATCGAGGACGCATTCACGTTCGTGAGCAGAGCGCCACTCACCGCCGGCAATTGCGCCGAGCCATCTAACTTTACAATTTTATTCGCTGTAGTGCCGGTGTCCACAGACAAAACGCCCGTGGTGGTGATGGTGCCGCCGAGCAATCCCGTGCCCGCGGTGACCATGGTTACTGTGCCGCTGCCACCGCCGGTGCCCGCGATATTCATGGGAGTCCAGCTGTTGTTGGAAGAGTTCCAAGTTAAAACTTGGCCGTTCGCCGGTGCGGTTCCCGAAACAGCGCCGCCCTGAAGTTGGGTGGCGTTGATCGTCACCCAAGACAGGTTGCCAGAGCCATCGGTTCTGAGAACCTGGCCGCTGGTGCCCGCCGAGGCGGGAAGAATAAAGTCTAAGTTTCCACCTAAGGCTCCCGGAGCGCGCACCGCCACGTAATTGGCGCTGCCCGAATCGGCAAAGCGGATGGCATTGGCCTGATTCATCTTAATAAATCCGTTCACCGCCGAGCCGCCCGCTGTGTGCACAAATTCCGCAGGCCCCATACCTTGAACCGTGTCGGCCACAGTTGCGAAGGGCACCGAGGTGAGAGTGAAATCGGGAGACAAAACAGTCGCGCCATTTACGGTCACGCGCAGTTTGCGGCTATGAGTGCCCGCCGGTGTATAGCCGGATCCGCAGTTCGCGCCGGCCCCGCGGATCGCGGTGTTCGTATTGGCAAAAACATTCTTCCACGCGACACCACCATCGACCGCGCTCGACGCGCGCGAGCCGGTGCCCACTTTTATCGTGAAAGCGCCGTCGGCATCCAGCGGAACGGATGCGTGATCTTCTTCAAACAGCAAACAGTCCGCCGCGGGGTTATAAACTTGGATTTTTAAGGCCACGGGTCCGCTGAGCGGATTGCCGGAACCATCATCGAGAACGCCATCAAAACTTAAGCTGGCCGGATTGTCTAACGCATGCACCGGACTGATCGATACAGCCAGGACTGCCGCGAGCGCCATCTTATATAAGTTGTTCTTACCCATAAAACGTTCTCCCTTTTACTTCGTCACTAATCGAATCATGTTTGGAAAGGTTCCGGCGGAGGCCATTTCTCCACCCACTGGCCGACCTGTTCTAATTTTCATGCGCATGCCCACTCCCGTCGCGGTCTCCGCACCACCCGAGACATGAAATCCCGGAGTGTTGGGTGCGTCGGCGAGAGCTCCGCAAGTCAACGGCAGCGCCTGTTGTTGCGCGATATGATTGGTCAGGCCCGGAAAATCGGCAGTGACTTCGACCACAGTCACGTCATTGAGCATGTCGATATTATAAACCTTGGCGACCGAGAATGTATTTGTGGTTTGAGCGGTGGTCATGGCCACGCCAAAGGCCGGGCATGACGACGTATCGCCCGAGGGCAGCAAATAAACTAAGAGTTCGACCACGCGGTTTTTACCTTTGGGCACTTGGGCCTCGATCGTTGCGCCCGGCTCCGCGAAGCCGGCAATTATTCCAGTTACGGGGCTGCAGCTGTTGCCTTTTTTTGTGGGAATATTCGGGCCAGTCACATTCACGCCGTAACAAGCTTTGCGGTCTGAAGGAATGGCGGCCATTGCGCCGACCTTATTTAAAGCATTGGGAACTTGAATAGAGATGCTGGAATGGGATTTCTCATCCATCGGCCGTGAACAGCCGAGGACAATAAATATAGATAAAGTCAGAACCAACAAACGGACCATTTGACCTCTATGAATTGCTTTTTGTTCACTCCTCTCATCGACTTAATGAGCGCGGGGCTGAATAACCGTTCTGAGATTGAAACGCATTATCCCAAGTTGAGTGTGTCATCTCGATAATCGGGGTGAGTTGACTCAATAATAGACAGTCTTGTTTTAGGTGAACTGACTTAGGTCCGATAAAGACACCATGGTACGTAAGTTTCTGCCGCACCTTTGGGCTATCACAGCTGTGGTTCTTCTTTCGTCTTGTTCGCGCGAAGTGAATAAGCCCACCCGTCTATTAGTTTCATTTCCCAAAGCCGACGCGAATATAATGACGTCGCAAAATGTTTCGGCGCTTTCGACGAAGTGGGGGTTTTCCGATCCTTCGACGACCAGCCAAATGAACTGTTACGCGATTCTCGTCGAGGCCAACGATATGGTCGACGGCGCGAGTTTATGCACAACTTTGGCCGGAACTGTGGTGGCCAAACCAAAATATGTTCATGGAGCCTTCGCGGCCGGCACAACCCAAGAAATCGATGTGCTGTCCGGAAAAAACAGAAAAATTTCTTTAATCGGCTTTCAGGCCGATGTACCGAGTGAATGCAAATTGATTAAGTCGTCGGCCACAGGCTTAGACGCCAGCCAGATGTCGGCGCCATTTATACTGACATCGACAACTGTGGATCTGGAACCCGGTACACAAACTTTGGCGCTGACCGTTCCCGCGGCAATTCCTGCGGATAGCAAGTTCGAAGACTGTGCACCGCTCGCGTTTAGCGGCGGCGCGGGAACTCCCGCACCGGCGGCTTTAACTGTCACCAGTATCACTCCAAACCTTGGTCTAAGTTCAGGTGGAACCTCGGTAGTGGTTCAAGGCTCCGGCTTCGACGGCACAACAACAGTCGCCATCGGCGGTGTACCATGCACCTCAGCCACAATTCTTGCCAACCAAATCTCCTGCACCTCCGGGGGTAATGCACCCGCCACCTATGATGTGGTCGTAACCAAAGGCGTGGAGATAGCGACTTTATCAAGCGCGTTTTCTTACTCCGCGCCGCCGGCCATGAGCATTGCCGATGTAAGTTTAGCAGAGGCCTCAGGTGGTTCGGTGACCGTCAGCCTATCCGGCCCCTCGATTGGGCCTACAACTGTGGACTATACATTGTCGGCCGGGACCGCGGGTCTGACCACCGACTACTCCGCGCTTTCGGGATCATTGACCATAGCCTCTGGCGCTACGTCGGCGAACATCACTCTTAATAATATTGTCAGTGATACTTTAGACGAGAGCGACGAAACCTTCACCGTGAACCTGTCTAATGTTTCGAGCAACGCGTTTATTTCAGACGCGGTCGGTTTGATTACCATCACCGACGACGATGCCCCGCCGGTGTTGTCGGTCGCCAATGCTTCTGTAAACGAGAATGGTGGCTCGATCGATATCACGGTGACGGCAAGCGCCGCATCGAGCTTTACGATGTCTTTTGCCTATGCGACCACGGATGGCACTTCGGTTGCGCCTGCCGATTACACAGCAACGTCCGGACCTTCTGGTATGATCACGGCCGGAAATACCTCGACCACAATTACGGTGCCGATTTCGCAAGATGCGATTTTCGAAGGCGCTGAAACTTTCACGTTTACCATCGCTGGACCGTCCAACGCCACATTGGGAACGGCTGTCGCTACAATTACGATCAATGATGACGACGTCGCACCGACTATATCCATTGCCGATGTATCTATTGCCGAGGGCGGCACGACAGCGTTGGTCACCATCACTGCCTCGCATGCCTCGTCCGCCACTTTAAATTTTAACTACGCGACCAGCAATGGCACGGCGTTGTCGGGGAGTGATTACGGCTCGACGTCGGGCGGAAGCTCCATCGCGCCGCTAGCGACTACGACTCAAGTAGGCATCGGCATCACACAAGATATTCTTGATGAGGACGACGAAACTTTCAACGTGACGATCTCGGCGCCCTCCTTCGGAACGATTTCGGACGCTGTCGGAGTTGTGACCATCACCGATGACGATGCCGCCCCTGACGTACAATTTTCGGTGGCCTCGGGTTCTGCCGGCGAAGGCTCTGGAACTGGAACTGCCACTGTGATTCTTGCAACGGCCAGTGGCAAAACGGTGTCGGTGGACTACCAGGTCGTGGGCGGCACGGCGACCGGTGGCGGCGGCGACTTTACGCTTGCGAACGGAACACTCACTTTCGCTCCGGGAGACGTTAGTGAGGATATAAATATCACCATCGTAAATGATCTAACGTTAGACCCGGGTGAAACCATCCTCTTAAGCCTTTCCAATCCGGTCAATTCGGCATTGGGCGCGCAAGGTACTCACACCTTCACCATCACTGACAATGAGACTCCTGCCGTTTTAACAATTTCTGAAATTGATCCATATGATTTCGGCGTCATCGCCGTGGGCGGAGTGGGCGAGCGCACATTTACTCTCACCAATACGGGCGGAGTTGCGGCCACGGGCATCGGTGACGGTGCGGGCCTCGCGGCACCGTTTGAATTTAAGGGCGGTGGCTATCCTGGCACGGGCACCTGCGGCGGTTCCCTCAACGCCGGAGCAAACTGCACTTTTGTTATTCAGTTTAGCCCGGGTTCTATGGCGCCCTTCAGCGACACCATTGTCATCAACTACAATGACGGTGCGGGAGCGCAAGTCGCCAACCGAGATGTGGATGGCGTGGGTGCTGCTCCAGCACAATTGGATATTTCGGGTCCGAATCCATGGAACTTCGGTGACGTCCAAATTACAGAATCAGCGATGCAAACTTTCACCATCACGAACACGGGTGCAGTCACAGCGACGGGAATGGGCGGCAGCGGAATTTCGGGACCATACACATTTCCTACAGGGTATCCCGGTGGCGGCACCTGCGGCGCTACATTGGCTCCCGCTGGGTCATGCACGGTGATCGTACAGTTCGCGCCCGGTGCCACTGGCACGGTGAATGCGACGTTCGACATCAACTACGATAATGGCGCTGCCCCGATGACCTCGAGCCACAACCTTACCGGCTACGGATTTAAGGTCATGCTCTACTCAGCCTCGTTGTCTGATGACCATATTGAAATTTTCGAAGTGGACTCGATCGGAAATTTAGGGTCGCAGGGCATTCAATCGATCGCGGCCAATCCTCGCCATCTTTTAGCCAGCCCCGACGGAAAATTCTTGTACGCCAGCGAACAGACGAATAGCAATTTGTATAGCTACACCATTGGCCCAGCCGGTGATTTGACGTCTTTGGCCAACAATACACTTGCGTATGCACCGTCTTTTTTGGCATTTGACCGGATTGGGCGATGGCTGATGTTCGGCCTTGCCGGTCCGTCAGCTAACTTTTACGTTCAAGATTACAATTCGGCAACAGGGGCGCTTGCGGATGTCGCGACCGGACCGTTCGCGCTCTACGCCGGTATAAATCAGCCACATTTTCATAGAACGGCTGATGTACTTTTTGTTCCGATTTCCCCGCAGCACAGCGTGCGCGCCTACACGATTTCCGCAGGGGGAGTTCCAACTTTCGATGTGCAATCCACCGTCAACCATGTATCCATGCCCTACGGTTTGACCTCGCACCCAAGTAACGGCAACTGGATTTACGCCACGTCCGAAGACGGCGGTCAGGTGGTTCAGTTTGTTTATACATCTGGCACGTCGTTGGCGACGGCTCAGGTTGCAGGTGTCAACGGCGGTTCGACCTCGGCCAAAGACGTCGTGATTCATCCGACTTTAAATAAGCTCTACGTATTGTCTGAATCTCCCGGGATCGTGGCGTTTGTAGAGACTTATAGTATCGACGGTTCGGGCGCGCAGACATTGTCTGCCTCACATAACCTTTCGACGACCGATCCGGGCTCCATGGTTATGGACAAAGCTGGTCGGTTTATCTTTGTGGCCGACTGCGCGAACAATATGATTAAAATTCTAAGCATCGATCAAACCACTGGCGCGTTGACTGGCGCGGGCACGATGAGCACGCTCGGCGCTTGCCCCGACGGCTTGGCCGTTACAGAAGTCAGACCTTAGGTTCTCCCAAAAACCGGGAGCCTGTCTCTCTACTTACAGGCCCCCGATGGGAGTTCAAAAAGCTATTCTAATGACGCGAACCGAAAAGGTACCTGGTACCTTTTATCTCTTCAGATTAATCACTTCACCGAGGAGTTCGTCGGTCGTGGTGATTGTCTTGGCGTTGGCTTGGAAACCTCTTTGGTTCTGAATGAGGTTCACGAATTCCAACGCGAGATCCACCGTCGATCGCTCGAGCGACTTCGCGAAGATTTTTCCGCGGCCGGCGCGGCCAGGTGCACCGAGGGCCGGAGCTCCGGAATCGCGGGCTTCTTTCAAGCGGTTGTTACCGACTTTGAACATCGCCTCAGGGTTCTCGAACTTAGCGAGAGCGATCTGCGCGATATCCTGCGTTTCACCGTTTGAATAAAGTGCGGTCAACACGCCTTCATCGTTGAAGGAGAGGTTGTTGATCGTGCCCGCGGCCGAGCCGTCTTGTCTCCAGGTGATCAGGTCGGACTCTTTACCGTATTGTTTGGAGCCATCGATGCCGAGGCCTTTGTCAGTCGTGATCGAGTCACCGAAGTCAATTTTCACCTGCTGGTTTTGCAAGCTTCCGCCTTTGAAATTAAAGGCGTTGACGGTTTGTGTCTCGGTGTCGAGCTTGCCGTCGACGGTGAACGTGACTTGGCCCGCGACCACTTGTGCGAGTTCATCCTCTTTCGCTCCGGTCACTTCTTTGCCATCAACCATACCGTGGTAAGACCAGGTGCGATCGGCCGTCTTGACGAAGAACATATTCACCAAGTGCTTGTTCCCTTGGGAATCGTACATTTCAAGTCCGGTGGAGTAGTGCGATGACTCGTATGGCTTTTTGGGATCCCATACCTTTAGATTCTGAACTCGTGAGTCGAGGTTCAGATCCATGCGAATTTCTTTTGTCGCTTTCGCCGGGACCAGCGCGCGGGGGAATCGAATGTCTCCCACACGGTTCTGGATCGTGCCTTTATCGTCGGCCTGAAAGCCTTGAACACGCTGGTAATCGTTGGTCACCAGGTAGCCTTCTTTGTCGAACTTAAAGCTTCCGTCACGGGTGAACGACTCACCGTCGGATCCGCGCAGGGTGTAGTACCCATCGCCCGCGATCGCGAGGTCGGTCACTTTCTCCGTCGAATCGACGTTACCTTGCACCAAGATCGGATTTACGGCGCCGATTTTGACCCCGCGGCCGATCTGGTTACCACCAAGAATCCCTTTTAGACTCTTGGCTACGATGTCTTGAAATTCTGCACGAGAGGCTTTGAAACCTGTCGTGTTGGCGTTGGCGATGTTATCGCCGATGACGCCTAAGGCTTCACCTTGTGAAGCCAAACCGGATACACCGGTATAGAGAGACGAGAGAACTCCCATGTAAGACCTCCATGTCTTATGGTCTGCGAGCCATCCTAGCTCACAGAGTTAAGTAACGAAGGGCCCCCTCAACGAGGACCAGCCCTTTGAGCATTCAGATATCAGATATCTGATATCAGATATCGGATATCCGAGACGGATATCAGATATCTGAGAGCAGAATTAAATCATCACCGTCGCATCAATATTTGTGAAGACGTTCTCTTTCAAGTTCGCCTTATCCATTACTGTTACGACGGTCTTATCTTTAACACTCACAATCAATGCCGCTTCATCAGAAAGCAGCAGGCAGTTCTTGGCGCCTTTTTCGCTCGCCTTGGTCACTGCGCTTTCGATTTTCCCCATCTGCTCGGCCGAAAATCGGATTCCACGCGCTTGCATACGGTCCACAGCGTGGTTCGAAAACTTAAGCGTCGCAGCGCTTCCGAAAAAAGAACCAGGTACCTTTGAATTTGAAGCGTTGCCTAGGGCTTCTTTAAAGAGATTGGCGTTGGCCTTTCCTGCGGGGGAATTGAGAGAGGGAGTGGAGTTGTTGACTCCGCTCGCGACTCCTTGACCCGACTGCAAATTGGAAAGGTTGGCGCTAATCTCTTTCATCTATGAACCCATGCCCGCCTTGGCTCCTTCTTTGTTCAGCTTGTTGATGAGTCCTTGAGCCATGGACGCATCATTCAGATCGCCTTTTTTCATCTTAGCGGCTTTGTCGGCATTCGGTTTATTTTCTGGCTTCACCTCGACCGCTTTTGGACCGGAGGCTGGGGCTGCTGCACCGGCCGGTGCGGCTGGCGCGGGCGGAACCGACAACATTTGCGGCGGCTGCTGCATGTAGTTCGGATCGCTGATGCCTTTTACGTCAGCCATATTCACAACTTGTTTGCCGATCATTAGTTGCGGACCTTTCGGCGTGAAGTTTACGCCGGAAATAATCCCCTCGCTCTTCAGCTCGACCATAACTTTGCGGCCGTTCGAGCCAATCGCTTCGATGCTCGCGGTGTACTCACCGGGAGGTGCCGGGCGGCTCTCGTCCGTCAGTCCGTTCCAGTTCAGTTCATTTTTCCCGGACTTCAAATTTTTAATTTCAACCGTTCGGACGATCGCGCCCTGCGCATCTTTGATCTGCATCGTCACATTCTGAGCGTCGTTTGCTAATGTAAAACGCACATCATGTTTTTCGTCCGCATCGGTGCGGCTGACCTTGCTGTTGTCGGCCATAATGCTCTTGCCGATAAACGATAGAGCCTGAAAGTTGTGCTCCGGCTTCTGATCATTTCGTAAGCCCTCAACCGCCTCGTTGATGTTGTGCAATTTCTCGAGCTGAGTGAACTGCGCCAGCTGTGCCGCCATCTCGTGCGACTTCAAGGGATTCGAGGGATCTTGATTCTTCATTTGCGTTAACAAAAGAGTCATAAACGCGTCTTTGCCGAGCTGATTGTTGCCCACCGTGCGCATTTTTTTAGATGCATCGACGTGATTGGGATCGGCCACTTTGTTTAAAATTTCGCCGATATCTTGATCGGCACCGCCGAGGTGCTTTTCTTTATCAAGGGCGCTTACGGTTTGCGTGCCGTCGGATTTAAAATCCGTGCGCTGCGGAGAGCTGGACCAAGTTTGTGTGCCCGTTTTTACACCGATCATTTATGCCACCAAGTTTAAGCGGCCACCGCCGCGTTTTGCTGAAACCGAAGTCGGAGCCTGCGCATCACGAGGTGCATCGGCCTGACTTTTGTACTGTCTAGCTCCCGGAACTTCAAAATAGCTGCGGCGCCAACCCTGATGATCTTGGCGGAACTGCTCAAGTGTTTGCTGCGCCATCTGCCGTTGCGCATCGTTGTACTGCTGCTCGAGCTGCTTGCCGAGATTGCTGGCGGTGTCGATTTTAATGTCGTTCACCAGTAAATTGCTGGTGGCGAGTGACGACTTCAGATCGCCCAGCGTGCGCTCGATCATGCGCTTCGCTTCATCACTCTCGGTGATCATTTGCACATTCACTTTGCCATCTTTCACGCTGACCTTCATGGCGACTTCGCCCAGGCCCTCAGGCGTCAACGTGACTTTCATTTCGCCGCCGCCCTCTGTAACCATGACTTGGGCGTTTTTAACTAAATCCGGAACGGCGACCGGTTGTCCGGGCCCTGCGGCCGAGGTCAATTGCGATTGAAACTCGCCGGGCTGCAAATTTTGCGCGCGCGATTGCCCGTCAGCGCCCAAGGTGGCGCCAAGGTAAGAGGCGTCGCTGGTGAATTCTTGATCGTCAGCAAATTCAGATTGATTTTGTACTTTTGAGGGGCCGCCGGCAAAGATCGCCTGCATGGCGGCCATGGCCTCGCCTCCAGCTTTAGTGGCGGCGGGTACGGCCTCAGATGCCATTGCGGCAGCCGGTGCCTGCGGCATTGCGGACGCGGCGAAGGACTCTGTTCCAGCTTGTAAAAGCTGCGCCGACTGGCCTTGGCCTTCAGTGAACTTTTTCAGAATCGAATCGACGTCGGCCTTAACGGGCTTAGCATCACTCGCGGCACTGGCGAAGTCTTTGGGAATGGCCAGCTTAGCGCCATTGGCCGCCGAGGCTGCGGCTTGCATCTGCGTGGCGCGAGTCGCAGGATCGAGCGACGGAACAAACGGAATCGCCTCACCCTGGGGCTGCGGCGACTGCGCCATAAATTCATTTTCATTCGGCGCAACTTGAGCTTGGCTATTCTGCTGAGCTTGACCTTGCGCCAGAAACGCCGCTTGATTTTGAGTGTGACCCTGAGTTTGTGTGTGCGGCTGCGCGGCCATGGGCGCCATTGGCCGCTCGTAAGGGCCCTTCATAAAGAAATTTTGATTGAGGTTGTCGATGGCCTTGCCGGTGGCCTTGCGGTCCAACTCACGTTGGCTCATTAGAGTGAGCGAAATTTGATTTTCTGATTTGGCCAGCTCGTCACCGAGTGATTTCGGCTGCGTGCGGTTGATCAGATCCATAAAGTACTGCTTGGCCACTTGAGTTTGGGCGTCGTTCAGGCCGAGCGCCATAACCACTTTGTCTACGGTCTGAGCCGGCGGCTTAGCCAACTCTTCGGCCGAGAGAGAATCGAAAGCGCCAAGCACGTCTTCGGCCGAAACGCCCAGCTCATCTTTCATCTTGCGCAAAAAGTCGTTCCACACCGCGCGACGGGTGAGCGGATCCACAGATTGATCTTCGGGTTGGACCGCGGCGATCTGCGGCTTGTTGAGCGGGTGCACCGCCGGTAACTCATTCGGGGCCTGCATAAACCGATCACCGACTGCGGGAGAGTCTAGAATCGGCGCGTTTGGCGTCGATGGCAGGGATTGTGGCTCAGTATTTTTTTGCGAACCTTGGGCGCGAGCACTTTTTTCTTCGCGAACGTTCTTCTCTTGCGGTCGCGCGGCTGGTTTCGAGTCGGTTTGAACTTGGCCTAGGGTCTCTTCAAAGGACACGGGGTCCTTTGTCGACGGCGCAACTTTGCCCTGGCTCTTTTGAGCCGCCGGCGGCGCGATCAGACCTAGTTTGCTCAAACCTGCGATACTCACTACTCGTTACCCTTTCGGCTCGCTCGCCATCGCTCGGCGGTAGCCTGTGTATTTCTCACTTAGGACCTTCGCTTTTTCAGGCGGAAGGAGGTTCATAATTTCGGCGGCACTCTTCTTCTTCATTTTCGCCAAAACTTCCACCGCGAGATCTTCATTGATCGATCCGATCACATCCGCGGCTTGCTTTGGTTTCATGTTCGAGTACAAATCCACCAACTTAGTCACCTTCTCCTGATCGACCTCGACTCGTTCTTTCAGGACCTGGGCAATCTGCCCGCGCATATCTTCCAACTGCGTGATCCTTTTATCGAGCTCGACCTTTTGTCTTTGCAATTCCTCTTCCAATTGCGCGAGCTCTTTCTCGCGCATATCTAGTTCCTCTTTGCGTTGCTTCAACTTGTCGAAATGACTCAGGTCCGCTGCGCTCATGTGAGAGTCATCTGGGTTTTTTGTCTTGCCGTCGGCTTTGCCAGCCTCGGCAGGTTTTTCCGGAGTGGAGGCCTTGGCCTTGGATTTTTCTGCCGTCTTTTCTTCTTTGGCCGCCGCGGCTTGCGCCTGGCCGAAGGCATTGACCTCAATCTTATTAATTAATTTTTCCGCGTATTCGGGTGCCGCCGTGTAAAAGCCGAGCAAGGCCAAGGTCACGCTCAGTCCGGCAAAGGCGCGCCACGGAATGGGCGGAGCTTTTTTTCTCTCGGGCGTCTTTCCGAGCGCCTGTCGGATTTTGTGTTCAGCGTCGACTTTGGGTTTCATGACAAATTTCTTCTTTACCGTGCCCGTCGAGGGAATATCTCCGCGCTTCACATTCTGCGCGGTCTTAAAAAACTGTTTGTAGCCGTTGTTCATGCTTTCCTCCGGGCGGTGCGCATGCTGGTCAGATCGTCTTGTTCTTTCGCTTCCATATGCGCCAGCCAAATTTTGTACTCGGCAAAGCGTTTCTCTTTCAGTTTCACCAAAATCTTTTTTTCGCGAGCGGCTTCAATCAAGGCCTCGTGCTTAATCTCGGCGGTCACTAAAAGTTCCCGCGCCTTTAAGCGCATTCGCTCGATGCGAACTTTTTGGCCGGTCAAGAAAGACTCCATCTCCACAATGCGATGAATACTTTCACCGCCGCCGTCTTTCTGTGCCGCCCAAATATCCTCGCGCACTTCGTCCATGCGCTGATACATCGCTTCGATCTCGCGCAGGCACACATCAACCGCGGCTTGCGCTTCGGCAAACTCTCTCTGCGCCGACTCCTCGAGCCGCTGGCGATGCTTTAAGACCGTGTTCAGGCCGAACTTAAACGCCACTTAAATCACCGCCCCAAAGCCATAAGCAGCTCTTCGGCATCAGCAATGGTTGTCGCATGCTCATCTAGACCTTGCTTCAAAACCTGCTCAATGGGTTCGTTCATTTTAATGGCGAGATCGATTTTTGGATTGGAGCCCATTTTGTACGCTCCGATATTGATCAGATCCTCGGCCTCTTTATAAACCGCCATCATTTCGCGAATGTGGTGCGATTGCGAAAAATGCTCAGGCGACGTTACATTGCGCATAACCCGAGAGGTGCTCTGCAAAACATCTATGGCGGGAAAATGTCCGCGTTGCGCAAGCGCTCGAGAAAGCACAATGTGCCCATCGACAATGGCCCGTACCGAATCGGCAATCGGGTCGTTGAGGTCATCGCCTTCAACCAAGACCGTATACAAACCGGTGATACTGCCTTTTCCTTCAAAATTCCCGGCCCGCTCCAGCAGTTTCGGCAATAGCGCAAACGTGCTCGGCGTATAGCCTTTGGTGGCCGGAGGCTCACCGACATTCAGTCCAATTTCCCTTTGCGCCATGGCGAAGCGAGTGACTGAGTCCATAATCAACATGACATCTTTTCCGGTTGAGCAAAAATATTCAGCGATGGACGTGGCCACAAAAGCCGCGCGGGTTCGGATGAGAGCGCTTTGATCGCTGGTGGCCGCTACCACCACAGACTTTTTAAGTCCCTCTTCTCCCAATGTGTGCTCAATAAACTCACGCACCTCGCGGCCCCGCTCACCCACCATCGCTATCACATTCACGTCCGCTTGCGAGTTGCGCGCCATCATACCCATCAACACCGATTTTCCCACGCCAGAGCCCGCCATTATTCCAACCCGCTGGCCTTTGCCCAACGTAATCAGCGAGTCGACTGCGCGTACGCCAAGACCCAGCGGTGTTCGGATCGGCGGCCGATCGAGCGGATTGCCAGCCTCGGCATAGAGCGGAAATTCTTCGGTCAGAAAGATGTCGCCTTTATTGTCGATCGGATCACCCAAGCCGTTCACCACACGCCCGAGCAAACCCTCACCCACCGCGACGGTGGCCAAGTTTCTACGGACGAGAATCGTAGACCCCAAACCAAGCCCGCGCATTTCTCCCAGCGGCATCAATAGAACTTCACGATCGCGAAAGCCAACGACCTCGGCTAGAAAACTGGGCGCGCCGCTATTCGGAAAAATCTCGCACGTCGAACCCACAGAAACTTCGGGGATATAGCCCGATATCAAAAAGCCGGTCACGTGCGTGACTTTGCCGATATCACGGGTCAACTGGGCACTCTGCAGTGCCTTTTCATATTTTTGTAGGTTTATTGATTCCATAATCTATTCATTTTTACCGTCGCCGGCCTTGGCGACGTCGCGATTTTGCGGAATCCGGCTCTGCAAAGTGGCCCAGGTTCGCTCAACCCGCTCATCCACACTGGCATCCACGCTGCCATACTCGGTCTCGATCAAACAGCCGCCGGATTTGACTTTCTCATCGGCCGCGAACTTAATGCGCTCAAAATTCGAAATTCGCTCCCCGACCTTGTCTTGCAATCCCTCGAGAAAATACAAATCTTCGGCCGAGAGCTTTACGTTAATGCGCTCATCGGTTTGCATTTCGCCCACCACATGCTTGAGAATCTCAACCACGGCCTCACGATTCTGCTCGAGATCCCGTAGCGCCATCTTCTTCGCGACTAAAAATACCAGGCGAACCAGCTCGGCTTCGTTGTCGACCATCAAACGCGATTTCAATACTTCAATATTCTTCAACAGGTCATCCAGCGCCGTAAGCCGCTCATGGAGATCGGATTTCGCCTCTTGCAAGGCTTTCTCCGTGCCTTCAATCAGGCCGAGATCGTGACCTTCTTTATAGGCCTGCTCCTGCACTTCTTTCAGCTTTTCAAGAACCTGCGCATTGATTTTGTCTTTTTGCGCGTCGCTGGCGAGTTGCGAGATGCCGGCCTGCTTAGCGATCAGCTCGCTAATTTTAAAGTCGGTCGACTTAAATGCGTCGACCTCGGCAAAGTCACGCGCGACGACCGAGATCTCAGTGCCGATTTCGCGGGGCTTGAAGTCGAAGGTGGTTTTCTCGGCCACCTTCGCTTTAATAATCGGTTTTTCAAGCGCCATACTGCAAGCTCCCTATACCAGTGCGTCTTCCGAACCGCCGCGAGCGATAAGGATTTTGCCTTCTTGTTCGAGGCGCCGGGCGGTATTGACAATCTCCACCTGAGCCGACTCGACGTCCGACAATCGCGCCGGGCCCATATTCTGCAGATCTTCTTGCAGAAGTTTGGCCGCCCGTTGCGAGATATTTTTGAAGATCTTGGTGCGAATTTCTTCGTTCGCCGTCTTGAGCGCCAGCAACAGCTTGTCGTTCGCCACTTCTTTGAGAAGGGTCTGAATCCCCTTGTCGTCGATCTTAATGATATCTTCGAACACAAACATGAGTTTGCGGATTTCCTCGGCGAGAATTGGATCTTTCTCCTCGATGCGCGACATGATCGCGGTCTCTGTGTTTTTGTCCATAACGTTGAGCATTTCGGCCACCGGCTGAACGCCGCCCAGTGACGCTTGCTCGACCGTACCCAATGTCGACAACTCTTGCTTGAGCACGCGATCGACTTCGGCGATCAGTTCGGGCGCGACGTGTTCCAGATTCGACAAACGCAAGACCACTTCGGCCTGCAGAGACTCGGGCAAACGTTTTAAAACCTCGCCTTTTTTCTCCGGCTCCAGGTGCGCCAGAATCACGGCGATCGTCTGGGGATGCTCGTTGATCAGAAAGTTTGAAAGTGATTTGGCGTCGACGAGCTCTAAGCTCTCGAGTTGGCGGGCCGCGGGCGACGCGGCCGACAAGTGACCCAAAATTCCCCGCGCGCGCTCTTCTCCAACCGCATCAACAACCGTATCTTTGGCCGTGGCGCTTTCAGAGAAAATATACTCGGCCGATTCGCTGACCATCTCGTAATATTCTTCTAGAACCCGCTTAGTCACCTCGACGGGCACGATGCGATACTTTTGCATAACTCCAAGGAGCTTGCGGATATCGCCATCGTCGATAAACTTCAAAAGTCTCTTTGAGCCTTCGGGGCCAAGATAGTTGAGCAAGATGGCGGCCTTTTCAAAACCGCGCAGTTCTTCGTACTTAACATTGTCTAAACGCTGTAAGCGCAGGGGCGTACTCATAGATCTCTCCTAGAGAGCCAAAGGCTGAAGGCGCCAGCCGCCTTCTCGCCATCGAGTTCCATAAGGTTCATAATGCGTTCTTTTAAAAGTTCGCTTTCGGCTTTGTCGGGATCGAGAGATTCTTCGAGAACCGGCAAAGCACCGCTCATGCCAGGCAGGGAGTTGTCCACGCTCTGCAGCTCTTCGAGCTCTTCGATCGTTTTGGGGAGCATATCCTCCACCGAGTCTTGAAAGCTGTCGGTGATCCAGCGCATGAACGGGCGCACCACCACGAAGAAGAACAATCCCAGGCTTAGCGACAAGATCAACCACTTCATCAGCGAGTGCAGAAGTTTTTTGCGCTCGAGTGTCGTGAGAAGTTTTTCGGCCTCTGAGAAATCTTCTTTTTGAAAAGCGATATTCTCGACTGTGACCACGTCGCCGCGCTGAAGGTTAAAGCCCATCGTGCCCTTGACGATTTGCTCGATCTTTTTCATTTCTTCGGGCGAACGCGGGGTCCATTGCTCGGTCACATTGCCATCTTTGTCGGTGACGTTTTTAATCACGCCGTCCACCAAGACCGCCACGCTCAAGCGCTCCACACCGCCGGCGCCTTCTTTCACATTGCGAGTGGTTTTTGGGACGTCCCAATTTTGCGTCTTAAGTTCTTTGCGAACGTTTTGTCTAAAGCCCACCTGGCCGCCGGCGTTGTCTTCGGCGCCGGGCAAATTGGCGCGCGTACCGGGGATACCCGTTGGATTGCTGCGGGCTCCGTCGAGCATTTCTTCTTCAGTCTGTTGCGACTTCAACGCGGTCGCATCGGGATTGAGCTCTTCTTGCGTCATGACGCTCGATTTTTGATTTAAAAGGGCGTCGACCTTGGCAATCACTTTGCCCGAGCCGACCACTTTCGCCAGAACCTCTTCGATGCGACCCTCGATCAACTCTTGCTGGCGCGTTTTCATTTCGATCAGCTCGGCGCTCATGGCGCCCTCGCCGGATTGTTGTTTCGACAACACTTTTCCGCGCGAATCGACCACGGTCACGCGCTCCGGTTCTAAATTTTCAACCGCGCTCGAGACGAGAAAGGTAATGCCGCGAACTTGTTCGCTCGAGAGCGATTTTCCGGGATGGAGCTCAAGCACGACGGACGCCGAAGTCTCGCCGCCCTCCTCAAGAAAGGTCTTCTTAGCCGGCATGGCCAGGATCACTTTCGACTGCTTAACCGCGCTAAGGGTATTGATCGACCGCATCAGTTCGCCCTGCAGGGCCCGCTGATAATTAATTTTTTGCGCGTAAGACGTGGTCCCAAAATCTTGCTTGTCGAACAGCTCAAGGCCGATCTGGCCAACCTTGGCGCCGCCCATTTCGGTCATGATCGCCATTTGCGTCGAGTGCAAAAGCTCTTTTGAAATCAGAATCGTAGTTCCGTTGTCGGACAATTTAAACGGAACCCCCCGGCGCTGAAGTTGATCCACCACCTGCGGGAGTTGATCGGGAGCGATATTCGAGAACAGAACCACGTGGTTTGTGCCGGTGAGCATCGCCACAATGATCGCCGCTCCCACCACCGCGACTGTCGTGGCCGCCATCATCGACAAGCGCTTGACCGGAGTCAGGTTCTTGTAGAACTGGCGAAACTGCGCGATTAAGTGGGAGAGTAGGGTATTCATTTTAACTTACACCTGCATCTTCATAATTTCTTGATACGCTTCGATAATTTTATTGCGAACAGACATCATTAACTTCAGTCCGATGTCGGCCTTCTCGGCGGTGATCATCACATCAGCGATGTCTTTGGATTTCCCGGTGGCGACCTGTTGCGCTTTAAGATCAGCTTCTTTTTGCGCCGTATTCACGCTTTGCACGGCGTCTTTGAGAGTGTCGGCAAAAGACTTAACGCCTTCACCCTTCGCCTCGGCGACGGGATTGGGAATCGCAATTTTTGAATTGCGAATTTCTTTGAGTGTCTGTCCGCGCTCGAGCAGCGCGTCCCCATTCGAGATTGTCAAACCGTCCATGGCATTAACCTCTCTATCTAAAGTTTAGCAGAACTTTTTGCCTACCACGCAGGAAAAAAGTTATCTGCCGATCTCCAACGCACTTAAGGCCATATCCTTCGAAGCTTGAATCGCCGAGACGTTGGCCTCGTAGCCGCGAGTCGCTTGAATCATATTGGCCATTTCTTCCATCAAGTTAATTTTCGGATACGCCACGTAGCCCTCTTCGTTGGCGTCGGGGTGGTCGGGTTCATGGCGCAAGTCCACACCCCTCTCATCCACGTGCACATCGGTGACTTGCACCCTTTGAAAGTTGTCATTGGGGGGCATGGTGACCAGCTCGCCAAAATTGCGCGCGTCGGGCATCGACTCAAACACCACGTCCTTGCGGCGATACGGGCCACCTTCGGGCGTCCGTGTGGTATTGATGTTGGCGATATTGCTCGAGATCGTGTTCTGGCGCATCCGTTGCGCCGAGAGCCCCGAGGCCGAAATTCTAAGTCCAGTTGCGAAGTCGGACATTAGCGACCTCCATCGGTGGCGGCGTACTTGAGAGCGCCCAGTTTTTTGTTAATCAACTGTAGAGCCGCCTTGTAGAGAATTGAGTTTTCTTGCAGCGTCGCCATTTCGCGCTCGAGATCGACCGTGTTCTGGTCGTTGGTCACGGCGCCTTCGGGGTTATCGTAAACGTCGGCGCGAGCGCGCGAGATGGCGCCGGGGCCTATGGCAAAGTGATCGGGAGAGGCGGTGCCGTTGGTGGCCGCGCCTTCCATATCGATCGCGCGCGCCAGGGCGTCTTCAAAGTCCGCGACCTTGGCCTTATAACCCGGAGTCTCGGCGTTCGCGATATTGCTCGTCACCACATTGTGGCGAAGCGAGCGGAGCGCCAGCGATGAGGACAGCGCGTTCGTGGTTCGGTCAAAAATTTTATCCATCGACATGGACACCTCGATATTCGTGCAGTTTATTTCTTAACGTTCGAATGCTAATCCCGAGCATCTCGGCGGCCTTGGTCCTGTTTTGCCCGGTGAACTCCAAAGTCTTCATAATCAAAAGGCGTTCGGCCTCAGACACGGTCATACCTGGAGACAAATTTTTCTCCGGGGGACTCACTTCTGTAAGCAAGATCTGATCCGCGTCTATGGTCTCGCCCGTCGCAAGCAGCACGCTGCGCTCGAGCACATTCTGCAACTCGCGCACATTGCCGGGCCACGGATAGCGCTTCAGCTTGTCTAAGGCCGGGCCATTGAGCTTGCGAGTGGGCAACTGATTCTCGACACACGAAGTTTCGACAAAATGGGTGGCGAGCATTTCAATATCTAAAATCCGCGAGCGCAAAGATGGGATCTGTAGAGGAATCACATTTAAGCGATAATATAAATCCTCACGAAACTGGCCGGCCTTGACCATATCTTCAAGACTGCGGTTGGTGGTGGCGATGATACGCACATTTACGCGCACAGGTTCACGACCACCGAGCCTCTCGACTTCGCCCTCTTGCAGCACGCGCAACAGCTTCGCCTGAAGGGGCAGGGGCATTTCGCTAATTTCATCGAGCAGAAAAGTGCTCTCATGAGCGAGTTCAAATTTTCCCGCTTTTCGTTGGTCGGCGCCGGTGAACGCGCCTTTTTCAAAACCGAACAATTCACTTTCAAGCAGCCCTTCGGGCACCGCCGCGCAATTCAGCGCCACGAATCGGCGTAAGGCTCGCGGGCTTTTGGCGTGAATGTAGCGCGCGAGAAGTTCTTTGCCCGTTCCGCTCTCACCCGAAATCAAAACCGCCGCGCGGCTGGTGGCGATATTCTCGGCCACTTCATAAACTCGCTTCATTTTTGGATCTAGACTCTGAATCACTTGGACTCCTTATTTTTGGAATCTTTCCGGGTGGCCATTGCCGGAATGCGGTTGATGTACTTGTTGTAATCACCCTTCCATTTGCTGTCTTCGAGCTTTTCCTTGCCGATTTTCCACAGAAACTCGTTCGGCGTGCCCTCAAGCCGCTTCCAAACGTCGTTTGCCCCTTGAAAATCGCCGCGATCAAAAAGAATCTGACCGACTTTGTAGCGTGTACTAGCCAAAGGCATTTTGTCTTCAAAGCGCTCTAAAAGTTTTTGATAACTTTCAACCGCCGCCATCGCTTTTTTCTGAGCAAAGAGGGCGTCGCCTTTAACCGCCAATGCGCCCGACACAACTTTGTCGGGAACCGGCGTCTCGCCGCCCTCAGCCTGTAGCGCTTTGTCGGCGTGAAGTTCGGCCTGTTTGGCGTCGTCCATTTTCATATAAGTTTGCGCCAACTGTAGATTAACTGGGGCGAGCAGCGCGGGATCGCCTTGCCAACGCTTGGCCAGTTCAAGCAAAGCTTCTTTGGCTTTATTGAAGTCGTTGCGTTGCTCGGCGATGGTCGCGCTCAGTTGCACGCGCTCAATATTTTCTTCCGGCGTAAGGTCCGCGCCGTTGCCAATGGTTTTAAGGTGTTGGTAGGCGTCGATATAATTGCGCTCATGAGTCAGCACCGCGGCCAAGCGCAAATTCAACGAAGCTACAGACGGCAGATGCTCTTGCACCTTCTTTTCTTTTTCTGCGGCAGTGCCGGCAATCGCCGCGCGCTGGGCCAGCGCACCTCGGTAGATGCGCTCGGCCTCATCATAGGCGCCGGCATTCTCGTAGGCGCCGCCGACCATATAGGGCACATCAATCCGGTCCGAATTTTTATGCCACGTGCCCGAGTACTTCGAATAGAACTCCAGGGCCTTCATAAAGTCGCCCTTTTCAACATCGGTTTTAAGTTCGTTGGCGATATTGCGCAGAATTCGTGACTTGAACGACGCCACATTGACTGAGCTGGGATTTTTTTGAAAGTAGGTGATCAAATTCTTCAAAGCATCTTGGTATTCGCCGCGGCCGGTAAGACCTTCCGCCACCAGAAGCGTGGTAAACTCGTCAATGCCCGCCAGATTTAGCTTTTTCGCCGACTCATTGATTTCTTCTAAAGCTTTTTTAAGTTCGTTCGGTTTCATGCTGCGCATCTGTTGGCTCAACATGCGCATGCGCGCGACTTTGGCCCCGGCATGATCGGGAAAGCGAAAATAGCTCTCTAAAAAAGCTCCCATCACTCGGCGCGGGTCAGCGCCCAAAGTGCCAAGCAGTTCACCTATTCGAGTCAAGGCATACCCGCCATGCTCGTGGGTCGGAAAAAGGTTAACGAACTTTACATAGTCGTCGAGAGATTTTTTAAAGTCCTTCTGCCAAAATCGGGCTTCTGCCATATTGTAACTGGCGTTGGGGTAAACTTTCTCTTGTGCCGGCAAATCTTTGATCGCGGCCTCATAGGCGCGGATAGCGCCCGAATAATCACCTTTCGCAAAGTTCACGTCGCCCAGGCGATAGCGCGCCTCTTGCGCGTGTTCCGTACGTGGAAAGTCGCGAATAATGGCGTTGAGTTCCCCGGTGGCCTCTTCATATTTTCGCAAGATCATATAGGCTTCGCTCAGCGCCTTGCGCACGTGCGGAATTTCGGGAGATTGGGGATACGTTTTCAAAAATCCTTCAAAAGTTTGCAGCGTGGTCAGAGCTTCACCGCGCTCCATTTGTGCGAAGCCTAAAATCAGATAATTGTACTCACGCAGCGGGCTGCCGGGGAACTTTTGCACCAGCTCGCCATAAAGCGCGCGGGCTTTTTCAAAGTCCGGCGAGTTGTTGTCTTTTTGGAATCGATTCAAATACACATAGGCGGTGACGTTCTTCAGAATCTCTAAATATTCCGACTCGGGATATTGGCTCACAAAGTAATCGTACGTCTTTAAATAGACCGCATAACGTTTGCGCTCAAACAAGGTCAGCAAAAGCCGAGCCTCTTTGTTTTCGCGCGAGTCTTTAGGCCGAATCACGTACTCGGGTTGCTGCTCGAGAAGCTTATCGAGCTGCGACACCTTCATCTTCAACATCGGGAAAGGCAGATAAATATTGTTGCGCGAGCTGATGATCGAGTCTTCGCGAATCTCGTAGTCCTTTATGCGAAAGCGGTCATAATTGTCGTCGCTGCCATCAAAGATTCCGAAGTGCAGAGACACGTTGTTTTCGGTTTTTCCTGCAGGTCGAGGAACACTCAAGAACTCGTCGCCCGCGGGCCGACGGTTGGGAGCGATCTCCTGATAGCCATCTTCTCTTTTTTTGCCGGTGACTTTGGTGTAACCGGTGCCACCTTTGGCGGCATTCTTCGCCGGTGACTTGGTTGCGCTCTCTGCGGCTGCGGTGGGCTTTTTATCAGCCTCAACCTTGCGGTAAAAGTCTACGATCAGGAGCGACGGATCGTCGGTCAGATAGTCAAAAGACTCCACATTGCTCTGCGCGAGATTAAACGTGATCACATGCGTTCCATCGGGACCGTTCTTATTCACATCGACCGAAGACACGAGTGCGTCATTGAAGGCCGTGAGCTTGGTTATGCTCACGTCGTCCAACGGCGCCACCGAAAGGGTGATTTTCTTAGGGCCGTCTTTCTTAAGATCGTAGGTCCATGTCTTCAGGCCGCGGAATTCCACATGCGCGGTGTCGGCCATTCGTGAGATTTCGGCCCGGACCAACGGCTTGGTGTACTGCGCTTGCTGCGCGGGTGCGGGGCTGGACCAGAGTGTAAGAGTCAAAATTAAAATCATCCACACAACTGCAAAGCAGATTTGGTGCCACGCGGGCTTTCTATGATTTTTTACACACTTAACTGCTGGTCCAGCGACTTTGGTCGGGTGTGGTTTCGTCAGATTCTCCGAATACCGAGCCAATTCAATGACACGACCTTCAAGGGAGTTGTCCTATATTCCGAAAAGATGTTAGGTCTAGCTCCGCACACAATTGCGGGTTGGATCCATTCATCATGCTTAGAACATCAGTGATTTTCCTTTTTTTAAGTTTTCTTCTCTTGCCGCTCGGTGGTTGCGTCACTGTGAAAATGGGCAGCGAGGGCGCTGGCAAAAAAGCCGAGGGCGTTTCCTTCACCGAACCGAAACGACCCTTCGCCAGAGAAGATCGCAAAGAAGTCGACGCCGCCTGGAAGAACCCCAATAACGGCAATCTGTTGTCATACGTTTCTGATTGCGCCGATCCCACCGACCCCACTCTCGATCAAATCACCGGCGGTATACTCACCGGTCTCGCTGAGCTTAAAGTCGAGAGCGAAGAATCTCCCACAGTTCAAGGTCGTGCGGCCAAACGAGTTCACGCCCAGGGCAAAGTCGACGGCGTGCCGAGCGAAATTGATTTGCTCGTGTTTAAGCGCAATCACTGCATTTATGTTCTCACCTACCTGGGCGTTAAAAAATCATTCGCAGAAGATCGCCCGGCCTTTGGGCGCTTTATCGAGGGGTTCAGAGCGCCATGAGAGCTTCGCATGTGGTTTTTTTGCGCAACTTTGGCGGCTTTACGATTCTTTTTCGCCAGGTCATAAGCGAACTTTTTCGCCCGCCGCTGTACTTTAAATTGGTGGTCGAACAACTGTATCAGGTCGGCGTGATGTCTTTGCCGCTGGTCATCGTCACGGCCGGCTCAACCGGCATGGTGATGGCTTTGCAGTTTGGCCTTGGGTTAGAAAAATTCGGCGGCAAACTTTATGTGCCAAAGATCGTTTCGATTTCGATTTTACGTGAGATGGGCCCCGTGTTTACGTGTTTGATGCTCGCCGCGAGGGTTGGCGCCGGGATGGCGTCGGAGATCGGCTCCATGGTCGTAACTCAACAGATTGATGCAATTCGAGCGCTCGGCACCTCACCAATTAAAAAAATCGTAATTCCGCGCGTGCTGGCCTGTTTGATTGGAATTCCGATCCTCGCCATTATCGCCAACTTTGTCGGTATTGCCGGTGCCCTCTTAGTGTGCGTGAACGACCTAGGCCTTGACCCCGTATTTTTTGTGCAAAAAGTTTTAACCACGCTTTACCTCCCCGACTTAATTTCTGGCGTTGCTAAAACGCCCGTGTTCGCCGGGATTATCGCTATTAGCGCCTGCTATTTTGGCCTCACGGTTAAGGGCGGCACCAAGGGCGTGGGCAATGCCACCACCATGGCGGTGGTCGTGGCTTCGATCAGCATTTTGGCCGGCGATTACTTTTTGACCAAGTTTTACTGGGTGATAGAGCAATGGCTGTAATCGACGTTAAGAACTTCAAAAAAAGTTTTGGCGAGCGGCCTGTACATAAGGACGTCACCTTTTCTGTGCAAAAGGGCGAGTGCCTTGGTCTGGTCGGCGGATCGGGCATCGGCAAGTCGGTGGTTTTGCGCTCTCTCATCGGCCTTGAAAAAGGCGATGGCGGCGAGATTTGGATTGAGGGCGAAGAGATTTCTAAGTGGAAAGAGCGAGATCTGGTAAAGATTCGCAAAAAAGTCGCCTATGTTTTTCAAAATGGGGCGCTGTTCGACTCGATGACGGTGTATGAAAATCTCGCCTACCCACTGCGCGAGCATGAAAAGGTGAGCGAGAGCGAAATCAAAAAGCGGGTCAAAGATCAGCTTGATGAATTTGGCTTGGGCGACGCCATTGGCAAACTCCCCGCCGAATTGTCGGGCGGGATGCAAAAGCGCGTGGGCTTGGCCCGAGCGATGATGATTAAACCCAAAGTCATTTTGTACGACGAACCGACGGCGGGTCTCGACCCTTACAACACGCTTAAAATTCGCGAGATTGTTTTGGCGTTAAAGAAAAAGGGCGTCACTTCGGTGTTTGTGACCCACGATATGCCGACGGCCATTGCCGTGTGCGATCGGTTTTGCCTATTGGCCGAGGGCCGAGTGGCCGACGAAAGCCGTGTCGAGGATCTACAAGATGCCGGCCCCAGTCTGCTGAATAAATTTATCGAAGGCGAAAGCGGAGGATAGTTTTGGAAAGCTCATTGCGGCACGAAATTAAGGTTGGGATTTTTGCGGCGATCGGCCTCGTGCTGTTTTGCGTTTCGGTCATTATGCTGGGCGGAGATAAATTGTTCTTTAAAAAGACCTACGAGCTGAAAGCCCGACTGTCACAAGTGCAGGGCCTTGGCCGCGGCAGCGTGGTCTCGGTGATTGGTGTGCCCGTGGGCAACGTGACCGAGATTACCTTTGTTCCCGGCTCCACCGACGTGCAAGTGCATATGGATATCGAGTACGGCATGCGTGAGCGGATCACCGAGGGCTCGAAAGCCTCGGTCAAAACTCAAGGGGCCTTGGGCGATAAGTACATTTACATCGAGCCCGGCCCGCCCGACGCGCGCGCCTTGAACGATGGTGCGTTACTTGAGACCGATAAAACTCCTGACCTTTTTGATTTGATTTCGTCCAAAGGCGCCGAACTCGGTGAAGTTGTACTTATTGTGAAAGAAATGCGTCTGTTGTTTGAGAATCTAAATCGCGATGGCAAAAGCGCCAAACTGATGGGCAACTTAGTCACGACAACAGACAATCTTTCGTCGTTTCTGGTCGAAGCGCGTGAGACCTTTAAGTTGCTGCGGACCGAGGCCATCGCGCCGACCTCAAGCGTGATGAAAAAAATCGACAAGGGTCAGGGCACCCTCGGCGCTTTGGTCAACGATCCATCGTTACACAATCGCCTCAGTGGCTTCTTTGGTGAATCGCCGCGGAACAAATTCTTAAAGCCGCTAATCAGGGACTCAATTCAGACGAATGAGAGTAAGGGTAAGTAGGCTCTTTCGGCCCGCCAACCGCCGGGCAGCGCTCCCAACCGAGCAACGCCGCCTTCGCGCGCTCCAATTGCACGCCACGCTTAGCCTCACGTTGTTGATGTTTATTGCCCGGCAAATTTTCGGGCACCGGAAACAAGCCAAAATTTATATTGGTGGGCTGAAAGTACTCGTTGTCCTCGGTGATTCCGTTTAACAACGAACCCAGCGCCGACAAACGAGGCGGCAGAGAAATCTCACGACCGCGCAACTTGTCGTCCAAAAACCCCGCCACCAGCAAGCCCATGCAGGTGGAATCGAAGTAGCCTTCCACCCCGGTGATCTGCCCGGCAAAAAATAACCACTCATCTTTGCGCGAAGACAACCAAGGCGTTAGCTTCTTGGGCGTTTGAATATACAAATTGCGATGAATGCTACCCAACTTCAAAAACTCGGCATTCTCTAAGCCCGGGATCATCCGAAAAACTCGAATCTGCTCGCCGTAGGCCATCTTGGTCTGAAAGCCGACCATATTGTAGGCCGTACCGGCTTTGTTGTCCTGCCGCAATTGCACGACGGCAAACGCACCCTTACCCGTGCGCGGATCTTTAAGACCCTTCGGCGACAATGGACCAAAGCGCAAAGTTTGATCCCCACGCCGAACAATTTCTTCAACCGGCATACAGCCTTCAAAAAACGGGGTGTCTTTTTCAAATTCTTTGGGCTCGATTTTTCGCGCGCCCTTAATCGCTTCAATCAACGCGAAATAGTGCTCACGTTCCATCGGGCAGTTTAAATAATCTTTGTTCCCTTTGCCAAAGCGATCGGCCCGATAAACGATAAACTGATTTATGGTGTCGTAGTCGATGATCGGCGCAATGGCGTCGAAGAAATATAAAAACTCGCCGTCAAAATGATCGCGCATCGATTGCGCCAAGTCCCCATCGGTCAGCGGACCCGTGGCAATCACGGCAGGACGAGGAACGTCGTCTAAGGAGCGCACAACTTCGTTGCGCACTTCAATGCGCGGGTGATTCCTCACGGCCTCGGTCACCGCCCCAGCAAAAACCTCGCGGTCCACGCCTAGAGCCATTCCGGCCGGCACCGCCGCCGCTCGGGCCGCGCGCAAAATCAGCGACCCCATGCGTTCGGCCTCCCACTTCAACTGCCCGGGCGCCGAATAGTCGGTCATTGATCCAAAAGAGTTGGAGCACACCAACTCAGCTAACTTATTGGTTTTATGGGCGGGCGTCGTACGCTCGCCGTCGCCGCGCATCTCGTACAAAACCACCGAGTGGCCCATTTCAGCGAGCTGAAAGGCGCACTCACTGCCCGCCAGGCCCCCGCCCACCACCGTGATTGGACGGCGCTCCGTTGTTGGCTCAATCCTGTTCGCCATGTAACCTCTTCCGAATGTCGGACAACAACCCAAAGCCCAAATTCGCACCCAAGCGCAAATCCGAATTGCAGACCGCGTCGAAAGTCCTACAGCGAGTTCTAGGCAATGGCAAGTCACCGCTCTCGGACCAATTCCTCAGATGGAAAATATGGCGTTTCTGGCCAGGAATCGTCGGCGAAACTCTATCGCGCTTCTGTGAGCCGGTGGGCTATGAAAAAGGCCGTTTGTTTATTTGGGTGAAAAGTTCAGCCCGAATGCAAGAGATCCGCTTCTTCGAAGAGACCTTAAAAGAAAAGGTCAACGAGCATGTGGGCAACAACTGGGTCCGCTATATCAAATTTACCCTCGACCGGCACGGCGTCCCCAACGCTGAAGAAATGTCGCCCGAGTTTAAAAAATTTTTGGATCTTGAAAAAGATTAACCCGAACTATTCGACTGTTATTCGACTGTAACCGACTTCGCCAAATTGCGCGGCTGATCGACGTCGTGCCCCAGCGAACACGCCACATGGTACGCCAAAAGCTGCACCGGGATCACCTCAAGCAACGGCAAAGTAAACCAACCCACTTCGGGCAGCGCCAAATAGTGTTCTGAAATATCGGCCAAGCGCTTCGATGGGCCGGTGCCGATTGAGATAATTTGCCCGCCGCGAGCTTTAGCCTCTTCGAGGTTCGACAACGTTTTCTCAAACAAATCGTCGTGCGGCACCAACGTGACCACAGCCATCTTGTCGTCGATCAGTGCTAATGGCCCATGCTTCATTTCGCCAGCGGCATAACCTTCGGCGTGCATATAGGCCAGCTCTTTCAACTTTAAAGCACCTTCCATCGCGATCGGATAATGCACACCACGGCCGAGATACAAAAAGCCTTTATACGATTTCAATTTATCGGCGGCCTGTTTAAAAAACTTGTCGAGATTCAATACGGTCTCGATCTGCGCCGGCGCGGCAAGAACTTCGCGCACATACTTGGCTTCATCTTCACTCGACATCACTTTTTTCGCTACAGCCATCGCCAATGTCAGCAAATTCAATAAAGACAACGTGGCCGAAAATGCTTTGGTCGAGGCGACGCCAATCTCAGTGCCCGCGTTCATATACAAATGCCCGTCGGCCTCGCGGTCGATCGAAGAATTTTTAACATTGCAGATACTTAAAATCTTGGCGCCGGCTTGCTTAGCCAGGCGAACGGCGGCCAGAGTATCGGCCGTCTCTCCGCTTTGCGAGATCGATATAAACAAAGAATTTTTAGGCAGCACCGGGTGACGGTAGCGAAACTCAGAGGCGATATCGCACTCCACCGGCACCTGCGCCAGGCGCTCCATCATATATTCGCCCACCAGGCCCGTGTAAAACGAGCTACCACAAGCGACGATAAACACCCGCTCGACGCCCGCCAAAGTCTTTTGCACGTCAAAGCCCACATGCGCGAGTTCGACCGAATTTTTAGCTAGGTTGATATGTGGCTGAATGGCCTGGGCCACCGCGCGCGGCTGCTCAAAAATTTCTTTCAACATAAAGTGCTGAAAGCCACCCTTGCTCGCGACCTCAGCGGTCCAATTCACCTCGACCAATTTTTTATTTAAAGATTTGCCGGCGTGATCAAGAACCTTATACGCCGTTCCCCGAACTTCGACCACTTCACCGTCGTCGAGGTAAATCACTTTTTTTGTATACGGAACCAACGCCATCACATCACTGCCCACGTACATCGCGTCCGAACCCACGCCCAAAATCAACGGCGGCCCGTTTTTAAACGCCACCATGGTGTCGGGCTGCTTTTCGCTCACCACCAAAATCGCGTACGCTCCATGCAGGCGCGGCAACACTTTTAAAACACTCGCCAGCAAATCGGTGCCTGTGCGCATTTGCCGTTCGATCAAATGCGCGACCAGCTCCGAATCGGTCTCGGACTCAAGCACGGCCCCAGCTCGCACCAACTCTTCGCGCAGCTCCATATAGTTTTCAATAATGCCGTTGTGAACCAAAGACACTCCGCCCACCACATGCGGGTGCGCATTGCGCTCCGAAGGCTTGCCATGGGTGGCCCAACGGGTGTGACCAATGCCGAGATGCCCGGTAAAGGCCTCGCCATCTAATTTAGAACTTAAGTTGCCGAGTTTACCCTCGGCACGAACGCGTTTAAATTTTCCGTCATGCAAGATCGAAACACCGGCGCTGTCATAGCCACGATACTCAAGAGATTTGAGCCCGGTTAAAATTACGTCTTTAGGATTTTTAGGTCCGAGGTAACCAACAATACCGCACATTCTTAAGAGTCCTTCTTCTCGCGCGGCTGATAATTCTCAATCACCACCTGTTTACCGCGGGCCACGGCCAAGGCTTTGGCCGGTACGTCTTTGGTGATGGTCGAGCCGGAACCGATGATCGCGCCGTCGCCAATGGTCACTGGCGCCACAAACTGCGAATCGGACCCAACAAAAACATCTTTGCCAATTTTGGTGACATACTTTTTACGGTCGGCCGCATAGTTGCAGGTGATCGTGCCACAACCGATGTTGGTGTTTTCACCCACTTCAGCATCGCCCAAATAGGTCAAATGCGAGGCCTTGGCGCCGGCACCGAACTTTACTTTTTTCATTTCAACAAAATTGCCCACTTTGCAATCTTCGCCAATCTCAGTGCCCGGGCGCAGATGCGCATAAGGGCCAAGATCCACGTTCGACGCCACTTTTGCGCCATCGATGTAACAGCCGGCCTTGATATGCACATTGGCCGCGATCTCCGAATCCGAAATCATCACGCCGCTCTCAACCACCGACATCGCGCCGATTTTAGTACGACCCTTAATAAACACATTGGGGTAAATCACCGTTCCGGGCTCAACCGTGACCGACTCTTCGACATAGGCAGTGGCTGGATCGAGAAACATTACGCCCGAATCCATCAAACGCTGCGCTTTACGGCGAAAGGCCAACTGCGTGGCATTGGCCAACTCACTCTGCGTGTTCACACCCAAAGCGACGCGCGCATCGGCCACATAACCGTCGACCATCATATTGTGCTCAATGGCCAGGCTGACGATGTCGGTTAAATAAAATTCGCCCTGCGAGTTGTGGCTCTTCACCTGCGGAAGCAGCGTCTGCAAAATATCAGCGCGACAAATATAAATTCCGGTGTTTACTTCTTTGATCTTAATTGTCTCGTGCGAAGCATCTTTCGCTTCGACAATCGCGCGCACACGCCCACCACTGCGAACCACGCGGCCAAACGGTCCGGGCTCGGGCAGCTCGCAGGTCACCACGGCCATCGAAGCCTTTGACTCTTTGAATTGCTGGCGAAAGCGCAAAATATCGTCAGCTTCGAGCAATGGATGATCGCCGTTTAAAATTATAATCTCACCGCGCATGGTATCGGGATTGGCCGAGCGGACCGCGTCCGCTGTTCCGAGTTGGCGTTCTTGCCGATGGCAAACAGCTCCCAGCGGCTCAACGATCGGCCGGATCAAGTCCTCGCCAAAGCCGACCACCACCCGCACCTCTTGCGCCTTGGCCTCCTTAACCGCGCGGATAATCCGCTCGATCATGGGCCGGCCGGCCACGGGGTGAACGACCTTGGGCAGCGGAGAGTTCATCCGCGTGCCCTTTCCAGCTGCCATAACGATGACTGAGAATGACGACATTCCCATGAAATTAGCGGCCTTGCTCAAGGTTTTGCAAGCCTTGTCCATCTGGGTTATCCTTCTTAAATCTATGATTCACGAACCGAATTGGGCCAAGACCGAGTTGGGAACCGCGATAGAGCTCTACGCGTCCCACCCGCTCTCAGAGCTAAAAAAACTTAAGCCCATTTTTTTAATGGGTGGAGTGCACGGCGACGAGCCGCTAGGTGTGCTCTTGGCGCAACGGACACTGGAATTTTTAAAAACCGATGCCAAAAAAACACACCCCGAGGTCAAAGTGCCGTGGGCGCTGGTGCCGATTTTGAACGTGGACGGCTATAAGAAAAATACGCGGGTCAACGGCCGTGGCGTGGATCTGAACCGAAACTACCCGGCCAAGTCGTGGAGTCCGGAGTTTGAAAAAGACCGCTATCATCCGGGGCCGGCACCGGGCTCCGAACCTGAAATCAAAGCCGTGGTGCAATTTATCAAAGATTTTAGTCCGCGCTTGTTGATTCACTGTCACTCTTGGAAGCCGATGATCGTTTGCGCCGGCGAAGCCGGAATGGCCGACGCCCACCGTTTGGCCGAGTCGAGCGGCTACCCGGTGCACCCCGAAATTGGCTACCCGACCCCCGGCTCCCTCAGTCAGTTCGGCTGGGCCGACAACCAGATCCCGGTCATTTGTATTGAAGAATCCGACGATGCCTCGCCCAAAGAGGTGTGGCCGCGCTTCGAACGCGGCATGCGAGACGTATTCCTGGACCCCTCAGCGCGCTGATTCACCGTTACCATTAAGTCAATGGCTTCAAGAGTTCTTATCATCGGCGATCAGGCCCTCGCGCGCGCGGATATCGGCGCCGCACAGGCCGACAATTTTGCCGAGGCGAAGAAAAAAATTGTCGAGCGCAAGCCCTCGGTGGTGGTGTTCTCGCCGGGCAAACAAAAAGACTTTTCTGCCTTCTGTAAATTTCTTCTTAAAGAGTCGCCCGACTCACGCTGGTTAATCGATGGCGACTCACTGTCGCCGACGCAAATCATAGAGCTCACCAACTCGGGCCATCTTTTCGATATGATCGAGGGGCTCAATGATCCGCATCTGCTTGAAAAGATCCAAGCCGCCGATGAGTCGAGCGCCCAAGACGCCCAGCAAGTGACGCTGGCTGAAATGTTCGCTGATCAAACGCGAAATCTCGCCCGCTTGAAACAAGAGCTCGAATCGCGCATTGAGCGGCGCCACAAAACGCTGCGCAAATCGAAAGAAATTTTGGATGCGACCAAGCAAAGGCTCGAAGCTTTTCATCGCGCTTTGATTGGCATTCATCGCGCCCGCACCGTCTTGCAAATGGAGCAAACTCTCAACGAGGCATTGAACACGGCCATGCCCGGAGTTTCGGTCCGCGTGCGTTTTGCCCACCAAACCAGTCTCTCGCACAACCCGAAGCACCATATTCTCGCCATTGAGATTCCGTTTCAACACGAGAACCTGCGTGGCGAAGTGTTGTTCTCATCAGAAGGCAACCGGCATTTCACTCCCGATGAGACCGACTTTCTGCACGAGCTGACCGAGGCCCTCGCGCTCGCGCTTTCGCGACTCAACAAGTTCGAACAGGCCGCCACTTTAAAAACGCAGTGGCAAGCGACCTTTGATTCGATCCCGCACCCGCTCACCCTGACCACGGCCGACCACGAAATTCTTAAGCTCAATCTCGCGTTTCAACAGGCGTGCAGCGAAATGAGCTTTCGGGAGCTGATCGGCAAAAACTGTTTTCAGGTTTTTTTCGGGCCCGACTTCAAGCCCTCCATGACCCGAGAGGGCGCACTGGCCTTTCGCGCCCAGCGCGGCGCTGAGCATTTTGAAGTTTCGGGCGACACGCTCGGTTTGACCCACGACAACCAACCGGTACGCATGACCTTGCTTCGCCCGATCACCGAAGAAGTCCGCTTCGAGCGCCGGATCTTTGAGATTTCTAAATTGGCCGAGCTCGGTACGATCGGATCTTCGATCGCCCACGAGCTCAACAATCCGCTCGGCGGGATGTTGTCCTTTTTGCAACTGATTCTTCTCGATCTCAAGCCCGGCGATAAAATTCAGCCCGACGTTAAAAGCATGGAACAGGCCACGCTTCGTTGCCGTGATATTGTCCAGAATCTTTTGAGCTTCGCGCGGAAACAAGACCTAGGTGACTTTGTCAGTATCGATCTGCGCGAAGTTATAGATCGTTCGATACGACTGATCGAACTGCAATCCAAATCCAAAGGTATCCCTCTCGAGTACAAAGTCGGACCAGAGGCCAGGGTCTCTGGCAGCGCCAATGCCCTGTCTCAAGCCTTTTGCAACATCCTACAAAACTCGATCGACGCCATCGACGAGCGGTTAAAGGCGGACAAACTTTTCCCCGGAAAGATTACAATCGAATTGAAGCACGAGGAGGCTGCCGTAACCGTGCGAATTTCCGACAATGGTACGGGAATTCGGCCCGAGGTCCAAAGCCGGATTTTCAATCCGCTGTTCACGACCCGGGACCCTGGACTGTTTAGCGGAATGGGACTCACGACCGCGTTCACTATTATTTCCGAGCATCATGGAAGCCTGGAGATTCTTTCCCAGACTGGATCTGGGACGACGGCAATCATTTCCCTACCTATCTCCAGAAAGTCGAATTTTTGACGCAAAAATTTGACGGCGCCAAAATGCAGCTTACTATTGAAGTATGCAGATCAACGGAAAACGAATTTTGATCGTGGACGACGAAGCCTCCCTCCGGACCGCCCTCTTCAGAACTCTCGACCGTAAGGGCCACCAAGTCATAACCGCCGCGACATGCAAAGAAGCCGAAACCATTAGCCAGTCCGACAAAGCCATTGATTTGGCGTTGGTGGATTTACGCCTGCCCGACGGTGACGGCATAGAACTGATGAGTAAGCTTCGCGTGTTACATCCCAATATTCAGGTTGTGATTTTGACGGGCCACGCTTCGATTGAAACCGCGGTGGAAGCCACTCGTAAAGGCGCATTTCACTTTGTCACCAAGCCGTGCAACCTCGACGAGATTATGACTCTGATCGACCGCGCGATGTCGCTGGGCCAGCTCACCGCCGAAAACAAACATTTAAGGCACGCCCTTCACTCCAAATATCAATTCGAAAATATCATCGGCCAAAGCGAAGCCATCACCGAAGTGCTGACCATGATCGAACGCGTGGCCGAAAGCGATTCGACCGTCTTAGTCACCGGCGAAAGTGGCACCGGCAAAGAGTTGATCGCTAAAGCCTTGCACTACAACTCTTTGCGCGGACGCGAGCCGTTTATTCCGATTAACTGCGGTGCGATTCCCGCTGAACTTTTAGAGAGCGAATTGTTCGGACACGTGAAAGGCGCCTTCACGGGCGCCATCGCCAACCGCACCGGCCGCTTTGAAATGGCGGAAGACGGAACTTTGTTTCTAGATGAAATCGGCGATATGAGTCCGTCTCTTCAGGTCAAATTGCTGCGCGTGTTGCAAGAGCGCTGCTTTGAACCGGTCGGCTCCACCAAGACCATCGCGGTCAACGTGCGGGTGATCGCGGCCACCAATGTCGACTTAGAGGCCGCCGTTGAAGACGGCCGCTTTCGCGAAGACCTCTTTTACCGCTTGAACGTAATCCCGATTCGCATTCCGCCACTGCGCGAGCGAAGATCGGACGTCGCGATTCTTATGCATCATTTTATCGAAGTTTTTAATCGCTCCCGCGGCCGCCAACTCACCGGCGTGACGCCCGAAGCGATGGATATGCTCAATCAGTACAACTGGCCGGGGAATATTCGCGAACTCGAAAACCTGGTCGAGCGTTTGTCGATTCTTAAAGGCAATGGGATGATTGACGTTATGGATTTGCCCGAGCGCTACCGCAAAATGACTGTTTCTTCTGAACCGGGCAAGGTCGACATTCCTGAGAACGGCATGGACTTTAATACGGCCGTCGACGCCTACGAAAACGCCCTGATTATGCGAGCTCTTGAAAAAACCGGGTGGAACCGGAACCAAGCCGCGCTTCTTCTTAAACTTAACCGAACCACTCTGGTCGAGAAAATCAAGAAGAAGGGTCTCCGCCCCCCCGAAGCCGACCTATAGCCGCAAAAAAGCACGCTTCCCTTCAATTTTGTCATGCCTGCGCTCACACCCTATTGCTAATATTGAAGAGTAGGTGCACGGGAGGGATTTCAAGTGAAAAATAGCCGCGACTTTACCGAACACGGATTTTCGATGGTCGAGGCCTTGATTGGTCTAGCCATTGTTGCCACTGGGTTTGCGGCGTTGACCACCATGATGCAATCGCAAATTCAGGGTCAGAAATACATCATGCAAAAATACGAAGCGATGGAACTGCAAAACAAAATCAAAACGCAGATGTTAAAACCCAATTTCTGCGGTTGCAACTTGGCGGGCACCTTCAATCTTGCAACCCCGGCCAGCGAAGGTTTGCTCACCCAGTTGCTCAATCCCACCGATCCCGCCAATTGCTTAAACCCCGAAAATACCGCGCGCGTGGGCGAAGTGCTCCCGAATTCAGGTACGGGTTTAAGGGTAAAAACCATCAAAATCAAAAATCTCCAGCCAATTGCCTTGCCCACGGCGAGCTTCGACCTCGAAGTGGCGTTCGAACCTGACCGTGAGAACACCCCCATTCGCCCGCTTCTGATTGAGGGAATTCAGGCCCAGACTTCGGGTGCGGTGGGCGCTTTAAGTTTTCTCTCTTGCAGCGGCACCGTTGGCGGTCCCATTAACGCTCAACAGACTTGCGAATTGCTCGGCTTTACCTATGATCCATCGCAAACTCCGCCCTGTACGATTTTAGGAAGCCAAGCCGCCGCGCAGATTTGCCGAGCCATGCGCGGGACCGTGGTGACCATGGTCGATGGAACTCCCGGTTGCCGGGTCACAATTTCCTTTCCCGGCGCCACCGGTCCTGGGGGCGTGCCTTGCATCGTCCCGATGGCGTCGAACCTTCGTGATACGACAATCATGCTGGCGCAATGGATCGACGATCGAATATTCAATAAGTATCCGCTCCTCGAAAGCCGCCTGATCTCCACTCTGAGAAAGTTCAATGAGGAGGCCACCGACGCCGACCGCGTAAAGGCGATTTACGAATTGGCCGGAGTCTCCGCCGAGCGCAAATCCGAAGTCGTGGCCTTTTTAAAAACCGACTCATTTCTCCACAGCCCATTCACTGAGAAGCTGGTGAATGAGACTGGCATGGAGCGCGCCGACGCCGCCCAATTGCTCGGGCACCTCGCCAGCGGCATGCGTGGGAGCCTAAACTAAATGTGGCTCTACGCGATCGCGATTTTGCTTTCGACCGCCGCGCTGTCCATTCGCCATCCGAAAAATTCTCATGTGCGCCATCTTTTTATGGTTCTGGCCGTCGCCACCTTTGCCTATTGGGGTGCCGATGTTTTTAACTCTCTATGGACGGGCGAGCCCCTGGGCACGGGCCGCGTATTCTACGGCGCCCTCTTAGGCGCGGCCTTAGCCGCCTGGCTGGTTGTGCGCGAGCTACCAAAAAGTGAACGCTTTGACTATTGGAACTCAGGCGCGATCCTTTGCGCGTTCAGCTATGGCATTTTGCGCATCGGCTGTTTTTTAGAAGGCTGCTGCTGGGGCCATATCACCGATTTGCCGTGGGCCGTTGTGTATCTAGATTCCACGTCGGTCATGCCGTTTAAAGGCGTGCCGGTGCACCCGGTGCAACTTTACGACGCAATTTTTGGGATTTTACTCGCCGCGATTTTATTTTTCATAAGCCGGCGGCCGGCCGGCAATGCGGTGCTTGGCTTTTTTATTCTCTACCCCATCGGCCGCTTTGTGACTGAAACATTTCGCGGCGACGACGTGCGCGGGATAAATCTTGTGCTGGGCCTTTCGACCTCACAACTGATTTCGGTTTTTATTTTGTGCGGAGTTGGCCTTTGGTGGCTGTCGCAAAACTACATCCCGTGGGTCAGACGCAACACTTGGCCGGTGAGCGAGCCACTCGCCGACGACGCCAGATAGGCCATCGAAGAGGCAATATCCATATTCTCCAGCAGCTTAGTCCCGGGTCGCTTGCCCTGCAACTCGACTAAGGATTTTTTGATCGAACCGCTTTTTGGAAAATGCCGCAAAATAAAATCTTCAGTGACTCCGAGCGAGACGCCGTTCACGGTCACGGCCTGATCTTTCATCGCCATCGCACTCAAAGAAATGTGCTCGCCCAGTTCTTCTTGATACGACGATACAAATTTCTCCACGCCCATCAAGCTCAGACATGTATCTTCAAACAGATAAATCACCCGGCCGCGCTGGCGAGCGGCAAAAAATGGCGTCAACGCCGCCGCAATCACTCCCGAAAAACTCAAGGCATGCGGTACATCGCTGGACGCCGTCCAACTCAAAGGCGAGGCATCGATCAAAACATCCATGCGTCCGATCCCCTCACTCACGCGCCCAAGAGCCTCGCGCACATCGCCTTCATTTTTAAGCGGCAACGCAAAGTGCGCCGCGCGCCCAAACTCAGGCCGCACTTCGCGCGCTTCATTCACCCCGTCGCAATATTTACCTGCATATTGAGCTTGGTCATTGACGAAGGCGATATCCGCCCCGAGCTCGGTTAAGGTGCGCAGCAGGGCCTGCGTGACACCGTTGAACGGACCTATAAGAAGAATGGTTTTGTCTTGCAGGCGAATGGCGGAATCTCTCATGGATCCTTTAAAATTATAGCCCTCTCCATCCGGGGTCAATTGACTCCGGGCCACGGCCTGACTTAAGACCTACGTATGCGTTTTTTGGTATTGGGCCAAGGCGGGCGCGAGCACGCCATCGTCAGAGCTCTTAAGTTTTCTCCCAGCGTAACAGAGATCCACGCCTGCCCCGGCAGCGAAGGCATTTCACAAGACGCCATCTGCCACACGGTCGATCTCAGCGATAGCAAGGCGGTCGAAAGCTTTTTCAAACGCTATCAATTCGACTGCGTTGTCGTCGGTCCGGAAAAATATTTGGTGCAGGGAATCAGTGATTTACTGCGCAGTCTCGGTGTGAATGTCGTCGGCCCCAGCCAAGCGGCCTCACAACTCGAAGGGTCGAAAATCTTCGCCAAAGAATTTATGATCGGTGCCGGCATCCCCACCGCGGCTTATGAAAAAGTCAGCGACGTGGCCGGTTGCCTAAAAGCCGCGCAAAAGTTCACGCCGCCGTATGTGCTTAAAGCCGACGGCCTAGCCGATGGCAAAGGCGTTTTTATTTGCCCAACTTTGCCCGAACTCAAAGTCGCCGCTGAAAATATATTTGAAAAGAAAATCCTCGGCATGGCCGGGCAAAGCGCGATTCTAGAGCAAGCACTCCACGGTTATGAGCTCTCTTACCTGGTGCTCACCAATGGGCAGCAGGCCGAACGGCTCCCGCTGGCGCAAGATCACAAACGACTTAAAGACAACGACGAAGGCCCGAACACCGGTGGCATGGGCGTGGTCGGCCCGATTCAGATCGACGCCGAGTTAAATCAAAAAATCGAAAAAGAAATTATCGAGCCGTGCATGCGCCACCTTCAGGGCAGCGGCCTGCTCTATCGTGGTGTGCTCTACATTGGCATCATGGTGACGAGTGATGGGCCAAAGGTCCTTGAGTTCAACACCCGTTTTGGCGATCCGGAGGCACAGGTTATCCTTCCGCAGCTCGACGGCGATTGGGGTTATGTGTTTTCGAAATTGGGCAATGGCGAATTGGTGCCGCTCAAATGGAAGTCGCTCAATGTGGCTTGCGTGGTGCTCGCATCGCCGGGGTATCCGACGGAGCCGAAAAAAGGTGTGGTGATTGAAGGCGACCTGGGCTCGCAGACCTCTTCGAGTTATTTTCTGTTCGCGGGCGTGGGCAAATCGGCGCAAGGTCAGTGGGTCACCAACGGCGGCCGTATTTTAAATTCGATTGGCGTTGGCAACACTCTCGATCAAGCCGTAAAGGCCGCCTACGATCAAGCCCTCACAGTAAAGTGGCAAGGTCTGCAAATGCGCAAAGACATCGGACAAAAACAACTTTAGTGGAGGTTCGCAATGAATCTGATCAAGTATCTTCTCGCGCTCTCACTCACCTTCAGCTCGACCGTGGCCTTTTCAGAGCCTGCAGTTTACGTACGATCGGACGGGCAATTTGTGGCCGGCGGCAATGAGTATGCGCGCGGCTTTTGGTGGCCCAAAGTCTACGACGCCGAATCTGTTTTCGCAGGCAATGCGGCCGCGGCCGAGGCTTACGAAATTCACAAAGAACGGGCTAAGTGGTTTGCAATTTTAAATTGGGGCGCGGCGGGCGCCGCCATCACATACAGCGTGGTGGCCAATTCGGGCGATAACTTTGACCGTGGCACATTTTGGGCGATTTTCTTGATCCCGTGGATCGGCGGTCTTTTTGCGGGCGGAAGCTCGAACCGCCAACTTATTAAGGCGATCAATATCATTAACGGCGTCCCGGCTGAGCGGGCCCTTTTTAAATTGGCGCCGCAAAACCCCACGCAACTGGCTAAAGCGGAGCTTTCTCTTCCCGTTTTTGCCTGGAGCTTTTAAAAAGTTCGTCTTTATGGAGTCCGCGGCCGAGCCCCTCGAGCCGCGTGACTGAGTTTCGCAAGCGTTCGATCAGACTCTGTTTCTCCGGCAATTCCACCGCGATCAGATCCAAGCCGAGGGCGAGGGTCTGGAGCGGAGTGTTCAACTGATCGCGAATCTTGATGGTTGAATCGAGCGCACGCGCCAAATGATTTTCTTTGGTGCGAAAATCAAGAGCCAGCTCTAGAGACATTAAGAATGCAAAAAGAGCGGCGGAAAACTCGCCCGTATAGGGCCAAGTGCCAGACACCAGGTCGTGAACAAAGTCGCTACTTAGGCTGGCGAGCCCGATCAATAAGGCGGCCAGTATTAATTTTTTCTCGCGCTTGCGCGTGAAAACTAAATAGGCGCCGCCGACGACCACTATCAGTTGAAATGTAAAGAGACTAATCACAAAAAAATTGACCGGCGCCTCAAGTAAATGAATAGAATCGCCGCCAAACTGCTGGTGCGTGGCGATTTTAGGCGGTCCGACAAAGTAGAGAGTGTAGGGTGAAAGATAATTATAGAGGGCTGCAATGCCCAAATAAACGCCGAACGATTTGACCACCCAACCCGGCGGGTCCCAGTGCGTGTACAGGGCGAGAAACGGGCCAAAGGCGGCAAAAAAAGCAATAATGACGTAGATCTGGTAGCGAACGATTTCAACTTTGTACTGCAAATCCGTCGAATAATAAAAAGTCTCTTGCAGCCCAAAATAAACCGCCAAGATCATCATCGAAACGGCGAAGGCGATATGCTTCCACTCCACTGGCCGACTCAAGCCAAGGGCAAAATACATCACCCCACTCAAAAACGAAGCGCCACAGCCAGCCCATAAAAAAGCCGACATCACTTCGCCACTTTCTCGATCAACAGTTTTAACTCGTGCGGCTTCACCGGCTTCGATAAAACCAGCGACCGTGTGATCGCAGCTGCGGCCCGGACCCGGGGGTCATCATGGGCATGCCCGGTTAAAAAGGCCACATGTCCCTTAAAGCCATTGTCCGTGAGCCAGTGAAACACTTCGACTCCGGTGGGTTGGTCGGGCCCTAAATTGATATCTAAGATAGCGAGGTGGCAGGCAAAAAGGTCGGCACCCAATCTCTCGACTTCGTCTAAAGAGCCGACGGTGATGCAACGAGCGGCGCCAAAGACCACGCAGGTCTCTTGCATAACCGCGCAGAGGTCGGGATCGTCATCAACAAAGAGTATTGAGGGGCCAAGACGCATGTGCCTGAAGCTACACCACATCGGGCCAAAGACTCAACTACAGGCTGTGGAGAATTTTCTCTGCGCGCTCGAAATTCTCTGGGGCCACATAGAGGCGGTCTATACTTCGTGAGTTCTCATATTTGGCAAAAATTTCTGTCGCCTGCTCAATCGGAAAGGGAGCCGCCTTAAAATCGTACTGATCCACCACGTAAATTTGCAGAGCTTTATCCATTTCGCTCCCACCGTGGTACTTGCTCAGGCGGGCTTGTGAGTTGGAGTGAATCACGTCGATCTTTTCGCCCTCGAGAGCCGCTTTCATGGCCTGCGGCCGCGTGCTGTCGTCATTTGAGTTGGTGTGAAGCTCAAACAACATTTTATACGGCCGCCGCTCCGTCATCCGCCGCGCCCATTGGTTATCGACCTGGGCCAAATGTTGGAACAAGGCCCAATCCGTGCAATCCACATAGCGCTCGATATCGGCCGGCACCGAAAACGAACAGTCTTTTGAAGTTAGATATCTATACAAAAGCTCTTCAAAAATAATGCTCTTATGATGAAAATAAACCATCAAATGCATATGGTGACGGGCGAGAAGAAAGTCATCAAAGGTGTATAAGGCCCGCCGATTGAGCGCCAAATGCAATTTGCCCTCGACCGGGTGGTACGACAAATTCCCGATCAACCAGTCCATTTCAACTTTGCCGTAGTTGGTTCCGCAAAAATAGGCGTCGCGCTCGAGATAATCCATGCGGTCGACGTCCATCTCTGAACTGACGATTTGCGAGAGGATCGGGCGAAAATCCAGGCCGCCCTCTTTAAAAAAATCGTCTTTGTCTTTGAGCGATTTATCGATCAGGCAGGCAATGTGGTAGGGCTCGATGTCCGAAAAACTGGCGCGCAGCACTTCGGTGAGTGACGAGTCGGTGACAAACTTAATCGTGTAGTCTTCGTGGTCGGCTTGCCGATTCGGGTCCACGGGCTGCACGCGCTGCGAATACACCCCCACCTTAAGGTCTCCCACTTTGGGCATGACTTCTTCGGAGGCGTGCGACAAGGGCCCGTGGCCAATGTCGTGCAGCATGGCCGCTAGCCGTACCGTTTGGCGCAAGCGCTGGCGCACGTCGTCTTTGGTAAAATTAAACGCTGTAAAAATGCTATCAAACGCCAGGCCGGACAAATGGCACACCCCCAGCGAGTGTAAATATCTATTGTGTGTGGCCCCGGGGAAGCTGAACTCCGAAAAACCAAGCTGTTTAATGGCCCTTAAACGCTGGTAGGCGCGAGAATCTAAGACCGAAACTTCGGCATCCGCCAGAGGGATATGTCCGTGTACGGGATCACGTACATCCATCAAATAATCCTTGTTTGGGTCGGTCGGTATCCATAAACGAAACAACTCCGTCTCAATTTGATCAAAATGGGCGCAACTGGCTTTAGGTCTAGCTAATTTAGACCGAAAAGAAAGAATAACAATGGTTCTTGACGTGGTACGTTATTGGAGGACCCCATGAACGCCGTAGCAGCAAAACCGCAGATCCTTGTCATTGATGACGACGAATCAATGCGGTTCATGCTTCAATCCAAGCTCTTTCAATCCGGTTACAATGTAACCCTAGCCGCCAGTGGATCGCATGCCATGCAGATCTTCCAGAGCGGTAAAGAGTTCGACCTGATTCTTTGCGATTTAAAAATGCCTCTTAAAACCGGTATCGATGTTCTGCGCTTTATGCGCGACTCTGGAAACAACACGCCGATGATTATCGTCACCGGCTTTCCTGAGCGGGATAAGATTATCTCGGCCGCGCAAATGGGAGTGCAGGATGTACTCGTTAAGCCCGTAAGGCACCAAGAGCTCATGAAGATGGTACGCAGCAAGTTAGGACTCGAGGATGCGGGCGAAAAACAAGCGGCCTAAGATTTCATCTTTGCACGAAGAGATTCCGCAACATCTGCAGGAGCTGATGCACCTGACGCGATTGGCGGAGATGGGCCGCCTGTCGGCCTCAGTGGCCCACGAGATCAATAACCCCCTTATGGTCGCTCAGGGCTTTGCTGAAAATATCGAACTGCTTCTCGACAAAGACAATTTTCCCAAAGAAGAAATCCGCGTTCAGGTGTTAGAGATTATCAAGGCCTGCCAACGCATGGCCCGGATTATAAACAAAATGAATCGCATGTCGCGCAACCAAAAACTTCGCCTGCATATCGTAGATGTGGCCGAGGTGGCGCTAAATGCGGTCGACTTTTTAAAAGTTCAGCTGGCCGAGATCGACTGCAAGTTGGAGTTCGAATTCGACCGGCCGCTCCCAATCATGTGTGACGCCGTGCAAATCGAACAGATCATTCTCAACATAATGAGCAACGCCATCTTCGCGCTCGAACAAAACGCGATCGACCGCCGGATCAAGATCTCGTTTCGCGAGGTCAGCAACTGGCAGCAGATCGTGATTTGGAACAACGGGCCTGTGATTCCAAAGCCGATCCAAAAAAATCTGATGACGCCCTTCTTCACCACTAAAAACGAAGGCCAAGGCACGGGCCTCGGCCTGGCCGTGAGCAAGGCCATTATGCAGGTGCATGAAGGCGATTTGAGTTTTACCTCAGGCGAAGACCAAGGGACGGAGTTTGTGCTGTCGTTTCCGCGCCCGGCGCAAAATCCGTGGCAAGAAGTTGAGCGCGCCAATTCTGGACCCGTCGTGTTGATCGACCGCCAGCCCAACTACCGAATGACACTCCAGGAGAAATTTCGCCTATTGGGTTTTAACGTTACGTCGTTTAGCGAGTACAAAGAGGGCGTGGCCTGGGCCATTCAAAATAAAGTGACCAGTGTTTTTATTGATGTAATCCCGGGGCATTCAGAAAGCGTAAAATTTGTGCGCCAGCTGCGCCATGAACTGGGCCCCACCGCGTTGATCTTCACCATGTCGAATTATCCATCGGCCCGAGATATGAAATACGATTTAAAAGGCGCTGGCGCCACCGACTGCTTTGAAAAACCCATCCACGCCGATAATTTCGTTTATATTCTCAAACTCCTCGATTCCGCGAGCCAAACCCCAACCGAAGCCCTAAAAAAACTCGCCGCCTAAGGCTAAGGTACGCCGTACCTTTTCAGTATGCGTCATAGTCCTTTTCAGGATATTGTGGGCGCATGAAGCAATATCTCGATTTGATGAAGTTTGTCCTCGAGAACGGCACCGCCAAAGAAGACCGCACGGGCACCGGCACGATCTCGGTGTTTGGCTATCAGATGCGCTACGATTTGCAAAAAGGCTTTCCGCTGGTCACGACCAAAAAAGCCCATTTGAAATCGATCGTGCATGAACTTTTGTGGTTCTTAAAGGGCGAGACCAACGTTCAATATTTAAAAGAAAACAAAGTGCGGATTTGGGACGAGTGGGCCTCGCCCGATGGTGAACTGGGCCGTGTGTACGGCGCTCAATGGCGCCACTGGCAGCGGCCCGACGGCAGCGAGCTTGATCAAATCGCCGAAGTGGTAAAGTCGCTTAAAGAGAATCCCGATTCGCGTCGGCATATGGTGGTGGCTTTCAACCCCGGTGAGATCGAGCAAATGGCGCTCCCGCCCTGCCATGCGTTTTTTCAATTTTACGTCGCCAACAAAACGCTCTCATGTCAGCTCTATCAACGGAGCGCCGATATTTTCTTAGGCGTGCCGTTCAATATCGCAAGCTACGCTCTACTCACCATGATGATGGCGCAAGTGTGCGGCTATAAAGTCGGCGACTTTGTGCACACGCTCGGCGACGCGCATTTGTACTCCAACCATCTCGATCAAGCCCGGCTGCAACTCACGCGCGATCCGCGACCATTGCCGGTGATGAAGATCAATCCCGACGTTAAAGATATCTTTGGCTTTAAATTTGAAGATTTTGAACTGCAAGGCTACGACCCGCATCCCGCCATCAAAGCCGAGGTGTCGGTATGATTTTGTCGCATATCGTGGCCGTGGCGGCGAATGATGTGATTGGCGGCAACAACACGCTGCCGTGGGATATCCCCGAAGACATGAAGTTCTTCCGCGAAAAAACCAAGGGCAAAGCCATCATTATGGGCCGCAAGACTTTTGAGTCGGTCGGTCACCCCTTACCCCAGCGCCTAAATATCGTCGTGACCCGGCAAGCTGATTTTAAACCGGACGGGCCGAATGTGATTGTGCAACCCAATATCGGCGCCGCGATCGAGGCGGCAAAAGCGCAAACATCGAAATATGGCGATGAGATTTTTATTATCGGCGGCGGCGAGATTTATAAGGAATCGATGGCCATGGTCGATGTGATTTATCTCACGCGCATTCACAAAGAGTTCAAAGGCACGGTGTTTTATCCCAAGGTTTCGACTAAAGACTTTGAGTTGGTCGAACAGCGCGACCGCACCGAGCCCATTCCGTTTTCATTTCTGACCTATATGCGACGGAAAAAATAAAAAAGGCCGAAGTGGGGGCTTCGGCCTACATGGGGGGTCTTTGGGGTTAAATCAAAAAATACTTAGGATCCTTGTTTGTCCCAAACCAAGCTCTCTTCGAGCTCTTCGTCGATGACAGCGATTTGCTGAATTTCTTCAGCGGACTTGGGTGAGAAGAACGAATCCTCTTTGCTCAGCTCCATGGTCACAAGTGGTTCAAGACTGGGGGTTTTGTCTTTTTCACCGGCGGTGGCGTAGGGGGCGAAGGCTAAGGTCACTGCGGCGATTGCGTTGATTAGGGCTAAGCGGTTCATTTGGGCGACTCCTCACTCGGGGTTTGTATCGGGGACACCTTTAGTACTAAGCAACGGCTGGACCACCTCGCGAGACATCCTACAGGCACTTTTCTATGAACAGCTTTTACACACTCGAGTCACGGTCAGCACGTGACAGCTTTTTGGTCGCCTGTCATGCTCTTGAGTACGACTGATGAAACGTTTCATTTTGCTACTCGTAATTTGCACGGGAGTCTTTTTTCCGGGTTTTGCCGGCGAATTCTTATATTGGGACGATTCCACTCACATCTTAAACAACCCGGCCCTCAACACGGGTGACTTCTTTAAGTTTTGGACCGAACCCTACTACGCTCTATATATACCGGTGATCTACAACATGTGGACGCTGGTGTTCGCCATCTCGAAAGACCCGGTGGCCTTCCACATCTTCAACATACTTCTCCACAGTCTCAACGGCGTGTTGGTGTTCCGTTTACTGAAACGGTCTCTTCCTGAGACAACCGATGGCGTGCTGTGGTTGGCGACGCTGGCGTGGTTGGTTCATCCCATCCAGGCCGAGCCGGCGGTGTGGATTTCGGGCGGTCGCGATCTGCTGGCTACGACGTTCGGCCTTGGCGCCGCGATCGTGCTGTGGGAGAGAGCGGGAGTTAAGGCCTGCATACTCGCCACCTTGCTATTTGTGCTCGGGTTGCTAAGCAAGGCGACGCTTGCGCCGCTGCCCGTGGCGCTATTCGTGTTGGCCGCATTTCGCGCCGTCGCCAATCGGCAACGACTGATCACGCTTGGCGTGTGGGTGGCCGCTGCGATTGGCGTTTTGTTTATCAACAAACTCGTGCAGCAAGATAACACCGAGGCGATGTTGAAAGTGGTGGCCTTTTCGGACCGGTTGATTATCGCCGCCGACGCGCTGGGGTTTTATATTCAAAAGTTGGTGGCGCCCTTCCCGCTCGCGGCCGACTATGGGCGGATTCCTGAGTTGGTGCTTGCGAAAAAATGGTACGTGCTCCCCGCCGCGATTTTTTTGCTCACGTTCGGCGTCGTGGTCTTGGCGAGAATTTTTAAACACGTCGAGATTTTTGAAGGCTGGATTTTCTTCGGCGTGATCTTAAGCCCGGTGCTCGGGATTATCCCGTTTATGGCGCAGGCTCAGTCTACGGTGGCCGACCGTTATGTTTATATGGCGCTGTTCGGGCCTGTGCTAGGACTCGCGGCGCTCGCCACTCGTTTTAAAAAATTTCAAGTCGCTCTGGCGATTTTAGTTTCGGTGTGGGCCGGACTCAGTTTTTCGCGCGCCGAAGTGTGGAGGGACTCCGACACCTTCTTCACCGCCATGCTCGACTATAATCCCGATAGCTTTGTCGGCCACACGACCATCGGCGTGGTCAAGTTTCAAGCCGGGCGTATGGACTTGGCCGAGCATCATTTTCGTGAAGCTCACCGCATTCACCCGATGTTAGTGAGCCCGGTCGGCAATCTGGCGGTGCTGCTGTGGGAGCAAAAACGCTTCGACCGGATTGTAAGTGAAATCGAAGTGCTGTTTCGCAATCCCGAATTTATCAAAGCCAACCTAACCACCAAACCATCGCTCTCCCGCATGGGCCGCATCGTAGCCCGCGTTCAAAAAATGCAAAGCCGCATGGGCGACGCCAACCAGTCGTGGTGCCAATCCTTCGCTCTCGACCCCGAGAACCAAGACGGCGTGCAGGAATTTTTGGCTTTGCAGAATGTTACGGGATTGAAATGTCCGTGATCAAGGACCCTTGAACTAAATAGGTTAGATCTGGTTTATCAAATAAATAATAATTGACGACTTAGAGTAGAACGCCCGACGAGCTATTTTGAAATTGCATCGCCAATCTCACTTCGGCTCTTAAGGCGGTCTGAGCTATCTCCGAAACCTTAATAGTTCAAAAGCCAGACAAAGGTCTGAGTCTCATTTCGGTACGTTGGAGGATTTATGAGGACCGCACTACTCCTATTATTGCTTGCTGTAAGCCTTGACCATGCGCAGGCCCAATTGGGTACTATTGTAGATCAGCGCATGATTGTTATTCCAGTTGATCAGAAGAAAAATACCCCGTTTCAGGCCGACTATACATTCTCCCTCGCAGATCGATCAGGAGATTATATGGTCCGCGTCGACCCTGGAGTAAACCAAATTTCGCTAGCGGAAGTGACGATCAATAATGTCAAAGTTAATAAACTCGTTCCGCTCTATCTGCACAGATCCAGCCTTATTTCAGTTAATCTAGAACTCGAGAACACGGTTAAAGTAAAGCTTCTCGGTAAACCCGGTACTGGCGCAACGATCACAATTTACGACCTAAAAAAGGGCGTTAACGTAGCCGGCCCGATCCTATTCGAGAGATCCGGTAAAGAATCAAAAATTACTAACTCTTTCAACGTCCCGTTTGCGGGAATTGAGTACCTGCTCGAAGTAAAAGCCAGTGACGAAAATTCTCTGCGCAACCACTTAAGCCTGGTTTCACTAAACGGAAAGCTGCTCTTCACTCCATTCGATCTACTATTCGCGCGCGACAAGAGAATCGTGAAATTCGTTCCGCTGAATCAGGTGAATGGGATCACGACATTGCTCTTAGGCAAGAAGAATCCTGGCATTTCCGTTTCGGTGATCGGAATTTCGGATCCAGAAATACCCGAGAGCACACCGTCTGCAGGAACCCTGAATTTCACAAACTTAGATCCGCTTAAACTGAATCCGCTAAGCCAGCAGATTGTGTTGAGTCTAACTGGTGCAGATTTGAACCCAACGTCAGGTGAGGTTATTGTCATTGTAAACGGCGATAGGCGAACTTATCCAATCCCGCCGCTAGTTACGAACTCAACAATTACCCTGCCTGGTGGCACGCTCGAGGCGGGATTCAACATTATTCGGATTTTAACTGCCGACGCCGATGGCAATGATCTTGCCGCAGAAGGTGAGTTTTGGGCCGGCCGAAATCAGGTCACGTTACGCATAGTCGATAGCCTGGGGAACTCAGTTGCAGCACCAGCCAGCCTCAACTTGATTCAAGCCGACCAATCCATCTCGGTCGAAGAGAATATCTCAGTCGCTGGTACGCTGTTGAGATTTCTTCCAAACACTCCGGTGCAAGTTTCGGTCGGCACAGATTCCTACATCGGCATGGCCAGCATCGACCCCCTTGTAGACTCAGAAGTGACAGTCACTTTAACCGCCAGGCCGCCCATCAACAATATTGCCAACGAAGACTTTAGTCAGGGCCTAGACGGATGGGATGTTATTGGAAGTCCAGAGGTGTTTCAGATTCCGTCGGCCACTGCATCGGAGCCTCCAGCGGCCGGCCTTTTTTCGCTTCTCACCGCCGACGTAGTGGAAAATTTGGGAATTCGATTAAGGGTAACGCCCGACCTCACCCAAGTATCAAAAACATTTCGTATACCACCTGGCACTCGCTCAATGGTGGTGAGGTATCGGCGGCATGGGTCTTGCGCGACAACCTATTCCAGGATTGAAGTTTTTTCTCCTGCCGTGGTTCGGAACGTGGGCGTGGGAACAAGTGATTTCACTTGGTACTCCAGACAATATGAACTGAGTGGTCAGGAGTCTTTTGCAACCTTGGTCGCCAGCGCGCGCGGCAACGATTGCGCGGATGCTAGCTTAGAACTAGATTACGTCGTGCTCTTAGGCGTATCCGCCACGTTTGAATTGGCAGAGCGAGACAATCCGCTGATTGATGAAGCGGTGCCTAAACTCTCAAGCCTAAGATTGGCGAGTGTCGCCATTAATCTGCCCAACCCTCACTGCAATGGCAATTCGGTTTTTGACGCCATTCTGAACTTTCGTGGGGCCGACAATGATGCGATTACAAGTGCCACCCTTCACATTTTACAAAATGGAAAACGTGAAGCCAAAGCTGTTTTGGCGGTAAACTCGCTCACTGCTCCTATCTTGTCGTCATTTGGACCCGATGGCTTTATCGGAAAAGGTTCCTATTTCTCAGGGGGCTCGTGCGTCGGACTTTTTGAACTTTCACCTGCTGAAGCGGGACAGCTCGAACCCAGCCAGCCCCGCTTGGAATTCGAACTAGAAATACAAACGCGACTCAATCCGAAGCCTATTGTCTTTAGTCACACGCGACCCCTCCGAATGTTAAGAAGGCCTGCGACGGTAGTTCAGAGGTACAGCACAAAAATAGACTGGGAGTACGGCGGAGATGATTGGGGTCAACCTCAAATCTTGCCGATTCTCACCAGAATGACCGCACTGGGCTCGGAGTTTGAAATAAACGATATAAGCAATCAACATGGCAACAGATTTCCCCCTCACATTGCCCACCAGCGAGGTTTGGAAGTAGATGCAAAAGTAATTGGATTTCCAACACAGAAAGAGGTCTTAAGCAAAACCACCCCTCAGGAGGTTGGAAGGACTGCAGCGCTCAACCTCTTAGATCTCCTTGGTAAACTAACGACCGAAGAATTGGCAAAAATTGAAGGAATTATTGTTACCTATGAGCCTCAGAACATTAGTCCGTTCTACGCCGAGTTGGTCGCTTCTGGCGAGGCGGGAACTCGATTCAACAAAAAGCTTCCGACTGAATTTATCAGAACCGATTGGGAGAGGGTTAGAACTAAGGAAATAAAGAAAAATGACCGCTTTCCTGCACATAGAGACCACTTTCACATAGAGTTTGCGCCAGTAAAGACAGAAAATTAAGGGGACCGATGATATATTTTTTTATTTTGTTTTTATCAATCGGAGCTAGTGAAACTTTCGACGGAAAGCCCGCAATGGGGCGCATATTCCCCCAAAATATAGTAAAGGGAATGGAGGCGCTTTCATCAGACTCGAACCACAAAGGCAACTGCGCGCAACCCGACACAACTAAGCAGGAAGAGGTCGCGGATCAGAAAGGTAAGCTATACCACGATCGAAAAAAAATGCTCTACTCGATCAATCCCAAGATAAGAGATGTTCAAATACTTAAAGAAAAGTATCCCGAACTAACGGCTCTTTTTAAGGATTACCGCGACGAAGTCGACAGAGCTCAAATGCCTTGGACCGCATACCGCAAGTGCATAGACGATAACAAGGCAAAGCTAAAATATGAAGCCTCGTACGAAGTCTTTGCCGAGCCAAGTCTAAAGTCAAAAAATCTAGGTAAGCTAACGTTTATTTATGACAGCAGCGGACTAACCATTTTCTATGTCAATATAAAGGGTGAACGATTCGGCATGCGCCCCGACTTTATGGATGAAGACACAGGCTACGCTCTGCACACCGTTCTCGGCCAAAAAGACAACTGGCTAAAGCTGCCGAAAAATCCTTTTCCCCATCCAGTTTGGATCCACCAGTTCGACGTCGAAGAGGCAGAGGCAAAACTAATCGACAGGTTCGACGTGCTGACCATCAACACCAAAACCTACTCTGGAAACGTCGTACTTGAAAAAATCGAAGGCGATTACTACATCGGCCGAACGGCCGATGAAGACTTTGACGGCCCCTGCCTCAACGACGCGAAAGAACCCAAGTCTGAAAAACTCAAAATCCCGCTTAAAGAATTTTTTGACGAAGACCAACATGTAAAGGCAAAGGTTACGTACACGAGGGGCTGTTAGATTGAGTTACATTTTCATTCTACTAATATCCCTTGGATTTGCAGAAGATTCTAAAGAAAAGAGTTCGAGTCCAGAACTCCCTTTCGCAGGTTTTGTGAATGTCAGTCCAGCAAGTTTCAACAATAAGCTCGAAGACTACCTTAAAAATAAAATTGAACCCCAATGTGTGGCTGAAGCGAAGCTAAAAGACCAATACGATGCCGAGTTCGAAAAAATTAAGGCTCAAAAGGGGCTCACCTATGAATCCCGGGGCGTTCTCTATGATTCACTTCCCAAGAAATTGAAATACGATCCCGACGGCCTTAAGAACTGCCTTGAGCGCGCACAAAAGAAAGATCCCTTCGGGCTGAAGCTGGCCTTATACAGTGAACCAAATGTTAAGAGTCAGAAGCTTGGATACATCGTCATGGGTCGCGCCGAAAGTTTCTTCGCTTACCACAGTTTGTCCTACGTCTCGACGTCGGGGGAATCCATAACATTTACCCCGGATTTGAAAAGTGGGGATGATACTCCGTCCTACCACACGGCTCTTGAAATAAAGGAGGAGTGGGTAAAATTCCCGAAATCGCCATTCCCCACTCCGGTGTGGGCCGACTTTGGGAGCTCGCCGGATTTTGGCCCAGTGGAGCTAAAGGAAATCACAAACTCGGGCATCGTTCGCATATCTACAAATGTAGTTGCGGACAACGTAAGAATTCGCAAAGTGGAAAATGGTACGATTGAGGTCGAGACTGAGGACGTCTCTTGCGACTGCGGACATGAGCCGCAGACCCACGACGAAGATGGCGAGCCGCTGCCGGAGTCCGAGATTCCGCCGCCGGAGCCTCCGAAGCCACGTTTTGTTCCGCAGAAGTACACAATTCCATTTAAAGAACTTCTCGACGAGAACGGTCATTTCAATGGCCACAGGGCTGACGTTCCCGACTGCGCCTGCTGCTAAGCTCCTTACCACCCACCTATCCCATTCCTTAGTCCAGAATTCACCTCGACCCCTTTAGCCTCAAAATGAGACACCCGAATAGTCCTGTAGAAGAAAATCCCTCGGGAGCGTGAGGCTCCTGACGGTCATCAAGGATGATGACCAGAATCTTCAAGGAGGAGGAACATGGGGTTACGTATTAATACCAATACGGCTTCGCTCAATGCCCAAAAGAATCTTTTGGGTACGAAGCTCGGTTTGGATAAGAGTCTTGAGCGCTTAAGCTCAGGATATCGAATCAATCGAGCCGGAGACGATGCCGCGGGACTCGCCATCAGCGAGAACTTAAGAGCACAGGTCAGAGGCCTTAAACAGGCCTCACGAAACGCGCAAGATGGCGTTTCACTCGTGCAAGTTGCAGAGGGCAGCTTGAACGAAATCAGCTCCATCTTGATCCGCTTACGGGAACTCTCCGTACAAGCCGCATCAGACACGATCGGACCGGTTGAACGCCAGTTCTTGAACGTGGAATATGATCAGCTCGTATCCGAGATCGATCGTATCGCGGACGGAACTGAGTTCAACGGAACCCAGCTCCTGAGCGGAACCGGATCCATTCTGGACTTCCAAGTCGGAACCCGAAACGATCCGAATATAGACAGATTGTCGTTTGACGCTTCCAAAGCTGACGCAAACAGCGCGGCACTGGGCGTGAACCTGACCTCGGTCGCGGATAAAGCGAGTGCGCAAAACACTCTCTCCGCCATCGACCAGGCGATCGTCTCGGTCTCTGCGATGCGCGCCGACTTTGGTGCGATTCAAAACCGTTTACAAAGCACGATCAGCAACCTTGCTGTGAGTGTTGAAAATATGTCGGCAGCCAACTCACGGATTCGTGATGTGGATGTGGCCGAAGAGACCGCTGAACTCACGCGCAACAATATTTTGTTGAACGCGGGTACTAGTGTGTTGGCGCAAGCGAATCAAACCGCCCAAACCGCACTCGGTCTTTTGAACCGGACTTTCCAGGGTTAAGGGACTTTAACTCACAAGGGTTCTCTCAAGGATGAGTGATCCCTACCCCGGTAACTCGGTCGCTCTGATTCGATTAAGTTTCCTGCGATTTGGGGGGCGGTGCCCTGCACTCCCCCCCTTTTTAATTTTGTTTGACTGGTGTCTATATTCTAGACAGCAAGTCCGCACCTATTGGCCGCTACAGCGGTTTTCAGGGCCCTGCCATTGCAATTCTCCGTACCCTATGATGACCCCCATTTCGCATTCTCTAAAATTAGTCTTGGCTGTCGCACTGTTTTCAGTGGTGAACTGCTCCAACCAAAAACTCTCGGCTGGCAGCAATGCCTCAGGCAATGGTACGGGCGATGAAGCCACCGGCGAAATCCCGCAGAACTGCGAAGACCAACTGAAACAGATCACGATCCCGGTTAAGTTTCTCTTTATCGTCGACGTTTCGGGCTCGAACGCTAGCAACGGCGGAACCGGCTACGTGGGCACCGACAATAACAAGGTCAAACGGGCGGGCGCCTTACAGACTATGCGCAACCTTTATGCGGCTAAAACCAACTTTCACTATGGCTTCACATACTTCTCAGGCTCGACCAGCTCGGCTTTAATCGGGCTCGATATCAACACCCCGGCCTTCACCAATAGCTCGAACGTTTTGCAACAAGCGATCGACGTTTTTAAAACCATCCCCGACTCGGGCGAAACTCCCTATGTGGCGGCCTTGGATTTAGGCGCAAAAGCTTTGCAACTCGATACCAACCGCACGGCGCAAACCAAATGGGTGGTGGTGTTTTTGTCCGACGGTATGCCAAACCCGAATGTGGCCGACGCCACTTTGGCCGCCAAGGTTCAAGCCATCACCGGCCAGATTCCCGGGCAGGTTACCTTTAACGCCATCTACTACGGTCCGAACGACGCCAATGCGGCCACTCGTTTGAATATGATGACCCAAGCCGGCGGCGGCAAATTCCTCGATGCGAATACATCGACGGGTTATAACTTTCAGATCTCCGACGTAGTCACTCTTCCTGGCACTGTTTGTAAATAGCTAAGGACGTCTGTAACCGATCAATTCCTTACGGAGCGAGAAACCTTGATCTCGTGAACCCTTGCGATCATGCAACACAATCGCTCCCAGTTCCGGCGAATAAAGATATTTAGTCGAGAAATTTATAGAGCCTTGCCCAACGCAATTCAGTTCGATGACATCTAGGTCACCCACCGGGGACCTAAACTTTTGCACGCCCTCGGCCACCACGCATTTATAATTGTAGGTCACGACTCTCTGATTGCGTTGTCGGCCGCTGACCGTAATGTCCATCGAGTTCCCGGGTTTAAGTGGAAAAATCTTCGAATCTTCGCCAAGCGTGGTCCGCTCAATATCCTCACGGCCCACCAACTTTCCCGTGGTTTCAAGCGGTGGGACGAACGGATTGACCGAAGTCTCAACCGTCTCATTGCCATTGATCAGCCACCGGACCCGACCGTTGCTCACATCCGCCACAACCCAAGTCTCTTCCCCGGCGCCCTTACCGTGTTTGCCAGAGCTGGTCTGCACCCGATATTCGATGCGCGTGCCTTTAGGCAGAATCTGTAATTCGAGATTGAGCGGCTTGGCCGGCTTGTGTGATACCACCGCGTCCTGCGGCTTAGTCGAACTTACGGCTCTGGCCGCCTGCGAAGCCGATGCCGCCGGCGCGGCGACGGATGTCGAGGCCACTTTCACACCCTGAGCTTTTTTAAATAAAATCTTCTGCGCCAAGAAGGCGGCGGCACAAAAGGCAGCCGCTCCGCCGGCGACAAGCTGCCACATCGGAGTTTTCTTAACCGGGGCCCGCATTTTCATGCGACGGGTGATCATACGCGTTTTTAAGGCCCGGTACTTTTGGATCGCTTCATCGAGTGCCGGCGTTGATATTGAATACTCAGGCCGCTCACCCGCGAAGGTCGTATCATCTATGTCTTCGCTCTTTGTCTGCATGGCCGATTGAGCTTTTTCTTTATCCAGACCGGCGGCGAGATTAATAATGACTCGCGCCTCGGTCATATCAAAGCCCTTCGAGGTGCAATAGGATTCCACGTCTTTGCGGTTCGAAATCTCCAAGTAAGGCTCCGGAGAAAGCCGGAGCTCGTGCGGAAGGTTTTGCAAACTGATTTGCTCCAGATCCCGAATCACATCCCGCGCATCTGCGTAGCGCATCTTCACATCGCGCGCGGTCATGCGCAAAATAGTCCGCTTCAACGGATCGGGCAGAATCAGTTCGAAATTAGCCGCGAACTTGACGTCGACCGTGCGAATTTTCTCAAGGATCGCCAGGTTGTTGCGCCCCTCATAGGGGATCGAGCCTTGAAGCATATAGAAAATGGTCAGACCCATGGAGTAGATATCGCTCTGCCGAGACGCCATTTTACCCATGATAATTTCGGGTGCCACATAGTTCATGGTGCCGACCAAGACATCCAACGCCGTATTGACCGACTTTTGGTCAAAGTGCACTTTGGCGATTCCGAAATCGAGAATTTTTGCGTTCAGATCTTTGTCGACAATAATGTTTTCTGGTTTCACATCACGATGAATAATCCCGGCCTCGTGGGCGACCGCAAGGCCACTCAGAATCTGCTTGGCGATCTGAATAATTTCTGGAACGCCTAAGGGATGGCGGCGAATCATCATATCGAGCGTGGTGCCCTCGATGTATTCCATCACGATATAGGGGCTCTTCCCTTTTTCTCCGAACTGGTAAAGGCTAATTACATTCGGGTGCTTCAACCGCGCCAGCGCCCGCCCCTCGCCCTTGAATCTTTCGACGGTTTCTTTGTCGCCGATCGCTTCAGGAGTTAGAATTTTAATGGCGACATTGCGCTGCAGTTCCTCTTCCCACGCGAGATACACCTCGCCCATCCCACCGCGCCCGAGTCGACGGACGATCTTGTAGGTACCAACAATTTCACCTTCAGACAAAAGGCTGGCTTCGGGTTTGTTCACTGCAAATTCTTATCGGCGTCGAGCATATGTTAGATAGGTTCCGCACCTGAACTGGTCCAATGTCGCAGTAATCTTTTAGGCAATTTCTGCCGATCTCATTCTAAGACGGAAGAAGAAGGATCTAAATCCGTCACATTAACCGGGCGTAGTATGCGCTCGTTTGCCAATTGGATGGCACTTATCAAGGAGGATGAGGAATGCAAGGAGGATAGTAATGGGATTAAGGATTTCCACGAATGTGGCTTCCTTGAACGCGCAGAAGAATTTGCGTTCAAGCCACATGTTGATGGATAAATCTCTGGCCCGTTTGAGCTCTGGTTATCGAATTAACCAGGCCGCAGACGACGCCGCGGGATTGGCCATCAGTGAGAATCTCCGCGGGCTCATCCGCGGGTACAAGCAAGCTTCGCGAAACGCTGAAGACGGCGTGTCGCTCGTGCAAGTGGCCGAAGGCGGCCTCCAAGAAATGTCTAACATGTTGATACGCCTGCGAGAGCTCGGCGTGCAAGCAGCGTCGGATACAATTGGCGAAACTGAGAGGAAATTCCTCGACGTTGAATACCAGCAGCTCAAGTCTGAGATGCAGCGGGTGTCGGAAGTCACCCAGTTCAACGGCCGGGATCTCTTGAACGGAACCGGTGGTATCATCGATATTCAAGTCGATGTTCACAACGACCCGTTTAAAGACCGCATCAGCTTCAACGCCTCGGCAGCCAACTCTACTTTGGAAGCTCTCGGCATGATCGCCGAAAGTTTAGCGACCAAAGAACAAGCTCAACAAAGCTTGAGTGTTGTGGATACAGCCATGATCTCCGTAAACGCGATGCGCGCGAATTTCGGAGCCATGCAAAACCGGCTGAACTCCACAATCTCGAACTTGGCGGTCGCGCACGAGAATCTGTCGGCTGCGAATTCACGCATCCGCGACACGGATGTCGCTGAAGAAACCGCTGAACTGACTCGCAACTCGATTTTGTTGCAAGCGGGTGTCTCGGTGGCCGGCCAGGCCAACCAGGCTCAGCAAGTCGCGCTTAAGCTGCTCGGATAATCTAATACCTAGTTACTTGGAGCCCCGGCCTAACCGCCGGGGTTTTGTTTTTTTGGTCCGGCTTCCGTCTCCTCTCTCCGGCCCTCGAACTCCACCGCAAATTTAAGGCCTCGTCGGCCCGCACCCAATCTTGCATAACCGTTTGCGATGACGATTCTAGCTACACCTTCCGCGCCCGACCAAGCCTTCTGCCCACTCCGGCCAACGTTAACTCCCCCGGCAACGTTCGATGCCATAGGTCGCACCGAAAGTCCTATGGCGTCTAAGGTTTCTCGATTTGGCAACTTTGCCGAGAGTCGCCGATGAGCATCGCCAAGTTCAAACACGCGCAGATATTTTGGAAAAATATCTCCGTGCGAAAAAAAATTGAGAAATCCTTCGAGGTCGACCCAATCAAAGTTTTCGATGGTGAACTTACCGCCCGAGAAGTTTTTGATGGGTTTATAAAATGGCGAGGGACCAAGTACATTTACAGAGGGGCCGATGAGTATGCGCTGGCATTGATGGATTTATGGGGAGAGTGTTCAATCCGAATGGCCCGAAACGCGATGTTCCTAACCGCAGAATCCATTGCAAAAAAAATGGGAATCTCAAAGGCCGCGTTCTCTAAATTAGAAAGAGCCGAGCGGAAGGGGACGATCTCTATCAAAACCCTAGCCGCGGTTGCTGAGGCCATGGATTGTCATCTTGTCTACGCGATCAAGCCCAAAAATCAAAAACTGTTTTCAGAAATAGTTTGGGAGAAATTGCTGCCGGAAGCCCGGATTATACTCTGGCGCAGAATCTGTAATCCCCTCAATAAATCAGGCGGGCTGGCCGGGATCGCCGACGAACTGACAAAGAATCCGAAGTTTCGCCGAAAGCAAGGGTGGTCTCGGAATGAATAAGAGCTACTGGGCTGAGGAAGATTGCGCGGTGAAGAAAAGGCCGTGTTTTTCCCAGGCCGAATGTAAGCGGTCGCGCAAGGTCGCGACGTCGAAGGGCTTGATCATAAAGTGACTGACGCCGAGTTTCGCTGCGTGAACCACTTCTGACTTTTCTTGCGAAGATGTGAGAATAATCACCGGCAAACCCTTGGTTTGCTCTCGCGACCTAACCCATTTTAAAAGTTCAATGCCTGTCATCTCTGGCATATGCACATCGCAAATCATCAATTGGATCGGCTGGCCGGTTTTCTCCTCGTTGAGAACACTTTCTTGAGCGACTTTGGCGTTTTCCGCTTCGAACAGCTTCCAATATTTGAGCTCTTTGAGTCCGCTTTTGACGATATTGCGTGAGAAGCTTGAGTCATCGACGATTAAAATTTTTGTGTCGGACGGGAACATACGGCCACCTCGATTGTCCTCAAGTTCTAATTAAAAACTGAATTCATCGAAGAAACAAGCCTAGGACCACGGCCGCGACCACCAGCCCGGCAAAGATCACCCATGCGCCGCGGTCGATGGACTTTTCGAGGCGTCTAAAGTCCTTTGAACGGATCTGTATCGAGAAATCTGGATCATTAACCCGACGCAAGCCTTGCTTAATCTGCCGAGGAAGAAATGCCACCAATGAATTTAAATCGCGGGCCGCGACCGAAGCATCAGAAAAAAGTCGCTTCGGTTCCATGCGCACTTGCACCAGCTCTTTAGCGAAATCGAGCGAGTATGTTAAGAAATCAAAATCTGGCAATAGCATCCGGCCCATGCCTTCTAAAGCGACAATCGATTTAAAAAATAGCACCAGCTCCGACGGCAGCGCTAAGCCGTGTTTGGACGCGACCGCGGTCGAGTCCATCAGCAGCCGCCCGAGGTTTATATTCTTCATCGTCAGGCCAAAGTACGGAGCGATTAAATCGCGCGTGTCGCGGGCGAACTGGTCGACGTCGATGCGCTCGGTGAACGGCGCGAGGTCAACATAGACGTAGGCCATCCGATCATAGTCTTCTTCAGCCAGCGCCAAGAACATATTGGCGATCGCGTTCTGGGTTTTTCTGTTGATGCGGCCGACGATGCCGAAATCGATCAGACCGATTTTGTTATTGGGCAGGAGTAGAACATTGCCAGCATGAAGATCGCCGTGAAAGAGTCCGTCGGAGTAAATCATCTTCATATAGGCGCGCAAGCCACGCTTTAAAATCTCTTCGGGCTCAACGCCATCTTGCTTTAAGGCGCTACTTTGGCTGAGCGGAATCCCCTCAAGGGCTTCCATCACCAACACCCGCCGACCCGTGTACTCGCCATACACCGCGGGAATCTTAACATCGGGATCATTGGCGAAATTGGCGGCAAAGCGGCGAATGTTGTTTGCCTCAATCACAAAATTGGTTTCTTGTTCGAGCGTGCGGCCAAACTCGGCCACAATTCCCGCCGGGTTGAACATGCGAATCTCGGGAATATATTTATTCGCCATCTCGGCGAGCAGCTTCAGTGTGTGAAGGTCGTCGACAATAATTTTGTCGATCCCTGGGCGCTGAACTTTGACCACCACCGAAGTGCCGTCTTTCAACCGCGCGCGATGCACTTGTGCGATCGACGCCGCCGCCATGGGCGCGGTGTCGAAGGCCGCGAACACGTCTTGCAGGGGCCCACCAAAATGGGAGGTGAGAATCGCTTCGATTTCAGGAAACGGAACACCCGCGACTTGGTCGTGCAACTTTTGAAACTCTTGCGAAAATTCGATAGGGATCAAATCGGGTCGCGTGGCCAGCAACTGCCCGAGCTTTACAAACGTGGGGCCGAGTTGCTCAAACGCCATGCGCATGCGCTCGGGCGCGGACAAATGTTCAAGGTCTTTAGAAATCAGGCGATCAATGACAAAACGGCCGAGCTTAGCGCGAGCGGCGAGGTCGTGAAAACCGTGAGCCGCGAACACCCCGAGAATCGTTTTTAGGCGCGCCACGTTTCTGAAACGGCGGCTTGGCCTTGTCCATAGCACGATTGGATCCTTTTCTTTCGGGAGCTCGCTCTTGCAAAGTCCTACCCGGCAATACAAAATCGACTTGCCCAGCTTCGATGTCGGCTCTCGCCACAACGACTTTGATCAGCTCGCCAATTTCGTAGGACATACCAGACTTTCTTCCCACCAGCCGCAACTTTTCTTCGTCGAAGTCGAAGCGGTCGCCGCCAAGCTCCTCAAGACGTATCAGCCCGTCCACATCGAACTGACGAAGTAAAACAAACAGGCCAAACTTAGTTACAGAACTGATAATTCCTTCAAATTCTTCGCCAATGTGTTGGCCAAGGAAACGGGCCTTTTTAATCGATTTAATCTGACGCTCCGCCTTCACGGACCGCTGCTCACAGGCGCTTAAGACCACGCCGGCCTGATCCAGATCGCCCACAGACAACCGCATGCCCTTGAGCAAACGGTGAACAATAAGATCTGGGTAGCGCCGGATGGGCGAAGTGAAGTGCACGTAATCGGCAAAACCCAAACCGAAATGGCCGATATTTTCGGGCGAATATTTGGCCTGCGCCAAGGAGCGGAGAGCGAGCATATTTAAAATATGCTCTTTCGGGTGGCCTTTAAAAAACTCCAGAGCCTTGGTGATCTTTTTCTGCAAATGTCCGCCGCTCATTTTCTCTTTGTAGCCAAAAGCTTTTAAGAACGATGAAAAATTCCCGATGGCCTCGGCGCCCGGCTGATCATGAATCCGGTTGAGTGAGGGAATATCGTGCTCGCGAAAATATCGGGCCACGGCCACATTGGCCTGCAACATCAGCTCCTCGATCAACCGATGCGCAAACAATCGTTCGGAGCGCATGATATCCACCGGCATTCCGGTTTCATCGAGTTCCACTTCGGTTTCAGGCAAGTCCAAGTCGAGCGAGCCCTCACGAAACCGTTTGGCCATAAGGAGTTTGGCCAGATCGGCGCACTTTAAAATATTCTGCTCAACGTGTTTCAGCTCGGGCGGGCAATTTTTCTCCACCACATCTTGCGCTTGCCCGTAGGTCACACGCGCCGCACTCTGAATTACGCCCTCGTAAAATTCGCTTTGAATCAGCTCGCCCTGAAAATTCAACTGCATATCGGCGACCATCGCGAGACGCGGCACTTTGGGCTTAAGCGAACACAGCTCATTGCTTAATTTTTCGGGCAACATGGGCGCCACGAAGTTAGGAAAATAGGTCGAAGTTCCCCGCTCAAAAGCATCATCATCCAGCGCCGTGCCGGGCTTAACGTAATGGCTCACGTCGGCGATGGCCACGATCAGGTGAAAGCCTTGCTCTGTCGGCTCGGCAAAAACCGCGTCATCAAAATCCTTCGCGGTTTTGCCATCGATGGTGACGATGGGAATCGAGCGCAAATCCTTGCGCCCGCGCCAGTCCTTCTCGGTCACTTCGGCCGGGAAGGCGTCACACTCACGCAAAGTCGCTTTGCTAAACTCATAGGGAATTTGATGCGCATGCAACATGCGCACAGAATCATTCATCGGGTCGGCGGCGTCGCCAATGACAGCAATCACACGGCCCGAAAATCCGCGCGCCGAATCGGGATAATTCTCAATTTGCACAACAACCAGTTGCCCCGTCTTGGCGGCAATATCGGGCGGGCACGAAACATTGAGGTCTTCACCCCAGGCAAAACTCTTATCGAGCAGCAGCCCACGGCCCGGCGACGTCTCATGATAGGCGCCCATGGCGCGGGTCACGGCCCGCTTGGTGACCTCAATCACCGTGCCGCGATAACGGTCGCCGCCCTTTTCGCGTTCAACGGTTACGCGCACGCGGTCGTTCGACATAACCCCCTTCATTTCCTGCCGGGGAATATAAACGTCGGGATCATCGATTGAATCTGTAATCAGGAAGCCAAAGCCGTCGGGGTGTCGTTTGACAGTGCCAGAGGTCTGGCGTCCGCCGGCTTCGCGGTGGGTTTTCTTCATCAGCGCTAAGTCCTAACGCATTTTCAGGGAGCGGTCGACAATTTCCATCAAACCATAGGCCGAAAACAGCTCCTGCATGGTTTTTTCGTCCACCTTCTTGCCGTCAATTCGGTATTGCCGCTCGCGCGAAGCCCCACTCCATGCGACGGTGGCCACATGGCTGCGGCCCTTGGCGGCCCAATTCAGCACGGCCGTGCCACTGCCCGTAGAGCCCAGATAGGCTTGCGTAGTCTTTATGCGAACGCCCACCAAGCCGAGGTCTTTAACTTTAAAGTTTTTAAACTGAAACAGTCCTTCGATTTTAGTGCGGTTGTTCTCCGTCGCCGCTTTTAAATATCCGTCAACTCGATACGACTGCACGAGGCTTTCATTTTTAAAGTCGCCGGTGGTATCGAAAAATTCGTCTTCTTTATACATGCGATCGCGGATGGTGAATTTGTTGTTTTGGCTCAAATCTAAAACGCAAGTTCCACTGGTGACATACTGCTCGGCCCCCCAGTCGCTGGTGTAGGGATCGCGGCCGCTCGGCTCTCGCGATTTAACCTCTCGTTGGCAACGGCTGGATTTGATCATTTCCACCATCTTCGCCAGTTTTTCCGACGAGGCGGCCGGAACAATCTTATCGCCGAGTGCGATATCCACCGCCGTCGATGTATCGTAGAAAGATTCGTTTATGGATTTTAAAAGAGTGTAGTCGGCTTCGCTCAGTTCTTTGGCTGACTTTCCGCTGCATCCAGCGACGATAAGCATTGCGGCAAAATATAAAATCGATTTATTTCGAGTACGCATCCGTGCACCTCTATGTGAAAAGCTTCCACTACATAGTACGTAGGGGGCAGCCCCTTGACAATCCCTTACCTGCCTATAAAACCGACAGAAGGGGGAATCATCCGATGGCGCAAGTTCCAGAGCTTTCATTAAAGGCGTATACCCATGGCAGCGAGAGCGAAAAGTTCCGCTTTGTGGATCAACTCTTTAGCGGCCTTAAAGAGTACGGTTTTATAATTCTTAAGGATCATCCCATAGATATACCCTTGCTGCGCAAGGCCTACGCTTTGAGCGAGAAGCTCTTCCAACTCCCCGAACCGGTGAAGGAGGGCTACAAAGGGCCCGCGGGCGCCGGTGAACGCGGCTACACTCCCTTTGGAAAAGAACACGCCAAGAACAATAAATTTCCAGATCTTAAAGAGTTTTGGCACGTCGGCCGCGACAACAATATCTGGCCCCAAGAAATCGCGGAGTTTAAGACCACTTTCGAAAATATGTTTCAAGCCTTGGACGATGCGGGAAGAATTATGTTGCAGGCGCTGACCATCCCGCTGGACCTCGACAAAGACTATTTCACCCGTATGACAGACCGGGGCAGTTCAATTTTACGATTGCTGCACTACCCACCGATTGCCGACGGCGCCGATCCCAATTGCATTCGCGCCGCCGCCCACGAAGATATCAATTTGATCACCCTTTTGGTGAGTGCGTCTAGCTCGGGCCTTGAATTGCTTGGCCGCGACGGCCAGTGGCTGGCGATTGATACCTCGCCCGATAACATTATTGTCGACTCGGGCGATATGCTTGCGCGTATCACCAACGATGTGATCCCGGCCACCACTCACCGCGTGGTCAATCCCAAAGGGCCCAATGTCGCCCGTTACTCTATGCCGTTCTTTATGCATCCCAATCCGGATGCGGTTTTGACCTGTATTAAATCTTGCATGGGGAGTGGCGCGAAGTACGCGGACATTCTCGCCAACGATTTTCTGATGGAGCGTCTGCGCGATATCGGTTTGAAAAAGTAGAAGCGGGACTTGCGTTCGATCAGCCCGCTCGGCGTGGCTTTGTGAAGGCGAGAAGTTTTCCCCAACGCGAGGGTGCTGCGGTCTTTTCGACTTCTAACTTTGCGCTGGCCAAGGCGGCGGCCTCATTGACCTCGCTCATTGTCGGGCGGGCACCTTTTTTCGAAAATTCAGACAACATCTTTTCCCAGTTTTCCTCGATGCGACGAACTTCCGCCGTGCGCATCTCAGCGACTTCGGATTCGATCTGCGAGCGGCGCTCTTTTGCAAAGGCTTCGGCCTTGGCCAAAAGATCTTTGGCCTCCGCCTTGTGTTTTTCTACATCACGAAGAACTTTGGCTTTAAGCTCTTCGGCCTCGCGCTGGCTTTGCAGGGTAAAACCGGTGGCAAAAGCGCGAGCGGCCTCGAGCATCCGAGCGTTGTCGAGCTCATGAATCGACATCAGACGCTCGCACTTGGCCTTGGCCTCAGCGATCAGTTCATCCCCATGGGTCATGGCTTTGCCGCGAATCTCTTGCACCTGATCAAGCGCTTGGTTGATTAACCGATTGGCCTCTTCTTGAGCGGCGATTTTGATTTCGTGCGCCTTGGCGCGGGCTTGCTCGCCGATTTTTTCAGCCTCGGCTTCGCGGGATTTAATCACGCTGTCGGCGCGCTCGACGGCCTGCTTATAAATGTTTTTAAGACCTTCCTGGGCGCTCTTTTGCGCCGAGTCTTTTATGTTGGCGGCCTCGATGGCCGCCTCGGCCAGAATGCGCGAAGCCTCGACACCACGCTCACGAGCGGCTTGAATACTGGCATCCTGTTGTATGCGCATCGCCTCTTGCCGGGCTTCATGGATAATCTCTGCGGCCTGACGGTTGGCATTCTCCACAACTTCTTGGATTTTCTCTTCGCGCGATTTTAACATTTCTACGGTCTGCGCTTCGCTGGCCACAACAAGGGTGCGAATCTTTTCGCCGGCTTCGGCTTCGGCCAAGCGCAGAAGTTCACGCACTTTTTCTTGCGCATCTCTCTCGATCTGGTGCGCGGCCTCGCGGCCTTTTTCGATAAGACGATCACTCTCGTGCCGGGCCTCTATTTGAATTTTTTCAGCCTGTGCGCGCGCCGCGGCCCTCAGTGCATCGGCCTCACGTTGGCCTTCTTGCCGTTTCTTTTCGAAGTGTTCACCCGCCTGTTTCACCAACTCGGTGATTTCAGCTTCGGACTTTTTTCTCAGCGCCATCACTTCATTCATGATCTGTTGGCTTTGCCGATCCACTTCCATTTGCGCCGTGGCCTTGACCTGGCTTTCAAACGCGCGGGCTTCATTTAAAATGTTTCGTGCTTCCTCATCGGCCTGAGCCTTCAGGGCGACCGAGTCGGCCTGAGCGCGCTGAAGAATTTTTTGCGCCTCGGTTGAGGATTCAACTTTGGCCTGATTGCGAGCTTTTTCAAGAATGTCCTCAGCCGTCTTTTCGGCGATTCGCACCGCGCTCTGCCGAGCCACGCGGACGATCTCTGCGGCCTCGTTGCGGGCTTCAAAAAGAATTCTCTCGGCCTCAACTTCATGGGCTTCATCGGGCACAAGATCTGGCTTTTTGGGGGCCTCGACCGCGGTCTTGGCAGGTGTGCCCGCCTCAACTTGTTCAAACAAGTGAATTTGCAAGGAGTAGTCGACCCGCCCGACTGTAATTCGATCTCCGGGCCGATAAAGATAGGGGACGCTCGGCGATATCGTGCGACCATTCACCTTAGTGCCCGTCGCCGTGTTTTGATCGGTGAGGTAAATTTCGTTGTTTACCGAGGTCACAACCAAATGTTTTTTGGCGACCGACGAATCATTGATTGCTACAGGGAGAGATGGCAGCGACCCAATCACAAACCGCTCAAGCGGTACGAATGCGATTTGTGTCCCCTGATCGGTACTGACCCGAACGCGAAATAGTTTGCCGGCCGTAATCATGTTTGCTCCTGCAGTGATGTTGCCCATACACGCCCCCTATCCCCCCAGGGTAAAAGAAAGCAAGGCACATGCCGCGCAGGCCGACTTATGCCGATTTATGGGCTGCATAGATAAGACAGTGGCTAAAAATTCTCCAGCCGGTCTCTAATTGAGACGTCTCAGATTAAGCGGGCTAAGGCCGCGTCGAGAGTCGAGATTTGCGCTTTCGATTCACTCAACTGTCGCTTGCCCTGCTCGACAATATCCTCGGGCGCATTGGCCACAAAATTCGCATCGGCCAAACGGACCGTCAGCAGCGAAACATCCTTTTGCAATTTCTCAATCGCCTTACGGATTCGCTTCACTTCTTCTTCGATATCCACCAGGCCCGCCAGCGGCACAATAACGTCAACTTTCATTTCTTGAACCTGCACCGGTTGAACCGCGCACTTGGCCAAATCGCCCGCATCGCCCACCACACATTCTGCGAGTCGGGCCATGGTCATGATTGAAATCTTGTTCTCACCCAATACCTTTTGCGCCTTCGCGTCCATGGGCGCCAAGCGAGCTTTGATCTTTTCTCCCGGCTTGATGCGATTTTCGCCACGGATATTGCGTAGGGCCGCAATGACCTCGCGAACCAGATCCAGATTCATCGCCACGTCTTCTCCGCCCAAAGCGAGAAGGTCTTTATCGGCCTTTACGGTGGGATAGGAGTCAGCGATCAGCGCCGCTCCGCGAATCGGGAGTTTTTGGTAAATTTCTTCGGTAATAAATGGCGCGAACGGATGCATTAAGCGAATGACCCGATTCAACACCAAAGCCAAAACAGTTTGCGTGGCCTTTTTCTGTTTGGGATCGCCGCCCTCTTGAAATACTGGCTTAATAAACTCCAGATACCAATCGCAGAAAATATTCCAAGTAAAAGCGTAGAGCGAGTTCGCAGCATCGCTGAAGCGATAAGTTTTCAGCGCCTCATCGATTTCTTTTTCGAGCACGCCCAGCTTATAAATAATCCACTGATCGGCGTCCGACATATCGGTTTTATTCGGCAAGACATCCTGGCCGCCGTCGTTCTTAAAATCTTTTAAATTGTTGAGAGAAAAGCGAGTGGCGTTCCACAACTTATTCATAAAGTTGCGGTACCCCTCGAGACGTTGAGTCGAAAACTTCAGATCGCGCCCGCCCGCGATTTGCGCGAGAAGGGTAAATCGCAGGGCGTCCGCCCCGTACTCTTCGATCAAAGCCACGGGATCTTCCGCATTCCCCAGCGACTTTGACATTTTCTTACCTTGGGCATCGCGAATCACGCCGTGGATGTAAACCGTGCGAAACGGTACATCCTTCATAAACTCGAGGCCCATGATAATCATGCGCGCGACCCAGAAGAATATAATATCAAAACCAGTCACCAGGACGGTGGTCGGATAAAATGTATTTTGCAGTTCTGTTTTTTGCGGCCATCCCATGGTCGAAAACGGCCATAGCGCCGAGCTAAACCAAGTATCAAGAACATCTTCTTCTTGGGTGATGTTCGCGCTTTTGCAGTGGGCGCAAGCGGTCGGATCGGTTTCGCTCACCGTCCACTTTTTGCAATCGGCGCAGGTCCACGCCGGAATGCGGTGACCCCACCAAAGCTGGCGCGAAATGCACCAGTCTTCAATAATGCTCATCCAGTGCAGATACGTTTTGGTCCACGACTCCGGCTCAAACACCACGGTTCCGCTTTCAACCACCCGTTTTGCGGGCGCGGCGAGCGGCGCCATTTTCACAAACCACTGCTCTGAAAGATACGGCTCAACCACGACACCGGTGCGCGAACAATGGCCCACTTGATGCGTGTGCGGTTCGGCCTTGATCATAAAGCCTTGCGCCTCGAGGTCAGCGATCACGAGCTTGCGCGCCTCTTGCACTTTTTTGCCCTGATAAGCGCCGCCGTGTTCATTCAAAGTTCCGTCTTTGTTTAAAATATTCAGCATGGGCAGTTTATGCCGTTGCCCGACCGCATAGTCGTTGAAATCGTGCGCCGGAGTGATCTTGACCACGCCGGAGCCGAAAGCTTTGTCGACGTAAGCGTCGGCAATAATCGGAATCGTACGGTCGGTGAGCGGCAACTTCACCTGTTTACCAATCCACGCCTGATAGCGTTCGTCTTCGGGATGCACGGCCACCGCCGTATCGCCGAGCATGGTCTCGGGTCGTGTGGTAGCCACTTCAATGGAGCCACTACCGTCGGCCAGAGGGTAGCGAATGGTCCAGATCTGCCCTTTGATCTCTTTGTGCTCGACTTCTAAGTCAGAGATCGCCGACTCCAGCGCCGGACTCCAGTTGATCAGCTTCAAACCTTTGTAGATCAAACCTTTATTATAGAGATCGACAAAAACTTTGCGAACCGCTGCCGATACGCCCTCATCGAGAGTAAACGTGAGGCGATCCCAATCGCAGGAGTCGCCCAGGTAGCGCATTTGCTCGGTGATGCGGCCGCCGTATTGCTCTTTCCATTGCCAAACGCGCTCGACAAATTTCTCGCGGCCCATATCGCGACGATTTTTATTTTCTTTTTTCAATTCGCGTTCGACCACGCTTTGCGTGGCGATCCCCGCATGATCTGTTCCCGGCATCCACAGCACGTTAAAGCCCTGCATGCGCTTCCAGCGCACCAGCAAATCCTGCACGGAATGATTGAGCGCATGGCCCAAATGCAATTGGCCGGTCACATTGGGCGGCGGGAGAATAATGCTGTAAGGGAGTTTGGTCGACTTGTCCTCGGCTTTGAAATAGCCGCCCTTCAGCCACCATTGGTAAATCTTCGCTTCTACGTCTTTTGGGTTGTATCGATCTGGCAATTCCACAATCGTGCCAGCTTATCAGTTACGCACCACGTTATCAATGGACCAGCACAACCCTTGGACTACAACTTTAAGCAACTTTTCGGGAGGAAGATGCAGATGAAGTGGACACGAGCGCAAGACGGAATGCTCTTTGGGGTATGTAAGGGACTGGCGAGAATTTTTGAAATGCCAGTGGGTGTAGTGCGGTTGATTTGGGTGCTGAGCATCCTGTTTTTTGGCGCGGGCATCTGGTTGTACCTGATGTTGGCGGTGAGCCTGCCCCGCGAAGACAAGACCATTCAAGCTTTAGACGCTTGGATTTTGGGAGTTTGCTCGAAAATTTCGCTGCGCACGAATTTAGAAGTCGGCGTCGTCAGGTTTTTAGCCCTGTGCTTGGCCCTGCTGTCGCTCGGTGCGAGCGTGGTCGGCTACATCGTTCTGTACTTTGTGTTGGATCAGAAAAAAACTCAAAGCTCCGACAACAAGCCGGTCACTCCGCCAGTGACCACGTAAATATTGCCGTAGCCCGCGGCTTCAAGCTCGCGGGCTTTATCGGCCGATGTCAGGCCGTCTTCACACAACAATAAAATCGGGAACTCAAGCGGCGTGTTGTGCGCTTGTAAATGCGCCGCAAGTTCTTGCGGCTCGATCGAAGTGGCCTTGCTGATATAGCCATCCACCGTAGGGCCAACCGGTCGGCGCTCGGTGCGCAAGTCAAAAAAGAAAAACCGACTGGGACTGAGAAATAAATTTTCGAGTTGAAAGAGTCCGATTTCCATTAAGCTTGCTTCCCGCCGTCGGGAAATTTTGCATATTGAGTCAGCGCTAGCGAGAATGCGATCAACACCACCGCGGCCGCCATCTTAAACGGCAAGGGCTGGTCAATTTGATAAAGATAACCGCCCGCCGCCGGGCCGATAATTCGCGCGATGGCCGAGAGACTTTGCGAAACGCCGATGTTGTTGCCTTGCACTTCGGCGCCACTGAGTAAACTTACGCTGCCATTGAGCGAGGGCGTGGCCAAGCCATTGCCAAGTCCCAGCAAGGTCACGGCGACCGCCATTAACGGGATTGTGTTGGCCATACCCATCACAAAAAAGGCCGCTGCACTCAAAACCAAACCGACAAACAGCAAATTGCGCTCACCGTACTTCGGCATCCATTTGCGGATCAAATAGCCTTGGGTGAATACTAAAATCAAACCGATATAGGCAAAGCCCCAACTGGCCTCGGCCAGCGTCCATTGAAATTTCTCCTGCACAAATAAAAATAGCGACGCCTCAATCAGGGCCATGGCGACCGTGTTCACAAACACCAAAAAAATCATCGTGCCCAGCACCGGCGTTTTAAAAGCGGCAAAAATCTTTTTAAAGCGCGATTTTTTCTCGGAGGCCGTTTCAATTCTTTTTAGCGACTCAGGCAAATATCGAATCGCGAGCAAAAAATTGACGAAGCAAATCGCGCCCGCCACAAACGCGGGTGCCGACGGATTCTCCATCCAGTGAGCTGAAATTCCACCGATAAAGGGTCCGAGCAAAAAGCCCATGCCAAAGGCCGCGCCGATCAGGCCCATTCCCTTGCTGCGATCTTTGCTCTCGGTGATGTCGGCGATATAGGCCATCGCGGTTGAGATATTTCCGCCAAACAAACCGGCAAATCCGCGGGCGATCATTAAAAAGGTCAAGCTCGGAGCTAAGCCAAATCCCGTGTGCGCAATTGCTGAGCCCAGCAAGCTGACCAAGATAATTGGCCGGCGCCCATAGCGATCGCTCAATTGCCCCCAAATGGGCGCGAAGATAAATTGCATGAGTGAATACACACTCATCAGCAGCCCAACCTCGAGAGGCGAGGCGCCAAAATGTTTGGCCAAATATGGATTGAGCGGGATGATAATGCCGAACCCGACCAAATCCATAAAAACAGTTAAAAAAATGATGCCGAGGCGCTTGTCTTTCACAGGAACACAATTAACACTTAAGGTCTCAGATGCTCACTCTTTTTTTGCATCTCATTGCGACAGGGCTTAGCGCCACGGCTCAAGTTCCCGCTCCACCGAGCGGACTCGACTATCGTGTCGACGCGAGCGTCACCTACTTCACCTCGCAAACCAATTACACGGCCGGCGGCGGCGCGACTCAAGACTTACGCAACGGCGGATCGTTCACCGACATCATTGGCAAAGCGCTATACACACAAGATCTCAATAAAACTCAACGCGTATACGGCGGCGCGACCTATTCACAGACCGAAAGCTCCGACGGCACGATCACTAGGGCCAACAACGGCATCAATGAAATTTTAGCCGGTGGCCAATGGTGGTTTCGCATGGGCCAGTACCGTCTTGTCGGGGCCGGCGACTTTGTTTATCCGATGTACCGTGTCGATCGCGGCGGCGATGATGTGCCGCTGGGCGAAGGGGCGATGAAAATTCGCTTGGGCGGATGGTTTATTTACCCAATGGGACAACTCACCCCGTTTGGCTATTTGTCATACGAATATCGTGATGAGGGCCGCTCGCATGCGGTGCCCTACGCAGTGGGCGCGCACTATAAAATGGGCAATCTGTGGCTGCAGGGCGAGTATCGCGGCTACGAGAAGTTGTTCGACAACGCGGATACAGAGAACCGCGCTTCGCGCGATGTCTTTTTACAAAGGGTCAGCGGCGGCAGCTACCGCTACTACGCGATCAATCCGGCCATGAGCGAGTTTGCGGCGTCAGTGGGCTACACCTTCGGTACGATCAGCGCCTATGGCGAGGGATCCTATATGGTCAATGGCTCGAGCGTGGCCGACGGCATGACTTTTATGTTGGGGCTCGCGTATACGCCCGCGGGCCGCGTTTCTGACAGCGACTACGACGACGACTCCATGATCGACTCCGGTCGCACCCGTCGGCGGAGCAGTGAGCCCATTGAAGATCCAATGCCGTCTTCCGATGATGGCTTCTTGGCCGAGCCCGATCCGCGAGTGGCACCACCCGCGCCGCCACCACCACCGCCGCCGCCACCCTCGGGCGGAGATTCATTTGATTCGAGTGGCGGGCAATTGCAAATGCGATCAAATCGGCCGGCCCGACCGGCGCCAAAGCCTAAGCCTAAGCCAGCGCCCAAACCTCGGACAAAAAAAGACAAGCTCGATAAGATGTTGAAGAGCACCGAAAAAACCCTGCAAGGCTTGTAGATCTACGCATGCCATCCCTTTTTAACTTGGTCTCAAATGGAAAATTAAGGCTTCGCGTGCAATAGGCGAGCTTTCATATTCGCCAAGGCCCATCAACGCGCGAGAATTATCTATTTCGGCAAAATTAAATTCTGCAAACTCAGGAGGCGACGGCGGTCGCGACTGGTTTCTGAAATAGATAATTTCGCCGCCCATTCGATTCAGCTCACGCCCATATTCAATAAAGCCCTTCGGCACACGCCGATTTCCCATTTGAGACCAAGTTAAAAAGGGATGTCCACGCTCGAAATGTCTGTCGCAGCTTTTGGTGGGAGGTGTTGTCTGTCGGCGGCTCGATGGAAAATCAACTGCGCGCGGAGTGCGGCGCATTTCTGCGGCCCGCGATCGGCGGGCGCGCGCGGGCCTAGAGATCGATCATTTTCTTTTGTAGAGTTTCGGCGATGCGGGCTTTCAACGCGCTCTCATCGGACTGCGCCGATTGCGACTGCGTTTGCCCTTCGGCATTGCGCGAATCAAACATCGGATTGGGCATAATTTTCGCGCCCTGATCGATCATTTGCAAATGGCTCTGAATGATCGCCTTTAAATTGTTCTCGAATTGCATGCGGACCTTTTTCAAATCCGTCACTTCATTATAAATGCGCTTTAGAGAGTCGCGCGCTTCGCGCACGATCACTTCGGCCTTTTGATTGGCGTCGTTGATGATCAATTTGGCTTCACGCTCGGCATCGACTTGCATGCGCTCCGACATTCGCGTCGCCGTGGTGATGGTCGATTTTAACAATTCGTCGCGCTCTCGGTATTCGGCGACGGCCAGTTCTTTCTCACGCAGGGTTTCTTTTAGCGAATTGCGCTCCTTGATTAAGGCTTCCATTTCTTCGGAAACCAAACGCATAAAATCCATCACCTCTTCGGGATCGAAGCCCATCATTTTTCGGTGAAACGTTTTGTGTGCGATATCAATTGGAGCAATGCGCATAAATACCCCCTGCCCTAAAGCATAAGTGGGATATTTACCGCCGTGCAACACTAATCTTGGGCGAGCTCCCGGTCGCGGAGGGCTGACTTTTCAAACGAGTAGCGCAAAAGGCGCTCTATTTCGAGCTCCCGCATGGAGTCCAAGCCCGCGGCGGTAATGCCCTTTTTACTGGTGACCTTACTCTGCAGCTCATCCAACGACTGCGAGCCCGACTGCAAAGCCAACTCTGATGCTCCCAAGAACGTGTGAATAGTCAGCTGCTGTGCAGTTTCAGAGTCCATGCCGTGCTCTTCAAGCCATTCCTGCCAATAAATCATTAATTCATAAACAAAACCGACACCCGCCGACGACGCCACCGAAAAAGCTTCAAACGCATCACCCTCATCGAGTCGGATGGTAAATCCGAGCGGTTTAAACATGCGATCCATAAACGAATCGGCGCGCAGATTGTCGCCACTGGTGCAATAAGCAAAACTGCCCTTCATAATTTTGGCTGGGGTATTGGCCATCATCCGCACCAAATTTCGGCATTGGGGCAAAAGCTTTTTTAATTTACGAAGCTTCACGCCCGCCGCAAGACTGATCACCAGTTGATCTTCGTCAAACGCAGAAGAAATGTTCTCAATCGCGCTTTCGATGTCCTGCGGTTTCACCGCCAAAATCACGACGTCCGAATTTTCGGCCACGGCCTCATTGGTGTTGCAAATTTTGACTTTAAAATTTTCTTCAAGCTTTTGCAGCTTGCCGGGAGTCCGGTTGCTGACAAAGATCTCATCGGGTTTGACCAGCTGCTTCGCGAGCCACCCTTCGATAATGGCCACACACATATTGCCCGCGCCGATAAATCCGATCGTTTCTTTCATTCTCTACTCCCAAAAATTTCCGAGCCCACCCGCACCCACGTTGCGCCTTCTTCAACAGCCACGGCATAATCCTGACTCGTACCCATCGACAACTGGTCCAACGGATGAACCGCTTTCAGCGCCGGATTCAGCTTCGAGCGCAACTCCCACAACATTCGTTTTGCCCGGTGAAAAAAGGGCCGCGTCGCTTCGGGATCATCCGTCAAAGGCGGCATCACCATTAAACCTTGAAGCCGCAAGTTTTTAAAGCCCACAATTTTTTCAACCAGTTCACGCAACTCAGATTCACCCGCGCCGCCCTTGCGCTCCTCGCCGGCCACATTGAATTGGGCGAAGATCGCCTGTGGACGCGCCGTAGAGACGGCATCCAGCCCCTCGGCAATTTCAACTCGGTCGACCGAATGGATGTAAGCGAACTTTCCGGCCAGCGACTTTATTTTGTTGGACTGAATGCGCCCGATAAAATGCCAGGCCGCCGGCAAATTTTCGAGCTGCGAAATTTTCTCGGCGGCTTCTTGCGCGTAGTTTTCAGCGAAATCGATTTGTCCGAAATCAAACGCAGCCTGAATTTTAGAAATCGGCTGACCCTTTGAAACCGCAAGCAGGCGCGCCGATCCGGTTGCGCGACCTGCGCGTTGCTCACTTTCAAGAATTCTTTTTTTAACTATTTCGAGGCGGCTGCCTACCGACGTGCCATCCATTTTCTTTGAGAACTCTTTCCAACCGTTCCAGCGGTAAGCCGACCACATTACTCCAAGAGCCCGTGTGAGAGGATACAAATTTGCCGGCCCCACCCTGAATACCGTAACCACCGGCTTTATCCATGGGCTCGCCGGTCGCCACGTAGTCGCGAATCTCGACCTCGGACAACCGGCGAAACACGACTTCGGTCTCGTCAAAGCCGCGCCACAACTTTTCGACCCCGGTTTCGAACAGTGCCAAGCCCGTGATGACGCGATGCGCTCGGCCCGACATTAGTCGCAAAAATTGCTGAGCTTCCTCGACGGACGTCGGCTTGCCTAACATTTGATCATCTACGGCCACGATGGTGTCGGCGGCAAGGACCAAAAAACCCTGTCTTTTCAGCTCTTTATTCTGCTCTACACAGGCCATCGCCTTATCGGTCGCAATTTGAGACGCGTTTTCGGCCGGATTCAAATTTTCTTCAATATTTTCCGATAGTTTTACTGGGGAGACAGTGAATTGAAACCCGGCTTGTTGCAACAGTTCACGTCGGCGTGGGGATTGGCTCGCAAGCACAAGATTCAACATCTCTCCTATGTAAAGCAAAACCGAAAGGTTTAGGTCAATGCTGAGTTTCGAATTTTTTATTTTACTGAGCGGCTTAGGTCTCGCAGCGCTAAGCGTTTACCTTCTCATGTCCGCGATCTTTACCAACAACACCGACGCCGAAGCTTTGGCCTGGGCCTCGGGCGACGAGCCCATTCGCTCGAAGAGCAGTTTGATCAATATCTCGCGGCCACTCGTTCACAACTTCACGCTTCAACATGCGCAGCGAATTAAGGGCAAAGCCTACCGCGACAAAGTTCGTCGCACTCTTCTCACCGCCGGCCTCAGCCAAGAGCTCAACGAAGACGAGTTTATCGGTCTGAAAATTCTGTGGGGAGTCTTCTTCCCGATCTTCCTTTTGATCATGAACTTCGCTCTGCAGTTAGAAATGCCGGTGTGGATGATCCCGCTCATGGGTGTGATCGGGTGGAAGTTTCCCGACTTTCATGCCTCGACCGCGCGCAAGAATCGTTACATCGCTGTGGTGATGGACCTGCCATTTTTTATCGACCTGATGGCGCTGAGCACGGAGGCCGGGCTCGATTTGATGGGCGCAATCTCGCGCATCGTTGAAAAAGCCGACAACAGCGTGCTCGCGGAAGAGTTCCGCCTCGTTTTGAAAGACATCAAGCTCGGCAGCTCACGCCGCGAATCGCTGGGCCGCCTGGCCGACCGACTCGATATCCCTGAAATCACCAGCTTCGCCGCCGTCGTCCGCGATGCGGAAGAATCGGGCGCGAGTATCGCGCAGGTGTTGAAGGATCAATCGATTCAAATGCGCCTCGAGCGATTCGTGCGCGCCGAGAAAGCGGGCGCGCGAGCCTCGCAGCTGATGCTGTTTCCGCTGATGTTTTTAATTTTGCCCGCGGTATTCACCATGGTTTTTTCTCCGGTGGTGCTGCAGTTCTTCTATGGGGGCAAATAGTGAAGTTGATGAACTCTCGCCTGCAAACAATTGTTCCCGAGCTCGAAGTGGCCAACACTTTGTGGTCGCGGGCACGCGGCCTGCTCGGCCGGCAATCCCTCGCAGAGGGCAAGGGGCTGTGGATTCAGAGCAGTGGGAGCATTCATACATTTTTTATGAAGTTTACGATCGACTTGGTTTTTCTCGACAGCAATCTCGTCGTGACCAAGACGGTGCCGAAGGTCAGCCCGTTTCGCTTTGTTTGGCGGGGCTGGGGCTCGGCGAGTGTGGTCGAATTGCCGGAAGGGTTTCTTGAAAAAGTTCCTCTCCGCGTAGGTGAAAAGTTGCATGTGGATTCTCAGGTTTCTTAACGGCCCTCTGGCCGGACAAATCGTGCCGCTGAACAAGCACGCCACACTGCTGGGGCGAGCGCCGAACTGCGACATCAAGATCCCGAGCGGCAATATCTCCAAAGAACACACTCGCATTGAAGTCTTCGATGACAAGTTGATTATTTCCGACGCCGGCTCACGCAACGGAACCTTTATCAACGGGATTCAAATCCGCTCACACAAAGCCAAGTCAGGCGACAAAGTCGCGATTCACGATATTTTCTTTGAGGTCCAAAAAGTTCCCGACGGTTGGGCGCAGAGATTTCAACAGCCGTACCAAGTCTACGGCCAACCGCAATCGCCAGGCCCCGGTTACCACGGCAACGCCGCCTACCAACAGCAGCCCCTGCAAGGTGAGCCGATCCCGCCTGAAGAAATGGCCGAAGACGACATCATGGGCCATGTTCCACGCTGGGCCTCGGGCGCGCAAGGCTACATGGAGAATGTGGTACTGCCCGGAGTCTACCGCCTGCCTGAAATGTTCGAGTTCAAGTGGGTGCTCGCCGGTTTTATGGCGGGATTTATTATGCTCGTGACAGCGCTCTCAACAATCCCACTGGTGCAGATTCTTAGGGTGAGCATCGAAGAAGAAAGTCAGCAGCACGCGCTCACCATCGCCACCACTCTCGCACAGATCAATCGCCCATACCTGGTGGCCGGTCAGGAGACCAGCGCCAATGTAGAGATCGCCACTTCGCGCCCCGGTGTAACCAAAGCTTATATAATTTCAAACATCGACGGCAATGTGATCGTACCCGTTGCTGAAGCGGGAAAATACCCCAACATGGCTTACATTCACGAAGCCCGCAAAATGAACAAAGAGTCGGTGAGCCAAGTCGACGACTCGACGATCGTCGCCATGGTCCCAGTGCAGGCGTACAACCAAGATGTCGGCGCGCAGACCATTACTCACTGGGCGGCTGTGTTCTACGACATGAGCTCACTCGCGGTTGACAACGGCCGTGTGCTCTCGCTGTTTATCACGACGCTATTTATCTCGCTGATTCTCGGATTCATTCTTTTTTACTTTCTCTACAAAGCCATCGAACATCCGATTCGCAGTATCAACAAGCAGCTCGACACCGCCTTGAAAGAGGGCCTGGACACCATTCAGGTCACTTACCAATTTCCCGCCGTGCAGACCTTGGCTTCGAATATTTCGAGCGCACTCAATCGGATTTTGAGCGGCTCCGAAGGCATGGGCAATAATCGCGCGACGGAACATGATCGCAACCGAGAAATTACCAATCTGGTTGAGCTGGTTGGATTCGGCGCCATGGGAATTCGCGCCGCCGATCTTTCGATCGCGGCCGTAAACCAAACCCTAGAGGCCCGCCTGGGAATGTCGGCCGCCCAGCTGACCACCATGAACGTGAATGAGCTGGCCGATCAGGCGCTAAAGCTCAGCATCAAGGATCTCATTGAACGTGTGGATCAAAATCCCGACGACATGGCCACCAACGAACTTGAATTCAGTGGTTTGAATTTTCAAATTGTCGTTCAAGCCGTATTTGGCTCATCGAAAATCGCCTACTACCTGGTCGTATTGTTGCCCGCGCAGGAGGGTGGATGAGTTCGGCCGTAGCCGTACCCTCAGCTCCCGAAACCAAGTGGACCGTCGTGCGCGGACCCATGAAGGGCGTCGTGCGTTTGATGAGTGTCGCGCAGTTCTCTATTGGTCGCAGCACCGAATGCGAATTTGTCGTGGTCAACGATCCCAAGTGCAGTCGAAAACACGTCACCATTCTGATTACTCCGCACGGTTGTGAGGCCATCAGCCAGAACGACAAAAATTTGGTGATGGTGAATGGCAAGGAAACCGATCGAGCCCGACTCCGCGACGGCGACGTACTGACCGTGGGCGAGACCGAGATTCAGTTCAACTCCACCAGCAATGCGCGCCGGTTAGAAATGGCGCCGGTGGCCATGGGCCCCATGGGCAATCAGTACCCCATGCAACAACAACCGCAGCCGCATCCTGTTCGCCGCCCTAAGCGCCAGAGAAGCGCGCCGCCCGCGCGACTCGTACTCTATTTTATAGTCGCGATTTTCTTTCTTTGGATTTTTACCTCCGGCGACGGCAAGAAAAAAGCCGAGATCGATATTCGCACCAGTCAAAAAATTGAGGCCGACATCGAAGCCGCTAATAAGTTGAAAGAGCAAGCCGAAGCGATGTCGATAAAAAAACTCGACCAATCGGTGACCGCGCGACAGGCGCAAGAAAATTATATACGTGGATTTCGCGATTATAAAAAAGGTCAGTACGAACGTTCACTCGTTCAGTTTCAGGCCTGTCTGGCCTTAGATCCCGAGCATGTTCTGTGCAATCGCTATATCCGCCTGGCCCAGCGCCGGTTCAGTGAGCTGATGCAATTTGAAATGGTGTTGGGCACCAAGTACCGGCAACAAAATCAGTTCCGCGCCTGCATGGCCACATTTCAACATGTCATGGCCATGATTCGCGATTCAAATAGCGCTATATATAAAGAGGCGAAAGCCAATTTCGAGGCCTGCAAGTCCTTCGCCGAAGGCAGGTACTGATGGCCAAGCTCGTCGTCAAACACCACGGCCAAGAGGTGGCCAACCTTAAACTGGAACCGGGAACCGAGTACATCGCCGGCCGGGCGCCCGATTCGCACATCAAACTGGGTGAAGAGCGCGGAATTTCTCGGCAACATTTGAAATTTTACGAACGTGATGGCGCTTGGGTGTGTGAAGCTTTGAGCAAGTTCCTCCTGATCCAACAGGGATCACAAAGCGTGGAGGTGATCGAACTCAACGCCACCACCGTATTCACGCTACCTCCCTACGAATTTCATTTCGAACCCGATATTCAACCCGAGGCAAAGCCAGAACCCGAGGCGGCCTCTAAAAATCTGCCCGTCTTCGTACAGCCCCGCATGCCTTCGGCCGCTCCGCAAGACTCCGAAGTCCCCGAAGACACCATGGTGCGCGGGAACAGCGAGGCCACGGTCGCCGGCGTATCAACGCTCGTTCCTTACATCCGAGTCAGCTATCCAAATACGGCCGACGACGAGGTGCTCAAGCTCGAAGGGCACTTGTGGGTGGCCGGCCGCGAGCGCGACTGCGAAATCATGATCGACAGCCCGCATATCAGCCGCAAACAGTTTGAACTCGCGCGCACCAAAGAGGGCTTTTACGTCACCGATCTCGGCAGCTCGAACGGCACGAAAATCAATGGTCAGCGCATACCGCCCCATGAACCGACGCGCATTGAGAGTGGCGACGAAATCTCGGTGATGAACATCCGCATGCACTTTGAAATTCGCGACAATCAGTTCTTGAACCGGCTCGGCTCTTTGCCCGTGCCGGCCTTTGATCCGATTTTGGCCGCGCCACCGATGCAGTGGTACCCACCGCCAGATGCGATGGCGATGCCGATGGTCTATCCGCAAGAATCCGCCGAGTCCCTACCGGCCCTTAGGGATTGGAAAAAAATCCGGCCGCATCATATTAAACAGGTCAGCTGGAAAAAGCACAAAGTGCGCATTATCCTCGTCGCACTCCTGCCGCTGGTTATCTGGGGCGCGCTCGATGAGCAAAAACCCAAGGTGGCGCCGCGCGATCCGGCCAGCTCCACCACGAGCATTTCTTTTGAAAACTTAAAGACCGAGCAAAAAGGCGTGGTCAAAGACTCGTTCGCGCTGGCCCGCAACCTTTACATTCAAGGGAAGTATGCCCTTTGCCTGACGGAACTCGCCAAGGTGCATGAGATTATCCCTCAATTCGAAAACTCCAAGGAGTTGCAATCGTTTTGCGAGCAGGGCTTAGAGCTGGTTCGGCGCCAAGAGGACACCGAACGCAAGGACCGCGAGCGAATTTTTATTGAGCAGCAAATCTCAGGCTATGTCGAGAACTGCAAACAAAAACTGACCGTGACCGCCACCATCGACGAAACACGCCAGTGTTTGGCCGACGCCATCGTACTCGCGCCCGAACATGCGCTGGTGGTCGAAATGCTCGACACCGCTCTAATGCGCGAAAAAGAGCGAAAATCCCTCGACGAACTCAAGCGGGCCGAAGAAGCGAAAATGCAAAACGGCCACGCCCACTTCAACAAAGCATTAAAGATCTACAAAAATGGCAAACTGGCTGCGTCCATCGCCGAATTTGAACGATTTGTAAAAACCGAATACCCGCGCATCGCCGATAAAAAAGACGAAGCGCGCCGGCAGATCGCCTCGATTAAAAAAGAGCTCACCGCCAAGGTCGAAGGCCTGGTCGCTCAGTGCAAGCAGCTTGGCGACAAAAACAAGTTCAAAGAGGCCTACACGGCCTGCGACAAAGCGGTGGAAGAAGACCCCAGCAACAGCAATGCCCGCACCTACCGCGACCGCATTCTCTCGGATTTGCGCCGCGAGATGAAGACTATATACGAAGACAGTGTGCTTGAAGAAAGCCTTGGCAACGTCGATAGCGCCAAAGAAAAATGGAAGAAGATCATGGCCGAGGACATCGAGTCCGACGACTATTGGCAGAAGGCCAAAAGCAAACTGCAAAAGTACGGCGGCGGTTTATGACAGCCGGGATAAGCCATGGCCAACCTAACCGTTAAGCTGCGGGGCCAAGTCGTCGCATCACTCCAGCTCGAAACGGGCCGCACCTACATCGCCGGCCGGGCCGCAGATGCCGACATTCCACTCAACCCCGAACGCGGGATCTCTCGCCATCACTTAAAATTTTTTGAGCAAGATGGATCGTGGGTGTGTGAAACCCTTTCGAAGTTCGTTCGCATCGAAAAAGGTGGTGAGTCGGTCGACGTTGTTGACCTTCACTCAAGCACAATTTTTGTTATGTCCTCGTATGAATTTTATTTTGAGCCCGGCGGCGCACGCGCGGCCTCTGAAGTTGAGGCTACGTCTTCTGCCCAAGTCTTTGTGGTGCCTTTTTTAAGAATCCTATTTCCCAATTCGTCAGACGAAGAAATCCACCGCCTCGAAGGCCATATCTGGACCGTGGGCCGCGACCAAGACTGTGAAATTACGATCGACAGCTCCCATGTCAGCCGAAGGCACTTCGACCTCACTCGCGCCGACGACGGATTTTACATCTCCGACTTAGGGAGTTCGAACGGAACCTATTTAAATGGCGACCGCCTCACGGCCTATGCCGCCACCAAACTAAGCCCGGGCGACGCCATCGAGATCAAATCCATCCGCATGTTTCTCGAAATCCGCGACAGCCAATTCTCACAAAAAATTTCTGGTTTCGCTCCCATTCATCCGCTCCCTCCGAGCGAAATGGAGACGGTGCAGGTTAAAATCCCCGGCAAAACGATTACCGCCACCCCGCGCAGGAATTTGTTGAGCCATGCATTCTTTAAACCGACCGTAATCGGACTCGTTGCCATGGGCGTATTGGCCTCATGGCTTAAGCGAGGGCCAACTATAGAGAGTCAGCCGCCGGCCGGCACACTGACCGCCGAGAAACAGGCCCTGGTGAAAACCTCATTTGAACTCGCCCGCAATTTGTATATTCGCGGCGCCTATGCCAACTGTGCCGCCGAACTGGCCAAGATGCATGAGCTGGTTCCGAAGTACGAGAACTCCAAAGAGCTGGCCGCGTTTTGCGACAAAGGCGTCGAAATTCACGCCGACCAGGTTCGCCTGGCCGCGATCGAGGCCTCGCAACGGGCCGCTGAAGAGTTTATCGCCAGCAACGTAGAAAATTGCAAAACTAAACTGGGTCCAAACGCGAGTGTCGCTGAAACCAAGGACTGCCTTCAGCCCGCCATGGACTTCCACTCCGGCCACCCTTTGATCGCGGAGATGCTCGACGCCGCCGCCTTACACGAGAAGGAAGAAAAATTCTTGAACGACCAGAAGGTGGCCGAGCTACGAAAAAAGCGTCTCGATGAGGCGCAGCGGGCCTTGGCTTCTGTACAAAAAGTGAAGCAAGAGAAAGCCGCGGCCCTGGCTAAAGAGTGCCGTACACTGGGAGCGAAAAAAGATTATAAACGGGCCTACACCCTATGTCGGGAGGCTTTGAATTTAGATCCCAAAAATAAAGAGGCCAAAACGACTGCCGAAAAAGTGCTCACCTCCTTTAACCGCAAACTGAAATCTCTGTATGAAGACAGCGTGATTGAAGAAAGCATGGGCAATGTGGCGCAAGCCAAAGAGAAATGGCAAAAGATCATTGATGACGATCTCGAGAACGGCAAGTATGGAACCATGGCGCGGGAAAAACTGCAGAAGTATGGAGAAGACAACTAATGCATCTGGATGAGCGCAGCTACAGCGGAAATCTGTTTCGCCCGAAGCCCGAGATTTTTTTTGAAGACGACGGGTCGTTCGGTGTGATCGCCACCCCGTGGGGGCCGCGCAATGGCGCCAAGCGCGCCATAGAAGTACTAAAAGATTATGTTTTATCGGCCCGCCAAGATATGGAAGCCACATCGCCATTTCAAAAATTGACGTGCCTCTCGGCCCTGGCCAATACATTGCGGGTCGGGGTGATGCTGGCCAACGATTCGCTGTACAGAGAAGAAAATAAGTCCGAGTACATTTCGGGAGTAGAGCTTTTGGTCTTTGCCCATCAATTTGGTGAGTTGGCTTTCGCGCAAGTCGGACACCCGAATTTTTTCTTAAGTCGGCCGGGCATGCCGTGGATTCCACTCGGCGTTCAGTTCGATCTCGCCACCGAGGTCAGCCAGCCGCCCGAAATTTTGCCGCCTCTGCCGCAAAACTTGGTCGGCCTCCACACGACCACCAACATGAACGTGTCCAGTTTTAAAACTCAAGCCAATGACCGCCTGATTTTCCTCAGTCACTCACACGTCTCTCACCCGCTCTATACGGTGCCCTTCGAACGGACGAGTCTCGATAAAATCAGCGAAGCCTTGGCGCAAAAATTCCCCAATCTGCCCTTCTGGCTGGGCGTTCTCCCCCTCGGGTAAAAGTCCGGACTCGACCTACCTTTGGGTCGGCATTGAAATTGCTCGGCCAAGGATTGATAATTTAAGGATGGATCTCATTTACGGCCCCGTCACATCCCAGCGCTACGGCACCACCATGGGCGTGAATCTTTTAGGGCGCGAGAAAGTCTGCTCGTACAATTGCGTTTACTGCAGTCTAGGTCCTACCCAGCTGACCATGAATAAGGTTCGAAAGGACTACGTTTTTCCCGCCCTGGCTGATGTGCGCGACGCTTTTCGTGAATACATTAAAAAATCAGTTCCTGTGGACGCCGTGGTCGTGTCCGGCAATGGCGAGCCGACTCTATACCCTGAATTTGACGAAGCCATGAAAATGATCCAGCAACTTCGCGAAGAGCATCTTCCGGGCAAGAAAATCATTGTTCTGACCAGCGGCGCCCACCTCGACAGCAAAAAAACTGTGGCCGGCCTAAACTACGCCGACGAGCGGGTGATCAAAGTCGATGCCGGCAACGACGCCTTATTGCAAAAAGTGAATGATCCCTTGATCCGTATCAATATGGCTAAATTTTTAAGCGGCGTACACCGTCTCAAAGACTGCACCGTGCAATCCATGTTTTTTAGCGGCGAAATCGATAACACCGTGACCGAGGCGATTGAAGAATGGATTGAAGTGATCGGCATGATTCGGCCGAAGGCGATTCAACTCTGTACGCTATCGCGGCCATCAAAAACCCACGCAGGTTTAACTGCAGTCGATGAAGACGCGCTCTACTCGATCGCTTTTAAGCTTAAAAAGCGCACCAATTTAGAGGCGCAGGTCTTCGGTTTCTCGCAGGCCGGGTAATTTCTTAACAAACGGCTCAAACTGTTTGAGCGACATTAGATAATCCGCCACATTTGGCCCGCCAGGCCACTCGCGATCCACATCCCAACGCAGTTCACCGAGATAATTTTGCCGCCCAATTTCTTGATCAAGAATATTATGCCCCGAATTGCGCGTATACCGGTCTTGCGCGATGGCGCGATCTTCATCGGCCTTAGCGCTCCGCCAGGCGTGCAAGGCCAAAACGCGCTCATCTTCGCACTCCGATTGATACGCTTTCGGATCGCCCTTCGTGTGCAAGATCAAACGCAAACACGGATTTCGCGGTAGGGGAAAGAACTCGTTCAAATGTTTTGAAGCGACATACGTGCCGACGGGATCACCGAGATCCTGCGACAGGCGTTTCACTTCACGCCACTGCCGCTGCTGCAGCGCCCGCCTGAGATACCATTTTGTCCACGGCGGGTTGCCTTTGACCGGCCGAGTGGTGCCGTCGATCCAAAGCTCCTTGGCCACTTGCAATTGCTCCGTCCAAAATAAGCTCATGCCCCGAAACGGCGGAACTTTGGCCTTAGACAACAGGGCGTTTACATCCTGACTGAGAGAGCTCCATAAGGGGTCGGCCGCCTTGAGCGGCATATTTTCGAGCTTGTCTGTAAGGGTGTTGTAAATTAAGGGTCGACGGTCATGAATATATAAAAATTGTTTTTGCCGAAGCGCCCATCTTACGCCGGCGCCCTCCAGCCAATCCGGCCACGCCGTCTCTGACAAAATAAGCCGCTCTTCAGCCCAATTAGGTTCCGGCTCGACCAGGGCCGAAACCAAAGTCTTCGGTTGCAGCTCGGGCAGCGAAGTCGCAGGCGGCGCCTCACCCAACCAGCCGAAGATCGTGTGACTTACGTCGACCAAGGATACGTTGCGATCAATCGTCCAATGCAACCCGACTTCGCGCTCTTTGCTCGCCGGCTTCATAAACAAGGCAACTTGTGTGCTGCTCGACTTCAAGCTGAGCGGTTGCGGTTCTTTGGAGCTTAAGGATTTGTCGAGGGAGTTCAATCCGAGCAACACGACATGGGTGCGGTGCCACTGTTTGTGCGACTTTAAGAATTTCACCAAAGTGTTGAGCGACTCCATCACCTCGGCCACTTGGCCCGCGCGACTTTTCTCCCGCGCATCCCCGGCATCCGAAACCGTGGCGATCTGCGGAAACTGCAAGTCCGCCAAATAGAGAGTGGTGAAAAAGGGGCCGCCGTCGTCTTGCTGGTCAAACCACGAAAGAGCGAGGCGCACCACTTCCGCTGCGGGCCGGTAGGGTTGCTGAGCTGTGATCTCCGTGGTGTCATCAAAAATTTCGAAACCTTGGGCTAAGCCCGATTTGCGCCATATGGGAGGCCCGCCAGAAATAAAAGCCGTGTGATAGCGGCTGGCCGAGGCCACTTCCGCCAATGTGCGAAAGCGGGCACTTAAAAAGTCGCTGCCATTTGTGCGCACACCATGGTCAAAGGGGTAAAGGCCGGTCAAGACCGAAGCCAAAGCCGCTTGGCTCATGGTGGAGGGAGTGAACGCGTGGGTAAACCCCACCGATTCATCACAAAACGTTTTGAGTCCCTCAAGACTCGACTCGCCCCGTTCTTCGGCGTCGCAATTCAATGAATTAAAACTCAAACCGTCAACGGCGATGACCAGGACCGAGGGTTTGCTTTCGCGAGGAAATTCGCAGGCAGAAAGGCCCAAAATGAGAGCGCCTAAAGCGACAAGCTGGGCATAGACTCGCCCCATCAACGCCCGCCCCTCTTGACCACACACATCGCTGGCAGAGATAATTTCCTCCTGGAGGTCCCATGACCGAGAATTTTTATTCCATCGCGGAAGTCGGCCACACTGTCACGCTTTGGTTGCTTGTAGTCCTTAGCATATTGTCGATTGCCTTTATTCTTGAACGTTTTTTTACCTTGGGGCGCGTAAAGCGCGAGAGCATGAAGGTTTCGGAGCAAATGCGCGAAATCCTCCAGGCCAATAACCTCCCCGAGCTTGAAGAAGTAAGCAAAAATAAAGAAGCTCTGGAGGCTCGGGCACTTTCGTACGGGCTTCGCCACGTGCGCGACCGCGGCATCAACGGACTTGAAGAAATCTTCACATCGTTCGCGTCCATTGAGCGGCCGGCGCTCGAGCGCTATTTAGGTTTTCTCGCCACGGTCGGCTCAAACGCCCCGTTTATCGGACTGCTCGGAACCGTGTTCGGCGTGATGGACGCTTTTCGTGGCCTGGCCAGCTCGCAGGGCGACGCAACCGCGGTGATGCTGGGAATCTCCAAAGCTCTCGTCGCCACCGCGATCGGCCTGATGGTCGCAATCCCGGCGGTCATTGCCTACAACCACTTTCAAAAGCAAGTTAAGGGCATCCTGCTCAACTTAAATAGCGTTAAAGATCTCTGTCTCGCCTACGCCAAATCCGGCGCGACGAAGAAGGCATAATGGGCGCTAAAATTTCTGGCGAAGACGACGAACCCATATCGGAAATTAACATTGTTCCATTCGTCGATATTATTTTGGTGGTGCTCATCATCTTTATGGTGACCACCCCTCTCATTATGAAACCATCGATCGCCGTCAATTTGCCGAAAGCCGGGAGCGGCGACAGCACGACACCTTCAGAATTGACCATCGCCATTTCATCCAACGGAAATTTATCTCTGAACGGTAAACCCACTGACGAAGCCTCGATCACCGGATACTCGCAGGAGCTGGCACAAAAGCGGCCCGACGTCCAAGCCATCGTGTCGGCCGACAAAGACGTGCCGCATGGCCGCGTGGTTAGTATTATCGACGCTGTTAAATCTGGCGGCGTAAAGCGCTTCGCCATCACTATCGATAAAAAATAGTTTTACGGATTTCCCGGGAAGCCTTTGTCCAGATCAAAATCCTCAGCCGCGCCATAATCATCGCGCCTTAAGGCTTCGCGCTTCACCTTTGTCACGAATCCGACCTTAATGTCTTCGTTCTTCAACGGATCGGCCGGATTCCAAACCATGCAATAGGAAGCTTTGGTGATCGCTTGCGAAATCGCCAGCGCACCCTCGTGGCAAACGCCGTTGCTTTTGTCTTTGCAACGACCCCAAAAGAAATCAAACCGCCCGGGGGCATTGAAGTGCTTCTGCGATCCGGTGTCGCCAACCACCACATAGCCATCGTGAATCATATCTGTATTGTCGCGCCGGCTGCCGCATCTCTGGCCGACCAAATTTTTGATAAATATCACCTCGCCCGAACGATGATGTTTGGTCGACGCCGCTATCGTGCGGCACGGGTTTAAACAATTCTGTACGTTGCCGTAACCGTTTTTGCAGCGAGCATCTTCCAGCGGCTGATCTTGGTAGCCATAGTTGTGCAACCACTCGACGCCGTTCTTTTTATAGATGCAGGTGCCTTCCATTTTGTTGCAAGTAAAGTCGTCGTACACCTCTAAAAGAGGAACGTAATAGTGCGTGACCAATTTAGTGGTGGCCGATTTGTTTGGTAAACACTTGGGATGAATGGCCTTTGCTTCGACATCGAGCGCACCCGGATCGGATTGGGCCGAACAGCCCATCGAATACAAAAACAGGAAAACGTACAACATTCGCATTAGTGTTCCCCCTCAATTGATCTTGACCTCTCTATTGTCTACGGCCGAAATAGGGCGAGGGAGTCCAGATTCAACTCAAGTACCAGTTTTAGGTCTAGGAGGACGAATGCAACAGCCGGCACAAACAGGGCCCTTTAATCTCGAGGCGCAAATGAAACTGATGCGCATCGTTTGGTTTGCCCTGATTTTTTCAGTTTTTGTCTTAGGGCATCTCGTCTACAACATGCCCCCACCGGCGGAGCCACCCCCGACCATCGATCACTCGATTCAGATAAACATGTTCGGTGGAGTTTCGGTTTTGATGGCGATTATGAGTTTTGTGCTACCTGGACTCATCATGAATGGCCGGCTGCGAGTGAAATTGCCCCCGAGCAGCGACCCCACCCGGAACGCCTATTCCACCTACTTTATGGCTTGGATCGTAGGGCAAGCCCTTCGCGAATCTATCGCCACGCTGGGCTTTGTCACCGCGATTACGACTCACAATAAGGACTATTTTGCTTATTTCGCAGTCGCGTCGATGGTGTTGCAATTTATTGGCATGCCACAAATCGCAAAAGTCAGGGAGCTAGAGCAGAAACTGCGAATGCACGGGTGAAGATTTCGCGAACTTTCTCGTAATCGACCGGGCGACCCAGCTCCGCTTCCAGCGAAGTCATCACACTCGGAGAGAAACCGCAGGGGTTGATCCCGCGAAACGCCGACTCGTCGTCGAGAATATTCACGGCGACCCCATGGTACGTGATCCACTTGCGAACCGCGATGCCGATCGAGGCGATCTTTTTGTCGCCAACCCACACGCCGGTCAACGAAGTCTCTCCCACTTTTGTGGTGCGAGCTTCGCAGTGGAGCAAGCATGAACCTTTAAGAGCCTCAACGGTCGCGCGCTCGAGCGCACGGAGGTAGGCATGAACATCGCGGGTTGGAATCGCGGGCCGCGATTTTTTTAAATCTAAAATCGGATAGATCACAATTTGATTGGGCCCATGGAAGGTGGCGCGGCCGCCACGAGAACTCTCATAGGTTTCACCGGACCAGCCAGCCAAGTCCTCGGGCACCGACCCGCGCCCCAACGTAACCACCGGCGGATGAGTGCACACAATCAGGCGCTCCTCCGCGCCCTCGGCCACCGCATCGACCATCTCTTGCTGTCGGCGATTGGCCTCTTCGTAGTGAACGAGGCCCCAGTTCTCAACTTTGAGTTGGCTCATGCATTCGCACGGGGACCATTCGCGCGCGGAGTGTGCAGAGGCTTCTGAATGATGTGAATCGCGTGTCCGAGCGCGGCTTCCGCCGCCTCCATCATAGTTTCACCCAAGGTCGGGTGCGGGTGAATGGTCAATGCGATATCTTCAAGGCAAGCGCCCATCTCAATGGCGAGCGCGGCCTCCGATATCAAGTTGCTGGCCTCGGGGCCGACAATGTGAACTCCAAGTACAATATGCGTTTTGGCGTCGGCAATAATCTTAACAAAACCCTCGGTCTCAATCATCGAAACCGCGCGAGCGTTGGCGCCGAAGGGGAATTTGCCTATTTTCAGCTCCGCATGGCCCTTGGCCTTACATTCGCTTTCCATCCAGCCGGCCGAGGCGATTTCAGGATCCACAAAAATCACAGCCGGGACAGTTTTCGCATCATAGGCGCGATTCTGGCCCGAAATCACTTCGGCGACCAGCACGCCTTCGTGCGAGGCCTTATGCGCCAGCATCGGTTGGCCGGCCACATCACCAATCGCGTAAATGCCCGCCACATTGGTCTTGCGCTGGCCGTTGACCTTTACAAAACCTTTTTCATCTAAAGCGATGCCGATATTTTTTAGACCGGCCTGATCCGAATTGGGCTTGCGGCCCACCGTCAGTAAAATCTTGTCGGCTTTAACGACTTGTTCTTTACCGCCCACATCCAGGGTGACCTCGACGCCATCTTTACTCTTCTTCCAACTTTTGGCCTTCGCATTGAGCATCACTTCAATGCCGTTTTTCTTTAATCGACGAGCCACCACCTGCACACAGTCGGGGTCGGCCACACCGTTCAATAAAGCCGGCGCAGCTTCAACCACTGTCACCGTCGAGCCGAGTTTGGCCATGTAAGAGCCAATTTCGAGGCCGATATAGCCGCCGCCAATCACCACCAGACGCTCGATCTTTTTGTCTTGGGCCAGCGCGCCCGTCGACGACAAAACGTCTTTCTCATCAATCGCAAAGTTTGGAATTTCAATCGGACGCGAGCCCGTGGCCACGATAAAGTTCGTTGCTTCAATCGTCGTCGTGCCGTCTTTACCTTTGACCGAAAGCACTTTGGGCGAGGTAAACGTCCCCTCGCCCATCATCACGGTCACACTGTTGCCCTTAAGGAGCTGGGCGACCCCGCCTGACATTTTATTGCACACCGTCTGCTTCCACTCCTGCAGCTTGGCGTAGTCGAGCTTTACGACTTCAGGAACTTGAAAGCCCATGGTCGGCCCGTCGTGAATCATACGATGATAAAAATGCGAAGCCGTGATCATGGCCTTGGAGGGAATGCAGCCCACATTCAAACACACGCCACCTAGAAACTCGCGTTCTACGATGCAGGTTTTTTTGCCCAGTTGCGCCGCGCGTATCGCCGCCACATAGCCGCCAGGTCCCGCGCCAACAACACAAACATCAAACTTTTCGGTAGCCATAACTTCCTTCCGGTAATTTAAATCATATCCAGCATCAGCTGGCTGGGATTTTCAATGCGACCCGCAAAAGACTTCATAAAATTCGCCGCCACGGCGCCGTCGATCAGTCGATGGTCGCAGGTGATCGTGAAGTTCATAAACTGACCGCGGGTAAACTCGGTCCCGTTCCACACCGGTTTGTCTTGAATCTTGTACATGCCAAGAATGGCGACTTCCGGATGATTAATGATCGGTGTGGCGTAAAGTCCGCCGACACTGCCGATGTTGGTGATGGTGATGGTCGCGCCCTTCATATCGTCGAGGGCCAATTTGCCTTCACGCGCCTTCACCGCGAGCTGCTGAATCTCCTGCGAAATCTGCAGCACGGTTTTAAAATCGGCGTTCTTCACCACCGGCACCATCAAACCGTTGGGTGTATCGGCGGCAAACCCCATATTAAAATATTTTTTATAAACGATCTCGCCAGCGGCATCGTCCATGCTGGCATTGAACATGGTGAACTCACGACAAGTCGCGATCAGAGCCTTCATCACGAAGGGCAAATAGGTCACCTTCACGCCATACTTTTCGGCGTGTTCTTTGGCCTGCGAGCGCATGGCGACCAAGGCATCCACGCGCACTTCTTCCATCAAAGTGAAGTGCGGAATGATGTGTTTGGCCATTTGCATATTTTCGGCAATTTTTTTGCGAACTCCGCGGATCGGGACGCGCTCCTCAAGAGCACCTTGCTGAGACACAAAAGCGTGCTTGGGAATTTGCATCATCGATTTGGCCATCGAGCCGCCGACCGTCACCGGCACACTGCTGCCCGAACCATTCGAACCTTTGGCTTTTTGCACATCTTCGCGAGTCACCCGACCGGCCAAGCCGGATCCGCTTAAAGTATTGATATCGACGCCGGTCTCGCGCGCCAAACGACGCGTCGCCGGAGTGGCCAGCACATTTGAATTTGCGGCGGGCGGGTAAAAGTCGACACCTTGTCCTGGCGCAGATCTGGGCGCCGGTTCCGAAGGCTTAGCCGACATTTGCGCGGGGGCCGCCGTCGGCGCTGGCGCAGAGGCCGGCTTCGGCGCGGCCTTCGCCGCTCCCGCTCCGTCACCTTCCAAAATTAAAATCACTGTTTCAATCGGAACGACGTCGCCTTCTTTGAATTTCAATTCTTTAACCGTACCCGCATACGGCGACGGAACTTCCACGGTCGCCTTGTCGGTCATAAATTCAGCCACAGGCTGATCGGGTTTAACCGTATCACCGGGTTTCACCAACCACTTGACCAATTCACCTTCGGTTACGCCTTCACCCACATCGGGAAGTTTTACGTTCTGAGCGGCCATCTTAGCTGCCTCCTGCGCGCTTGCGCGATTCGATTACACCCTTCATAAAAAATTCTCCCGCGCGGTACGAACTGCGCACCAGCGGTCCACTTGCCACATACAAATAGCCCATACTTTCGGCCTCGGCCTGCCACATTTTAAATTTGTCCGGGTGAACAAACTCTTCCACCGGCAAGTGCCGCTTTTGCGGCTGCAAGTACTGGCCAAACGTTACAACATCGCAGCCAACGCCGCGCAAATCGCGCAAAGTCTGCCGCACTTCTTCATCGTGTTCACCTAAGCCCAGCATAATCGAAGTCTTGGTGAAGCGCGTGTCGTCGCGCTCTTTAACAAACTCCAAAACACGCAACGATTGCGCGTAACCGGCACGCGGATCGCGCACGCGTTTCTGTAAGCGCTCGACCGTCTCCACATTGTGCGCAAACACATCCGGTTCGGCATCAACGATATGACCAATAAATTCTTCGTTGCCTTTAAAATCGGGAGTCAATACTTCAACAATCAAACTCGGCGCCGAGACTTTTAAATTGCGCACGGTTTTAGCAAAGTGCATGGAGCCTTCATCCGGCAGATCATCGCGATCGACCGAGGTCAGCACCACATAGTCTAAACCCATTTTCGAAACTGCAAAGGCCACCTTCTGCGGCTCTTCTAAATCCAACTTACCTTTTGGGTTTCCAGTTTTCACATTGCAGAAGCGGCAGCCGCGCGTGCACACCTCGCCCATCAGCATGATGGTCGCGGTTCCACCGCCCCAACACTCACCGATATTCGGGCACTGGGCCTCTTGGCAGACGGTGGCCAATTTTAAATCTTTAAGCAGCTCTTTGATCTGCAAATAGCGCTCGCCCGCGGGCGCACGCATTTTGATCCAGCTGGGTTTCGGCTGACGTTTGCGAGGAGTTTTTGTGGCTGGTTCTGACATGCAGTCTCTGTTGTAGCCATCGGGGTTAAAAAAGTCTATGAAGGTGAGGTTTGCGCTCCGCAACAAGGGGAGGTCTCGCGATGCAGTTTCAAGAGCCGGTTCGCCATGGGAAGTTTATTAAGCGCTATAAGCGCTTCTTCGCCGATGTTCGCCCCGACGGCGCCGACGGTGAAGTGATCGTGGCCCACGTGCCCAACACCGGGAGCCTAAAGACCTGCCTGTTTGAGAACTCCGCCGCCGTGTGGACTGAGAATTCGAACCCCGCCCGTAAGCTAAAAGCGACACTTCAGTTTTTGCAGACGCCGAGCGGATGGGTCGGCGTGAATACGGCGCTGACCAATGATTTGGTGTACGAGGCGTGGCAAGAGAAAATTGTTCCCGATTGGTCGCAGCTCGCCTGCGCCCGGCGCGAATACAAAATCTCTAAAGAGTCGCGCATTGATTTGGTGCTCGCGCCGACCGACGCGCACCTCGAGCAGAAAAAAGATCTAACCTACATCGAAGTTAAAAACGTTTCGCTTGCCGAAAGCGGCGTGGCCCGATTTCCTGACGCGGTCACAACCCGCGGGCAAAAACATTTACAAGATTTGATGCGGCTTAAAGCCGAGGGAAATGGCGCAGAAATCGTCTTTGTGATTCAAAGACAGGGCTGCACGTCCTTCACGCCCGCAGACGATATCGATCCCGAATATGGAAAATTATTGCGGGAAGCAATTCATGCCGGAGTCATAGCTCGGGCGTTTCATTGCGATATTGAACCCACCTCAGGCGTGCGAATCAACCCGGTTCAACTGCCGATAAACCTATAGCGCAATAAAAAAAGCCGAGTCGCTGACCCGGCTTTCTCAAACTCTGCGCAGCTCGCAAAAACGCGAGCTCGCGGACTTACTTTGCTAAATGCTTATCGATAATCTTCTTAAACTCCGCAAAGGGATAAGCGCCCTTCAAAGAAACGCCATTGACCAAAAACCCAGGGGTTCCCGAGAACTCGAACTTGCGCGCCTCTTCCATGTCGGATGTGATTCGCGCCACAATGGACTCTTTATTCAAATCTTTTTCAACTCTGGCCAGGTCTGCGCCGGCTTTTTTAGCAGCGTCTTTTAAGAACTTTTCGCCATCCTGGTTCAGCTTGGCTTGGTTAGCGAAAATCAGATCATGAAACTTTTCAGCTTTCGAATGATCTTGCAAAGCGATGGCTTCAAAGTATTTGGAAGCAGGCATCGCCAACGGATGGAAATCGAGCGGCAAATGCTTTAACACCACGCGCACTTTGTCGGGATAATTCTTCATCACTTCTTTCATAGTGGCGTGACCACGGCCGCAATACGGGCATTGGAAGTCTGTGTACTCGATGATCGTTACGGGAGCGTCTTTTTTACCAAAGATCACGCGGCCGTCTTCAACTTTAGCCACTTTCGGGTTCTTAAATTCGGCTTCCATTCGGGCCGATTCTTCTTTGGCCTCATCTTCACGGGCGGTCTCTTGCGCGGTGCGAACGGCTTCGTTCACCACTTCTACAAATTTCTTCGGATTTTTCTTAATCGCTTCAAACACGATTTCAGGGTTGTCTTCGATGGTCTTCTGAATTTGCTGTTTGGAGGTGCAACCAACGGCCACGAACATGGCCAACACACCCACCCATAGAGATGTCTTTTTCAAGGGGGACTCCTTTAATGATTTGATACGTACGCTTGATAGTGTGGCATAGGGGGCCTCAAGAGAGAAGCTATGTTGCGGAAATTCATAGGGCTTGTTTCGAAATTAAACATCGTGCGGCATAGACAAATGTCGGGAGCCGCGCCTACAATTTGGGTATGAAATACCTTCTTTTGCCATTCATCGTCGCGGGTTATTTATTTTTAATCACAGGTTGTGCGTCCGGGAGTTCGGATGACTCCGGCGGATCATTCTCAGGCGGGGGCTCGATCGGCCCAAGCTTTAAGTACAACGAACTTATGATTAAAGACTACGACGAGATGCTGGCCATGGTGCAAACCTTCGTCAACAAGGCCCGCGACCTGGCCGGAGAAGACGGGACCGCCAACGAAGATGAAGCGGTCAGCCAGCTGCGCCAAGCCCTTAAGCTGATATTTTCTCGCCCCAATAGCGACAATATGGTGGCGAAATTGGTCCCAGAAGTCCGCCGTGTTTTGGTTGGCTTCAATTCTTTCGAATCCAGCATTGCCGCCTTAGCTGGTGAGGCCGTGGGCGTGGTGAAAAATGAAGACGCGCCGGTGTCGGTGCAAAGCACTTCACTGTTTATTCTTGATAACATTCTCGCGGAAATCCGACCCGAGGTGGAAGCCAACGCGCAGATGCGCGGAATTGTCGAAAATATTCGTAATGCGCGGCTTTCGGTCAGTAAAGATGTGATTAAAGAACGCAAAGTTCGCGGAATGTTCAGCACCAAAAGCCCGTCGGACATCGCCCGTGAAATGCTTAAGAAAATCGACGCCAAAAATAAAAAGAAATAACGACTTTATTGCGTCAGTTCAGACTGCTTCACCAGGGTGAAGCGGTTTTCAAAAACCACGCCCTGTCCGTGCCCGAGCTTTACCAAAATATCGTTGGCGCCCTCTTGCAGCGGAATAAAATCGGTCGTCATCTGATCGGCATGGGCTACGAAAACTGTGCCCACATAGCCGTTTGTGGTGTTTACGATTTGAATATTCTCGGGCGCAGAATCCATCTGGCACGGGCGCCCGGTAAAACGGACCCAGCGCGCCTCCACAGTTTGCGCCGCCACGTCACTTAAATCCCAACAGCCCATTTTCACCACGTCCATACGAATCGGCGCCATCACGCGCGGTTGGGCTGCGAATGCTGTCGGCAATTGCGCCGGAATGCTGGCCGGCAAGCGCACCAAGGTCATCAGTGGATCCTCAAGTTTTTGAATCACGCTGTTGGTGTCTGCATCGGCGGTGACCAACGTATCGGGCCGAGTTTCCATAACGGAGCCAACAAAAATCCACGAGCTGCCAAGAAGCGCGAGAAATGAAATTTTAAGGAGCGCGTAGCGCACCTGCGACTGATCCATAGACGACTTTTCGGAGTTTTATAACCTAGAATTCAGGGCTTGTATCAAAATGGGATCGTGTCTGGATCTGCTACTTGGCTTTCGAGAGGAGCGATTTCAATTTGATACGAAGTTCGCCCAACTCCCGCTCCTGGCTTTGGTCGGACTTGAGCAGATCAATGTGCCTTCGATGCAGCTGTTTATAAGCTTCAATCAGTGACGGAATAATTTGATCGTAATTGACCAGCAAATATCCGTTGGACTCGGAAACGGCCTCCGGCCATGTGTTGCGCACGTCCTGTGCGAGTACACCCAGCTGTTCACCACCACCAGCCACCCATCGATATCGAACGCCTCGAATGGACTCGATATCCTTTAGACCATCTCGCTGAGATTCAATTTCTTTCAGTCTTGCATCGGATGGTTCGTAATATCCGATCGCCTTGACTCGACCACCTACCGCCGCAGGATCGGGACCAACTAAACTCAATTTATGAGCCGGGTTGCTCGTCCCGATTCCGACGTTGTTACCGAGGTGGACAAGTGTAGCAGGTGGAATTGCCGATTCAATCCAGGGTTGATTGAGATCACGCCCAACTGCGACGCAAGTAATGATCTGATTGCTGCCGTCAAGCACCACTAGCATCTCAGCCTTTGCGAGCATCGTCGTGGCCCCAAACCCCGTTTTTTGCCGAACTAAATCAAACCGTAAACTCGCCTTGCGAGTTACAAGTATATCCCCAACCGGTTCGATGACGATTCGTTGCAATAAAAATCTAGAGTTTTCGGGTCCGTAGCGTTGACCGACTTGATACTTAACCTCGGCCGCCGCTGTCCCACGAATTTCCGACGGACTCTGTGCGATGGATACGTCAAGTCCCGCAAAGGAATTTTGGCAAGCCTCGCGCTTCGACAGGAGCTCGAGAAGGGCCATATTCAAACTAACAGCCGTATCACGATCAGACAAAAAGGATTGCTGCATGTACGATTGATTGGCCAAGTGGGCAAGACCCGCGACCAATACCCCAAAAATCCCGACTGCGATGACGCCTTCAATCAGTGCAAAACCAGACTGGGACTTCATCTATTTTCAAGCTCCTTGATCTGCGCCCTCATCTCATCGATTTGTTTTTGCCGTTCAAGGAGACTTCGTTCGAGAGCCCGCGTGCGTGCGGCCATCTCGTGCGTGGATTCGATCAACGGAGCGATTAAAGACGAGTAGTTGACGGACATTTCACCATCGGGGGCGGTATGCACGGCCTCAGGCAAAATACCCTCAACTTCTTGCGCGATGACACCGTTCGCAAGCACATTGGTTTTTTTCCAACGAAAGCGAACCCCTCTGATTTTTTCGATCGCCGCGAGGCCAGGGGCCGGATGAATGTCCTTCTTTAATCTTAGATCTGAGGCATGTAGAAATCCGGACGCCATAACATACCCATTGACCTGAAGCCGCTGGGTCGGGTTAACAATGTCAATTCCCACATTGCCGTTCATATAAATGATGTCGCCGGTGCCATTGAGCGTCCATGGCTGATTCGTGTCATTGCCTATCGAAACGCAGGAATTAATTTGCGTTGGATCGGCGGCGCCGGCCGTAAAACCATTTAACTCTGTCGAAATCGGAATCACCCGCGACATCGCAACACCCTGCCGCGGCTGAAAGCTGACGATCAAGTCTACGACCCCTTTGAATTGGTCCACACCGGCCAATGCGCGAGGCCGCCAATTGGCCAATTGCATGGCGATGATCGTAAACTTACCGTCATCAAAGGTGTCGCCCACATTAAACACGGGAGTGGCTGCGACATCACTGGTGAGTAAACTTGGTATAGCTCTCGGTAAAGCGGCTACATCGACAACAGCGCGAAAATTCCGTTCGCAAGTTGCCCGCCGACTCAGCAGTTCAATAATGGCCATATGTTGGGTTTGTACCGATTGTTTGGTCAGGACGTGCTGTTGAATCTTTATGGACTCCGAAAACGTGTCCATGATTCCAGCCGTAATTAGTCCCATTACGCCAATGCCTACAACCATAGACATCAGGGTTGAACCCCTTTGATTTAGAAGATGCGGCATTAATTGCAGTCGGAAGGAGAACCTACGTCGTCCGAAGGCGGAGGCGGAGGCGGATTTGCGCAATGAACTCGAATCATGGGATTGATTCCGGAGTTGTTGGAATCGCAACCTGACCCTCCATCGTTTGAGTACGCGCAATATCTTCCCCCCTGTAAACTAGGGTTGATGTCCCAATCGCAGGCGCCTGTTGCATGACCTCGACGAATGCACAGCCAGTTCGCCGTGGTGCGATACCATGTCTGTACGGCCTTATTGCGAAACTTTGCGCCCCCGCACCAGGATCCTGAACATTCGTTGAGTGCTACGGCATAGGGTACAGTTGGTGTCCCGGCTGGGCAACCAATTGGCGGCACACATTCAGAAATTGTCACGCCGGGGGGAGGAGAAGCGACGAAACACTTCCATTCCTTAGGATTTCGAGCCGGCACAAAGACCTCGAGTGGAGCGTTGTCGAGATTTGCGGTTTTAAAATAATTCGCGTCATAAACCGGAACTTGACCGCCAAAAGTCTGATGTTCATTGGCCAATGCCGCCGGCAACGCCAAAGCCACCCGTTTGCATGGTCCATATTCGGGATCGACGGCCGACAGATCCACATTCACAAAACTCCCCGCCACCACTTTTCTGGATCGATCGTTTGCCGAAACCTGAGTCGTGGTTTGCGCGGCCATATTACTTGGGAGCTGGCTCAGACTTTCAGCCGAACCTCGAGCATCTTTTAAATCGGATCGACCGAGAATTTTTTCAATCCATCCTCGTGCAAATGAAAACAGTCCGGCTTCATGCACGATTGGTAACGACGTGCTAACCCCGAGGCCAAAAAGCAAAGCTATCAGTGCAATATTATGAAAAATGATTTTCAATCCCAACCTCTCAATTTTACCCCAATCTAAAACGAATCACTATGCGATCTCATTTTGAGACACGTAAGTGGAATCTAATCCCACCAGGACAAGCCGACGAGATAGATTTCTTGCTTGCTCGACAGTCCGGCATCGCTGCGGTCTTGCAAGGCCGTGACTGAAGCCGAGATATTGGACGTCATACGGCGCGAAATCACCAACTGCGAGGACCCATCGGTTTGCCGTTCCAAAACATCCGCCCGCACCCGGGGCGTGAACTGATATCCGAGCGAGTAAATCATCTCTTTGGGCGACGAAATAATTCCCGTCATCTCCATCCGCACTTTGACGTCGACATTGTAGGGATTTTTGACTTTGGCTTCCATATTGGGGCCGGCGAAATTGTACTTCCACTCAAACTTGTAGCCATTTTTCAGTTGCACGTTCACATTGCTGACGCGGTCTTTGAGCTCATAGACGGGTCGCATTTCGGGGTCGTTTTTCACCCAGTTGTCGACATGGTACTCAATTAAGCGGCGGGTCATATACTCGGCAAAGTCCTGCTGATCTTTTCGATATTGGGTCAAGGTCACGTTGCGACCGGTGAAGTAGGTGTACCCATCTTGGCGGCCAACCGTATTCAAAGTTTGCTCGGCCTGCGACTGGCCAAACTTATAGGCGTACTGCTGTTGAAATTCCTTCGATAACTTTTCATTAAAGATGACTTCTTGCAGGTGTTTGGGCGGCTCTTTCGGGCGCTCGAGCATGACCATCTCGATGTCGCGCTTGTTCCGTTCTTCTTTAACATCGGTGACATAGCCGTAATGGGCACCGAATGGCGCGCCATCGGCGAGGGCCGAAAAAGACCATAAAAAGATAAGCGCCAGGGACCAAAGACGCATAGCCGATCATATCATAAATATATGAAATCATTTGACTCTATCCCACAATGAGACAAGTTGGGGTATGCCTTTTAAAGCTCGCGACGACATTCATTTGGCCCGCCGTCTATGGCACTTTGGCGGAGTCTTATTTATCTTCGCATTGTACAGTTTTGTGACGCCGAAAATGGCCGTTTATCTATCGGTCGGCTTCACCGTGTTTATGGTCGGGTTCGATTGGGCGCGCCTCAACAATCCCCGCTTGGGCAAATTTTTTATGTGGCTGTTTGGGCCGGTTCTCCGCGAAAGCGAGCGCAAAAAATTTGCCGCATCCACGGGGATGATGGTCGGAGTGACGGTCATAATTTGTTTTTTCCCCAAGCCGGTGGTCTTACTTTCTCTTTTGTTTTTAGCGTTCGCCGATCCCTTGGCCAGTTACTTCGGGATCCGCTTCGGCAAAGATAAGCTTATTGGCAACAAGAGCCTGCAGGGCACCTTGGCCGCCTTTGCCGCCTGCTTTCTACTCTCTTTAGGCTACTTTTCTTATATGGACCTTATGATGGAACGGCAGTTTATCGCCTGCCTTTTGGCCGGATTGATTGGAGCCTTCTCTGAACTTGTGCCGATATGGAAATTAGACGATAACTTCGTCTTCCCGGTTTTAAGCGCCGTGCTTTTAACGGGACTGTATTACGTGTTTGGTGCTTTAGACGCCAGCGCGTTTCCGGTGACCGGAGGCTTCTAGTGACCAAGCAATCTAAAGTTGAATCGAATTCCGACGACATCGGCGAAGGCCTCACTCCGCCGCGCAAAGTGGGCGTGCACATTTACGTGCTACCCAACTTGCTCACCATCATGAACATGTTTTTTGGCTTTTTCGCGATCATTTACTCGATCAACGGCAACTTTATTTGGGCCTCTTACGCCATCGTAATCGCCGCCGTGTTTGATCAACTCGATGGCCGCGTCGCCCGCATGGCCAACGCCACTTCTAAATTCGGCGCCGAACTCGATTCGCTGTGTGATCTGATCAGCTTCGGAATGGCGCCGGGCCTTTTGTTATTTTTGTGGTCGCTCGAGCCTTTCGGTCGCCTGGGTTGGCTGGCCAGTTTCTTTTTTGTGGCGTGCGGAGCTTTGCGCCTGGCGCGCTTCAATGTGCAAAGTGGCTCGGTTGAAAAAGCCTATTTTCAAGGACTGCCGATCCCGATGGCGGCCGGGATTGTGGCCTCGAGTGTATTGGCTTTTGAAGATTTAGAACTCGATGCCGCCCGCTCTTGGGGCGTTTTGGCTATGACCTTTTTGCTCGGGTTCGTTATGGTGTCGACCTTCCGCTACCGCAGCTTTAAAGACATCGACTTTCGCCACCGAGTGCCGTTTCGCTATTTAGTGGTTGGCGTATTTATTTTCGCGCTGGTCGCGATTCGCCCCGAGACAACGCTCTTCGTGCTGTTTTTAAGTTACGCCACACTGGGCGCCATCTTCGGAATTTGGCGCCTCGGTGGGCGGCATCCGCGCAACAGCAAAGCCTTTCCGCCCGATCCGAGCGAAGATTTGATTGAAGAATTGGATGAACATGAGCCGAACCGCTAACGCACTCAATGTCGGTGTGGTCGGCGCGACCGGATTGGTCGGCGAACTTTTCTTGCGCCTCCTCGAAGAGCGAAATTTCCCACTCGGGACTTTAAAACTCTTCGCCAGTGATCGTTCAAAAGGGCAAACGCGCACCTGCCTCGGCCAAACCGTACCGGTCGAGGTGCAAACTCCTGAGGCTTTTAAGGGCTTAGACATCGTGTTCTTCTCCAGCGGCGACGACATTTCAAAAGAGTGGGCGCCCATCGCCGCCAAAGCCGGCGCCGTAGTGATCGACAACTCCGCCGCCTTCCGCACCGACCCCGACAAACTCCTCTGCGTCCCCGAGGTGAACGGACATCTTTTGGGTACCAGGTACCTTTTCGGTTCGCGTCAAGCACAAGGTCAAGAGGGCGTGATCATCGCCAACCCCAACTGCTCGACCATTCAACTGGTGTGCGCGCTTCATCCCCTGCATAGGGACTTTGGTCTAGAATCCGTTCATGTCGCCACCTACCAGGCCGTCAGTGGCGGCGGTAAAGACGCGCAAAATGAGCTCAGCGAACAAACAAAAGCCTGGGCCGCAGGAACGAGCCTGCCTTCTCCACAGATTTTTCCACATCAGATCGCCATGAATGCGATCCCGCAAATCGGGTCCTTTCAAGACAACGGCTTCTGCACCGAAGAAATTAAAATCATGCGCGAGACCAAAAAAATCATGGGCGACACCAGTTTTCGCGTCAGTGCCTTCACCGTGCGCATCCCCGCCTGGAATGCGCATTCGGAAGTGGCTTGGGTGCGCATTAAAAAGTCCGTCGAACGTGAACAAATCCTCAACGCCCTCAGCAAACAAAGCGGATTAATTCTCGAGGACGACATCAAAAAAAATATTTATCCCACGGCTCACAAATACAGCGACAAAGACGGCGTTGCCGTCGGCCGCATCCACCGCGATTTAGACGACCCAAACACCTGGATTCTATGGATTGTCTCAGACAATCTCCGCAAAGGGGCGGCCCTCAACGGCATCCAAATCGCCGAGAGGATTTTTGACATCGCTCCCCGCTCGTGATGACATCTATAGATGATGAAGTCCCTCGTATTCGCCTTTGGTCTGGCTCTCTCATTTAAAGCGTTTGCCGTTGGCCCGCAAATCACCGGCGCGACCGGTGTCTCGAACATCACACTGCCAACAATCACCGGCACCACGGTGACGGGTGCCGCCGTTATTTTTGGCGGCATGGCGGGCGCCGATTGCAGCGCCGGCGGGTCGCTTGCGACGTGCAACAGCTGCACCGTCGCCGCCATGGTGGGAACTCCGCTTTGCCTCACCGCCGCCGATGGCCTTTGCAACTGCAACACCACCCGCATTTACGGAAATTTAAGCATGACCATCGCCGTCCGGCGCGGCGAAGCCACCACTGGCAATATCCGCATCGCGGTCGGCACCGCCAACACGGTGGCGGGCACCGGCACGGGCGACTCGGTGTCAGTCACTTGGGATGACATATGCAACAAGGCCGACACGCCCACGGTTTGTAGCCTCGTGGCCGGGAACAAAACCATCAACGCCAAGATATTTGTGGATAAAAATGGCGACAACACCTACAACGCGACCGACGAAGCGTCCGTCGCCACCGATTTTACCTTTCGCGTGATCAATCCCGGCGAAGGCTCCTACGACGTTTACGGCGCAAGCACTGAGGGCATCGGCGGCACGTTCGGCTTTGTACCCTACCCGGGTGACGAAAAAGTTTATATCGAAGATATCGAAGCCGCGACCAACTTTCCCACCCTCAGTTACGGCACCAAAGCCGTTAAAGTTCGCGTTTATCATTCGGCCGCAGGCTTGGCCTCAGCCAATGTTGACTCGACCGAAACCACCGACATCACCGTCTCCTCCGACGGCAACACTTTAGACCGCAACGTCGTGACCAACGGCCTCAGCAACAACACCACTTACGTATTTCGCATCGCCATGGTCGATGAAGCCAACAATGTGGTGCAGTTCTTTCCGGCCCCGGCCGCTGATGCCACCTGCGATGCCGGCACGCCGTTCACCGGTTGCCCTTGGGCAGCGACACCTGAAGAAGTGCTCGGACTTCTAACTGACGACTTCAATTGTTTTGTCGCCACCGCGGCCTACGGCAGTTTTCTTGAGCCAAAGTTAAAAACCTTTCGCGATTTTAAATTTAAAATTTTGCTGCAAAATAAATTGGGCCGAAAGTTTGTCGGCGCCTATTATAAATATGGCCCGCACGCCTCGCGTTTTATCTACGACAAGCCCTATCTTCGCGCCATCACGCGCGCCGCCCTTTGGCCGCTCTATGCCTACAGTGCTCTGGCACTGAAGATCGGATTTTTGCCCGCCACTTTGCTCTCCTTCACGCTCCTCCTGATGACGGTCGCAGCTTGCGTATTTGCAACACGGTTTGGACTAAGGAGAGGTCTTGCCCGCGCCGAATAAACTGACTCTCGCCATTTTATTTTTTCTCGCTTGCGGTTTGGGCACGCCGGCCATTGCACAATTGGATGGCGACCCAGATGGCGGCTCGGTGGATCTTGAGACCGAGGACATGCCGGAAGACGACCGCTCCGGCGAAATCGATTCTGGGACTCCCGATCCCACCCCCGCCGCGCCGGGAACTCTCGATGCCCCAGGTTCTGCCCCGGCCCAACCCAGAGCCGGAGGCTCGCGCCAGCGCCCGGCCAACTCCTACTCCGACGATGTGATTTTCGATTGGAGTAAATATGAAAACGCCACCGAAGTTCCCCACCCCTTCGCAGAAAAGGGACTGATCCGGATCGATAAATCGCGCAATTACATCTACAAGGTCGAAGAGTCCGAGCAAAAAACCGCGACCGCGGTTCGCTTCGGCTCCTACATTCCGCAAAACCTCGAAGCACCGGCCAACGACAACGTAGGCTCGGCGACTTTCGAAGATCTCTACACCCAAACCGACACTCCGGCGATTCTGATTGATTGGGAATGGCAGCTGTGGCGCTCTCCAATCGGAAAGTTCGCCGCATCTCTCGGCGGCGGCGTTTATGTGGCGCAGGGGAACGGGCGTTTTGTCGGCCCCGTGAATTCGCAGGCGGTGCCCGAAATAACCCCTAAAGAAATTTTCACTTTCGCGGTTATCCCGATGAGTATCGGCGCGGTTTACCGGATGCAAATTTGGCACAAACAGATGGTGGTGCCCTATGCCACTGGCGGCGGAACCATTTTCGGATTTGCCGAATTGCGCGACGACGATAAAGCACCAAAATTCGGCGGCTCCTTCGGCGCTTTTTATGCCGCCGGCGGCGCGCTCAATTTAACCTATTTCGACAATATGTCGCGCATCCAACTCGACCGCGAGTACGGCATCAACGCCGTTTACCTAACGGTTGAATACCGGGGCATCCTTGCCCTGAGCAAAAAGTTCGATTTCTCCGGCGATATGCTCAACGCCGGCTTTTTGATGGAATACTAAACCCGGTTCCCAATTCGGAAGCATTGTGCCATAAACGCGGCATGCCCCGAATTATCAAACTCCTGATTTCCTACGACGGCACGCAGTTCAATGGCTGGCAAAAGCAGCCGGGGTTAAACACCGTTCAGTCGACCGTCGAATCGGTTCTCTCGCAGATTTACAATGAGCCGATTAAAATCATCGGCAGTGGCCGCACCGATGCGGGCACCCATGCCGTGGGCCAAGTGGCGCACTTTGAAGCCCCCAAAATCTCCACATCTGAACATCGGATGGTTCGCGCCATGAACGCCATGCTTCCAGAATCTGTTGTTATTAAGGGCGCATGGCATGCCCCCGACGACTTTCATGCCCGCAAAAGCGCGGTCCGGAAGACCTATATTTATCGCATCTGGAACCATGAAATCCGCTCCGCGCTATGGCATCAAAGAGCGCTTTGGGTCCCGCAGGAACTGAATCTTGGTCTTCTTAACCAGTTTGCCCGGCAGATCGAAGGCAGAAAAGATTTCAAGAGCTTTCAAAGTCAGGGAACCCCAGTAAAATCAACTATTCGCCGCATCGACCAATGCCTGTGGAAGCCGCGCGGACAGGGCCTTTTAGAGTTCCGCATCACCGGCAACGGCTTTTTAAAACAAATGGTACGTAACCTCGTGGGAACACTCCTGCATTTAGAACGCAACCGGATGGAACTGACCGACCTGCTGAACATTTTCGACGCCCGCGATCGGCAGGCGGCCAAGGCCACAGCCGCGGCTCACGGCCTTTATCTTTACCGAGTTGAGTACCCCCCAACCCTTGACAATAAGTGCCGAAAACTCTAAACCTTCCAGTTCGCTAAAGCTTTAGAACAAGTAAGGAATGAACGTTATGAATACCTGGAACGCAAAGCCGGAAGAAGTCGACATGAAGTGGTACTTGGTCGACGCCAGCGGCAAGACACTCGGCCGTATGGCCACTGAAATTGCAAAAATCATCCGCGGCAAAAACAAGCCGACGTTTACTCCCCACGTGGACACGGGCGATTTCGTAGTTGTGATCAACTCCGAAAAAGTTCAGATGACCGGAGAAAAGTGGCAGAACGAAAAATTCTATTCGCACTCTCGCTACTTCGGCTCACTCAAAGAGTTGAGCGCGGCGCAGATGCAACAAAAAGATCCGACCGCAATCGTGCGCGAAGCCGTGGCGGGAATGTTGCCGAAGAATAAACTTTCGAAACGATTGATTCACAAACTTAAGGCCTATGCGGGACCCAATCATCCCCATAGCGCTCAACGTCCGCAGATGTTGAACTTGGGAGATAACTAATGGCTAAGGCAGCAGCAAAAGAACCCGCTTACTACGCCACCGGTCGCCGCAAAACTAGCGCCGCCCGCGTGTTTTTGAAAACCGGCAGCGGTAAAATCACCGTGAACGGAAAAGATCTCGAAAAATATATGCCGACTCCGGTCGCGCGTATGATCGTGGCCAGCCCCTTCGTGGTGACTGACACTAAAAATCAATACGACGCCCGCGTCACAGTGGTCGGCGGCGGAGTTACTGGCCAATCGGAAGCGATTCGCCACGGTCTCTCGCGCGCATTAATTCTTGTGAATCCTGCTCTTCGCCCAACTTTGAAAAAAGCCGGTCTGCTTACCCGCGACTCGCGGATGGTGGAACGTAAGAAGTACGGAAAACACGGCGCTCGCAGAAGCACTCAGTTCTCGAAACGCTAAAAGGTACGCCGTACCTTTTCAGTTCGCGTCAAAAAAACCCGCTCACAAGGCGGGTTTTTTGTTTTGGCTATTCGTTAAGAATGTAATTGAGCGGATCGACGGCGATGCCGTGAACGCGGACTTCATAGTGCAAATGCGCGCCAGTTGAGCGGCCGGTACTGCCGACCGAAGAAATCACATCCCACCGACGTACCTTTTGCCCCTGTTCAACAAACACGCGCGAGTTATGACCGTAACGGGTGACGACGCCATAGCCATGATCAATCGAAACGAGCTTTCCGTAACCGGACTCATATCCCACATACGAAACCACTCCATCGGCAGGAGCGTAAACCGGAGTGCCGGGAGGGGCCGCCATATCCAAACCGGCATGCATCTCGGCGCGGTTGGTGAACGGGTCCACACGGTAGCCGAAGCGCGAAGTGAACCAACCCTTGGCCGGCTTCAACGACGGAGTCGATAACAACAAATTCTGCCGCTCGCTCAACGAGTCCCACAATTGCAACACTCCCTGCTCACGCAACTGCGATTCTCGCAGAGCCCGATCGATGCGCACACTCAAAGATACATAGTCGCGCGAACCGTCCTTGTTCACCGCAAGCTCGCCGGATTTCTCCTCGGCCACGGGTTTCTCTACCGGTTGCGGCTCGCGAATCATAAACTCGCTCGACGGCAAGCGGCTGACCGGCGACGCCGCCAAATCCGCGCCTTCGCGAACACCCGTGCTGATCGCGAGCTTCAAACTGCGCTCGCTGTCTTCTACATTGGTGATCAGATTCAGCTTTTTGGTGAAGTTTTGAATTCGATCTAGAGAGGCCTCAAGGACCCCAAGCTTTTCTTCGGCCAGGTTGAATTGTCTTTTCAAAGCCGAGTTTTCGGATTTCAGACTGCGGTTTTCATTGGCCTTCAACAGCAGCCCGACATAGTCCAAAGCTGCCGTCAGCGACAGCAATACTAGACAAAAGGCCGCGAACACGCCGAATTTGACCCAACTGGCGCGCAAGTTGATTTTAAAAGTCTCGCCGTGCCGATTGCTGGCAATCAGAATGGTGTAGCTTTTGTTGTCCAAAAATTCCCTCTAAATATGTCTCTTAAATGCTTCTTTAGCTTAGACTCAGATCGCCCAATTTAGGGTGCATTAGCGGATTGCGTCAACCTTCTTTCGGTCGAATCAAGATCACCGAAATATTGTCGTCGCCGCCTGCGGCCTTAGCTTCTCTGATGCACCGAGCCACAATCTCCTCGGGCGCCGTTTGTTTAAAGATTTCAGATAGCTTTTCAGGAGTTATCAATCCGCTCAAGCCGTCTGAGCAAAGCAAATACATCTCACCCGGCTGGGGCTCACGCTCCAAAACGTCGACCATCACATCGCGCTCAAAGCCAACGCTGCGGGTGATTACATTTCGGCCCACCACATGCGGCGCTTCTTCCTCTGAAATCACTCCGGCCCGGACCTGTTCATTGATCAAGGAATGATCTTCAGTGAGCTGCCACAGACTGTCGGTCGTATACAAATACGCCCGCGAGTCACCGACATTGCCAATAAAAACCCGACCGCGAATTTCCCAAAACAGGACCATGGTCGTACCCATGCCCATCAGCTCTGGCGATTCAAACGTACTTTTGTAGTGAATCCGGCTGCTCGCCTCTCGGTAGGCATCTCCCAGGACTTTGCGCGGAGAAACTTTGGTCTCGCCCAAACGCCGGGCGACAATCTCTTGCACCGTCTCGACGGCCAGCGCGGAGGCGACTTCACCGCCCTTATGCCCACCCATTCCGTCGGCGACGATAAATAAATTGTGGTCGTGGTCCACCAAGATCGCATCCTGGTTGATATCCCGTTTTAGTCCCACATCAGTTTGTGCCCACACTTCGAAGCGCATGCCAGTATTTTGACACGGTAAAAATCCAACTGTCGAGCGAGAAACATGCGCACGTATATTAGGTCGAGTCCGTTAACTCCAAGGAGCTTTAAACCGATAAAATTTTGATGAACCTGCAGTTACGGAAGACGTTAAAGAAACACACCAAGCCGGAAAACTATTTCCTGCTCCTGTCGCTGCTTATCCACGCGCTTCTGGTATTGGGCTTCGTCACCTCCAAACCGCAGCCGGTTTCGCCCACCGTCACCAAGATCGAAGTCGAATACACCGACCCGAACGAACTATCGCCGCCCGAAGAAAAAACCGCGGCACCCGCACGCAAACAAACCGTGACCGATCAGGTCATCGAACAAAAAAAGCAACTCAACGAAGAAAAAGACGAAAACACCCGGTTCTTGAGCGCCTTCGACCAAAAAGTCATCAAGCAAACTCGCGCCGAACGCTCGGGTCAGTTTAAAAACACCGCGCAAGGCGGACACAAAGACGAAGGGCAAAAAGACGGCGACAAGAAAGAGAAAACCGAAATCGACAAAACGGTGAAAAACACCGAAAAGGGTGAAATTCCAGATCTAAAAGATCTTTCGCCCAAGTTCGCGCTGAATCCGGGCCCAAAAGGTCTCAACGTCGACAATGGCGATCCGTCGCAAACCGACGACTACCTCAAAGATGTACAATCGGGCCTACAAACACTGCTCAGTACGCGTGAATTTGTTTACTACTCGTATTACAATCGCATCAAAGAATCTTTGCGCCAGCATTGGGAGCCCAATGTGCGCGAGAAAGTTAAAATTATTTATCGCAAAGGCCGCAATATCGCGTCCGCCAAAGATCGGGTCACTCAAGTTCTAGTGACTCTCGATTCGCAGGGCGAACTGATTCGAGTCGAAGTCATCACCCGCAGCGGAGTCGAAGCCCTTGATCACGCCGCCGAAGAAGCTTTTAAAGAAGCCGCTCCCTTCCCGAATCCCCCGGCCGGGATGGTTGAGCAAGATGGCACAATAAAAATCCGCTGGGATTTTGTACTTGAAGCATGAAGGTCTTACTTCTCGCGGGTTACCGCACCAGTGATAATTCCGAAGAGCCACTCGGCATCGAGCGCGACACCGGGGGCCAGCGCCTTCTCGACGCCCGCATTCACCAGTTGAGTCAGTTGGGGCTGGAAGTGATCACGGTTCTCTCGGGGCAACATGCCGACGATCAACTGCGTCTTTGCCCTCGAATCGCCAACACCGAGCTGGTTTTTGACACGAGCGACCACGTCTGTTTGGCATCGAATGTGAAACAGGGACTCGCCGCCGTGGGACCGGAAGGATGCTACGTGCTCCCGGTCGAAATCACGCCGCCGCCCGCCGATGTGTGGCGCCTCCTCAGGCAAGAATGGGGGCGCATGGGCTTTCATACCGAATCGGCCGTATTTCAAGCCATCGACGCGCAGGGTGCACCGTGGCACTTTGGCTTTCCGCTCCTGGTGACCACGGCCGGAAACAACTTAATCAGTAAAATCTCCGACTTTCGCAGTTTAACAGATCCCCGTGTGCCCTATTGCCAAGTGATATTTGAGGCTCAGTCCGAAGTTGCACGTCCGGCAAAGGCCCTTTAGATTATGTCCATGTCTAAAAATGTAGATACCGACGTATTGAATTCGATCGCGCGCCGTGCGCACTACCTCGCCAACAAAATGATTTATATGGCGAACAACCGCGATAACGTAGAAAAAGGCGACCCGAAGATCGGCGGTCATTCGTCCGCCAGTTCCAGCGCGTTGCATGTGCTGGGCGCACTTCACCTGGTTATGAAAACCGGCTACGACTGGATCGCCAACAAGCCGCATGCGGCGCCCGCCGATCACTCGTACAATTATCTGCTCGATTTGCTTCTCAATCCGGATCTCTCGCGTCTGACTTTGACCGAGGCCAATACGGCCATGCGCAACCTGCGCGCGTTTTCGCAAAATGACGAGTGGGTTTTTCAATCTTATCACTCGGCCTATGATCCCGATCACCATAACTTTTTTCCCTCGGGCACCGTCGGTATTCCGCCGGTCAACGCTGGCTATTTGGCATTGGCTTATAAATATGCCCAGCGCCACGGTTACGAGGTGCCCGACGCGCACTTTTGGGCTGTGATGGGCGATTCTGAGTTTCGTGAAGGCTCGCTTTCTGAGGCGATTCCCGACTTTGCGGAGCGCCAGCTTGGCAATTTGACGTGGATTTTGGATTTTAACCGGCAGAGCCTCGACGGACATCGCATCACCAATCAAGCCGTGATGCGTGGAACGGATGATTTACGCATTGAGCGGATGATGGAGGCCAACGGTTGGCACGTCGTCCACGCTCGCCACGGAAAAAAGCGCGCGCAATGGTTTAAAAAAGACGGCGGCGACAAGTTTAAAGAAATTTTTGAAGGTCGGCTGGCCGACTACGAATTGCAAGTCTTGTTGATGCTCCCCACGGGAGACGCGGTCCGCGCGCAACTGCTGCAGCACGAACCCAAGTTAGATAAATTCTTAAAAGGCCTCAGCGACGACGAACTGCGGACCGCGGTGCACGACTTTGGCGGCCATGATTTTAACACGCTGATTGAAGCCTATAGCGAAAGTAAAAAAGAAACCCAGCGGCCCACCATGGTTATTGCCCACACCATCAAGGGTTGGGGCCTTAAGATGGCCGCCAATCCGGGCAACCACTCGGCCATTCCCGACGACGCCGAACTCGGCGTCCTTGCGGAACGGGGCAAAATGCCTAAAGACACCGACTTCGCGCGCTTTGACGAAAAATCCCCCGAAGGAATATTTTTAAAACAGCGCGGGCAACAGCTGTGGACCGACATCAAAGGCCAACATGATTTAAAGGCGAAAAACAAAGCCCACTTTCAAAAAATTGCCGATGACCTCGGCCCGATGAACGATACCTTAGACATCAATTTTAAAATGGCCAACTATCCGCACACGCAATGGATGCTCGGTCAGTTGACCTCTAAGCTCACCCGCATCGCCAACACACCCTTGGATGCGAGCCAACTCAAAGAGAAACAAAAAGCTCTAACACCCTCGGAGCGTGCATTTAAGCTCGCATCCGAAATGATGGTGTCGATGGCCCCTGATGTGGGCACCAGCACGAACTTAAATCCTTCGATGGACGGCAAGATCTATAGCGCCAATGACGTGGACGATCTCGAATCTGAAGCCGGCGTAAAAGATAAAACCGTGCCCGATTTAGTTCCGGGTGAAGAAATCACCGACCGCTTCTTACGCTTCGACATTGTCGAAGCGAATGTCACCTCGTGCGTTGGCTCCTTCGGAAAAATTCGCGACACCCTGGGAATTCCGATTTTACCGCTGATGACCGTCTATGACTTTTTTATTAAGCGCGCGCTCGATCAGTTGTTTTACAATCTCTACTGGCGCTCGAGTTTTATTTTGGTCGGCACACCAAGCGGAGTCACGCTCTCGCCCGAAGGCGCCCAACACGGCTGGAAGTCCGACATTCAAATTCCCGGACAAGTCACATGGGAGCCCCTGTTTGTTCAGGAGTTGGATTGGATCTTTGTGGATGCGGTGAAACGCCTACTCACCGGCGACGACCACGACCGCAACGGTGTTATCGTTCGCGGAGTCACGCGGGGCGTGGACCAGAAACAATTTTTGGGATTCTTGCGCACGCAAAGGCGCTTTAAAACCGACCACAACGCCTTACTCGCCCCGGCCGGAATGAATGTGGAGAACGGCACCGATGAGTCGCAAATCGCGGCATTGAGCGACGAAGAGATTCTTGCGAAAGTAAAAGAGGATGTTTTGGCCGGCGCCTATTATCTGATCGACTACCGCGGGTACGCCGGTTACGAGCCGGGCGACAACGTCGTGCACATTTTCGCCATGGGTTCGCCGACGACTGAGGCCATCAAAGCCTCTAAAGACCTTCTGGCCAAGGGCATTTATGCCAATGTGATTGTCGTCACTAGCTCCGACCTTTTGTTGGGCAACTTGGCTCATGAGAACGGCTATCGCCACTTAAAACAAGGCCTCGGTGTAAACGCAGATTTGTACCTAAAAGACTTTGATCCCTCGCAAGCCGGAGATCTGCGAACCCTGGCGGGCCGGCGCATTCCGATCGTCAGCGTTCACGATGGAGAGATTGGCTTGCTCGACAATATCGGCTCCTTGATCGGAGTGAAGCAAGAGACTCTCGCGGTTCGTAAGCACTCCAAATGCGGACGCCCAAGCGACGTCTACCGCTACCACCACATCGATGCCGAGAGTGTCCTGCAGGCCTGCGGCAAAGTGTTGGCCGAGACCGCCCTCGAAAATTTAATTTTGCCGCAAGAACGAAAGAGTTCCGGAGATGAAAATTCCGGAGCCGATTGGCGCCAGCTCTGGTCATGAGCGCTTTCGCGATCGACTTCCGTTCGCTGCGCCTATTTCGCTTCGGCCTCGGCGCCGCGGTCCTCTTAGATATCCTTTTTCGCCTGCCCGATTTCACAGCTCTTCATACAGACGCCGGGGTGCTACCATCGTCGGTCGCGCTCGCGGTTTCGCAAACTATGGGGCGCTATCTTTCATTATTTTATATCTCCGATTCCATATGGTGGGCGGGCGCGCTGTTTGCCTTAACCGCTGCCAGCGGAGCACTCCTGATGGCCAATATTTTTCCGCGCCTGGTTTCGGTGGCGGCCTTTGTGCTCATGCTTTCGTTGCACCAACGAAATTTTATGATCGGATACGGCGGCGACGACCTCATGCGGCTCGCTTTGATTTGGTCGGCGTTTCTACCGTCGGGACCCCGCCACGCCGGTGAGACTTCATTTTCGAACGCCGCCTCAATGGCCTTGTTTGTGCAGATTTTCACACTCTATTTTTGCGCCGGCATGAGTAAATCCGCCGAGGCCTGGGTGCACTTCCCGCGAGGGGCGTTTATGGCGCTCAATGGTGACACCTACGCCCGCCCGGCCGCCGCCCTACTTCTGCAGTTTCCCGGCCTCCTGGCGATTTGTTCTATCGCGGTCTTTGTGGTCGAGCGGGTTGGTTGGGTTTTGTTTTTCTCCCCGTGGAAGGCCGACTTACTTCGCACCGTGGGCTGCGCCGTTTTTATCCTTATGCATATAAGCTTTGGATTTTTTCTTCATCTGGAACTGTTCCCGCTGATCGATGTCACCCTGCTGCTCGCACTTTTACCGACCGGATTCTGGGAGCGCCTTAAAGTGGCCCCCATAAGCGGCGTCGTTGTTACGCCTAGGTTTGACAAATTTTTTGGACCCGCGGCGCTCACCTTCGCGGCGTTGATGGCGTATCTCAATATCGCGCAAATTCCGCAGATCGATCGCGAGCCGTTCAAAGCGGTTAAACGCCTGTCGAGCGCTCTAAGTTTGGCCCAGGCATGGTCGATGTTCGCACCGATCGATAACGTGGCCGACGGATATCATCGAATTATCGGCCGAACCCAAGACGGTCGCTCGGTCGATCTGCTGAACGGCAAGATGATTGACACCCTACCGCCGACACCGATCGACACGCAAAGTGAACAACGGGGCTTTCGGTGGACCCGCTTTCTCGATGACACGTTCTCCAATCGACACCCCTCAATGCGCGAAAATACGATCAATTATTTTTGCCGGACTTGGCGCCCCGAAGATCCCAACTTAAAAAAGGGTTTGAAGGTGGACTGGTATTATTTTGCCGAGAAAACCGTGCTCGCTCCGGGCTTAAGGGCTCTACAGGACTCGTATGTGATTTTCAGCACGGTGTGCGATTAAAGTCTTTGCGCGACCGTCATACCTTCAAAAGTCGGCACGATGACTGAATTGTATTTGCTCGAGTCGGCCAAACGCCGATTGAATTCGCCCATCACTTGAATCCGCCGTTCACTGCTTTCGGAATCGCGCGGTTCGCCCCATAGAGCACCGAACAAAAAAGTATTATCGCCCACAATCAATCCACCACGGCGAACGTTTTTTTCGGCCCAGTCCAAGTACGTGCAATAGGCGGCTTTATCGGCGTCGATAAACACCAAATCAAACGGCCCTTCAGCCTCGATCTGCCTAAGAAGTTGGGTGGCATCGCCACACAAGACCTTCACTTTTCGGGAACAGGCTGTGCTGGCGATTAATTTTTCTGCTATGGCAAAATTCTCCGGATTTTTCTCAAGCGTCAGTATCTGCCCATCCTCAGGCAACGCCTTTGCCATACACAGGGCCGAGTAGCCAAATAAGGTCCCGACTTCAACCACCTTGCGTACATTAAACCCGCGAATCAAGAACTGCAGCACGCGGCCTTCGGCGGCCGAAATCGACATAAATTCAACTTTGCGCGCATTCAGCTCGGCCCGCACGCGCTCCAAGTCAGCGTCTTGAAGGCCGAAGATATCGTTGACGTATTTTTCCTGACCCGAAGTGACTCTCATACTTCCCAACCTAGCAATTCGTGTGTACGTTGTTCAAGCGTGAGTTCTTTTGTTCATCCCAAAACGGAATTGGTCATATTTGATTTCGACGGCACCCTGGTCGACACCGCTCCCGATTTGATTCGCACCACAAATTTGTACCTTAAATCCAAAGGGCATAAAGAACTGCCGGAGGCCCGAATTCGCAGCGAAATCGGCAACGGGCTGCGGCGCCTAATTTTGGACCTCTACCCAGCTGAGAAAAATGACGAAGCCTTCAAGGCCGAAGTTGAAAAAGAATTTCTTGAGACTTATGAGCGGGAGTATTTGCACTCCCCGCGCCTGTTCGACGGCGTGCTTGAGTTCTTATACGACTACCCGGGCCGCGTTGCGATCGTCAGCAACAAGCGTGAACGTTTTATCAAGCCGATCTTAAAAAAGCTGGGTGCCGATGGATTTCCGTGGGTGCGCATCGTCGGTGGCGACACCTACGACCATATGAAGCCCCACCCGCAGCCGTTTTTAAAGGTCCTCGAAGCCGTGGGAATTGGGCCTGAAGAGGCTCTGATCGTCGGTGATGGCTCTCCCGATATCCAAGGGGCCATGGCCATTGGTTCTCGCTCGGTCGCGGTTGAGTTTGGCTATTCGTCGATCGACGAATTGATGAGTCTCGGCGCTTGGCGCTCAATTGCATCGTATGATGAACTCTTGCCGCTCATTCACTCCATAACATAGCGCTTCTTAAGTGCTCGAAAATTGACTTGTCTCCCTCGATAACGCTACACAACAAAGGCCCTATTGGAGGTCATAAATGGTGAACCGTATTTTGGTTATTTTATCGTTCGTTTTTGCGTTCGGTGCGTGCACGAAAAAGTCCAGCGAGATTGAAAACTCTATTTCGTACGGACTGCGGGTGAATTTAAAAACCCTCGATCCCGTGCAAGCTTCAGAAGAAGGTTCCGGCGAAGTGGTCCCCAATATTTACGAGGGTCTTTTGCAGTACGCCTATTTGAAGCGTCCGCTCCAGGCCGAGCCTCTGCTCGCCGCCGCCATGCCTGAAGTCTCAAAAGATGGTCTGACCCATACCTTTAAGCTAAAGCCGGGCGTGAAATTTCAGGATTCTGAAGTCTTCCCCGATGGCAAAGGTCGCGACGTCGTTGCCTCCGACTTTATTTATTCTTGGAAGCGTGTGGCCGACCCCAAAGGCAAAGGCGAAGGCTTTTGGATTTTTGACGGCAAGGTGAAAGGCTTAAATGAGTGGCGCGATAAGTTGGCCAAGGGCGAAGGCAAATTTGAAGATCCGATAGAGGGCTTTTCTGCTCCCGACGACAAAACCATCGTGATTAAACTCCTCCGACCTTATTACCAATTGCACTTTGTGCTGACGATGCCTTTTGCCTCGGTGGTTCCGCACGAAGCCGTGGCTAAATATGGCGAAGAGTTTATGAATCACCCGGTAGGAACCGGACCGTTTAAACTGCAAAGCTGGACGCGCGGAAGTAAGGTCGTACTTGTTAAAAATCCGACCTGGCACGGTGGAACCTACCCGACCGAAGGCGAAGCGAGCGATGAAGCCAAGGGTTTGCTTGCCGATGCCGGTAAGCCTCTCCCGTTTGTCGACAAAGTTACATTTCTTGAGTTCCCTGAAGATCAACCGCGTTGGTTAAACCTGATGAAGGGTTCGACCGATTACGCGGGTATTCCCAAAGACAGCTTCGATAAAGCGATCGTAAACAATGAGCTGTCACCCGATCTCGCCAAAAAAGGCTTTAAGCTCGATCGATTCACCCGCGCGGATGTGGTGTTTTTCTCCTTCAATATGGAAGACCCGGTCATCGGCAAGAGCGCCGATCTGCGCCGCGCGCTCTCGTTGGCCTTTGACACCACCACCTGGATGAAGACCTTCTATAACAACCAGGTCTTGGCGGCTCACTCTCCGATCGCCCCCGATATGGAAGGCTGGGACCCGAATTTTAAGAACCCCTATAGAGAGCACAACATCGAGAAGGCTAAAGAATTCTTGAAAAAGGCTGGCCATCCTGAAGGCAAAGGCCTACCTGAACTCGAGTACAACACCTCCGGCTCGGCCACGACCCGGCAAATGGCTGAGTACGTACAACAGCAGTTCGAGAAAATTGGCGTAAAGACAAAAATCGTCTCAAATTCTTGGCCGCAATTCCAAGAGCGCGTGCGCACGAAGAAGGCGCAAATGTTTGGCATGGCGTGGAATGCCGACTACCCGGACGCCGAGAATATGCTGCAGCTGTTCTACTCGAAGAACGTCAGCCCTGGCCCCAACAACTCCAATTATAAGAACAAAGAGTTCGATGCTCTGTATGAACAAGCGGCCAAGCTTCCGCCGGGCAAACAGCGCACGGACCTCTATTGGAAAATGCGCGATATTTTTGTGCGCGACATGCCGTGGATCCCGACTGTTCACCGCATCGGCTATGCCATTCAGCAAGGTTGGCTGCAAAACTATAAGCCCAACGAAACTCTGAAAGGGCATTTTAAATATTTGCGCGTCGACCAGAAGAAAAAAGCTGAGTTGATCGAGAAACTATAGAGATGCTGAGGTTTATCGTCCGGCGTCTTCTTTACATGATCCCGATCTTATTCGGGGTCAGTTTAGTGACGTTTATTTTATTTAACGTGGCCGGTGGTGATCCCGCCGCGCAAGCGGCCGGACGTTATGCCACGCCCGAGCAGGTGCAGTTGATCCGGGCCCAAATGGGCCTCGATAAACCGCTGCATATGCAGTACTTCGACTTGGTTAAGCAAATCCTGACCTTCGATTTTGGCCGCAGTTGGGCCAACAGTCAGTTGATCTCAACCCGCCTGCGTGAGGGTGTCGGCCCATCACTGACCGTGACCGCGCCCGGCTTTTTGCTTTCGCTCTTAATCACCATTCCGCTCGCCTTGTTCGCCGCGCACAAACGCAATTCGTTGTTCGACAAGTCGGTGTTGGTCGCATGCCTCGGCCTGACCTCGCTCAGCTCGGTGGTTTACGTTTTGGCCGGCCAATATTTTGTCGCTTATAAAATGAATATGTTTGAAATTTCAGGCTGGGATAGCACCTGGGACGGCCGCTGGCGCTACGCCATTCTGCCCATTCTTATTATGGTGTCCTTGAGCCTCGGCAGCTATGTTTTATTTTTTCGCACCGTCTTTATGGATGAGATTTTTCAAGATTACGTGCGAACCGCGCGCTCCAAAGGCTTGTCCAATACGACGATCCTGCTGAAACATATTTTGCGCAATGCTTTGGTGCCGATCATCACGCTGGTGTTTTTGCAGATTCCCTTTTTGATCACTGGCTCTCTATTGATTGAGTCGTTTTTTGGCATTCCCGGCTTGGGCGGCCTAACCTTCCAAGCGATTCAAGAATCTGACTTTCCGGTGATTAAGGCTGTGACCATTATCGGAGCTCTGTTGTACATGGTGTTTCAGTTGGTTGGCGACGTGATGTATGCGCTGGTGGATCCGCGCATCAGGTTGGGTTGATGGTGAGCCAAGTGGTGTCGTCTTCAACCAATGTAGCGGCCGAAGCGCCAGCCCAAGACAAAGGCAATAGCCTGTGGAAGGACGCCATCCGCCGCATGCGGCGCAGCCGCGTGGCCGTGATTTGTTTTGTGATTATTGTCGGGTATTTGTTGATGGCGTTGCTTTGCTCCGCCGGCTTGATTTTTACCGACTATGCTCTGACCAACAAAGATATTGCTTATCAAGCACCTAGCGCCAGCCATCTGCTTGGCACAGATATCTTTGGCCGCGATGTTTTGTCGCGGGCCGCGCATGGCACCATCACCTCTTTGATCGTCGGTTTTTTTGGCTCCGCCTTAGCCGTTTTCATTGGCACCTTGCTGGGCTCGACCGCGGGCTACTTTGGTGGCTTGATCGATGAATTGATTGTTTGGTTTTACACGACGGTCGATACCATTCCGTTTATTTTGCTGATTGTTTCGTTCAGCTTCGTTATGGGGCCGGGTTTAAATACGATGTGCCTGGCTCTGGGTTTAACGTCTTGGGTGGGCAATTGCCGGATTGTGCGCAGTGAGTTTATGAAGCACCGTGAGCGCGAGTACGTTCAGGGCGCCAAGGCCCTCGGTGCCGGGCATGGGCGCAGAATATTTCTCCATATTCTCCCCAATACTTTCCATTTGGTCTTAATTAATTTCTCCCTCGGTTTTGTGTCGGCGATTAAGGCCGAGGTTATTTTGAGCTTTCTTGGTCTTGGCGTCGATCCGGGTACGCCCAGCTGGGGCATGATGATCAGCGACGCCAAACTCGAGCTGTCGCGCGATATTTGGTGGGGTTTTGCCGCCGCCACTTTGTTTATGTTTTTTATGGTTTTGGCTTTTACTTTGTTCAACGATGCTTTGCGGGACGCTTTGGACCCGAAGCTGAAGAGTAGATAAGGCAGGGGATCTATGTCCGATACGCTGATTCAAATTCGCAATCTTTCCGTCGAGTTTCAAACGGACGACGGGACCGTGAACGCGGTTAAAAACATCTCGTTCGACATCCCCCGGGGCAAGACCGTGGGTCTGGTCGGCGAGTCCGGCTCGGGCAAAAGCGTTACGTCGCTAGCGATTATGCGATTGATCCCCAATCCTCCCGGCAAGATCACCACAGGCGAAATCAACCTCGAAGGGCAAAACCTGTTGAAGCTGACCGAGCCGCAAATGCGCGGGGTGCGCGGCAATAAAATTTCGATGATCTTTCAAGAGCAGATGACGTCTTTGAACCCGGTCTTTACCGTCGGTGATCAAATCGCTGAAACACTGATTCTGCATCAAAAATTGTCCAAACAACAAGCGCTCGAAAAGACGCTCGACCTGCTGACTCAGGTGGGAATCCCGAACCCGCAAGAGCGCATCAAGAGCTACCCGCACGAACTCTCGGGTGGGCAACGCCAGCGGGTGATGATCGCCATGGCCATCGCCTGTGAGCCCGATCTCTTGATCGCTGACGAACCGACGACGGCTTTGGACGTAACCATTCAAAAACAAATTTTAGATTTGTTAGCCGATTTGCAAAAAAAGTACGGCATGTCGATTTTGTTCATTACGCACGACCTGGGCGTGATCGCCGATATCGCGGATGATGTCGTGGTGATGTACCGCGGAGATATTGTCGAACAAGGCACAGCCATGCAGCTGTTTAAGGCGCCGAAGCATCCCTATACAAAAGGCCTCCTCGCCTGCCGACCGTCGCTCGAAAAAAATCCCCGTCGCCTGCCGGTGGTGAGCGATTTTATGACCGCCGATGGCAAAGAGCGCGCGGTGAGCCTCGACACCATGAAGTTGCAAAAGCAAACGCGCGCGGTTTCGAACGAGCAGTCCGTATTGCTACAAATAAAAAACGTGAAAAAGCACTTCCCACTGAAGAAGGGCTTTTTTGGCGGTGTTAAAAATTGGGTCAAGGCGGTCGACGATGTGACTCTGACGGTTCGCCGCGGCCGCACCCTGGGCCTAGTGGGCGAGTCGGGCTGCGGAAAGACCACCCTGGGTCGCACAATTTTGCGCCTGATCGAGCCGACCGAAGGTCAGATTTTGTACGGCGACAAAGACATCACCGGCCTCGACCGTGAAGGCATGCGCGCCATGCGCCGCAAGATGCAAATTATCTTTCAAGACCCCTACGCTTCATTAAATCCGCGTATGACCATCGGCGCCGCTTTGATGGAGCCGATGATTATTCATAGTCTGGGAAGTGGCCGTGAAGAGCGCTTAGAAATGGCCGGCGAGCTGATGAAGAAAGTCGGCCTCGATCGCGCCATGTTGAACCGCTACCCGCACGAATTCTCCGGCGGCCAGCGCCAGCGGATTTGCATTGCCCGAGCGCTTGCGGTGAAGCCTGAGTTTATTATTTGCGATGAGTCGGTGTCGGCCCTCGACGTTTCGATTCAGGCCCAAATTTTAAACCTGCTGCTCGATTTGCAAGAAGAAATGAATCTGACCTACGTTTTTATTTCTCACGATTTGGCTGTCGTAAAATTTATCTCCGACGAAGTCGCGGTGATGTACAATGGCAAAGTTGTGGAGATGAACGATGCCATCGGGATCTACGAAAATCCGCAGCATGAGTATACCAAAAAGTTACTGAGCGCGATTCCGAAAGGTCTGTGACGAGAAAATGCTCCGATACGCCACCATGACGTTGCTGCTAGTGCTGTGCGCTTTTTCTGCCGTTTCCTTCGCACAGACCGAGAGTGAAATCGAACCGCCCGAAGTTAAGCCCTCGAGTTCCGCCACGCCGTTAGCGCCATACGCGTTAGCGTCACAAACAGTAACGCCGCAAAAGCTGGCGCCGCGGATGGGTCACAACGTCTCAGCCACCTCCTACGTGCTCGACCAGTGGCAGTGCACGCTCGGCGCACAGGTCGCGGGCTGCGGCCTGACCGATCGATGGACAGTGGCCACAGTTCCCTGGCTTTACGTTAACTACAATATGGCGAGCTTTGTTTCGCGTTACCGGTTAATCAACTACGCCGAGGGCGGCAACTGGACCATTCAATTCGCCTACTTCAAAACCTTCTTTCAAGAGCGCAATCAAAAGTACATTACCTATCCGTATGAGATGGAAGCCTACTGGCTGCAGTTTATCCGCATGGTGCCGATGGCTCGACATTTTCGCCTTTATTTCAATGTGGCCACCAACTACTACGCCAATGACAAAAGACCATTCTCACTGCGCCGGCCCATTGAGGGCCGCAATCAAGGGCAACTCAATCTCACGGTGTTGAGCGAAGTCGCGCTGATCAAGCGCTGGTTTTTAATGGGCGAGCTGGGCGGGTTGGATGTGGCGCAACCCTGGCCGCACATTCATGCCGGCATGTCGTTTGGCCGCTCGGGTTTTAGTTACGAGTGGCATTTGGGATTCTCTTTCACCTCAACGCCGCTCAGTCTGTTCAATCCGCGCTCACGGCGCGATTACCAGCAAGAGCTGCGTGACACCGAGAAGGGCTTCAGCCGCCATCTCGACCGCGATAAAACCAAACGCGACTACGCGATTCACCCCGAATTTGCCCTGCAATACTTTTTTTAATCGTGCGCCAAATGAATCAGCGTATTTACGGTGCGCTTAACTTTCTCTATATCAAAAGGCTTTTTGATATAGTCATCGGCACCGACTTCAAAACCGCGTTTCACATCGGCATCCGCCGTGCGGGCACTTAAGAACACCAGTGGAATACCCTTCAGATCCGGGTGGGCTTTCATCATTTCGGCCAACTCAAAGCCGTTGATCCAGGGCAGGCCCACGTCCAAAATAATCAAATCCACAGGTGAATCATCAAGCACCGACGACAATTGCGTTCCGTCGGCCGCCGCCATCACGCGATAGCCTTCACCTTCGAACACGCGCTTGAGCGCGGCGCGAATGGTCTCGTCGTCTTCAATAATCAGAATTGCCCGTTGAATTTTTCGTTCGCGCAGCTTGCGCAAATCATCCATAGAGACGACTTCGGTCTTGGCCATCCGTTCCTTGGTCAACTTCTCGATCTTTAGCACCAAATCCTTGGTGTTAATTTTTCGACCAGCCACCTATTTATGACCTTGGTTTTCTAGCCAGCGTTCGGCGTCAATCGCCGCCATACAGCCCGTGCCCGCGGCGGTCACCGCCTGGCGGTAAACAGGATCTTGCACATCTCCGGCGGCAAACACACCTTCGACCGAAGTGTAGGTCGATTTACCCTCGGTCAGCACGTAGCCGACTTCGTTCATTTTTAAAATTCCCTTAAACAAATCTGTGTTCGGCTTGTGCCCGATGGCGATAAAGACGCCATCGACTTTTAGATCGGCCGTTTTTCCGGTTTTTAAATTTTTCAATTTAATATGATCGACATTTTTCTCGCCGACCACATCCACCATTTCGGTGTCCCAAATCACTTCCACCTTAGGATTTTTCAAAACCCGATCGGCCATGATTTTTGAGGCGCGAAATTCGCCGCGACGGTGAATGACATAGACCTTCGAAGCGAACCGAGTCAGAAAATTGGCTTCTTCCATGGCCGTGTCTCCACCGCCGATCACGGCGACAGGTTGATTTTTAAAAAAGGCGCCATCACAAGTCGCGCAAGCCGAAACTCCGCGGCCCAAAAGCCGCCGTTCATTCTCAAGACCTAAATATTTCGCGGTCGCACCAGTCGATACAATAATCGCGTTGGCTTGATACACCTCGTTTTCGACCCAAACTTTAAACGGGCGTGACGAGAAATCCACTTTGGTGACATTGCGAGTGATAAAGCGGGTGCCAAAACGCTCAACCTGTTTGCGCATAATCGCCATTAACTCCGGCCCTTGCACTCCGTGTTCGAAGCCGGGATAGTTTTCCACTTCTGTGGTCACCATCAACTGGCCGCCAGATTCATAACCCTCAATCATCAACGGCGAAAGATTGGCACGAGCCGCATACAGGGCCGCCGTCAGTCCGGCTGGGCCGCTGCCGACGATAATTACATTTTCAATTTTTAAGTCGCTCACAAATTCTCCTCCGGATGATGGGGGTACATCTTATGGGGTTGATCGGCTGGGGTCAAAGTCCACCGCCAAAGCTCCTCAGCCATTCGCGCCGGGCTATAAACGCCGCCGTTTCGCACAGCCGCATTCTTTGGCAACATATCGGTGTCCATATAACCCGGAGAAAAGAGTCTCAAGTCCCACTGGGGGTTCTCGGCCCGCAACGATGCGTACAAACCTTTTAGAGCGTGTTTGGCGGCACAATAGCTCGCGGCCATAGGGTCGGCGCCACTTTCGGCCACCGAGCTGCCAACAAGAACCACTTGCTCCTTGGCGCCCCTCGACGCCAGCAAATGCAGCACGCGCGCGTGAAACACAAAAGACACTTCCCACGCCCAAACATGATCTTTGATCGAGCGCTCATGAAAAAGGCCAAACGGTCCACCACCAGCCACTAAAAATATCTTGTCAAAGGCGCGCTCCTGCAAAAAATCTAAAACCTTGTTCTGCCCATCCACGTTGGCAAAGTCGGCGGTGTCAAAGGTGAACAGAGGTTGTTCATCGGCGATCGCTTGCAAAAGGCTTTGTTTGCGCGAGATTCCGACCACCGAATGGCCTTCACCACAAACATACAAGGCCAAAGCGCGACCCAGTCCGCGACTGGCGCCCAAGATCAATGTTTGAAAAGGCCGGGTTTCCATCCCGACAATTTGCCTAAGGGCCGAATCTCACGCAATATGAAAGAGCGATGCCGACGATACGTTTTATCAAGAAATTCCCCGAGTTGAATGTGGAGAGCGGGACGATCCTTATGGAGGCGCTTTTGAAGGCCGGCTTGCCCGTGGCAAGCTCCTGTCACGGCGATGGGATCTGCGGAAAGTGCCGAATTCAAATTCACGGCGGGTCTGAAAATCTTACTAAGATCAATCCCATCGAGCAGATTGTGCGCGATCGTCTAAAGGTACCACCCGAATATCGGATTTCATGTCAGACACAAGTCCTCGGCGACATCCTGATCGACACTTCCTATTGGTAGGCACGGCCCTTGCGATACTCCTCCGCTAACCAGGAGGAAACATGTTTAAACACACTCTCAGACTTTTTGGTCCGCTTCTCGTCTCATTTTTCGGACTCATCTCGTGTGCGCCGGACAAACCGCAAAGTGACCACTACGTCGCGCCCGCCCCTCGAATCGTCAAGGCTGGTGGATCTACGGATCTTAAAGAATGGGATCGCTCGGCCCTTAAGGATCTCGACATTCAAGATTCGCTCGACGTACGCGGGGGTCAACCCGTCGGCGTCGACTTGGTGAGCCGCTGCCGCAAAGGCAATGTCGATATACTCGAAGCCACCAGTGTGCCGGGCGTATCGTTGATTCCGCTTTTTCAAATTTTACCCGCTGAAGTTGTGGCGTCCGATCTAAAGCAGCAACCCGTCACCTGCAGCCTGGAGATCACTCTAAAGAATGCGCAAGGATCTAAACACATTTTCAACCTGTCTCACGCCGTGATCAGAGACGAGCGCCGTACTAAGGCATTTCTTCTGCGCAACTCCGAGCCCGTGCTCAATCCCCGCGAACGAATTTCCTATAAAGACATCGACGGGGTAAAGTTGCGCGATAGCGCACATACAATCGGTCAAGCCGGGATTTTATGCGAAGACGCCAAGACTAAGAAAATCCCGTTCGTTAACGTTGCAGATCTGGTCGGCTTCGATTTAGAGCGCATGGAGATCTACCCCAACCGAATTCAAAACGTTCTCGAACAAAAGCCTCTGCAAATTTGCCGGGTCGCGATTTTTAAAGACAATTTGATTCATTCGATCACACCCGTCTTTGAGCTTTTACTTCGCCGACCACCTTTAAAAGTGCTCGCGAGCAACCTCCCATATCGAACACCCACCCAGGCCCCAGCCGCCATCGCTAGGCTTATGCAGGGGGGCGGGCTTCACACGGGCGAGTACAATATTATAAATCCAAGTCGGGTGCCGCGCTGGGTTCGCGTGCCTAAACACGCACTGATGACACAAATATCATCGCCGCAGCCCAATCAAGATGCATTCAGCGTTTTACGACCCTTTCTCTTTATCTCGCCAAAAACGGGCTCGACGGGGCCAGATGAAAAAGCGGCGTGGATTTTGACTATTCCGCCTCAAGGTTCCGCCTCGGTTTCCGCTGACATTCGCGCTCCCGCGCTCACTCACTGCCCAATGAACGCGTGGATCAACCTGTTGGTGGATATGCCGCAAGCGGCGCGGCTAGTAGAAATCTCAGATTCGGGTTCCCCAATCGGCGAAATTAAATTCGACCTTGGCCCGCGACTGCAGATTTCTACTCATCGGCCCACGCCCAATCAGCAGAATTTCAAGGTCACTTCTTTTTGTGGATGGTAATTGCGCTAGCGCATAAGAACGGCATGGCCAATCTTAAGGCCCTGCCGAATAAAAATCCGCTCAAACTGCGTGATAAAATTCGACTGCGCAAACTCGGAAGCATGCAGATCGACGGTTGAAGAAACAATTTGGTAGGGGCTACGCGCGAATCGCTGCATGGCCCATGCGAAGTAATCTTGACTGTCGGTCTTAAAATACAATTTCGAGCCGGGTCGTTGCGTTGCAAACAGCCGCTCTAAAAACTCACCTTGAATAAGACGGTGTTTTTGCTGGCGCAACTTCTCCCACGGGTCCGGAAAAAAGATGTACACGTCATTGAGTTCCTGCTCGGCAAATAGCTCAGGAAGCAAATAGGCATTGTACCGCGCCACTCGCGCATTGGTGCCACCGCTCCGACGCACACGCCGAATCGATTGAATCAACGGTTTATATTTAAGCTCGATGCCGAGAAGCAAACGCTCCGGGCAGCGTGCCGCCTGATGGGCAAAATGCAAACCGTTGCCCGTGCCAATTTCTAAATCTAGAGCCGCCGTTGCATCGGCCTTAAAAGCCTCTTCGCGCCAGCGGCCCCGCAGCGTGGGAGCTTTTTCTTCATCAAACGCCCAGTCCGCGTACTCGCCATAAATGGCCTGCACATACGCATTGGGAATAGGCATCGTTTTGGTGCGGGACACCCGCAGCTGACCGCTTCGCGACATTGGGTACCTGGTACCTTTTCCGTAAGCAACGTGTCAAACAAAAGGGCCTGAACACCTTTCATATCAATGGTATTCAGGGCTATGAAAATTCTAATAGCTCTCTCTCTCCTGTTCAGTTGTTCCGCCCTGGCCGTGCCCGTTCAAGGCCACAAAATGCTAATCGCCGCGGCCAACCCCTATGCCGTTGAAGCTGGGCGAAAAGTGGCCCTGGCGGGTGGCAACGCCGTGGATGTGGCCGTCACGGTCGGACTCACCATGAGCGTAACTTCACCGTTTTTTGCGGCTCTCGGCGGCGGCGGTTTTGCCATGGTTAAAATGAATGGCGCGCCCGCGGCTTTAGATTTTCGCGAAGTGGCGCCAAAAGCCGCCGGCAAGGATTATTATTTAAATCTGCCCAAAGATGCGTCGACGGTCGGCGGACATGCCGTCGGTGTTCCAGGAATGCCGGCCGGCTGGGTCGAGCTGCACCGCAAGCACGGCAAGCTCCCCTGGGCAAAACTTTTTGCCGATCCGATCCGCTTGGCGCGCGATGGTTTTGCCGTCAGTGGCGAATGGCTGCGCAAGACTAACTCTGAAAAAGAACATCTCAATGCTTCCGCCTTACGACGGCTCTACAAAAAAGGTGGCGGCGAATACAAGCCGGGAGAAATTTTAAAGCAACCCGATCTAGCGAAAGCGCTCGAGCAACTCCGCGATAAAAAGAATGCGGGCTTTTATTCTGGCGCTGTCGCACAAGATATCGTTGCCTCGGTGAAGGCTGGCGGCGGCAATATGACGCTCGACGATTTAAAAAATTATAAAACGCGCTGGCTGCAGCCGTTACAGACGGAATTTGAAGGTCACCACGTTTATCTGATGCCGCCGCCGAGTTCGGGCGGCGTGGTGATTCTCTCGGCTTTAAAACTGATGGAAAAACTCGGCCTTAAAACCAAAGGCGCGCTGTCGAGTGACGAATTTCATTTAATGGCCGAGATTCAAGCTCGCGCCTTTCGCGGCCGCAGCATGCTCGGTGATCCTGACTTTAATAAAAATCCGGTCCCGTTTCTCACCTCTGACCAATACCTGAGCGAGATGAGCAAAAACGTAAATATGAAAAAAACCGCGGCCCTTAAGCCGATCAACGACTCTGATATTGTTCAGGAGTCCACTGAGACTACGCACTTCTCCGTGCTCGACCAATTTGGCAATGCGGTGGCAATCACCATTACTTTAAATGGGGACTACGGCTCGGGAATTCTCACCGAGAAATTCGGTATTGCGCTCAACAACGAGATGGACGACTTCACCACCCGCCCCGGCGAGCCGAATATGTACGGCCTAATACAAGGCGCGGCCAACGCCGTTGAGCCCGGAAAAAGGCCTTTAAGCAGCATGAGTCCCACCTTGGTCACCAACAAAGACGGCAAGGTGGTTATGTCACTGGGCGCGCCCGGCGGACCCAGAATTATTTCAGGCGTGCTGCAGGTTTTGTATCGAACGCTGGCGCTGCAAACCGATGTAGATCTCGCCGTGCAAGCGCCGCGCGTGCACCACCAGTTTTTGCCCAACAAAGTGCTGATCGATAGCGGGCGTTTTACGCCGGAGACAATTAAAAATCTGCGCGATCGTGGTCACACCGTAGAGGAAGGCTGGATGGGCCGAGTGTATTTAGTGCGCCAACGTCCAGATGGTTTACTTGAGGGAACTTTCGATTCGCGCGGTGAAGGCGCGGTGGGCGGGATTTAAACACCTGTCCCAAACTGAGACAGCTACGGCCGCCAAATCTAATATAGGCGCGGCACAAGCGTTGCTCAGTTGTAGAATCAATGCTCAAGACTTACTTGCGATCTTTATTGCTTTGGCTGGTCGCCATAACTTCACTTCACGCCAAAGCTCAATCCAGCTTTATGATCGACTTCGAAGAACCGGTGGTCGCGCCGCGAACTCCGCCGGCGGCGACCGCACCTCGCACTTGCGAGACCGGGCGAGCCATCGTAGCAGACCCTCCGGCATCGCTTTGGCGGTCTCTCGGCACTATGTATTGGGAAAAACCCATTCGCGGTGGCAGCGCGCGCTCGGAATGCAACATTTGGCATTTGGGCGGCGAATTCAATATGACCAATTGCCATTGTGTTGGCGAAGAATATCAAGGCCGCGACCCAGCCACCGGCCAGGCGATGACCCAATATGCGTGGCAGGGAAAAACAATTTCCGTTAAATACGCCCGCGCTGGTGCCAACTACCGAAATTCCACGTGTCGGGCGATATCGTGCGATCCCAAGTTAGACTACGCCGTGGTTCGCTGTGCGGGCCAATCCGGTCAGGTCGAACCGGTCAAGATCACCGATCCCCGATTTCAAATAAATATCAATCAGCAGGTTCATCTGTTGACCTACGATACCCTTCGCTCCACCGACGCCGCCCGTTTTAGCAAAGGGACTGTAATCAAGAGAGTGGTCAATTCCGATGGCGGGGCCACAATGCAGACTTTCTCGTCGGCGGCACAAAGTGGAAATTCAGGCAGCGCAGTTTTTAACGAAGATGGCGAGGTAACCTGTCTCCTGCACGCCGTCGACCCGACGACGACCGGCAGGAGCGGCTATGCCTCACGTTCGTACTGTACAAATATTCATACGGTTTTAGACGACATCCGTCTGCGCGCTCGGGCCAATAGCTCGATGGCCACTGCTCTTAGGTCCATTGAGCATACGCAAGATTCAATTCAACTGGCCGATCGAACCTGCCAGGGCGGCGGAGCTCCGCCGGGTCGGCAAATTTCCGGTGAACGGGGCGGCGTTCGTTAAACGATTCGCGCAGCCTTAGAGCGCTTTAGGGTGAGTGAATCGTCGGCCTTTTTGCTGGCGCCAGTTTCAATTGCGGTCACAGTGAGTGATAACAACATGGACAAAGCCAATAATAGTTTCATGCTTAAAACTCCCTAAATACGTTCAATTTTAGATGAGTTCTAGATTGGCAAGAGGCGTGCCGTGAGAAATTCCGCAAGCTCGCGATTTGGCTCGAGCCCTACCCGTACCTTCGGGCGGGCTCTTTAAGCCAAGTCACTTGCCCTTCTATGGGCAGGCTCAGCTGATGGACTAAGTCATGGTGGGCAGAGCATAGAGTTACAATATTCTCGGACTCATTGCCGCCCCCTTGCCTGACCGGCCGAACGTGATGCGCGTGCAGCCACTTGTCGCTTTCGCAGCGATGGCCGTTGCTGTCTCGGTACGTGCATCGGCCCTGATCTCTGGCAAAGACTTGGTGCTTAGCTGCGGCACTAAGGGGAAGTCGCCGTCCACCTCCCGATAGAGAAGACTCTGTTTTACAGAGTTGCGGTTTCAAGGCGCGCTCAACTTTAGCCACAGCGCGCTCGGACTTACTTTTTGCGAGTTCAGACCTACTTGCCGCGCGCTCAGCCTTTTGAACCGGGTCGTGCCGTTTTAAAAAGTCGTCTAAAACTGCATCGAGCGCCTGAGCCATGTCCGGATTTTTGCTTTGTTTTTGGGCCAGAACCGCCTGTACTCTTCTAAGTTTTTCAAAAGTTGCCTTAAGTAGGGAACATTTGATTTCGACATAGTCTGCTGAAATTGGTTTGGCACTTTCTCTTTGAGCCGCCCGTGGATTGCGTCGAGCGACCTCAAAGTCAATCGCACGAATAGAGTTATCCCTAGCAAAGGAAATAAGTTCTGCCGAATTCTCAGGCGTGAGGGCGGATAAAATCCGAGCCGCCTTGCTAACCGACAAACTCTGATTTTTCACCGCGGCCCCAAACTCAGGAATCGCCGTCGCTTTTCGCGCAACGCTTATAAATGCATAGGCCGTAGACTCACTAAGGTTAAGAAACCGAACAGCGTACTGAAACAAGCTGGTGACTTCGAGTTTCTTGTAGAGCCGAGTCTGCTCAATTTTCTGCAACACCTCAATGATTTGCCATTCAAGTTCACGATGCCGTCGGCAAAGATCCATCGCTTTGTTGTGAAGTGATTCCTGCTCCGGACTTAAAATTAACTTCATGTTTCACTCCTTAGCTAATTTGTGAAACATACCATGAGGTTTCAAGATGAAATTATCGAGTAAGCAGAGACTACCTTTAGGATTCCATTACACGCACTTAAATGACCCGTGTGCCGCAGATGTATTCAAATTCCAATTCAAAAAAATTTTAAGCCAATAGGGCTAGTGGCTGGGCGCTGACTTAGTCGAAAATTCGGTCAAATATTTTTTGCGACTCCCCTGCATTTTGATCAGTGCGTTGCCGTTCCGTTGGTCGGTGGATATCGTTGGCCCATGTTGAGCGCAACCATGATACTTTTCACACTCCCCGCGGTCGAACTCAAAAACTCTGTACGTACAGAGTTCTAAGTGTGCCCGACCACATTTCAAGATCTTGCGACTTGCTCACCTGTTCTTGCGCCAAAACCTTTTGGCCTTGAAGCGCATTGCTTCGTCAAGCAGCCGAGGATCGCCCTTGCTTGCAACGGCTCAAATTGGCCAGGACCCTGATGGAAATGTCCTCAAGCTAATGAATCCCAAGTAAGTCCAGAACAGGGCCGTGCGTTCAGAGCGGCCTTGGGATTGCATTTACTTTTTCTAGACTCGCAAAAGAGCTAAAGGGCAGGTCGTTAATGAAAAAAGTCTTTCTTTCCGCAATAACAATGATCCTTTTTCATAGCCCGTTCAGTCTTGGCGAGAGTTTTGAGGACCTTAAAACCCAATATTCCCAGGCTAGACACGGTGATTCTCAGACTCTTCGTCGTCTTTTAACGGCGGGCAACCAACTTCGCTGCCGCAATTGGACCGATCCTGATCTGAAGTGGCCCGAGCCACTTCAGAAGGATTTTTTCGGCGCCGACCCAAAACCACGCGACTTTAGCATTTCGGCTGAGTATGGAATACCGACAATCGACGGCGATCTATTGGCCCTAGATGAATTTGGTCATCTCGTTCGAATCGAGCCACCCATACGGCGTCGCATGGGGCCGTTTCTTCTCATAGATTACTTTAGAGAATCAGCTCAAGGGATTTTGATCGAGCACCGGAAGCGCACTTTCTTTAGTTCAGAACCACTAGAAAGACCTGTGCAGTCATATAGCATTTGTGACTTGCCTCCGCTGCGAGAGCGCTAAGACTCCTTAAGCGTCGCGAAATCAAAAACTTCCACGCGATTGCGGCCATTCTCTTTGGCATTGTAAAGCGCGCGGTCGGCAAAGCGCACGAGTGAGCGCGCGTCGACAGTCACCTGATTCGGCGAGCACAAAGCCATGCCCAGACTGGCCGTCAGCTTCATGGTAAAGTTGTCGCTTTTGAAAGTGCTCTCTTCAATCTTCTGCCGCAGGCGATTGGCGAAGGTCTTCGCACCCTCAAGGCCGATCTCAGTTAAGACCACCAAGAATTCATCGCCCCCGTAGCGCGCGGCAAAGTCGACTTTGCGCATATTGCTGCGAATGATCTTACCCACTTCCGACAACACATAAGAACCGAACAAGTGATCGTGCTGATCGTTCACCCGCTTAAAGTGATCCAGATCCATCATAATCACACAGGCCGACCGGTCGTACCGTCGAGCGCGATCCAATTCAAAATCCAAGCGCTTGTACAGCGAGCGCATATTAAACAAGCCCGTCAGGTCGTCGATGTCGACCAATTCTTTTAGCCGTTCGTTGGCGCGCCTTAAAGCATCGTTCAAATCTTTAATCCGCAACTGCGACCGCACCCGCGACATCAGCTCCATCACATCAAAGGGCTTGCAAACGTAGTCATCGGCCCCGGCGTCCAACCCGCGAATCACATCGTCGCGCAAACAGTCGGCGCTAACAAAAATCACCGACACATACTCATCGCGCACGCGCAACCGCGCCAAAGTTTCTAAACCGTTCAAGCCCGGCATATTTACATCGAGCAAAATCAAATGCGGAGTCCAGTCATTGATCACCGGCAACGCTTCCACACCCGATTCGCATTGGCGCGTTTGATAGCCTTCATACTCCAAAGCCTTGGCTACGATTTCGCGCGACGAGGCGTCGTCGTCGACAACCAGAATGCGGCGTTTTTTGTTTTCGATAGGATTATTCAATCGCTATTCCTTTATCCCTTCTAACATTAGAATAAACGCGAACTCTTTTGCCAACATCTTTAGTGCTTCAAAGCGACCCGAGGCTCCCGAGTGCCCCGCCTTGAGCTCGGTATAGAAAAGCAGCAGATTGTTATCGGTTTTTAGCTCACGCAGCTTAGCCACCCACTTGGCCGGCTCCCAATACTGGACCTGGGAGTCATGGTAGCCCGTGGTAACGAATAGGTTCGGATACGCCTTACTCGCAACGTTGTCGTAGGGCGAATACTCACGCATCCAGCCGTATTGCTCCTTGATATTCGGATTCCCCCACTCGTTGTACTCACCAGTGGTCAACGGAATGGAATCGTCGAGCATCGTGCTCAATACATCCACAAATGGAACGGCGGCAATTACGCCTTTGTATAAATCGGGCCGCAAATTCATCACCGCGCCCATCAGCAATCCACCGGCGCTCCCGCCCATCATGTGCACTCGGTCCTTGGCGGCATAGCCGTCGGCCACAAGTTTCTCGGTGGCGGCGATAAAATCGGTGAAGGTGTTCATCTTATGTTTCATCTTGCCGGTGTCGTACCAATGTCGACCCATCTCAGAGCCGCCGCGGATCTGCGGACGCGCATAAACAAAACCGCGATCCACCAAACTGATCATCGAGCCCGAGAAGTCGGCGGTCGTGTTCAGACCGTAGGAGCCATAGCCGTGCACGAGAATCGGCGCCTGCCCATTGAGCGGCATGCCTTTTTTCATCAAGATCACGATAGGGATTTCGACGCCGTCTTTGGCCTTGGCCCAAATGCGCCGAGCTTCGTACTTCTTTTTATCGTAACCGGGAACTTCGCGCTCTTTGCGCAGAGTGCGCTTCTCAGAAACAAATTCTTCGTCGTAAACCGCCGGTTGTTGCACCGGCGACTCATAATTAAAGCGCAGATGATTGCTTTCGTAATCGGCCAGGGGCGCGACTTCCACTTCATAAACCGGGTCACTAAACGCGACCTGCCGCTGTTTGCCGCTCACGCGATCCAGCACGCGCAGCCGACTCAAAGCATTCTCCCGCTCATTTACAATCAGGTGCGATTTGTAAACGTCCACGCCCTCGAGCAACGTTTTTGGATCATGCGCGATCACTTCTTTCCATTCAGTCTTCGCCTTGGCCGCGTAAGGCGCCTCCATCAAACGAAAATTCTTAGCCTGCCAATTGGTCAAAATGTAAACGCGGTCGCCGCCATCTTCTAATGAATACTCATGGTCCTTTTCACGCTTCAAAAACATCTGCCATTGGCCGCGCGGAGTGTGGGCATCGAGCCAGCTCCACTCGGCCGAGTCGCCCCGCTTCTCACTGACTAAAAACAATTTTTCGCCATTGCGCGAGTCGGTTAGGCCGACGTCATAGGTTTCGTCTTTCTCTTCAAAGATCAGCTCCGGCCCGGCGCCCGAGCCCAACTCGTAGCGATAGACCTGAAAGGAGCGCAGGGTCTCGGCGTCTTGCTTGGTAAAGAAAATAGTTTTGTTGTCGGCCGCCCAAACGAAGTTCGGTGTGACGTCTTTAATTTCATCGGGAAGATACTTACCCGTGCGTAAATCTTTAAAGCGAATCGTATTGATCCGCCGACCGACCGTATCGACGGCAAAGCCGAGCAGCATATGGTCCGGCGACACCTGTGCGCCACTGACGTCGAAGTAGGTGTGACCCTTCGCCTCCACGTTCTCGTCGAGAATTATATCTTCAGTCGCGTCTAAAGAGCCCTTTTTGCGGCAGTGAATCGGGTACTCTTGGCCCTGATTGTAGCGGGTGTAGTAGTAGTAGCCGTCGTCAAAGATCGGCACCGAAGCGTCGTTCTCTTTGATGCGCGAGCGCAGCTCCCAGTACAGCTTCTTTTCAAGTTCGGCGACGGGTTTTAAGCCCTCGGCCGTGCGCTCATTCTCCATCTTCAAATAGTCCAAGACGGGTTGCGAATCGCGCTCGCGCATCCAGAAGTAATTGTCGACGCGTTTGTCGCCATGGATCTCGAGCACGTGCGGTTTTTTCTCTGCAGGCTTGAACATTCGAGGCGGTCCTTTCTTTTGCGGCAGCAAAATTCCAAGAGTCAGTCCCACGATCATGAATGGAATCACAGTCCGCGTAGTCATCGCTGGTGATCCTCGGGGCAGATGAAATTTAAGTCAATTTATTGACTCCCAGCATCCACTCCGCTAATCCCATAAACTCAATGTCTTACGATCATTCCGCGTTAGAAAAAAAGTGGCAAGACGCCTGGGAAAAGGCCGATTGCTTTCGCACTGAAGAACCTCAGGAAGACGACCATAAAAAACCGAAATTTTATGCCCTCGACATGTTTCCGTACCCATCGGGCGCGGGGCTGCACGTCGGTCACCTGGCATCTTACACGCCCACAGACATTGTCGCTCGCTACAAGCGGGCCAGAGGCTTTAATGTGCTCCACCCCATGGGCTATGACGCTTTTGGACTCCCGGCCGAGCAGTACGCCATTCAGACCGGCATTCACCCCGCCGAGACAACTAAGAAGGCGATCGAGAATTTTCGCCGCGTTTTGAAAGTGTTTGGCTACAGTTTTGACTGGTCGCGAGAGGTTTCGACGGCCGACCCCGATTACTACAAGTGGACTCAGTTTCTCTTCAGCAAATTGTTCGAAAAAGGCCTGGTCTACCAAAAAGAAGTGCCGGTGAACTGGTGCCCTGCCCTACGGACCGTTCTCGCTAACGAAGAAGTCGTCGACGGCAAAAGCGAGCGTGGCGGCCACCCTGTGATCCGCCAGCCGATGAAGCAGTGGATGATCCGCATCACCGACTACGCCGAAAAGCTTCTTGAGGGCCTTGACCGCATCGATTGGCCCGAACGCACGAAAGAGGGCCAGCGCAATTGGATTGGCAAATCCGAAGGCGCGCGGGTTCAATTTGCTATCGAAGGCTTTAAAGAGCAGTTGGAAGTCTTCACCACCCGGCCCGACACCATTTTCGGGGCCACCTTTATGGTGCTGGCTCCTGAACACCCTCTGGTGAAACAAATCACTTCCGGCGCTCAAAGCACAGCTGTGCGCAATTACGTTGAACAATCCGCCCGCAAGTCCGAGGTCGATCGCAAGGCCAATGTGGATAAGTCCGGGGTTTTTACCGGTAGCTACGCGCTAAACCCATTCGATAGCGCCGCTAAGCTGCCGATTTGGATCGCCGACTACGTTCTGATGGACTACGGCACGGGCGCCATTATGGCTGTGCCCGGCCACGACGTTCGCGATTTTGAATTTGCGCAAAAATTTAATCTTCCCGTTCTTCGCGTGCTCGAGAGCACGACGGAGCTGCCTTTTGAGGGCGATGGCAAATTGGTCAACTCGGGCTTTTTAAACGGCCTCGATAAGGCGGCGGCCATAAAGAGGGCGATTGGCGAGATCGAGAAAAAGGGCATCGGGCAAAAACAAGTGCAGTACAAACTGCGCGATTGGCTGTTCTCACGGCAAAGATATTGGGGCGAGCCCTTTCCGCTGGTGCAAATGGAGAAATCCGGCCTCAAAGCGGTGCCTTACAGTGAGTTGCCCGTCGTTCTGCCGCCCGTTGCCGACTACCAACCGAGTGAAAAAGGCGAACCGCCCTTGGCGCGGGCTAAAGATTTTGTCAGCTACACCGATAAAGCCACCGGTGAAAAAGGCGAACGCGTTACCGACACTATGCCCGGCACCGCAGGAAGTTGCTGGTACTTTATGCGCTACGCGGACCCGCACAACTCCCAAGAGTTTTGTGCTCCAGCCAAAGAGCGCTATTGGCTGCCGGTGGATCTTTACATCGGAGGCGCGGAGCACACGGTGAGTCATCTTCTCTACGCGCGCTTTTGGCAAAAAGTGTTGTTTGATTGCGGTTTAGTCTCCCACGATGAGCCAATTCGGAAACTTGCCCACCAGGGCACTGTGCTGGGTCCCGACGGCCAGCGCATGTCGAAGTCGCGCGGCAATGTGGTAAATCCCGATGACGTTCGCGAGCAGTATGGCGCTGACGCCGCCCGTTTATACATTTCGTTCTTAGGTCCCTTTGACAAAGACAAACCCTGGTCGACTTCAGGCATCGACGGCGTACGCCGCTTTTTGGAGCGGGTGTGGCGGTTGGTGGTGGCCGACGACGGATCGAATATCAAATTGGAAGATGGAACCGGCGGCGATGAACTGACCCGCTTGCTGCACAAGACCATTAAAAAAGTGGGCGAAGACTACGAGAATCTCAGCTTCAATACTGCGATCAGCGCCATGATGATCCTCGTCAACGAGATGTACAGCTCTGGCCAGAAGCCAAGAGGCGTTCTGCTCGCGTTGGCGCAGCTTTTGGCCCCGCTCGCTCCGCATTTGAGTGAGGAGCTTTGGGAACGGCTCGGCGGCAAGGGCCTTGTGGCCGTGGCTCCGTGGCCGACCTTTGACCCGGCTCTCGTGCAAGATGACACGGTTACGATCGGGGTTCAGGTGCTGGGTAAGACTCGCGGAGACATTAAGATCGGCGTCAACGCCAGCGAAGAAGAAGCTCTCGCAGCGGCGCACGAAGTAAAAGCTGTGAAAAATGCACTTGATGGAAAAACTGTTGCAAAAGTTATCTATAAACCCGGTAAGATCCTTAACATTATAGTGAAATAGGGGTGGGAAAGAAAATATGAGCGAATGGAGCACACGTAAATCGGCGGACCTGTACGGCATCAATTATTGGGGCGCCAATTTTTTCCGGATCAATGATCAAGGACACGTGGAAGTTAAGCCGGCGGGCGACAAAGGCCCTTCGCTGGACTTGTATTCCTTAGTTCAAGACTTGCAAGAGCGCGGCATTCGTATGCCGATTCTTTTGCGCTTTCCCGATATTATTAAAGCTCGGATTGAGCTTCTGGCCGGGTGTTTTGCCCGCGCCACTGAAGAGGCCAAGTACACCGGCGTCTACCGTGGTGTGTATCCGATTAAGGTGAACCAGCAAAAGCACTTGGTTGAAGAAATTTTGGATTTTGGAACGGCCCACAACTTCGGCCTTGAGGCGGGCTCAAAACCCGAGCTGCTCATCTCGCTCGCGCAAATGGATACGCCCGGGGCGCTGATCATCTGTAACGGTTTTAAAGATCAAGAGTACATCGAAATGGCCCTGATCTCGCAGAAGCTGGGTCGCAACACGGTGATCGTGGTCGACCGATACTCCGAATTGCAGATGATTATCAATGCTTCGAAACGCTTAAGCATTAAACCCAACATTGGCTTTCGCGCGAAACTCAATACGCCCGGAAGCGGTCGTTGGTCTGAAACTTCGGGATCCAAGTCGAAGTTTGGGCTTACTCCTTCGGAAATCGTTCGCGGAGTCGAAATTTTGCGCGCCGAGGGGATGCTCGATTGTTTGCAATTGATCCACTTTCATATCGGCTCGCAGATTCCGTCGATTCAAGCGATCAAGGCCGCCATTAAAGAGGGTGCGCGCTTTTTTGCCGAAATTTACGCGATGGGCGCCAACCTGAAATACATCGATGTCGGCGGCGGATTGGGCGTAGATTACGACGGTTCGGGACGCTCCGATTCGTCGACCAACTATTCCGAGCAGGAGTACGCCAACGATATCGTGGCCATTCTGCAATCGATTTGCGACGAGAAGAAGATCCCACACCCGGATATTATTTCCGAAAGCGGCCGTGCGCTGGTGGCCCATTCGACGGCACTGGTGTTTGACGTTCTCGGGTCCAACGAAATCACGTTAAAGGATTTCTCGCTGACTTCGCCGGATCGCGAATCGCGTTTGGTGCAGGATCTTTACGACATCTACCGCTCGCTGAATAAAGACAACATCAACGAGTACTACAACGATTTGATCGAGAAGAAGCGCGACACTTTGCAACTGTTCACATACGGCGTGTTGAGCCTTGAGCAGCGTGCGAAGGCGGAAGATCTCTTCCGCGCCATCGCTACGAAGATCGTGCATATCGCGAAAGAGAATCCCGAACTCGAAGATATTCGTTATTCACTGGAACAGGAATTGTCAGACACTTACTTCTGTAACTTTTCTGTCTTCCAATCGCTGCCCGACTCTTGGGCCATCGATCAGCTGTTCCCCATTTTGCCCATTCACCGCTTGCAGGAGCGCCCCGATCGCCGCGCGATTTTAGTAGACTTAACTTGCGACTCCGACGGCCACATTACGAATTTTATCGATGTCGAGTCTGGCGGAGGCCAAAAATACTTGGAAGTGCACTCACTAGAACCCGGCAATCCCTATTACATGGCCGTGTTTCTGACCGGGGCCTATCAAGAAATTTTGGGTGATCTACACAATTTGTTCGGTGACACCGATGCGGTGCACGTTTCGCTCACGGAGAGCGGCGGGTACCAAATCGATCATGTGGTCGAAGGCGATGATGTTAAAGAGGTTTTGGCCTACGTGGAATACAATCGCGCCGATTTGATCGAGCGCGTTCGTAAGGCCACGGAAACAAGTATTTTGAAAGGTACGATCTCTCGTTCTGAAGCTCGGCTGCTGCTCGAGCACTATGAACGCGGCTTGAGCAGCTATACCTACTTGAGCGAAGAGTCTTCAATGCCTTTCATGCCTCAGCAAAAAAAGGAGTTAGCAAATGGCGCAAACGCCAACAACGGGACCAATGGCAACAGCACCGAACTCACAGATGGGACCAATAACCCAGTTCATCAATAAGAATTTTCTGCACTTCAACGCGGCGACCATGAAGGATGCGGCTGTCGCCTACCGGGCTCATCTCGACAACGGCGGCAAAATGCTGGTCACTTTGGCCGGCGCGATGAGTTCTGCGGAACTTGGAATTTCGCTCGCCGAAATGATTCGCCAAGACAAGGTTCATGGGATTTCGTGCACCGGCGCGAATCTCGAAGAAGATGTTTTTAATCTCGTCGCTCACGAGGACTACGTTCGCATTCCGAACTGGCGCGACCTGTCGGTTGACGATGAAATGGCTTTACTTAAAAAACATTTGAATCGAGTCACTGACACCTGCATTCCCGAAGAACAGGCCATTCGCCGTATCGAAAAGTATGTTCTTGAAAAGTGGGAAACTGCTTCTAAAGAGAAAAAGTCCTTCTTCCCGCACGAGTACCTCTATCAGATCTTTAAAGATGGCTCGCTTGAAAAACACTACCAAATCGACCCTAAAAATTCTTGGCTGCTTGCCGCCTACCAAAAGAACCTGCCGATTTTTGTTCCGGGTTGGGAAGATTCTACGCTCGGCAATATTTTTTCAGGCCGCTTGATGCAGAAGAAAATTAACGTTTCCTGCCTCAAGGGTGGTCCCGAATACATGGTCTCCCTCGCGGACTGGTACATTAAGAATGAAAACAAACAGGGTATCGGATTTTTTCAAATCGGTGGCGGCATCGCTGGCGACTTTCCGATTTGCGTGGTGCCGCTCCTCGAGCAAGACATGGTGCGAACGACTCCGAAGTGGTCGTATTTTTGCCAGATCAGCGATTCGACCACGTCCTACGGCTCTTACTCTGGTGCAGTTCCCAATGAGAAAATCACATGGGGAAAGCTGGATAAATTTTCGAAGAGTTTTATTGTCGAGAGTGACGCATCCATCGTTGCCCCTCTTATGTTCGCTTATATCTTGGGACAATAAATTGCTTTTGCGCGCTCTATTTTTTGTCTGCCTGTTCGCCGCCCGCCCAGTTTCGGCCGGGCAGTGCGATTTTATTGAACGTTACGAAAAACGTGATGAAAAAATCGTGTTTATTAAACGTGGGGTCGGACTCAAAACCGTCGCGGTCGAGGTTGACGGCATTGACCCTAAGAATTTTAAAGAAATTCTTCCACCGCCCATTCTCAATGCCGATGGCCGAGCCACCTTCTGCAATCGAGTCTACGCCACGGACGGACGGTATGTTTATTACCGGGGCGATAAAATGGCGCGGGTTAAACCGAGCGATTTTAAAGTTTTGGCCGGCGGGTACGCACGAACCAGTACGGATCTCTATTGGGCCGATATTCCGATTCCTGGCGCTTATCTGGAAAACTTTAAAGTCATCGGCTGGGGCAAGGCGAGAGACGGCAAGTTCAACTATTCGGAGCACCAACGTCGCTAATGACGCAGCACTTTCTCACGTGAGAAAGGTGTGCGTCATAATCTTGGATGCGCTAACGGCCACCAAGGGCATAACTGATCGCTTCGATCTGTCGCTGCGTGAGCGCCATTAGCGCTGGAGTTTGCATGCTTAAGTTCGTTGTGAACTGACCCTTGATCGCTGAGACCTTAGCGCCGGTCACTGTTGAGACGCCGATTTCGCCGTGGCAACTCAGACAATACTGATTGTACAGACGAATCCCATCATAGGCGATGGCGTAGAAGGCCGACTTCGCCCCCAAGTTGTGATCATAAATTCCACCATTGGTGGCTCGAACATAAGACTGCTTAACAATGCAGTTGCCGGTTTCACCAGACTTAATCGGCTGACCATGGCCACAGGGTCGCCCGCCGGTGTGGAGCTGATGCGTGACACTATCTAAGTTTTTAAGCTGAAGAATCTGGCCGATAAATACTTCGACCGGTTGGTTCACATTATTCCACGGGTTCGCGCCGGTTCCGGCGGGAATCTCATAAACCACGGTCATCGGGATCTCGTCGCCCATGGCTGGCGGCGCTGGCGGCCCGGCCACGCCCACTTCGTAGGCGACCTGAAAACTACCTTGCACTTCCGTCACATCCACATTGAGCAACAGGTCACCGGCACCTGCGCAATTTAGAACATATGATGCGCCCGAATCCCCATTCTTCTCAGTGCAGGCCCCTTGAATCCCATTGTAACTGTGTTGCCATTTAAAAAGTGCCGCGCCAGATACCGCACTCCCCATCACGGCAAACTCCATATCGGTTCCGGGTTCCATTTTCTGTGAGGTCGGCATGACGTGAGCGAGATTGTGAAGGCCCTTTTCGGACAGCTGAACCTTGTGCGACATGTAGCCATCGGAGCAGTTTTGAAACGCGAACAGAGTGGCCAGCGACATCATCGCCATACCAACGCTCATTACGTTCCGCTTCTTAGGTTTGAAGTTGGGACCCACGATTTTTTATCGGATCGGGGTCTTGAAAACTAAACCTTAATCCAGGACTTACTCAGTATGAGACAGGAGATTACGGGAATAACAGATCAAACAACGTTTTCGGTTTACGTCGAGAGGGCTCGCGAGACCAAGTACTGGGGGGCGGTCCCTGTCTGATACGTTGGCCCGGGTAATCCGACTCGCGAGTGACTTTAGGTGTGCCCCAAGACGGACTATTGCGCGGCTCATAGGGGAGCGGTTCCCGCCGAGGTGGCGGTGGTGCCGCCGATGGCATCGGTTCCCGGCGCTCCCTACGAGGGGGTGGCGAAGGAGCCACTCGCTGTTCGAATTCAGGCTCCGCCTTCGGAGCCGCGAGCCGACGCGGGGGCGAGGACCCCTTAACATTTGGGCGAGCTACAGTTTTAATATGCCCAAGTTCAACGGCATCATAAAAGTCGCTTAATTTTTTATCAGGATTGGCATCAAAAAAGGCCAACATGGAGCGAATCGACAGCGAAGAGTCCCAATTGTTCAATCGACCAAGCCCTGTGACCGCGCCTTCCACATCTCCAGCCAAAGTCGAAGACCGACCTTTGATGGCAACATTTTGAATGGCGAAAAAACTTCCGTTCTGTCGCTCGAGCACGATCACATTCCCCAATTCTTTTTCCGCTTCGACGAACGTGAGAATAACAAACGCACCTGAAAATGACTTTGCAGTCATCGTCACCGGGCCGGAAACAACCTCGATGCGCTGCGCGTCATTGAGGAGACCTTTAAATGTGTGTGGTTGAGAGGCCGAGGCACGAACCTCGAAAGTATTATCCGCCCTCCAAGCAAAAGCTTCAAAGCGAACGTCGGCCGACGCCGTTAAACTGAACAGGATAAACATGAGCAGCATGATGAATTGCTTTACAAGTTCTGTTCCAAACATCGTCCGGCCTAATTTACGGCGGACTTGCGTGGGTCGTAGGCTTCCCGAACGCCTTCACCAATAAACGTCAGCGAGGTCAATGTGATGATCATGGCGAGCGAAGGGTAAACTGCAAGCCACCAGGCGATTGTGACGTAATCTTGGGCCTGTTGAAGGAGTTCGCCCCAACTTGGAGTGGGCGGTGGTAAACCCATACCTAAATAGTCGAGAATGGCGAGCGTATAAATATTTGCCGCAATCTCGGCCGGGGAAAATGTCACCAACGGACCCAATCCATTGGGGAGAATATGGCGGAACAAAATTCTCCCCGTACCGACGCCCTGAGCCCGAGCCGCTTCAACAAACTCGCGCTTGCGGAGCTTTAAAAACTCAGCGCGCACAAAAACCGATATGCGCATCCAACCGAGAAACACGTTGATCCCGACCAGCATCCACAGATTGGCACCGAGAAACGCGATCAACGTCAGCAACATCAACAGATACGGCAGCGAATCGAATACATCGACAACCCTTTGGCCGAGCAGGTCAACGCGTCCGCCCCAGTATCCCATCGCCGCGCCGACAACCGTTCCAACTAAATACGCGAACAACCACACCAAAATCGCAAACGACATTGAATAGCGAAATCCGTAAATAATCCGTGAAGTCAGATCGCGACCACGATCGTCAGTTCCCAGCCAGTTGTCTTTCGATGGCCCGGATGGATACGTGCTTAACGAGTCATTGGACTCGTACGGATTCCACCTTACGATCGGCCAAATGGCCCAATTGCCTTCTTGCTTAAGGTCAAGCGCGCGGTAATTGGTGATAAAGCCGTCTTGGCCAAACACGGTCGGATAATAGGTTTTAAAAACCGGAAAATAAATCGACCCTTGATAATTCATGATCAACGGCTTGTTGTTGGACCACACCTCGGCCGTGACGCTGAAGAATAAAAATGTGGCCAGTACCCAAACCGCCCAATTCGCGCGCTTCACCGATTTAAACCGGCGATAACGTTTTACCGAAAGTTCATTCTTAAAAAGGCGCTCGATCATGTGTAATCAATCCTGGGATCAACAACGACATAAGTCAGATCTGAAATCAGCCGGCCAATCATCGACAACACGGCTTGGATAAATAGCATTCCCATAATCACGTTGTAATCACGCGAGGAGATCGAGCTTAAGCTCAACAACCCCATGCCATCTAAATTGAAAATACGCTCGATCACAATGGAGCCCGCGAAAAAGCTAGTCAGGAAAAAGCCAAGATTGGTGAGAATGGGAATAAGCGCATTGCGAAGCGCATGTTTGTAGATCACCGTGCGCTCAGCGAGCCCCTTGGCGCGCGCCGTGCGGATGTAGTCCAAACGCAGCTCTTCGAGCAGCGAATTTTTCATCAACAAAACCAAAACCGTAAATCCGCCGGCCACATAGCACATCAACGGCATAATAAAATGGCGAGTACGGTCCCAGACCTTACCCCAAAAATCGAGGTCGTAATAGTTGTCGGAATGAAGTTCACCCAAAGGGAGAATATTTAAGCCCTGCGTACTGCCAAAACCCAGTCGCAGCAAAATGCCAAGAGTGAGCGGCGGTATGGAATATAAGACCATCAACACGACACTCGACCACAAGTCGAACTGCTCGCCGTTGCCGACCGCCTTGGCAATCCCAAGCGGAATACTAATTAGATAAATCAAAATCAGCGCAGAAATTCCGAACGACAACGACACCGGCAGCTTTTCAATGATCACGTCGATCACCGGCCGGCGATACGAAAAACTCTCGCCAAAATCGAGCGTAACGATATTCTTTAGCCAAAGCAGATAGCGCATGTGCATCGGTTTATCGAAGCCGTATTGCTTTTTGATGGACTCTAAAACTTCGTTAGAAACACCCACGCCACCACCGGCGGCGCCCGCGCCTCCAGAAAAGCGGATCTTCGACAACGCCTGTTCGACCGGACTCCCAGGAGCCAGGTTGATCACCACGAAGCAGACAACGGAGATGCCGAACAATGTCGGCATCATCCAAAAGATGCGTTTAAGTGCGTATGTGAACATTTCTCTTTGAGCTTATTTAACTAAATACCAAAAAGCGTGGCTGTAATAATATGTGTACGTTGGCTTGTCGTAGCCAATGCGGCTGTTCACCAAAAACAAATCATACTTCGGATTGGTCAAATAGGTGTACGGCGCATCGGCGGCGATCAAGCGCACGGCGGATTGCCACAATTTTTTACGCTTTTCTTTGTTCATCTCTTCGCGAGCCTGGTCGATGTACTTATCCACTTCCTTGTTGGAATAAGAGATAAAATTCGATCCGCCCATGCGCGCGCTGTCCGAATGCCAAATCTGCTTAAGATCGTCTTCGGGGCTGCCACCGGCCCACGCCAATGTCACCGCGTCGAATTTTTGTTCGTCGAGCAACTTGCTGAACGTGTTCCACTCGATGTTCTTGATCTCCATGTCGATACCGGCCTTTTTCAGGTCCTCTTTATACATGGTGAAATACTTTTCGACGTCGCGGTTGGGAAGAAGTAGCGCGAACTTAAACTCTTTTTTTGCGCCATCAATGGTCTTCTCGAGAATTCCATTTTTGTCTTCATCGGCCCAGCCGGCTTTTTTCAACAAGGCCTTAGCCTTTTCAAGATTGTACTCAATCGGCTTCACGTCACTCGGCATGTAAGGGCTTTTGTAATAAACCGGGCCCAAGCCTTCGACGGCTTTGCCGTACATAAATTTTTCGATCAGGGTTTTGCGGTTGAAAAGGTGGGAGAGGGCAATCCGCGTGTCTTTGTCTTTAAACATCGGATTCTTTTGGTTCCAAGCTACAAAGCCATAGGGCTTCGGACGCTTGTTCTCGGCCTGAACTTTTTTGACGGTCGTGCCGAAGGGCTCGCCCACAGCTTTCTTTTCAAAGTTCTCGATGCGGATCGAGTACATGTAATCAATATCGCCCTTCTTAACCATTTCAATTTCAAGATTCTCTTCTTTGATAAATCGGAAGTTGATGGTTTTAAATTTTCCAACGGCCTTCATGTTCAAATTCGGCTGATCTTTACCCCACCAATTGTCATCGCGAACGAGAATGATGTTTTTGCCGCGATTGTAGGCTTGAACTTTGTAGGGGCCCGAGCCAAAAATCGGCGCGCCTTCGAACTTTTTCTTCGGGTCAACATACACCGACTTCTGCAAGATCGGCGTGTACCCTTTGGTGGCCAATACTTCTAATGTCTTGAAGTACTTTTTCTTCATTTTAACTTTTACGGTGTGCGGATCGACGGCCTCAACGGATTCAACGTCCTCATAATAGGGCACGCGATGGGAAGCCTGATAAGCTGGGTCTTTCTGAAATTCCATCGAAAACTTAACGTCTTCAGATGTCACCGGGGTGCCATCCGACCACTTCGCGGCTTTATTGAGTTTAAAGATATAAGTTAAATGATCTTTTGAAACTTCGTAGCTCTCAGCCAACTGCGGTTCAAACTCGAACGTCTCGTGGTTTAAGAACAGCAGTCCTTCAACAACGTACTCATACACTAAGCGCGACACGTACTCTTGACTGCTGAGCGGACTAAAGTTCTCAGGTTCAGCGCCGGTATTGCGATAGAACGTGCCATCCACCGGAGCGTCGGCCTTTCCGAGCGGAGTAATTTTCATTGGTGCAATCGCGGCGAACGCCGAGCTGGCGCACGAAATGATGAGCAGTACTAGAGTCGAGCGAAGCATATTCATTCTCCTGATTATTTTGCAACGCATTACAAGCCTTGCGTTTTAGCGCCCTCACTTTATACAAGTCATTGGGTTAATCAAGGAGAACAATTATGACCGGCTTTGACCCCAGTGGGACAGGCTCGTATCGGGACGGACTCTTTGGAGTTCCTTCCACAATGGAAAAAGCTCGTGTCGTGATCATCCCCGTTCCCTGGGAAGTGACAACGTCCTACGGCGGCGGAACGGCCGAAGGCCCCAGCGCCGTGCTGCAGGCCTCACCGCAAATCGACCTCTTCGATCTCGAGGTCGGCGATGCGTACCAAAAAGGTTATCACATGCTGCCGATCCCCGAAGAGGTGGTGGCGCTCAATAAAAAACTCCGCCCGCATGCCTTGAAGGTTCGCGAAGCGCTGGAGAACAACGAAGAACTTTCTCCCGCCCTGAAAAAAACCCAAGAAGAAATCAACGCCGCGTGCGCCGTGGTGTGCGATTGGGTGTTCGGTCACGCGAAGGCCATTCTCGCTCGCGGTCAAATCCCCGCCGTTCTCGGCGGCGATCACTCTTCGCCCGAGGGAAATATCCGCGCGGTCAGTGAGGCGCTCAAGGGTGAGTTTGGAGTGCTGCACATTGATGCTCATGCCGATCTTCGTTTTCGCTACCAGGGCTTCGATCGCAGTCACGCTTCGATTATGAACAATGTAATGATGGCCGCGTGGAAGCCAAAAAAATTGGTGCAAGTGGGAATTCGCGACTTCAGCCGCGAAGAGCACTCCATGATTCAAGAGCGCGAAGATATCACCACGTTTTTTGACGTCGATTTAAAAAATCGATTGTTCGACGGCGACTCTTGGAAGGCCTGTTGCGATACAATAATGGGTGAGCTCCCCAAGAACGTCTATATTAGCTTCGACATCGACGGACTTAGCCCGGAGTTTTGCCCGGGCACCGGCACGCCAGTTCCCGGAGGACTATCGTTTGATCAGGCCACATATTTATTGGCGAGTGTGAAACGCACCGGTAAAAAAATCGTCGGATTCGATCTCAACGAGGTCGCCCCCTCAGACGACGACGAGTGGGATGGCAATGTCGGCGCGCGCTTGCTTTACAAAATGTGCGGCTGGACGGTTTTGTCGCAGTAGTCCTTAACTAATAGCCGCCCAACACTTCGTGCATCACTGCCTCGATTCGCAATTGGGGCGGAGTCTCGCTGCCACTCATTTCGGGGATAAATTTTTCGCCGGCAATCGAATCGATCGGTCGAGCCTCCAAAGGCCGGTGTGCATAAGGATATCCGATTTCCATATAGGCCGCGGCGAGGCCGGATTCGTTGCGCGCGAGTTCGAAAAAGCGCAAATTTCGACCCGACATTCCGGGGTCAAACGCAAGCACGCGGCCGTCGGCCAACGGATGTACGGTTCCGCGAATATCGGCCCGCGGTGCCGGCAGAACGAAGGACCACTCCAGCACGGCGCGGCCCGGGGTGAGATGATACTGCGCAATCCGGCTCGGCTTATCGAAACGTTTATCGAGCCAACCCCGATAGGGGACATGATTGTCGAACAGGAGCACGCGGTCTGAGCCAATCAGCCACGCATCATGTTGCATGGAAAACTGATCTTGTGGATGCCGGATTCGATAGGTGTCGCCCACCTTCCCACCCAGACTCCATTTGAGTTTTCCATCCTCGCCGATCATCACGACTTTATTTAAATTGCGGATCGACACCAGATAGCCCTGCCCAGGGTAAAAACGCACCGAATTGTCGTGGCTCCAGTCGACATCACAGTCGACCCCAAAGTTCTTTACCGTAAGCGCGGGTGATCGCTTGAGCGCCATATACTCGCCGGGGGATTTTACATCGAGAAAGCGGTCCATATCATTGAGCAGCGAGAGACTGGGATTTGTTTTGTATGGGAAGGAGTCGGCCGTCGTCCACACCTGGCGACTTTCGCCAGTCGTTAAATTCACCCGAATAATGCTGGCGCCGGCGTACGTGCGCCGCGGAAGACGAACGGCTTTTATCCAGTTGAACACACCCGCAAAGGCCGGTGAATTCTCCTCCCACCACGAGAGCGGACGGCAATCATAGCCAAGGGCGATCAGTTCATTGCTGTCTTTCAGATAGTCGAACACGTGGTGAAAAATTCCCGGCCGCTGGATTTGGGTGACCGGCCCCGTGCCAGACTTTGCGTCCATCTGCCAGTACGACATCCCCGTCACACCACCGAGAATGAGAATTTTTTCGGGCGCGATCTTCAGCGGAACATAGCCGCGCGCGGGCACGTTACTGCGGGCGCCGGTGACCGCGGCCGCCCAGACGGGTTCGCCTTCTCGATTCAAAATCAACGGCACCGGCGTGTCGGCGTCGAGAAACCAAGTCGAAATAAAGTAGGGCCGGCTAAAAGTTCCCTGTCGCTCCACGGGCGGGCTAAATTTTGCTTTCGCGAACGGCGAGTTGAATTTTCTGCTGCCGAGGAAGTGCCGCTCACCCGAATTTTTCAAAGCCACATAGAACTCAATTGGTTTTATATATCCTGGCGGAAAAAACTCCGCCGAGATTCCGTTTTTTCCGAGTGTGGCGGGAACTTTAAAAAAGCCGTAGCTGGAGTTGCCATAGATTATGCCATCGACGGCGGCGGGCGCGATCGACTTGGGCACGGCAAAAGTTTCGTTGCGCAGAAGTGAAGCCGGCAGGTTTAGGCCGGAAAAGGATTCGGCCGCGGAGTGCGCGGCCGGGAATAGAAGAATAAGTATAAAAAGCCGGACGGACACAGAACGCGAACTAGCGCGCGTACTTCTTGCCGATGCTTTCGCGAATCTCGGCGCCCTCGATGCTGAGGCGCGTCCAAGGAATCGCCAAAAGACGGTCCGGTTCAATGATTTCTTCGGTTTCTTCGCAAATCCCGTAGAGGCCTTTTTCAATTCGGGCCAATGCGGACTCAATTTCCATCAACTGTTTGCGAAGGCGCTCGTGCATGCTGAGAAATTCACTCTCAGCCAGCGCGCGAAGGGTCTGATCACCCTCGTCACCGCCTTTGGCGTCCTCGCTATTATATAAGTCTGCGCGCGATTCGCGCACTCGGTTCAGGATCTCTGCCTTAGCCGCGATCAACTTGGCTTTGCATTTTTCTACTAGGTCCTTCGAAAGAGTAGTCGTAGTCGACATGCTTAAATCCCCCCTAAACATGTTCATCCCCTGTACCAAATCAGACAGTGCCAATTTGGAACTGAACTATTTACACATTACCCAGTACCTTTTTGCAAGAAGAATTCTTAAAGCGTCTTACAGCTAACGCCGCATCGCGACTTAGGGCCGGAGTGTCTCAGAATGAGAACGAATTTACGATCACCGGTTTCCAGACATAGTTCTCATGGATAAAGGCTCTCATCCCGGTTTCGTCTTCGACGGGTAGCCACTCGCTCGCCTCTTCGGTTTCAATTCTTTTGAAGGGCGTATAGCGATCCACGGTTCGCAACTTCTCGGGCGGCGGTGCAGTTTTCGAGGCTTCGCGCCGTAAAGTTGCCACATTGACCTTCACCACCACACAGCGGTCTTTGGTGTTGAGTTCGTTCAACTTACCCCAATGTATCTCGCCGTCTAAATCTTGCAGCTTGGCCCAGCCGCTCTTTTTCTCCAGCATCAAGAAGGGCATGTGCTTGGCCACCTTCCATGACAAAGGAAAGTTTGCTCCCGGGCCCTTGCGCAAACTTATGTAACCCTTAGCGCAAACCGGTTGCGCCCATGCCGGAGTTGATAGCAGAACAAAAAAAATTAGGCCCAACCACTTCAAATATCGATCTCCAACATCACGGGGCAGTGATCACTGCCACCTTGCTCAGAGAAAATCTTAACGGACTTAAGCCGGTTCTCCAAGTTTCGCGAAGTGCAAATGTGATCGATGCGCCAGCCCCGATTGGTGGCCTTGGCGTTTTCATAATAGGCCCACCACGTGTAGGCCTCCTCGTCTTTCGGGTGAAAGTAGCGAAAGGTGTCGATGTAACCCTTCTCTAAGAAATTGGCCATCCACTGCCGTTCTTCGGGTAAAAAGCCGCTGGCCTTACTTAGTTTTTTGGGGTCGTAAACATCAATGTCGAGGTAAGCCACGTTGAAATCACCCAGCACAATGACACTTTCACCATTGCGTTGCAGGCGGAGAAGGTGCTGGCCGAAGCGCTTTAGAAACTCCTGCTTAAAAAGATGACGCTCCTCGCCTGAGCCTCCGTTGGGAAAGTACACATTGAAGAGAGTGAACTTGGGAAACCGGGTGACGACCATGCGCCCTTCTGCGTCAAATTTCGGAATTCCAAAACCATTTGTCACCGCAAGAGGTTCACTCTTTGTGAAGGTCACCGTGCCGGAGTAGCCGGCCTTCCGCGCCGCAGACCAATATCCGGTCCAACCGGGGATCGCGCAGGCGGCCTGCTCCATCTGATCCGGGTGAGCCTTGGTTTCTTGCAGACATAAAATGTCGGGCTTTTCCCTCTTCCAGAAGTCGTGAAAGTCCTTTTGCAAGATGGAGCGAATGCCGTTGACGTTCCAAGTGACGATTTTCATATTAGCTCGGCATCTTAAGGCCCGCCTTGATGAACGGTCAATTCTGTGGCACCCATTTGCTTTAACAAGGAGTTTTACAAATGCCGATGATAGGTCAACCCGCTCCCCAATTCGTAACACCCGCTGTAGTCGATGGTGGAGATTTCAAAGATATCAATTTGGCCGACTTTAAAGGCAAATGGGTCTGCTTATTCTTCTATCCGTTGGACTTTACCTTCGTGTGCCCGACCGAAATCACCCAGTTTCGCGATCGCCTGAAAGATTTCCGCAATGAAGGCTGCGAAGTTTTAGGCGTGAGCATCGATAGCGTGCACTCACACCGCCGATGGATCAAAGACGACCTGGGCGACCTCGGATATCCGCTCCTTGGCGACGTCACCAAGCGCGTGTCGCGGGACTACGGCGTTCTGCTCGAAGACAAAGGCATCGCCACTCGCGGTACATTTTTGATCGATCCCGAAGGACGCATCCAGTACATGGGCATTCACAACTTGAACGTGGGCCGTGATGCCAATGAAATCCTGCGCGTATTGCAAGGTCTCAAAACCGGAGATCTGTGCGGCGCTGGCTGGAAAAAGGGCGAAAAATTCGTTCAGCCCAAATAGTTTTTGTCTTACCACCAGTTTTACAAACAAGTTAATGCCACCGCTAAAAAGCTCTTTCCCGGGCTGAGCGGTGTCGAAGTCGCGTGGGAGCATTTAATTTCACCTTTGGAATTAAAGCTGCCGCGCTCTGTCCTCGATTCCGCCAAATCCGCCATTGAAGCCTTCTACCGAATCTCGCGCTCGCCCGCGTACGCGGCGGCGCTGCCCCCCGATCCCGTGGGCTCACACTCGGGCGGACACGATTCGGTCTTGATGGCCTATGACTTTCACACCACAGAAGATGGCCGCTGTTTTTTGGTTGAGATCAACACCAACGGCGCCGGTTTTATGCTCTCAAGTCTGATGCAGCTCGCGAAGACCGACGAAGATCCTGAGAAGTTTAAGCCGCTGATGGATTTGCGCGAAAGTTTTTTAAACGAAATGAAACTCGCAAAAATTCAAAGCCAGAGCCCACCGCACATCGCGATCTGCGACGAAAATATCGCAGAACAGAAAATGTACCCCGAATTTCTTATGTATAAAGACTGGTTTAAGGCTCAGGGTTGGAGTGCCGAAATCGTCGAGGCGCGCGAATTCACCAAGGCCGACCTGGTTTACAACCGCTGCACGGATTTTTATTTTGAGAGCGAGAGCTCAGTCACTTTGCGCGAGGCGCATTTAAAGAATTTGGCCTGTGTAACACCAAACCCGCATGAGTATTGGCTTCTCGCCGATAAAGAGCGACTAATTCAGCTGGGCAGCGATTCATTTTGGAGCAAAATCGGGGGCAGCGCCGACGACCGGGCCGCGATCGCGAAGGTGTTGATTCCCACCTTCGAAAAATCACACTTTTCTTCACTTGATGAAATCTGGGAACAACGAAAGTCGCTATTTTTTAAGCCAAAACGCTCACATGGCGGCAAATCCGTTTACCGAGGAGAGAGCGTTTCACGCAAAGTCTTCGAGCGTTTAATGCTTGAAGATATCTTGATTCAAAAATTTCAACCGGCGCAAAAGATTCCCACCGACGATGAGCGCAGCGTGCTCAACAATTGGAAGTTTGATCTGCGCTTTTATGTCTATCAGGATCGCATTCACCTCACTGTCGCGCGCGCCTACCAGGGACAAGTGACAAATTTCGCGTCGCCTCTCGGCGGCTTCACTTTTGTCCAGTTTTGAGGCGAATTTTTAGGCACTAGGCCTCTAGCTGGGCGATAATTAATCCGAAGAGAGTCCAGTAGTTATGAGAGCGTCTAGTGCTAAAAGGCTCCCTAGTCTCGACGACTATGGCGCCTTTGAACAACTCGATGGCCGACACCCCTGGGCAGAACAAGTGCCCGAAGGCCTTATCTTATATCCGGTGCGAACTCTAAGCGGCGGCAAGGTCTCTTACTTTAACTTCGAGCTGGCCAAAGAAATGGGGCTCATCCCCAAACAGCATCCCAATAAACTCAACAAGAAACTTTCTGAGCGCATTCTTGAAACTTTTTGCGTGCGTATCATCAATGAGTACGACCAACAGAAGGGCATTAAATTTCCGGCCGAGACGATTAAAAAAAATAAGTACATGGCCACTCGCTATCTGCAGTTGCAGCACTCCGACAAATCGGGCCGCACCAGCGGCGACGGACGCTGCATTTGGAATGGCATCGTCGCTCACAATAAACAGGTGTGGGATGTGTCCTCGCGCGGAACGGGGGTAACTGCCTTGGCTCCCGGTGCGGTCGAAGCCGGCCAGCCATTGCGCTCAGGGAATTACGATCACGGCTACGGCTGTGGCATGGCCGAGATCGACGAACTTTTTGGCGCGGCTATTTTGGCCGAGATTTTTTATCGCAATGCCATTCCCACCGAGAGAGTCTTGGCGATTATCGACTTGGGCCGCGGAGTCGGCATCGGAGTTCGAGCGGCCCCGAATTTGATTCGGCCGGCGCATATGTTTTTATTTCTCAAACAGGCCAAGCTCGAGCCGTTAAAGCGCGCGGTCGACTATTTAATTGATCGCCAATACACCAATCACGCGTCCCCCATTCGCCTCGAAGACAAAGACCGCTATCCAAAGATGATGGCTGAACTCACGCGCTCGTTTGCCCGCTTTGCCGCGCGCCTCGATCGCGATTATATTTTTGCTTGGCTGGATTGGGATGGCGATAACGTGCTCGCCGACGCGGGAATTATTGATTACGGGAGCGTGCGACAGTTCGGCTTGCGACACGACCAATACCGTTACGACGACGTTGAAAGATGGTCGACCAACCTCAATGAGCAAAAGCTCAAAGCCCGTGAACTGGTTCGCACGTTCGCGCAGATGGTCGACTATCTCGGCACCGGCACTAAGAGTCCGTACGGACATTTCGACTCGAGCCCCTGGCTCAAGGAATTCGATAAAGAGTTCCATCAAGCCTCGCTCGAGCATTTCTTATTTCAAATTGGCCTTCCCGAACCGCAGCGACGGCTCCTGATCAATAAGCACAAAAAAGACGTCGAGCGCTTTTTCGCAATTCATTGCGAGTTCGAACGCACCAAAACTTATAAAAAGCTCCACCGCGTGGCCGACGGCGTGCATCGCCCCGCTATTTTTAATATGCGCCGGGGTCTGGCCATGATGGCGGAATATCTAGAGCATATGCCAATGGATATGATTCCTTTGGTGGAATCTCGCGAATTCTTCAGCTGGATCATTTCTTCGAGCGCCTCGCGCAAAGACCGCCGCCTCACCGCCAAACGGCGCCAGGATATGGCCCGCTGGCAGCAATGCTACATCGGCCTTATGCGAAAAATCACCTCTCCCGCCACGTGGGAGAAAACGATGCTCGCCGTTTCCGGGCGCTCCCAGCAGATCAACAATGAGTCCCGCATCACGGGCAATGGCTTGATTCATATTGTCGATGCAATCCTGCGTTACCGCCGCAAGGGCCTCTCTGACGCCGAGATTCAAATGGCCATAGAGGAGCTAATCCAGACTCAGACTCTCAATCCAGACTTCAAAGCGATTACCGCCGAACTGCCCAAAAAGGCCGCCCAATCCGTTAAAAATATCATGCGCAGTTTTTTGTCTGTCGTTCACGGGTATCGGGAAGACATCTAGTTTTGCACTTGGCGTAAGCGCCTAAATCCCCTATTTTATCGCCCATGTGGATTGTTACCGGAGCGACCGGATTCATTGGCAGCGCCTTAGTTTGGGATCTCAACCAGCACGGTGAGAAAAACCTACTCCTTGTGGATCACATTCCCCCTAAAGACCGGCCGGGCATTCTTAAAAAACGAACGTTCAGCGAATTTGTTTTGGCCAATCAGCTTTTCGAACACTTGGCCGACCCCAAAGTGGCCGAGAAGATTGAAGGCGTCTACCACATGGGCGCATGCTCCAACACCACCGAGACCGACCAAGCCTATTTGCAAAAAAACAATGTCGAATACTCGCAAAAAATCTTTAGCTTCTGCGAAAAGCAAGACATCCCCCTGATCTACGCCTCAAGCGGCGCCTGTTACGGTGATGGCAAATTGGGATTTGACGATGCCACGGACTCTTCGCTTCTAAAGCCGCTCAACCTGTACGGTTGGTCGAAAGTGAATTTCGACATCTGGGCCTTGCAACAAAAATCGACTCCAAAGCGCTGGTACGGGCTGCGATTTTTTAACGTCTACGGACCGAACGAGTATCACAAAGGCGATCAAGCCAGCGTGGTGTTTAAGGCCTTCAATCAAATTTCGCAATCGGGCTCGCTGAAGTTGTTCAAATCGCACGACTCCAAATACAAAGATGGCGAACAGCTGCGCGACTTTGTTTATGTCAAAGATGTCACGCGGTGGATGCGCGAGATTATGAACCGGCCGGCGGTTCGCTCTGGAATCTACAACATGGGTTTCGGTCGCGCGCGGACTTGGCTAGATTTGGCGCAGAATACTTTTTTGGCGCTCAATAAAGACATCAACATCAACTGGATCGATGTCCCCGCCAATATTCGCAATCAGTATCAGTATTTTACCGAAGCCAAAATGGATCGCCTCTTTAAAGAGGGCGTCACTCATCCGCAATGGTCACTGGAAGCGGGCATCGAAGACTATGTCGGGCGTCACCTCAAACAACAGGATCCGTACCTATGACGGCGGCCACTCAGGCGCGGCTTCCGCAACATTTGCGAAAGTACACGGTCGACCAAGACTACCAAAGGTATACGCCTGAGGATCAGTCGGTGTGGCGATTTATCGTGCGTCAACTCAAGGATTTTTTGTCTAAACACGCCCATCCTAGTTATTTAGAAGGACTCGAGCGAACGGGCATCACGGTTGATCGAATTCCCGCGATCCACCAAATCGATGAACACCTTGAGAAATTTGGTTGGGGGGCGGTTCCAGTGAGCGGATTTATTCCGCCCGCGGCCTTTATGGAATTTCAGTCCTTAGGCATACTCCCCATCGCCAGCGATATGCGCACGATCGACCACTTGCTCTACACTCCGGCGCCAGACATCGTGCACGAGGCGGCCGGCCACGCACCGATTTTGGCCAATCCCGACTATGCGGCCTACTTGCGTCAGTATGGCGAAGTCGCCCGCCGGGCGATCTTGAGCAAAGAGGACCTTGCGCAATATGAGGCGATTCGAATCTTAAGCGATGCTAAAGAGAACCCCGAATCTACACCCTCAGATATCGCCAAGGCCGAGGCCCGACTGAATGAAATCAACGAACAAATTTCATTCGTTTCCGAGGCGGCGCTTTTGTCGAGAATGAATTGGTGGACGGCCGAATATGGACTGATCGGCGACCCCAGTGACCCGAAAATTTTCGGCGCCGGACTGCTGTCTTCGGTGGGCGAATCTAGATTTTGCTTGAGCTCGAAAGTAAAAAAAATTCCGTTGAGCGTGGACTGTATTAATTTTTCTTACGATATCACCGAGCCTCAACCACAACTTTTTGTGACCCGCGATTTTGCTCAGCTTGGCGACGTGCTCGAGCAAATGACACTCGATCTGGCTTTTAAAAAGGGTGGTGAGTTCGGTTTAAAGCGTGCGATTGAGGCCGGTACGGTGAACACCGTGGAGTTCGACTCCGGCATTCAAGTTTCAGGACATCTGCGCAACTATATCAGCGACGACCGCGGCCGCGCCATTTACCTGCAGTTCGAAGGTAAAAGTCAGTTGAGTCTGGATGGCCGCGAAATACCCGGCCAGGGAAGCGATCGCCATCATCACGGCTTTTCGTGCCCGGTGGGAGACCTTAAAAACGGCTCAATGGGCGAATTGGCTCAGCGGCGCGGTCAGCGCGTTGAATTTGAATTTCAATCGGGCGTCCGAGTGGAGGGCATTTTCACCCAGTCCGTCCATCACAAAGGCGCGCCCGTTCTTCTTACATTCAAGGACTGTCGGGTGACCTTGGCCGATAAAATACTTTTTGATCCCTCTTGGGGCGAGTACGACATGGCGGTCGGCCGCGCGATTCCGTCCGTGTTCGGCGGGCCCGCCGATCGTGAGAAATTCTCAGATGCGGCCGACTTCTTGGCCGCGCGAGTACCGGCTCGCAATTTCTCTCCAGAACAACGATCTCGGCATGCGCTCTTTGCGCAGATTCGTGATTTGCGCGAACGCCCGCGGCCCATGAATCAGGCCCGTGAACTTTTCACTGAGCTCTCTGTCCACTTTCTAAAATCCGCGAAAAATGAATGGCTGCCGGGGATCGAACTTCTCGAGATCAGTTATCAACTTGAGTTTCCGGATGCAGATCGGGCCAAACTGCTCGAGCGGCTGCGCCCCGATCTCTTTGCCAACAACGCCACTCGAATGGCCGTGGAAGACGGCCTCCAGCTGGCGCGAAAGGCCAAATGAACTTGCATGTGGTCTTGGTTCGTGGAGAACACTCGGCCAATATCGGGGCCGTCGCTCGCGCCATGGCCAATATGGGTGCGCAGAGGCTGATTCTAATCGATCCTCGATGCAAGGTCGACTCGAAGGCGCGCGCCAACGCTGCGGGCGCACAGGAGCAACTGAACCGAGTCACCGTTTACAAGGACTGGTCCGAATTTTACGCCAGTGAGGGCGACGGCATTCGCATTGCCTTAAGCCGCCGAGCCGGACAAAAGCGTCGCGTGACGCCGCTGAAGAGTGAATTGCGAAAGTTAACACCGGCTGGATGTGAGCATCTCTATTTGATCTTTGGACCAGAGAGTGACGGCTTGAACGCTGACGATTTGGGATTGGTCAACTTCACCTGCCACCTGCCCGTTTATGGTGAGTTCGCCAGCTTGAATCTTGCCCAAGCCGTGATGCTGTCGTTGTTTATTGTGCGCGAGGAGTGGTCGGGCACTGAGCACGCAGTACCCCGCCAATTGACCGGCGACATCGCTCAGGCCGCGAAGCCGTTCTATTTTCCCGACCAACAGATCAAAGAGTGGCTCGAAGCCATGGGCTTCGATGTGGGCGCCCGCAAAGCCAGCGCCTATCTAACGTTGCGCCGCCTGTTTCTGCAAAATCAGCCGACGCACCATGAGCTGCACGTGCTTGAGGCTATTTTGCGGCAGAATATTAGGAAATTGAAAGCGCGGCCGTCACTCGGCCTTGCGCTTGAAGAGCTGACTGATGACTTGGGTGATATCACCCGTCAGTAGATCGACTTTCTTGTCTTTGGCGTCTTCTTTGACATTGCTGATCACACTCAGCTCGCGGCGGGCTTCGGTAAAGGTCGTATCCGCTTGAATCGCCTTTTCGAAAAAGCTCGGGGCCGTGGCATCGCCCAGTTGTTTTTTGATCAGTCCCATGGCCATAAAGTAATATGCCGAGCGGCGGTCATCCGGGGGGAGAGCTTCGAGTTTTCGTAGAGTTTCAAAAAGCGATGGCTTCGATTGCCCGACATTGGCCTTCACTTCCGCCCACACGCGAATCATAAAAGACAGTGTCGACGGGTGCAGCTTTTCTGCATCCACAATGGTCTCGTGCGCTTTTTGAAATTGTCCTTTGCGTAGAAGGTCGAGGCCTTTGGCCACCATCTCGTTCGACTTTTTCGCCTTCTCTGCGCCTTCGGTCTTCAGCTTTTCAATCAAGGCCGTACGCGCGTAATCATCGACCATGACGTCTTTGGCTTTGCGAACGAGGTCGAAGCACTTCGTGCAAATTTCGATCAGCTGGGGCGAAGACTCGCGAGGGAGCTTGTCCGGATGGTTTGATCTCGCATACTCGTCAAATATGCCCTCGACGGCCTTGGCCTGTGCCATGGGGGGCGCTCCGAAGTACTCAAAGATCTTATCTGGCGAGCGATCTTTAAGTTCTTCAAAAACCTTTTTATAGCGTTCCAATGTCGCGCTCATGTCTTTGGCGCGGATGATGTCGTCAAACATGACTTCATTGTTCAGCACGAGATAATGCATGCACTGGAGTATGCGTCCGCGGTCGGCTTCATGGCCGGTGACACACTCCTCAATCGTACCCGCGCGCCGAATGACCTCTTTCAAACTACCCAAAGATTTGAACATCGGCTCATTCCAGTGGGCGGCGAGTTTTTCGAACTCACCCGTGGTTTGAATCGACGACTTGTATACGGCCGAATAGAACGAATTGAGGTACTCTTCCGTAAAATGATCGGCCATGTTCGCGGCCAAAAGATCAATCAGCTCTTTCATGTGCACCGCATGCTTTGGCGGCGGCTCTTCGGTATCATTGGAGCTGAAGTTCAGGCGCACATTCTCAGCCGCGCATATGGCTTTAAAATCGAAAATAATTTGTTCGTGTTTAGCCACGGCGATGGCGTGCGGGCTCACAAGGCCCTCTTGCACTAAGCGATCGAGGGTAAATTTTTTGTTGCCGGCTTTTTGAAACTCGTCCCAGTCTTCCTGGTTCAAAAAGCCATTGGAGATCAACGCCAAAACTCCCGTGGCCTGGGATTCGGCGCTATCCACATCGGCGATAGCCCCCTTGATAATATTCACGCCAAAGATTTCTCCCGCATCGTTGACGATATTTAAGTGTCCCGATAGAGCGGGATCCAAAAGCAGGCGCAACACGAAAGGAAAGTCGGCACCGCGAATTTGCTCGAGATGCTCGAGCGCTTTCGCCTTTTCACGCGGGGTCGACAAGCGGCGGGTGAGAAGCGCCTGAACGGTCCATTTCTCAACACTGATTGCGTCTTTGAATGCCACCTTCAGCGCGTTGGCCAACTCTTCAACGCCGAACGGCTTAAATAGAAAGTCGGCGGCTCCCGTTTTCTTGAGCGCATCGGCCGCGAACGCTTTGTCTTTGAAAACTCCGCTCACTAGAACAACCGGATTTTCTCCGAATCGCGTTTTGCGAAATTCCGCCACGAGATCAACGCCGCTGATCTTGGGCAGCAGAACATCGACGATGGCGGCGTGGACGGTTTGCAACTTCACCACGTTGATCGCATCCGTCGGCTTGTTAACGACCACGGGCTTTAAACCCATGCGCTTAACAACCTCCGCGAGCATCTGGCTGCTGGATTTGTCGTCATCCACAATAAGAATTTTTGCGGCGTTTCTCATCCACTGACTTATCGGTATTTATATCGCGAAAAATGACAGACCTTGGTCTAGAGCGCAGGCTAACCGGCAGCGTCCGGATTATGTTTTTTCCAGGCTTCTTTGATCTTTTTGGTGAGCGTTTCCAAGTTGAAGGGTTTGACCACGTACCCAGAAACACCTGCGCCCGCAGCTTCAATCACAGCGCCTTTTTCCGACTCCGTGGTCACCAAAACAAACGGCAAGGTCAGAAACTCTTTTTCAGTGCGAACCTGTTTAAGAAAATCCAATCCGCTCGGTCCAGGCATGTTTAAGTCCGACAGCACAAGCCCGATGGCGTGAGGAGTTTTTACGAAAAATTTCAATTTGCCCAGGGCCTCCACGGCATCTTCGGCCGTGGTGATTTTCGAAAAGCCCAGGCGCTGCAGGGAATCCACGACGATACGTCGAATATTCAGCGAATCATCGACGACGAGAACATGAGTTTCCTTGGCGAACATTAGGCGCTCCTCAACATGGCGGGCTCTAAGCGGAGTTGCGGGATATACAACTTCAACGTGGTTCCCAACCCCACCTTAGATTCTATAAAAAGGGTGCCGCCGACACTCAAAACTTCTTCTCTCAACGCATCAAGTCCAACCCCACGTCCAGAGAACTCCCCGACGGAATCACGGGACGAAAATCCAGGCATACAGACATTTTGCACCACTTCACCGTCCGATTGGCCCGAAAAGTCCTTACCGGGGAATTTTTCTTTGAGCTTTTCGCGAATAACGGCCGGGTCTATGCCACGCCCGTCATCTTTGATGTCCAAGTACAAGCCGTTGGCTTTTTCAGAAACCTTCACCGTGATGGATCCGGCCGGATCTTTGCCGGCAAACTCACGCTCTTCGGGAGTCTCGAGGCCGTGATCAACGGCATTGCGAAAGGCATGAACCATGGCAGAGAAAATTTTCTGATAGGGCTCGGGGTAGATACGTAAATTTCCGCCATCAACAGCCAATGGCTTTACTTTTTTGCCAAGTTTTTCGGCCACAGTCTGCACGAGCCCGTCGAAATATTTTAATCGGCCTTCGATCGGCTCCTTCAAGAACAAATCCTGACCCTTTTTCAATAAGCCCTCGGCCGCGGGCAGGCGTCCCAGCTGCTGCAAAAATTCCTCAATCAAATTGGTCGGCACTTCAACCGTGCGCGAGACCTCACCGCTCGGAAGGCGAATGATGTCTTTGTTCTCATGCAAAAAGTTGTCAAAAGACTTTTCCAGCTGGCGGAGTGAAGCCTGAAAGGTTTTAAGATCGTCACCCGCCAACTCCTTGCCGTCTTTAAAGGGCTCGAGGATATGCTGGCACTCCCGCGACATCAGCCGCAAATCGCGAATCGAAAAGGTACCGGCCTCGCCCTCTAATGTGTGCAAAATGCGAAAGCACTCCGCTACGCCATCGGCATTTAAAGACCGCCCGGCGAGCTCACTCAGGCGCGCGCACGACTGGCGGACCGACGCGAGAAACTGCAGAAACTGGTCTTTATTCTTCATGTACTTTACGATCATCGAGGCAAACTGGCGCTCGGCTTCGAGGGCTTTTTGCGCTTCGAACTCGACGGTCTTATCGGTAGCGACCACAACCACTTCGGAAATCGCCTCTTCTTGACGGATGGGATAATACTCAAGAACGACCTGCCGCTTCTGCGAATGCGGAAAAAGATTCGGACCAAGGCCTTTCATGTCTTCAAACGGCAAAAACTCTTTGAACATGCCCTCGGTCCATTTGTGAAACTGAGACACTTCACCGGCGGGCACGCCGAGCATTTCGACGGCTTTTTTACCCGTCGGCGTCCCTTCAAGAACATCGTTACAGGCTCTCGTGAATACAGGTCCACACTCGCCCTGAGCGTTGAATGTGAAAAATCCCTGGCCGAGAGAATCTAATATCGCATTTAAGGTTTGGTTTACTTTTCGCAATTCGGCGGTGCGCGCTTCAACCAACTTTTCCAAGTTTCGCGCGTACTCTTCGGTCTTTTGTAACTCGGCTTTATATTTCGCCGCCAAAGTTTCTTCGAGGCTCACGTCATGCAGAAAGAACACCCAATGCTTACCATCACCCATCGGGCGCACGGTGAGCTGAGTTTTTCCTTTTTTGCCATCCAGCTTCGGCATGGTGTACGCCGTTTCAATTTGCGGTGACGGTGCGTTTCGGCCATGCGACTCAGGCGTAAACGGCAAAAGCCCGGGCTCGGTAAATGCCAGATGATCGGCCAACATGGCCTTACCGCTCAGACGGCGGACCGACGACTGACAAAAAGTCGCCGCCATCTCATTGCAATAGACAACCTTACCGTCGCCATCGACAATAAAAACCGAATCCAATAAATAATCGAAAACTGCGAAATCAACCATTCTTTAAAAACTTAAAGTACTTAGCCTCGATAACGTCCATCTCCATCACTTCGCCGGACTCATCTTTCACTTCTGGTGGCGCATTGACTTCCCCACCGGCGAACTCTTTTCCGTTCTCAAATAAAACCATTTTCTCATTGCCAGAACTGTCTGAGTAATAGGGCACGAAAAAACTCTCGACCACAGCCGTGGGAGGCAAAAATCCCTGAACCATATTAATTTGGTCGACAATAATTTTAGGGCATTTGCGCACGCTCAACTGGACAGCGCCCGGCATCGACTTGACCCACTTAATCCATTCACGAATTCCAACGGAGTTGATGGCGGAAACGCCCTCTAGATCGAGGATCACAGCGCCCGCGCCACCCAAGTCTGGTGGTGCAAAATTCGCATCTTCATCGATGTTTCCCTGCAGTTGCAGAATGACTTTTCCACCTTCTGCGACTTTGTTGATTGCGAATGCCATAGCTTTCTCCTCTAACCCTTCTCAGAGTTGAATCACGTGCAAATGTTTGGATAGTAGGGCACGCTTCTTGTAGCTCATTTTCAATGGAATAGAGCAACATAGAAGCGTAACACGAGCCTGCTTAACTCCGAAGAACAAGCTCGATCCCGCATTGAATATAATATAACTTCCCAGGCCCGCTCCGCCACTTCCGAAATTCATCGTCGCCGCGGGACCACGCAAATACGTTGAGCGAATTTTAGCCAAATACGTCTCAAGATTCAGGCTTCCGTACGGATCTTCACAGCCGACAACGAGCTGAGTGTCATCGTGGGCGAGTATGATGCGACCACTCTTTCCCCCCTTGAGCCTGATCTCCATGTCGGTGCGGCTCAGGCCCGGGTTAACGTGAGTGTTGGGATCGATAAAAGGCGCGTTAAAAACCGCATTGGTGATAAATTCATCAGCAACGGCTTGCACATCTTCAATCAGAGTTTGAGAAAGGCCCTTTGTTTCTAAATATTTGCTGATACTTTCGAGAAGTGGTCGTTTCTGCCCCGAAGAGTCAAATTTTTCGTCGATGCAGATCAGCGACTTTTCGATCTCCGCGGTTACGGTGTCCGGCTTCAAAATGCTGGCGATCGGGTTTATGAAGAAAGATTCAGGATTCAGAATCAAATTCTCCGAAGCTCGCAGCTCTTTATCGAAGTTAAATCCATCTTTCTGGACAAGGTGCTGAAAGCCGTGATCGGTTGCAAAGCGCAAGATGTCCTCGGGAGTTAATCCCGCCCCGAGCCCGATATGAGACCGATCCGTGGGTGAGAAAACACCCTGCATCAGATCGATTTGTCGAGGGGCCTCTATGGCCATCTTACGTGCTCCGGTCACGCGGCCACCTCCACGATCTTCTGATACTCGCACATGATCATTGTCACGTCGTCGATCAAGGGGCTACCGGCGCGAAAGTCGTTCATTGTCTTTAAAAATCCGGTCAATCGCTTTTCTACGGTTATGCCTGAGTTGGTGTGATCAATCAGCGTTTTCAAAAAGGTTCGCTCGCCCCATTTTTTGCCGGCGGGGTCCTGTACGTCGAGGATTCCATCCGTATAAAAGAAGCACATATCCCCAGGAGCAAAATCAAAACTGATGTCCTTATATACGAAGTCTTTGGCTTCGCCCAGACGCGGTCCATTGACCTCATTGAGCGGGACCAAGTCCTTTTTCACCAGCTTCTCACCCGACTTGCGCATAAAATAGGGCGGATCATGGCTGGCGCTCGCATAAGTGAACAACTGTCGATCCAGATCGATGCAACCGACAAAGAAGGTCATCATAATTTGACCTTTCGATGTTTGGTGAATCGCGCGATTCAATATAGTCAGGGCAATTCCCGGAGTCATGTCGGGCAACCCTTCAATAACCGCCGATGCCGATCGCGCGGCGCTCGTGATCAAAGCCGCAGGAGCTCCGTGGCCCGTGGCATCGCCGATCCAAAGGTATATTTTATTGCCGACGCGCGAGTAACTCCACCAATCTCCGCCGCACTCGCTTGCGGGTTCGAAGTGGCCCATAATGCTAATCGGTCCAAACTGCGACTGGGCCTCAGGAAACAGGGTCTCCTGCACGGTCTTAACCGTGGACAGCTCCGATTCCATGCGGGCTTTTTCTGCGGTTTCTGTAAGCAGCCGCGCGACCTCAGCCGCCATCCAATTGAAACTTTCAGCCAGTCCACCCACTTCGTCGCGAGATTTCGCGATCACGCGGATGTTAAAATCTCCTTGCGCCACTTTTTTGGTGGCCTCAAAAAGTTCGCGCAGCTGGGACGTCAATTGGTTGCTCGCGAAAATGCTGATCAAGAAGGTTGTCGCCAGCAGAACAATAAAAAACAGCACGGACTTGGCGAGAAGAACTTCGACCGCCTTCAAAGCCTTGGCTTTGTCCACCCGCGAGATCACCAATAAATCCCCGGCACCCACACTCGAAAATGAAATCAAGTAAGTGACTCCGTCGGACAACTGCACCTGATCGACGCCCTCTTTATTTGTTTTCGCAAGAACCGGCTTGAGGAGCTCCAAGTCAGTCTCAACCACATCCATAGAGCCGATGGCGACGACGCCCGCACGGCTGACCACAAAACTGGCGTACTGACCTGAGGTTTGAAAAGCGTTGATCAAATCGTCGTCTTGGTAAAGGCCCATGACGACCATGTGATCCGCTTCGTTCATTTCACCCAGCCGAAAAGCGGTGTTCATCACTCCGGCCGCACCGGGATGCTCACTGATCACAACGGTATTGGCGATCGCCGCGGCGCGAGTTTTCTCGATCAACTGCGAGTTGCCAAGAAAAGCCTGAGCGAACGGAAGATCTTTCGCCATCTGCCCAAGCTTCTTGTACGTGCCGTCGGCCTGACGGCGAATCAGCACGATCGCTTGGATGCGCTCGTTCTTTTGAAAGAAATTTTTCCCGACGGAAGAAAAATCTCCCGCGCTGATATCGTAGTTCTCTGCGACCGTACGCAAATTGGCGTAAGCCGCCTGAATTTCCATCCGGGTTTGCGTGGCGAGAGAACGGGAAACCGCGGCGCTCGAGTCGTAGACATACGCAATCTTGTCTTCTTGAAAAAGACCCGTGGCCATAAACAGATAGAGGCCAAGCGAGATGAGTGGCAACGACACGAGCAAAAACAGAAGTTTAAGTCGCAGCGAAAGCCGAACTTTGAAGTTCTTCATGCAGTTATATATATCGGCGTGTTTTTCCTTGGATTACAGATGCTTGAACGCAATTGGTCTTAGGTCCGAGCGCGCAGGCGCGCCGTCAGGAGAAGATCCTCACCAAAAGTTTGCACTCGGATCTTTCTAAGCTGTGGCGTCTCGGCCAAAGACCGGAGTTTCAAGCCTTCGGTCCAGGACATCCCCTCGCCGAGAATTTTTGCCGCCATAAATAAATACAGCCGATCGACCAGGTTGGCCCGCAGGAATCTTGAGACCGTAAAGCCCCCCGCCTCGACAAAAACCGACTCCACTTTGTGGTCTTTTAGAACTTTTAGAACTTCAAGCAGGTCAAAACCCTGCTCACGCATCGGCGCTTCGAGCACACGCCCGTACGACATTTTTTTTGCCCCGCCCGGCTTCACGATAACAAACACATCTTCACTGGCTCGAACAGAGGCCACATTGAGTTCGGGGAGGCGGCCTAAAGTTTCACCGTCGGGATCAAGAATCACCAACCGCTGGGCCTTGCCCGCAAAAAGAGGATCGCGCGAATTTAACTTTGGGTCATCTTTCAAAACCGTACCGGCACCGGTCAAGACGGCGTCGTAGATTCCGCGAAGGTAATGCACATGGGTGCGCGCACTTTCGCCTGTAATCCATTGACTGGTGCCATCCGACAAAGCGATGCGGCCATCCAAACTAGAAGCCACTTTTACGCCGACAAACGGTCTTAGTTGGCGCATGTTCATCAAGAAAATTTCGGCCAGCTCTTCGAGCTCATCCCTCAACCCGTCGACCACGGCCACTTTCTTGCCAGCGGCCTTTAAAATTTCAGCACCTTTCCCACGTACGAGTGGGTTCGGATCTTCCATTCCGTAGGTCACGCTGGCAATCGGTAGAGCCGCGAGCATTTTCGCACAAGACGGGGTGCGACCCTCATGGGCGCACGGCTCCAGCGTCACATACACATGGGCGCCATTCAACCGACTCGCATCACTGACCTGTTTGATGGCATTGACCTCGGCGTGGCCCTCGCCCACCTTGGCGTGATGTCCGATGCCGATCAATTGGTGGTTGCGATCGGTGATCACACATCCGACAAGAGGGTTGGGCGAAACGAAGCCTGCGCCTTTTCTCCCCTCTTCAATGGCCATCATCATGGCCTGCTCGGGAGCTAGCGGACCCATTCTAACCTTTCCAAGATTTCCAATATTCCTTGAGCTCCACGTTTTCGATCGCCGGATCGACCAGCAGTGGCCAGCGTGAATCAACCATGACCGCGGTCTCATTGGTGTCGGTTTTACTGTCGACCGACTTCATCGCCTTCGGATGCGGTCCATGCGGAAAACCCATCGGATGCAGCGACATCATGCCGGCGTGGAGATTGTCGCGCGAGAAGAAGTCGCCTTCGTGATAAAACAGCACTTCATCGTAGTCGATATTCTGGTGGTAAAACGGAACCTTCAATGCGTCTTTGTCTTTTTCGAGCGGCCGCGGCAGAAACGTGCAAATCACAAACTCTCGCGCCACAAACGTCGTGTGGGCGCTCGGCGGTAAATGGGCGCGATGGCTCATCAGGGGCATCATGTTTTCGGTGTGCAAAGTGAACGGATAGAGATCACCCTTCCAGCCGAGGGTGTCGTAATAGTGCCCCTCATACTCAAAGCGCGTAAACTCTCCATCACGCTTTACGATTATCTCGCGCACTTCGCCTTTGAGCTGTTGCACGCGTTCGTTCTGCTTCTCTAAGTCCGGCCGTCCGAGCGTGGCAGGGTCGAAAATCGCGTGGCGACCGACGAGGCCGCGGTCGGGTTCCTCATAGTGACTGCTGTGATTGGCCACGGTAAAAAACACGCTCCGCTCAGCGGGAATGATCGTGTGGGTCAGGCACTTCGGAATAACCAAGTACTCGCCCTTGCTGTAGGTCAGGAGTCCGTACTCCGTCCAAACTTCGCCGCGACCTTTGTGGCAAAAATAAAGTAAATCGCCATCGCCATCGCGAAATCCGCGTGTGGCGTGCTCGGGCTTGGGGTCTAAGTTGACCATAGAAATGGTCAGATGCTGGTTGTACAGCATGCGCTGCCAGCCCTCGCGTTCGTTCATTTTTACGAGATCATACATGTGCGGCCTCAGCGGACCGTCGATTTTGCTCCAGCGGGTGCTTGGCTGGCGCTTGATCAAATGCGAAACCGGACCAAAAAATCCCTTCAGGCCTTGTTCTTCTTCGTAACAGCCGTCCGGAATACCTTTGTGAGCCTGACGCGTGAACAATCCCTGAAAGAACAAATGCATTACAGATATCCCCTTTTCTTTTGATCGCGCTCAATCGCATCAAACAGGGCCTGAAAATTTCCCTCGCCGAAGCCGGTGTGCCCACGGCGCTGAATAATCTCGAAAAAAATCGGCCCAATCAGGTTCTTTGTGAATATTTGCAGCAGGTACCCCGTCTCATCTCCGTCCACCAGAACATTTAGATCCTGCACGTCTTTTAAATCTTCTTTTACATTCGGCACTCGTCCGGGAATGGCGTCGTAGTAAGTCTGCGGAGGTGCATCCAGAAAGTTAATTCCCTGGTCGCGTAACTGTTTCACCGACTGCAAAATGTCGCCCGTGAGCATGGCTAAATGCTGAATGCCGGACCCGCGATACTCGTCCAGATACTCCTGAATCTGCGATTTGCCTTCGGTCGGTTCATTGATCGGAATTGTGATCTTTTGGCAGGGCGAGCGCATCACTTTTGATGTCAGACCTGTGTGCTCTCCCTTGATGTCGAACTTTCGCACTTCATGAAAATTAAAAATTTGCTTATAAAAATCGCACCACTTCTGCATCTCGCCTTTGGGCACATTGTTCGTTAGGTGGTCGATAACGGTGAGGCCGCGACCGCGCGGGTTGCGATCCGGCAGCAGGTAGCGAAAGTCGTCGTCAAAGTGAACGGGCGCGCGATAGCGATCGACAAAATAGACCGCCGAATCGCCGATCCCATAAACGGCCGGGAAGCTGTGGCTCGCGGGATCGTTTTTGGTTTCGATGGGGCGAGCGCCGCGCTGAACCGCCAAATCAAAGGCGCGTTGGGCGTTTCGAGCCCGAAAGCCCGTGGCGCAAATCGAAGGGCCGTGCTGTTTGGCAAATTTAGCGGCGAAAGATCCCGGCTCGTTATTAATCACGAAGTTTACGAGATTTTGCCGGTAAAGAAGAACTTGCTTCCGCTTGTGAACGCCAATTTTTTGAAATCCCAGCTTGATAAAAAGCTGCTCGAGCTCGGCCGGATTCGGCGCGGCGTACTCGACAAACTCAATACCGTCTAAACTGAGCGGATTTTCCAATGTCACGGGTCGCGATTCCATGCCCGCCTCCATATAACCTCCAGGGATCTCGCCCGAAAAAACCATGTTTCCGTGACAAAGTCCATCTCCGGAGCTACCTTAGGCGTTTCAGGAGCTTACATGCCAAGTCAAACCGTGCAATTCACCACCAAAAAGGCCAATCCCGACATTCCCGATGTCGAAGACATCGACCCTAAGGAGCTTTGGGAGAAGCGAGATCAAATTACGATCATCGATGTTCGCCGCCCCGATGAATACTCAGGCGAACTTGGCCATATTCCAGGCTCCAAGTTGATCGTGCTCGACACCCTTCCCGACCATATGGATCAGGTTCCTAAAGATAAGACGGTGGTTTTTGTATGCCGCAGCGGTGCCCGCTCGGGACGCGCCGTTACTTTCGCCAAAGAAGAGGGCCTGACCGCCGTGTATAACATGAAGGGCGGAATGTTGTTGTGGAACGAGCTCAAGCTTCAAGTGGAAGGCCGCGGCTAGTTAATGGGACGAATATTCGTTAACCGCACGTTGAACCTAAAGCGCATCGGTTATCTGGGCTTCGACATGGACCACACCCTGGTTCGCTATAACAGTGAAAATTTCGAAGCCCTGGCTCATTGGAAAATGCTCGAAAAACTGGTGGCCGACAAACACTACCCGGAGTCGATTTTAAAGTTAAAGTTTTCCTATGACCGCGCCATTCGCGGTCTGGTGATCGACAAATCTAAGGGCAACGTTTTAAAGCTGAGCCGCTACTCCGCGATTCGCGTTTCTTATCACGGCCTGCATCCGATCGATTACCGCGAGCAGGGCAAGCTCTATAAGTCAGTGTACATCGACTTGCGCGATCAAAACTATCTGTCGATTGATACGTCATTTTCGATCGCCTTTGCCGGATTGTTTATGCAGCTGGTGGAGATGAAAGACACCACCGAAAAATCTCTCCCCGATTATTTGGGCATTGCCGACGACCTTACGTTTGTGCTCGACCGCGCTCATCGCGACGGAAGCCTTAAAGAAGAAGTGCGCCGCAATTTAGACCGCTATATCTTAAAAGACCCCGGGGTTGTGGCCGGGCTAGAGCGTTTTAAGAAGCACGGCAAAAAGTTATTCTTGGTCACGAATTCCGACTACAGCTACACCAAGTTACTCCTCGACTATTGCATCACTCCATTCGTGAAAGAACATAAGGGCTGGATGGATCTGTTCGACTACGTGGTGACGTCGGCCGCCAAGCCGCGGTTCTTTGTCGATACGCAGAGATTTTTACGCATTGATCCCGAAACCGGGTCGATGACCAATGTGGATGGTAAGCTTGAGCCCGGCGTATACCAAGGTGGCTCGGCCAATATTTTCACCAACGACCTCAATGTCGCGCCCGATGAGATTTTGTACATCGGCGACCATATCTACGGTGATATTTTGCGGTTGAAAAAAGATTGTGCCTGGCGCACAGCCCTAGTTGTTGAAGAAATTGAAGACGAGATCAAGAAAGAGCGGCAGAACGGTCCGGTTCTCGAAAAGATCAATAAATTGATGGAACAAAAAATTCCGTTAGAAATTAAGATCGACAAATTGATCGGCGAACAAATCGAGACCAAATCCAAAAAGCACGACGAGGCCATTCGCGCGATGCTGAGCGAGGTTTCTGAGATCGATAAGGCCATTTCACCGTTGATCAAGCAGCAGCAAAGCCTTTTCAATCCCTATTGGGCCGAGGTCATGCGCACCGGAATTGAAGAGAGCTACTTCGCCTATTTGGTCGAACGTTTCGCTTGCGTCTACATGGCGAAGCTCGAAGATCTGTTGCACGTTTCGCCGCGCACCTACTTCCGCTCACATCGCCGGCCTCAGGCCCACGACCTTGAAACTAAGGTTGATGAATAAAGACTAAATATTCTTTGAGCCCGTGGCGCTCGACGACGGCCCAAATGCTGGCCTGATTGAGTTGTTTCTTTAAAAATTTTCGCGCCACCTTGTAAGCCGCGCAGCTTAAGCGCTGCACGCCTTCACCTGTGGCGTCGAGGCACTGCGGTTGCAAACTGTCGACTTCGGCATCCTGAATGGCAAAGGTCAGCGACGAGATCGACAACACGGGATGGCCGATCACGCGGTCAATGCGCTGACTGATTGAACCTTTCACCAAATGGGTAATCTCAGGAGTCCAGGCGTGAAAGACCACCAGCTGTTTGCGCTTAAGTCGGTTGTTTACTTCGTTGAACAGAGCGCCACTTTCGGCCTGCGCTTCGGTGAATGTGACAACTTCGGCGCCGCTGATTCCGGAGGCCTTCATGCCCTCGCGGACGAAAAACACCAGCTTCTCTTTGTCGGCCACGGCGGCCTCGACAAGTCCGGCCCAAACCTGATCATAGTTCGTTACATTTTCACCGGAGCCGAGTAGGACGATGCGCTCGGCGCGAATGTTTTGATGTAGGCGTTTATAAATGGCGGTTCCGATTTGTTTCAGCTCTTGAAACTCGGTGGGATTCATTACCGGAATGGGTTTCGGGCGTAGGCCATAACGGATGGTGAAGTAGATTCCCGTCGAAATGAGTACAGCTAAAAAAATCCACAACCAACGCGACATATCTGAACCGTAAACGGGTTTTGTGGTTGTGGTCAATGCCTTGTGTCATTGACAAGCTGCGAGGGCGAGAGCAGTTTTCAGTGAACCGGACTTGATCCCGAAGGACAGGTACCAATGAGTAATTTTCGTTTTCAGCAATATACCTTGCTCGGCTCCGGGCGCGTAGCCCGCCACCTTAACTTTTATTTAAAATCTTTGCGACTGCCTTTTGTGACGTGGTCGCGAGCTTCTTCTGCCGAAGCGCTCCCCGCGGCGATTGAACATTCCTCTCACGTGTTGATTGCGGTGTCCGACTCAGCGATCGAAGACCTCGTCGCTCCCCTGCGCGGCTCGGGCCGCGTGTTGGTGCATTTTTCCGGAGCCTTGACGGTTGCCGGAGCCTTCGCGGCTCATCCGTTGATGACTTTTGGGCCGGAATTGCACGACGAGAAATGGTACCGGCAGATTCCATTCGTGATCGACCCAGGAGCGGATTTTTCTTCGCTGCTGCCGGGATTTCCAAATCGCAGTGTTGTTTTATCTCCTGAGCTCAGATGCATGTATCACGCATTATGCTCACTGGCCGGAAATTCAACCCATCTCTTATGGAGTAAAATTGGCGCCGAGTTTGCGCATCTCGGATTGTCGCCGGATTTGTTGCGTCCCTACTTGCATCAGGTTGTGGATGATTCACTGGCCTTAGGCACTTCAACTTTCACGGGACCGGTGGCTCGCGGAGATTGGTCCGTCGTGCGTGGGCACCTGCGATCCCTAGCACAAAGGGCCGATTTGCTAGATGCGTATCAGGGGTTTTTGCGAATGGCGCGGGCGAGCGGTGTGGCCGTACCTAAGGAAGTCTTATGACAACGACCGAACTAAAAAAGCGCAAAGCCGCAGGTGGCGAAAAGTTGACCATGATCACCTGTTACGACGCATGGTCTGCGAAAATTTTAGAGAAGAGCCCTGTCGATTTTATTTTGGTGGGCGACAGCGCCGCCATGGTGATGCATGGCTTTAAAGATACGATTCCAGCAACAGTCGAAATGCTGTGCACCCACGTCGCGGCCGTTCGCAGGGGCGCGCCGACTAAATTTATTGTAGCAGATCTGCCCTTTCTGTCTTTTCGCGGAGACTTACCGTCGAACATGCGCGCCGTTCAGCTCCTTATGCAGGCCGGAGCCAACGCCGTAAAGCTCGAGGCGAGCGACGGCAATGGGCCACTGATTCGCCACTTGGTCGAGAGCGGAGTTCCGGTCATGGGCCATATTGGCCTAACTCCCCAGTTCGTAAACGCGTTTGGTGGATTTCGCGTCCAGGGTCGGGAATCCGAGAGCCAAAAGAAAATTATCGCCGATGCTCGCGCTCTTGAAGATGCCGGTTGCTTTAGTTTGGTGTTGGAATGCATTCCGCGAGGATTGGCCGCCGAGATCACCTCCACACTGCGTATTCCCACCATTGGTATTGGCGCCGGTGTGGGGTGCGACGGTCAGGTTTTGGTCTTACATGATTTGCTCGGAATGCAGGGCGACTTTCAGCCCAAGTTCGCTCGGCAATACTTGAAGGGCTTTGAGTTAATTGGAAATGCTATTGAGCACTTTTGTGCAGACGTGCGGGCGGAGAAATTTCCCAGCGAAGATGAGGGCTACTTATGAACGACGCGAAGGATTTTAAAGTTTTTCGGACCGTGGCTGAGGTTCGAGAGTGGCGCTGCGGTTTGCAAGGCTCATTGGGATTTGTCCCGACGATGGGCGCATTGCACGACGGCCACAAGTCGCTGGTAACAAAAGCGCGCCAAGGGAACGATCACACGATCGTGAGCGTCTTTGTAAATCCGACGCAGTTTAATGATCCCGAGGACCTTAAGAAATATCCACGCCCCGAGCAGCGAGACCTCGAAATGTGCCGTTTTTGGGGGGCCACGGCTGCGTTTGTCCCGACGGCCGATGAAATTTATGTGGATAATTTTCTTTATGAGATCACCGAGAAGGCGGCGTCGAAATCTCTGTGCGGACCTCTCCGTCCGGGTCATTTTGAAGGCGTATTAACGGTCGTGTTGAAGCTCTTTAATATCGTGGCTCCTACCCGTGCGTATTTTGGCGAGAAAGATTTCCAGCAGTTAAAACTGATTGAGGGCATGGTCCGCGCGTTTCACTTGAATCTTGAGGTGGTGCCGTGCGCGACGGTTCGAGAGGCGGACGGACTGGCAATGAGTTCGCGCAACGTCAGATTGTCGCCCGAGCAGCGGGAGCGCGCGGCTTGGATTCCGCGCGTGTTAAAAGAGAGCAACGATCCCAAGTCGGCCGCCGAGGAGTTGAAGCGCTTAGGCTTTGAAATCGACTACGTAGAAGACATGTGGGATCGGCGGCTGGCTGCGGTTTTTGCCGGTGACGTGAGGTTGATCGACAATGTCGAAATCTAAGGTCTTATTTTTTGTCACCGGATCGGTTGCCGCTTTTAAGGCGGCAGCGGTTGTCTCGCGGCTTGTTCGCGATGGTTATGAAGTCCAATGCGTTATGAGCGGGTCGGCATTGCGCTTTGTGGGTGAGGCGACGCTTGAAGGATTGACCGGAAAAAGGGTGTTGAAGGACTTGTGGGAGTCGGGTCGCGCCATGGATCACATTCACTTTTCACGCTGGGCCGATTTCGGAATCGTGTGCCCGGCCTCCGCCAATACCCTGGCGCGGATGGCCCTCGGCCTGGCGGACGATGTTGTGGCCGCATGCCTTTTGGCTTGGCCGCGAAGTAAGCCCCTTTACGTGTTTCCGGCAATGAACTCCGAAATGCTGGCGGCGGCGCCAACCCAGTCACATATCAATTCGTTGCGCTCGCGCGGAGTGTTTGTCGCTGAAAGCCCGAGCGGAACATTGGCCTGTGGTGAGACGGGCGACGGGCGTCTGCTGGAGCCTGAGGAGATCGTACGACTGGTGCGGCATTTTATTTCGCCAGAGGGTGCCGCGAGTTCACTGAGTGCGCGCCACCGCAGAATTCTTATCACCAGCGGAGCAACTCGGGAAAGTATAGACGGAGTCCGATTTATCACCAATCACAGCACCGGGCGCACAGGCGCGGAGCTCGCCGAATTTTTTGCAAGCGCGGGGTGGCTAGTGACGTTACTTCATGGTCAGGGTGCGATGAAGCCAAGTTCGAGCCACGGCGGGAGTGAACGCATTCATCTGCTCGAATATTCCGACCACGCGGACTTATGTGAAAAAATGGCCTCGCAACTAGGATCAATCCCTTTTGCTGCCGCCATTCATTGCGCCGCCGTGAGCGACTATACGGTCGGTGGCGTCTCTCATTCAAACGACCTGTTGGGTCTCGGGCCGAAGGACTTGGTCGGAAAAAAGATCTCGAGCACAACAGAACTTACACTCCGCCTGCTCCCGACTAAAAAAATCTTGCCCCTGCTGCGCGAATTCTCAATCAACAAAGGCATCAAAGTCGTTGGTTTTAAAATGACTCTGAACTCAACCCGCGAGGAAATGCTTGCCGCTGCATCGCGAATTTTTGACGAGAGCGTAGATGCGGTGGTTGCAAATGATTGGGCCGAGGTTTGCCTGGACCGCAGCAAGCACCCGGGCGTTTTGCGAACCCGCGCGAATGAAGTTCAGTTTGAATCCGTTTCAGACTTGGCCGCTAAGTTGTCTGGGCTTTTTGAGGAGGTTTCCCTATGATCTTGTGTCTCGATATCGGCAATACGCAGATTTTTGGAGGAGTTTTTGATCAGGACAAGCTGCGCCTGCGTTTTCGACGGAATAGCCGCACTGGCGCAAGCAGCGATGAAATTGGCGTCTTCTTGCGCTCCGTTCTTCGCGAGAACGACATCGATCCGAAGAGCGTGAATCAGGTTTCGCTTTGCACCGTGGTTCCGGAAGTTTTACATTCTGTTAAGAATGCGTGTGCTAAATATTTCAGCCTAAACCCCTTTATCCTCCAGGCCGGAGTTAAGACCGGACTGAAAGTTCGCTACAAAAATCCGCTCGAGGTTGGTCCGGACCGCATTGCAAATGCGATCGCCGGCACTCAGCTGTACCCCAATCAGAATCTGCTGATTATTGATTTCGGTACCGCCACGACCTACTGCGCGGTAACCGCCGACAAGCAATATCTGGGTGGAATCATTACCGCCGGCGTTCGGATTTCTATGGAAGCCTTGGAGTCGCGCACTTCTCGCCTCCCGGCCGTGGAAATTACCGCGCCAGAGACTTGCCTGTCGCAAACAACCGTTGAAAGCATCCAGGCCGGACTCTATTACGGCAATATTGGCCAAGCGAAAGAGATCATCACTCGAATTCAGAAAGAGGCCTTCGCCGGCGACCGACCCAAAGTAATTGGCACTGGGGGATTTGCATCCTTGTTCGCCAAGGCCTCAATTTTTGACGAGGAGAGTCCTGATCTGGTCTTAACCGGGCTGCATACGGCCTTGAAAATAAATTCCTAACCCACTGGGAGTCGATATGCGTATCACAATGTTGAAATCGAAAATTCACCGGGCCACAGTCACCGACGCAAATTTAAATTACGAAGGCTCTATCTCAATCGATCCGAAACTCTGCGACGCGGCCCACCTGCTCCCGTTCGAACGGGTTGAAATCTACAACTGTAACAATGGCGAACGCTTTGCCACGTACGTAATTCATGGAAAGGCGGGAGAAATTTGCCTAAACGGCGCGGCTGCGCGAAAGGTTCACAAAGGCGACCTTGTCATCATCGCCTCCTATGCCGATTTTGACCAAGCAGAGGCCTCCACTCATAAACCTCAGCTCGTCATGATGAATTCGGACAATTCAATTAAGAAAATTCATCACGAGTACGAGGAAAGACCTTAATTTCTCCGCTCCTCGATATCTAAAGGTCTGTTCGCCACTTATTATGAAACGAACAAAGCAACTGAAGGTTGGTTGAGACCGTCTCTCCCCCCATGGAGAACGGAACAATATGATCAAACTGAACCGCATGAGTGGAGAGGCACCTCTTTCCCGTGACAGGATCCACGTATTTGCACCTCCCTTGATCCCGCTGCCAAACAAATTTCCGAACTCCGTCGGGTATATACCTCGAGCGCGATTGACGCGGCTTTACTTGAGGCGCCTCAAGTAAAGGCGCGTCACTTTTCGCCACGGAGTTCGATGGCAGCGACGAATCCCCGCCATCGGCCGGTTCTTTTTCTGGAATGAACTCTCCATTTCTTTTCGCGAACTTGGCCAAAGCAATGTCAGCCAAATTCTCAAACAACTTATCCCATTTACCCTCGAAATTCTTATGCGCCAGTAAGCCCTTTAACTTTTCGAACTTCGCCAATTGCGCCCGATTGACGTTGAACTCGATTCGCGTCATCTCCTCAGAGATGGGCTTCATAAACTCCTTTGGTAATCCTGCCTCCGGAAACACCGACACAAGTTTGCGTTCGGCATCCCGGCTGGGAATGTTCAATAAAGAATTGATCACTTCGAGTTTGCGTTCTCTCGCTACTCTCTGATCCATCTTCGCCGCCCGCCGAAAACAGTTCTGCGCCTTAGCCGCAACCGTTAAGGTCAACTCGCCCGTCGAAATTTTTGCGCGCACCTCGGGCACGGCTCGAGTCAAACGCATTGCCTGAATTCGCACGTGAGCCTCGCCTTCGCTGTAGCCAAGATCATCCACGCAAAACGCGAACAGCGAAGGAAACCCGCGTGCCAAATGCAGCTCGCGAATCTCAACCTCTTCGAGATAGCGCAGCAGCTCCACCAAAGCCGCGCGCTCGGCGCGAACCCTGTCTTTTAATCCATTGATTAATTCTTGATCGGAAATACGGCCTAACATTGTGCCTCCCGCGAGAAACGGGAAACCTACGACAAAGCCAAAAACATCGCACGCAAATTGATTTTATATATACACCGAATCAACTTATACGCGTCGGCCGACATTCGGACACGCGACCGAATCACGGAAACATTCGCGCTATCACCGGCTCGACCGACTTCAAAAACCGGCGGTGCTCTTTATATTTGGGATCAAAGCGCGCCACAAATTCCCAAAACACAGACGAATGATTGCGATGCCGAATGTGCGCAAGCTCATGCACCACCACGTAGTCAATCACCTCGGGCGGACACGCCAGCAATTTCCAATTTAAACTAATCGCCCCGGGCCCCGTGCAACTGCCCCAGAGCGTGCGCTGACCCCGCACCGACAACGACACCGGCACAACCCCCATCAACCCCGAAAAAAACCGCAGCCGCGCCTCAAGCCAAGCGCGCGCCTCAGACCTATAAACTTTAGCCAGCGCCATCTTCCGCTCCTCCACCAAAGAGCACACCGGCGCCAACAATTCAAAACCGCTCGCAAGTCTGCGCGCCTTAACTTTTTTCTCCCAACTCCAGATGACATCTAAAGGAAGGGATTGGCCAAAGTACAAAAATGTTTCGCCGCTCAAGAACTGAGGGCGTGGATAAAGGCGGTCCATCTCGGCGATCTTCGCCCGGCGCTTGGCTATAAAATCCGCGCACGAGCGGACGAAAGCTTCGATCTCATCTGTAGTTCGACTGAAATTGCAGCTGACCCAGACCGTACCGTCGGCCTTAACCCTGAGATTCATATTTCGCTGCCGGGCCCGCCGTTGAATCTGTAAAGATGGCCGCTCTTCAATCAAATAGGCAAGATGTCTACGATCATCCAACTCTTCTTCGATTCCAGACATGCCACGAGTGTGCTAGAGCTATTCAGATGGCGCAAGAAACTTCTTTTTACCAACTCACACCGGATTTTGTACTCGACGCGGTTGAGAGATCCGGCTGGCCGCTCACCGGAGAATTTTCGCAGCTCAACTCCTACGAGAATCGCGTCTTCGCACTTAGAACCGAAAACAATGGCGAGCAGGTTATCGCAAAATTCTACCGGCCCGGCCGTTGGAATGAGGCCGCGATCAAAGAAGAACATAAGTTTCTAGAAGACCTCCACGCGCAAGGTGTAGCGGTCGTCGCGCCCCTCAAACAGAAAAACCAAGATACACTTTCCGCTCACCAAGGAATGTTCCTCGCCGTATTTCCCAAAGCCCGCGGCCGCATGCCGCAAGAATTTCAGCTCGACGAGCTCACGCAGCTTGGCCGAGTCATCGCACGGCTCCACAACACGGGAGCACAAAAGTCGAGTCAACACCGGCCCATTATCGATGCCGAGCACATGGGCCAAGAAGCACTGAACGTTATCGAAAAACTTCTGCCCCACACGATCAAGCCCCGCTACATGCAAACCGCCGAACAACTCTTGGCCCTGATCGACGAACAGGTCGACCCCAGAAAATTTCAACGCATCCACGGCGACTGTCATCGCGGCAATGTTCTACAAACCGACGATCCCGGAAAACCTAAAGAATTTTTCCTAATCGACTTCGACGATTTCGGCATGGGACCCGTCGCGCAGGATTTGTGGATGTTGTTTCGCCACGACGACGAAGATGTGGACGACGAAATTGACGCTTTCTTAACAGGCTATACTGAACTTCGCGACTTCGATGAAGACGAGCTCAAACTTATGCTTCCACTGCGAGGGCTTCGTATATTGCATTACGCGGCCTGGATCGCGCGCCGGTGGCAGGACCCGAGCTTTCCACAGCTCTTTCCACATTTCGGGAGTGACTCCTATTGGTTTGAGGAGCTTAAGGCGCTCGAGGGTGTTTTGCGTCAAGCAGGGGACGGCCCGCCTTGACTAGGGGCGCCGTATTGGCGAAAAAGTAAGCTCATTTTATGGCCGGGTCCCATACAATAGCGGATCTTGCGAACCCCGCCAGGTCCGGAAGGAAGCAACGGTAACAAGAGCCCTATGTGATATGGATCGCCCGGCCGCTCTTTAATTTGGGGAGAGTGCCTTGTCATACGAAGTGATCGCCCGGCGTTGGCGCCCACAAGATTTCACCGGACTGATCGGACAAGATCACATCCGCACGACGTTGATCAACGCCCTCAAGAGCGATCGCCTACATCATGCATTATTATTTACCGGTCCGCGCGGCACCGGCAAAACATCCACCGCACGAATTTTGGCCAAAACTTTACGCTGCCCCAACGCTATAGACTTCACCCCGTGCAACAAGTGTTCGGAGTGTGACGAAATCACCAGCGGGCGGTCAGTCAATGTGATCGAAATCGACGGCGCCTCCAACAACGGCGTCGACGCCATTCGCGAGCTGCGCGACACCGTTGGCTATATGCCCTCGAGCGGCAAGCACAAGATGTACATCATCGATGAAGTTCATATGCTGTCGACCAGCGCCTTCAACGCCCTGCTAAAAACGCTCGAAGAGCCGCCTGGTCATGTTTACTTTGTAATGGCCACGACCGAGGCGCACAAAATCCCCGCTACAATTCTCTCGCGTTGCCAAAGATTTGATTTTCGCAGAATCCCCACTCGGGTCATCGCGCAGCATCTGCAAACCATTTGTGAGCGCGACAACGTAAAATTTGAAACCGACGCCCTGTGGACGATCGCCCGCCAAGGCGATGGCTCCATGCGCGACTCACAGTCCCTGCTCGACCAAGTGATCAACTTTACCTCGGGAAATTTGCAGCGCTCGACCGTGGTATCGACACTGGGCTTGACCGACCGAGGTTTGCTGCAGGGAATTTTAGCCGCCATCTTAAGCGCCGACGCGAAGGCGGTGATCGCAAATTTGCAATCGCTGCACTCAAGCGGCGGCGACCCGAAATTATTTTTACTCGATCTGATGGAACAACTGCGCCACGCCTTACTACTCAAGCTCGGCGGCGATCGATCGCTCATCGACTTACCCGACTCTGAACAAGAAGCTCTGCTCAAAATGGGCGAGCCGTTGTCGCCCGAAGATCTGCATTGGTATTTTGATATGGCGCTTAAGGGAGCCCAAGATTTGGTTCGCGCCTCGGATGCACTTTTGGTGCTGGAGATGGTTCTTATGCGGATGGCCTCTGCCCCGCGAATTAAGTTCGCTGGCGTTAGTGTCGGCATTAATGCGGGCGTGCCGACCCAACCACCGACAAGGGTCGCCGCTCCCGCGTCATCGGTTGTCGGCGAAACTTCTGTAATCAAGCCGACACCGTCATCTCAGCCCCAACAGCCACCACCACCGCAAACAACCCAGCCAAAATCCACCGGCGATAAGTTCTCCCAACTCGTCACCCGCATCAAAGAAGTCAACGGCCTCATCGGCGCACAACTTGAAAACTGCTTCGTGAGCAAACTCGAGGGTCAAAGTCTCACCCTCGGCGTCGCCGCCAAACATAAATTTCTCTTCGACAAACTCAACCAGCCCGATTTCAAAAAGAAAGTGATCAATTACATGACCACGTTCTGGGGCCCTGGCTACAAGCTCGAGATTATTATGGGCGAGCAAACCACACCGACTGAGTCCGCGAGCCCGAAAGCCCTCGCGCAGAAGGCCGAAGAAGAACAGAAGCTCAGCATTCGGCAGGCCGTAGAAAATCACCCGCTTATACAGTCGGCACAGAAAGTTTTTAAAACCGAAATTAAATCCATTAAGGAATTTCGCGGCGAACAACACAAGGAGATTACATGAAAGGCGGATTCGGCGGAGGCGGGGGCGGCATGCAAGCCCTCATGAGGCAGGCCAACCAAATGCAGGCGCGCATGAAGAAGCTGCAAGAAGAGCTCGCAACTCAAGAGTTCGAAGGAACATCCGGCGGTGGCGCCGTTAAAGTAACCATGACCGGCGACTTCAAAGTTAAAAACGTAAATATCGAACAAGATGTTTTTGCAGCCGGCGATAAAGACATGCTGCAAGACCTTATGGCCACGGCCTTTAATGAAGCCTACCGGGTTACAAAAGCCACGTCTGACCAAGAAATGGCCAAGATCACCGGTGGTGTTTCGGTTCCGGGAATGTTTTAATATCTAGAACAAATGTTGCAGAAGATCCCGTCACTCAATCAACTTGTGCACGAACTGAGCCGCCTTCCAGGCATCGGGCCAAAGACCGCCCAAAGGCTCGCGTACCACATTCTCCGTTCGCCCAATGACTATGTGCAAAGCCTCCGCGATGCGCTTAAAGGCGTCAAAGAACGCATCCACGATTGCCCGCTGTGCTTTTCGTTCACCGAAGAAGAAGACCTCTGTCACTTCTGCAGTGACCCTATGCGTGCGACCGGCACACTTTGCGTGGTCGAAGACCCGGCTGACATTGAGCGCATTGAGTCGTCGGGAGTTTTTCGGGGCCGCTACCATGTGCTTCATGGCGCCATTTCGCCGCTAGACGGAGTCGGCCCTCAAGACCTTAAAATTCAAGCCCTTTTAGACCGCATCTCACCGGAATCCACGACCGAGTCCACCCCCATCGCCGAAGTTATTTTAGCTCTAGATGCCGATCTAGAGGGCGATACCACCGTTCTTTACTTGGCAAAGATCTTAAAAGACATGAATATCAAAACATCCAGGATCGCCCACGGTGTCCCCATTGGGGGGGACATTGACTACATTGATTATCGAACCCTAGGGCGGGCCATTGAAAATCGGGTGCAGGTTTAGATAAATGTCATTCATCAATTACAACGCAAAAGAGATCCACTGTAAGATCGTCTATTACGGTCCCTCTTTGGGCGGCAAAACCACGAACCTGCAGTGGGTTTATCAACAGACCGCATCGCCCGAGAAGTCCGACCTATTCTCCCTGCCCGGAGATGTCGAGCGCACACTGTTTTTTGATTTTCTGCCGCTGAACGTGGGCGAGATTCGCGGATTTAAAACGCGCTTTCATCTCTACACCGTGCCTGGACAAGTGGTCTATGATGCGTCGAGAAAGTTGATTCTAAAAGGACTCGATGGCGTTGTGTTCGTTGCTGATTCTCAGGCCGAGCGCATGGAAGAAAATCTTCAATCGATGGAAAATCTAAAGAAAAATCTGGAGCAGCAAGGCTATGATATCAACGACATCCCACTTGTGCTCCAGTACAACAAACGCGATCTGCCCAACGCCCTTAGCATTGGCGACCTACGCAGCGCCTTGAACAAGTACAACTCGGCCGACTTCGAAGGCACGGCCTCCGAAGGCAAAGGTGTGTTTGAGTCGCTAAGGACCGTTTCGAAATCCATAATCAACGTTCTTAAAGGTGGCGACCTTTAAAGCCGGCCCCGCCTAATTGCATGGGTCGAATTTTTTTCCGTCCAACGCCAAACTGAAATACGCTAGTGAATACTTTTTCGCCTTTGCGTCTCGGCAACGAGCCGCGCTTTTCTTGCTGTACTCAGCGATCAACACCGCCTTGTTCTGGGCAATAAACGGGTTGTAACTCGAGCACTCATTGTACTGGTAGCATTGCTCAACCACGGCGAAATCAAAATAGTTCACCAATTGCGGCACCAGATCCGTGCTGTTCTTAAGCCCGATGACCAGACCCAAGGAATGCGCGGTTGTGGCCAAGTAGCGATTGAAATTCACCTGGGTCGAAGCGGTTAAGGGAAATCCGGGATTGTTGCTGTACCCATCCACATTGTCGGGCTCAACTCCGTCGCAACCCTTCGCCTTTGCCCGCTCCATTCTTCGCCTCATAATCTCGCGTACCGTGGTGTTTCGAGTGTCGAGCCATCTTTCTCCCGGCCAGCCATCGAGGTTTCGCCCCAGCGCCTTGGCCGGAAACTGCCCTGCATCTGGCCGCCAATTCTCGTAACTTCCGGCCGAGAAGTAGCAAATCACCGTACGTCCGGCGGACTTGAGCGCCGAGATCTCAGCCTTGGATGTGTTCTCCATGTCGATGTCATAAACTTGGGCGGGCACGCCGTGATTGATAGTTCCCTGCAATTGCCAATACCACGTGGTTCCAGGCAATAATGCCAAAAAGACGAGCGTTCCCATAATTTCCCCCGGTTGATTTGGAATATTATTCCAAGGTCACCGGGTGGTGATGAGAACAAAATCGAGAACTAGACTACAAACTGTTATCTTTGATGAACTTGCGGGCAGGCCCGCGAATAACGAGACCTAAAACCGAGTTCGATCTCTTGCCGAGCTTTTTCAACATCAGGTTGCGCCAGGCGCTGTGCAAACTCAATGGCCAGCAACCGAGTGAGTTCGCCAATCCCGTCGGGCTCAAATTCCATTCCGTGAAAAGATCCCCGGCACTGAAAGCCGAAAGTTGGGAGCTGTTTTCCAGCTGAATTTACCCAGTGAGCAGAGCTTTTCGCATCGGCAAAAAAGTCTTTTTGATGATCGGCCACAAACATTAACATGGGCACGTTGGGCGCGCCCTTCCAGTACGCCACTTCGGACGCCACCTTTAGCGTGGCGGCAAACCTTCCAGAGTCCAACACGGTGGTGTCTGGATTGGGCGGGTATTTCATGGCTGCGGGATTGCGAGTTAAGTCTTCCGCTTTAACTTTCATGCCGAGGCGTGAAATCCCATCACCCACAAACGCCCGCGCCGGCAAACCGGGAGCAAAGCCAATAACCCCCGCCAATCGCATATCCTCCGGAATCACTCGGCTACCCCATGACTGCGCCGTTCGAATCGCGATTGTTGCGCCGGTGGACCAACCCACTAAGATCACCGGCAACTGTCGATTCACCGCTAACGGGCCGGCTCTAAAAACAGGACTATTCAAAAGTTCATGAACAATCTCCGCCACGTCGTCGATGCTCCAAAAAAAGATAGTACCCTTCGACTTTCCATGGCTGGGATAATCAAAAGACAGCACCCGCATACCGCCGCCGTGCAACTGGCTCAGCAATTCTTCATGATTGTTCATGGTGTCGCCATACCCATGCAGATAGATCACCGTAGCGGCATCAGCGCGCCGCGGGGCATAGGTGCCCACGTTAATTTGGGTATTTAAAACCTCGACATGAAACTCGTGGGGAAAAACGTCATATGCAAAAGCGTAAAAAGGCAAAAAGAAAGCCAATATGCCTGCAAAAATAGACTTCATAATTTCTCCTCGATACGCGGTTTTTAAGGGGTTTTGCCCAGGCCGTCCATCTCCTTTCCTTGTTTTGGAAATAGATTCCAGATAGGCTTTTTCTCATGCCTACCCTAAGAGTGTCTGCAACCCAGTTTGAATTGCGCCCCATTAAGGAAACAGAGGAGTTTTGGTCTCGCGTGGAAGTCTTGATCAAGAAGGCCTCTTCCGAAGACTCCCAGTTGATTTTGTTCCCCGAATATTTCTCGCTTCCGTGGCTGATGAGTTTTACGAACCAAAATTTCACAGAAGCGCTCGACAAATTTGACGACGTTAAGGCTGACTTTCACGGACGATTCGAGGCGTTTTCTAAGCAGTACCAAATGATCATCGTGGCCGGATCGTCCCCGGTATTTATGCGAGTTCGCCGCGTAAACCGAAGTTTTATTTACCTGCCCGATGGCCGTCGCTTTGAGCAAGACAAGCAAAACATGACCCGCTTCGAAGATGAACAGTGGAAGATCTCGGCGGGCCATCCCAATATCCGGTTTTGGGAATGGAAAGGCGCTGGATTGGGTGTGGCGGTGAACTATGATATCGAGTTTCCCGGCTACACTCGCGAGCTTACAAAAAAGGATGCGGATTTAATCCTGGTGCCCAGTTGCACGGCCGATGTTCATGGCTACTGGCGCGTTCGCCATTGCGCCCAGGCCAGAGCCGTGGAGAGTCAGACCTACGTGATCATGAGTTCCTTGGTCGGCAGTGAACTGAAGTTGCCCCAACTGCCCACCGTCTATGGCCGCGCCGGTATCTTTACACCCTGTGATACGCTCTTTCCCGAAGAAGGTGTGCTCGGATTGGGTACCATCAATAAAGAAGGGGTTATTACCCATCCCTTGGACATCGGCCTCCTGCACAAAGTGCGGGTTGAAGGTACGGTTTTGAATCGCAGGGACATTTTTTAGGAACCGTGTTAGCTTTTAAAAACTTATGGGCACCACCGTCCGCGAGCGTATTTTAACTCTAAAAAAAGAGCGCAATGCTCTAATCCTTTCGCATTTTTATGAGGATGGCGCCATTCAGGATCTTGCCGACCATGTGGGCGACTCCCTTGCCTTGGCCCAATGGGGCGAAGCCTCAACTCAGCCCGTGATTTTACTGGCGGGTGTCGTCTTTATGGCCGAGAGCGCGAAAATTCTATCACCGCAAAAAACCGTGCTGATCGCCGACATGGACGCCGGTTGTTCGCTGGTTGATCATTCGCCTTACGCAAAATACCGAGCCTGGCGCGAAGAGCATCCCGACGCCATTTGCGTAAGCTACGTCAACAGCAGCGCCGAAGTGAAAGCGATCACCGACGTGTGTGTGACTTCAAGTAACGCTGAAAAAATAATCCGCTCCATTCCAGAGAATCGTCGAATTTTGTTCGGCCCTGACCGCAATCTCGGGCGCTATATTAGTAAGAAAATCGGCCGCGAAATGATTTTGTGGCCGGGCGCCTGTGAGGTGCATGTTTTGTTTTCGGCGCGCAAACTGTTCGAGTTAAAGTCGCAAAACCCCGATGCTCCGGTGTTGGCCCACCCCGAGTGCGACGAGGCCGTTTTAGAATATGCCGACGTCATTGGATCCACTTCAAGACTGCTCGATGAAGTGGTAAAAAACCGCGCCGCTAAAAAGTTTATCGTCGCAACGGAATTTGGAATTTTTCACCAAATGCAAAAGGCCCGGCCCGACGCCGAGCTGATTCAAGCCCCGGCCCAAGGTTCATGCGCATGCAATGAGTGCCCTTACATGAAACTGAACACCCTCGAAAAAATCGAGAACACGCTCCGTACCCTATCGCCCGAAGTCAGGGTGGCCCCAGAAATTGTAGAGAAGGCCCGCGTCGGTCTGCGCCGCATGCTCGACATCACGAAAGGCGAACGTGTCGAATGGCCGACCACCTTTCGGGGCTGATCGAGCGCCTCAAAGAATTCGCACCCAGTTTAACCGGCCACCTGTCGCCGGAATTCGCCTCGGCGTCTAAACCCGATCACCGGGCCGCGATCCGAAGATCCATTCGTGAACATCTCGACCTATTGGCCAAAGAGCACGATCACGTCGACGACCTTGCGCGCCCCCCATCTTTAAACTCTTGGTCGGTCAGCATCTCCCATTGCACCGGCGCGGGAGGTTGGGTGGCCGTGCCCGCCCCGAGCCGGATTGGTCTCGATTTGGAAATGCGCGATCGAATCCAACAAAAGCTAATTGATCGCATCGCCCAACCCAGAGAATTGGAGGGAATTCCAGATGCCTCTTTTCTTTGGTGCGCAAAAGAGGCCTATTTTAAGGCGCTGACCAAAAATCAGCCAGTCGCCATAACCCAGCTATATATAGACAGTTGGCGCCCGGCGGGCGACCGGGCCTTTACCTTTATTGGCTCCGGGGAAAATCGTGGAAATGGCCTAATTCTCAGTTCGGGTCCACATTTAGTCTCAATTTGCATTATTTAGAGCTGAGTCCCCCGTCTCAGAATAAGACTCGGGGGATTTACCTTAAACTTTAGTCGAGTCCCTCCGATGAGAACATAGAACATCGCAGGGGAAGTTGAATGAAAGCTGAAAGACGCCTCGCCGCTCGCAAAATCGTTGATACCATTCACGTCGCGGAGTTGACCTCGCTCTCGAGCTACTCGGTGATCGCTCGCGAGGGCGTTATCGTCGATGCCTCACAGAGTGGGTTTTTGGTCAAAGTCGACCGCACTTCCCTCGTTCCGAAAGAGTATCGAGAGAATCTTTCGATGACGAATTTGGTTGGGCATCAGGTTGTGATGTACCTCCCGCAGATGAACTTAGATTTGGATGGAACCATCACCCGCGCCGACCATATCGGTAAGGGAAGATTCGAAATCGCCGTCAAGTTTTCGGCCGACGTGCCGGAGTACTGGCGTGGGTGCCTTGTGGATTTGCTGCCGGCGCCGGGCGAGATCGGCAAAGAAGAAGAAGCGACCTTGCTTCCGACCGGAAAAAAGAACTAAAGGTCGCCGGGTCGAACGAAGGACTGAAAGTCCTCAAAAGAAACATTCGGAACATTGTAGGGATCGCACAGCGATCCTTTTTCCATTTCACGCACAACATTCTGCAGAACGTATACCTCGTGGCGAACATCCACTCGGAGTTCACGCATCAAATTTATCACCGCATCCGAACTTTCGGCCTGGCCATTTTTGATCGCCGAATAAATGCGCATAATGGAGGCCGAGTCTTGCGTCTTCTTGATTTGCAGTGTGACGGCTTCATTCCAACCGTAACCCGTAGCTCCGATTAACCCAAAAACTCCGGTGCAGCCAACTACGCCACTCACCGAACGCACGCGCGAAAGGCAGTAGAGATAGCCACCACCGCTCACCGTCATCACGATATAGGCTGGACCTTTTTTTTCATTCAGCTCAGTGATCCGGCGAGCGAGGTCCCGCTCGGCGTGCCCGTAGTTCTCTAGGCACTTGCCTGGGTCGCCAGCCACGGCGAACGCCGGTTGCACCTGCAACCCACACATCAACACCAACAGTCCGGCCAATTTTAATTTATCCACTGAATCCCCAAGATTATTTCTAGGGAGATTTTGCATATCAGGTGCCACTTTTTGGCTTGATATATTGGAGTTGAACGCGGCAGTTCGTTTATTTAGTCGCCACACCCTGAGTAAATTACAGGGAGACCCATCCACGCAATTTCTGTTCCGGGGCAAAAACCAGACTGTAGTGCAAAGGCAAAAACCACGACAACGCCTCGGCCAATTGCCGCTGCTCGGATGCGTTTAGGCTTCCTACGCTTTCGTTGGCAAAAACCAAATCACTTTCCGAATAGTCTTTATTGGTCGCCACAAGAATTCGCGGATTCGCAAAGCCCTGACTGGTGAGAAGCTCGCGTAGGATCTCCCGGACATATGGGGGCAAAAACTTATCGGTTGGAGGGCCGACAACAGGGCGGTTTTCCTCACCGATTTCAACTTGTCCGGGCGCGGGAGGAGTCCAAGGCGATACGAAAAATCCGGTTTCGACAAAATTCCACAGCATGCCATATGTAAACACATAGTCGGGGACCATCTTATGTGGATTTACAACCAAGCCAATGCCCCGGCCGGCAAGCCACCGGACGATTTTCTCAAACGGTTCCGAGCCCCCAGATGTTCCCACACGCAGATACGGCCACCCGTCGGGCCCTTTGGCGGTGTTGCCGGAGTCTAGAACCTCCACCTTCATCGAGAGGATGGAGTCGAGAAACTGCTTCTCCCACCGGTCATCGCGAGAGCTTTCTGGAAGTTGTACGAGCCTTTCAAATTCCATGGGCAGACAAGTACCTCTCCAAAGCCCAGTCTAGCAACAGAAAGGTCTACATAATGCCGAAAAGAAGGCGCTAAGGAGTTCACAACATGACGAAACGACGCACTTTTTCGAAAGCCATAGAAGATCTTGAGGGCACCGCAACGGGCATCGGCTCAGATGTGCGCGAACGCCTCGAAGACGAGCTTCACAAAATCGAAGACACCATTGAAAAGCTAAAGCCGCACATCGAGGACATTAAAGCTAAAATGAATGACGGCTTTCACGAGACCAAAGACAAAGTTGAAAAAGAGATTGAGAAGAATCCTTGGGCCGCGGTGGGCATTGTCGCCTTGGTGTTTTTTATTCTCGGATTTTTACTGTCAGGACGGAGACGCGATTGAGCTGGTTGTTCCGCCTGATTTGGATATTTTGGGGCAAGCAGGCGCTGGTGCGCGAATATAAACGGCGCAGTCTCGCCGTTTATCTGCGCGCGATTCGCGCGACGCGCTTGTCTCTGATCGGGGTTCTACTGACATTTTTAATTCTGCAATTGATGATGCTTGCCGGGGTCGGCGCACTCGTCACCGGGTTTATGCTGTGGAATCAAGACTTCCACAGCAAACTACAAATTCTTTTTTATATTTTTGCCGGCGCCTTCGGCATCCCCGCCGTCACTCTTATGATTCTGCTGTCCGAGCGACTTTGGTTCCGCGTCAGCGGCGCCAGCAAGATGATGGAAGATCTAAAAGACTAGGGCTTGTTCGTGCCCCATTCCGAGATCCTTTGCAACACCGTACCCATGGCCTTATTAAATCGGGCTTGCTTCGCCTGATATAATTTTTCGTTCTCGCCCGGAGTTCCGCTGATATCTTTTATTTCGACTTTCAAATTCGTGTCGGCCTTAAACTTGATCTTTTGCCAAATTTTTACGGCGTCCATGCGGTCGAAATTCTCAAACACGTCCATATCGTTATTCTTAAACCCAGTCAGCTCCACGCCGATCATTGGTGCGAAGCGAAGGCGGGCGATGTAATCAATTTCTTCGGCATACTCGACGGCCTTTTCCAAATCTCCCACGTCATTCATTTTTTCTGACAGCAAACTCGCGCCCAGCATCGCGTCGCGCAGAAACCGCACCCGGAACATAAGCAAGTTCAAGGTGGCATCGGCGTAGCGGCCCGAACCATAAATTTGCTCTTGAATAATTTGATCCAGTTTCGCCCGCGGAATAAAGCCGCACACTGCTTGCAGAGCGGCTTGCACATGCATCTTGCGCCAATCAAAGGCAAATACGTCTTCCGGCGTAGGATTCGGCAGATCTAAAGTGACCTCGTTGATTTTTCGCGTCCACAAATAGACCACTTCGGCCAGCTCTTCGGCCGGAGCGTACTTTGCGAACTCACGGGCGAACGGCATCAAATCAAACGGAACAGGAATTAAATTTTTTCCGTATTGGTCTTTAAGCAAAGCCTCAAAGCTGAACACTCGGCCCAAGGCCGTCTCAGTCCGATCGAGCTTGCCCGACATTTCGTCCATCTTTTTGGGCATACCCTTGGTGGCCTCAATGGCATCGTGGGCGCCGCATCCAGTAATCAAAATAACAAAGCTGAGCAGTATGACGGCTGATTTCATCGCATACCCCTTATTGCAGCAGTTCGGTTTTAAGTTGCGCCAAAAAATCGTCGGCCGGAACGCCAAGCCACAGGCCGAAAATTTTCTTAGACAATCCGGCCGCGCCTTTGATCGTTCCCACATACGGATTTCGGGTGCGCATCACTTCATAGGTCAGGCTCTCGGTTCCATCGGCATTGCGCGCGACAAACACGGTCAACGTCCCGCCCTCTTCACCATGACCGCCGGCCGTGACGAGTTTCATAAACTCAACAATATCCGCATCGGCCATATTCACTTGATTGGCCGCGAAACCTTCTTCAAAAGCGCCGGTCAATTTGTCCATGGGCACTTCGCGCAAAAAAGTTAAATGCATAGCCAGGGAATTCTGCTGATCTAAGGATGCGAGCGCGCCGTCTTGAGTTTTAACGTACTTATTAACGTCACCCATCATCAATTGAGCGATATAAACCTTCACGTTGAAGAACACTTTCTTCATACGCAGGCCTGAGCCGACCGTGGTCAGAGCGTGAGCTTGACCATCGACCGTGGCGGTGGCGCCGACCGAGATATTCACTCCTTGTTTTTCAGATTTGCCGTTATCTAGTTTTAAAATCGAAGCGTGGGCTGTTCCTGACACGAAAGCCGCGGCCAATACAAATGCTGACAATTTCATATTTGTTCCCCCCTCAGAGATGCCGCGAAGGTATCAGAGCTTAATGAAAGGTAAATGGGCGGACACGATACGGGCCCTTTAAAAATAATTTCAAAGGACGAGGATGAATAAAGTGCGAAAAATTACGGTTTCGGCATGAGGCTGACTTGGGTTGGATACAGACTAGACTTTTATCAAGGCCGAAAAAAGGACAGGCACGGGAGGACTTCCCGTGCCTGGGGTGAACAGTTGTTGGAGGGTATTAGGGGTTGCTCTGAAATCTTTTTACCAAATGCGAGTGAGAGGGATCTGAAATCGAGATTAAAGGTGCTTAAGAGATATGCGTCATGACCCTCAATCCGGATGCTGCATAATTATTAAACGGAGGTGATTTATGACGAGAGGCATTGCTTGCATTGCGGCGGTCATGTTCTTCGTTCTAGCGACGGGTTGCGCGGAAAAATCCGGATCCAATCCCCCGGTCTTTGGTACAGGACGCCAGCTAAAATCCGAAGACTTTCCCAATGTGCAAAATTCTATTTTCGGCCACTGGAGTGCGGACCAGGCCGAATTTGGCAACGAGCTGGTTTATCTAACGTCTTATTACTTTAACGATAAAAATGAAATTGGGATAAAGCGAACTTGTGTGGGAAATGGTGAAGAGGTCGTGGTGGCCGCCGTGGTCGATGGCGAAATTTCGGCTCAATCGATTCGAATAAAGTCGTCCGTCCAGGTCTCTCGTAAGGGAGAGCGCATAAGTAATTGCACCCTAACCATCCATGAAGGATCATTTGCATATAATCTGAGTGGGGACCGCCTTGAAATCTCGACCAAGGGTATAGATCTGCTCAGCTTTACGCGAGTACAAAATTGGGTGCAATATTAGGGGGCTTGAATGACGAAGTGGGTGTTGTTGGGTGTGGCCGCAGTTGGCGTTGCCGCCCTTTTGTTTTTTTCGCGACATAATCCGAGAAAAGACTCAGCATGCAAAGCTCTGGTCGCCGCCTGTGAAACGGCGGGCTACAAACGTGGCCCCACCAAAGAGAAGCGTAAGGAGTTCCGCACCGAGTGCATGCGGCCGCTGCTGCAATCGGGTACCTTTCAAGGCAATTCCTTCGATCCGAAAGTGGTTTCAGATTGCCGAGCGCGCTTGGATCGCCGAAGGACCCGTGATAAAAGCTCCTAGATGTCATTTTTCCAGAAACTGGGTCTAATCGCACTGCTTGTCGCGCTCGAGAGCGCCCCGGCCTCGCAAGACGTTCTTAAAGAATATGGCATTCTTATCCCGAGCACCTTCAAAGTCCTTAAAGATCAAAAAGTGAGCGGCACCAAGCTGCAGCGAACTGTTGAATTTGAAGGCCCGAAGAGCGAACGGATCGAGATCAAAATTCTCGCGCCGGTCGAGGCCACGCCGGCCGCGGCCATGATTGCCTCTGAGAGCGATGCGGTTCGCAAGCTCTACGCCGCTCCACAAACCCCTTATATGGGCGATATCGCGCAAGCTATTGGATCTTGTCCGGCGAAGTATGGGCCGGTAAAGAGCGATGTTCAGTTTTTATCCGACCATCGCAACGCCTTAATCGGCGCCGCCAACTCGCAAAGGGCTTTTGGCGCCTGCTCCGCCAGTGAAGCCAAATTCCGCGGCGGCTTTATGTCGTATTACGACCCCAGTACTAAAACCGTTTGGTCCTGGCGGGTTTTTGTTCCGTGGTCAGACAAAAAGCCACTCGGCGACCGCTGGCTCAGCGAAATTCTAGCCCAGTTTAGCAATGAAATTTCTGTTCATTAGCCTTTGGGGATTGGTCGGCCTCGGAGCCTTGATCGCGGTTCTACAATTCGCTGACCACCATTTTGACCTTAATTTGCACTCGCGAATTTTTAAACGGCCCAATATTTTGATTGTGAGTGTTTGCTCTCTTAGACACGACCGCATTGGGGTCTACAACCCCGAGTTCAAGCGCTCGCCGCTGATCGATCAGTGGAGCCAGGGCGCCTATATTTTCACAAACGCCGTGGCCGAGGAACCTTGGCAGAACTTTACTTTTGAAGCCGCCGAAAAAATTAACCGCAAGTTCCTGCAAGAGCAAAACTATGAAACCTTCCCTGGCCGCGAGGCCGGTATTCAGTTCTTCGTTCCCCCGACAGAGCGAATCGGTGCCGACGAAGAGTGGTTTTGGTCCGAAGATGCGATTCTTCATTACCACAAGTGGTTCGCTGAATTGAAGACGGCGTTGACTGAAGACCGTGCTCTCCCATTTTATATTTTTTCACATCTCAAGTACATGCACTACCCCTACTACGATCCGGTCAATATGACCGAGAAAGATTTCGCCAAGCTCACTCCCAAAAGTCGCGAGCTGCTCGAACGTTACACTAAGAATCCCATGAAGTACGATGCCCAGCTTCCAGTGGTTGAGATTCTGCTCAACAGCTTTGACCTGTTAAAGAAAAAATTTGGCGTCGAGAAATCGAAAACCATACTATCTGCCGCGGGAGTAATTTCGGACCCGGCTCTCACAGACAAGTGGCGCCGAGCCCCCAGCTACCGCGACGATATCGAGCTGGTGCGCGAAATGTACAGCCTTAAGATGGAAAAATTCGACGGGCTCGCGGCAGATGTGTTGAACCTCTATGGGGACCAAGAACTTTTAGACAACACGATTATTATTTTCACCGGCGATCACGGCGAGGCGCTGGCCGATCATGGCGTGATCGGCCACTCCGTAAATGTTTATGAGGAAATGATCCGCTATCCGTTGATGGTCAAATTTCCTGGCCATAAGGGCGGCGTGATTGACCAACAGGTCAACCACCGAATTATGGCAAAACTCACCGAAGGCCTGATCACCGGCGCGGTGACCAAAGACAACTTTGCGCAAAAAGTGCGAGAGCTGAACCAAGACTATTTAATCGCCCGCAATTGCCAAGACAATATCAGGACCGTTCGCTATCGCTCCGAGTGGAAGTACATAAAAAATTTGGTGACCGGCAAGAACGAGCTCTACAATTTGAAGAGTGACCGATTTGAAAAAAATAATTTGATCGACCAAAATCCCGATATGGCGTGGAAGCTCGAAGAGTATATGATTGATCATCAAGCCGATTTTAAAAGGCTCACCCAGCGCGAAGAGCTCTCGCGCGTGTGCATGAACCAGTAGCTAAAACTACAAACATAAATCTTGATACGCGACGACCAGATAGCCCGAAGCATCGGGATCGGTGCTCGGCACCTGTGTAGAGAAAACCGACTTAAAGCTTTTCCGGTTGCAGTTCTTGCGCCCAGGATCCGGAAAAACGGCGGCAAACTGCGAATCTTTAGTGGCCACTAAAGCCGCTGGCAGCCCAGACCGCCGCACTTCCTCAACCAACGAAGGTCGGATCTCATCAATCGTTCCGCGAAAGACATTGTTGCGCAGATCACCGGTCACCGACCGGATGGATTTGCTATTCTCAGGCAAACTGCGGCGCACGACTTCGGGCAATTTTTTGGCTGGCACAGTCTCAAACTTCACAGCGCTAACCACCACTTCTCTCGCCTCCGCAGGAGGCGCAATCTTAGCGGCGAATGCCGAAATTTTTAATGGCTGCGAAAACACTTGTCCGCGCTGAGGCACTAGCAAATGACAGGCGTAGCACGCTTGCGACTGCGACTTCGGATCGCCATCGTAGGTTACCTTGTTTCCGTCAAAGAGGGCGTAGCCCCAGCCGCCGGTGCTGGCGTATTTCTTTTTGTCGCGAACCATAAACTGATAGCGCTTTGAACCCGAAGGAACCAAGGAGCTATGGAAATCGGGATCTTTCTCTGTGGCAAAGCCGATCTTGGCGAACACGGCGCCATCCGGATAATCCACAGCCCCCGCCTCCAGGGCCTTCATCGCGATGTCGTTACCCCAGGTGAAGCGCTGCTCACCACTATCGCTGCGATAGCGCACGGTCACGAATCTCCATTTGTCCTCGAAATTCTCGTAATCCTTGTACGAGATTCCATTCATCGAGCTCAAACCTTTAAAGTTATCGGCCTGGGCCAAAAACCCGGCGCATACCAGAACCGGGATTAGAATCGATCGAACCATTAAAAATTCTCCTCACGAGGCGCGTGAGCAGGGCCCAAGACTCCACCCGGAGCATGTGCCAACCTCGGACGCGAAACTCGTTGTACTTATCCCGCTTTATCATCTTGGTGATATTCACCATCAAAAATGGACTAAAAAAACTGGGGAAAAATCGAATCAGGTTCATGTCGGCGAACCAGCGGATCATAAATTGCGGCATCAAGGGCGACAGCACAATAAACGCATGATAGCTGCGCGAGAGTTTATCTTGCTCAAGCGCCGTACCGCCGGCGATGTGGCCGCGCGTATGCTGGCCGCTCTCGAGCTGATGAATCTGCGTGGGCGTTAGAAGCTTGCGCTCTTTGGCGATCGACAAAATTTCGGTCGAAGGATAGTAGCGAAGCCAAAAAGCATAGAGGTGCCATGGGCGGCCCTCAGCCAGCAAGCGGACCGTGGAGTCTAAATCGGCCTTGGTCTCAGTGGGCAGACCAATGATGATGTCGACCGTGGTGCGGATTTTGAACTTTCTCAGCGCCCGCATGGCCTCAATGATCTGAGTGTCTTTGGTTTTTCGGTGTAAAACTTCTTTGCGCAAGTGTTCGGCGCCGCTTTGGATTCCCATCTCAACGGCATCGCAGCCGCTCTCAGCCAATAGTCGCGCCATTTCTTCATCGATCGTATTCGGATAAACCCAAGCGAAATAGGGAATACCAACTTCCTTGGCGTACATCGGGCAAAATTCGCGCAACCAATTTTTATCGTAGCTAAAATCTTCATCGTTAAAGCGCACATGTTTGATGTTGTACCGCTCTTTGGCCCAAAGAATCTCGTCGACGACGTAACGGGGGCTGTGACGGCGAGTCCACTTCTGCTTTTTCGCCACCTCTTTGCCATACAACTTCATTGCCGTGTTGTTATCGCAAAAGGTGCAACGGTAAGGGCAGCCACGGCCACTCATCGTGGTGTAGCCGTGATTCAAATAGGGCATCACATCGTAGTAAAGATCCTTGTCGGGAAACGGCAATACATCCAAGTCTTCGATCAAAGGGCGCATGGCATTGAGTTTAATTTCGTTCTTCACTTTAAACCCAAGACCAAGAACTTCACTCATCTCCCGCCGACCGGCCAATGCCTCGACCAGTTCGAGAAGGGTAATCTCACCTTCACCGCGCACGACGAAGTCGACACAATCGTGAAATAAAACATCGGCCGCGTGAAAGGTCGCATGGGCATTGCCAAAGACCACCGGCACGTTCATTCGGGTTTTAATAAGTCGCGCCCATTTCAAGGCCCACTGAAAGTCGTCGGTCACCACGGGCAGCGCGATCAAATCGGGATTGTGCGCCTCGATCTGCCGCAAAATATGATCGTTGTCGTCGAGAAATCTCGAGATCGCGGGGTACTGAATCCAAGGATTGTCAAAAAGGTTGGGATCGTTGACGAGAGCCGTATCGTGACCCGCTTGCTTCAGGTACGCCGAAAGACATTGAATCCCGCCCATCTCCTGCTGCGGATTGAGAAAAACCACTTTCATTCTTAAAGTCTTATCTGATCCTTTTCTTTAAACAACAAAGATCGCACCACCCAGAAAATCACCAGTAACGCCGCGAAACTGACAAACAGCCACACCCTTCCGTGCGCAGCGTCTTCGCCACTTGGGGCGGCGACACCCAAGCGTACTGCGGCGCCCAAGCTGGTGAGCAGGGTCACATCAAAAAAAATACCCACGGTGGTGGACGTGACAAACAGCCCAAAGGGCACACGCAACCATCCGCACAATAAGTTAAGCGGTCCGAATGGAAGAAATGGGCTCAGCCGCAATGACACAAAGAACAAAAAGTTTCCCTTACCCAAATGGGTGGAGATGCGAGCCATAAGATTTTGATAGCGGGCGGCCACGGGTTGACTACTAAAGCGGCGACCAACCAAATAGACCAGCACCCCGCTCAAGACCGTCACCGGGTATACAATTGCGCAAGCGAGGCCAAAACCGAAAGTGGCGCCGGCGATAAAATTCAGTGCCGTGCAGGCTCCCGGGATACTGAGGCTCGATGCCAACAAGTGAAGAGCGCAAAAAAGCAAAATGCAGAGGGCCCAGTTGTGATCGAACAACATTTGCGCCTGGCCCATGTAATGAACAAACTGGGGATCAGTGGTGAAGTTCGTCATGCCCGCGTCGCGACTCGCGCTCTTTCATCACTTGCGCGATCTTTCCCGCGGAATGGGCCCAAATAAGATTGGTGTCGATCTTGCCGTACTTGCGTGTCTTCCACACCGGGGGGTTGGTCGAGAGAATTCGGATTAACGAAAAAACAGCCGAGCCTTTTAGGGCGGCCCGCAGCGAAGAAAAGCGGTAACCCACGGCGATGGTGTCGGTCAAATTCTCCACCTGATGCCAAACATGCGGCGGCACATACATCACATCTCCGGCTTTTAGGTGGGCGACATGAGGAGTGGCGCTCTTAAACAACGGGTATTTTTCGAGGTCGGGTTGATCCAGGTCGACGGGACTTTTCACGTAAGCCGCATTCGTCACCTGAGGGTACAGGCAGGCTGAGTCCTCGGGATAAAAAAGAGTCCACTTTTTCTCGCCATAAATTTGCACATAGAGATTGCACGGTTGATCATTGTGCAAATATGTTTTTTGGCCCCGGCCGCCCATAAACATGTAGTACGTGTTCCCGAACGTGCCCCCGCCCCGCATGGCGCCCAGCCATTCCAAATCTAGATCGCCGGCGAGCTCGGGGTTGTCATGTAGTAGAGGGCTAAACCTTAGGTAGCGGTCGCCACCCTGGCGGATGTTTCCGATCAATTCTCTGACCGTTAAAAATTGATGGTCCGAATTTCTTTCGCGCGTCGTCAGCCCCTGCGATTGCACGATTAATAAATCGTCGTCTCCGTGGGCCATAGAGAAGTAGTCCAGGTTCCATTTTTGACAGCATGGCCAGTTCTTGGCGGCGCCAGAGATAATGACCGCCCGGCCTTTGCTAAAATAATTCTGGTGAAACTCCTCGGGGGTCAAATGCTCCACACGCTCTACGGACTGTTCACGAGGTTGTGGTGCCGACCTCAGCCGACGGCTCATAAAGCGCAGCGCCACTGTTCGCAAAGGACCAAGCAGGAGGGTGAACAGTCGCGTGCCCAGCAATTGCTCGCACAGCAGGAGAAAATGAATGGCCGCCATTTCGGGCCAACGAATCTTTGACTGGCTCATCTTATAAGGGCTAAAAAAGTATAGGGGATAATTTCGGCGTGGAACAATCTATTTTGATTTGTTGTTCGGGTCTTGGAATGGGCAACGCTTCACGTGTTGTGGCCATTGTTGAGGCTATTTCCGATCAGGCGCGCGAATTGGGGTCTCAGGTTCGATGTCACGTCGTGACATGGGGATCGGGCCATCGCTTCCTAAGCGAGTACAAGAAAGATGGCCATGCGGAGTTCGAATTAACCCGTATTGAAGACTACTCTCTTAAGCCAAATCTCTTTCGGTATATGACGACCTTCGGCAAGAACGTGGTCGCGATCCGCAGGCTGGTGAAGGAACTTCGGCCAAAAATTTTAATCCTCGACTCAGACTATCACTTCCCGGCCTATTTGGGCGCGGGATGCCCAGTGGTGTACGTGGGCCAAGCCAAAGACATTTTGGAGCGCGCACGCTCGAACAGCTACCGCCCGGCCAATTTGCGGGAGCGCTTCGCATTCGCAATGCGCGAAAAATTGGACTCGGTCTTACAAACCATATTCTCCACAATGGTGCTGGTCCCGTGCTTTGGTGACACCGGGACCAAGAGCAAGCGGGTGCAGCGAATTCCGCTAATTGTACGTAAAGAATTTTTGCAGCAGAACAGCGTCACCGAGCGCAAAGACCGCATCGGCATGTTGCTCAGCGGTTCAGAAATCGAGCGCAATGCGTTTTTATCATTGGCCGAGGAGTACAACCTTCCGCTGCTCTCACCGGTCCCGAGCCGCGCCTCGAAGCTCGATCAGTGCGAGATCGTGTTGATTCAGGGTGGGCTAAGCTCCATTTCCGAGTGCATCGCCCGCTCCAAGTTTATGGTCGTGGTGCCGATGAGAGATCACCCGGAACAGTTGTTGAACGCGCAAAAGGTGGAGCAGCTCGGCTTGGGAATTCGCTCTAATCTTGGAGAAGTGACGAGCTTTCAAAACCTCTTAGAGAAAATCGATCGCGAACAGTCGCGCTGGAAAAATCAAAAGACGCCGATTGATTGCGGCGGAGCTAAAGCGGCGGCCCAACATATTTTAAATTTTCTTGGCCCACACCAACCCTCCGGGATTGGTTAGGGTCGGCTTACTTATCAGCTCCATCTTATAACCGGTGCTGCGCAGGGCCTCGGCAATGAATTCCGTCGAGTACATTTTTGCGTGGCTGGCGCTATCGGCCTGAGGCGAGTCCATCATTTTGCGATAAACGCGATAGGGGTTCAAAGTTCCGGCCTCAGTATATGAGAAAAGAACTTCCGGTGAGGTCAATTTAGCGAACAGCTCGTGCACCTCTTCAGAATCAAGCCAATCGGTAAGACCCAAAAACACCGTCAATTCAGAACTATCCCAAGGCAATTCTAAAACGTCGCCATTGGTGAAGCGAAAATTCGCAGCTGGGACGCGAGCTCGCGCCTCTGTGATCGCCACCGACGCAATATCAATTCCGTGATACTCGGAACATAGGGATTGAAGTTGCGCCGCCAAATGCCCGCTACCACAGGCGAGCTCGAGAATCCGACCCTGCGGATTAAAGCGCTCGGCGATCACCTTCACTGACTTATTGAGCCGACTGCGCACCGACCAGGACGTGGGTGAAAGTGCCCGCCACGGCGAGTATCGCGAGTTCTCCCAAGGGAGGATCTTCTTTTCCCAAAATTCTTTGGCTGTCATCGAATCAAGCATTCAGATATTCAACTATCGTTTTAAGGTCTGCGACCCGTTGTTCTTGCAATGAATCCACCATTTCGCTTTCACCGAAATCATTCCAGAGCGCGGGGTGAACTAGCAACGGTAAAATGCCATGTTCTAACTTATGAAAAAAATTGGCGGAGCTGCGCAGGTCTTTTGCCGTCAAGTAGCCACAAGGGACTTCTTGAATTCCGCTATGGCGAGCCCCCACCCGGCGGAACAATCGCGTCTGCAGGCGACTCGGCGGATGATCGGCGTCATCGACAACCAACAGCCTCTCTATCTTCTTCGCTAACATAAGCTCTTGCAGCGGTCCGCTCACCCCGGGCAAGAGGTGCACATGGTGATGGCCATTGACGCCGGCGACAGGCAAGCCGGTCTGCACGAGGCGCTCTAGCTGCGCCGCGATCTCCGACGTCACCGCGGACCGAGACAATAGGCGAAGCAAGCTGCGTGTAAGTAAAATTTTGTGCGGAAAAAAAATTCGCTCGCTACAACTCGAGAGCGGGTGGCCGTAGGTGAAATTGAGATGGAGGTAGATCTCGACTCCATTCGCAGCGAATCGTCGAAGGTCGTCGATTCTGTGATCGAGAAAGGGGGCTGTGGTCATACACGACGCGCTGCGGAGCCAACCCCTCTCGGCCAGCCGCAAAATTCCCTCGTTGATCGCTGGTGACATGCCCCAGTCATCGGCATGGAAAATTCCGCTTTTCATAACCTCATCCGCGCTTCGTAGAAGAACAAAAAATCCGGTGAAAAAACAGAGTTTTTATTGTCCAATTGTTGCGGTGAACTATCGCAGAGGCGCTGTCGTAGCCGCGGCCGCGTTGGGTCTTCTGGCCTACTATTTTATTTTAGTCGATCCTAAAGCCGTGTTAAACCGCACGATTTTCTACGCCTTTCAATCCCGTGATATCAACCGCGCGCTACGCCTATTGGATGGCTGGCCTATTTTTTTTGGGCCCGAGATGACCGGCGGGGGAAATCTGCCTGGGCCATTTTATTATATATTGCTGATCCCCGGCCTTCTCGCTTCGGCGGATTGGCGCGGGGCTTGGTATCAAATGATGCTACTGGCTTCGATCTCTGCGGTCTTAGGATGGTTTTTTTTCCGCCGACGCAATCTGCCGCTCGCCGGGCTGCTGTTCGTTACGCTGATTCCACTTTCGGTGATCACGCAACACTATATGACCCTGTTTATCAACCCAAGCTATCTTTACGTGGCTTTAGTTCCCACTCTTCTATTGATCTGTGAGGCCTTTGCTCCCTCCCGCTCGGGCCGGGACCGCGGCCGTGCGTTTGTGCTCGCGTCGTTGATCATCTCGCTGGGCATACAAATTCATTACTCAATCGTGTTTTTATTTTTTGCTATGTTGTTTATGCGCGCTTTTCGCCGGCCCTTGAGCTTGCCCGAGATTTCGGCCCGCTATTTTTGGTTGGGAATTGCGGCCTTCGCGCTGCCCTTTGGGCCCTATTTGGTGTGGATGCTCGCCTCGATGCTGGGCCGGCCAATTGGGCAGCCGGCCGTTTATGTCGGCGATGTCGCAGACGTATGGCCGACCATGCTGCATCTACTGAACGCCATATTTGAATTTGACGCCGCGGCCGCCATCCGACGGATGATCATTCAAATTATAAACAATACTCCTGTGACCCTAGTCGTGGTGGGCCTATCGCTCTGGGCCAGCCGCTTTTTAAAAGGGCATGTTCCCGCGGATTTTTGTAACGAAGATCAAGACACGCGAAAGCGGGGGCGCGATCTTTTGAAACCCATCGCCGTTTGCGCAGCATTTGGGTTTATCCCTTTCAGCTATGTTTTTATCGTGCCTATCGCCAATCGCTATAGCTTGCCCATGGTTGTCCCGTTGATATTTATAGCTGCGGTGGCGCAAGAAAGTTTGCTCAATTCAAAACTGAAATTGTACAGCTTTAATCTTATCGCCGGCGCAATTGCACTCGTGGCCTCCATTTACCTCGTCGTAGAAGAGTTGCCTTTTGCGGATCCAATCCGGATCTTGCTGCCCGTGTTCGCGGGCTTTATGGCCGTTTTGCTGGTTTACATTCGACGCGACAATTTGCCCACGGCAAAGATCGCGGGTTTTACCCTGACCGCACTGCTGGCGGCGCTGCATTTGCAAATTTATCGCACCGGTGCTCTACGCTCGAACGAAAACAATATGGTTCGCTATGATCAGTGGATGACCGTATGGAGCCACGTGTATCACAAGACGGGCTGGCCACTCGAAGAGCTGAAAGGCCGGGTTTATTTTGTAAATGCACACACCAATGGCGACCCGGAGCCGACGTATCGAACCGTGATGCGCCGGCAAGGCCCGCGACCCCGCGCTGAAGATACCCCAGACGGTTATATTTTAATCGTTAAGCCTCCGGTCGGCTCTGAAGATGTCAAAGACTGGCTCCTAAATGAGCCCATTGCCGAAGATCTCAAGCAGGGCTTGCGCAATGGCGATATCGAACTTTCAGAGGAGTTGCGCGAACAGATTTGGTCTGTGGCCTATCGGGTGCGAAAAGACTCGCACCTTCCGCGCCGATTTCACAATTGGGGGCTTTACTACAATACCTCTGAACATGCGCCCCTACTTGCCGCACAAGCCGAAAACAGCGCCGCTCAGTTGAGCCAAAATAAGTTTTTCTTTAAGTGGAATGAGTGTCCAGACAGCCACCCCTACTGCAGCAGCGCGGCCCAAGTTGAAGTCGACCGCGTAAATGGCCGAGAAGTCACTGTGCGAGTGAATGTTATCGGTGAAGCGCTATCGCAAAATTCACCATGGATTCACCCGACATGGACACAAGCTTGGAACGATCCCTATGTCGAGTTGAAGTGTGGCAACGTTTCGCAAACCTTGAAACTGGCGTCCTCGATCGGATACAAGCGCGAGTATTTAGTCTTTGAGCCCGTGACTCTTTACTTTATCGGCAACAATTCCATCCTGGCTCCGTTTGAGCGAACTTTCTCAGTGGCCTGTTCGGGAAAAATTTCCGAAATCTCGGTGGGCCGGGCTTCGTCCAGCGTCGACCAAGTCCGGGGTTCATTGACCTTGCCTGGCCAAAAACTTTCACTCAAACTTTAAGGCTCGATGTTCAAGTTCAATCGGCTTTTGCTTATTCTTCCTCTCTTAGCCCTTGCTGCCGGCGCGACAGCCTGGTTCTTAAACCGGGCAGGCGATTTAGAAAAAACTGTAAACAGTTTAGGACTCAAAGGAAAATTCGCCGGGTTTGCGATCACACGCCAATCCGTTCACGAAGTGAAGGGCCATCGCGTAACTGAGCTCATGGCGGGCAAAGATGTCTCTGAGGTTAGGCTGACCGTGATCGAGCAAGGTGGTTCCGCTTCGTCAAACTACATCGAGCAAAGGCTGTTTCAAATAAACAGCCAGTTTAATTCGGGTGTGTCGCCCTATCCCGGTGCGGTTTCAAAAAAGAACGCTTGCCCGCCGGATTTTGAGCCCGTGGTCGAGAAAATAGATGAAAGTGGCTGGACCGGGCGACTGATTTTAACATTCGCCAACCAGCGCAAGCTCCTTGGCGTGTGCGAAGAATCCGAGCGGCACTTTGATGTCGCGATCCTGATTTTAATGTGCAAAGGCCGTGGGACTATTTTCGACATCACCGCCTTCACGCCGCTTTCGGCCGCTGGCTCACGCAGCCTATTGCGCGACGTGGTCTGCCTATGAACAGGTTGTTCTGGATTTTGGCGGCTGCAGTCGCGATGGGAGCCCTCTTCTCATTGGCGCAAGTCCACGCGGTAAGGTGGACTATTCATAATTTTTCCGCGAACCAGTCACCTTGGGAGCGCCGATTTATCGGCCAAGTGCCCAAGTGCCCCGACTGCAACGTGATTTTGATTTCTCTCGATACCCTAAGGGCCGACCGCGCCCTGCAAATGCCAAATCTCAACGCGATCTCTGAAAAAAGTGTTGTGTTTAATCGCGCCTACGCCAATGGCTACTTCACTACGCCCAGCCACATGTCGGTGTTCACGTCGCTCTATCCAGCCACTCACCGGGTAGAGACTAAAGTTTTCGGCGAGCGAGAAGCCTCTGGTGAATTGACTCGCTTTGAGGCCGATGCGCCCGTTCCCCTAGATGCGAAGTACGTCACGTGGGCCGAACTTATGCGCCGGAGCGGATATGAAACCTATTGGAACGCACCGCTAAATTTGCGCTATTTAAGTTTTGCTTACGGTTTCGATCGCGGCTTCAACCACTTCGCGCCATCACCGTTCGCCCGAGGCGTATCGCTAAAGCATTTTCCGCTCGAAGGGTTTAATATTAAGTCCTTAGCGCCGTTGAAGTCCGGCAAAAAGTCTTTTTTATTTTTGCACTCCTATATCGCGCATGGGCCCTACATCGTAAATGACCCCACGGGAGAATTTGCCAATCTGATGGTCCCATACAATGAGCGGCTGCTCGATCACTTCGCCGAACGGATTGCCGAGTCTCCTGAATTTCTCCTGTTTCAGAGTTTCGGCAAAATGCCCAGCCCTGAAGTGGTCAAAAAATCCATCGCGGCCTGCATCAACTTTGACGATTTGCGCGAGTGCTTCGATAAATATTCAACGCCCGACGGATTTTGGCACGCGGTCGGACAGCTCCATCATCGCAAGGCCCGACGCGAAGTCGTCGATTTTGTGTCACCAAGCTCCGCTCACGAGCTGGAGATGTACCAAAAATCCTACACCCACGCGTCGCTGGAACTCGACCGGCAGATCGGCCAATTGTGGAACGCACTTAAGGAAAGTGGGGCGCTGAACTCAACTCTCGTCGTGTTTTTTTCCGACCACGGGGAGTCACTCCTTGAGCGCGGCGAAATCGGTCATGGATCGTTTTTTGACGAAGTCGCGCGCATTCCCATGCTGATCTACCATCCCAAGTTGAAAGAAAAAATTCACATTCCACAAACGGCCAGTTTGGTCGACCTGCTGCCCGCAGTCTTAGAAATTTTAGATATCGCCCCGCCCCCGCAAGTTCAGGGCCGGGTGCCGTGGATCAATCCGCGAGAGTTTGCGTTCGGATCCACTTTAGGCTCGGACTACATCACGGACGGCCGCTGGAAGCTGATTCATCACAGCTCGGGTGCCATTTCTCTATACGATCTTTCCTTTGATCCAGATGAATTGAAGAACCTGAGTCAGTCCTGGCATCCGCAAATTCGGCGCGTCTTTGAGCGCCTATTGGTCGCGCGAAGAATGGCCGCGATCGAGCAAGCTTTATAAATGAATCGATAGTTCCGTAGCCGGAAGGCGCTTGACCTCATGGAGCGTCTCAACTTCCGAGCCCTCACGGCCAATGCCGATTTGAGCCGCGCTCTTGCCGCACGGAAAAATAAAGTCGCGAGTATACGGCGCCACAATCGAGTTGTTGCCCCAGAGTAGAACATGTTTTGGGAGCGCGGAATAATTGCGGGAGTAGCCAATCGCTTCGGCCAATTTAAACCTAAAGTCGCGACCACCACAGCGAACTTCCACATAGGGCTTGAGCCACCGCTGAGTCCACGTCGGGCTAATCCACGGAGAAACCTGTGAGATCGCCGAACCGATCACCTCGACAGTCAATCGCAGCGAATTGACCTGATTGGGCTCCACCCTGACCACCGCTCCCGTATTGCAAAAGGGATGGCGACTCGGGCACTCGTTCCACTTATAAAGCAGCCGCCCGTCTTTTAGCACCTTCACGCCTTCGGGCTCGGTCACTTCCATAAGCAACTCGTCTTCCGGCGACGCAAAATAGCCTTGGCCATTGTTGTGAAAAAAGTGTGGAAGCAAGTTCGGTTTGTTCACCGTATAGGGCACCAATAGAAATTTGGTCGGATAGCGTTCAGACAATTTGAGCTCGCCGGATTTTAGAGCTTCTTTAATTTCCTGCGGAATATTCTGTTCCGCGATCCAGTCTTTGATCTGCTCCAAACTATAACCCCTGAGTGGCTCAGACATTGAGACAATAAATCCGTCTGGCAGCACGCCCATCGGACTAGGGGTCATGGACTGAATCGCCGAATCAAAACTCATCCGGCCATCGCGCTCCAGATGATGGTTAATAAAATACATGCGCCGCATGGCCTCGCGATACGACCATCCCGTGTTTTGGTAAACCGAGCGCCACATTTCATTCCACTTGCCGGCCACAGGCATCAGTTTCGGCTCGGTGTAAAAGTAGCTAATGCGGCCAAATTCCTTTTGTGTCAGCGATAGCGCCGCCGTGACGGCAAGCGCGAGCAATATCCCACCACTCTTGCGCAACGAACTTTTCTCAGTGGCCAAATAAAGAACCAGGGGCGCCGCAAGAGTCAAAGCGAAGCGCAGGTAATCCCGCGGCTGAAGTGCGTCCCAGGAAACATGCCCGAACCAACCGGCGGCAGCGACCGTAAGTGCGGCGGTAGAGAAGGTGTACACTTCGAGTCGCCGCGGGCGTTGCGCGATCGCGGAGAATAAGTAGGCCGCAAGAAAAATCGCGGCGATCGTGAACATCAGCGAGTAGCGAATACCAATGGTCGCAAAAGTCCAATAGGAGAATGGGATCGCCGCAACCGCCATTAGAAAAAGCAGCGGCTTTAGCCATCGCCCGTATTCATCACCCTTCGCGCCCTTTACAGGCACCAACCAAATGCTTAAAAACAGCGGCAGCAAAATCCATGGCACAGACTCCATGATTTTATTTAGGAGAGACACCGCCAGCTCAAGGGGTGTGGACTGCAAAGCGAACTCAATGAGTAGCAATAGACTTGGCAAAGCCCCCTGCGCCTCGCCCGAGAAAAACGGCTCCTGACCCCAAGTTTGGCCGGCCGAATGGCCTGAGAAAAATAAAAAATAAGGGAGCGTAGGCAGGGCGAACAAACCCAACCCGATAAGGAGGTGCTTCAAGTTCAAGCGCTTGATTCCAAGCCAGCGGTTGCACGCCTGCGCCAGCAAAAACCCCAGCAAAAAAGTGACGGTCGAAAAATGCAGCTGAATCGCGAAGCCCGAAATGAGCGCACCGGCGAAATAGGCATTCCGCCGGGCCCCTTCCGATTTGGCCGTCATTCCCACAAGAAGAGCGGCGAAGGTGGCAATAGAAAATGGAAAGATAAAACTCACGTTTAAAAAGACTTGAAGGATTCGTGAAATATTGGCCGCGCTGGCGAACAAAATCACCCAAACCGCAGCGGCGGCGGCGGAAGCCCCGGTTCGAACATAACTCCACCCGATCACCGCGCCGCCGGCCGTGAGCCCGATCATATAATACCAGATCGAGGTCCAATCCCCGCCCATAGACATCGGCAGCGCGAGCAAAAAATAGTACAGAGGTCCTGGCAAATTTCCGCCACCAGTCATCTCGGGCCCAAAGAAAATAGGTGAGCCATTAAGCAAGGCCGCCGCGCGGGTTAAATCACGCTCTTGAAAAACAAAATGGACGGTGTGAAAAAGCGAATGTCCAAAATCAAACGTGGCGAGAAAAGCTAAAAAAGGAACGAAGTATAAAAGTCGATTCATCGCACCCAAGACAATGCGAGGCTGATTGGCGTGCAGGATATTCGATCAACAAATTTAAAGCCGGCGTACTCCCCGAGCTTTTTGTACTCTTCCGTTGGTAGCACCTGAGTCGGACAACCCAACGCTTGGTGAGCCAACGAGTAGGCCATTCCCGCGAGTCCGGCCCGCGGCACGAGTGCCACCATCCGCCCACCGGGTTTTACAGCCTTGAAGCAGGCGCGAAAGACATCCTCGGGCTGGTCGACAAACTCAAGCACGCCGGCGGCGAGAATCCGATCAAAAGAGGTTGTCGTCGTGAAGTCGACAATATTGCCGAGGTGCCCGGTGATCCCGTTCGCTTCAAGCTTTGCGATCATACGCTCAGAAATATCCACGCCGGTGACGTCAGCTCCATACGTGTTTTTAAGCAAGAGAGAATAAAATCCGGCACCGCACCCGGCATCAAGAATTTTTTGACCAGGCTTCGGGGCCAGCAGCTCGATGACCGCCGCCTGTTCACGTTTTCGAAAAGCATCCCAAAGGCCGCGGCCACTGCGCTCGAGATAATTGTCGGCGCGATGGTTGAAGTATTCAGTGACTTTGTCTTGTTGGGCCATAGGTAAGGTTGTCTTATACAGCGTGGCCGCGTCAAGGGACGGCGGAGGCACAAAATTCCGACAAAATTTCCAAACCTTTTAAAATCGCCATATGCGAGGCGCGACGACCGAGGCGCGGAGGCGTGCTACCCGCACGCCGCACAAGCCGACGGAGGAAGCAACGAAGCAGATGGTGATTTTAGAAGGTTTGGTAGGGAATGCCGGGCTCGAACCGACGACATCCACCTTGTAAGGGTGGCGCTCTACCAACTGAGCTAATTCCCTATCGTGTCAAAGAGGCGCCAAGCTATCGAATTGGCCGCCCCTTGTCGACTGGAATTTTTTACTTCGGGACCTATTCGATTATAGGCCGCCGAACCAAGCGATATTGGGCCTCGGTGGTCACATTCGCGTGCCGCTCCACCAAACTTAAGATGGGCACGAGGCGGCTCATCTCACAGCTGTAATCCTTATCAAAATACAGCTTTAACGACGCCCACACCGGCATAGTTTTGTTGCTGGTGGGCCGCAGATAGACCCGAATGCTTTTCTGCTTCTCGGTGATCACTGAAAAGCCATCCGAAATAATGGTGCCTTTTTTGCTGAAGCGAGAAATTCGCATCATCTTAAGGCCACTGCGTGTGACCAGCGACAATTTGAGGTCGATCTCATCCTGTTCGAACTGATCATACATCACGTACCGGCCGGTCAAGGACGACCATTTCACTGGGCACTCTTTCGCCCATGGGAACGGCCACGGAGCAGGCATGCCCTGACCATAAGGCTCAAATTTCTGTTCGGCCGACGCCGTAAGGCTCGTGAACAAAAACACTGTCGCCAAAAAGATCTGTCTCACCATAACGCTCTCACTTTCCTATTGCTCGGACACTATTGCTCAATCGACACCTTGGTGTTCCGGTTGAGGTAATATCCATTTTTCGCGCGATAGATATACTTGGGTTTATCAAAGTCGGGTTCGATTAACTGCCTGAGCCGCTTAATGGTGACGTAGATCTTATTGTCGTGGACCGACGGATCGTACTCTTGCCGCCATACAGCTTTGACCAAGGCCTCTTTGGAATATACCTCTCCCGGACTCCGTAAAAACAGTTTGAGCATATCGAGAAGAATAAACTGATTTTTAAAATCGATTTTGCCTTTTTTGCGCTCGATGACCGAGTTGCTGGCGGCCTCAAGCACGAGGTCGAAGTGACTTTCGGCTTTACCCGAAATTTTGCGATTCACTTCATTGATCTTGCGGAACAACATCACAAACACATTGGGGTCGGCCATCTGATGAGCGAGACGCAAATAGGTCCGTGCCAACTCGGCATCGCCCGACTCGGCATAGGCATTGCCCATGGCCAGCAACAAGCTGACGTACGTGTACATATTTTTTTGATTCTTAAGCGACTCGAACGCCTTCCAAAAAACTTCTAATGAATCCTCGTAGCGGTTCATCCGGAGCAAAATATAACCGTTGAGGATCTGCGACGAAACTTCGAGGTCCGGAAGCTTCATCACCTGAAAGAACACGCGCAAATTATAAATCTCTTTTAAAGCATCTTCGTAGCGCCCCAAACTCCAGTAGACCGCCGCCAGACCATGAATGGCGTAGCACATGTCTTCTTTGGAATCTTCGGCCAGCGCCAAAGCCAAGGCTTTCTCTAGATGCTCAAGAGCTTGCGGAAACTCGTTGCGGTAAGCGCAAACCATCGCCAAAACGTAATAGGTCGACGAATTGAGTTCGATCTTCTCTTTTGTAACGTAGTCGTAAAGTCGATCTTTGATAGTTTGAATGGCTTTTACATCTTCCATTTCCGCGTACATGCGCAGGCAAATGGTCAGACACTTCATAAACAAACGGTGCTCACGAAGTGAGGCGTAAACTTTTGCCGCCTCTTCAAGTTTTTCAATCGAGGTTTTGAAATCGCCGAGCTCACCCCTGAGCTTTCCCAACTCATAGAGCTCGTCGGCTACTCCTCTAGCGGCCTTGGCCTGAACGTCCAAGTGATCCCCTTCCCCTGATCTAAAATTTTTAATTCACTCCTGACTCAATTCACAAGAGAATCTAATTGAGCATCCGGCGTTGTGGGTTTTACAGGGTTTGGTGTCTATCATCTTTTTGCAACCCGGTGCGGTATCGATACACTGAGGGTTGAATACCGCGCCGGGTTGCAAAAAGATGATAGGCACACCCATGAATATCGACACGCTCTCTCAACACAAGACCGCCGACGTACTACCGAAAATCCGCGAGATCTTCTTCCTTTCGGCGGATCCAAAAAATATTTCTGACGACCAAAGCAAGAACGACGCCTTCTTTAGCAAGTGGACCAGCTACTACTTAAGCTACGAGCCCGAGTGGACACTGTTGGCCTGGGACGCTGGTAAACTTCTTGGGTATATGATGATCGGCACCAACAGCCGAAAGGCAGTGGCGTTTTACGATTCGCGCAATCCCGCGTACCGCGTGTTCGCCGATCAGTTTGACGACTATCCGGCGCATCTGCATATGAATTTTCATCCCACCGCGCGCGGACAAGGCACTGGGAGTTTTCTCGTCGAGGACGCTTGCGCCCGTTTAAAAAAGAAGGGCCTAAAAGGCCTTCATCTTGTCACCTCACCGGGTCAGCGCAATGTCGGCTTTTACCGAAGAAACGGTTTTTCGTTCGAACTCCAACGAGATTACAAAGGCTACCCCCTGCTGTTTATGGGCCGAAAATTGTCGCACAATTGAAAGGTTAACGTCCATTTCGAGCCGTTCTCTGACTTGAATGCCCGCTGGCCTGGCCCCATTCTTGTTATAGGGGATAGGGATGAAGCGACTTTTACTTTGCTTAATATTTGGATTATCGAGCGCGGCGGCCGGCAATGAAAATGGGCGCTACTGGCCCCAATCGACTCATATTCGCACTCTGCTGTTTGAAGGATGGTCCGGCTCTTACATTGAGAGCACGTATGTCGGCGATCTCGGCACCGTTCGTTTCGATTTTTGCCGAAGAGAATCTGGTTCTGTGTACAAAAAATGCGAACGCCTGCATCGACCGCTCGTTTTAATTCGCAACCTGGAATTCTACGAACCACGCCTTCTCGCACAGCTTAAGAAGGTGCGCGAGACTCAGGCCGCGGAACTCGACACCAGCTTTATCTCTCGCCTCCTTGGCGGATCGAAGGCCGATCCAAACATCGAGGCGCTCGACCGCCTGATTCTCGAGATTGAAGACGAATCACTCGCCCATTGGCTTCTTCAAACAGAATCTCCGCGCAATGTTCCGTCGGTCTCGACCATGAAAATCTCCACACGCGTGGCCGAAGTATTTCGGCAAGTTTTTGAGCTCAAGGCTCCGAAACCGACCCCAGATATACCTGAAGTGCTAACCGGCGAATTGGTGAACTAGAAAATCTAATCGTACCGATTCTTTTTCGGATTCCCGGTGACTCTCGCGCCCCGACTCGGTGTTTTAATCCATGAGTTTTCCGCAAACACTCGATACTCAACTTCGCAAACATTGACGTTGTCGACGATGCGGTAATACGGCTCTCCGTTGATCGACAAATCCAGATTCAAGCGCACGGCGTGGACACCTGGACGAGAGCACGACTGGCGCAGAAGAAACCATGCGCGATAGGCTTCACATCGGCGCCAGGATGCTGTCATGGGTATAGTATTTGTTCGAGTGGACCCATCGCCAAACTCCACCGACTTCTCCACAACACATTGGCGATTGGCATCCATCATCGAAAGGCCGATTTTCTGCCAGCGCAGCGTGTAGGCGCGCTCGCTAAACAACAATGTGGGAGCGGCTCCCAGCGCGATATATAGAATTAGCGCGCCATGTGCCGGCGTAAGCAACCGCCAATGGAATGGTCGCCACTCTCCAGTCGCAAAGGTCGCCCACAACAGCGGCAAGCATTGCACCGGAAAACGCCAGCCCACGAGCAAAAACGAATACAAATGAAATGCCGTCCACATTGAGAGCGCAGAGAATCGCAATCGCCGGTCTCGGCAAAGCAAAAACCACGGCGCCACAAGCTCAAAAATAATTGTGGCTTTAGTGGCATAAGGAATTAACCCATCGGCGATCAAGGGCATACCACCCTCAAGCGCGGTAAAGTAACTGCCGTCCAGCCAAGCCGGAGTAAATTTTGGAAACGCCGAAAGAAAGTAGGTTACCGCCACCACCACGCGAATGCGCTGAAGCTTGTTGCGAGAGAACAGTAGGACCGCCAATGGTGGGATATGAAAATATTCAAAATCGGCCTGGGTCTGATATGTGAAAACTGTGAGATATAAAATTTTAAAGACAAATGGCACCAGCAAAAGCCTAAGACTCAACCGCCACTCGTTCCGCCACGCCATAAATCCGGAAGCCGCCAAAAAGCCAAACAAAATACCGAACAAGAGCAATTGATCCAACGCGTGCGGCGGCAGACCCCGCAAAAAATAATAGTCGCCGCAATTTTGAAAATAGGGCAAGCAGACGTGCCGCCCCGCCTGCGCGGCTTTAATGGTGATTGCCTCCGACCGCGACCACAAAAAAAAGGCCGGGGTGAACCCGGCCAGTAGAACCCAATATATTATTCTAAGAGCTCGTGAGCCCGCGATCTCCTGATCAAACACGGTCAATGCGTTTGTTGCGTATGTCCCGTGTACTGAGCCTTTAATCCCGAGCCGCGCTCACCGCGAGTCTTAAAGATCTCTTTCGCGTTTTTCACTTCGAGAGCATTCACCAACACCTGATCGACATGATCGACCAAGAGGATTTTTAAATCTTTGGCGACCTCTTTCGGAATGTCCTTAAGATCTTTCTCATTTTCCTTCGGAACGATCACGGTACGAATGCCCCCGCGGTGCGCGGCCATGATTTTTTCTTTCAAGCCGCCAATGGCCAGCACGCGCCCACGCAAAGTCACTTCTCCCGTCATCGCCACCTGGCGCTTCACCGGCACGCGCATCAAGGCCGAGACGATGCTACAGGTGATCGCGATTCCGGCGGACGGACCGTCTTTAGGGATCGCGCCTTCGGGCACGTGAATATGAACATCGGTGTTGGCGAAGTACTCTTTATCGATTCCGAACAGTGGACCACGCGAGCGCACGTAGCTCATCGCCGCCGAACACGACTCCTTCATAACGTCACCCAGCTGGCCCGTAACGGTGAACTTGCCTTTTCCGGGCACCACCGAGACTTCAACCACCAACAGATCGCCGCCGACTTCGGTCCATGCGAGGCCGTTGGTCAGGCCGATTTCGCTCGCGCCTTCAATCTTGCCGAATTTATGTTTATTCGGGCCGAGATAGTCCGTTACCTTCTTGGGCGTGATGACATACGAAGCCGTGGTTTTCGTCTTGGTTTTTTTGCCATGATTCGCCTTCATCTCTTCGCGCACGATGTCTTTGGCCGTCTTCCGGCAAACGGTGGCAATCTGCCGCTCGAGATTCCGTACCCCCGCCTCGCGAGTGTACGAGCGGATGATCTCTTTGAGCGACGGCTCATTGAAGGTCACCTTGCGGTCTTTCAAGCCGTGCATTTCGATCTGCTTGGGCACTAAGTAGCGCTTGGCAATATTGAACTTCTCGCTCTCGGTGTAGCCCTCGAGCTGAATGATCTCCATACGATCGAGCAGCGGCCGCGGAATCGGATGCAGAGAATTGGCCGTGGTCAAGAACATGACCGGTGACAGATCATAGTCGACTTCTAAATAGTGATCTTGAAAGGTGCTGTTTTGCTCGGGATCCAAGACCTCAAGCAATGCCGCCGACGGATCGCCGCGAAAGTCCATGCTCATCTTGTCAACTTCATCGAGAAGAATCAGCGGATTGCCTTTATCGACCTTGCGCATGCTCTGAATAATTTTACCGGGCATGGCGCCGACATACGTCTTTCGATGACCCCGAATTTCAGCTTCGTCGCGCACTCCACCGAGCGAGATGCGGGTGAACGGCCGGTTGAGTGATCGCGCCACCGAGCGGGCCAGCGAGGTCTTACCGACGCCGGGAGGGCCAACCAAGCAGAGAATCGGACCGCGCAACTTGTCGGTCAAAGATTGCACCGCAAGATGCTCTAGAATCCGCTCTTTCACTTTTTCAAGACCCCAATGGTCTTCGTCCAAAATGCGTTCGGCCTCGGCGATGTCGTGCTTTTCTTCCGCGTATTCCTTCCACGGCAAGTCCAGCATCCAATCGATATAGTTGCGGACCACAGTCGCTTCCGCGCTCATCGGCGACATCATGCGGAGCTTTTTAATCTCTTTGCGAACCCGGTCACCAGCCTCTTTGGACCATTTTTTCTTGCCGGCGCGCTCTTCCAGCTCTTGCAGCTCGGCCTGATAGTCATCTTTCTCGCCAAGCTCCTTCTGAATGGCCTGCATTTGCTCATTCAGATAGTATTCCTTCTGCGATTTCTCCATCTGCTTCTTAACGCGATTGCGGATCTTCTTCTCAACTTCAAGAATTTCGATCTCGCTCGTCATCAGATTGAGCAGCTCTTCGAGTCGCTGGCCCGGATCAAAGATCTCAAGGATCTTCTGCTTATCTTCGAGCTTTAAGTTCAATTGCGCGACGATAATGTCGGCGAGCTCGCCGATGTCATCGATCGTCGACACCCGCATAAGAATTTCGGGCGGGATGCGCTTATTCAATTTCACGTAAGTTTCAAAAGTCGACTTCACCGAGCGCACCAAGGCTTTGGCTTCGGTCTCGTTGGCGGTGACCTCATTGATGTCTTCGCAATCGACCATAAAGAAGCCATCGGTCTGCAAAAATTCTTTGATGCGAACACGGCGCTTACCTTCAACCAGCACCTTGACGGTGCCGTCGGGCAACCGCAAAAGCTGAATGATCGTGCCGACCGTTCCGACAGAATAAATATCCCGCGGTTCGGGGCTGTTGGTCTTAGCGTCGCGCTGCGCCGCCAAAACGATGTCTGTTTGTTTGCTCATCGCCTCTTCAAGAGCATTGATGCTCTTTTCGCGGCCGACGAACAACGGCATCATCATGTGAGGAAAGATGATCAAGTCGCGTAACGGAAGTAATGGAAGTTTTTGCGAACCTGAAGACCCGGAGGTAGTGCTCATTAATACTCCTTTGGCGTGAAGATCCCGCGCCCTTAAATACAGTTTGAGGCCAAATCAGAATCCCGTCAAAGCCGCAGTGGCAAATTAACCGAGAATTATTTGGATCAGAAAAATCTATAGGATGAGTAAGTGAGAATGAGTCTAGATGTGGAGCATGCGGCCTAGTTGCCTAGGCCGATTCTGCTGAGTCGCCGGGACTACCCGCGGTCGGCGGCTTTGCTTCGCGCTGACCCAAGACCAGCTGCGGCTTTGCAGTGCCGTTGATGACTTCCGCGGTTATGATGCATTCCTTGACATTCGTTTTCGAAGGAATCTCGAACATAATGTCGAGCATCGCGCTCTCGATCACGCCACGAAGACCACGTGCGCCAGTGTTGCGCTTGATGGCTTCCTGGGCGATCGCCTTGAGAGCGGCGTCTTCAAACTTAAGATCCACACCCTCATATGAGAACAGTTTTTGATACTGTTTGGTTAGTGCGTTCTTAGGTTTCATCAAAATTTCGATCAGGGCGGCTTCATCTAACGGATCCAGCACGGCAATCGACGGCAAGCGGCCAATAAACTCAGGAATCAAACCAAAGCGGACCAAGTCGTCCGGCTCGATCTTTTGCAGCATATTTTCTTTGCTGCTTAGCTTTTCATCCTTGGTCTTAATGTCGGCTTGGATACCCATGGAGCGGCTCGACACACGCCCTTCGATCACTTTATCGAGACCGACAAACGCGCCGCCCACAATAAACAGGATGTTGGTCGTGTCGACCTGAATAAATTCCTGCTGCGGATGCTTCCTTCCGCCTTTGGGCGGCAGGTTGGCCACGGTGCCTTCAAGAATTTTCAAAAGCGCTTGTTGCACGCCTTCACCGCTGACATCGCGAGTGATGGACGGATTTTCGCTCTTGCGCGAGATCTTGTCGATCTCGTCGATGTAGATCACACCCTTTTGGCACTTTTCAATGTCGTAATCGGCGGCCTGGAGAAGGTTGAGCACGACGTTTTCGACGTCTTCACCCACGTATCCGGCCTCGGTCAGAGCCGTGGCATCCGCCATAGCGAAGGGCACGTTCAAAATCTTGGCAATGGTTTGCGCGAGCAAAGTTTTGCCGGAGCCAGTTGGCCCGATCAGCAGAATGTTGCTCTTTGAGATTTCAACGTCTTCTTTTTTGGCGCGGCCACCTTTAATAAAGTTAATCCGCTTGTAGTGATTATGAACAGCGACAGAGAGAGTCTTTTTCGCTTTCTCTTGCCCAATCACATAGTCGTCGAGAAAGGCTTTGATATCGACGGGCTTGGGCACAGAAAGCTGCACTCGCGTGCTCTCTTCGCGCTCACGCTCTTCGGCGATGATGTCATTGCACAATTCAATGCACTCGTCGCAAATGTAAACGCCGGGGCCGGCGATCAACTTTTTGACTTCCTTTTGGCTTTTGCCACAGAAGCTGCAACAGAGTGTTCCGTAGTTATTTTTTTCTTTCGTGGTCATTTCGAATCCTTAGGCGGCAGTTTACGCTTTTCCACCACATGGTCGACGAGGCCAAAATCTTTGGACTCCTCGGCAGTCAGGTAATTATCGCGGTCCATGGCCTTAGTTAGGAAATCAAAATCTCTGCCCGTATGTTTTACATAGATTTCAGTCAGGCGGCGCTTGGTATTCACCATCTCTTTGGCATGAATTTCAATATCGCTCACTTGACCCGATATGCCACCGCCGCCAATCAAGGGCTGGTGAATCATGGTTTTTGAGTGGGGCAAAATGAAGCGTTTTCCTTTTGCGCCCGCGGTCAAAAGCAACGAGCCCATGCTCGCGGCCATTCCGATGCAGTACGTGCTCACATCACATTTAACAAATTGCATAATGTCATAGATCGCAAGACCGGCTGATACACTGCCGCCCGGCGAGTTGATATACAGGTGGATGTCTCGGTCGGGGTTTTCCATCTCGAGAAAGAACATCTGAGCGATCACCACATTGGCCACATCGTCAGTGACAGGGGTGCCCAGGAGGATGATCCTCTCTTTCAGCAAACGAGAATAAATGTCATAGCTGCGTTCTCCGCGCGAGGTCTGTTCGACCACGATCGGAACTAGAGTCATAGTGCTCACTGGTGCTCTCCCACTCAAGACTTCCCCCTCAATATGGGCTTTTTCTGAGTTCTGACAAGATCTTCTCGGGTTTTACCTGATGAAACTGGAGCGTGGGGAATTCCCTTTATTCGCCTAATACGCTGTGCTAGAACCGGCCCCAAGTCGAGTCGGACCACTGCAGCGTTTTGCTGTGCGTAATACGACGACTTTACAAGGATAAAACAATGAAAGTGCTTCTTAAGAAGGGTCTCAAAGCCGATCTCAACACCTTAGTCGTGTACGCCACAAAAACTGGCAAAACAGGTAAACCGAATTTCGGAAAAGTGCCTAAGGAATTGTTGCACTGGACCCAGGCCGCTGAAGCCGACGCGCAATTCACCGGCGACAAAAAAGAGAGCATATTTTTTCGTCAGGCCAATGTTCTTGGCTATACCAACGTCTTGTTTGTGGGCATCGGCGAACCCGGCCGCGAAGCCTTGCGCACCGCCGGCGCAATGACCTACGGCGCTCTTAAAAATCACAAAATCACCTCGGTGGGAATTTTTGGCGACACGGTAACAAAAGTTCTCAAAGGTCCCGGCTCATCGGTGCAATCGTTGGCCGAAGGGATTCTACTTTCGGCCTACGATTTCTCCGACCACAAATCCAAAGGCAAAAAAGACGACAAAAAGAAGCCCTCGCTCACTGAAGTTTCGATTCTAACCTCGGGCGCGCCAACTGCGGCCGACGTGAATGCCTTGAAACGCGCTGAAATCCTTGCCGAATGCCAAAACTTCTCGCGCTGGCTCGGCGACCAACCGGGCAATTACATGACTCCCACCATCTTGGCCGACGAGACCGTGAAAATGGCCAAAGGCACCGGCCTCAAAGTTACCGTTTGGGACAAAGCTCGGATTAAAAAAGAAAACATGGGCGGCTTGCTGGCCGTCAACCAGGGCTCTGACGAAGAACCACGTTTTATCATCATGGAGTACAACGGCGGCGGAAAAGGCAAAAAGCCCGTGGCCTTTGTGGGTAAAGGTTTGACCTTCGACACCGGCGGCATCTCGATTAAGCCCTCGGCACAAATGGAAGAAATGAAGTACGACATGTGCGGCGGCGCCGCTGTGATCGGCGCGATGCTCGCGATCGCTAAATTGAAATTGAAAGTAAATGTGATCGGCCTTGTGCCCTCAACCGACAATATGCCCGGGCCGACATCCTTCAAACCCGGCGACATTTACTACGCCCGCAATGGCAAATCGGTGGAAGTGTTTAACACCGACGCCGAGGGCCGCCTGATTTTGGGCGAGGCTTTGGTTTACGCTTCGGAACAAAAACCCGCGGTGATTTTTGACGCCGCGACTTTAACGGGCGCGATTTTGATCGCTCTCGGCAATACGCACACCGGTGTGTTCACGCGCGACAAAAAATTAATGGGTAAAGTGCAAGACGCCGCTCAACAGACCGGCGAGTTGGTGTGGCATATGCCGATCACCGACTTTCATGTCGACGACATGAAGGGCACGCACGCTGACCTGTGCAACATTTCGGGTGGCCGCAATGCGGGATCAAGCACCGCCGCCGCTTTTCTCGAAGAATTTGTAGAAAAGGGCATCCCCTGGGCGCACTTCGATATCGCGGGCACGGCCTGGAACATCGCCAGCCGCTTTCCGTATCACCCGAAAAAAGGTGCCTCGGGAATTATGGTGCGAACGTTCGTCGAATTGGCCGAGAATTTTTAATTAATTAGAATCAAAAGACAAAAGCGCGGGGCGGGCGTTGCGCATTTCGGCGCCGCCGACTTCTAAAAAGTATTCGCCGTCGTCGGCGCGATACATTTTCACGCGGGACAAGACCCATTGCGGGGGCCACGAATCGGTGATGTTGCGCACGCGGATGTTCACCGGGTGATCTTCATCGGTTTTAAAATCGGCATCTTGCGCTTGCGAAGAAAGAATTTGTTTTACCGGAATCCAGATCGGCGCGATTCGAGTGGCGTCTTCTTGAGACTCGCATGGGGCCTCAACAATCATCTCGGGAGTGTCGCCACTGGTTGAAACTCCCACACCCATAAAGGTCATCTCGACCCGGTCATACAAACCTTCGCGGTCTTTAACTCGGCAGGCAAACTCATTTCCGGAGTGGGTTTTTAACAGCGGATTGCCGAGATAAACACCCACAGAACCATCGCGCTTAACCAGCTCGGCATCGGCAATCAGTTGCGCATGAACCGAAGCTCCAACCGCCTGGCCATTGACCGCTAAATAGCTGCTCGATTGGCGAACGGCCGCGGGCGAGCGCTCCTCACCGAGATACACGTAAATAGTACCGCCCCAGGATTGTATGGCTAACTTGTAGCCACAAAACACGGAACTGAAAAAAACTAAGACAGTCAAAATCGGACGCATTCTCATAGTTATCGGCCTCGATTGAGAATGTTTGAAGTGAGTGTCTCACTATGAGATCGAATATTGTGACCAAAGTCCAGTGTGTTACACTGACTTTACCGCTGTAACTGACTCGCGGATTCTGTACGTTTTCTCACACTCTAAACAACAACCACCCCCCAGAAGAGATAGGCGTATGGACCGCAACCAGCAGACGATTCAAAAGTTTCTACTCTACTTCACCGGACTCATTATGTTGGCCTTTATCTTTACGTGGCCGACCAAAGATAGACGCGGAATGATCGACCGAATCCGCCTGCAAGTTGGAGCCGAAAATTTAGTTTCTAAACAAACTCTAAAAGAAATCGCCCGCGAAAAAGCGGCCGCCAGTGGCCGGGGCCCTGCCACCGTCGGCGCCATGGCGCAAAGAAAAATGAAGGGCAAAGGCTGGACTACGGTTAAAGAGACCCCGCGCAATCACACGCGCTCGGTCGCCTACTATTGCAATGAAGTTTATAATAAGTCGTCATGCGGCCAAGCCTTGAAGTCCTGCGGAGACTCTTGCAAGTCTCTCGTACGCAAAGATCTCTGGGCTAAACACGTTGGCGGCGGCAAACGCCGCTAACTGCACGGCCCTTCTGGATTGAAATTCTTAAATTGAACTTCGAGTTCGCGAGCCTCTAAGGCCACCGATAAAAAGGACAGCTTGGCCACCCAACCGTAAGAATTTTCCATCGGGCATCCGGCCAATTTAATTGCTAAATCGGAAACACAGAGCCGCTGAAACACGGCCCCGGGTGAATTTAGACTATCGTCGTCGGCCTTCTCGCCATGCGCGCGTAAAAAACCGCCCGCCAATTGGCAGCCGATCATGTAGATCACCGGCTCCGCCGTCTGCCCGCCCTCGGCCAGCGTGGTCGTGGGGATCCCCTCTTGAATAATCACTTCGGTGATCTCGCGACCGCCTTTAGCGGCCTTCATTTTCTTGCGTGCTTTGTAGTTCCACTGTTTGATTTCGTCGGGATGTTTGACCTGAACCACGCCCAGCCCATAGGTGCCGGCGTTGTTTTTGACAAACAAGAATGGTTCGCGCTTTATGCCATGTTCTTTGTATTTGGCGGCGACATTATTATAAACTTTTTCAGCCTGGGTAGCGAGTTGATCGCGGCTGCTTTCGTCGTCGATGTCGAACGATGAAAATAGTGACGTCTCAACCTGTAAGGTCCACGGATCTAAGTCGATCAATTTGGCGAAATCGCCGGCCAGTTGATTGTAGACTTTAAAAAAACGGTCTTTGCGCCGCCGATACCAGCCCAACTCGCGCGGCGGATTCATCGGTGTGTCCAGCCCGCGGGCCCACTCTTCATAGTCGACACTAAAGTCGTTGTTCGAAATCAGTAGGTCAGGAACAAAACCGTCGATCTTCACCCCTTCGCCCGAACGATCAGCGCCGTAGACGGTTAGTTTGGCGCCCGAGGCGCTGGTGATTTCGATAGGTTTTTCTAATGAACGCGGCATCGCTAAGCGCACTTCGCGGCCCGCGCCTTCGAGCACTTCTTTTAACACCCGTACGTTGTCCCAATAGTAGGGGTTGCCGGTGTGCTCCTCGGTCAGGAGCACTAACTTTCGAGTCGATAGAGAGTAGTGCTGATCGAGAAACTCCTTGGCGACGTCAAACGCGCTCTCGCGGTCGACTTGGCAAATATTGTTGAATCCGGCCGGAAAAATATTCGCGTCCACTGGTCCGACCTTGAAACCCGCATCGCGAATGTCGAAGCTCGAATAGATCGGGAAAGCGAGGCCGCGCGCCCGATCGCGAAACCAATTCTGGACGTCGTCGCTGCGATCGAGAATTTTTTTATGCAGTAGCTCGTGATTCATCGGAGGCATCCTTTAGCAATATGGCGCCGCCCACAACGGCTCCAGGAGCGACGACGAGGGTAAGGCCCGGTATGAACAATGTCAATCCGAGGCCGCACGCCATGCCCAGCCACATGCGCTTGTGTCGCAAAGCGAATGCAAAGCGCTGGCGCAGGCCGTAGCGAAGACTCTCGAGCGAGTAGTCCAGCAAATCAAAAGACATTATAAGCAAGGTCCCCATCACAGCAATGACATTAATCAGCGGAATAAAGGAGAGTACGAACAAAATCACACCCAACGACAAAAACAAAACTGTCTTGACGGCACTGACCCGAAACATCCGCATGCTGTTTTTGAGCCAAGATTTAAAGTCGAAGGGGTAGGACGCCTTCATTCCAAGCACGGCCAAGGCGCGCTCGGCGAGAAGCGCGTAAAACGGAATCGCAATGATGGCGTGGGCGACGTAGCCCAAGAACACGCTGCCAATAAAAAATACGATGCCACTTCCGAGGACAAGCGGATAGTAAACCAGTTGCGCCCAAAATCCTGTGCCGGTGCCAATCACCCAAGTCACGAAGGTCGAAACCCACACAGGCAGGTTCGAAAATAATGTAAATGTGGCAAAACCACCAATCGTCACCGCGATCAAAAAGGGAATAATGGCGAGCATCATCAGCGACTTCTCGCCGACCAATACGCGCCACCCGCGCATCCAAAAAGTAAAACCGTCAAAAAATCCTAGCATTATCGCTTAGCCTTGGGCTTGCCTTTCGCGCTCTCCGCCGGCGGGTTGACCAGTCGGCCCTGGCGCTTCAAACCCTCACGGCTCTCAGCGGCTGGAGTGAGTTTATTGAGCTCGGCGATTTTGCTGAGCTCGGCGTGCAGTCGCGCCTCAGTGCGGTCGACCTCGGCAAAAACCGGGCCGGCCAGCGAGCCCGCCCCGGGCAGGCGGATTTTACGCAACTCTTGGATGGTCTGAAGACCGCGCGTGTAAAACTGGCGGCGGTCCTCATTGGAATCGATTTTAAACTTCCAAATGTTGTCGTATCCGGTCCGCAAATCTTCGGCGGCTTTTTTTGACCACACGGGGTGGTCCATCTCTATGGCCTGAAGCAGATACGGCTGCTGCATCGCTAGGGACTGCATGTAAGAGGTCGGAGAGGCTTCGCCCCCACGCTGCGAGTGATTGAGTTGACCCATTAAAAACAGGGTTCGGCCGAGCAACTCTTTTTGCCGGTGTTGATTGGTGCGCGCGACGATCTTTTTTAAACCCTCGCTGGCCTGATTGAAATACTCCAGCGCCTTAGCCCGATTGTTCATCCGCGCATAAGCGGCGGCCAGCCGGCCGGGAATTTCGGCCACCTGAGTTTCAAACGGCAGATCTTTTCCGCGTTTACGAGCATCGAGCAGCGAAGTGATCGCCTTGGTGTCTTGCCCTAGGCATTCGTACATAATGCTCATGCGAAACAGCGACTGACCTTCGATCTGCACAAACTTGCCGCCCGAACTTCGTACGACTTCGCGGTAGCGATCGACCGCTTTTTGACAATGGCCCATGCCCTCGTGGGCGGCGGCCGAATTGTACAAAATCACCAGGTCGCGTTCTGTACCCGGTTTATTCACCAGCAATCGATCAAAAACCTGGGCCGCCTCAGCGTAGCGCTCCTGTTCGAGCGCTCGCAAGCCCCGCTCAAACGCCGGACTCTCGTCATTTTCATCAGAATAGTCGGTTTGTATGGGCTTTTTTGAGGCGCAACTGGCGAGCAGCGCCAACGGCAATAACAAAGACAACACCTGTCGCATTCTCTTCACACAGACCTCCATTTTTCTTCAATAACCGTGGCCATCACGCCCAGATCTTCTAGCCCTTGCACAGAATTTTTAAAGTCAGGCAGCCGAATTACGGGGACGGTGGCCCCGAGTTGATCGCGCAACTTTTCAAACACCTCTTGTCGATGCTTAAAATACTCCGCGAACTGCGCATACAAAGATTTTAGCACCTGAAAATCGGGATTACTCTGCCACGATTCGGGCCAGTTGCGCTCGCCTTGAGTCCACTCCGGAAACCAGCGATTCACCACCACGGCCCGCAACTTCAATTGCTCGCTAAGCAAATCCTGTTGAAACTCGAGCGATTCTTTAAGCTTGGTTTCGTCAAAGCCGGTCACCAAAATAAAGCCGCAATCGCCCGAATGCAGCAGCGTGGTTACATCTTTGCTCACTTTGGCGATGCGCTCTTTAAGGTGGGCGACATGACTAAAAAAATCGCGCAGTTCGTGAATAAAGATGCTGCCGGTCACATTCTCCAAAGCGCCGGTCACGATTCGCGTGCCGTGATGCAAGGTGCGCTTGATCCAACCTTCACTCTCATTGGGGTTGGCAAACCAACCGACCACGCTGTCTTGAAAAAGCGCATAAAGCCGCTCGGGCGCGCGTAAAAAATCCACCGCGTTTTGCGTGGGCGGAGTATCGAGAATTACCAAGTCATAGTGACCCGATTTATAACTCTGCAGCAGGCGGACCAGCGAGGTGAACTCTTGGCTGCCACTCAGATTTGAAACCAATTGCTGATACAGGCGATTATCAAAAAGTTTTTTGGCGATCCCTTGGTCGACCGCTCCGAGTACAAATTCATCAAACTCGCGACGGGCATCGACCATGGCAGCGCTTAAATTTGGTTGCTGAGTCACAGCCACATCGGCGCCGGGCGCTTTCTCAATTCCAAGTGACTGCGCCAGCCGCTGAGCCGGATCAATGGTGAGCACCAAGGTCTTCAAACCATTGCGCGCAGCCAACACACCAAGACTGGCCGATAACGAAGTTTTGCCCACACCACCGGTGCCCGAGCAAATAATCACTTTGTGATCTCTCAATAATTGGATCACACATTCTCCAATCGCAGTGAGAGTTGGCGAATTTTGTCGGCCATGGCATCGCTAAATACCCACGGCAGTTTTACCACCGGCAGACCGCGGGTTTTAATTTGCGCCAGCGCGCCCTCTTGCCGATCGAGCAGTTGCCCGAGATACGCCGCAAAATCATGGCCGGCAAACGGCTGCAACTGTTCGGCCTTAAGCGGACTCTCAAACCAGCGGTTTAACACCACCTTCGGAGTTTGCTCGAGTTCACTTTGAATATCACGGGCCAGTTCAAGACCCTCAGTCACCGGCAGCTCCTCGGGGATCACCGTTACATAGATTGTCGTCTCCGCAGGATTCTTTAAAACCGCCGAGATCGCCCGCGATTGCTCGCCCATGGGCCCAAACGAAATCGCCTCCGCCATCCCGACCGGCGCCCGCCACAAGGCGCGAAAATGTCCGGTCGAATAGCAATCCACCACGATATCGTCGTACGGCAGCGCCGAGCCGACACGGCGAACACCGCTGGTGATCTTTCCGAGCAGCGCGAGCTCTTTCAACGCCGGGGCCGCATGCACCAGAGCGCGCATAACCTTATTATCAAAAAACAATCGCACGACCTGCTCCAGCTTCACAAAATGTTGAAGGTAATCGCGCAGACAGGCTTCACCCTCCCACCGGGTGACCGACAAATGGGTGTTTATAGAAACCGGCGTGGCGCCGATGTCGGCCCCAAACACATGGCGAAAATAACTGCGTTCACCGAGCTCGACCAAAAGGGTTTTGCGGCCAGCATTGGCCAAGTGCCAACCCAGCGCCGCAGCGACGGCCGATTTACCCACCCCGCCCTTGCCCGTGATTAAATGAATCAAGGCGCCCGCCCCGCCACTCGCGCGGCGCGCAAATTGCCATATATAGGTGTTGGCAAACTGCGGCATAGACGGTAAACCGAACGCGCAAACCAATAGAGATCAGGAGAGTTCATGAAGTCCACCGTCGATAAGTTGGATGGTTTATCACGTAAAATCACGGTCGAAATTCCCGCCGAGAAGGTCCAAAAAGCATTCGATAAAGTCTATAAGGCTCTGCAAAAAAAGGCCAACATAAAGGGCTTTCGCCAGGGCAAGGCACCGATTGCTACGGTCAAAGCCACGTATGGTGATCAAGTTAAAGGCGATGTGATTAACGATTTAATCAACGACGGTTATCAAGCCGCCCTTGAGGAGCATAAGCTCGAGCCCGTTGGCTATCCGCAAGTGTCGTTTGAGCCCATTGATGAAACAAAAATCTTTTCATTTACCGCTGAGTTCGAAATTCGCCCTGAAATCGAAGTTAAAAAGTTTGAGGGTTTGAATGTGATGAAAGAGAAGCTGGAGATCCCGGAAGAGCGAATCACCACGATTCTCGATAACATTCGCGGCAATCAGGCCGAAGTTGTAACGGTGTTTGAAGACCGCGCATTGACCGACGGTGATGTGGCCGTGATCGACTTTGAAGGCAAAATCAATGGCGAGCCATTGCCCAATGGTTCAGCCACGGGCCATGAGCTCGAAATTGGCGCAAAGAACTTTATTGAAGGCTTTGAAGAAGGCCTGCTCGGCATGAAGATTGGCGATGCGCGCGTTTTGAATTTGAAATTTCCCGATGGCTATCACGAGGCCTCGTTGAGCGGCGCGCCGGTGTCTTTTGACGTAAAGCTAACTGGCATAAAGAAAAAAGTTTTGCCCGAGATCAATGACGAGTTGGCTAAAAAAGTGGGCGACTTTCAATCTTTGGGCGATTTAAAAGAGCGCATTCGCAAAGACATCGAAGAGTCCGAAGGCAAGCGCATCCTCGATGATATGCGCAACCGTGTGATGAAGGCTTTAGTTGAAGCCAACCCCGTTGACGCGCCAAAGTCGTTGGTCGCACAACAAAAGCAAGCGCTTGAAGAAGATTTCAAAGGCCGCTTGAAGCAGCAAGGGATGTCTGAGGGCGACTTTGAAGAGTACAAAAAGAAATGGGGCCAAGATTTTGAAGACTCCGCCGCGTTTATGGTGAAGTCGACCTTCTTGCTCGACGCGCTCGCTGAAAAATTAAACCTGCGCGCTCTGCCCAATGAAATCGAAGAAAAAATCGACCAATACGCCAAGCAGACCGGCATCGAGATCGATCGTCTTAAAGAATTTTACGGCAAACCCGAACGCCGCTCACGCTTAAGCTTTCAAGTGACCGAAGAAAAAGTCGTGGCGTATTTGATCGATAAGGCCAAGGTTTCTGAGGTTCCGAAGGACAAGCTCCCGCAGTAGGCGGGAGCCCCGACTACACTACTTAACAACCGCAGGTGGCTTTGCTCCATTCGGCGTGCCCAGAACCAGCGCGCGTAGATAATTGTACGCCTGCTGCACTTGAAAATCGTCTTTTAGCAAACGATCTTTGGTCGACAAATCTTTGGATTGTTTGGTGTCGGGCTCGGTCCACCAGTATTGAACCTTTTTGAATTCTTCTTTTTTCTTGGGGTCTTTCTTCGATTTGTCTTTGGTCGCGATGGCTGCGGGGCCGGAAGCCGTGTTCTCGTCTTCGCCATCGCCTTGCAGGTGGCCGCGCATATCGCCTTCGCGGCGGATGTCGCGTTTGATGCGGGCTTGATCAAGAACTTCGGGCGCGAAGTCTTCCAACTCGATATCGGGCACGATCCCGTAGGCCTGAATGCTTTTGCCATTCGGCGTGTAGTAGCGGCCGACGGTGAGTTTTAATCCGGAACCGTCGCCCAACTTAACCACCGACTGCACGGAGCCTTTACCAAACGACCGGTGCCCCATAATTAAAGCGCGTTTGTTATCTTGCAGGGCGCCCGCCAAAATTTCTGAAGCGCTGGCCGAATACTCATCGATCAACACGATTGTGGGAAAATTCGGCAAGCCGCCGGCCTTTTTGGCGTAAACCACTTCTTTTTCTTTTTGATTGCGGCCCATGGTGCTGACGATCGTCCCGCTCTCAAGAAACAAATCGCTGATCTGAATGGCTTGATCGAGCAAACCACCCGGATTGCGGCGCAAATCTATGATCAAACCTTTTAGGCTTTTATATTTCTTCTCTTGCGCGCGAATGGCCTTTTCTAAATCGCTGGCCGAATTCTCAATAAAGCTGGTCAGGCGTACATAGCCGTAGCCGTCTTCAAGATCGGTGAACTTAACCGATTTGATCTTAACAGTTCCGCGTTCAATCACAAAATCTTTGGGCTGGTCAAAACCCTCGCGAAAAATGCCGAGCTTAATCTTTGCGCCTTTTTTACCCTTCATCCGTTGCGCGGCCTCGACGAGCGAGAACCCCTTGGTCGACTCACCGTCGATCTCCACAATTTTATCCCCAGCTTTTACGCCGGCCTTCCACGCGGGAGTGTCTTCGATGGGCGAAATGACCGTAAGCACACCGTTTTGCACGGTGATCTCAATACCAATCCCGCCAAACTCCCCGCTGGTTTCGGTTTCGAATTCTTTGTAAATTTCAGGCGGCAGAAAATTGGTGTGTGGATCGAGTTCGCGCAGCATGCCTTTGATGCCGCCGTAAATTAACTTTTTGGTGTCGACTTCTTCCACATAGTATTGCTGCACAAGATTTAAAACTTTGGCGAAGAGCTGCAGCTCTTGATAACGTTCTTCAGCAAACACTCGGCCCGATTGGGTCGCAAGAGTGGCGGCTATCAAGGCACACGTCGCACCGCCGACCAAGGTCCAGCGAGTAAAAAAGCGTTTCATCGGTCCCCCTGCTGCGCAGTCTTAATCACAGATTCCTTGATCCAAGGTCGAGGGTCAATGGCATCTGTGAAATGGCGTATTTCAAAATAAAGTCCTGGTCCAAAGAGCGGCGAATCTGTGCCGGATAAGGCAATCGGCTCGCCTTCATTCACGCTTGCGCCTTCTCGAACCTTAAGCTGCGAGGCAAAGGCGTAGACGGAGTAGTAGTTGTCGCCGTGATCGAGAATCACCGTTTGCCCAAAGCCGGGAATTTGTCGGGCCAGCGCCACCCGGCCAGAAAACACCGCATTGATGGGTGCCGGTTTGGCGGCCGAATAAAAATTCCCTTTATGCATCAACCGAAAGCGAAACTGGGGATCCACGAAGGTTCCGTATTCGCGCGCCAAGGCCGCATCGATCGGCCGCTTAAGCGAACCTTTGCGTTCAAAAAAAGCATACTCAAGGTCAATCGGAGTGCCGTTCGCAGCAAAGGTGCGCAAGGTTTTAAGCTGCGATAGTTTACTGTCTTTAACTTTGCGCAGCTCGGCCACGAGTTTCGATTTATTGCGCATTTGTTCGCTCAGCTCGCGCTCTTGCGCCTGCACGCCCTTTTGCATGCCCATAAGCTTTGCAACCTGGCCACTCAGCTCACGCTTCTTTTTAAGCAAAAGATCGAGATGCGCGAGGTACTCTTTGACGTACTTATGATCGCTGTCGATCATCCGGCGTAAAAACCGGTGGTTGCGCTCCAGTTCGACCGGAGTTTGCGCCGAGAATAGCCACTCGAGCTCATTGCGTTTGCGGCCCTGATACAGCTGGCGCAGCCGTTTATTGAGCATGGATTTGTGTTTGTCGGACTTCTCTTCAATCTCGCTCACATCTTGTGCGAGAGAACGGACCGCGGCTTCTTGCGACAGCAATCGGTCGTTTAAAATAGCGCGCTTTTTGGCGATATCTTTAATTTTTTGATTGATCACAAACAGATGCGCCAACTGTTCGCGTTGCTCACGCTCGGTTTCAGAAATACTCGAGCGAGTTTCGCGAATGGTGTCATCCGTAGGTTCTTCGGCCCAAGCCACAAGACTAAATATTAAATAAAATGCGGCAATCATCTTTAGCCCACGGCCGCGGACCAGCCGGTGTTGAGCTTACGCACGCAATTCCACGCGCCAAAGTAGCCAAAGGCCATGGCCGTAAAAATATTGGCCACAATCGCCCACGGCTCTAAAGACCGCGACTGCTCAAGCGCGAGCCAAAACGACCAAGATTTACCAAGCCAGGTGAGAAGCGCCGAGTGCAAAAGCAAACTCACCACCAGCGACAACACTGAGGCCACTGCTCCAAGGACCACGCCTTCAAGCAAAAATGGCGTGCGCACAAACCGCGTGGTGGCGCCCACCAGCTCGAGAATTTCAATCTCCTCTTTGCGCTGCCAAAACGACAGGCGAATGCTATTGCTGATAATAAGCAAACCCACGCTCAGACTGAGGGCCCACATCAGCAGCAAGAGTCCACGGGCGCTAGTTATAAAGTGAGTAAAATTCTCGACCCAACCTTGGCCGTAAAAAACGTCGTCAATAAAATCGAGACCCTTGAGCTTGGCGCTCCAAGTTTCAAGCGCGCGAACTCGAGTCTCCGAGGGAATTGAGCCGCTTAAGCGCAACTCGTAGCTCGACGGGATCGGCGAGCTCCATTTGGGGTCTTTTAAAAGATCAAGAGACTCAGGGCCCAGCGCCGCCAAGAATTTTTTGGTCGCTTCTATTTTGGGAGTAAATTCAACCTTTTCAAAATCGCCACTTTTTTCGAGCTGGTTTTGAAAGCCATCAAGGGTCGACTGCGGCGTGCCCTCTTTTAAATAAACAATCATCTCAAGGCCGCGGCCCCACTGATCTATAGTTCGATTGAAAGTTGAGTAGCCGAGAAATAAAAGATTGAGCAGCACGAGCACCAAGGTCATTACAGTGACCGACGCCACTTGCAAAACCCAATGACGCCGCCATGCGCGCAGCAAATGTTGAACGGCGTACGAGTTCACGATTGCACCTCGCCGGCCTGAATCTGCATCACGCGGTACGGCTTACGGCGAATCAGCTCGGTATCGTGGGTCGCGATAAAAACCGTGGTGCCTTGAGCATTAAACGCTTCGAGCAAAGAAAATATTTCGCCGCTCATGCGATTATCTAAATTTCCGGTCGGTTCATCGGCGACCAGAACCCCGGGGTGATGCACAAGCGCTCGCGCAATAGCCACGCGCTGTTGTTCGCCCCCCGAAAGCTCCTCGGGGATGGACTCGACCCGCTGATCGAGGCCGACTTGCTCTAAAACTTCACGCACACGATGATCGATGCTTGCCCGCGAATCCCCACGCACGATCAACGGCATCGACACGTTATCAAAAACGCTGCGATCTTTGAGCAGTCGAAAATCTTGGTAGATCACGCCGATATTTCGCCTAAACAAAGGAACTTGAGCCGTGTCGAGCTCCGCGACATCCTCACCGAGCACACTCACGCGGCCCGAGGTGGGTTTATCAAACGCAGATATCATGCGGAACAATGTGGTTTTGCCGGCGCCGCTCGGGCCCGTTAAAAAAACAAACTCACCTTTGGCGATTTCAAAGGAGACATTGCGCAGGCCATGATAGCCGTTGGCGAATATTTTGTAGGCATGGGAAAAAGAAATCATGCCTATATAGTTTAGAGTTCGCTATAGGAGTTTGCCAGTGAGCAGTAAGTCTAGAATTTGCTGATGCTGGATCTTCATCGCTAGCCGTATGGCTTTGCTCTCGGCGGCCGGACCGTTCGGGAGAATTTCGGCGTACCCGGTTTTCACACTTTTCACGACGGCGCCGTTTTTAAAAACGCGACTGACCAGGTAAGGATTGTTGTAACCCCAGTCTTCGGTCTGTACGTGATATTGAGTGCCTAACCAGGCAACGTCGGAGTTAAATCCCTTTTCCACAATATAAATATGCGGCCTCTAGTTAGAGCTTTCAAGGACTTAAAGAGTTTCGGCGTCTCATACTGAGACACCCCTGGTCCTAACTCGGTGTCCGATAAACTGGCTGGATTGTTCAAAGATTAGTCACACTTAAGTCCTAAAACTTAGGTCGCAAACTGCCGAATAGACCTAAGCATGTGGGCGAGGCTAGGTCCTATCTTCATTCTGACTTTCATCATGGGCTGCACCAGCGAAGACTCGGGCAATGTCGCGACCAGCGGCCGGATTAGCCCGACTTACAGCGGACCAGCCGAGCTCGCCTACTGCGCATCGGCCATCGCTTACGGAATGCCCAAAGTCACAGTCAGTGGTACCGCCCAGTACACCCGCCGCAACCCATGGGGAACACTCGGCACCGGCAACGGCGGATTAGGTGGTGCCACGACGGCCAGCGCACATCCCGCGACCGTGCACAATATTCGCTATGCTGAAATTCGCATCACCGACCCGGCCGGCAACGTTGTTCAATGTGCTGAAACCGATGGCAATGGCGATTTCTCCTTTGAACTCCCGCAAGGCAATACGGCCTACACGATTTCGGTGAACAGCCGAGCGAACAACAGCTTTTTGATTGCTTCCGTACTCAACCGACCTGAACAAAATCAAGTTTACTCGCTGCAGACCACGGTTAACGCCTCTAACAATACGACCGGGATTGCATTGATGGCCGATGCCAGCGGCAGCACAACCCTAGGTGCCGCCTTTAATATTCTCGATCAATTTTTAAATGCGAACGATTACCTGCGCGCACAAGTTGGCACTTGTTCGGTTAGCTTTGCCGGATGCCCAAACTTCACCGTCGCCCCGAAGGTCGTGGCCTACTGGGAGTTGGGTTACAACCCGAACGGCTACTTTGGATCCGACAACGGACTTAGCTTTTATCTTCCCGGCTACTCGCGCCTCTTTATATTGGGTGGGCTCTACGGTGACGTGAATAACTCCGACACCGATCACTTCGACAATTCGGTGATTCTGCACGAATACGGGCATTTTCTTGAAGACGCCATGTTCGAGTCGGATTCGCCGGGCGGCGCCCACAACGGCAATGCGATTATCGACCCGCGACTGGCGTGGTCGGAGGGTTGGGGCAATTTCTTTCAGGCGGCGGTTCGCTATGCTCCGGGTTCGGCCGTTCCTAGATACACCGACACTCTTGGCAATGATGATGGGACAACTGCGGTTATTTATGATGCCGACTTAGAGAATGAGCAGATCAACTTGGATGAAGTCGGCGCCGCGGGCGAAGGCAACTTCCGCGAGTTTTCGGTGACCCGCTTTCTGTGGGACGCGGTGGACACAGTTGGCGACACCGATCACGCCGCGACCGATGCGGTCTCGGGTGATTTTGCTGAGATTTGGGCCTCATTGATGAAGTCGTCCAATGGCTTTAACGATACCGATTGGGCATTTCGCAGTGTTGGGCATCTGCACTACGGGCAAAGTTTGCTGGCTGGTGGGTCGAACTGGTCAACGATTCGCACGGTCAACTGGCACGATGGCGACACAGGTGAATACGCAAGTTATGTAACAACCGCTGGAACTTGCTCTTACATTCCGGCCGCAGGAGCCATACCGGCCAACACTTATACTCGCACGCTGACCCCAACAGGGACCGCATCCGATCTGTTTCGCAATTTTGATTTTTATCATATTCGGCCGACGGCGACGGGCTCCTATACATTTCGCCTCGACTATCGAGACGCAGACGGCGCCAACACCGAAGCAGATTTGGACCTATACCTATACAATGAAAGCGCGCGCCTCAGTAACTCAGACGATGTAATCACCTATATGCGCGCCACTCCAGACGGGAATCCAAATACCGCACAGAGCGAGCAATTCACAATCACTCTCACTGCCGGCGTTAACTATTTACTTGTGGTCACCGCCTACGTTGGCGGTTCAACAGGGACCGCGGCCCATTACTCAATCAAACAGGGAGGGGTGCAGCTATGTCCCGCAACACTTTAGGCGCGATCGTTTTGTTTTTAAGTGTGGCGGCCATCGCGCTCGCCGCTCGCTATGCCGATGACACCGAGCTGGCTCGTGGGCCTTCGGCGATTTCAAAAAAAGATATGGTTTTGGCCGGCAAGCGATCATCGGCTCTCCGTCACACCGAAAAATTGCGTGGTCCACTTGAAACAAGTCTAGAGTTGATCGGCGCTATGCCCGAAAAACAGGGCGACGTGTTTGTGTTAAAAGGTTTGGTTCGCTCCGACGCCGATTTAGAAAATGTCGATTTCAAATGGGCTGTGCCGTCGGACGTGTACGTGGTGAACGGTTCGTTGGCCGGACAAATTTCATTTATCAAAGCCGGCGAGCCGGTCGAGTTACAAGTCACCTTAAAAAGTCTCGAAGCCGTCAATCACCAAATCCACCTGATCACCTCGGGCGGGCAAGGCAAAGTTCGCTTCGCAGCCTCGGCCCAATACAACACCCTGCTACAACAAATCCTCGCCGAATCCAAAGAAGCCCTCCTAAAATCCACAGAACAGGAAGCCCAAAAACCCTCCGTAAAAAAGAAAAACCTAAAGGTCTTCCACTAGAGGTACCCACTAGAGGTACCAGGTACCTTTTCGGTTCGCGTCATGTCCGGTTTGAATTCGAGACTCGGACATTTTTCTCTTCAATTAAATTGGGAATGCAGCTGACGGAGTGGCACGGTTTGCTTGCAGATCTGCGCCCATGCCACGAGCGAAAACGATTTTGCAGTCCACATATCCCTATTTTATCTCGGTCCGACGAACGAATCGGGAGTGGTTTCCAACTCCGATCGAGTTGACTTGGGAGCTCTTCTCAAACCATCTTTTCCTTCTGCATCATGGGTTCAATTTCAAAATCCATGCGGCAGTTCTGATGTCCAACCACTATCATTTTATCGCATCCACGCCCGAAGCAAATGTTTCAAGCGGGATGGCCTACTTTCAACGAGAGTTCAGCAAATCTATTTCGAGAGAATGCGGGCGCATCAATCAGATTTTTGGCAGGCCCTATCACCCTTGCGTACTGGATTCTTATTACTACTACATGAATGCTTACAAATACCTTTACCGAAATCCGATTAAGGCCGGTCTCGCGCATAGAGTTGAGGAATATAGGTTCAGCACAATGTACGGCCTACTCGGCCAATCTCATCTGCTAATTCCGGTCGAGGAGGACACACTGCTTTTCACGCCATATTTTAACTCCGATCATTTGATCTGGTTGAATCAAGGTAAAGACGAGGACTACCTAGAGGTGCAGGCCGCCCTCCGGAAGAGGGAATTTCGATTTCCAAAGAATGACGATACGGGAAAGCCGGTTCGCGACGATGATTTTGTGTTTTGATGACGCGAACCGAAAAGGTACCTGGTACCCCAGGTCAGACCGGAGTGACGGTGATTTGTTCGTTGTTGAGTTCGTTGCGGAGGATGCCTTGGATGGCGTCGAGGGTGCCCATCATGGAGCTGGGGCAGCCGCCGCAGGCGCCTTGGTAGGTGATTTTTAGCTCGTTGTTTTCGAAGCTGATGATCTCGATGTCGCCGCCGTCGGCTTGGAGGCCTGGGCGGATGGTGCGATCTAGAATTTCTTCGATGGCTAGAACCTCGGGGTCGCTCGAGCCCGCGCGTGGCGGGCGTTTTTTCTCTTGCTCTCCGAATGTGGAGTCATGCACCGCCATGCGCGACTTGATAATGGCGCCAACGCGATCTGAAATTTGCTCGTTGTCGAGCTCGCCGGAATGCGTGACCGTGAGAGTATTTTGAAACAAGTAAACTTGTTTGACTCCATCGATCGCAAACATGTCGCGCGCGAGAGGCAATTGCTCGCATTCTTCGGGCGTGTTGAAGGTGGCTTTGCCTTCGTCTTTGAAAGACGCGTTGATGATAAATTTTAAGGCATATGGATTTGGCGTCGCCATGGTGCGGATCATTAGATCTTCGGCGGTATTTGTATTCGTGCTCATTGCAACAACTCCCGGGCTTTTTGTAGGCCCTGGCTTAAACGCGCGATATCTTCTTCGCGGGTGTAAATAGAAAATGACGCCCGCACGGTCCCTGGAATTCCGAAGCGCTTCATAAGCGGCTGACAGCAGTGATGCCCGGCGCGGACCGCAATGCCCTGCTCATCTAAAATGGCGCCGACGTCCGACGGGTGCGCGCCCTCAAGAAGAAACGACATAACGTGACTGCGATCAGTAGCCCGGCCAATCCGCCGCAAACCTTGGATTGGCTCTAACGCTTGCTCGGCCATTTGATAAATCTGCTGTTCATGTTTGGTGATCCGGTCGAAGCCAATTTGCCTGATAAAATCGAGCGCGGCGCCCAGGCCGATAACCTCGGCGATGGGCGGAGTGCCCGCTTCAAAGCGATGAGGTGGAGGCAAGAAGTCAGTGCCACTCTCGCGAACTTCGCTGATCATCGAGCCGCCACCTTGGTAGGGCGGCATTTTCTCGAGCCACTCCGACCGACCGTAAAGTACACCGACTCCCGTCGGAGCAAAAGCCTTGTGGCCCGACATCGCCAAAAAATCACAACCGAGATCTTTTACATTCAAAGCCACCGCCGCCACCGACTGCGCGGCATCAGCCACGCACACGGCACCGACTTTTTTTGCCTCGGCAAAAAATTTAGCCAAGGGATTAAATGTTCCCAGTGAATTGGACAAATGCACGAGCGAGACGATCTTGGTCTTACGCGACAGCATTTTAACAAAGCCCGCAAAATCCAACGAGCCATCGTCGAGCACCGGCGCGAACCGCACCGAAGCTTTGCGCTCGAGCGCAATCATTTGCCAGGGCACGATGTTCGAATGGTGCTCCATTTGGCTTAACAAAATCTCGTCACCTTCTCCAAGCAACAGCGGGCCCAAAGAGCGCGCCAACAGATTGATGCTCTCCGTAGTCCCGCGAGTAAAAATAATCTCTTTAGACGAGGCCGCGCCGATAAAAGCCTGCATTTTTTCGCGCACGCCCTCAAAGGCGGCTGTGGCCTCGTCACTTAGGACGTGGGCGCCGCGATGAACATTGGCCACGTTCATTCGCAAATGCTTCTCAACCGCCTCGATCACCGGCAAAGGCTTTAGAGTGGTGGCCGCGCTGTCGAGATAAACCAAACCGCGTCCGTGCACCTGACGCTGCAACTGGGGAAACAAGCCGGCCAAATCTTTTTCAAGTGACATTGTGTTCCCCCGCCAATCGGCGCAAGCGCGCATCGGGAATTTTCATAAGCACATCGGCCACAAAAGATTCGGTTAAAAGTTTCTCGGCGAGGTCTTCACGGATGCCTCGGCTGCGCAGGTAGAACATTTTCTCTTCATCCAGTCGGCCGACCGTCGCTCCGTGATTGGCTTTTACGTCGTCGGCATAAATCTCGAGCTCAGGCTTCGTGTTGGCCTCGGCGTTGGGCCCGACCAGCATATTGTGATTCATTTGTCGGCTCGAAACCTTTTGTGCCCCCGGTGCGATATAAATTTTGCCGTTGAGAATTCCCTTGGCGCTATCTTTAAACACGCCCTTAAACAATTGAGACGAAGTCGTTTCTGCCGCCGTATGCGACAGCACCACGCGCTGATCGATATGCTGGCGCTCAGATCCAAATGTTAGGCCGTGCACCGAAGCGTCGGCCTCTTGACCCGCTAAATCCACAAACATTTGTCCGCGCAACCAGTGCGCGCCGCGATTCATTTGCGTAAAATGCAAATTGGCATGTGCCGCCAACGAGACCTGTGTTTCATTAAAATGAAACGCCGACGGCGATTCGGTTTGATTGCGCAGCCAAGTGAGCCGAGCGTGCTCGTTCAGTCGCACTTGCATTAGATCGCTGCGCAAATAAGGCGCTTCGCCACCGACAAAAACTTCGGCCAAAGTGAGTTCGGCGCTCTCACCCAACTCAATCTGATTAAAGCTCGATATCCAGCCGTCATTCTCGTCTTGATATTTCAAAACAAGTAAAGGCCGCGCGACTTTCACGTGATTGCGCACACGAAAATTTAAACCAGGCCGAGCCACGGCCACGCTCACATCCGCAAAGCCGTCTTCGCCCTTAAAAGCGCTGCGCTCGATCACGGCCGGAGAAATTTGAATGTCGGCCGATACTTTCGAAACCGCGGGGGCGTATTCGCCATTTACAAATACGGCGACGTCGAACTCGGCGCGCAGATCTTGCAGCCATTCCGCCAAAGCCGACGGCAAGGCGCTCTCTCGAGCCACATCTCGCATTGTCCAATTCATCATATCGAGCGGAGCAATCGACGTATACTTCCAGGTTTCAGTTCCCCGCTTCGGGAGTCCGCTGCTCTCCATTCGCCGCCAGGCTTCTTCGCGAAAAAGCTTTTCGCCGGCCTGCGCGCGGGCGTTGAGCTGTGCAAGATGTTGTTGAGCTGCGGAAATTAAACTCATTAGCTATCCTTCAACCAATCGTAACCCTGTTGCTCAAGCTTCAAGGCCAACGATTTGTCGCCACTTTGCACGATGCGACCTTTTGACAGCACATGTACAAAGTCGGGCACAATGTAATCGAGCAACCGCTGATAATGCGTAATCAATAAAATAGCGTTGTCTTTCGAGCGCAACTTGTTCACGCCCTGCGCGACAACCTTCAACGAGTCGATATCTAATCCCGAGTCGGTTTCATCAAGAATCGCCAAACGCGGCGCCAACACAGCCATTTGCAAAATCTCGTTGCGCTTTTTTTCGCCGCCCGAAAAACCCTCATTCACCGCGCGGTCAAAAAAAGAAGGATTCATATCCACGAGGGCGGCCTTTTTCTCTATAAAAGCGCGAAAGGGGCCCTCGGCCATCTCTTGCACACCTTGATGCCGGCACACGGAGTTGAAAGCGGTCCGCAGAAAAGTCATGTTCGATAAACCGGGAACCTCGGTCGGATACTGAAACGCCAAAAACACGCCTTCGCGCGCGCGTTCATCGGCCGGCATCTCTAACAAATTGCGCGGCGAAAAATTGACGTCGTAAAGCACTTCTCCGCCCGTCACTTCATAATCCGGATGCCCGGCCAGAATTTTAGACAAAGTACTTTTGCCTGAACCGTTCGGCCCCATAATGGCGTGAACTTCGCCCGGCTTGATGGTGAGATTAATTCCGCGCAGAACCTCTTGGCCGCCTACCGAACATTTTAAATCGCGAATGACTAACATTGTTTATCCAATCGAGTTTTCAAGTTTCATTTCAATCAGCTTAACCGCCTCGACCGAAAACTCCAGCGGCAGCTGTTTAAATACGTCTTTACAAAATCCATTCACCAAAAGCGAGATCGCCTCTTCGTTCGAGATCCCGCGCGAGCGCAAGTAAAACAACTGGTCCTCGCTGATTCGCGAAGTTGAGGCCTCGTGCTCGACGACGGCCGAGTTGTTTTTGACTTCGATATACGGAAACGTGTTGGCGCCCGATTTATCGCCCACCAACATCGAATCACACTGCGAAAAATTCCGCGCGCCCGAGGCCGAGGGCATGATTTTAACCAAACCACGGTAGCTGTTGACGGAACCGCCGGTCGAAATCCCTTTCGAGACAATGGTACTCTTGGTGTTTTTGCCGATATGGATCATCTTTGTGCCCGTATCGGCCTGCATTTTATCGTGAGTCAAAGCGACGCTATAAAAAGCGCCCACCGAATTTTCGCCTTGAAGAATACAACTCGGATACTTCCACGTGATGGCCGAGCCGGCTTCAACTTGCGTCCAGCTGATTTTTGAATCTTTACCCACACACTTGCCGCGCTTAGTGACGAAATTATAAATACCGCCGCGGCCTTCGCGATCTCCGGTGTACCAATTTTGCACTGTTGAATAGCGAATCTCAGCGCGATCGAGCGCGACCAACTCGACCACGGCCGCATGCAACTGATTCTCGTCGCGTTGAGGCGCCGTGCAGCCCTCAAGGTAATTTACAAAGCTACCTTCTTCGGCAATCAGCAACGTGCGCTCGAACTGACCGGTCTCTTGCGCGTTGATGCGAAAGTAAGTCGACAAGTCGAGCGGGCATTTAACGCCTTTCGGGATATAGCAAAACGATCCGTCCGAAAAGACCGCCGCGTTCAAAGCGGCAAAAAAATTGTCGGTGTGGGGCACGACAGTGCCTAAATATTTTCGCACCAACTCGGGATGGGTTTTAACCGCCTCCGAAATCGAACAAAAGACCACGCCCACTTTATCGAGAGTCTCTTTGTGAGTAGTGCCGAGCGACACCGAATCAAAAACCGCGTCTATGGCCACACCACTGATGCGTTTTTGTTCGGTCAAAGGGATCCCGAGTCGCTCGAAAGTTTTCAACAACTCCGGATCCAGTTCGTCTAAAGACTTCGGTTTTTCACTCACCGATTTTGGAGCCGAGTAATAATAGAGATTTTTGTAATCGATCGGTTTGTAGTCGGCTCGCGCCCAATGCGGCTCTTTCATCGTGAGCCAGTGCTTATAAGCCTTCAACCGATAAGCCAGGAGCCAGTCGGGCTCGTTTTTCTTGGCGGAGATGGTGCGAATTACATCCTCACCAAGACCTCGGCGGATTTTCTCTGTCTCCACTTCGGTGACAAAGCCGTGTTTGTATTCGCGGGGTTCAGTGCTCATAGCATGGCCTCGCGCGCCCGCAGCAATTCACCGAGCATAATGTTTTGATAAAATTCTTCTTGTTTGCGGTTCAATATTGAAACTGGCGAGTGAATGTTGCAGCGGCCTTTGAGTTCACAGTCGCCTTCGCCTTGTAGGCAGCGCGCGGCCGCCACGGGGCCGAGGATCAACTCGTTCAATTCATGCAGCGACACACGCGAAAGATCTCGCACCAAAGAGTAGCCGCCGCGGGCTCCATGTTCGCTACGCAAAATTCCGTGCTGAGCCATTTTTTGCAGCACTCGCGCGGTGGCATCAAAGGGGCTGCCCGTAAATTCAACAACATCAGTCGCCGACGTAAGTTCGCCGGGGCGTTTCTGCGCCATAATTTTTAGCGCCATGAGCGCGTATTCGACTTTTCGATTCAACCGGTTCACGAAGCTATCCTCTTAAAAACCTTAACGTTTCTTGACTTGAGTGAGCCCTGGGGCTAAACGCAACTCAGTCGATAATCAAATGATTCGTAGTATATACGCATAAAAAAGACGTAATTGAAGGAAAACCTTTGCTCAACGCAATCTTCCGGCTAATCGCCATAACAGCAGGCACGTTGATTTTCGCCGTGGTGGCGGTGGTCTTTGTGCGTTGGGCAGGCCTACGGCAAACCTTTTCGCCTCCGGCTCACCCCTGGTATGCGATGGACACGTGGTCCTTTCAAAAGGCATCCCCCGAATTAATCTGTGACCTCGCCAAACCCCTTAATACCGAAGGCATCACCTGGTTAAAGATTTTTTACCATCAGCGAGCTTGGACTCTGGGCTGCGACCCGGCGGTCTCGATCTCTGACCGAATCGCCAACTCACCCCAGAAAAATTGGCTGATCGAAGTCGACTCGGTGGATACGCCGCCCTTGGACGAGCTGATGGCGCTTCTTACGCCTTTGGATGAAAATAAAAGTTTCGCCATTTATAGCGGCTCGCAGAGAGTCGCGCGTTATTTGCGCAAAAAATCGCCACAATGGCTCTATGCGGCTGACGCTGCCTCGCTCGTGCGCCTGCATCTGTTCTCGAGTTTATGGATCGAAACCATGCTGGATTTTTGGCCCGATTTTGTTCTGCAGGTCCCCGAAGACAACAATACGCGACTCAGCACGCGCGAGGCCCGAGAGCTCGAGCGGCGAAAGAAGCGTGTAATCTTGTTGCCTAACGCAAGCCTTTAGCCTTACGATTTTTTATTATGTTTTCAACAGCTTGGGCCGCATCAGACACAGTCAAAGTCGCCGCCGATCTAGGAGCCTGGCACGCCATCGCGTCCGCCAGCCTGGTCGTGCAACTCACCTTACTCACACTCGTCGGAATGTCGGTGATCTCGTGGGCCATTATGGTGCAGAAACGCAAACAGTTTCGCGATGTCGAATTGGGCAATATTCCCTTTGAGGAGAAATTCTGGAAGGCGGCCTCACTCGAAGAAGTTCACGACAACCTTAAAGATTATCCCGAGAGCAATCTCGCCGCCGTCTTTCAACTCGGCTATTTGGAACTGAAAAAAATCGCCGAATCTTCTCTCCTCGCCTCTTCGCAAGAGAATTCGGAAGCTCCGGTTCTCTCGGGCCTCGACAATCTTCAGCGCTCTTTGCGCAAAGCGATCGACCTCGAGGTCTCGCGTTTAGAATCTCGATTGATATTTCTCGCCACCACCGGAAGCGTCGGACCCTTTGTCGGTTTGTTCGGAACGGTTTGGGGCATTATGAGTTCATTTCAAAAAATCGGCCAAACCGGATCAGCCAGCCTCGCCGTCGTCGCGCCCGGAATCGCCGAGGCCTTAATCGCCACGGGAGTCGGCCTTGCCGCCGCCATTCCGGCGACCATCGCCTACAACGCCTTTGTTACTCGAATCCGCAAGCAGGAACTGGCGCTGAACAATTTCGCATCTGACTTTTTGAATTTGGCGAAACGAAACTTCTTCAAAGGACAATAACGTGGCCGCGTCCGTCTCAAAGAGCGGAACCCGCATGGTGTTGAGCGAGATCAACGTTACCCCTTTGGTCGACGTGATGCTTGTGCTTTTGATTATATTTATGGTCACCGCGCCGATGATGCAGCAAGGCCTCGAGGTGCAACTGCCAGAGACGGCCAACAGCGGCGTTCCGACCAGCGATGAGCCGTTTATTTTGGTGATCAAAAAAGACGGCACCCTGTTCGCCGGCGAGGCCCGCATCGGGATGGATTCACTCGGCAGCAAACTGAAAGCCATATTCTCCACTCGCAAAGACAAACAAATTTATATCCAAGCCGACCGGCAAGTGGATTACGGCACCGTGGCCGAAGCCATGGGTGAGATTCGCGCCGCCGGCATTTATCAGATCGGAATGATTACGCTGCCTAAATCCGGAGGAAAATGACGGCCGATTACAGCCTGCAAAGAATGCTGATGCTGTCTGCGGCCGGGCATGTGGCGGTGTTGTTCTTCTTCACCGTCACAACCTACGTCATCGGCCCTGCAGAAGTGATGCTGCCACAGGCGATTCGCGTCGACGTCGTCGGTTTGCCGCAAAAAAATCCGGAGCTCGCGCCTTTACCCAAGGCTCAAGAAACTCCAGAGCCGCCGAAGCCAAAACCGAAACTTCCGCCCAAAGAAGCCGCGACTCCCACCAAAACAACCGCGCCCGTAGTGCCGGGACCAAAAGCCAAGAAGATAGACAAAGCCAAAGCGCAAAGCGAAGCGCTCAATAAAATCAAAGCCGCAAGTGCTATGGATCGGATCCGCGAGCAGCTCGAAAATGAAAAGGCCAAGGAGAAAGTGAAACAAGCCAAGTCGGCGGTTATCGCGGGCAACCAAACGAGCGAGGGCAATTCGCTGACCGGCCTCGACCGGGTTGAGTTTGATCGCTATCTGGATGAGTTGCAACGCAAGGTCAACGCCAATTTCGAAATCCCGCAGTGGTTGGCCGACGCCAATCTCAGCGCTGAAGTGCAGATCAATATCGACGAACGCGGCTACGTCACGCGAAAGCAAATGCGAAGGTCCAGCGGTCACAGCGTTTTTGACACGATTGTTATGGGGACGATTGAGAAGGCCTCGCCGGTTCCCCCGCCCCCAGACCGTTTGCGGGGAAGACTTGCCACAACCGGGATAACTGTTAAATTTCCTAAATAGGTTAAGGAGCGCGCAATGAGATTATTATCTGTCGTTTTGTTCATAACTTTTTTGGGGCTCGGTTCCGCTCACTCCGCCGACGACAACTTTTACATCGCCGTCGGGCAGGGCCAGGTTAAAAAAAGCTTGATGGCTCTGCCACCGATTCTCTATGTCGGAACCCAGTCCGCCAATCCGGCGCATATTCAGGCCGGACAAAATCTTTTTCGCGTCGTCTACAATGATCTAAGCGTATCGAATCTTTTCACCTTTATTAAACCCGAAGCTTACCTCGAAGATCCGAGCAAAGTGGGCCTGCGGCCCGCGCCCGGAACCCCCAATGGCTTTAAATTTGAAAATTGGAAAACAATTGGCACCGAGTTTCTGGTGCGCGCCTCTTATCAAATCGTGGGCGGCGAGTTGTCGTTTGAAACTTACGTCTACCATGTGCCGACCGCAAAACTTGTTGTCGGCAAAAACTATAAGGGGCCCGTTGCCGCCACCCGCAGAATGGCGCACACCTTCGCCAACGATTTAATTAAAGCGCTCACCGGCAAACGCGGTATGTTTCTCACTAAAATCGTCGCCTCGGGGCGCGCGCCGGGCGGCAATAAAGAAATTTATATGATGGATTGGGACGGCACCAATCAACAGAAGATCACTTCACATCAGTCGCTGGCTATTTCTCCGGCGTGGTCCAACAAAGGCGACAAAATCGCTTACACCGGATTCCCGATGCACAAAGTAGAAAAAGTGCGCAACGCCGACTTGTTTATTTACGATATCGCTTCGGCCAAGCGCTTTTTGGTGTCCTATCGCAAAGGCATGAACTCCGGCGCCAATTTTCTACCGGGCGACACACATTTGTTGCTGACCCTTTCTAAAGAAGGGAATCCGGATATTTATAAAATGACCGTAGATGGAAAATCTCTCACGCAACTCACACGCGGCCCAAATCATGCGATGAATGTCGAGCCCGCCGTCTCTCCGGATGGCACCAAGATCGCGTTCTCGTCGGATCGCGCTGGGCGCCCGCATGTTTTCTTGATGAATATCGACGGCAGCGGCGTAAAGCGCATCACTTTTGCCGGAAAGTACAATGCCTCGCCGGCGTGGTCGCCCGACGGTAAAACCATCGCCTTTGCCGGACACGACGCCGACCACTTTGATATTTTCACGATGAGTGCCGACGGCACGAACCTAAAACGCATGACCGATGCGAAAAAAGCCAACGGCAAGGCCTCAAACAATGAGGCGCCGACCTGGTCACCCGACGGTCGGCACATTATGTTTTCGAGCGACCGCACCGGCAAATATCAACTCTATATCGTCAGCCCCGACGGCAGCAACGAACGCCGAATCACCGACGACAACTTTGATTGGGACAAACCCAAGTGGTCTCCCTACCTGGAATAGACACCTACTCGCAGGCGGAGCTGAACAAGGTCCGCGCATTTAGTCCGGCATTTTCTCGCTACGAAGCGCTTCTCACGTCCACGCCAAAAAGCTCCATCCATCATCGGCGACATCGCGCCTGGCTCGAATGTGTAGCGGCGACTTTTTTAAAAAAATCCACTAGCGCTAATATTTGCCGGTTTTGGAGTGACGTGGCCGATCAGATTTTACGAGAAGTTTGGGATGAGTCTGGATTGAGCCGCTTGCCGGCTGCGTTGTTCGCGCTCGGCAAACACGGAGCGCTGGAGCTCAACCTCAGCTCCGACATCGACGTGCTGGTCGTGGCTGAGGGCGCCGAGCCACTTGTTATTGAAAAAGCCCTTCGCGTTTTTCAGACCCAACTGCAGCACCAAGGCGAAATGGGTTTTTGTTACCGACTGGATTTTGATCTTCGACCCGGCGGCAAGATGGGCCCGGTGATCACTTCACCCGCGCAGTTTCAAGACTACTACTGGAGCCAGGGCGAGACTTGGGAGCGATTGGCCCTGGTCCGATTGCGCGCCATTTCGGGCCCGCAGGCCCTGGTGCAGGCGATCGAAGATCAGGCCCGCCGTTTTTCATTTCGCAAATTTCTCGACTTCACGCTGCTCGACGACCTTAAGGCGTTGCGCGCGCGCGTGCACCAGTTCGGCTTTCAGCGCAAGGCGGCCGAGACCCACATCAAACTCGAAGTCGGCGGGATTCGCGATATCGAGTTGTTTGTTCATTCTTTGCTAATTCTCAACGGCGGCAAAATTCCGGCGCTGCAAACTCGGTCGACGACGGAGGCTATTGAGTTGCTGCGAGCGAACAAATTGCTCAGCGTGGACGACGCCGGCGCCTTGCTCGAAAACTACTGGCACTTTCGCCATGTGGAGAACTCGGTGCAGGCTGTGGACGACCGGCAAACTCATTCGGTGCCCGATGGACTGGATGCAAGCCTCGGTCCGCGCATGCAAAGTATCGATCAAATCGTCACCGGGCTTCTCGGCAATGCCTCTGCCGCGGAGGCGCGCTTGCCGAGCAGTGAGGCTGCGCAAAAAGCGTGGCTTGAAGCGCTCGGCTTTTCGCCCGAGTCCGTTTTGAACACCTGGCCACAATTGATTAAGTCCACCGCGCTATCACACAAAAACGATCGCGACGAACGCGCGCGCCAGGAATTTTTGTACGTGTTTGTGCAAGAATTGGCGCGGCAAACGGGTATGGAGAAAGATCTCGGGCTGGGAATTCTCGAAGACTTCGTGCGCGCCACGCGCGCCAAGGCGACTTTTTTTACAATGCTGCTGCGTTCGCCACGGTTGATTCAAGATTTAGCCCGACTGTTTTGCTTATCGCCATACTTGGGCTCAATTCTAGCCGCCCGGCCCGAACTGCTGGACCATTTTATTTTGCAAAGTGACGAGCCCTGGGCTGAAGAGATGGATGCCCTCCTGTTGCAAATGAATGACCGAAAGCTGCTGACTGAAATTTGGGCGGCCAATCAGTTCTTGGCCGATCGCGATCTGGAGTCTTTAAGCGCCCGGGTGACCACCACGGCCGACGAAATTTGCCGACAACTCTTAATTCAGCTGAAAAAAGAATTTCGTGGCTCCGCCATTGAGGTGATCACCATGGGTAAGTGGGCGGGCGCCGAACTTGGCGTGCGCAGCGATCTAGATTTTATATTTATTACGCCCACCGTTCCTACGGAAGAAGACGCCAAAGTCGTGCGGCGTTTTATCTCTAGGCTCGCCGACCCTCAAAAGGGCGGAAATCTTTACGAAGTTGATCTGCGTCTCAGGCCGAGTGGGCAATCGGGCGCGCTTTTGGTGCAGTTCGAACACCTACAAAAATATTGGGAAGACACTGCCGAGCCGTGGGAGCGACAGGCCTATTTGCGCGCGCGGCCCTTGAGTCCGTCCGTTAAGCTCAATAAATCAGCCTTGTTCAAGCGCCCATTGCGCGACGAGGATTTGGCCGAGCTGCAGCGGATTCGCGCGAAGCTGTTGGTGCCGCTAAAACCCGATTCGCTGGACGTGAAGTATGCCCCGGGCGGTTTGCTTGATATCGAATTCACAATCCAGACAGCCATTTTGCATAAGGCGATTGCGACCGACGGTTGCTCGACCGCGCATATGCTCAATGAGCTGATCGACAAAGATCGAAAGTGGCGCGACGTGGGCGCTAAACTTCTGCAGTTTTATCGGCTGCTGCGCGTTTACGAGCAAGTGATGCAACTGTCCGCCGCCCACAAACAAAAGGCGTTCGAAAAATCCAAACCCGCATTCGCCAAAATGGCTTCGCTGCTAAATTTAAGTCCCGACAACGCGTGGATTCAGCTGAACAAGGTTTTGCTAGATTCGCGCCGTATGCTGAACGAGGTTGACCCGACGGGATTGCGGATTGAGTGAGGGGCGGCTCCTGATCTCAGTCCCCGATAAACCCTTTTGCGTGGCACTCTTTAATCATTCTCTCAGCAATCGCCCAAAGCTTGCTCGAGCCCTCGGCAATTTGGCTGTTTAATTTGTGAACTTTAGCAAAGCCCACATCATGGGTGCGCCAGCCGAAGCCGTCGTTCATATAATTCAAAAGAACCGGCATAAAACGATCCAGCGAGGAGACAAAGCGAGACTCGGGACAATTCTTATTTTCAAAAGCGAGCCAAATCTCTTTGAACTCTCCAGCCCGCTCGGGAACCAAGCCAAAAATCCTCTCAGCCGCGAGCAACTCTCGCTCAAATTTTCCGATGTTGGCGGCCGTGTCGTAGACAAACGTATCGCCCGCATCAATTTCCACCAAGTCATGCAACAAGGCCATTTTCAAAGCCCGCTCGAGATTTAAGGGTTCGTTGGCGAGGTGTGCGGTGGTCATAACAGCTAAAGCGAGCTGCCAAGAATGCTCTGCCGAATTCTCCCGTCGGCTGCGATCATGAATCGAAGTCCGCCGAAGAATGCTCTTTAGCTTGTCTGACTCTTTAAGAAACTCGACTTCTGGTAACATGGGTGGCTCTCTTCCATCCCTCTCTCGCGAGCCAAGAGTTTGGCCGACATAAATGCGGAGGCATCGAGGGTTTTATGCTGTGTCGAGCGACTATAGGCCCCACTCGCCGACCGAGCAACCTTCGCCAGTCCGCAAAATAGGGCGCCGATGAATAGGCATCAATATGCTCCAACAAATTGGAGTGCTGTGAATAATTCTGCAGAACATAGGCAAGTGTATTGCGCATCTGTGTCGGTGAAGAAATCACTGTTAAATGAAATCGACCCTTAAACACCGGGCCCTTCCCACCAACTAGCGAGCGAATCGCCTTTCCAAAACTCGAACCAAAGCTTCGCATCCCCCGAGTGAGACTCTCATTGTCTACAACTTCCACAACAAGATGCAGATGATCGCGCAGAATAGAATAGTGGAGAATTCGCAGCCCGAAAACCTTAGCTTTGGCGGCGCTGATCTTGAACGCCTTGGCCACGTCCCCACAGCGCAAATTCCATTTCTTGTTGGCGATTTTCAAAGTCAGATGAACTGGCGTCTTTAAGACCACATTCTCCCGCTTCATATGAGAAACTCGCCCGGAAAGGTTTGGGCGTCCAGCTCCCCGCCTCTTGCCACCCCAGCCATTAACAGATTTGAAAGATAGTTGTGATCCAGATCTTTTCATCGCGGAGGTTTTATCTCAGCAATTTGGGGTCGTCAATCTTGATTCGGCGGTGGTTAAAGAAACTGAGTGCGTTCAAGTTTTGGGGGAACACGGTGTCGGGCTTTTTAAAGTTGTTTTGCAGTTGGATATGAGGGCTCCACTAAGAGCAGCAGGAAAAGGCAGAGAAGATATGACTCCGGCAATAATCATTGCCGACGCCCGCAATCGCCACGCATGCCGGCCACACTCGCAGCCCCCGCCCCGAACCCGCAAAAATTAAACTTGCCCCGCTCTAAAATCCCACGATACATGAACCACACAGGGGGAAAAATGAAACTCATTGCAATCATCGCCGCCGCATTTTCTATCTCAGTCTTCTCATTCAACGCTCAAAGCATGGAGAAGGGTCAAGGGCTCTGCATGCAAATCTTAGCGAACAATCCGGCCTCGTGGCCCGATGTGAAGGCGTTTTGCAGTTCGGTCACTGAAGGCCAGGCCTATTGCATGAGGGCCTTAGATAAGAGCAATCAAACTTGGGCGGCGATAAAAAACTTCTGTGCGGGCGTTAGTGAGGGCGGCGGGCTGTGCATGATGGCGCTGAGAGATACAAAGCAGTCATGGGCGGCGGTAAAGGCTTTTTGCCAGTAGCCCGCACGCAAACACACCCGACCCCTAGAGCTCCATATCCTGATTCAGCAGAATAATATCGACTCGTGAGTTCATCGGTGCGCGCTCGCCTTCAAAAATCGGGCGTGAATCGCCAAACGAGGCGGCGGCCATGGTACTGGGCTTTAACCCTTGGCGCTTCATTACAAAGCGCAACATGTTCACGGCTCGGGCCGAGGCAAAATCCCATGGTGACGCCAGCCCGCCAACCTCTCCGGCCGCAGCATGCCCCTCGATCAAGACATGACGCTTGGTCTGCGGCAAAAGTTCGCTGAGCTTGCCCAAAAATTTAACGGCTTCCGGTTTAAACTTCTCGCTCCCCGCGCCGTAAAGCTCCGCCGCCGGCATCGATATGCGAACGCCCCACTCGTCAGCCGAAATATCAGCGATGTACTTCTTCCGCTCCGCCGCCGTAAAAGAACCCTCTACAAAAGTTTCGATTTTATCTAAAGTCTCGACCGTCTCTGGCTTCGATGGCCGGAAGGTTTGAATCGGCGGCTCGATCAGCTGAGTGTTCCGATCACCTTGATTGATCTGCTGTCCTGATTCGCCAAAGGCACCGGCCTTAACCAGGTACCTTTTCATGCTGTCGCGAAACTCTTCGACTTTGGCTAAATCTTTTTCGGATGTCGCATATAGAACCACAAAAAAGGCGAACATCAGGGTGATGAAGTCGGCGTAAGAGACCAGCCAGCGTTCATGGCTCGCGTCTTTCTCATCGTCTTCAACGCGTCTCATGGGCTAGCCGTCATGTCCAAAGTGAAGGAGCGCATTTTTTGTTCGATCAAGTAGGGATTGAGTCCGCTGACCACGGCCAGCGCCCCCTCGAGAATCATTTCATCTGTTTCTGAGCGAAAACGGATCAGCGCCTTCATTTTGTTAGCGATCGGGATAAACAGTAAGTTGGCCGAGCCTACGCCATATATGGTTGCGACAAAGGCGATCCCGATGCCCTGCCCAAGCATCGAAGTGTCGGTGATATTCGTCATCACGCTAATCAAACCCAACACGGCGCCGATAATTCCGATGGTTGGGGCAAAGCCGCCGGCATCCATCCAGACCTTAGCCGCCGCAAGTTTGCGCCGCTCATTTACGGTGATCTCTTCTTCAAAAATTTTACGCAAGACCTCGGGATCCACACCGTCAATGGCGAAGCGGTACACCGTGCGCATAAAGGGGTCGCGCATCTTGGGGAGATTTTTTTCTAAAGCGAGCAGGCTCTCGCGCCGCGCGGTTTGCGCCGACTGGATGATTTCGGCAGCGATAAGATTGCGCTCGTGAGTTTCGCTCGAGCCCATCAAAAGTTTCAAATACTCAAACGCGAGCTTTAAATCTTCAGACCGATTCGACAACATGGTCGCGCCTAAGGTCCCGCCAAACACGATGAGCGCCGCCGGCAGCAAGAACAACGGCCCGACACTTCCGCCCTCGAGAAGATTGCCTAGAACAATCCCCCCGATACCGATGACGAGTCCAAATATGGTGGTCAGCTGCATGCTGCTACTCCCCCGAGTTGCTAAAACCTAGAAGTGGCTTAAATTTTTCTCGCGCGCAAAACTTAGGTCCGTCGTCGTCACGCGGAGCCGGCCACACAAAAAGTGCGAAAGGTCGCGATAAAACTTCACCGCAGCGTCTTTGTTTTGGCTCAAGAACATTTTCAATTTGTCATAAGGTATAACAATCAGTTCCGTCTGTTCGGCCGCGGCGGCGGACGCCGAGCGCATTTGGCCGTCGATAAAGGGCATTTCGCCGAAATGGCTGCCGGTACCCAAAGTGGCTACGGTTAGGTGGTCGCCCGACTTGGTCGACTGTTGAATAATCACCGAGCCATGTTTGATCAAATAAAGGGCACTCGCCGCTTCACCTTTGATAAAAATGGTGTCGCCTTTTTGAAACGACTCCAATTTGCCAGTCTCACCGACAGCATCAAGCTCTTTGGGTTCGAAAGTTTTAAACAAGTAGACATTTTGAATTAATGCACGGCTCATGATGTAGTCCCCTCTACAATTTAAAGTAATGTTAGCATATCATCACCCGAATGGCAGTGCTAGTAACCGGCGCGACGGGATTCGTAGGGTCTTGGTTGGTCCGCCGCCTCATTGAGCAGCGCGAGACGGTCCACGTCCTTCATCGCGCAAATTCATCGCTGGACGATTTGCAGGGTTTAACATTTAAGTCCTGCCTGGGTGATATCACCGACCCTTCTTCTCTCACAAAAGCGGTTCAGGACGTTGGTACAGTTTTTCACCTCGCGGGCGTGGTCGGATACACCCGCTCGATGCGGGGTCAGATGGAGCGGGTCAATGTTCAAGGCACGCAGAACGTGGTCGACGCCCTAAAAAAGACGCCGAAAAAGTTGGTTTATATGAGTTCGGTCGTGGCGGTCGGTGCCAGCTTCGACAAAACTCCTATGAACGAAGATAGCCCGTACAACTTAAGCCATCTCGATCTCGGCTATTTCGATACCAAACGGCGGGCCGAAGAAATTGTAAAAAGCGCGACGACAAAGGGCTTAATTGGATCGGTAATTTTAAATCCGTCCACGATCTATGGCGCCGCCGACGCAAAAAAAGGCAGCCGCAAAACCCAGCTTAAAGTCGCGCAAGGTAAGCTCCCGTTTTACACGTCGGGTGGAGTCAGCGTGGTTTCGGTCCACGACGTTATTGCCGCCGTTCTAAAGGCTCGTGACGTTGGTCGAAACGGCGAGCGTTACATTTTGTGCGGAGAGAACATTACGATCAAAAATCTTTTCGAGCGAATCGCCGGACTGGCCGGAGTTAAACCGCCCGGCATCTACCTGCCGAATTTTGTGGTCCACGCGCTCGGAAAACTGGGTGATGGATTGGAGAAAATCGGCCGAAAAGGACCTATCAGCGGAGAGAATGCCTGGACGTCGGTCTTGTACCATTGGTTCGACCACGCGAAGGCCACCGCCGAGTTAAATTTTCGCCCACGCCCAGCCCAGGAGTCGATCGCCGAGAGCGTTGAATGGATGAAGCACAACGGTTATTTGAAGTAAGACCTCTGCCGCCCAAGCCCTCTTTGTTCGGCAGCTTTTTGAAAATGGTGTTCAGCGCCATTCTGCTCCTCGGCGTTGTGATCGCCGGGCTCTTGCTTACCATTCCCGATATCACACTTCTTGAACGGTGTTTTGTAACTTCGATGTTTCAAGTAAAACTTTGTCCAGGTTCGCCGAGCTATGTAAAGCTCAACGATGTTTCGCCGTTTATGATTCACGCGGTGATCGTGGCGGAGGATGGAAGTTTTTATTCGCACAAAGGTTTTGATTGGAAAGAGATTCAAGAGAGCTTTGAGGCCAATCTCAAAACCGGTGCCGCCAAACGCGGTGGCTCCACACTGACCCAGCAGCTCGCCAAAAATGTATTTCTCAATCAAGAAAAGTCGCTCCTACGCAAATTGAAAGAGGCCTACATCGCTCACGGCATCGAGAGTCACTACAAAAAAGATTTTATATTAGAGAAATATTTGAACGTGGTGGAATTCGGGCCCGGACTCTATGGTGTAAAAAACGCGGCTGAGCACTATTTCAAAAAACCAGCGAGTCAGCTAAACCCTCTTGAGGCCGCCTATCTCGCGCACCTGCTGCCCAATCCAAAAGTTTATTCGCAGGGCTTTCGCAAGGGTGCGTTGACTCCGTTTTCTAAAAAAATGGTCACGATTATTTTGAAGCGCATGGCCGCCTACGGAAAGCTGACGCCGGAAGGTTATGAACGCTCGGCCTCCTTGCTCGGCGACTTTCCGTGGACAGGCATTGGCATGGCGTCTTTCTCGACTGCGCCTTCATGGAGTTTAGAGACGGACGTACCGCTGCCTAAGGCTTCAGATTTAGAATTTGATCCCGAAGCGGTTGAACGATCTCTAGAAGAGAGTGAAGCTTCGGAGCGCGCCGTGGCCGTGCCCGAGCCAGTTGAAGAAACCGAGGACGATGCCTCGCGGGAAGTGAATTCAATCAATGAGAGCCCAGAAGATTTCGAATAGTCTTAGGGATGCCGCTTTAAAAACTCAAAATAACGATCCGAAACGACATCGAGCTCCATCGGGTTGCCTTTGGAATCGCGGACCTCTGGCAGCTCGATTGTTACGTTTTCGCCAACGCCCTTGTACTCCATGCCTTTTACAAACAAGACACGCTTTTCCTCGTCCGTCACCGAACTGAAAAACGGGACGTAGAAACTCAAAAAACTCGCCCGGACCGGGACAAGCCCAATTATCATATTCACCTGATCGATAAAAAATTTCGGGCAATGCGAAAACTCAATGACCGGATTCTCAAGACTCGCCATCCATGCGGCAAAATCGCGAATGCCGATCGAATTCATTGCGGTGACCTCACCCAAATCAATCTCCACCGGCCGCAAACGCGAAAATTGCAATGGCCCAAAATCGGCGACCTCAGTGATCGGCCCGATCAAACGCACTAAGAGCTTTTCTTTACCGGTGATCAGGGATCGAAATGTGGCCGCTGGATTAGGTCCCGTCATTGTGCAAGGCTAACATCAGATTGCGGCTAAGGGCAATTCTCAGCCGCGACCGGACCAGCGGACAATGTGTAATAAGACCCGCCCGGGCAGCCCATCTGCTTGTGATGCGCGCACGATTGGCGGGGCACGGATTTACAATGCGTGTTAAGTGAATACGACGTGATCGCTAAAAGATTCGCGGCGACACCTTGAACGGCCTGGTTAATGGCGTAGCGAAAGCACGGGTAATTGATCTTATTCGCCTCACAAGCCACACGGGCATCACTATCGGCCGTGGCCGCCGTGTCGTTGATCCCGTATCCGCCACGTCCATCGGCGGTGATATAAATCGCGCCGCTTTTATTGGTCGTCACTTTAGGCAAATAATCGTTGGTCATGTTGTTGGTGAAAACCTGGTCGCGCATACCGGGAATATTTGAACCCATCACAGTGCGAGTGTAGTCGATCACCGGCGTGCGATTGATTTGCGCCGGATTAAAAACAACCTGCTCATCCTGCGCGAACAAAGTGCACGGCGAAAATGCCGCCATAAGTTCGCAGCGCTCCAGCGCCACGCGCCGGGCCTCAACAGCTGAGAGTATGGGAAACTGGGTCGTATGGGCCACCCATGCGTAGGCGCCATCTAAACTAATCGCCAAAGCTTTGGGTGACGCTGACAATTTATAATCGCTGATCACTTGCGTGCGGGTGTTGTTCGGCAGAAACGGCACTTTGTCTGCGCTTAAAGTCGTCGGCGTCGCCATTGTAAAAGTAAAACTCGCGGGCGACATCGTGGCAAAATCCACATTGAAATTGTATCCATCGGCAATCAGCAAGCAGGGCTTGCCGCCCGAAATGGCGAAGCAACCTTCTAAAGCTCCGCGGCGGGCATCGTCATGCTGACCCACGGCCCGGCGAACTGCGAAGCCCAAGCCATCGGCGGATATCGCCACCGCTTTCGCGCCGGCGTAATTGTAATAACCAAAGCCGTCGATCATGGTTTGCACCATTTGCGACTTCATCGGCACATAATTGTAATTGAAAAGTTGCCCGCGAGTGAAATCGGCCGATCCGGCGGGACCTTGCGAGGCGGGATCGGGCGGCGGCTCACTCGACGCCCCTGCCCCTTCGCCCGAATTCGACGGCCCTTTGGCGCAGTTCTGAAAGAACATCAAGGCGCCAACCAAACTCACTGAAGTCATCATAAGGACCCAAGGAAACTTGGATTTCGGGGAAGGCATTTCTTTGTATCGGATCGGGAATTCCGCGACTTGAGGCTAGACGCAGGTAATGTGCGACTAATGTGCGACTATCCGTGCCCGCCCATCAAAAAGGCCTCGCCACTTGTATCATTTTGAGACACCGAGTTCAGGCCGCAGAAGTAGCGCTCAATGGTATCTAACGTTTCGGCCCGAGAGGTGGCCTGAAACAGGTTTTTGCGAAAGGAACTCGCCTCGGGAAACCCGGCCGAAAACCACATGGCAAATTTGCGCATTTGAATCAGCATAATACGCTCAGGATAATAGTTGTCTAAATATTCGCGAAGCCGTCCCAGCACCGGCAGCAAAGCCGAAGTGATCGTCAGCGGTTCACCGGCCCGCAAGGCCCGAGCCTGCGCGAAAATCCAAGGATTTTTCAAACACCCACGGCCAATCATAACGCCATCGCAGCCGCTGGCGCGCAATCGCTCGACCGCACGGCCCGCTGAGTGAATATCGCCATTGCCGAGAACGGGAACTTTGCTCCGCATTTTAACTTCGCGAATGTAATCCCAGTCGGCAAATCCCGAATACGCCTGCGCGCGAGTGCGCCCGTGAATCGCCACCCAAGTGACGCCCTCATCAAAAGCCACTTGCGTGACATCGGGCGAATTTCGGCTGGCTTGATCCCACCCGGTGCGAATTTTAATGGTGACGGGAATGTTCACGCCGCTTTTAACCGCGCGAATCACATCACGAAGTCTGTTTAAGTCTTTCAAACACGCAGACCCAGCCCCTTTGTTCACGACCTTTGGAACTGGGCAGCCAAAATTGATATCGACAAAATCAACGCCCCATTGTTCGACAATTTTCCCGGCCTCGGTAAGGTGCTCAAGATTTTCTCCAAACAGCTGAATGCCCACCGGGTGTTGAATCTCCTCGTACTCCATCAACTTTTTGGTTTTTTCAGATGAATATTTAAGCCCGGTGGAGCTCACCAACTCGCTTATGACGGCGCCACAACCCATCTCTCGCATAAAAGATCGGAAGGGACGGTCGGTAATCCCGGCCATCGGCGCGAGCACAAATGGATTTGTGCGCAAATGATTTAAAAGTTCCCGTTCCGTCATCGCCATGGGGGTTTTTGTAACCGAAAGCGCTTCCGCGTGTCATCAAGCATCAAAAGCTTTGCTTATGGAACTTTTTTCAATCCCATGCTTTGCTATTAGTGGCCGACACCGAGGACGGAGCCGGCCATTTCAAGGGGATTATAACCATGGATCGGTTATCACTTGCGCTTACCGCGCTGATAATTTCGGCTGGAGCCGCCGCCAACCCACTGCCGGCTTTCGACTCTGAGTTCGGCTGTATCGAACAGTCGCAGGCGGTCCGCTACATTAACGAATTCAATATCGACTCGGAGTCCTTTGGCGGCATCGAGCTGTGCGACTCGAGCAAAGACAGTAAAAAGTTATTTAACGACCTGCAAATCGTCGAGCACGGACAATTCAACGGCTCCGCAGCCAATATCTTTATTCAAGAGTTTGTGCCCGCCACCGATTATTTTTCGTGGTTGCGCCAGCAGACCAACGGCATCCAGCGCGGCGATGATATCCCGTGGGCGACCGCCTATAACTCTGGCGGCTACTTCACCATGCAAGACGGTTGGGCCAAACTCTCCACTCTAGGCCGGGTCGGCACGATTATTCACGAAGCCCGCCACACCGAAGGTTATTATCACACCAACTGCGAGCATGGTCCTTACAAGGGCTCGAACATTTCTGGCTGCGACGCCAGCGTGAGTGCTGGCGGTTCGCACGGCGTGGAGATGGAATACTATGCGCGAGTCGTCTTGCAGGGCGCGAACTTTCACCCCGTTTACCAATCGATGGCCCGCTTGATGTTGCTCGCTCGCTCGAACTTCGTGTTTAACGAAAGCCCGATGGCCGCAAAAGATGTACTTATCGCGCGCACCAGCGAAGGCCTCACTCGCATCAGCGAGTCTGAAACCGAAATCCTCAACTGGCAGCTCCCCGGCTCTGAGTCGTTCAAATTAAAACGCACATCGCTCGGCGCGACCTTACTCAACCTCCCAAGTGGTGCCTGGTCCATCGACCTCGACCGTCCGGATGTGGCGCCCGCGCTGAGTGATGATTACTCCTATTTTAAACTTTTAAAAATGTCGCCCCCGGCGGGGATTATCGATGTGGAGGAAGTCGACATTAATCTGCGCCGCTATTTATACGCGGTGGATGCGCAAGAGCGGATTTATTCCTACGTTTTCGGCAATGGCGCGTGGTCCAATGCGACGCCGCTCCCGGGCGTAGATCACCTCGCCACGGCCAATCCCATGGGGCAGCCCGGGCTTTTTGCCATCTTTAAAGATCGCACGTACTGCCCAATCCAGGTTCCCAATCTGCGCTGTGATCGAACACCGATGCCCTGGCCGGCCGGCGCCCGACGCTTCGCCCAGTTTAATAATGTGAGCCTTCGTCTCGACGAAAATGGGGTTGTTTACGATTCTAAAAACCAGCCGTGGGGCGAACTCAACGGGGTCGAGGTTCTGGACATGACGCTTGTTCCGCACTTTGATGTTTTTTACTGATGCGCATTTCAATATTGGCCTTTTTGGCCGCCGCATTTTTGCTGCTTTGGCTAAATTCCGGAGATTTAGCGCCGGAAGACCGCAACTCGATTGGAACCATTACCCCGACGATCACCCGGATTATCGAATCCGCGCCCATCGCCTTTGCTGAACCGCCACTCCCGTCGCCTCTCAAGCGCCCACCGCCGGTTGAAGTATTGACCACTGAAAGATGGCTGCTCGAAGAATCGGTGCGCATTGGCCAGGTCGACCCCAATCCAGACCAGACCATGATCCGTCTCAAAGACAAGGCCTCGCGTTTGAACTCGCAGGATTTAAAATTTCTCAAGCGCTCCGCTCTCGATAAAAATTTATCTGGCGACGCCCGCTTTCTTGCCGTTTACATGCTTGGGCTGGCTGAGGCGGGTGGAGCTGTAGCTCTATTAAAAGAAGTTTGTTTTGCGAAAATTCCCGATATGGCCTCGGATCGCGAGCATTCCAATGAAGTTGTACTCCGCGCTCAAAGCCTGGAAACCCTTGTCCAGCGCATGCCTCCGCGCGAGGCGAGAGTTATGCTGCGAGAACTATTGAGCCGGACTTCAGATCCGATTCTCGCGCGGCAGGCGCAATACTGGCTCTCTAAGCTGAGTTAATACCCGTCAGAAAAGTTGCTGAAGAGTAAAAACTTCTTTGGGTATTGACAAAAGTTACGCATATAATTCAAGTAGGTGCTCACGACAACATAGGAGGTATGGATGTTGTCCGAAGACGTAAAGACATCGTTCTCAGGATTTGAACCGACCGCGGACATGCGATCGAAGCTTTACTTCGTTTTGAATCGCCTCCATTTGAAATCGCCCAGCCGTTCACTGCTGCAGGCGACATTCACGCTCACCAACGGATTGTTTGAAGGCGTGATCAAGGTCACATCCACCGCAGAAAACTTTGTGGTTAAGGCTACAGATGTAGGGTTTTCTGAACTCAGCGAGAAGCTGATGTCGAAGGTGGGCGATAAACTCGAAAAATGGAAGGCCCTGCGCTTCGATTGAGGGCTTGATTCAGTCCCTCCCCCATGGCTAGACTCATCTCTAGTCAATTTCTCGGGGGAGCAAATATGCGTTTATTTTTTAACTTTGCCTTCGCAGTTTCTGCGTTCGCGTTGCCGTATTCCACAGCTTGGGCCAAGCAAGTTGAAGTTCAATGTACGCCTAAGGCTTATAGCTGCTATAACTCGCCTGAAGGTTATGTGTGCCGCTGGAATAATTTAAGTGGTGGTGCACCCGCACTGGCTCAAGCCTTTCGCGATCCCAATTATCCAAAAGAGGGTGCTAACTTTGAACTCTATCGCGCCCACTACCAAACCTCGATCGACCGACATGCTCTGACTTTGAGCATGGAGTTTAAAGTTTTTGCCGACAACAGCAATGCCCCCCACATGATTCGCGCAACTCTCGATGCCGGATCGGTGATCGCCGAAGCGAGCGGGCTTGAGCAAGTCGATATTTCGTTACGCAACAACAACTATGGTCGCGGATACTACTGTTCGTCTTTCCGCGTTTTGGAATAATGCACGAGAAGGTGAAACGATCCCTGCAGGACCTAAGTCAGGCCCTGCAGGAACTGCATCGCGATCTCCTTATGCTTGAAGCGAAAGCGGCGGAGGCGGAGTCAGGCAAAGCGCTCGGCCCTTATGAGTTATTGGCCGCGTCCCTGCACGATCCGCGCTTTAGCTGGCTTAGACTAATGAGTGCCGTGATCGTGCATATTGATACGATCGTCGATGAGGTCACTAACCTGACCGGCCAAGATGCCAATCAAATCGCCAATGAAGTCCTCGCCTTGATCGAAAAACCGGGCGAGAACCGCAATCAAGATTTTTGGAACAAGTACACTTCGTATTTGAATAATCCCGACACGATCATTCGCCACGCGAAGGTCAAAACTATTCTTGAGAGTCTTAAACCAAAAATGTAATTCGAAATTTCTAGAAGATCACACCGCCGCGGAATTCGCGCACGTCCACATTGTAGTTCAGCAGCGTTTCGGCGTAGCCGTAATAGTACTGCATATAAAACGACGGAACCAAAGCGAAGCCGCCGAGGCGAAATGACCACGACAACTGATAGCCGCCTTGATCCCAGCGGGTCGAAAACTTTCCGCCGGGCGCGGCCATAAAGGCCACCTCGCTCTTGTCGATCCATGAGTCGAACAGCTGCACGAACGAGACCGATAAACTCAGCGGGCCAACATAATTCTGAATGTCTTTATTGGTCGGATCAAAACCATAAAGGTAAGCGCCTTGCAGTGAGAATCGCGTCAGCCAGCGGCGGCCCTCATTCTCGAAATTAAAGCGAACGTACTGTTTATCATAGGAGCGTGAATCGGGCCCACGTTTGCCGTTGGAGTGGTGGCCGAGAATTCCAAAATCCACCGAAGTCAGCCAACCCCAATCGTGCGGCGACCAGCGGTAAAACAATTCTGGATTGTAGGTGAGATCGCGAAACGGCTTCGATTCTTCGGTCAGGGCCCAAAACATAAACTGTGTGTACCCAAAGTACAGCGGAACATCGCGAAACGCGGGCGACTTAAAGCTCAGCTGCAATTTGCTAAGTGGCTCGCCATAGACAAAATAGAACGGGTTGTGGCGCTGAAGAATGGAGCTGTCTTCGTAATCGATTTTGTCGCCGGCGGCCACTTCGTGTGGGCCCAGCGTCGGCGCAGCTTCCTCCTCAACCTGGGCAAAGACCGGATTGCAAGACTGCAGCGAGATAATTAGGCCAAGCACAAGAAGGCGCATGGACGGGTGACTAGCTTGCCCTGCCCGCCAAGTCCAGGTATAAGACGCGCATGGCTAAAAAGGATATCCTCCGGCTTCTGGTTGGCTTTCGCCAGTTTCGCGAAAAGTTCTATCAGGGCGAAAATTCGACGTACGAAAAACTTAGTAATGCGGGGCAAGCGCCAAAAACGCTGGTGATCGGCTGCTCGGATTCGCGGGTCGACCCGGCGATTTTATCCGGTGCGGGGCCTGGAGATTTGTTTGTCATTCGAAATGTGGCCAACCTGGTGCCCCCGTATGAGGTCGGCGGAGGTCGTCACGGGGTGAGTGCCGCCATAGAATTTGCCGTGGTGAATATCAAGGTTGAAAATGTGATCGTGCTTGGCCATCGCCAGTGCGGTGGGATTCGCGCCCTTATGTTTCCCGACGAAACTAAGGCCGGCGGCTTTGTTCAGCGGTGGATGCAGGTCGCAGAAGCCGCCAAAGAGAGAGCACTCGAGTTCACCGGTTCGGGTGATCCCAATATATTGTGGCGCAATTGCGAGCTCGAAAGCATTCGCACCTCGATTGAGAACTTGCGCACGTTTCCGTTTGTTGAAGAGGCCGTTCGCGATCGCGGGATGGCTTTGATCGGCCTTTATTTCGATATCGAAAAGGGCGAGCTTTTAGAGCTCAATGAGAGCGGCACCTACGCTCCCGTAAACATCTAGATCTCAGACTCAAGACCAGGCTTAAGCCTTGAGTTCGGCCCACGCTTTTTGACTTTCGCGGGGCAATCCAAAAAAATTAGATTATATGAAAAAACTAAATATGCTCGCCGCGCTCACATTGGCCTTTACCCTCAACCCGGCCGTCGCGGTCACTAAGGCACCGATCGAAGCAAAGTGGCTTGTCGCGCACAACGCCGAAAATGAGCCCGTACTCGATCTACTTAAAGATTTCGCCACCACCATCGAACGTAAAACCAAAGGCAAATTGCGCATCAGCATCGTGCCTACACCTCGGTCTGGATTTACCGATGCTCACCTCAAAGCTTATGAGGACGTGGCGCGCGGCGACTATCAGCTTTCGCAGATCTCGATTCGCGGATTGGCGCAAGTGGCACCCAACCTACAGGTGCTTGATCTCCCCTTCTTGTTTTCAAGCTACTCGCATTCGGTAAAAGTTTTTGACGGTAAAATCGGCGCCAATCTAAAGAACTCGCTTCTGGCGCAATCAAAGAGCAAAGTCCGCGGCATCGAATTCACTTACAGCGGCGGTTTTCGCAAATTGTTCGCCACCGACCCGGTGAGAAATCTGGAGTCTTTACGATCTATGATGGTGCAGTTTACAGACGCCGCTCCGAATGGTGAGTTGAGCAGCCGGACCCCCGCAGGCCGCTTTTTTAGTGACCTCGGCATGAAAGGCTGCGACTTCAAAAAGCACCGCCAATGCGCGAAAGAGGGCATGGTGATCGAGCGCGAGCTAAATCGCTTCGCCGTTTTACGAAAGATGCGGCCAGAAATGCGCCAAGGGATCAACACTGTTATAGACACGGATCACAGTTTATTTTTAACCCTGATGGTGGCCAATGAGGCGTTCCTAAATTCCTTGCCCGATCCGATTCGGCACACTTTGGTTTCGGAACTCCACAAGTTGGCCCGCGCAGAGCGCGAGCTTTCGGTCAAACTGGAGCAAGAAAACCGCGCACGACTCGCCGCCGAAGGTGTTCGATTTGTACAACTCCCGCCGCGCGATCAAATGTTAATGGAACTGGCCGGCCAAAAAACACAAAATCACTTTAAGGCCTATGCCGAGACCATTCAGGCGATCAAAGGGATCAAGGTCAAAGGCACCGAACGCCTGCTCGGCAAGGTGAAGGACCATACGCTCGCGCGGTAAGGCCCGCGCCTAAAATCTTAGATTTTTTATTGGCACTCTTCCTGCTAAGAGTCTCCTGGGTCTGGCTTTAATTCCCATAGCTCTTTCTAGGAGGCTTGCCGTGCGTATTCTGATTGCCATTTTTGTCGCCTTTACATTTTCTGCGTGTTCCGGTGGTGGCGGCGGGTCGTCATCCACTCCTATCCCGGGGCCCGGCCCAGGGCCAGGGGACGGCCGCTTGCCAAATCCAGATCAGTTCAAATTTCCAATACATTCAGATGCTTGCATTAAATCTTTCTTCGCTGTCTCAGACTGGCAAGAAGAGCTGGCTCGGCAGATCAAGTTTGGCGATGCCCCGTGCGTAAAAAAGGTGCTGCAGCTGGGCGCAAAGGTCAACGAGCCCGTGAATGCCGCGACCTGGGGTCGGGATTTGGTACCCCCAATTCATTATGCACTCACCGATTCTGCATTGTTTTTTTCTAAGAGTAAGGACCTAGGAATTGGAGTGATTAAAGCCCTGGTGGAAGCCGGCGCCGATGTAAATGCTAAAGATTCTGCAGGCCGCACGGCTCTTTGGGTGGCGCTCTCGCCTGAGATTTTAAAAGATTATGTCAATCCCGCCGCCTATTTGATTCAGTCTAAAAAAGCTGATCTCGAGGCCCGCTTTCAGCGGAGCGACACTCCTCTATTGGATCTGCTTCGCCGCAAAGAGCAAAAACTGGTTGAGCTTTTAATCAGTCAAGGCGCGAACATCCACGCGCGCACGAGTGAAGGCGTAACTACACTTCAGTACGCCATTAAAGGCGATATGGAACCGATCGCATTAACGCTCTTGGCAAAAGGGGTTGATCCGGCGGCGCCCGATCTTTCGGGCAACACGGCCTTGCACAACTCTGCCCTCGAGAAAATGGAAAAGCTTTCGAAGGCGATTATCGACCAATTTAGCGTCGAGGTGCTGAACGCTCGAAACAGAGACCGCGAAACGGCGCTCTTGTTGGCTACACGCATGAACGTCTCGGCAACGGTTCGCGCGCTCCTTGATAAGGGCGCTGATGCGAATCTCGCGTCCGATCGCGAATTGCCTCTTCACGCGGCTTTGCGCGCCGGCTTTGACGAACTGATCACTCTGCTGATTCCTAAAACAGCCAACTTGAATCAGCCCGACTCACGCAAAGATACGCCGCTGCACTTGGCCGTTGAGCGAGCCTCGGCCGCGCAGGTGAAGGCTCTTTTAGAGCATGGCGTGAATGCGAATGTTGTGAATAGCGAAAACCTGACGCCTTTAATGTTGGCTCTGGTGGCAAAAGATGCGGGTAAGGTTGGCGTTTTAATCCCCCGATCCAACGTGGATTTAAAAGGCAGCAAAGGCCAAACAGCTCTTTTTCACGCGCAGACCCAAAATGACATTCGCGCGCTACGAGCCGCGGGTGCCAATTTAAACGTTAAAGATGAAGAGGGCAAAACTCCAGTCGCTCACTTCATTCACAGCAATAAAACCGATGTGGCCAACGAGTTGATCGCCGCCGGCGCCGACCTAAGCTGGCAGCATCCGATCAATCGCTCAACCCTTTTGCACATCGCCATTGAAAAGGACAACGTCGCTCTTGCAGAGACTTTGATTACGCAAGGTCTCAAAGCGAATGCTCTCGACTCGCTCAATCGCAACCCCGTGTTCTTTGCCTCGAGTGTTGCGGCAATCAACCTGCTCACCCGCAATGGAGCGAACGTAAATCAAGCGTCATCGTTAAACACCACTCCTTTGCTGCTTCAGGTTCAGGGCTACGTTAAGGCCGGTGGACGTCAGTACGCTCCGATCGTTCAGCGCCTGATCGAACTGGGTGCGGACGTGAATGTGAGCGATGACGAAGGCAAAAGCCTTTTGCACTTGGCCGTTGGCTATGTGGCTTGGAGGATTGATGTGGACTTCACCTATTATCCTGAATTGGTCAAACTTCTGCTCGAGCGGGGTGCCAAGGTGAATGCTTTGGACCAGCAAATGAATTCGCCGCTACATGTGGCCGACACCGAGGTTGAAGTGCGGCTGTTGCTCGAAGCCGGTGCAAAGCGCGACCTGAAAAATATTGAGCGCAAAACCGCTTTGCAGCTCAACGAAGGTCAGCAGGTCGTTTTTAAACGCGACGTTGACCGTCTATTGTTGCGAATCCCAGACCTTGAAGAGCGTTTAGGCAAGGCCACAGATCAGATGGTTCGGCAGCTTCTCGAGCGCCAGATTCAGGAACTTCGCACCGACTTGGTCATCCGAAACAAGCGCCTCGATATGCTGAACCGGATTTTGGCGTTGTTAAGGCAGTAACCAACTTCCGCGGCATATTGCGTAAACGACCTTATAGTTGCGACCAACTATTGCAAACCGTAGCGGCTCGTTTACGCTACGTCCATGGAAGCATATATTGTCGCGTTAGTTGTTGGTGGTTTACTTGTTGGTCTATCCGTTAAATTCGTTCATTGGGTTCTATCGCTTAGGCGTGTCGTAGCTACGAACGAAGTCCATATCGTTCAGTCGGCCAAACTTACGAAGTCCTATGGCAAAGACACAGAACACGGCAATTCGTATTATGAGTGGCCCTCTTGGTTGCCGATTTTCGGTGTTTCAAAAATCATGCTGCCGGTCTCTGTGTTTGATCTGGATCTGCATGCCTACGAAGCCTATGACAAAGGCCGACTGCCTTTTGTTGTCGATGTTAAATCCTTTTTTAGAATTACAGACTCAAATGTGGCCGCTCAAAGAGTCGCTTCTTTTCAAGAGCTAAAGGACCAATTGCATGCCATCGTTCAGGGGGCCGTGCGAACGATCTTGGCTTCATCCGACATTGAATCCATCATGCAGGGCCGTTCGGTTTATGGGGAACAGTTTACTCGAGAGGTTTCAGAGCAACTCTCGAACTGGGGAGTGAACACGGTAAAGAACATCGAACTTATGGACATTCGCGATGCGAAGGATTCTCATGTCATCCAAAACATCATGTCAAAAAAGAAGTCGGCCATTGAGATGGAATCCCGAACCGTAGTTGCAGAAAATATGCGCAAAGCTCAAATTGCAGAGATCGAAGCTAAGCGAGAAATCGACATGCAAAACCAACAAGCACTCGAAACGGTGGGTCGCCGGACCGCCGAAAAAGAAAAGGCCGTAGGCATTGCCACCGAGTTGGCTCAGCAAGAAATTACCGAACAGCAGCGCACCACCAAAGAGAAAGAAATGGCGGTGGTCAAAGTGGCTGAGGTGAAGCAGGCTGAAATCACAAAAGAAGTAACCGTGGTACAGGCTCAGCAACAAAAAGAAACCGCCGTGATTCGAGCTGAGGGTGAAAGACAGCAGACCGTACTGATTGCCGAAGGCAAACTTGAAGAGCAAAAACGTCACGCTGAGGGGATCGCCGTCACCGGTGCCGCTCAGGCTGAAGCCAAAAAGCTTATGGAACTCGCTCCCGTTCAGGCGCAAATCGCCTTGGCGCAAGAGATCGGAGACAATAAAGGGTATCAAGAATATCTAGTCACCATTCGGCAAGTCGAAGCCAATGAGAAAATTGGCATTGAACAATCGCAAGCCCTTAAAGCCGCTGACGTGAAAATTATCACAAATGCTGGCAATCCCGTAGCTGGTATGGATTCTGTAATGGACCTGTTCAGCTCTAAGGGTGGGACGAGCGTAGCCGGGATGCTTGAAGCCTTGGCGCAGTCGACCAAGGGCAAAGACTTGTTGAAAAAGCTCGGTGTGAACGGGTCGGAGCCTCCTACGCAGCAATAATCTGCGTTTCATTTTGAGACAGCTATATATCAAATTCTTCAGGCACTTTTTCTCGCCGCACAGGCGATCCTGGGTTTGTAGCCCAGGGGGTTTTTGTGCGTCTGGTTCATGCCATTGTTGGATCTCTATTTTTAGTCTTCGTCTTAACGTCCGTCGTAAACTGTGCCGACGCCACAGGCGCTAAGGGCAAGATCTACGCTGGCGCAGCACTTAGCGCCGACAATTCCAGTGTGGGCCCGGGACCCAATCCCTCACCAGCCCCCATGCCCGCACCCGCGCCAGTGGGAGCCGCCGCCAATCGCGCCTTCACTCAATCCGGAATGTTTACCGTCCCCGCGGGAGTGACGCGACTTAAAGTTGTGGCTGTTGGCGGAGGTGGCGGCGGCGGATACGGCTACACCGATTTTTTTGATTTCTTCGGAGGTGGCGGCGGTGCCGGAGGCGCTGTTAAAACGGCGATGGTCAATGTCACCCCCGGACAAATCATATTGGTCACGGTCGGCTCTGGCGGGGCCGCCGCATCGGCGGCTGTGAACGCGCAAGCTGGTGCGGACAGCTCCTTTGGCTCGGCCCTCACCGCCCGTGGCGGAGCCCCCGGCCGGAACGGCGAAAACTCCATGGAAGGTGGAAGCGGAGGCGGATCGGGCGGCGGTGCCGGCGGATGCTTTTGCCTTTTCTCCAACCACCGCTCAGGCGCGGGTGGAAGTGGCGGCAATGATGGTGAAGACTCGAACGAGGCCGACGGCGGCCAAGGGCAAAATTGGGATTCGCTCACCGCCTTTATTACGCAAGTCCCTTTTTCCGCAGGAGCCGGCGGCGCGGGCGGCGTAGAGGACGGCGGAGGCGGTGGCGGCGGACTTGTTCTAAACAATTCCACGATTAAATCGATGGGCCCAGTCTTAAACGGCGGCACCGGATACGGCGCGGGCGGCGGTGGTGGCGGCGACAACAGCGGTGGCAAAAGCGCAGTTGGAAACCGCGGCGCCAGTGGCGTCGTTTATTTGGAATGGTAAGGGAAGGCAAGACCATGAAATTTATTATTTTATTTTTTCTCGCAGGTAGCGCTCACGCGCAAATGTCCGAATGGCCGTCCTCGGTCCCACGCGGGCCACAGGATAAACCGATCGTTCTCCCACGCATCTCGGCACCCGACACGGTCGAGATCCCTGCGCCAAAAGAGTTCTCAAGACCGACGGTGATCCGGGAGGTCCCGGCACCTCCGCCACCGCGACCTGCCCCGCGATTAAAACAGGTCCGAAAAGGGCGAATCCTCGCATCCAATGACTCGAGCGCCATAAGCGTGCCGGTGGTCAAGGCCGAAACGCGCACAAAAACAAAGCCGACTAAAACTTTAAGCAAGGATTCAAATTTTTATTTTTCGGCTTTTTATAGCCTGACCAATGAGGCTTCGTACTCTGGCAATGCCAATATTCAAGGCCAAAGCCAATCCTACACCGCGAGCGAAAGCAACAGCGGCGCGTTTGGAGTTGCGGGCGGGTACCGGCACCGCCCCGCCCAAGGTTTTGGCTACGCCGCTCAACTCGGTTACGAATTTGCTCGGCAAGCAAAAAGTCTTTCGGGCACGGCCGGCTCGCAAACTTTAACTGGCGATTATGAGGGCGGCTACTCCATGAGCATGTTCACCGCGCAAGCCAACGCAATTTATGCGGTGGACTCGGCGATACACGTGTACGGCGGATTGAACTACCCGTACATCATGAGCCAAAATTCCGCAGTCGATCTCACTGGCCAACCCGGCTATCAAATCGGCGCCGGTTATGCGATCACACAAAAGTTAGGCGTACAGCTCGAGTACCGCGTGATTCGCATGAAGGGCTCGATAAAAATGCCGCCCACCCCGCTGCAAATTGAGAGCGGGACTCTGCCTGGCTTTGTGTTGTCGATCGATTATTCGATCTGACTTAGTTTTGCTGAGAAACGCAGGTCATCTCGTAGTTTTGAAAAGGACCACGATCGCGGCTAAAAGCCACGTTTAGAGTTTTCTCTTTCTCATCTAAAATCAGAAGGGCGTTTACGACCACCTCCTGCTCTTCGCCTTCTACAGATTCGGTCACAGTCTGGTTCACAATCGAGAACGTACCTTCGGTGTGTGTAGATCCCGAGGCCTCGATGGTAAACTGGCCTTCATATGGCAAAAATGTAATCCCATCTTCCAAGATGTCGATTTGAAAATAGCCATCACCCACTTCATCAATATTCCCGTTGTTGCACGAAAGAATAGTCGTCGAAGCGCTGGCCCCGAACGAAGCAAAAACCGATAGAATGCTTAAGATTGCAAAAATACGTTTCATTGATCTCCCCTTTGTTGAAACTTCCGACCAAGGTAAGGGGGCGTTCGACTGTCGGTCAACAGAACGCGATTTTTGGGGAAAGATGAATTTTGTCCAGGGGTAAACTGGTGAAGGACTCTCCAGCCCAGACACCTGATTTAGAATTAATGATTCTCGTGCATCCGTAACTATGAATTGTTAATCTCATTGCATTGTGAGCCAGACCTTATTAGCTAAGATCAAGCCGTTATTAACAAAACGATTCCTTTACGGCCTAGTTGCCGTGATGGGCGCAGTTGGAGGGCCTGTGTCTCTTACTTCTGCTGAGACGAGCGTTCCGCCCCTAAAGTGGTCTGATGTTATGCTAATGCCCTTTTTTATGTTCTTCGGCACATTCTTCGTGTTTGCAATTCAAGCTGCGCGAAAGGATCAACGACCAATTCGCATTGCTTGGCATTTCTTTTTATGCGGCGGGATATATTTTTTCAGTACTGGTGTTTCAAGCCTTATCTTATCTCTTTGGCGCAACTCATTTGGACCACCATCACTGCTCTTCATTGCGATTGCAGCGGGCATGTTTGTGGGCTTAAAAATAATGAAGCCCGCGAATGGGGCCTGATCGTATCGTTGATTCTGCTTATCTGATTCTGGATTCTGAACCGATATCAGATATCCGATATCAAGATATCGGATATCTGAATGGCTCTGGCGGAGAGGGTGAGATTCGAACTCACGAAACTGTTTTGCAGTTTACTCGATTTCGAATCGAGCGCCTTCGGCCACTCGGCCACCTCTCCGGATCGTGAACTAGGTTTGATACCGCAAAGTTTCCACGACGCCAAACCCAAATACTTGCTTAATGAGCAAAATCCTCGGTACCACTAATGTTTCCCCCCGGTTAGGACATCATGCGACTCGCTTTGCTGACATTGGCCATCCTGGTCATCGCTGCCTCGGCCACGACTTTGAAGCCCGAAGTTATAGAGAATCCGTTTGGTTACGCCAATGCCAAGTCGCACGAGTTTGCCCGTGGTGACAATGGAGACCCCTCGGGCTGGCGAGAATGCGCTGAGATGGAGTCTACACCCCGAGAGATCGGGATTGTCTGCGAGGGCACCCGCTCGATCCAGTTTCATGTCGGCCAGTTCATAGACGTGAATTACTTCTGTGAGTTCCGCTTCGATCGCCTCGACCCCAATTGGTCCCGTGTGGATTACGTACTTTGCCAGTAGCCGCGTCGCGCAATTGGTATGCGTCGCGGAAACAATACCCAAATGCGGCGACCTATCCGCGTGAAAATTGAACTAAGGGCTGGAAAGAGATTTGCACATCCTGTTGGTTCACCCCAGGAGGTTCAATGCACACCCAGCAAACACAACAAATTCACCGCCTCAACGAACTGATCCAAGGCATCGATAATGTTATGTTCACAACCATTAATCCCGATGGCGCGGTCAACAGCCGGCCCATGCTCGTGCAAGACACTCCATTTGACGGCACCCTGTGGTTTTTTACCCATCGCTCGAGCGGTAAGGTCGATGCGATTGCCGAAGACAATTCGGTGAATATCGCCTTTATGGATCCGCGGACCAATCGATTTATTTCGATGAGCGGTCAGGCCCATATCGTCGAAGATCAATTGCTAATGCAGAAAATGTGGACCCCACACTTTGATCAATGGTTCAGCGGCGGCGCTGCGGATCCCGATTTGGTTTTAATTCGGGTTCAAGTTACGCATGCGGAGTATTGGGATACACCCCACGCCGATGTGGTTGAGAGCTTTACCCTCACGGATCCCGATTTTAAAACCCGGCCGTGTGGCACAAGCCTTTCTCCAGACCACCACTTTCATTCCTTGTAAATCATTGCTAAGTTGCGCCGATGATAACGGCGCGAATGGCATTGATCATTATTTTTATAATCTCGTTTCCTGTCTCGGTCTTGGCCGAGACGAAAAACGAAACAAAAAACTATAGCGGCCTCTGGGCCACAAGCTTTGGCCCCATGGTGCTGGTGCAAAAAGGCGACTCGGTGTCAGGCTTTTATGTCATGCAAGGCGAAAAGTGTTCGCTCGATGGCAAAATTAAAGCGGGCAAACTGCAGTTCACTTACAAAGAAAAAAAAGCCCATGGCGAAGGTTGGTTTGAAATCGCCAAAGGGCAAGACAGTTTTTCGGGCCAATGGAAGGCCGCGGGCCAGGACAAATGGGACGGCTGGGTTGGCGCCCGGATTAAGCCGCAACCGGGAAAAATGTGGCTCGTCGTTTTAGAGGCCAATTGGGAGTCGTCGCTCGACGAGCGCGAGTACGCCTTTGGCGATATGTTAAAAGCATTTTTTGATCGCACGCAAAATGTCGAGGTTCGGCGGCGCAAGTTTAGCGACGGGCCAAGCCTCAAAGCGCGGCTCGAAGAGATCGCGCTCTTGCCTGAACCGGTTGTGGTTTCGATCGCCTCGCATGGCGAGACCGACGGCCTGACCGTCGAAGGTAAAATTATCCCCGCCTCGGTGGTGGCCGAGGGATTAAAATACGCGGTAAACATGAAGGCGCTGCATTTTTCGTCGTGTTTGGTGATGCAGAAAAGTTTTGGTCGTGAGGTGTTTAAATTGCTGAAAGACGGCGGCATCCAGACCACAGTTTCGGGATACAAAAAATCGGTAGACTGGGCCGCCAGCGCGCTATTTGAAATGAACTATTTTGATTTGATTCTCTCGCGCGGAATGGCGGCACCCAAGGCCTCAAAGACCGCATTGATCATGTACCCCGCCCTCGGCGCCAAGCAACTTAAAGATTCTCCGGTCGCGCCGGCAGGGTTCGAAGCGTTGTTTTGAGGGAAACTTGCGGTTGTTAACCCCTCCCGGGACAAAAGACTGGGCTGACTAGGACAAAGTCAAAGCATGGACTTTCGCACAGTAAAATTCTAACTGTCCGGTACCGAAACTACCTACTGGTGGATCTACTTAAATCCGGATCAACGTTTCAAAACTATACTGTTACCCGGCTCATTGGACGCGGTGGTATGGGCGAAGTGTATGAAGCGCTCGAGCATCCTATCGGCCGTAAAGTCGCGCTTAAAGTTATTGCCCAGCGCACAGATGCCGCAGGGCAGGAAGCCTTGTTGCGCTTTATGACTGAAGCAAAAGCGCTCTCTCAGGTTTCCCATCATAACGTGGTCTCTCTCTTTGCCATCGGGCAACACGAGAATCTCCATTATATCGCCATGGAGCACATTGAAGGCGTAGTCCTTCGGGATTTAATGTCGGAGTATATCCTCTCCGCGAGTGAAGCGGCTGCGCTTGCGGTACAAATAATGAGCGGACTCAAGGCCTTACACGAGCAAAAAATCATCCATCGCGATCTCACGCCTAAAAACATCATTGTGCAGCCCAACGGAAGAGCGGTAATTATCGACCTCGGAATCGCAAAGCAAATTGGGCAGGCCGATCTGACTTCAACTGGAATGGTGATCGGCACCTTTTCTTATATGGCACCTGAAATTTTCTACGGTATGCCTGCAACCGTCCGCACAGATCTTTGGGCCGCAGGCGCAATACTTTATGAAGCGACCAGTGGGCAATCCCTGGCCGCAAAAAGCGGATCCGTGAATGCCACTGAATATCCGCGAGAAAGCCAATCATGGACCCCAATGCCCTTCAGAAAAGCTATTACCCGTCTTTGCGCTCCCAAACCCGAGGACCGATTTTCTACCGCCGCCGAAGCCGAAATCGAATTCGAGCGACTTTCTGAAGGGCGCCTGGAGTCCGGAACTATGGCCCTGGCCGCACTCGCACAGACAGTAGAAAATCTGACATTGGTCAAAGACATGATAGCTAAGGCTAAAGTATCTTCTATTGCCGCCAGGCGAGTGCTTGCGGTTTCTGCTCAGCTCGCCAAGGCTCGGCTGGGCCCAAGCTCCGGCGTAGATGATAAAACTCAATTTATTGATCCAGATACGACGGTAAAAATTGACATTCGCGCCGTTCACGAAGCACTCGATCAAGTTCGGTTTCCTATGGGGATGCGAATTCAACAGCGCCAAATCATTCCGCGTGAATCCAGGAAAGCGCCCATCACAGCATTTGCCGTTATGACGGTCGCAGTTATTGGCATCGGAGGCTTCGTTTTTCTAAACAGCAAACCTAACTCAAAGTCAGTATTCGAAATGAAAAAAGTTTCTGCCTTAAATGAATCAGAAATCTGGCTAGGCGGTAAGGAAAATGTCAAATTGAAATGGGCACCCAGGTTGGATCAAGGCGCTGTGCTAGAAATAGATTCTCATCCGGACTTTCGAATGCCCGAGCGACATCGAGTCGCTGGCGATTCCGCTGAAATCGCCCGGCCGAGAGATGGAAAATATTATTGGAGGCTTGCTAAAGATTCTAAATACTCGATGCCGTTCCAATTTCAAGTATGGACCTACATGGCACCCAAACTTCTCAAGCCGCCACCCGACGAGAATATTGCTGTTCCTGAGACCTCGGACAATCGGATTGTCATCATTGATTTTACCTGGGAATGCCATCCCGGCGCGAAATCGTATCGAGTGCAAATAAGCCGATATGTTTCCTTTAAAGAAATTTTTTCGGAACAAGAACTTGTCGACTGCAAATGGCTGGCGGTTACCATTCCCAAAGGAAAATACTTCTGGCGCGTGCGGACTGAATCTCCCGCCGTCGCCCGCCAATGGAGTGAGCCGCGCGGACTATCGATTTCAAGAACAAAAGAAGAGCCCAATCTTGAAAATGAGCGATCTCTTTCGAGTCTGCCCAATTTCGAGCTGAACTCGCAATTTCCGATCCCGGCTCCACTTAAACCAATTCATGCGACCCGTCTGCAAAGAGTAAAAGGCGTTCCGGTGGATGTATCTTGGTCAAAAGTGCAGGGTGCTTCCGGATACATGGTTGAGTTCTCGCCAGATCTAAACTTCGGATCTCCGATTCGCCGCCGTACCGAAGCTAGTGAAATTCAGTATCGGTCGAAATGGATTAACTCCGACGATATATTCTGGCGCGTCCGGGCGGAATCGAGCGACGCGAAAGTCTCCAATTGGAGTCCCGTGCGTCACTTCAAAATTAGACGATCAATTGCTGATCAATGATATTTTATAATCGCAGCTTAGTCGAAGCCCAGTACTAGCGTATCACTTTGATCCACTCCGCGATGAACTTGTAAACAGCGTATTTGCCGTTTACAGCGCTCTCTCGGTAAATGCCTGCGAGAGGGCACGTCACTTGCTCTATATATTCTCGGGTTAGGGACCTCGTTGGAGAGGTCTATGCATCACATCTGGGTTTTCACAACTTCTGCGGCAACCTTTTCGCTGCTTTTTCTTTTTCAAAATTGCGGAGAACTGAAGGCCCAACACGGTAAAGTGTTGAACCTAGCATCGGTCGCCGATCCGCTTGGACCACCGCCTGGCCCACCGCCATCACCGCTGAACAATGTTTGGTCGCCGCTCAATCAGATCAATCCGCCCGCGGCACGATCCGCCCATTCGGCCGTGTGGACCGGCACTCGCATGATCATTTTTGGCGGAGTTCCCGGAGTCAATCTCGAGGCGCTCAACGATGGATTTTCTTACAACCCTTTGACCGGACAGTGGTCGCCGATTTCGACCGTGAATGCGCCGTCGGCGCGCAGTGGGCACACGGCCGTGTGGACCGGAAACCGAATGATTATTTGGGGCGGCTCAAGCTTAGCGAATGGTTTGCGCGGCGACGGCGCAATTTACGATCCGGTGACCGACATTTGGGAGCCCATGTCGGCCGCGCTCGCACCCACGGCCCGCTTCGGTCATGCTGCGGCTTGGACCGCGGGCAAGATGTTGATTTGGGGAGGCACGCATTTAGTCGGCATGGCCAATCAGGTGACCAACACTGGCGCCACATATGACCCAGCCACCAACACTTGGGCCCCACTCACAGGAACTTTGCCCGCTGGTCGCACCGGCGGTAGCGGAGTGGCGAACGGTACCAGCGCGATGATTTGGGGAGGCAACAACATCGTCGCCACTCCAGCCGCAGGCACCAATTCAATTTTGTTTTACAATCCAATGATCAATTTATGGTCATCACTGCTGGGCATTGGCGGCCCCTCGGCGCGCAATCTTCACTCGGCGGTGTGGACAGGTTCAAAGATGGTTATTTGGGGCGGGCAAGGCGCGGGTCTACTCGCTACGGGTTCGGTATTTGAGGCCGCCGATCAACTATGGTCGCCCACGTCCACAGCCGGCGCACCAAGTGCGCGCCAAGGCCACACCGCAATTTGGACCGGCACACAAATGTTGGTATGGGGCGGAGCCGGAGCTGGCGGCACGGCACTGAATAACGGCGCGCTTTATGATTAGCTGGCGCAGTCTTTGAGATTATTAAAATATGCGAACCACTGCGGGTACAAATCGCGAAGCGCTTCGCGGCTCTGCGGAGAGTGATAGTACCAAGTGCCAAATTCGGCGAAAGATTCTTCGGGATAGGAGCGCATATAGTTATCGAGCTCGCGATAATACATGTTCCGCCAAATCCGCAGGAATTCCGGTTGCGATGATAGAGGGCGGCCCGTCAAATCATCGCAGGCATAGTCGAGATTATGTAAAACCTCATGAAGCGTTAGATTCTCGGAGCCATGGCTCTCGGGCCCGCGGGGAAGTTTATTCGCATTGACCACGGCGCCCATTCGTCCGCCGCCAGCGCCGGGAATTTCGTCCCACGGCTTTTTCCAACCTCTGGGCACAACGCCTTTATATGGAGCCATCATCGGCGCTTGGGTGATGGCGCCGAATGTAACAAAAAGAGAGCGCCCGCCTAGGTTCGAAAGCTGAAGCAAGCCCTGCGGCAACTTGCTCAACTCATTTTGCAAGTGCGCTTCGATGTCGGCGACTTCACCGTGTGGAAGATTTTCTTTGTTCACAACCTGCACGCGTGGAACCGGGCGCATAGAGATGGGCGAAAAATTTCGGCCGATCTCGCGCACCTCCGGTTCTGGGTGAAGTTTGAGCAGCTGAATCGTGCGCGCCAAATAGGCTTGCAGTTCACGATCCGCAAGCGGCATATTTTTTTGCCCAGGCTTCAAGATTTTTACCGAATAAATGTACTCAAGCGCCCGGCCAATCACCCGCGGGTTGAGCGGCAAAGCCACGTCGGCCTTGGCCGTTTGCAATAGCGTTTCACATAGCCGTGTGGACTGAGCCGACGTTAGCGATATCGCGTTCAACTGCCCACCGGGCAGGAGTAAAGAAAGTAGCAGAACTATGCGCATTTCAGGCTGTGTACCTGAGGACTAGGCGATTGGATATGGGCGCTGAAAAAAGGAAAGGTATTTATCGACATTTCGGTCACCTTTTACTTGCCAGCCTGGCGGAGTCGATGACATCTCTGTCTTGCGGCTTTAGGCCGAAACCGGGGGTCACTATTTTGCTTTTATCCATCGCCATTTCAATGGGTCTTTTTTGGGGTGGGCCTGCCCACGGCACGGAGCTTTCTGCGGCCGGGCTAACGCCAATGGTGCGAACGCGAATCATGGAGGATATCAAGCTCGCCTTCACGCAAAAGTACTCGCTCCTCTCGTTAAAAAAAGCGCGGCTAAAATTTGACGGTCTCCTTCATTTGGATTCTTGCATCGCTATTGAGGCCGCAATTGAAGACCGAACTCTATTGGGTTTTGAGGACCGCGTATTAAAATGTCTCGCGCCCTTTCAAGATTCACATCTCGCCGCCCGCGGGCAAACGCCGCGGCCTTATGTGGTTTCTGGGGTGGCCCTAAGGCCCGTTGGTTCAAAGGTGATCGTCGCGGGACTCGACCCAAAAGTTTTAAATCTCAACGGCGCCGAGGTCACGACCCACTTGAAGTTGGGCTCTGAAGTCGTAAAGGTGGACGGCCGGCCCATTGAAGAAGCGATTCGATCGCTCGCGGAGTTTGTCAGTGGCTCGTCACAGGAGTTCGTTCGCGTGCTGGCTGTACGTGCCCTGACCCTGCGCGATTTTGTTTATCCCAATCGAGCAACCGTTCAGCTTGAGTTCGCCGACGGCACTTCCGCCTCGCTCAAGTGGTTCGTTCATCCGGTCGCACTCCGGCAGGACATTCGAGATTACCTATTCTCTCGCCTCGGACTGAGCAGCCTTCCCGCTCTGAAGATCGACCGCAGGCGTGCGGCCGACGGATTGGATGACGGCTACGTTGGCTACGACGAGCGCTTGTCTTTGGCCGATGAAGAGGGTCTCACCTACACCACCGACTCTGGCTCGACCGCGATGCGGCTGGGTTTTATGAACCTGAACAATAAGCGAAATTGCTATTTGCAAATGCTCAACTCGACGGCGGTGAAAGTTCGCATGACCGGGCGCCCGCGAGACACCTTAGATCGCGCAACGGAGATCGCAAAATTCCTAAAGGCTTGCCAAAAAATCGACGCGCCCATGGTGCTTGATCTGCGGCGCAATCCTGGCGGCGATTTTGTCGTGCCCCATGACGATGCCAGGGCTTTTCTCCCGCCAGGAATCGAAGTCCCTTCCGCATTCACCACGGGCCGCTTCACCTACCACCTGCGCCAGGCGTTTGATGTCTTCAACTTGGGTCCTGAGTTCCCGTTGAAACCTTGGTCTGAGTTTTCTGGCGACCGCTTTTACCGTGCAGTGATTGAAGCCGAGACGAATCGGATGGTCCACATACCGGCCATTCCCGAACGAAATTTAAGCGCGCCGACTGAGGCCGGATTTAGTCTGCCGATGACTGTGATTATCTCTGAGTACTGCATCAGCGGATGTGAAATAATGGTCGGACTGCTGAAGAACCGCCCCAATACCCGCTTTGTCGGCACGGCGACCAATGGCACTGGCGGAATGATGTTTCACAATGCATTTGCCCCGATTACTTCGGGTTGGAAAGACGAAATCTATGGCTCGCTTCACCTGCGCATACCTAACACGCTGTTTGGAATTCTGCCTGCAACCGTGACAAGCGGGGAGCTTTTGCCATTTGAAAGTATCGAAGATCAAATTTTGGAGAATCGCCCGCTAGTTCCAGATCAAGCCTTTAAACATCATTTAACTATCAATGACATCTTAAACAAAAACGCTGATCTTAGGGCTGTAATCGAGCGCTCGCTACAATAAAAAAAGACCGGCTTGGGGCCGGTCTTTTAAATGATTCGATTCTAAATAATTAGTTGTGACCAGGGCCGCGTTCAGCGAGTTCGCGCCAGAAATCTTCTGCCCAGTCGGGGCCGCGCTCGGCTAGCTCACGCCAAAAATCTTCTGCCCAGTCGGGGCCGCGCTCGGCCATTTCACGCCAGAAGTCTTCTCTCCAGTCCGGTCCACGCTCTGCCAGCTCGCGCCAGAAATCTTCTCTCCAGTCGGGGCCGCGCTCGGCCAGCTCACGCCAGAAATCTTCTCTCCAGTCGGGGCCGCGCTCGGCCAGCTCGCGCCAGAAATCTTCTCTCCAGTCGGGGCCGCGCTCGGCCAGCTCACGCCAGAAATCTTCTTCCCAACCCGGACCACGGTCCGCGAGTTCTTTCCAGAATTCTTCAGCGTTAAATGCCCATGCATTGACCGAGCTCATAACCAGCGCGATCAAAAGAACTAATTTTCTCATTTACACCCCCCAAGGTTGTTTTTACAGATCAGACACGTGATGTGCCGATTGTTTGAGAATGGTTAGGATTTGGTTCTATATCTTTACGAAAAATTGTCAAAAATTTGATAAATTTGCCAAAGAATGCTGTTGCGCACTTCTTGAGCCGCGCCAATTAATGTGCTCAGTCATTAATCATCTCGATGAATAGTTATAGGGCTCAAGCCAAGTTCACGGATTTGGCTGACTAAAAAAATACAAACTCAAAAAGGGTTGCGTGCGCATTTTCTACCAATGCTCGCACGTAAGAGTCGGCAAGGACCATTCTCGTGAGCTCTGGGCGGGTGGCTTTCTGGCACCCGCCTTGCTCTAGTCCCACCTCATATATGCTCAAAATGTTTAAATGGAGTCTGGTTGGCCTTTTTGCGCTTGTAAACGCGCAATCGGTCGCCGCTCCCACGCAGCCAGAAATTCCAGTCCCCACAAAGGACTGCCAAGCCGAGCTGGCCCAGGGCGCACGTCCTCGCGTGAATCTAAGCGTATGGCGTTACTACGGTCAGCCCAACTTCAATTCCGTTCAGCATATGAATTTAGAGATGTCTAACGACGGAGAGTCCTATCGGCGCGGAATTATTGGCTGGGCCCATGAAAATGGAAATTACGTTGTGGCAGGAGAGACTGCCGAGCGCCAGTTCACCGATGCTTACTTGAAGTATATGAATCCGCTGCGCGATGAAAAAGCATCAAATGGCGAAGGCGATGTAGTTTTCGAGCGGCTACAATACTACTCGCTGAAGCTCATGGAAAAAATCAATTATCTCGATGCCGGAAGCCGCCGTAACTTCGTTCAGAACTCGCACAATCTTCATCCAAACCAAGTGACATTGTTTGAAGCGAACGAAGTGTTGCCCGCGAGTGAACTGAAAATCAAATACGGAAAAGTGCCAGAAGGTGCGCGCCTCGACACCCGCGGCAATGCGTGGAGCACCTACCAATCTTATTTTGATCACAGCCTACTTTGGTCTCCTTTTGATAAAGACGGTAAAGAGAGTCCGCCGTACGTGGAACCCAAGCCGGATCCGATTTATGAAGTCAAAGTGGCCGTGTCGTGGCTGATCTCCGGACAAGATCTAGGCCGCAAGACGTACCTAATTCCTTCTGAGGACGACGATCTTGAAGTAAAAATCGACCGCTCGAAGTACAAGTACATTTGGGAAGTGGGCCGCGCTGGCCAGGCGATGAGCGGGGCCTATGAGGAGACCCTGCGCGCGATGGCCTACCAGGCGTATTGGGAAGTTTTGGCCTTAGGCGGGAAAATTGAGGACGCCTTCGTGTTTGCTCATGCGTTGGATGCGGTTCACGCGAGACTGTTCCGATCTAAGTTCGGCATGAAGGATTTTTCAAAATATAAAGACAAACCGGCGGAGCGCTGCCTGTACGGACCTTTGAGTGAATTTTTGCGCCGCTATCCACCAGAAACCTATTCCGGTGAAGTCGCAGAAATTGTGCGCGAATCTGAAGGAAAAATTTCCGGAATCGCGGCCATGAAGATGCTCTTCGCGGCGCGGACCCAGGCTGATGCCAAGTTAAAAATCGGCGAATCGAAAATTCAGCTGCGTGACTTCAACTCCGGTGTCGAACTTCCCATGGAAGATCGCGATCTGATTACCCATACGGGGAAGCATCCCGATACCCAAACTTTTCACGCAGAAATTCAGATCCAGGGCACTCGCTCGAATCGCGGCGATCTGATTCCACTGCGAAATTTCTTATACAGCCACCGCGCACTTGAGATTGCACCCGACAAAAAATTCACCGGTTCGGCCAAAGAGCTGCTGGCGAGCGCGCTGGCCTATGCTCAAAGAAACGGACCGCTCCACCCCGACACACGGCTGTGCGTGACGGCAAAGTCTGGAGATCTGATTCGAGAGCTGCGCGAAATGGAGCCCATGGCTCGCTGGTTTGTGTCCCGCGGTCGTCATGTCATTATGAATGGAGGATTCGGTTTTGGCGGGATGGGAATGCAAACTGTCGCAAGCCCGTTTTACATCGAAACCAATTGCTTCCTCGTTAAGAATCTCAAAAACCTTCCAGCGGCATCCGTAACCGAACCAGCCAATAACGAAGCCCAACGGTGGCTCACCGAACCGGAGTTTTTCGCTCCTTAGGCATTGCGCGGGGGGGGGAAAGGAGTGCTAAGTCAGCACCCTTTACTTGCGGTCTCTTCGAGCTTGGCTTCTCTTGTTTCGCGAACTCGCATGGGCCTGCTTGCGCAACATCCCAGATTTGATCAGTTTCTTCTTGTTCGCAGACTTGGATCTCAGTTTTTTCTTAGGATTTGATTTCATCTTTAGCCTTTCGGAGCTCTGACTTCTGAATTCGGTACTGATATCGGATATCTGATATCTCGATATCCGATATCCGAATGGCATAGTGATCATGCTCACTACTTTGGCGGAGAGGGGGGGATTCGAACCCCCGTTACGCGTTTTAGCACGTAGACGGTTTAGCAAACCGTTGGTTTAAGCCACTCACCCACCTCTCCAGCGGGAATATACTGACCCTGATCGGCCAAACTGCCATAGCGACTAGGGAAATTCAAGCCCACTCAGAGCCTAAAGACCTTGCCATATGCCGCACCGTTGTCTACAACACACGGATTCGTTTCTTTTGACGGGCGCCCGTAGCTCAGCTGGATAGAGTACATGACTACGAATCATGTGGTCGGAGGTTCGACTCCTTCCGGGCGCGCCAATTTTTTCTTCCGGAGAACCGGTGCAAAAGCTGTCGACATATTATTGGGTTCGAATCGGCGTTATGGTCCTTTCGTTCTTCGCCGTTCTCTACATGATTTGGAAGCTGAACCAATTTGGTCCCGATGACCTGACTATGATTTTGTGCCCGACGCGGGTTGCATCTATCACCACGAGCGACGGCCAGGGAATTGTTCAGGATGAGATGAAGTGGTACCGCCGCGCGAACGGAAATTTGGAAGAACTAGACCCGGTCGCGGTCGAGAAATGGTTTGGGAAAAACTGCAAAATTGAAATTGAACCGGTAAAAAAAGTCGACTCGTCGACCGTAGTTTTTGTGGTCGCTTTTGTTAATGGACCGCCGGAAACCCTCTATAACGCGGGCGAAGGGCTATTTCGCTGGAAAAATAAGACTTTTAAATCCACGCAGCTCGAAGCCGCCATCGCCTCTCTCAAAAATTTGCCCATTCATGTTCGTCCAACCAGCCGATAGGCTGGGTCCGGCCCAAGTGGACAGAACCCACGCGTCCCGTTACGCTTAGTTTATAAGTGGAAGGAATCACTTTTATGATCAAATTTTTATTTGCCCTCGTATTGTTCTTTGCCGTGCCCAGTTTGTCTTTTGCGAAAGCGCCGACAAAATGCCCGAAAGGCGACAAGGCCTGCGAAAAGAAAAAAGCCAAAGCCGCGAAGGCGGCAAAGACCGCGAAAAAAGCTGACAAAAAATCAGCGAAAAAAACGGCCAAGAAAGCTGATAAAAAACCAAAAAAGGTAGCGGCCAAAAAGCCCGATAAAAAGAAAAAGAAGCCGACCGCCGCCGCCAAGCAAATGGCTCCGTTCAATGACATGGGTGAGCCAAGCCCCACGAGCGACAGCGACGACCCGGTCGTTTCCTCACCGGCTCCCGATACACTCGGCGCTCCCGAAGCTCCGGCTACGGCCGCAGCCACGACCAAAGCCGATATGGAAGATGACATCTTTCCCGAATCGTCGGCCTCCGGAAGCAGCGCGCCTAGCGACTCTGGCTCGGGCTCTGGCCCAAGCGACGGAATCGGCTCCGACTCCGATTTTGACTTAGGCGACGAGCTTCCCACCGAATAGTCCACACGCGTCGACGTGTCGACGCGTTGACAATAGGTTCCAAATTCCCTAATCATTGAGGCCATCTATCACTTGTTCAGGCGTAGCTCAGTTGGTAGAGCAAGCGGCTGTTAACCGCTTTGTCGGGGGTTCGAGTCCCTCCGCCTGAGCCAATTTTCGATCCCTTCTTCGAACGGATGGAACCTTTTTAAAATAATGAAAAAGAGAGCCACGGATAAGAAAAGGGGATTTAAATTCTCAGATCTTATTATCGCTTTCTTACTACCTACGCTTTTTGGCAAACTCATGATCGTATACTTCGGCTCAAACTATTCGACCTTTCCAGGCGAAGGGTATGGATATGGCTTGGCCGGCTCGATTTTGTTTACTCTAGCCATGGTCGGTAGATTTCTTTGGAGGTACCGTGACTATAAGGATTGAATTCAAACCTCATATTCAAAGGGCCTTAAGTGCCCAACACTGAAGCCCTTATAATCGAGATTATAGGATGGGTGTCGACAGGGTCTTTTTTAGTTTCAATAATACTCCCGAATCGGATCCATCTTCATAAGCTTGGAATATTTACTTCACTCACGACTGGCATTTATGCTTTCGCACATGGGGCAACGGCCATCTGGGTAAAATGGGTTATCGCGCTCTTTTTTCACGCGTACATGATATGGAAGCTTAGAAGCAAGCCACAGTAACTTGCCGCAGGCTTAACTTTAACAAACTGTACCGATTATTTCCCCGTGCTGATTGTGTAAGGCAGTGGTACTTACTTGTCATTCTAAGGGGGGATTTAATGAAGCATGTCTTTATATTTCTTTTGTTCGTGGTATCAGTGTCGGCGTTTGCAACCGGCGGTTCGAGCGTTGTTATCACAGACGACGTCTATTTCGCCGATTGCGGAGATAACCGTGAGTGCAAGGGTCAGATCTTTAAGTCAGCACTCGCGAGTTTAGAGGAGTCGATTGCGGCGATTTGCACCCAGCGTGGATATGCGAGTTACCACGTTTACAAAGTCCGCAGCAAAACGATTGCGCCCGGGGCAGCAAGCTTGACAGTTCACGCCAACTGCAGAAACTAGAACGGTGGAAATCGCCGTTTATATCGTTGGGCTTTTAGTTTTTTTGGGATTCGCGGGTTATTTTTATTTGATGATCCGCCATCCTGAGTGGGTCGGCATCACGGGCAAATCGGCCAAGAAAACTCTTTCTGAGCACGAAGAGGGATCTACGGTCGACGACTCGGATCCTTTTTCTTCTCTTCCGAAAAAGTAAAACACTTATCCACAGGCTAATTCACATTTCTTAGTCGGTAGAGGGCTGTTTTTCTAGCCCATTGTCTAGCAATAAATTGCTTTACAATTTAAATGCGCCTTCCGATAGTTAAGGCATGCCAAAGCACGCCCGCCCCACACGAAAGAAACCGGCGGATTATCCGCAGATGGCTTTTCGAGTTTCGGCCGACGACAAGGCCAAACTCGAGAAGCTGATCACCGAAGTCCACAAGCTGGCCAACGGCCGACTTTCGGACGAGCAATTAAAGTTTAAAAAAAATGAGCTGATTGTAGATGCCCTTTGGAAAGGGCTGCTTGACCTTAAAAAGAACCACAGGCGCTTTTAAACGCGACGCTTCCGAAAAAAGAACCAGGTACCTTTAGTATTTAGCTTAGCAGGTCTTTGAGTATTGGCGCGATGGGGAGGTCTCTGCCCAGGGTGCGCATTTTGGATTGTGGGACGCCGAATGAAGAGTAGATGGTATTTACCACCGAGCCCACGGTTAGGTAGTCCTCAATCTTAAAGGTCTCCGGCAAATCGGGGCGCACTTTCATCGTGGCGAAATCGAATGGGCAGCCGAAAGTTTTCTCTAAAATCGCGTCGGCAGTGGAATGCGCTTTTGACACTGGGGCTTTTTCGTCGGGCATATCGGACGCTCCCACAACGTAGTTGCCCTTAATTCCTTTGCCAGCCAGTAGCATCGAATTGCTGAATTGATTGTGGTTGGTGCCCGTCTCATGGATCGGCTGGCCATGAACGCGCAGAGTGCGGCCCATTTCAGTGGCAACCAAAACCGTGGTGACATCAAACATCGATTTTTTGCTGTCGAAGGGAGTGTCGGTCAGCGACTTAAATACGTCGGCAATTTTGTCGATCGCTGTTTTGAATAGCTCCGGTTGGGCCTTGGCCGCGTCGGCCGCATGCACGTCGAACGCCTCGGGGAACGTGTAGATGGCCGATCGGGCGATGCCGTTTTTAAAGCAATCTGAGACCAGGTTCATCACCGTTTTTGGCGCCTTGATGCGCGTCAGTTGCTCGTGCAAGCCGGGTGCGCCGTTGATACCGCCGCTCATCAGTGCGGCGCCCTTTGAAAAGCGCCCCGTTCCCGATGAGAGCGTACTCATTCGGCCGCGGATAAAGTCCATCAACTCGGTTCCGCCACTGGGCGGTTTTATTTTTTTAAGCTTTGCTGAAAATTCGCTAACACCATCGGGATCGAGCGGCACCACGCTCGAATGATTCGACACCGTGGCGGGCAACTCTTCCCCCACATTCAAACCATCGAGCGAATCGGGCGTCACGCCAGTGTCTGCGGCATTGAGATGCGGGATAAATGATTCTCCGCCAAACGGCCCGCCCGAGAACAAAAAGTTCATATTCTGCAAATGACCGTCAAAGGTCGGCGTCATCATCACGCCATTTAAAATGCTAAAACGATTTTTATAGGGAATCAGAGGCTTGATCAAAGACGACGCCAAGCACGTCTGCCCGTTCGCCCCCTGCCACACCGAAGGCTCCTCATTGTTTTTTGACCAATAGTTTTGAATCTTCCCGGCTTTGGTCATCGACAGCGGCCGCGCATCGAACATGTACGATGAATCGGCGGCGCCATTGAGCACGATCATTAAAAAGAAATGCGGATCCGCCGCAGTGGCCGCAGTGACTGCGCCCCTCGCCGCGTATGCAAACTCCCATGGAGAAATCATTAACGAACCGGCTCCTGCCAATCCCAACTTCAAAAAATTCCTGCGTGTTTGCATCATGGTCAACTCCCCTACCGTGAAAGCAAGAAATGCGGGTTCATCGTAATCGCCAAAGTCATGGCCGACACAGTTTCTTTGGCCGTCTTGCCCTTATATGAAGACTTCAAGAAAAAGTCGCGCCACTCAATAAATTCAGTCTCAGGCGCATTGTAGCCCATAACCGCAAACCAGAACTCAAGCATCACGTCTTCGCTCGCCGCCTTCGGCTTGGGCCAGTCGCAGATCTTATTGAGGGTCGCGATAAACTCGCGATTGAAATTCATCTGTGGGCTGGCGCACGATTCGCCCATATCGTCGGCAAAAGCCGACAACGTCACATACCAGATCAACATGTTTACCGGGTTCGGACTGCCATTTTTAAAAATATGCTGAGATCCGTAGTTGATCCAGGTGCCAAGCAACGATTCAAGTCCCTCGGCCGGAACAAATTCATACATATCGATCGACTGACCCACAGGCGCCAAACGCGTTGAGATTTCTTTTCCGATCGCCACAAACCCCTTGTATTGAGAATGTTGCGCGAAACTTGGCTCCGCTAAAAGTAAAACGCCACTTAGAAAACTCAATAGGTACTTCATAGTTGCTCCTGCGCCCAAATATAAAGTTGCTGCCGCTCTTGGCTCGGCATAGTTCCACCCTTAGGCATTCGCTTTTTCGGATCGTTGGTTGAAAGCCGATCGGCGATCGACGCGAAAGTCTCTTTGCGGTCCACTTGCTGGCCGCTGCGATCGAGATGAGGAAAGGTGAACTTTCCATCAGGCGCCTGAATCCACTTAGTAAGGTCTAAGCTCCCGGCACCGAACGTCGACGAGTGGCAGTTTTTGCAATAGCTTTCGAGGATCGCGGCCACTCTACACGGAGGCGCATTGGCCGCCCCGCCCCCAGGGCCGTGGTCATAGCACTGGTCGGGATCGGGATTGGGCTCAGAGAACGTTTTGCTTTTTAAAATTCTCGTGAGCGCATTTTTAAAGGCGGTGGTCGAGTTGGCGGCGGCCTCAGTTTCGAACTTTTTTGTGAGGTCGTCCAAATAGGCGCCGTCGATCACCTGATTCTCGGCCACTGTGTACTCAAACAGCCGACGCATCAAACAGCGGCGAACTTCGGGGGCCGAGCGCAGAATTCGAGTTAGATCCGCAAGACTCTGACCGTAATCATTTTTGCTGTCGAAGCGCGGATCGGGCGAGCGAATGTAGCCTACGTTCCAGGTTCGCGGCGCGCCACTCTGCGCCTTCCAGTTGTCTTCGTAACTCGCTCTCGGCGTGGTCACGCTATCGTCAAAAATAATCTCGTCTTGCTTGGAGTAATCCTGAAACTGGCTGCCGAACATCCGAAAGAATCCGGCCATCGGGTCCAGCTTGTAGTGACACGCGAAGCAGGTGGTTTGCGAGCCGTGCGCCCCACCCGTGTGCTCGGCCGGATTTTCAAAACCGACGGGCGTTAAATCGTCACAAAAGAAATGTTTTAAAACATAAGCCGAGCGCTTGCGATTCATGTTGGTGGACGAGTTCGCCAGCGCGATGCTCATTTCATTGCTAAACGCGATAAACATCCCAGAGATGTCCGAAGAGATCGCGCCGACATCAAATGGTTTTATGTCGTTGATGGTTTTCGGTTTATAAAGCTTCGGCTCATGCTTCATAATTTCGGCAAAACTTTTTTCAAACTGCTGAAGCTGATCTTCCAGTTCGTCGACGATCTCTTCGATATCGGCGTTCTTCGCGTCTTGGCAGCTCGACGTATCGGGTCCATCTTGCAGCACCTCACCGCGCTCGAGCACATTCTCCACCCGGTCAAACGGGCCGTGAAAAAGTTCGTTCTCTTCTTCTTGGTGGCGGTGAAACTCTTCTGTGGCTTTGCAAAACACTTCGGGCTTGGGCTTGGCGCGGCCGAGCTTGATTAGATCTTTATATTTTTTAACCATTTTGGCGATCATATCGCGCCGAGCTTTGTCGAGCGGGCCAGTTTCGTCGTCTTCCAACTCCGTCCGCAACGGGGGCACAAAAAGCCCCGCATCAAACTCAAACAGCTTTAGATAGTCGCCATTTTTAGTCACAGCTTTTGCCGACTGAATCGCGTTAGCCAGTTCGAATGCGGCCTGCGCGTAGCTGCCATCTTCATCTCTCAGGGAGTCGGCACGAAAGCCCATAAAGTACATATTGAAGTCCAACACGGCATCGGCAAAACGAATGTCTTTCATCATATCGGCAATGATTTGGTCTTCGCTCAGCGTGAGAAGTCTATTGATATCATCTTTAGGTCCGAGGCCCGTACCGGCCCGAAGAACGCGCGCGGTTTTCTCGATCCACCAGCGTTTTTGCCACGTGGGGTCCGACAGAGGAACACCAACTTCAATTTTGTCGTCTGTTTTCTTTTCTGTGAGATCGGTCGCTTTGGGTTTCTCGGAGTTGTAACCGGTATGCTTTGGCGCGCACGCCACAAGGCTCCCGCAGAGTATCGCAATACTCAACAAAGTTGATCGCATGGTTCCCCCTCCCATCCATCAGCCTTTTTAATTTATCGAAGTTAACGCTACTCAATTTTTTGGATTGTGCAAGATTTGAATCCGGCACCGGCGCGTCAGTCTAATACCTGACATAATCTTACAGTTGCGTAGTTGATTCTATCGATACCACAGTGAATTTCTCGTCGTGAAAACGAAAATTCACATTTAATCCCGCCACCCAAACAGCGAAGTTTGCATCACTTTTTCCCAGATAGGCCGGCGGCCTTGGATCCTGCGTCAGCATTTCTTCAATCAGCGCACGAATGCGCGACGGATCATCACAGAGTTTATTTAAGTCCTGATCGGCTCGCGCTGAAAATTCGCACGCGCGGGCATTGGACTCGACATTCTCGGTCCAACCGGAGGTAAATGTTTCTGGCCGATCGGCCGACGCCAAGTACGGCTTAAGATCCAAAATGGGAGTTCCATCAACCAAATCCACTTCGGCGATTTGCAAAACATCTTTCTCCACCGAGATCACGCGAGCGAGAGTGAGGCCGATATTGTTGGGTCGGTGCGGACTCCGCGACCCGATCACACCGACCTTGGCGCCCTTCAAGCGCGGGGGATGCACTTTGCCGCGCTGGCGTTTGCTATGACTCAAATGCAGGTAGCTCACAATCCAAACGTGGCTAAAGCCCTCAAGGCCCGATAAAATTCCACGCCCCCGCCACTCCGGGGCAAGCTCCACGTGCGCCCGGCTATTCTTAGCCAGTGAGCCCTGCCTCGGAGTTCCGAATTTTTGTTTAAACTCGGCTCGGAGCCAGGCGATCGGTTTTAACGTGTAGGTTTCGGACCCGGTCATTTTTGCGGCAGCCGACGGCTCAGGTAAGATTGAACCAACATCTTCAATTCGGGCTCCAACTCTTCGCGAGTTGAGCGATTCGAGTCGTCATAGAGAACGGTGGTGATTATTCCCATGACGGCGTTCACTGCTACGAAGTTGATCCGAACGTACTCTTCTTCACTCAATCCAGGATGCATCACCCGCATGTGAGCCGCTAATTTCTCGACCGCTTGTTGGCGCAATTTAAACAAGAGCGGAAATTTTTGCAGCTCAGGGGCCTTGCGAAATATTTCGCGCATTTTCGATTTATCCGCGAGAAAAATATCGAGCACGTGGCTAATCATCATATCCACCGACTGCTCCACATTCAGGCCGGAGAGTTGATCGATCGCCCGCGCACTTTCGGCGTTGAGGGCCGTGATCACTTTGTCCATCACCGCATCAAGAATCGAATCTTTATTGGGAAAGTACTGGTAGAGGGAGCCGATGCTCACCCCCGCCATTTCAGCCACCTTTTTTGTGGTTAGGTGTTCGCTGCCGACGCTAGGTAAAATGCGAACCGTGGCCTCGTATATAGCCTCGACCAGGGCTTTAGACCGATTTTGTTTCGGCATTTTTCTTTGTAAATTCAGTTCTTTGTCCATACCCACTCGCATTCGCCCCGCCCGATTGAAGGCGAGTCGCCACCTTGTATCTCACTTGCTAAATTGGTTTTCAACAATCGAGGTGGTTTATGAAAGAACTATGGATCCGTTGGCTCCTTATTCGAGGATTTTTCAAACTGGTTGCCAATCCAGAGCGCACCGAACTGATTTTTGAGGCCATTCGGCTTCTCGCCAAGTCTAAGGATCAAGGACCCACGAAGGTCATTGTTGATGGGGCAAAGGCCGACCCCACATTTAGAGAAATGTTTAACAGTGGATATATGCCTCTAAAACCTCAGCTCGCTGACTTGGGCCGCCTGCCTGAAGGTACCTTCGGGCGCGCTGTCCACGATCACATGAAAAAGAACAATATCGACTTTGAACTGTTCCCCGATGAGGACGTTCACCTGCCGATCGAATATGTGAGCCAGCGAATGTACTTAGACCACGATCTTTGGCACGTTTTATTAAACTACAATACCGACATCGCCGACGAACTCGCCCTGCAGGCCTTTAACGTCGCGCAATTGCGCAGCCCGTTTGGGGCCTTAATTATTTCTGGAGGCTTGCTCAATCTTCTACGCAAAGACCCAATGAGCGCCGCGGATGCGATTGGGCGAGTGTCGGAAGGCTATCAGCGTGGAAAAAAATCTAAGTTTCTATTGGGATTGAGACTGCATGAAATGTTCGATCGGCCTCTTACAGAGGTTCGAGCGTTAGCACAGATCTAGGCGGCGGATTTTTTGGGCGCGCCCTTTAAAGAGAAGCGATAGCCCTGGCCGTGCACCGAGTGGATCATTTTTTTGTGAGTCTTAAGCTGTTGACGAATGGCGTAGATGTGCGTGTCGACCGTACGGTCAGAGACATTGATCTCTGCGCCCCAAACTTCTTTAAGGATTTCTTCGCGCGTGATGGTTTTGTTCTCATTGCGCAAAAAATGAAACAGAAGTTTGAACTGCGATGATGTCAGTTCGAGTTTGCGCGCCTCGCCTGTAGGATCGTGAAAGGTCACCTTTTGCGCCGCCACACTCACTTCAAACGGGCCAAACACCAACTCCGAGGCCGACTTGCGCGCCTTTAGATTTTTGAGCTTAGAAGAAATTCGCATTTTAAGTTCGACCAAATCGAAAGGCTTCACAATGTAATCATCGGCGCCAAGCGCGAACCCACGCACTTTGTCTTCGAGATCCACCCGTGCCGTTAAAAATAGAATTGGCGTCAGCTTGTAGCGCTCGATCTCGCGAATCATGCTGTAAACTTGAAAGCCATCACCGTCGGGAAGATTGATATCGAGCAGAATCAAATCAAAATGATTGGCGCGAACCGTTTCCATGGCCGATGCAACCGTGTCCACGGCAGTTAGATCGCAAACGTCTTTCAGCGCCGCTTTAACTATCGATTGCGTTACAATGCTGTCTTCGACCAACAGAACAGGACTCATCACCGACCTATCGGAATATATGGACTCAGGGTTGAGGCCTAGACCAGCTGTTGGTCGAGTGCGGGCGCAAAATTGTCAGCGTTTTTAAGACCTATACAGTGCCCTCAAAACCAAGGCCGAATCACGGTGGCCTTCAACTTGCTCTAGCTCTGATCCCAGTTGGGAGTTTTCAAAATGCGGGTATTTTTAGTCTTTGCCCTTTTGGGGTTGGGTAACACCGTACAAGCCATTGAGCCATGCGCCGCAGAGAAGCGGGTGTATGAATCCGCAAATGATTTAATCGCGGCCACCACCGTGCAGATTATGGAACTCAAATCGCTTCTCAACACTGAGCAAGAAAATCGTGAATCGATTTTAATCATCAATGTCAAAGACGCTGAAGCCCGCATGCTGAGTACGAGCCAATCGCTATTACAAGAAACCGAATTGTTGCAATTGTTGACCACCAGCCGGGCGCAAGTCGACCGCTTGGCCGCCGCGCTTCCTCGGTTAATTATGTTTTCGCAATTGCCTGAGCATGCCTCCACGGCCGTGGCCATAAATCAGGTCCTGCAAGCGCACAAAAATTCGCTCGACAGTGAGGCGGTCAGCGATATTCAGACCTTGGTGCAAGTGATTCGTGCGCTGGAGCGAACGGCGCGCAATTGGCGAACTCTGAATGGCGGCGAGCCGGTGCAATCGCTAGACATGGCGATCGAAAAGGTCCGCCTCTTTCATATGAATTTAAATGAATCCGTCGGCGGCGGCCCAGAGGCATTCGCTGCGAATCGACGCCGCATTGTCGACACCCAAAATGCGGTCGCGCGGTCCCTTGCTGAGCGGCGCGAAAAAGAAGCGCAGCTCGCCGACCTAGAGCGCCACATGGCGCTGTTAAAACAAAACCTGCCCAAGCAAAAGGCGGCGCTTCACGCCTGCACCCGCCGCGCGCAATTCGGCGACTAAGCGTTGCCAGGGGCCGCCCAGGTCATTTAGATTCAGCCCCATATGATCTCCTATCAAATTTATAAGATTATGCATCTGGTGGGCTTATTGTGCGTGTTCTCGGGCCTGGCCGCCCTAGTCGGCATTTACAGTATGGGCCCCCTTCAACGGCACCCCTCGGCCAAAAAGGCGTTGGCCATTATTCATGGCGTGGGCATGACCTTTCTATTGGTCGGCGGATTCGGAATGCTAGCGCGTCTCGGGATTGTCCACGGCGGACTGCCGGGATGGGTTTATGCGAAGCTTGCGATTTGGCTTTTTCTCGGCGGCAGTATGGTGCTGGCCCGCAAAAAGGCCGCCCACGGAACTAAATTAATTTTGCTGTGGGTTTTTGTCGGCGGCCTGGCCGCCTACCTCGCATTATACAAACCGTTTTAAGGCATATTTCGGTAGACCGGGCTATTTGCAGGAGCCGGGTCGTCAAACATTTCGCCGCGCAATTTTTCAAAGTTACCCAACGAAATCTGAAACGATTCGGCCGCGGTCTTGCGGTCCAAAATCATTTGTAGGTGGTCTACATAAACACCACGCTTGGTATCGATCTCAATGATCCGAGTTAATACGGTTATCATAGAGGCTAAGCGCTCTTTGGCCGTTTGCCGTTGGGCCAACGACAAGCGCACCCAGTTGTACTCTTTGCCGAGAGTTCTGTGGTCGGCATAAATGTGGGGAGCCAATTTCACCCGCTGATCGGCGACAATGATTTTGTAATCGTTGTCGAGTTCGGTGCGAAGGGCGGTATACTGCGCCAGAAGCTCAGTGCCCTCGGCGATTAAAGCCTTGTTTTGCGCCTGCCGAGCCGCCTTTTTCTCTTTGGCCTTCTTCTCGCCCTGGCTGCAGGCGACAGTGCCTAAAGTGGCCAAAACCATAGTTACGGTGACAAAAATGCGCCCGAATTTCATGCAAAACCTCGCTAATTTCAATCCTATAGATATGAACCTATATATAGCAAAAGCAGGGCCCTAAATAGTTTCGAAATAATCTAGATTTCGGCCGTAAGTTTCTCGCAAGAAGTAAAGGGCCACAAGAGCGATAACCATGACCCCAGCCCCTACGATCCATGTTGCCGTGAGCGTGCCCACGTAACCTTGAAGGTACCGAAACGATAAGGTGATTGGAACCACGGCACCCCTCACAAAGTTGGGCACAGTGGTCGCAACCGTCGCCCTGATATTGGTGCCGAATTGTTCGGCGGCGATGGTTACGAAAACGGCCCAGTACCCGGCCGAAAAGCCAAGGCCGACACATAAAGTGTAAAAACCAAACTCACCCCAGCCGGACTGATTCACATAGACAACGATCAAAGCCGCCATAAGTGTGAGAAAAATCAGCACTGATTTTTTACGGCTCCGCAGGTATTGGCTGGCGAGGCCCGCTGACAAATCGCCGATCGAAAGACCGATGTAGCTCCACATAATGGCCTTACTGCCGGTGATAACTCCCATCACTCCCAACTCGCGCGATAGCTCAGGTGCAAAGGTGATCAAAATTCCGATCACATACCAAATCGGTACTCCGATCAAAATGCAGCACAAGTAGCGGCCAAAGCGAATGCGATCGGTAAACAATTGGTGAAAGTGACCCCGCGCCAATTTGCTCTTTTTCTTCATCGAGTCGAACATGCCCGACTCCATCATCCCCGCCCGCAGCGCGAGCAGCGCCAGCCCCATCCCGCCGCCAACCAGATAGGCGACCTTCCAACTAAAATAATCGCCAATCAAAGATGCGAACACGGCGCCGAGAATTCCCACGCTGGCTACGATCGTGGTGCCATAGCCGCGAGATTCTTTCGACATCACTTCCGAAACTAAACAAATCGCCGCGCCCAACTCTCCGGCCAAGCCAATCCCAGCGATCAGCCGAAGCCAGGCGTACACCTCTGGATTGGGCACGAAAGCGTTGGCAATGTTGGCGAGTGAGTAAAGTAAAATGGAGCCGAACAGCACGCTCTTACGCCCGCGCAAATCGCCCAACACGCCCCAGATAATTCCGCCGATCAGCATGCCGGCCATTTGCATATTGAGTAAGTGCATTCCCACAGAGAGCATTTGGTCTTCGGGCACGCCTAAGTCCCGCAGCGATGGGACGCGAACGATGCCGAAGAGTAGGAGGTCATAAATGTCGACGAAGTATCCCAAAGCCGAAATCAGAACGGTCAAAAAGACTCTGCGATCGTCGGCCTTCACTTGTCTCCCCCTGGCAAATGCCCGAATATAATTACTCGCACGGGAGATTAAAGTGAACCACCTTTTTCGCTTCGCTTGGTTGCTGCTCACCGCCCCATTTCGGGCGCGCACTGAAATGACTTTGCCGTCCAAGCTATACATGCGCGTTTGGCCCACGGACCTCGACATGTTGATGCATATGAACAACGGGGTTTATTTGTCTTTGCTCGATCTCGGGCGCATCGACCTGCTGGCGCGATCGGGAAGCTGGAGCAAAATTCGCAAGAGGGGAATTTATCCCGTCGTGGTTTCTGAGGCGATTCGTTTTCGCAAATCGCTCAACCTTTTTCAAAAATTTTATATACAAACGCATTTGATTGGTTGGGATGAGCGCTATTTCTTTTTGCGGCAAAAATTTATGGTTGGCGAAGACGTGTATGCTTCAGCCATTATTAAGGGCCGGTTCTTAAAAGGTCGCGGCGAAAAAGTTTCGACTGAAGAGTTGTTTCGAGAAGCCGGGGTCACCGTGCAAAAGCCGGCGCGAGAAAAGATCGAAGATTTGCTATCGAATTTGGATGAAGAGTTACGGCAGTAAGACGCCCGCCAGTGCCATGTAGGAACCAGCCGCATACGACAGCGCCGCGCATATCGTAACGAACGCCGTAATTTTTAAAGTCAGAGCCATCGCTTCCTCCGGAGAACTAATCCTATAGGCAAAAGCCGTTCCCGCATGGACCCCACTCAATGTATTTAGCGGCCAAATCAGATTGGCACTGGGTAAATATTTTCAGTATCGTCAGTGGGCTGACGTTTGCAAATTTCTGTTGACGGTCGCAAATCGAAATTCGCGAAGCTCAATAGAATGGGCTTTTGCGGCGAATCCGACTACAAAGCCACCCCATGACGACCCCCCTAATCTTCGCCCTTTTGCTGCTTTCCACTCCGCATGCTCTCTTCGCCCATGAGACCCTCGTGAGTTCGATTGGGCCCTGCGAACAATTGTTGTACTCGGAGTTCAATCGCCGACCCGACGATCTTCGCAACGGCCTTGTGACCGAGAATGTACCGCTTTCGCTCAATGCTTTGTTGCAGGCCTATAGCCAAGGGATTTTTCCGTGGGGCGTGAATGCCCAGGGCCTCGGCCGCTGGCACCGCCCCCCGCAACGGGGAATTCTTGAGCTCGACAAAGTCGACATCGGGCGCAGCGACCGCAAGTATATACGACAGGCTCTAGACGCCGGCGAGCTGCGCGTGTCGTTCAACGAAGATTTTAAAAAAGTAATGGATGAGTGCGCCGCCGTTCCTCGCTTTCGCAACGACCCTTTTACTGGAATCAAAATTCCAGACGGCGCGTGGATCTCGCCCGAGTTCAAGCGGGCGTACTATATACTCCATGCGCTAGGTTACGCTCATAGCGTGGAGGTCTGGCGCGGCGACAAATTGGTCGCGGGGCTGTATGGAGTATTTGTGAACGGGGTCTTTACCGGTGAGAGCATGTTCTTTCATGAACCTAACGCCACTAAATTGGCTCTCTATGCATTGATCGAACACCTACGCAAATCGGGCCATGCTTACATCGACACGCAGATGGCGCTCGGGCTCGCCCTCAAATGGGGCGCGCGCTACGTTCCGCGTGCCGAATATGAAGCGCGGATGCGGGCGGCGCAAAAACTGGATTTAAAATTTTAATTGTCGAGCGAAGTCGGCGTGTCCTCAGTTGCAGCGCCCGAACCTTCGAGTAAAGTCTTGCCCGACTTGGCGCCCAACGATTCAAAGCGGCGGGCCTGAACCAACACGCGGCTCTCAAGGCGCGAACGGCCCTTTTCAAATTCAGCGCGAGCTTTGTCGAGGTGCTTGCCCACATTCATAAAGCTGTCAATAAAGTCGACCAGTCGCTTATGCAGTTCATTGCCGGCTTCAGAAATTTTCATCGCGTTCTCGGCCAACTTTTGCTCGTTCCAGCCATAGCGAATCACTTTCAGCAAACCAATCAAGGTGGGCGGAGTTGTGATTAAAACTTTCTTTTGCAACGCGAATTCAACGATGTCTGGCTCAGCTTCGAGAGCGGCGTAAAGAAAACTTTCGTTGGGCAAAAACAAGACGGTGAAGTCGGCGCTCTCTTTGACCACATCGGCATAAGCGCGGGCCGAGAGCTTTTTAACATGCTCCTTAACGTGCCGTCCGTGCCGGGCCATTTCTGTGCGGCGGATTTCTTCGGTCGGCGCCTCCAAAGAATTTAAAAAAGCGTCGATGGGTGTTTTCGCATCCACAATCACGCGCCGACCACCCGGCATGCGCACGATCATATCCGGAATGTGGCGCGCGCCCTCATCGTCGGTGGTGAACTCTTGAAAGCTGACGTCGGAGTGCTCCGACATCCCCGCGAGCTCGATGCAATTGCGCAGTTGCACCTCACCCCAACGCCCACGAACATGCGGACGCTTCAAAGCATCTTTAAGCGCGCCGGTTTCCTTGCTTAGATTGAGCTGCGCCTCGGTCACGCGCTTAAGTTCAGTGTCGATCGCTTGAAAGGAGCGGGCTCGATCCTTCTCGAGCAGACTCAGCTGCTGTTGATACTGGTTCAGGGCCTCATTCATGGGGTTGAACGTGGACTGAGCTAAATTAAAAAATTGGCCCATGCTGGATTCAAAGGCCGTGGATGCTAGGCCCTTAAAGGTTTCTTGCATCTTCTCGCGGCTATCTTGAAATTCTTTGAGGGCCGCGGCCTCGGCCCGCGCGGCCGCCAAATCGCGAAGCGCGTGCTCGCGCGCCACCCAAAGGTATCCAGACAAAGACAAGAGCAACAATATAACGAGACCCATAATCACGGCTGTAAGCATCCCGACAACCTAAGGGGGCTTGGAAAAATTTGCAAGGCCGTGGCGACGAAATTGAGCCCTTTCCACAGCTCTACTCAGCTTTATCCACAGCCCGGGGGTGGCATATTCCTTGGAGTGGTGAATCGCGGCGGCTCGACGCGGAAAGGTCTGAACAAGCTATGTACGGCTCACTTCGCAACATTCTTATGCTGATTTTCTTGCTCTTCGGTATCGCGGCCCAGGCTCAACCGTCCGCTCTTCAGCCGCACACTTTTTTCACTTGGAAAGAAACGCAGGTCACCGATGCCACTAATCAAATGTTTAAAATTTCAGCCCGAATTTCCCAGCTTCGCGCCATCAAGCCGGGCGCGGCCAATGTCAAAGAGTCCACGCAAACCAACCTGCCCTCGGCTCGGGTTAAGACCACCGATGGCGACCCCATGTCTTTGGCCGAAAAAGACCTTCGCCGGGCCAAAGAAAGCCTCGAGGCGGCCAATAGTTTAGAGCTCACTGACTATGTGAATATTTATTTACCGACCCTAGAGGCCCAGCCCGAAGCCCTACAAAGATTGTTCGAACGGCTCTCTAAAGAAGAGCTCGGCGACATCTTAAAAGTGCTCCTGACTAAGAACTCGCGAATTGACACTAAGCGCAATCCGCCGGTGATCAGCGGTCTCACTCCCTCCAACTAATTTATTTCACCCATAACCTTGACTACCTCCATCCGCCGTCCATATTTGGCTGTGTTAAAGACACAACTTATTGGTTTTATGTTCATTTATCCTTAGGAGGTAAAATATGGGTAAAGCAGAGATTGGAGTTCGTCCTCTGCACGATCGCGTTCTTGTTCGCCGGATGCCGGAAGAAATGAAGACCGCTGGTGGAATCATCATTCCCGAGACCGCAAAAGAAAAACCCCAACGTGGGGAAATCGTGGCCACAGGTAAAGGCCGCATCACCGAAGATGGCAAAGTGACCCCGCTCGACGTTAAGGTCGGCGACAAAGTTCTCTTTGGCAAATATTCGGGCACAGAGCTCAAGCTGAATGGCGATGAGTTCTTGATGATGAAAGAAGAAGAAATCCTCGGGATTATGAACTAATTTTTTTCGAGGTCGCCCACCGGCGATCTCGCAATTTTCAATGGAGAAATTAAAATGAGCAAAGAATTACGATTTAGCGAAGACGCCCGCAACTCGATCCTGCGCGGTGTGAACATCTTGGCCAACGCCGTGAAAGTGACCCTCGGCCCGAAAGGCCGCAACGTTGTGATCGAAAAATCTTTCGGCGCACCGCTGATCACAAAAGACGGCGTAACCGTAGCGAAAGAAATTGAACTGGAGAACAAGTTCGAAAATATGGGCGCGCAACTGGTTAAGGACGTAGCTTCTAAAACCAACGACGACGCCGGTGACGGTACAACCACCGCCACTGTACTCGCCCAAGCCGTGTTCCGCGAAGGCGCCAAAATCGTGGCCGCCGGACACAACCCCACAGAAGTTAAGCGCGGTATCGACAAAGCCGTCGCCCACGTGGTGGAAGAGCTTAAAAAAATCGCCAAGCCCATCAAAGGCGAAAAAGAAATCGCACAAGTTGGAACCATTTCTGCCAATAACGATAAAGAAATCGGCGAAATGCTCGCACAAGCTATGGAAAAAGTCGGCCGCGAAGGCGTGATCACCGTAGAAGAAAGCAAAACCGCATTGACTGAACTTGAAGTCGTTGAGGGTATGCAATTCGACCGCGGTTACTTGTCTCCTTACTTCGTGACCAACGCCGAGAGAATGGAAGCCGTTCTCGAAAATTGCTATGTGTTGATCTACGACAAAAAAATCAGCTCGATGAAAGATATGATCGGCGTCTTAGAAGGCGTGGCTAAATCTGGCCGTCCGATGTTGATTATCGCTGAGGACGTTGAGGGCGAAGCGTTGGCCACTCTCGTCGTGAACAAGCTGCGTGGCACACTCCACGTTTGCGCCGTTAAAGCTCCTGGCTTTGGCGATCGCCGCAAGCAGATGTTAGAAGACATCGCCGTATTGACTGGCGGAACTCTGATCTCTGACGAACTCGGCCAAAAGCTTGAGCAAGCCACTATTAAGGATCTCGGCACCGCTAAGCGCATCGTGATCGACAAAGACAACACCACCGTTATCGATGGTTCGGGCGACAAGAAAGAAATCCAAGCCCGCGTTGGTCAGATCAAAGCGCAAATCGAAGAGTCCACCAGCGATTACGACAAAGAGAAGCTCAAAGAGCGTCTCGCAAAATTGGCTGGCGGCGTAGCCGTGATTCATGTCGGCGCTCCTTCGGAAGTCGAAATGAAAGAGAAAAAAGCTCGTGTTGAAGACGCTCTGAATGCGACTCGCGCGGCTGTTGAAGAAGGCATCGTGGCCGGTGGCGGAACCGCTATCCTGCGTGCTTCGCGCACTCTCGAAAACTTGAAAGTGTCGAGCGACGAACAAAAAGCCGGCATGAATATCATCCGCCGTGCTTGCGAAGAGCCGATCCGTCAGATCGCGTTCAACGCCGGACTCGATGGCGCCATTGTTCTCGACCGCGTACTTGCAGACAAGAACGCCGGCTGGGGCTTTAACGCTTTGACTGAAGAGTACACCGACCTGATTAAAGACGGTGTGATTGATCCGGTGAAAGTGGTTCGTTGCGCTCTTGAGAACGCGGCTTCGGTTGCTTCTCTGATGCTGACCACTGAGACCATGATCGCTGAAGCGCCTAAGAAAGACGAAAAAGGCGGCGGCATGCCCTCAGATATGGGCGGCATGGGTGGAATGGGCGGTATGGGCGGCATGATGTAATTGCCGAACCCAATCCGGTATCCTGGATACGGTTAACTGTATCCGGGATACAGTTCTGGAATAAAGAGCTCGGGCTGGTCCCGAGCTTTTTTTTTGCCTGGTTTGACTTAAGTTTTAGACGCCTGTAACTTTTTCCCTCCTTGGGGGGAACATGAAATCTGTATCACTGTTGCTTGGTGCTCTTTTTTTATTCACATCACTTTCTTGCAGCGGCGGGGGCGGCGGTTCTCCGGGCGGTGGCGACAATCCCCCTCCGGGCGGGAAGCCGGATCCATCGCCCATGTGCGGGAGCCGGCTGAATCTCCCGGCCGCATTCGGTGAGAGTTGTTCGGGCGGGTCTAATCTGTCGCTCTGCTTAATGTCCGACAAAAGCCAATGCCAAAATCAGGGGCTTTGCCTTTTTCATTATCGAAACGGAAATCCGACCGCCTACTGCACAGCAAATTGCAATCCTGCGGCTAAATCTTGCCCCAAGAATTTTGAATGTCGTCGCGAAGGTTGCGACGACAAATATGTTTGCGTTCGAACCGGGAATGGTGAATCGAGCGATGGCTTTATGGTCGGCAGCGAAGCTGTCCCCAACGAAGGGTACGCGGTTCAATCTTCTTATCGACTCCCCAGCGGCGATCATATTCTTCATACATCGATAGGAAGCGAAGTTTTATATCGCTCGGCAAATGGCACCTGGACACGGCTGGATAAAGATCTACTCGCGTCGGCGCCGAGAAAAATGAACCTGATCGATGGCGTGCCTTATCTCTTTAGTACGTTCTATGCATCGCGAACCGCCTTCGCTGTTATAGACGGAAAAGCGGTTGCGGTTACAATGCCGTCGGCGATTCCGGGGAATACGTGTACGAATCAGCCCAATGTGGTGGGCTGCAACTGGGCTCTATATCAGGTCTTTAAGTTTGCCGATGGATCACTTGGTGCGATCGGAGATCATCCGAAGACAGGCTACACCATGTACAAACGATCAGGCACGAGTTGGAAAACGGTAGACGCAGATAAAGCGGCATTGTCACTTTCCGTTATCGCGCGGCCCATGCAAGAGGGCGGATACATTACGACGACATCATTGAACGACGTGACGACCGTTCACGTTTCTGCGGATTTACAACAGTGGCAGGCACTCCCCGCGCCTCCAACCACGAAGCTGCGCTTTGTGAACCTCAGCGCTTTTAGCGCCAATGAAATTTGGCTAAGAGATGAAGAGCAAAAGTATTTCCGTTGGACAGGCAGCGCGTGGGTTCGCGAAGCCGCGATCGACGGCGCAACTTCTGTGAACAAACTCGGGCCCACAACTTATGTCGCCGATCTTTGGTCTAAGACTATGGTGATGCAAAACGGCTGCTGGAAAACGATTAAGAACTCACAAGTGTATCCGCCGCTCATTCGACTCGGCGATCAGGCGGGATTTCTGTTTGAGAACAAACTCAATTTGTTCGATCTGAATTTCGATCCGGAGTACTAGCGGGGCGTGTGCGCTTTGCTGCGCAGGCGGATTTGTAGGGCGGCCTCTAGCTTTTCGTTGTAGGGGCTGTCGGGCTTAGCAACTCGCACGATGGTGGAACCGGCTTTCTTGGCGACCTTTGATTTTTTCTTGGTCGCAGCCCCTGCCGGAATCGGCAAAAAACACAGTGGCAAGAAAAACGTGAACAGCGTTTTGACCATTAGGTGGTTTCCCAACCGCGCATCAAGACTTGCAGGCGAGTGTTGTGCATTTTGTTGGTCGGAATCACGCGCGACTCAAGTTTGCGAACGGCTTTGGCCTTTTGAGCGGCGGAGCTAACCGCGGGCACGTCTTTACCAATGCCGCGGTAGAAGCCATTGTAGTTCTTTAACACTTTTGTGGGGTACACCGTCGGCTCGATAGCCATTGAAGCCAGCTTGCGAACATTTGACGGGCCCATATTGTAAGCGCCGATGTATTGAGCGGTAGCGCCGTTAAAGGACTTACGGAGCGAGGCAAAGTACGTGGCGCCGATGCGGATGTTGGTGGCCGGGTCTTCAAGATTCAAGTGGTCAGGATTAAATCCCGCCTGCGAAGCAATCCACTTAGCTGTTTGGGGCATGATCTGCATAAGGCCGATCTCACCGTGGCGGCCGCGCGCCTTAATATTGAAATGGCTTTCGGTTTTAATTACGGCCATCAAGAAAAACGGGTCCATATTGTGGTGATTGGCTTCGTTGATAATGGCGCGCGAGATTTCAAAGGCGCGTTTTTGATACTTCTTAGGAAGATTCGATTTAACAGCTTTCAAAATATCGCGGCGAAGATCGTGTTCTTTTTTGGCGGCGAAAATCTCACGTTGAGATAACTCAAAAGCATGGCCTTGTTGAGCGACCACATTCATCCGCGGCAGGTCTCCGGGGCCGACTGGAACTTCGATCTCACATACAGTTGTGCGAACGCCGGCAAGCAACAGGGGCGAGAGGACCATTAAGGAGACCATTTGAAATGTGTATCGTTTTAGAGTGTTCATACCCCCTAGTAGAGCAACCCGCTGACCAAGCCATAACCGGTTGAAATTATTGGAGTATTATAATAAGACGCGGTTTTAACAGACTTGGCGTGCCTACAACACTGACATTTGTACAGGGATTCGGTTACGTCTCTTTTTAGGAATTCTCAAAAAGAATCAATAATTTGGCTAGAACAGAAAGATCACGCCGCCCGACAGAATGGTGTGCCTGTGACTGGCGCTGGTGGCGGCGTTGGCGGCTCCGACTCCGCTTCCGGAGAAGTTCGCCGAGTACATTTCGAAGTCCAAATTGCCTTGCAATTTGAGGCGCTCGCCAATGCGTTTAAAACCAAAAATCCCAAATTGAACCACCGACCCCGTGGTTGAATCTCCAGACGACGCGGGCTGCTCACTCACGGCCGGGTTCCAGGCCAACGAAAAATCACCGCCGACCCCATATTGTCCGCTATCGCCGATGGGAGTCGTGCCCCTAAGGCCCACTTTAGGGCCGCTATAAACCATGGTTGTGTATGCACGCGGTGATGAATCGTCGGTTTTGAGACGATAGTAGAAAAAGCCCAGATACGGCTCAATATTCGCGGACCAGATGTAGGGGCCAAGCCGAAACGTATAACCGACGCCCGCTTCGTAATACTGCATAGACTGATTCAGTTTACCTGGGCTGGAGGCCGACACCGGGTTGTCGATCGGGATAATCGCCTGGCGAAGTTTGGCGTGAAAGGTCCACTCTTGGGTAATCCAAATCTCGCCCAGCAAAGTTACACTGGGCGCCAAATTGTTGGTTCCCTCGGCCGAGCCCGCCGCAGTTGAATTTCGATTTCCGCTGAATCGGCCGACGCCCAACAGCCCGCCCACCTGACCAAATGTGGGTGTGCTGGTGGGGAGCCACGCCCGCGCGTCTTTACCAAATGCAATGCCGCCGTCTTCTCGCTGGCTAAGGGCTTCTTCGGGTGAAGGTGTCAACGAGAGGCTGGTGGGCGATCCATACGTAACAAAATCCACGGCGCCGATTTTGGAGTTCTTCTGAATCGCGCCCCGCTCTTTTTCACTCACCACCACGCCGAAGCTCAGGGTGTCGTCGACCTTCAATATTTTTATTTTTCCAAAAATTTCTTTTTCGGTTTTTACGAGAAAATTAAATTTGGGGTGCCGCTGCGCCTGGATAATCTGCACCACGCTCAACATCTGTTGGTTTTGAATGCCATCTTTTAGGCCGAGATTGATCGTAACTCGGTTGCCTTCGCGGCTCAGCACGCGCCCTGAATAGGGAATGCGCGCGACGATCTCACTTAAAAGATGTTGGATTTGCTCCTTGAGCGCGTCGATATTGAACTGCTTGTAATCTTTAAGAACGGCCTGCGACAGCAGCTTTCCGTCTTTGGTCAGAAACAAGCTCATGTGGATCATCACGCCGTTCGGGCCTTTGGTAATGCGAACCGCGAAAAATGCGTCGGCTCCCGAGCCCTGGCTCACTTGCATGGACTTTTCGGGCGAGGCCTCGAGCTCTTCGGGCGACAGAATCGGCCCCGTTGTATTCGCGGGCACGTAATCCCAACGGTGCATTTTTTCGATCACAGAAATAAAGTGCGCTTCCAACGGACGCGCATAGATGCTCTGCAAGTTGTCGGTGAACGGAAGTACGGAGACCTTTTGCACCGTCAGCAAATCATCGACTTCGCTGCGATAGGAGCCGCGCACGGGCTCACTCGTGGGCTGGGCTAAAGTCCTGTGTCCCAACGAGACAAGAAGCAGCGCGGCGGTGAGTGGCAGAGATTTTCGTAAAAGAGTTCGGCAATTCACAGAAGGATTCCCCACTTATTAGTGTAAGCGGCTACGCAATGAGGTCAATTCGCTTAAAGTCCGGCTAGTCAAAAGCCGATCCTACTTTAGTCATGGTACGGGCTTTTCTATTCCTTAGTCTAAGTCTTGTGGGTTGCGCGGCGTTCGCGCAGGCCGACTCCACGTCCACGGTGCTTTTGCGTTCCGGCGGCAAAGCCCCGAAGGTGCAGAATCTCGACAGCTCTCGCTATCGCGTTCGCCAACCCGAATCTCGCAAAGATGACGACGATCTTGAAGAAAAACCGGGCACATTAATCCCCTCACCCGTTCCCGCACGCAACACATCCGTAAAAACACAGGTGACCGTCAAAAAGCAGGGCAACGATAAACTTCCGCCGCCACCGCCCGGCACTCCCATTGTCGCCCCGATCACTCCCCCGCCACCCCCTGTTGAGGCGTCAAAAGATGAGGCTCTAGACGCCACGGCGCCGCCCGAGCCGCCACCACCAGTCACAATGCAAGTTAAAGAGCTGATCCTCGGCGGGAAGATTGAAGACATTGAGGATTATAAGAAAACGATTCATCCCGAAGACTCACGCGCCAACGCCATCAGCATTCAACTTGCGCCGGCGTATTATTATAATGGCTCGTCGTCGGGCTATTCGTATCGTCGCTACTATTCCAGCGGCCCCGGTATCGGTTTAGGAATGAACCTCTGGGTGACGCCGTTCTTCGGCCTGCAATCTAAGTTTTTCTCTAGTGTTTCAGCTAGCCAGCGCAGCGGCGGCTTAAATGAGGTGCCCACCGACATCCAAGCCTTTGAGGGCGGCATTCGTTTTCGCAAATACTTTGGCGCCACTCGCAAGGCTCCGCAGTTGAGCTGGGGAATCGACTATCACGATGCTTTGAATAAGGTGTCCAAGGAGTCCGCCACGTCGGTGGGGCGCAAATCCTCAGGGCTGAGCCTTGCGCTCGAGGGAGAAATCCCCACTTCAAATATTTACTCCCATACATTTCAACTCGACGTCCGCCCGCGCTTGAAACATTCAGAAATGAACACGGCCATCGACGCCAGGTCGGGAACCAAAAACGAAACCAATGCCATGGGCCTTGCGCTCGGCGGGTTGTGGACTCTCGACCGAAGAAACCAGGTCTACTGGAAGGCACAATATTTAGTGGAGCGAAATCTCTTTGACGGAGATGCCACTGAAGTTGACCCGCACAATGACGCCACTCCCGACGGCGTGAGCGTAACCAATACGTTGGTCATTTTCTATTTTGGATTTAAGTGGGGATCTTGAGTCTGCATGCGCTGACTGATGCGCTGAGCGCGACGGCGTTTGCTCACACGGCGAAAAACTAAATACGAAACAACCGCGGCAGCCACCACTCCAAAAACCGACAACTGAACTTTTTCCGCCATCGCGAGCGCGGTATCCAGATTCTCACCAAGCCAGTGCCCGATGTAAACCCAAAACGGAACACTGATCAAAGCCGCCAAGCCGTCCAGTCCATAAAAAACCAACGGACGCACGCCCATGATTCCCGCCATTAAAAAAATCGGCGAGCGAAGGCCGGGAAGAAAGCGTGCGATAAAACAAATAAATTTTGAATTGCGCATGATCTTTCGCTCAGCAAGAGCGATTCGACGCGGAGTCATGATGGTGCGAATCACCGGCAACTGAAACGCGCGACGGCCGTAAACCCGGCCGATTGTGTACAAAATCGCGTCGCCCGCCAAAACGCCAAAAAATCCAGCGACCATCGCGCCCCACAAAGAAATCGACCCAAGGGCCGACAAAACTCCCGCGGCAAGCAAGGTAATATCTTCGGGAAGCGGCACACCCAGACCACAGATCAGTAAGAGCCCGACGATAGCAGAGTACGCATGCAGACCTTCGAGCTGTGACAAAGTTAAAATGAGTTTTTCTTTGAACGAAGTCATGCGACCTGCTTAGAAACCCTTTGGGTAGAGGCAAAGAAGTAACTATAATATGATCATGGGAATAAAACTAGTGATAGTGGATGACGCCCCGTTCATCCGAGAAGTGCTCAGACATATTTTCTTATCGTCAGAAATTGAAGTCGTGGGTGAAGCCCAGGATGGAGAACAGGCGATTCGCATCGTGAAAGATCTGCGTCCACAAATTGTATTAATGGACATCGTTATGCCTAAGGTGAGCGGCATCGAGGCCACCATGGAGATTCTGAAAGATCTTCCCGACACTAAGATCATTGCCTGTTCCACGCTCGACCAAGACAGCATGGTTATGCGCGCGCTCGAGGCGGGCTGCTGCAATTACATCACTAAGCCATTTAAATCCGAAGAAGTCCTCGCGGCCGTACGCTCCGCGATGGGCAGTGCGAACGACAAGGAGGTCGGACCATGAGCGATATTTTCTTCTTTCTAAAGACGCTAATATTAACTGTTGCTGTTGTTCTGGTTATGCAAGTTCAAGTGGGCGAACGAACCATCGAAAACCATGCGTTGGGTTGGGTGCAAAGTTCGCCGATCGCGGCGGAGTTAAATGCCGTTGCCAAAGGCGCCGCCAAATTGATTAAAGAGACGGCGGATTCAATACAGAAGAAATTTAAGGACCCTTTTCGCTGATGGCCTTGCCTTCAGAGGTCGATTTGGGAGCCGGCTTGGGAGCGCCATCAACAACGCGTAGGTGCTTACTGGCGGCTTCTCTCTTTGAGGGTTCATTGAATGAGCTGGGGGCCTGGGCCTGGCAGTTTTCAGCCTTGCCGCGTGAAGCAAATGCACTTGTGGTGCTAAGGGCGATTGCGGCTAATAGAATTGTAAGTACGGCTCTCATATAACATTCCTTTTATAGGTCTAAAGGCTAACACCCTTCATAAAGCGAAACCCGTGCCCGGCGTGAGACCCAATATATTATCGGCGAGAATGAAGATCGTCTAAATCGTACGCACGTGGTTGCCCATCTACGGAACTGTCTCATTTTGAGACACTTCTAGTTCTCGCGAACGGCGGCGCCCTCTGTATTTGAAATGGGCTTGGGTGGCATTTTGGTTTCCATAATCCGCTCCGCCAAGTCGCGCTCGGCCCAATCATTATTGGTTAGAACGGTCGTATTTACGTCTTTGTAACAGCCACCACTCAGGCAGGCCTCTTGATTGACTTCGCCATGCTCGTCGTCTCGCTCGTGAGTGATATTGGCGTGCGCCGTAAGGAGCGAAAGCGCGAGAAATGCAGAGAATATCATAGCGGCGCCTCACTCGTAGCCGGGGCGATTATGTCGAGGAGGTTATTAAAAATACTCGCCACTTGCACCGCCACCGTGGGCCCCTCTTTGCTCTCGACTCGTAAAATCTCACCGTCGGCTTTGTAAGTCACTTGGATTGTGCCCAAGCCTTGGCGAGACACGGTCGACGGTTTTCCGAACTTCGCCTCGTATTTTATCTCTACGATTTTTTTGGTCTGGTCTTCAATTTTAGCGATCCGGCCCTGTGGATCGTACTTCAGCGCGACCGTTTGACCATCTGAATTCTCGGCGTTCAGAAGGTTGCATTTGCGGGCCTCGTAAGTGAATTTTGTGCGCACCGTTTTAAGGAGCTTTTCACCCTTGGCGGTGCTGGGCTTGCGATCCGTGCTCCCCTCGAACAGTTGCAGCGTCACTGTTGAAACCTTGTTGCACGTATTTTTATATTCAAAGGCCATCATGCGGCCCGGCTCTTTTTTGGTTTTAACAAAGCCGTTCTCATAATAGCTGTACTCGGTCTTCTCATTGTCTTTGAGAATCGAAATCGGCTTGCCGAACACTTCATGATAGACAATGTCGGTGATGCTGGAGTTGATCTCGGTTCTCACGCGATAGAGATAAATGCCGCCGTTGTCGGGGCGGGGCCGGTGAAAGAACTCGTACTTACTCTGGTTGGTGATTTTATCTCCACACTTTTTTACCACATTTGACCAAAAGTGATTCTTCGGGTCTGATTTGCTGACTTGATAGTCGTAACTTTCAACACAGCCTTTGGTGTTTCTGAATGAAATCACCCAGTCCTTATCTTTGTTGTATGTCAGCGCTTTAAACTTATTCTCGGGCAGATCAATGCGCGTAAGATTGTGAACGTCGTCATACGTATATTTATATTTCTGTCCGCGAGAGTCGACAGACTCCACCAAGTCGTCCCCCTTCACGGTGTACTTGGCGGTCAACCCGTTCGGCCCGACAATCTCAGAAACTTTTTTTGTTATATTGTTGAACTTGAATCCAAGCTTGCGACCGAGATTGTCTGACACCGACACGAGAATGTCTTTCTCCCAAACCAGCTTCAAATGATTCTGGTTCTTGTCGAACATCGCCGTCATGCGACCCGAGCCGACGTCAAACAACTGATAGGTGCCGTCGGCCAAGGTGCGCTTGTAAACGCCTTTTGTGACCGTAATATTCTCAGCTTCGCGTCCGTTGGCGAGATAGGCCACACCGTCTTCGATTTTTCCGCGAATGTTCATGCGGCGGCCAAATTCTTCGCGCATAAAGTCGTTGTTCTTAAGCTCTTTTTCCAGGCTTGCCACATAATCGGCTTTTAAGTCCGGGCGCCGACGTTTGACCTCGGCGATAATCTGAGTCACGGTTCCATCGATTTTAGAAGGATTGAAATTTTTAGGCGTGTACGTGATCTCCATTCCACCACCGCACTCGGTGAGGCGAAGATTGCTCTCCGTGGTGACTTCGATCTTAGTTTCGTAATCCGAACACCAACCAAAGCCGAACATGCCATTGAACAGTGAGCGGCTATTGTACGTTCGATTGACGCGTAGATCGTAGCCGATCCCCGGGATAGTGATGTCTGTCCAACTTTCAGAATAGTTCGCGCTCTTCATGTCGACGATCGCGTGAGCATTGAAAGATACAAATAAAAGAGTAACAAACGTGCGCATCTTCATACCTTTATGGTAACAATTTTTTTCATAACCACTAGCCCTATAATCTGCAAAGTGACGACGAACAAAAGACACAGCCAACCCAAAGGCTTGGTGAAAAGCGGCATAACATAGTTCGGATCTATGGCCAGAAAAACGCCGAGCAAGATCAGCGGGACCAAAGTAACGATGATCGCCTGCATGTTTCCCTGCGCGGTCATCGCTTCGATTTTTTTCTCGACCTTTTGCCTCTCGCGAACCGTGCTGGTGATGGTTTGAAAGGTCTCAGCCATATTGCCGCCCGTTTCTTTCAAGATCACGACGGCCGTCACAAACATCTGCACATCCTGCTTTGGAATGCGATCGCCAAATTCATTGAGCGCATCTTCGACCGACATACCCAGACGCACCTTGTTCAGCACCAGACCAAACTCCTGGGGCAAGGGCCCATTCATATTCTCAACCACGCGCTCCATAGATTGCGTCAAGCTTTGTCCGGCTTTGATCCCGTTCGACATGATGGTCATGCCGTCGACCATTTGGTCGACCAAACGCGAGCACCGGCGGTCCCACAGATTGTTCATAATAATCCGGGGCGCCTGCCAGCCCAGGATCATAAAAATCGAGCCGACAAAAGTGCCCATAAAAAAATGCGGCCACATTAAAAGAAAAATCAAAGCCCCTGGGCCAAAGCTCGCGGCCACCATGGCGTAGGTGACCTTCTTTGGATCGGTGTCGATAAACATTTTGTCCATCAACGACAGCACTTCTTCGCGGCCACCGAGCGTCTTGCGGTGAAGAAAGTCAATGATCCGATCCGAGGTGAAGTACGAAAAGATAAAAATCGTAATGCCAAAAAGAGGAATAAAGATGATCTCATTGCCGATGATAAAGCTCATGTTCCCCCCGTGCCTGTGGGTTTTTTCGGCGGTAGTCCGCCGATGCGCGGAATCGCCGGCGATCCGGGCCCCGGCGCGTGTGTGGGTTTTCTCTGCGTCTGCTCCGTGGTCATAAATAGATTGCGGGGAATGCTAACGCCTTTTTGCTCGAATTCTTCAATAAAGGTCGGGATAAGCCCGAGCGCCTGAAACTGACCGATAATTTTTCTGTTCTTATCGAAGCCTTCTTCTTTGAAGCGAAACACTTCCTGAAGTGTAACCGTATCGCCTTGCATGCCAACCACTTCGGTGATGCTCATTAATTTACGAGAACCATCGCTCAAACGCGAAATCTGAATAATCAAATTGACCGCACCGGCAATTTGCTCGCGAATCGCTTTGGCCGGCAAGTCCATCCCCGCCATCAAACACAGAGTTTCAAGACGAGCGATCGCTTCGCGCGGGGTATTGGCGTGCACCGTGGTCATAGATCCATCATGGCCCGTGTTCATGGCCGCGAGCATGTCGAGAGCCGCGCCGTCTCGACACTCACCGACTACGATTCGATCGGGGCGCATCCGTAGGGAGTTTTTGATTAGATCGCGAATGCTCACCTCACCCGTGCCCTCTAAGTTGGCCGGGCGAGTTTCGAGGCGCACGACGTGCTCCTGCTTCAACTGCAATTCGGCCGCGTCTTCGACCGTTACGATTCGCTCGTTCACCGGGATAAAGCTCGACATCACGTTGAGCAAAGTTGTCTTACCAGATCCGGTACCGCCCGAAATTACGATGTTCAAACCTTGCTCGACACAGATTTTTAAAAAGTCCATCATCGGCCGAGTCATGGAGCCGAACCGCTCCACATAATCCCGATCGGTGATTCGCTCGGCCGGAAATTTACGAATCGTAACCGCCGGCCCGTCAATCGAAAGCGGTTCAATGATCGCGTTCACCCGGCTGCCGTCTGGCAGACGCGCGTCCACGTACGGCGTGCGTTCATCGATGCGTCGGCCGAGGGGCGAGACGATCCGCTCGATCACGTTGCGCAATTGTTGGTTGGAGGTAAACGTGATTGAAGAAAGGGTCAGCTTTCCGCTTTTTTCCACATAAATCATGTCGCAACCGTTGACCATAATCTCGGTCACGGTCGGGTCGGCCAAAAGCTCCTCAAGTGGTCCAAGGCCCAAAGCTTCATCCAGAGTTTCTTTAATAACTTTGGCGCGGTCTTCGCGGCTCAAGCCCGGGGATAAGCGATCGGTAAGCTCCGAAATCGTGCGTTGGGTGCGATTTTTAAGATCGCGCGCCTTTACCGGATCGCCTTCGATGTTCATAATGTCTTTTTTTAAATCCATCTCTTTGATCAATCCGCTGTGCACTTGCATCTTTAACAGCGTCAGAGGATGAATCCCGCGTTTGCGACCCGCATTTTTGCGCGCCTTTGGGTCCATCATGCTCGGCATGCCGGAATCTTTGGCCGACGGGGATTGACCTGCGGCGCCCGGCAGTTCTTTTTGCAGAGATGAAATTTTCGGCTTGGAGAGTTGCTTTAATTTTTGCAGCACGCCACCCGTCAAACGGCGAACCACATCATGATACGCGGCCGACATCGGCGATGCGGGATTTGACATTACAAACGGAGACGAGCGCTGAAGCGCTTGCACCGCGGTCATGTCGTCTTGCGGGATGCCGGCTAAAATCGGGCGGCGCAAACTTTGGCTGATTGCGTTTTGATCAAGGCCGTTGCGATTGACCTTATTTAGCACAACCTGAATAAATTCTGCTGGCACCGACATGGAGAGAAGATCATTTACTAAACGGCGTGTTTGGTTGACCACAAGCACTTCTGGAGTGGTCACAACCATAATCGCGGTGGCGTCTTCGATAACGCCGGTCTGCACGGGCCCCAGTTCGCTGCCCAAATCGATAATTACGTATTTGTAAAACTGACTGATCGAAGAAATCTGTTTGCGCAGCAAAGCGACTTGCACGTTAAACAGCTGATCGGGGCCCATCACGGCGCCGATATAGTTCATGCCGCTGGGGTGGGCAGCCACCAATCCGCCGACCGATTGAGTCGTCACCGCACCGGCGAAGGAAGCTAAATCCATAACGGTTTTGGTCGGGCGAATGCCGGTGATAAAATTCTGATCGCCACAACTCTTGGGATCGCAGTCGATCAACAGAGTTTTTTGCTTCATCTCTTTTAAAAAGGCATAGGCGAGGTTCGCGGCAAAAACAGATTTGCCAACGCCACCCTTACCACCGATGACCGCAATTAAATGTGAGCTTTCATGAATCGCCAAGACCGGATTCCTCCAGTAATCCTATCGGAATTACTGGGGAAATTTCTGACGGACTTTAGTTCTGGTCGAGGCGGAATTTCTTTTTGATCTTATCGGCGCCCGCCGACGCTGAGCTCTTGATCAGTGGTGTTACGAACACCACAAATTGGCTCTGGTTGCGACGAAAGTCCTTAGACGCGTACAGCGAAATGATTGGGTTTCGCGAGGCGCCGGCCGGCAACTTGTTGTAGTTGGTGCCGCTATCATTGGTGATCAATCCGCCCACGGCCGCACTCTGGCCGCTGCGCACGTGCAACACCGTCTGAATCTCGCGGCTCGCCGTTAACGGACCTTGGTCCGAATAGCTGAGCAAGCTCTTAACCGCGAAATTTAACGCCAGTTTCACCGAGTCTGAGCGTTGGCCCATAATCTGAGGTGTAATGTTGGTGCGAATGCCCGTCTCTTCAAAGTTGGTCGACGGCTGGCCTTGAGCGTTGACGACTTGATAGGGCAGCCGCGTGATCGAGTTGATTACACCTTGTTTGCCGTCTTCAACTGTAACGCTTGAACTTTGTAGCACGCGCGCAAAGCCGTGTTGCTTGGCCCAGTTGAGCTTGGGAATCAGGTTGGCCACTGTGCCCGTGATGGTTGCAGTCAAACCGCCGGGGCTTCGACCACCGGTTGAAAACTCCAGTGATGAACTGTCGCCGATGTCGGGCAACCACTGAAAGCGAAACGACTTTGTATAGTCCTTCTGCAATTCCACATAGTGCACAACCATTTGCACAATCTTGGGCGGCTCACCTTCAGGCGGCGGCCGCACTTGAATCAAGTTGATGACGACGTCGACTTTGCGCTCAAGAACTTTTTTGTCGGCCACAGCTTCATCAACAACCACATCGGGCACATACATTTTGGCCACGATCTCGGCCTTGTTCTTGTCGTCTTGCGAGTTGGCATAGCCCTCGAGAATAAACTTGCCGTTCACCGCATTGACGCGGATTTCGGGATTGCCTATTTTTTTCTCAATAAACTGAGCAATCTTATTGGTGGCGATTGGGCTTAAAATTACAAGCGAGGTCGCCTGCGCGCCATACTGCTTCACCACCGAGTGAATACGCTTCATATCGGACGGCAACAGAATCTGCCCGTCGATAATGACCTTGTTGTTTAATATCTTTACCTGAATACCTTCGATGCCCTGAAGAAGGGCCTGCATTTCGCGAGCGACTTTTTGCAAATCGGTTTTGCGCACATCCACGGTGTACTCGCGCAAAATTAGCTCCGACTTGCCGTCTTTAATGATCAGAGTTCCAACGCCGACGGACCGAGGGTAGAAGCGCAGCGTTCTGGTTTCAGGATTCCACTGGACGCGTGAATACTTCTTTATCGTTCCGGCGATTTCAATTTCTTTAGGTACATCTTCAAGTTTTTCGTCATAGTAAACGCCGACCGAGAGATTAATATACTCTTTGGTCATCGGCCGATTGGCGGCTTCAATAACTTCTTCTTCGGTGGCGGACGATGGCGGTTTCATTTCGCCCAAGTCTTGCGCATAGGCAATATTTAGCCCCGCCGGTAGGGCCAGCAGAAGAGCTAAAATTTTAAGTCGCCAATACTTCATCATTCCCACCTAAATCTATAGGTCGATAAACTTCTTCTTCTTAACCGGGACTGGGACGGGCGCGGGCGGCGGCGGCGGTGCCGCGGCCGGCTGGCGCATATTCAACATGTCTTGCGATACTTTTCCGAGCAACGTTTCGATGGTCGACTCGGGCATTCTCTTTTTAGTGTGATCCGACGGATGCCGCAGAGTCAGAAAAATCGCGCCCGGCGCTGTCGACAACAAGTAAATCAAGTCTTGGCTCTCTTCGGGCGAGGCCTCAACCGTGATCGTTTGAAAGTTCACGTCGCCACGCAAATTTCTAACGTATTCGTCTTTGCCGACTTTTTCGATCATCAACGGCACTTCGTTGACAATGCGAAGACCGGTGGCCAAAACAACCACGTCTTGCATTAACGTTTTTACCTCACGGCGCTGATTCAATCCCTTACCAACATCAAGCGCGGTAACAATATCAATTCGGTCGCCCGGATTGAGCAGCTTGGCCACCGCATTGGTCTCGTTCACTGGGATCGCAATTGCGCGCTTAGAGGGCGACACCTGTAAAGACAAACCCGTCACCGCGCCCGGGCGAATCACTTTGCTCTGCAAGACCTGCTCGCCTTTTTTTATCGGTGCCAAGGCGATCAAGCCCACGGCCTGTTCGGGGTCTGTAATCGCTTGCGGTTCAACGAAGTCGACGGGTTTTTCTTCAATCTGCAGCATGGTCTCATCGACTGTTTCCATTTCATTAATGTCTTGCGCGGCCACGACGACCCGCTGCTTAGCGCCGAATTTTTTAGTGAGCTCAGCGCTTTTCTCCTGCGTGTAACTGTAAAGCAGAAATACCGCGAAGATCGCGGAGAAGACGCTGATCCATAATGTCCTTGTCTCGTTGTTGTTCACGTTCCTTCTCCTTTAATTCCCGCCACAATTCGCGTTCAGGCAAATCCCGTAGCCGACCATGACCCACACTGGGTTCACGGAGTAGCGTTGGTTACGAGCCTGGAGCGAATAAATTTGTAAGTTATGTGTGTCGGCGTTGGTTTCGCCGGCTTCCGCGCCTTTACCGATTGTAATTGGTCGCGTGGTCGACACGAATCTCTCGCGCGTGTCGCTTTCGTGCTGAACGGCCTGGTAGCGCCAGCCCTTACGGGTAAAGTTAAATGGCCGATCGAGGCCGGATCCGTCTTCGCGAAAGTAATATAAATTGGTGCGTTGGCGATAGGTTTCAAAAGAGTACGCGCGCGCCGCGATCGAATGTAAAACCGCCGTGTGCACAACGCCAAAAAAGCCCATACCAAAGCTCAGCAGCAAAACAAAAATCACAATGAGCGGAACGGTCTCAAGAATCGCGAGACCTTTCTCATTGCCGAGTTTAGATTTTTTCAGCCAGCGTTTCATCTCAGCACCCATCGTCGGCCATGGGAAAGTATCCCCCGGCTCCCGTTCCTGTGTTGTAAGCGGCGCCACCGGCGGCCGGCAGGTTGCGAATGTACTGCCACCGAGCGGCGGTGAATTGCAGACATTCATCGGTCGTGGGCTCGCGGCCTAAGTAACTGCCCAAATAAGTTCTAAAGCCATCGCCCGAACCGTCATCGTCAGGTGTGGTCGAACCAAAAAACGGAATTTGAAAGGCGAGAACTTTCGCCGTGAACGAAGTACCCACGCCCCAAAATTTATTTGGGCCCTGAGTCGCCTCTTGAAATTCGGCTACGATCTGCGTGTGGTCGCCGACGCCGGGCAGTTCATCAATAACAAACCAGCCGTTGCTGTAGAGCGGTTTTAATACCGGGTGTTCTTTGAGCTCGGCGTATTTTTGATTGGCCCGCTCGGTCTGCGTCTGCTGATTGATATGTGCGGTCGCATAATTGCGGGCCGCCGCGAAGGTCACATACTGCGTGACCGAAGCGATGCTCAATGTAAAAGTTAACACGAAGAGCAGGCCCGACAGCCCAAGAATCAAAACCATCGAGAACAAGAAATCAACTGTGATCAAACCCCGCTGGTTTCTCATCGCGCCGACTCCCCTTGAATAGAAATATGCCGGGAGTGACCGTTGGGGTGAGAAACCGCGCCTCTCTGAATGGGCTGCCATACGCCGTTTTGTAACATTCCGGCGAGGTTGACCCAGGGGCCGCTGATCAGCTGCTTAAGAACTTCTTTGCCGCGAAAAAACTGCGCCACCGCAAGAGTCATGGCAATAAAAACCACCATAATCAAAACGGCCTCTGTGACCTGTTGGCCGGATTGGCCGCGAATAATTTTGATCGCATGTAAGTTCATATCACTCCTCCGACACGCAGAAGAGTGAGCTGGGTGAACCAGCCAAGGAGAAGGGCAAAACTATAGGGAATGCGCTGTAACTCCACCGACTGCACGCGCTGACGGCGGGCGATTTTATAAGTGTTGCGCACGAGAGTCAGAAGTTGCCGTTGCAGGGCCGCGCGAGTGAGGCCGAAGATTGCGCCCCACACAAAACTGTACAACAGCGTAAAGCCCATACTGGGCACGTCGACCGCCAAAGCGAAAACGGCAAACAGTTTAACGTCGCCCCCGCCCCAAATTCCGGCGGCGAACAGTGGTACTGTTGCGACCAAGGCGAGGATCATCGCGCCGGCTCCGATCAAAAAGCCGTCGATCCCGCGAAAGTAAAAATTGGCGATAAAGACAAAAATCAAAAGCGGTAACACGAGGGCGTTATGAACTTTGCGCGAACGCAAATCGTCCATCATCCCTGCAGCTAGAGTAAATGTCGCTACCGCGAACATCTCCATTACTGAGCGCCTCCCGATGCGCCTTCGGGGCGAACCCAGTTGACGCCTTGGCCATCGCGTGAAGTGCGAAAGCCGTCGCCGGTGGAGATATTGCGCTCCACGCGGGCGGCTAATCGGGGGGCTGATTTTTTGAAAGTTTCAATTGGTCCCAGATCCCCGAGAAAGGCGCCCATGATTAGAAATATATAAAGGCCCAACAAGAGCACTAGCTCTGTTGTCATACGTTACACTCCCCAAATTTCGACCCCAGGCCGGCGTTAATTGCCCGTGCCGCCGGTGAATTCGCCGATTGATCTTGAAAGCTCATCCAATTTTGCTGAAAGGGCTTCCGTAATCTTGTTTCTAAACAAAAGAACAAGTGCGACAACCACGACCACGAGCAACACATACTCTGTTGCACCTTGGCCAGATTCGTCCTTCAAAAGGCGTTTAAATACCGCTGAAGCGTTTTTCATAGTCTTCTCCTAGAACTCATATCGGATTAAAGCAGTACCGACATAAGGAATGGCGTTTGATTAATGAGAGAATACGGGTGGATAAGTACCAGAGTAGCAGATGCGCCCAAGTATATAAATGTTGTCGACCGTGAAGTCTCATTCTGAGACGACAGATTCGCGGGCGACATGCCGATAAGTTAGAGTGGAGTTCTCAAATCGAGACGCTATTTCATCCCCTCCTATATGTTGCTCGCCGCTCCGGTCGCAGAGCGGGCAGGGCCTCGTTGAATACCTTTTGGTTTTGGTGGTCGCGGTCGCGATCATTCTTGGTGGGCTTTACCAACTGAACTCGGCGTTTAAGGCGTGGGCGAACAATTACTTTGGTGATTATCTATCTTGCTTACTTGAAACAGGCGAACTGCCGACCATCGGTGGGAGTCCGGGCGATAGCGGAATCTGCGAACAGTTTTTTCAGGCATTCACTTGGGATGCGGGTCGCCCGGCTCGCGAATCCGGCCCGTCGGGGGAGAAATCCGCCGAGGGCAATGGGCGCGGCTCCAGCGAACGCGGCGGCGGTGGTGGTGGCGGCGGCGGGCAAGTTCGATCGGGGGGATCTGGTTCGGGCGGATTCACTCGCCGCTTTTCTCCGTCGGCCCGAGGGGGAAAAAAGATATCTAGCGGCGGTTCTACGGGTAACACCGACGCCAGTGGCTATGTGGGAGGATATTCAACCGTTCAACGTCCGCAGAACCGGGCGCAAAAGACCAAACTCGATAATAAGTTCGCTTTTGAACGGCAAGGCGATCGCGACCCGAGTCGAAAAGTCGCCACCGCGGCCCGCAAAGGCGAAGAAGGTGGGAACAAGGGCTCAATCAAGCTCAAACCCAAGGGCATAAAAAACGCCACAGCCGCCGCCGCCGACACCGAATTCTCAATCGGCAATTTTATTCGGATCCTAATCATCGTCTGTATTATTCTCGCGCTCCTGCTCTTTATCGGCAGCCAGGTCGTTCAGATCTCGAAGTCGATGGATTGATCGCACGAGCGCGAGCGGGACCCACCCAATCACCCACTCCGAGCACACCTGCGATCTAGGTCACGGCTCACCGTGACGTGACCTAGATCGCAGGTCTGCTCGGAGGGGCTCAAGAGCATGGTCGCGAAGAACCGCGCGCCGATCTGTATGGAATCCGCCACGGCATACCGCGCAATGCCCGCAAACAAGGCAGTCACTTAGTTTAAGATTTCGTAAATTTTTTAACGACCGAACACCTGTGGACAATTACACTGCCCAGACGGGATACCTATTTAGGTCAAGGGGGGCTGAGGTTTAAGGGGGAAAAATGGATGATCGTGCTGTAATCACGATCAACCGTCGGGGGATTTTTACCTTGGAAGAGGCGCAACGGATTCTGCCCGTAGTTCGCAGAATTACGCTCGAATTTAGCGCTAAGGTCGAATTGCTCATCGCTCGGTTGGAAACACTTCAGCTCAATCAAACCGAAACGATCTGCGCACTCGAAAAGCAGGTCAATGAACTGATTCAAGTGTGGAATGATAAAATCCGCAAGCTCGGAGCCGAACCTAGAGGCCTCTGGGTGGTCGACTTTGACAACGGCCAAGGGTACTATTGCTGGAAGAATCCGGAGATGGACATCCAGTACTGGCACAGTTACGAGGATGGCTACACCGGACGCCAACCACTCGTTCAGTAGGTGTGATCTTTGCGCGTCGCGCTCGCCCAAATCAATTCGTTCCTCGGTGATTTCGCGGGGAACAAGAATAAAATTCTTGAATACGTTCATCGCGCCCGTGAACGGCGTTGTGATCTTGTCGTGTTCCCCGAGGCGGCCCTCTTCGGCTATCACCCGGCCGATTTGCTTGAGCGCCCAAGTGTCGTGGCCGAGCAAGAAAAGCTATTGCCCGAAATCGCGAGAAAATTGCCCAAGGGCATGGGAGTTTTGGTCGGCGCATTTGTTAAAAATAAATCGGCCAAGGGCAAAGGCTATTGGAACGCCGCCGTGTTTTTAGAAAAAGGCAAAAAGCCGCAGATCTTCCCCAAGCAGCTGCTGCCTACGTATGACGTGTTTGACGAAAGCCGCCACGTCGAGCCCGGCAATGTAAAAAATAATTTTCTGAAATTTAAAGGCAAAAAAATTCTCGTCACCATCTGTGAAGACATTTGGGGCTGGCCCCGCAAAGGCAATCCGGGCTTTTCGAATTACGGCGTAAATCCGTTGAGCACCGTTCCCCGCAAAGGCATCGATCTAGTGGTGAATCTCAGCGCCTCGCCGTTTACCGAGACAAAATTTAAAAACCGGCAAATTGTCGTCGGCATGACGGCGAAGCATTTTAAATGCCCGATGGTCTACGTGAATATGGTCGGCGCCCAAGATGAACTGATTTTTGACGGCGGATCTTTTGCGGTGAACGAAAAAGGCAAAGTGGTCAGCCAGTCGGTGCGTTTTGAAGAAGATTTAAATATGTACGACTTAAAAGTGGGCGAAGGCTGGAGTCGTGAATTGCATTCGAAGCCGCAAGAGGTCCTACGCTCGGCCTTGGTGTTGGGCTTGCGCGAATTCGTGCGCAAGTGCGGCTTTGAGCGGGTGCACTTGGGCCTTAGTGGCGGGATCGATTCGGCCTTGGTCGCTTGTCTCGCCGCCGATGCTTTAGGCCCGATGAATGTAACGGCGATCTCGATGCCGGGGCCATTTACATCTAAAGACAGCATCGAGCTGGCTGAGAAGCTGGCCGAAAATTTAGGAATACAGATCGTTACCGTCCCGATTTCAGGAATGTACGAGAAAGCGGCCGCTGAATTCGACAAAGCCTTTGGCAAAAAAGAATTTGGCCTGGCCCATGAAAATATTCAGGCGCGCATGCGTGGGCTGACTCTAATGGGCTTTTCAAACCGCGAAAACAGCATGCTTCTTGGAACCACCAATAAAAGCGAGCTCGCCGTGGGCTACGGAACACTTTATGGCGATTTAATTGGCGGCGTGATGCCCATCGCTGATTTGTTAAAGAGCGAAGTGTATGAACTCTCTCAACACTACAATTCCGAGAGCGAAATCATCCCCGATAAAATAATCACTCGCGCACCGACTGCGGAGCTCCGGGCCAATCAAACGGATCAGGATTCTCTGCCGCCCTACGATCAATTGGACAAAGCCGTTCGCAGCATGGTCGAGGGCTTTCACGCGCCGAAAAACGATGTTGAAAAACGCATTTTAACAATGATGATGAAAAGCGAATTTAAACGCTGGCAAGCGCCGCCGGTGTTAAAGGTCTCCGACCACGCCTTTGGCCGTGGCCGGCGGTTTCCGGTGGCGCATAAAGCTGGAGTGTAGCTAAAGCTTACAGATTGCGGTCTCTAAAACGAGATCCGATGTTCCGAATTGCGGACTCTTGTCGACCGTATAAAAAGTAACCGTACGGACATCCACACCAAGCCGTTCCACGTACTCGTCAATGCGCTTCATTCCTCCGACCTTAGCGCAAATGTACTCCGAATTCCCCTCAGCCTCGCCGATCGTGGTCGCCTTAAGGTGTAAACCATAAATTTTTGGCTGAGTTACAAAAGTGGTTCCGTCGGCAAAAGTTTGGATGTCTTTGTAAGTTAAGTCGTCGGCCACATCGATGGTCACAGTTCGCGCGAGGCTCAACTGCGGCAGCGCCAAAGCAATGGCAAGAATCAATATCTTCACAAATCCCCCCTCTTAAAAGTTTCTAAAGCATATCGAGCAAATTGAGCTGTTTTGGCTGCGGCTCTATGCGCGGAAAGTGCGACTCTGGCTTACCAGTGAGGGCCACCAAATTGGGAATCGGCGGAAAATTCGCAGCGGACCCAGTCACGCGCTCGACGATCTTTAACAAAAGCTTGGCGCAATATGTGGCATCGGCCTCAGCCCTGTGAAATCCACCGGCATCGATCTGCAAATGCTGTACGAGCGTCGACAATTTATAATTCGCCAAACCGGGCAGAATTTTTTTAGCCATCGGGTACGTATCTAAAATCACACCGGGCGGCGTGCGCATTTCGTGGCGCTTAAAATCCGCCGTCAAAAACTGGGTATCAAAGGCGGCGTTGTGCGCGACCATAAAATCGAGCCCGACAAACTCAGTAAAGCTTTTGAGCAACTCTTCGATCTTAGGTTTGCCCTTAACCATATCGTCAGTGATTCCGTTGACCCGCGAGGCGCCGATCGGAATCGGAATCATCGGATCAACCAATGTCGAATAGATCGCGTCGACTTCACCGTTCACAAAGCGAACGGCCCCCACTTCCACAATACGATCCACACCGGGCATAATCCCGGTGGTCTCCAGGTCAAAAGCTACAAAGCGCATGACAGCAGTATAGCCACCCCCTTAAGCTCACAGTCAACTTATGACCGGCCCAGCAATAGTTTTTCAGCCCTTGGATATTTCGTGCGAAATTGGCAAGGCTGAGTCCGTTCTTGAAGTCGCCTTAAACAATAAAATCGAACTCTCGCATTCGTGCGGCGGGATGGGCAGCTGCACCACTTGCCGCGTCGTCGTTGAAAGCTCTGTCACAGATTTACCGCCACGCAATGAACTCGAACAAGATATAGCGGATATGAGAAACTTCACTCCCCAAGAACGGCTGGCCTGTCAGCTGCCGCCGCGAAAGGGCCTTGTGGTGCGAATCCCCGACACTCCAGACACCTTAGAGCCGGATTCTTCAATATAAAACGGATTGGTGTAAATCCACGGGATCCACTTTTTGCCATCCGGTAGCGGTAGCGTCGGTATCACACGAATCATCACGCGGTACACGCCAGGAGAATTAATAAAATACTGCGTGGTTTGCGAATTTGAAGTCATCATCCGCTCGCCGTCTTTGTAAATCACAATATCAAAAGGGACTTTTGGTTTCTGCGGCAGAGCCACCTCGAGAGAAAGGCCTTTTTCAAATTTGATCCGTGCGCCGATGGGCGAGACCGGGCCATTGCTCCGGCGAATCACAGCGTTGAAGCCTTTGGGATTGCCGAGAATATCGAGGCTCATATACAGCTGGCCCGCGCGCAGACCCTGGGCGATTTTTTCGACGTCGCCAACGGCATTCCCCGTCAGCTCCGACTTAATCAGCACGTGATTGCGCACCAGCGAAAAAAGAGTTTGGTACGTAGGGTATCGAAACCATGAGCCGCCGCCCATAATCATTTTAGCCTCGGCATCGGCGCCCGCGACCCCAACAATTTTTCTTTGCGCGTTTAAAGAGTCCCACAAGCGCAGCTCGTCTTCGGGCGCTTTAAACAGCCGCAGCAAAGCGAGCTTTTCATTGAACGGCAAAATTAGAAGGCTAATTAAAAACGACAACTTGTTGTCGGTCCACGCCTCTTGCCACACATTTTTTAAATTAATAACTTCAATTCCATCCAAGCCGACCGGATATTCTCCGCTCCACCCGTACTTCGGTTTGGTTGGATGGGCGAGAATCAACAACCCGACGTCAGTCTCTTTTTCTTTTTGCGACAGCAGGTCGGCAAACAACACCTGCGAGCGGCCAACACCCTGCAAATGCCGGCTGGTGGTGGCGCCGATATTGAGCAAGCGCGAATTGAGATAACTGTACTCACCGTCCATCATCACCAGTAAAGGGCCATGGTAACCGGATAGGGCGTTTGGTTTGTCGTACACATTTAAATCGGTCAGCGAGAGAAAATCTAGATTGGTCTCTTGAGCGGCGGCAATCACCTGCGAAAAGTCGCCGCTGCCCGAGCTCATTTGCGTATGAACGTTGGTAACGCCTTTGTAATCAAAAAAGCCACGAGGTGAATCGGGCACCAACTCTTCGGCAAAAATTCTTACGTCATACTGGGCCAGGTACAAACCGTAGACCAAATACAAAAACACAAAGCCGGTGAGAATGACGATATTTCTCATGGCGCTTGCATCTTTCTAATCTCGTAAACGTCGTCGACCTCAATCACGTCTAGAACCTGGTGGGTGGCGTAGACCACCGGAAGTTTGTCGGTCTTCTCAACGGCCACGTAGTAAATTTTTGTCTTGGGCTCGCTCTCTTCTAGATAATCAAAAAAGTCTTTTCGATTCATGCCACGAAGTTTGAAGATGGGGCGCTTGAGGTCAAAACTCATTTTAGCGGCCATTTGGTAAGACCGGGCGTACAGAGGCATCAGATCTCGCGCCACCTCTTCGACCGCAGCAAACTGATAAAACTCGCGAAACTTATGCTGCTTCGACCATCCTGGCCTCACGGTGAGCACCAAAAAAAGGAGCGACAGAAGCGTGGCCCAAAGTCCCAGCGTGAACTTTAAGCTTTTGCCATTGGCCGGATACCAACTGGCCGCCAACGCAAAAATCGCGGGATAGGCGGCAATTGGCCAGTTGGCCTCGACATAACCGCGCGAAGTGGTGAAGCAAAAAAATATCAGCGGAGTCCACGCCAGAAAGTGAAATACGATCGGCATACGCTTGCCCGCCTTAAGGGCCCAGTAAAGCACCGGCGGAAAAATCAGACCAATCTGCGCGAGAATGTACTCGACGGTCCAATTGGGCTTCCATTTTCGACCCAGCCCATGCGCGGCCTGAAATTTAAACGATGCCCAATCGTGCATAACGTTCCACACCAACACCGGGAGAAATCCAGCGAGGCCGCCAATCACCAGCCAGTGCAAGTTGGCAAAAAAAGACTTGCGCACTTTTTTCGCCATCAAAATCACCGGCAACAAACTCAATGGAAATAGCACCATCATGTACTTGGACGAGAGCCCCAGTCCGATCGCGGCGCCAAACGCCAGACTCATTCGCCAATCGGGCTTTTTCTGCCACAGAAAGAACAGCCACAGGGAAAGCGCATAGAACAACATCAGCGGCAGATCGGGCGTGACCACAATCCCGCTGCCACCCATCAATGGCGAGAGGAGCGCGAGCCAAAGCCAAATCTTTTTCTGCTGAACATCTAAAAAAGGATCTAAAAGTTTGAGCCACAGTGCGAGGGCGACATGGCCAAATAAAATTCCCGCCCAGCGTACGCTGCCCGGTAAAAAATCGAGCGGCGAGCCCAGCCAATACAGCCACGCCACAAATGGCGGATGATCATAATAGCTCAGTTGCAAATGCCGAGACCAAACCCAGTAATAGGCTTCGTCTCCGGTGAGCGGCAAGAGCCCGCCGACGATAAGCTTTACCGCCAGCGAGTACCAAAAAATTTTTCTAATCGCACTCACGGAATTTTGACTTGTTTCGGTTTACCTAAATCCCCGGCCGGGCCTTTATCGCGCCCGTTGAGGATAATGTTCACGGCCCCACCGTCGCTGATGTCCAGCGTAGTGGGTTCATCGGCAAAAATCGTATGCACTTGCGACGGCGCCAGCGAAAGGCGTTTCGTCTCACCTTTAACCTGAAATTTAACTTCCACTTTGTCGAGAGCCTCAAGAATGATTTCGTTCTTCGCGGCCTTTAAGGCGGCCGACGGAGTCGGCGGTTGCGGCTCAGGTGGCTTGACCTCGGCGGGTTTCACTTCTGCGGGCTTTACCTCCGCGGGCTTAACTTCGGTCGGCTTAACCTCGACAGGTTTTACTTCGACTGCTTTTAAAAGCGCGGGCGGCTCTACTGGCTTAGCCGGAGGCTCCACCGGTTTCACGACTGCCGCGACTTCTTCTTTTTTCGGCTCTTCCTTCTTAGGCTCTTCTGCAGCCGTTGGAGTTGCGGCGGCCACTTCAGCAGGCTTCTCCGCAGCTTTCTCAACAACCTTTTGCGGGAGAGGGCTGACCTTGATCTCCGCAGTCTCGGTGACCACAGTTTCTTTTTGATATTTTTCGATCAGTTCGCGAACGCCGATAATCAAACCAATCAACACGACAATAACGACGACGGCGATCGCGCGCAGGCCCGAAAACGATTCATCATCATTCACCCGACGCTTGGGCGATTTTTCTTCTTTAGCGGCGGCGACCGCTTCAGAATGCTGGCGTATAACTTCTTTGTCGATTTGCGGCGGCGGCTGGTCGCCAGTTTCGGAGTTAAAGCTCTTCATCACGGCGTCGGCGTCCATCTTCAAATACACGGCATAAGATCGAACAAAGCCTTTTAAAAAAGTTTTTGCCGGAAGATGAGTGAGGTCACCGATCTCGATTGCATGCAAAATTTTTGGATTGATCTTGGTGGCAAGCGCAACTTCGCTCAGAGAGAGTTTAGCGCCCTCGCGGGCTTGTTTAAGAAGATCACCGGTTTGCTTCATTGTTGTTCCAGCAACTCTAACATCCCTTTGGCCTTAGCGACATACTTACTTTTGGGATAATCTTTTAGTAATTCTTCGAGGCGCGCCTTGGTTTTTTCTTTTTCTCCGAGCGAGAAATAACTCATTGCAGAAAAATAGAGTGGCTCTTCAAAGCGAGCCGCTCGGCAATACTCCACGGCTTGATCGAGCACTTGTGCCGATTGCTCCATGCGCTTTAGTTCTAAAAGAGTGCGGCCATAATAGTGCGCGGTCACGCAATTCTGGCGGCGAATCTCCAGAGAGCGGAGCAAGTAGCTCTCGGCCTTCTGATAGTTGCCGAGATTAAAATGAGCCATGCCCAGATTGGCGTAAGTTTTATCTGAAAATTGATAGGTCAAATCGCCTTCAACTTCGGTCAGAAATTTCAGCGCCTCATTGGCGCGGCCTTGATCGAGAAGCGCGCGGGCCAAGTTATTTTTCGCGTCCGAGAAATTTCGTTCGGCTTTAATGGCCGCACGAAACTTCGCCTCGGCTTGTTTGGTTTTGCCCCGCACGTAGTAGGCCAACCCTAAGTTGTTTAGAATTTGCGGATTGGTCGGATCCAATTGCTCGGCCTTCATCAGTTCCGACATCGCTTGTGGATATTGCCCCTGCTGCAAGTAACCTGTACCCATTTGCATATGCAGCATGGCGCGCGCTTTGTCGGCCTTGCGGGCGGACGCGCAGGCGGTCAAAAGACTCAGAAGCATTATAAGGATAATTTTCATCTCTAAGACGTTAGCAAAGTTGCGGCGCGTAAGGAACCGATAAGTTCAACGTGTTCGGTTTGCGGGAACATATCCAGGCCCTGCACGCTCTCGACCCTAAAGCGGCCGCCCTCGAGCAAACGTTCCACATCGCGCGCGAAGGTCGTCGGGTTGCAACTGACGTAAACAATTTGACTTGGACTATGGCGAAGAACTTCGTCGATCACCTCAGAGGCGCAGCCCAACCGAGGCGGATCCAATACTATCAACCCTCGACCGCTTTGCGCCTCGATCTGATTAAGAACGCGAGCCACGTCGCCCGCGCGCCAGTCAATTTCGTTATCCAACTCCCGCGCGCGTTCAATCGAAGTCCGGCTCAACTCCACCGCGATCACCGGAACTCCGGGAAATTTCTCTTTCAACGGCCGAGTCAAATTGCCCGAGCCGCAGTAGAGATCCATAATCCAATCCGGCCTAAAATCCACGGCTGCAAGCAAAGCCGCCACCATATTTTGATTTTGCGCCGTATTGACCTGAGAAAAAAGCGCCGCTTCAGGGTCTCTTTTGTCAGGCATCAAGGCGACCTGACCGTCGGTCTGAACGGCCAGTTCAAGCCGGGCGGAATGGAGTTCTTTTGGCCCGAGTTCAGCCATTCGGCGATTTAACTTTTCTTCAGCAATCCAGCATTTTGTTATTTCAACCAAATCGCGGCTGCGCTTTGAGAAAAATCCGAAACGGCCGTTTTTTACCTGGAGCTGGATGCGATTGCGATAGTGGTACTCATCCGGGGCCGCAATAAACGGCAGCCATTTTACATCGTGAATTTTACCGATTTTGCGAAGGGCATCGCTAAGAATTTTCTGTTTCTGCTCGATTTGCACAGAGTAATCCACATGCTGCCAGGAGCACCCGCCACAGCGATCTGTCACCGGGCACTTGGGCGTGCGGCGCGATGGACCGGGAGAAATTAACTGGACGACTTCGCCTTCGAGAAAGCGTGGTTTTCGTGCGGTGATGCGGACCTGCACCCGATCTCCGGGCGCGGTCCCAGGCACAAACACGACGACGCCCTCGTGGCGACCAACACCGCGGCCGCCGAAGTACGAGAGCGAATCAATCGTGATCTCGCAGATATTAGTTGTTTGCGAATTCTTTGGCTTCAAAGAAAATCTTCAGCTCGCGATCGGCGCTGGCCGGGCTGTCGCTGCCATGAACGGCGTTCTCGCCGACATTGTCACCGTAAAGCGCGCGAATAGTTCCGGGCGCGGCTTTTTTCGGGTCCGTGGCGCCCATAATCTCGCGGTTACGAGTTACGGCGTTCTCGCCCTTAAGAGCCATAAGAACAACAGGGCCCGATGTCATAAAGGTGACCAATTCACCGAAGAATGGACGCTCTTTATGTTCGGCGTAGAATTCCTCGCACTTGGATTTTTCAATTTTTGTTAATTTCATCGCGGCAATCTTGAGGCCGTTCTTTTCGAACATTTGAATGATGCCACCAATCGCGTTTTTCTTAACAGCGTTCGGTTTAATAATGCTAAACGTGGTCTCAACACCCATGAATTTACTCCTTAATTTTGAATCTCGGGCACCATAGCGCGTGATTATGAAAGCGGCAAGTGCTGCGATGAGTTATTGTGGCGTTTTGGGCGGCTGATTGACGTCGAGCCAGGTTATCGCGCCGCCACCCCGAGGAGAATCCACCAAACCCGTGTTGGTGCACGAGTTGGTCGACTCGGGCTTTCCTTTGACCGTGAAAACTACGTACTCGCGGTCGGCGACAAATTGAACCCCGCATGAAGCCGGGCTCAGTGCTGTTTTGACCTCGATCGTGGCACTGGGCTTACCTTTCCATACGCGAGTGACTGTGAACCGAATATTTTGTCCGCCTTGGGATTTAGAAATATCCACGACCTTTCCTCGAAATATGGTCTGGGCACTCGCGAAGGCCTGTTTGTGTGATTGCGAAATGCACGAGCACGCTGATGAATTTTCACTTAGCAAAATCGCGGCATAGAGGCTTACAATTGTGATCATGGGTTCAGCAAAGCAACTTCTTATCCTTGGGTCAATGCTCACACTGTTCAGTTTCGGCGCCCGCGCGCAGACCGAAATGGAAGATTTGGTGCCGGCGCCACCGCCCGCCGACTCCGGCGCGAATTGGTCGGTGACCGAATACGCGTTTGTGCGCGCGAATGGCGAAATCGACGGATTGCCTCCGGCCATGGCGCTCCGCTTGGGGGCCTCGAGTTTTTTTGTAATCCCGATTCACAGTTCTGTTGAGCTGGGCTTTATCGGCGGCGAAGATCGGCGCCGCCATATCAGGCTAAATTTAATTTCTGTGGGCAAACAGCCGCAACTTAAGCGCATGGGGCGCGCCGGTTTGTGGGAAGCCGATCCATATATACGCGGTGATATTGGTGCGGTGATCTGGGCCGAAGGCGGACAATTTTCCTACGCCCCAGGCTTGGAACTCGGTATGTCGTTTCGTTTTTCTGAACATTTCGCCATCGCGCCGGGCGTGCGACTCGGCTCGATCCACGGCCACCTTTTTGAAAAAGACGACACGTCGATCGCGGCTATCTTAAGCCTGATCGAAGTTGTTCCGATCGGGCCTTAGATCACTTACAAAGACGCTTTTAAAGTCGTTCCCAAATCCGCCGGGCTTCGCGCGATTTTGCAGCCAGCCGACGCCAAGGCTTCAAACTTTGCCTCGGCCGTGCCCTTGCCGCCCGAAATAATCGCACCCGCATGGCCCATACGTTTACCCTTAGGGGCCGTGGCGCCAGCAATAAAGCAGGTCACCGGTTTTTTGAATTCGCGTTTGATGTACTCGGCCGCTTCTTCTTCAGCACTGCCGCCGATCTCGCCAATCATAATTACGGCTTCGGTATTTGGGTCTTTATTGTAGAGTTCGAGCACATCGATAAAGTTGGTGCCATTCACCGGATCGCCACCGATCCCGACACAGGTCGATTGGCCGAGGCCGACCATCGTTAACTGATAAACCGCCTCATAGGTCAAAGTGCCTGAACGCGAGAGCACGCCGATTTTTCCGGGCTTATGAATATGCCCGGGCATAATACCAATTTTGCACTCACCGGGCGTGATCACGCCGGGGCAATTCGGCCCGACCAGACGCGATTTTGTACCCTGCATGTATCTTTTCACGGCGATCATATCCATCACCGGAATTCCTTCAGTGATACAAACGATCAGCGAGATTTTCGCGTCCACCGCCTCCATAATTGCATCGGCCGCGAACGGTGGCGGCACATAAATCACTGAGGCGTTGGCGCCGGTTTTTTTTACGGCTTCTTCTACTGTGTTAAACACCGGCAGGTTCAGGTGTTGCGTGCCGCCCTTACCAGGCGTCACACCACCGACCATTTTGGTTCCGTAAGCGATGGCCTGCTCAGAATGAAAAGTTCCCTGTTCGCCAGTGAACCCTTGGCAAATCACTTTGGTGTCTTTGTTGATCAGGATCGACATTACTTAGCCCCTTTCACTGCCGCGACAATGGCTTTGGCCGCGCTGGCGAGATCGTCGGCGGGCGTGATGTTTAAACCGCTTTCCGACAAAATTTTCTTGCCGAGTTCGACGTTGGTGCCTTGCAAACGCACTACGAGCGGAACCTTAAGCCCCAGCTCTTTGCTTGCTGCGATCACGCCATTGGCGATGATGTCGCACTTCATGATTCCGCCGAAAATGTTAACCAAGATGCCTTTTACATTCGGATCCTTAAGAATCAATTTAAACGCTTCAGTGACTTTCTCTTTTGTAGCGCCACCGCCGACGTCAAGAAAGTTGGCCGGCATCCCGCCGCTGAGCTTAATAATATCCATGGTGGCCATCGCTAGACCCGCGCCGTTGACCAGACAGCCGATATTGCCATCGAGTTTGATAAACGCGAGATCATGTTTGCTGGCTTCGACTTCGGCCGGATCTTCCTCGCCGATATCGCGGTACTCGAGGATATCTTTGTGGCGAAAAAGAGCGTTGGAATCGAAATTGAGTTTGCAGTCGAGCGGAATCACTTGGCCGTCGGCGGTTTCGACCAGCGGATTGATTTCAGCCATCGAGCAATCGGTGGTGGTAAAAACTTTGTAGAGCCCCAAAAAGGTCTTCACGGCCTGACCAACGACTTTGTCTTTAAAACCAAGCGCAAAGGCCATTTGCCGGGCTTGAAACGGTTGCATGCCCACCGCGGGATCGATCACCACGCGGTGAATTTTCTCGGGGTGTTTCTCAGCCACCTCTTCGATGTCCATACCGCCTTCAGCACTACCCATCATAGTGACGCGGCTAAACTGTCGATCGACAAGAATCGCGACGTAATACTCTTTTTTGATGTCGCAGCCTTGCTCAATGTAGAGCTTGCGAACTTTTTTGCCCTCGGGCCCCGTCTGCGGAGTCACCAGCTGCATGCCGAGAATTTTCTGCGACAGCGCCTTTACATCGTCGAGACTTTTCGCCACCTTAATACCGCCGCCCTTGCCGCGGCCACCGGCGTGAATTTGCGCTTTCACCACCCAAACACTGCCGCCAATGGCCTGAGCCGCTTTGACCGCCTCATCGGGTGTGTTAGCGACCTGCCCTTTTAAGAGAGGCAAGCCGAACTGTTTTAAAACTTCTTTCGCCTGATACTCGTGAATATTCATTTCGTCTCCATGACGCGAACCGAAAAGGTACCTGGTACCTTTTAGTTCAAGTTTAGTTTTCCTAGCGCGTCGACCAGCTCTTTTACGGCTTTAACGGAGTGGTCGAGGCCTTTTTTCTCTTCGTCGTTGAGTTTGATCTCGATAACTTTCTCGAGGCCTTTGCCTGTGAGTTTACAAATTACGCCGACAAAAAGATCCTTTACGCCGTACTCGCCCTGCAGGTAGGCAGCGCAGGGAAGTATGCGGCCCTGATCACGCAAAATCGACTCGGCCATTTGCACGGCTGAGGCCGATGGAGCGTAGTACGCCGATCCGGTCTTTAACAATCCGACGATTTCAGCGCCGCCTTCGCGCGTGCGCTTAACAAGAGCGTCAACTCGATCTTTGGGTAAAATCTCGAGGAGCGGAACCCCGCCCACCGAACAATGGCGCGGCATCGGCACCATCGTGTCACCATGCCCACCCAATACGAACGCCTGAACGTCTTTCACCGAACATTTAAGTTCTTCGGCAATAAAGCTGCGAAAGCGGGCGCCGTCGAGAACGCCGGCCATGCCGATCACACGTTCACGGGGAAAATCGAGTTCTTTCATGGCCACATAGGCCATTGCGTCCAAAGGATTGGAAACAATAATCGCCACAGCGTTGGGCGAGTACTCTTTGATGCCTTTGCAGACGTCTTTCATAATTTTGGCGTTGGTGGCCAGCAGGTCATCGCGGCTCATGCCGGGCTTGCGCGGAATTCCCGCGGTGATAATCACGACATCCGAACCAGCGGTGTCTTTGTAATCCGATGTACCGGTGATACGCGAGTCAAAATACTCAACCGGCGAGGCCTCAAACAAATCGAGGGCCTTACCCTTGGCGGCGCCGTCGTTAATATCAATCAGCACGACATCGCCGAGCTCTTTGGCCGCGGCCCAGTGGGCACAGGTGGAACCAACAAATCCCGCTCCAACGACAGTAATTTTCTTTCTCGTATGCTTCATGGGAGATAACCTTTCCTCATTATTAGGACGTGAATTTGGTTAATGTAGACTTGTTCCTGTCTCGAAGGTAGGATTTTGCATCGTGGCATCAATCGCAATGGAACTTCAAGACGTCTCGATCGACTTCGGCGACGGGCCTATCCTTAAACGCGTAAATTTGTCGATCGCGACGGGCGAATCCGTGGTTTTGATCGGACCTTCCGGCTCCGGCAAAAGCGTTGTGCTCAAGCTTTTCGCCGGACTGCTTAAACCGATCGAGGGGCGCGTTCTCATCGACGGGCAAGACCTCAACGCGTTGCCATCCTCTCAGCAAGCCAAACTTCTTCTACGCATGGGAATGTTGTTTCAAAAAAACGCCCTGTTTGACTCGCTCACCGTGGGCGACAATATCGCCTTTCCGTTGCGTGAAAAGACGCCTCTCTCGGAAGAAGAAATTCAGGAGCGAATCACCTTTTTTCTTACGGCCGTGGCGATTCCCCACGCCCGCGATCTTTTTCCCGATGAAATCTCCGGCGGAATGCAGAAACGGCTCGGAATCGCTAGAGCCCTCGCTCTAAAGCCCGGAATCGTGCTCTACGACGACCCGACCGCTGGGCTCGACCCCATCACGAGCCGGATGATCATCGAACTGGTTTTGCAACTGAAAAAAGAAAACAAGTCGACGGTGATCGCCGTCACCAACGACATGGGCCGCGCTTATCAGCTGGCGGACCGGATCGTGATGGTGGTCGACGGCGAGTTGATTGTCACCGGCGACAAGACCCAGACCTTGGCGCACAAAGATCCCAGGGTGGCGCAATTTATTCGCGGTGAGCTCGAAGGCCCGCTCACGGAGACTTCCGCATGATTGCGTTCGAAAAGGTGCGCAAAAGCTTTGGCCAACGCGAGGTCCTTAAGGGCATCACGTTTGAAGTTCCCGCGGGCCAAATTCTTTTTATCCTCGGCACCTCGGGCACGGGCAAAAGCGTCTTGTTAAAAAATATCGTAGGTTTGCTGCAGCCGACTTCGGGAAATATCTGGGTCGACGGCGAAGACGTCTCGCAAATGCCCGAAGAGCAAATGTTCCCCATTCGCCGCAAATGCGGAATGGTCTTTCAGCATCCGGCGCTATTTGATTCGTTGTCTGTTTTCGACAACGTCGCCTTTGGCTTGCGCAAGCATTACCCCGAATACACGCAAGACCAGGTCGCGGCCCGCGTGCGCGAATGCCTATCGCTGGTGCACCTTCGCGCCGGGGTTGAAGGCAAAAAGCCGCAAGAGATCTCTTACGGGATGCAAAAACGGGTGAGTTTGGCCCGCACGGTAGCCGTGAATCCGAAAATTTTGCTGTTTGACGAGCCGACCACCGGCCTGGATCCGGTCACCACTCGCGCCATTAACCAATTGATTTTTGAATTGTCGCGAAAATTAAAGACAACTTCGCTCGTGGTCAGTCACGATATGCAATGCGCGCTGGAAATTGCCGATCACATTATCGTTCTCGATAAGGGCGAGATTGTGGATCAAGGCTCGCCGGCACAACTAAAAAAGAGCCAACACCCGTTGGTTCGCGATTTTTTAAAAGAGGCGCTCGATGCTGAAGGCAGCTAAAGACATCATCGACGACATTGGCGGCTGCGTCCTTTTTATCAAAGACGTCGTGCGCACAGCGTTCCGCTCACCGTGCACTTTTGAGAGCCTTTGTGATCAGATTTGGCGCGTCACCTTGGCCAGCTTGCCGACCACCGGTATGGCCGGGTTTTTTGTGGGCGCCATCATGACTGTGCAATTCACAATGCAGATCAAAGCCTTCGGCGCCTTAGGGTATCTCGGCGGACTTTCAACCTCGGCGACCGTGCGTGAAGTCGGGCCCCTTTTGATTGCTTTTCTTCTCAGCGGCAAAGTTGGCGCTTTTACTTCGGCGGAGCTCGGCACCATGCGCGTGACCGAACAAATTGACGCCATCCGCTGCTTGGGCGCCAACCCGATTCAAGAAATAATCCTGCCACGTTACCTTGGGATTATTATATCGAGTTTCTTTTTGCTCGCCGCCGGCCTTTGCATGTCGATCTTTGGCGGTCTTCTCTTGGGTGCATTTTTCTCTGGCATTAATCCGGATGAATATCTCCGCCACATTCCGACCATCGTTAGCCCCTTCTCGATCGGCACCGGTCTATTTAAGTGCTTGGTGTTTGCAGTCGTTCTGGCTTCGGTCTGCACCTACAAAGGTTACACTACAACGGGCGGCGCCAAAGGGGTCGGCCGCAGCGTGGTCGCGACCGCGGTGATGACCATGGTGGGGATTGTCGTCACCGACTGGATCACCAGCCTCATCAGTGAAGCGGCCCTAGATATGTTCGGCGGAGGCGCAATTTGACCTTGCCGATGTTTCTCTGGCAAAGCGCCCGCGCCACGCTGACTCCGCCTTATCGGTGGAAGGACATTATGATCCAGCTGGAGTTCGTCAGCTGGCAGTCATTGCCGGTGATTTTGTTCTGCTTATGTTTCGCGGCCGTCGTCACCATTATGGAATCTTCGTTTCATATGAAACTTGTGGTGCAGAACGACGCGCTTGTGCCGGGCTTCGCGGCCCTCCTAATATTAAGAGAGCTTGGCGCCGTGGTGTCGGCGCTACTTTTGACTTCTCGGGTGGGTGCGGGGTTGGCCGCCGAAGTGGGGTCCATGAAGATCACTGAGCAGATCGATGCCCTGCGTATGCTCGGCATCGATCCGGTGCGCTTTTTGGTGGTCCCACGCTTGATCGCCTGCATCGCGGGCGGGTTTATTTTAAGCATTATCGCCAATTTGGTCTGCCTTTATGCCGCCATGGTCGTGAGTGACGTTATGCTCGGGTATTCCAACGGCGCGTTTATCACTGGCATGCGTGCTTTTGTCGACTTTCAGGATTTGGTATTTGCGTCAATAAAAGGCGCCACCTTCGGAGCCGTGATCCCGCTGATCAGTTGTTTTTTTGGATTTCGCTGTCAAAGTGGAGCTGAGGGCGTCGGGCTTGCGACCACCAACTCTGTGGTGGCATCTTCGGTGGCGATCATTATTTTGGATTTTGTGTTAACTTATACTTTTTCACATTTCTATTGAGGAGTTGGGTCGATGAAGCCTCAGACCAAAGTTGGAATTATGTTTCTCGTCGCGGGGGCGCTGGTTGTCGCATTCGCTCTGGCTTTGGGTGCCGTGCAACCGTTTTCAAACTCCCACACCCTTAAAATCGCTTACAATTTCGCGGGCGGCATCGAAGTTGGCTCTCCAGTCCGCGTAATGGGGATTAAGGTCGGCAAAGTCCGCTCCATTCATTTCGCGCCCGATTATAAAATTCCCGAGACCGGCGAGGAAGTGAAGCTGATGATCACGGTGTCGGTGGATAAGAAGGCCTGGGCCACCATCCGCGGCGATTCGCGCTTTTTTATCAATCTGGCGGGAGTGATCGGCGAGAAGTTCTTAGAAATCTCCCCGGGCTCGCTCGACAAGCCTGAGCTCACACCGGGCCAGACGGTGCGCGGTGAAGATCCGCCCCGAATCGACCAAATGATCTCGCAGAGCTACGCTCTCGCGGGAAAGATTTTGGAGTTTGTGAATCAAAATGAGGGTTCGGTGATTCAGACCATCGAGACCATGAACAAGCTCGTCTCCAATTTCGATAAGATGCTAAAACAACTTGAAAAAACATCCCGCGATCCGCAAGTGCATCGCATTGTTAAGAATTTGAGCACGATTATGGAAGATGGCGCGTTCTTCAGCCAATCTTTGCGCAGCCCCGAGGGTATTAAGACATTGTCTTTGATCAATGAGCTGATTCGCCGGCTCGAGCCCCTCGACGCCAAAGCGATTAAGAAGTTCCTCCAAGATGAAGGCATCAAGGCTAGACTGTTCTAGGCTAGCCGTATCCGAATATCGGAAACGGCAAAAAAAAACCCCCGGGTATTCGCCGAGGGTTTTTTCGTTTCTTCGTAATTAAACGAAGAAAAACTATCTACTTCTTCTTGCGAGCTTTTTTAGTCGCTTTTTTCTTAGTTGCTTTTTTAGCAGCTTTTTTCTTAGCCATGTCTCCTCCTAAGGTGACTTTTACGTTTTCTTAAACGCGCGTCTCACATCCAGTTTATCCAGGTGACTACCTTCGTCAATAGCAAATTTAAAAAAAAGCACGATTTTTGCTTTTTATTCTGTCCGGAGGTTGCTTTGGCTTTCATTTTGTTCGCGCAAACGATGTTCGGAAATTTGATCGCGATCCGGATTTTGCGAAAGTTTCGCGATCGTTCTTTGATTTCAACAACCTGTTTGGCAAAAATTGGCACCGCGTTTGCCGCGATCATGTGCTTTGTGGCGTTTTTGCAACCATTGTCGCCTCGACTTTGGTTCCTCTTCGTCATTTTCGCCGTTCTCGCGCTCAAATTTTTTCTCGCAGCGCTCGAAAATCGCCGAATTGAGTTCCTGCTCGAGCATTTTCCCCGTTTTGTCGACCACTGGTTGCTGAATTTGCGAGTCGGAATGTCTCACTCAATAGCACGCGACAGCGCGCTCAATGCCGCTGACGAGACTTTTCGTGTTCTCATGCGCCCTCTTTTCACTTCTGCCGGTTCAGAAATCTGGCGTCGCGGGCATCTTTTCCTCACTCCACCACTGATCACCGAGCTGAAATCAATTCAAAAGCAGTCTCACAACACAGTCGCCCGCCTGCAGACGATGCGCGATTCTCTCGCGCGCGAGTCCGATTTCCGACGTAAGTCCGGACAAGCACTACGCCAAGCTACGATCCAAGCGGCGGTGATGGTGGTCCTGCAAATTGCATTGTGCTTCTTCGTCGCCGCGCGATCAGGTTGGGCCCGCAATGCGGACCTGATTATGATTTCCGCCCTGATGTGTGCGAGCGGCGTGCTGATCTTGCGCCTGATGGCTCGGAGAATACGATGGACGATCTAACGCCACCTTTATTGACCGCGCTGCGAGAGGTTCGCTGGCAGCTGCTTTCCGGAAAGTCGATGCGCGATTCGGTGGCAGAATATGTGAGCCACCACAGCGATCCATTCGCGCTTAAGTTGCGCGAATTGATGGTCCTAAAGCAGCAAGGCACGCTGGACTGGGCCACGCAAGGCTTCGCCAACCAATACCACAAGGCCTTTTGGAATTTGCTCGCACGCGGACTCAGCGGTCATCCGGTTTTGGAGCCGTTGTCGAATCTTGAAGACGAAGTCGATCGCGCCGCTCTCGCCGACCTAGACGTTCACGTGGCGACGCTCCCGTTTAAAGCCTTGCTGCCATTGTTGTTTTTTCAGTTTCCGGCCTTTGTTATTCTTTTGATCGGCCCGCTTCTCAGAGAGCTTCCGCAATGATTTGGCTTACGACATTGATAACCAATCACGCTCTAGCACTGACCTTGGAGCAAATGACTGTAAAAAAAATCTCAGCCGCCCATTCAGTGGCCGAGGTCCAGCTCACTCACGATCGAGCCGAAAATATCCGCGTCGCGCGGCTCGCGTGTAAGCTCCAATTGCGCGATAAGATGATCCCAGAAAGCTGTTATCGCGCCCTCAAGTTAGAAGCCGCCTTCGGACTGACCGTCAGCAAACATCTACAGGCGCGGCTCGACCGCAAATGTGAGATGGCCGCTCGCACGCTCTCGCACATCCCAAAGCTAGAAATAAAGGCGCTAAGCCGATCTTGCCGCGACTTTGTCGATCGCGCCCGCGAACTCTTGGCTTACAAATTGGATTCTGATTGAGCTATGTGGAATCATGGCATTCACTACGAGCGGTTGGAGCTTCTGGGAGAAGGCGGCCAAGGCCGTGTTTTCAAGGCCTTACGTAAAGACAAAGCCACGGGCTTGTGCGAAACAGTTGCGCTTAAAATTCTTCATTCCGAGACCGCGGTCGAACTCTGGAAAAAAGAATTCGAGTCTTTGCGCCGCGTCCGCTCGCCCTACTGCGTACAAGTTCTTTCTTTTGACCGGGTTCGGCGGCGGCCGGCCCTCGTGCTTGAGTATGTCGATGGAGTTTCACTGACTCACCTCGGGCGCAGCTGTGTTCTTGACGAGTACGATGTGGCCGAAATCATCGCGCAAATTGAAGCCGGGCTAAAGGATCTACAAACTTTCGGAACCGTGCATGGCGACCTGAGTCCAGCCAATGTCTTGGTCGGCCGCGATGGCCGAATTCGCCTGCTCGATTTTGGCTTGGCCAATGTGGGCGGCTCCGCGCCCCGGCTGACTCCTGAATTCGCGTCTCCGGAGCGTCTGGCCGGCGGAACTCCCACGCTGAACGACGACTTGTTCTCCCTCCAGCGCATTGAATCCTTCCTGCTCGGGCGCAATCTTGCGAAGTCGTTTTCGGGCTGGCGCGGATTCGCGCCGGAAGCGCTGGCGCAACAAACCCTCGCGCGCAAGGTGAGCCTTTATCTCGACCGCCGACAGTGGACGCGAAAATTTAAAACGCGCACTCAGCAGGTGTTGCTTGAGCCCATGCGCACGGGCCGCGGATTTCTGGCCGCGAGTCTCGCGGCCGCATTGCTGCTCTCCGCTTCGAGCGCCGCACCCAAACCGACTGAGCCGCCCTCAACGGCCATGTTAATTATTCGCACGCTCAAGTGGCACCACGTGCATGTAAATGGACGGGCCGAAGGATATGCGCCACTTAATATTGCTGTTTCCACGGCAGATCCCGTGCGAATCTCCTGGAAAAACGCCCGTGGCACGGGGCAGAGGCAATTGCATTTAGCCCCCGGCCAGCATCTATTATTGGAGGATCGCGACTTCTAGGGGGCGTCCATGCAAGTACCGGCCGAGCGACTCAGGGTTTTAGAAATATTGGTCGATGAGCTGATGAAAGATGCGCCGACGGAGTCGGTCGTATCGGAGTGCATGCTCGCCGCCGGCATTGAAGACAGTAAAGATCCAATCGATCGCATCAACAAGGTCCTGATGGCCCTTCACTTCGAAGTTCCCAATAAAGAGATCAAAGAATGAAAAAAGACAATTTAGGTTTCGAAACTCGCGCGATTCATGCCGGGCAAGAGCCCGATCCGACCACCGGCGCGATTATGACGCCGGTCTATTTGACCTCCACCTACGTTCAGCAATCACCCGGTGTACATAAAGGCTACGAATATTCGCGCAGCCACAATCCGACCCGCAAAGCCTATGAGGCGTGCATCGCCAGTCTAGAGGGGGGCACGCACGGCTTTGCCTTTGCCTCGGGGTTATCGGCCAGCATGGTGATCTTGCAAATGTTTAAGGCCGGCGATCATATCGTGGCCAGTGACGACCTTTACGGCGGAACTTTTCGATTGTTTGATAAAGTTTTAAAGCCCAACAATTACGAGTTTTCTTATGTCGATCTCACCCGGGCCGAAAATCTCGACGCCGCTTTAAAACCCAATACAAAATTGCTGTGGATCGAAAGCCCCACAAACCCGATGCTGAAGCTGGCCGATATCGCGGCATTGAGCAAAAAGGCCCACGCCAAAGGGGTGCTCGTTTGTGTCGACAATACGTTTATGAGTCCGTATTTTCAGCGGCCCTTAGAACTTGGGGCCGATATTGTCGTGCATTCGAGTACTAAGTTTATCAATGGCCATAGCGATGTGGTCGGCGGAGTGGCGGTGGTCAAGGATGCCGCGGTAGCTGAAAAGATGGGCTTTTTGAGCAATGCCATCGGGCCGATTGCGTCGCCGTTTGATTCATTTCTCGCGATGCGGTCCCTGAAAACTTTGGCCGTGCGGATGCGTGCGCACGAAGAAAATGCCAATGCCGTGGCCAAGGCTCTCAAAGGGCACAACAAGATTGAAAAAGTGATTTATCCCGGCCTTGGCGACCACCCACAACATCAGTTGGCCAAATCTCAGATGAGCGGATTCGGCGGAATTGTGACCGTGGTCCTTAAGGGTGGCATTGCGCAGGCGCGCGGGTTTTTGGAGTCGGTGCGAATTTTCTCGTTGGCTGAGAGCCTGGGTGGAGTCGAATCGCTGGTGAACCACCCGGCCATTATGACCCATGCCTCGGTACCGGCCGAAACACGAAAAGCCCTAGGCATCAGCGACGCGCTGATTCGGCTAAGCGTGGGCATCGAAAATCAGGCCGATTTACTCAAAGATCTAGAGCAGGCTCTGGATAAAGTGAAATAGCCGCCTTTCCCGCGGCTTAGCCCCTTGCGCCACAGCCCCAAAGCATTGACAGCCCCAGAGCGATGACGCTAAACGACTTAACTCCATTGGCCGGGTAGCTCAGTCGGTAGAGCAGAGGACTGAAAATCCTTGTGTCGGCGGTTCAATTCCGTCCTCGGCCACCAATTTTAAATTTTTCTTTTTAGGCAATCAGCAGTCGCGCTCCGCGCGGCCTTGTAGGCACCTTTCTTGCTGTTTTTGTAACGTATATGAATAAGCGCAATTACAACCAACCTTTCCTATTTCTAGTGTTCTTAATTTGTACATGCTCCGTGGCGAGCGCGGATAAATCCGCTCTCGTCGATGACGACCGGCCGGGAATCTGCGAGACGATCCTGGAGTCGCTGCCGATCTCCCGCTTGATCGGCGAGATCGCCGAAAGCGCCCTCGACCGACGCGTGAGTTATGAGATTCAAGTGCGAACGGGCTCAGGAGACAAATTTGAATTTGCCAACCTGAAAAGGGCCGCCAGCTCCCGCGGAGTGCAGTTCGAAATTCTGAACGTCAGCACGTTCCGCGGCAATCCGGTGGTGGATTTGAAAATCAGCGGCACCGGGCGCCGGGTGATTCAAACCCTGATGGATGTTCCGAACTTCAAGAATGGGATTTTCTGGATGAACGAGCTCGGAACAGTTGCAGAAAATGAGCCGTCCACAGGACCCGCCGCGATTCGGTCCATTGCGGTTGGCCAGTTTTACAACAACTCTCGAGAGCGCCATTCACTTTTGCTACGGTCACTCGCACAATCCGAACGTCGTGGCCCGCTGTTCGCCATAACGGTCTACGGCAAGTATAGATACGTGGCCCTGCCCAATAAGATTTTTATGACAGGTACACCCGAGGAGCTGGCCGATAGTTTGAAGGTTTTGGGAATCGCCATCGACTATGAAGGCATGGCCAAACTGTTCGAACGCCGCTCATCGCGATCGATCGATACAGTTCAGGAAACCCAGTTCAACGCCGTTTCCGGAGCTAATTTGCTTAAGGCGTTGGCCGAGAATGGGCGGCTTATCCGAATTGTACCTAAAGGTGTCGGCGCGGAAGACGGCGATCAACACGTCGTGCTCGCGCCGCTGATCATCCGCCCTGACAGCGCAATGTCACTCTGATTTTAATAAGGGATAAGGCCCGGACGAAGAAAAGTCCAGGCGGCCGAGTCTCGGATTCAAAAACTCCCGAGAAGAAAAGCAAAGGCCGCTCATGGTGGCGGCCCATATTGCATACCAACTCCCTCTGTCGGGCCCTTGGTCGGACTCTCCAGAAGGGAGTAAGTATGACTCAAACAAACAGTTATGAGTCTTATCGGCAGCAATTGGGAATCTTTAAATTCCTTCTTTGGTTGAATCTTGTTCTTCTAAAGTTGCTCTTTATTTGGAGCCAATTGGCAATGATCAATCCGGGCTAAAGTGTGGGAACGTCGATTTGTCTGTGATTTGACCGACCTTCCAACGTTCATTCGGGGATGAAGACCGGGGCTCGGCGCTTAGATATCCAAAAACTCTGTACGTACAGAGTTCCAGCTGTGCCCGGGCACAGCCACAACAGTATGGACAAGTCGAAGGGCGAAATTCTATATTTGTTAAATGGTTGGATTGAATGGACTTATGGTGATTGGGGTTTTAATCACCGTCCTTATGCCTTACATTTTCCCCGTCTTTGCAGACGAAAAGTTGCTCATCCATATTAAAAATCAATCTCAGGGAGAGTTGTCGGCCCTGGTTGAAGTGACCGATCTAGATTTGAACAGAAGCAAATTGAAAAGCATTAGAGATCTGCAGGGCGTCTTGCCAGGACAGAGTGCCACTGCAGAACTATGGCTCGACGGCTGGGCGCCTGAATCCTGTTCGAAAATTGTGATTCGATCTCGGGGCCAAGAAAAATCATTCGACTGCGGTCCGCGCGAAAAAGTTAACGACCGCTTTCAAACAAAAGCAGATATCATTTTTAGGGACTAGAGCGCCGGGCTAATAAAAATCTAATTGAAATGTCGCCCGACGAAGTCAAAACTCTAAGAACGGGGGGCCTTTTGAATATCATTTACATTTTTACTGCGGGCGCACTAATTCTGATCTCACTGATCGCACACGCTGAACCCTGGATGTCGAGTCGCTTTTCGCAAAACTGTGCTGCCTGCCACGCCCCCGGTCGAGTGAATGTGGAACCTAAAGAGCGACGGTGCACGTTGTCTTGCCAAGGTTGTCACGTGAATCCAAGTGGCGGCGGACTTCGCAACGCCTATGGCCGCTGGAATCAGCAGCGCTGGCTGCGTTCTACATATGTCGACGGCTATCGCGGAAACAAGCCGCGACCACAAATTACCGATCTTCAGTGGTATCAAGAGAAGCGACTCAAAGCTTATATAACCGGAGTCAAGGACCCTAAGGAGCACGCAAAAATAGAACAAGAGGGCTATCCTCTGGTGCAAACCCACGAGGTGTTGCCAGAGAGCTCCTATGATCGACGCTCGACCGGGGAAAAATTAGTCGTAAAAGATTTGCGTGAAGCGCGCCTGCGAATTCCTAAAGACGATCCGTGGCGCGAAGAGCGCGAATCCTTTTTTGACGGCGGCGCCAACTTTCGTTGGTTTTACCTCGATCACAAGCGCGACGATGGAAAGAGTCAGAGCTTTGTGCCGATGGGAACAGATATCGGTGTGCGCGTGAAGCCTGCCAGACATGTGAACGTGGTATGGGAGGCCCGGTTTTTAAGTGACCCCAGAACTTATAGTGTTTGGGACAAGGCCTACACCAACGGCGCGGGGGCTCGATCGGCCTACGTGATGATTGATGATTTACCTTACAACAGTTTTGTACAATACGGCCTTTATCGGCCCATGTTCGGCCACTATAGTCCAGACCACACAACGCTTTTTGCTCGCGCCACCGAGCTCGATCAGCGCGCTGTTTTTAAAACAGCTACGATCGGCACCGCTCCGAATGTCCCATTCTTCAACCTCCACTATATACAGCCATTGGCTGACCGCACGCTTTCGCAGGATCAGGGCTTTGTCGCTAATGCGGGCTTACGCTTTGTGACCCTCGGCGCGTATGCAATGCTTTCGCATTGGGAAACAAAGGTAAAAAACTGGACGACGACACTCTTCACCCAACGCCAAATGACATCGCTCACAGCCGGCTTCACAAAAGGACGCTTTACACTGGTGACGGACGTAACCAAGGTGCTGCGCAATGAGGATCTTGGGGCCCGGAACCTCGGCATGGTGATCACGCTTGAGCCGCGGCTAAGAGTGTGGCGAGAAACTTATCTAAAGGGCGGTTACGAATACCTGAATACCGCGCCCGATCTCACACGCGGCAACACCAATCAGTACGCCCTTGGGGTGAGCTCATTTATTATCAGCAGCCTCGAGCTTGAATTGATGTTTAAGGACATGAACGCCGATCGCGATGGCGTGAAATCAACGTCACAAAATTTATGGACGCAGGTGCATTTCTTCTTTTAGCGAAGATCGGCAAAGCCCACAGTGATGACGTCGGAGGAAGATTGAATGGGAATCGCCAGCGACGTTCCAACCATTGGCGTGATTGACGCCATCGGTCCTGTGGGAAGTGGCGCCGGAACTGCGAGAGCTGGAACAATGGCGCTCAGGCTCGACCAAATATTTCCTTGATTGACGTATTCATTGCCGATTCCGGATCCAGTGGCCGGCCGAACATAAACGTGCATTCCAGAAACAGTAACTGCTGAACTGGCACCAACAATTCGCGGATCAAATATTTTATAAGTTGTCCCCGCCGAGTTGTACGACTGGACGCTTAACTCTAAAATAGCACCAGCCAACTTCGGCACACTGGGCGCGAGCTGCGAAAGATCGAAGCGAATCACAGCTCGAGTTGCCGATGTGATCAAGGGCAAATTTTGTGGAATGGGTATTGTGGCCGTGACGAAGGGCGGATTTGGCAACGTAGTTCCATCCGATACCGGGAGGCCATTTGAGGCTTGATTAATTTCAATCGCCGCCCACTGCAACAACAAGTCGTTGATCACAGAGGTATTGGCGGAGTTTCGGCACGCACTGTCGTTGCAATGGTTGTTGGACACGTAGGTGACGAATGTGGATGCCGTCGGATTTGCCATATTGACCAGGGGCCGTGCGAAAGAATATGCCGTGGCGGGATTGGCGTTGAGCCACTGGGGATTGACACTCCCTCCGTGGCATTTTACGCACCCGGCGGTTTTGCCAAAATTATAAACTGTAGACTCGAAAGCTTGTATGGATTCGGGCGTGGCCCCCGCGAAACTTTGGCTGGATTCGCTGCCCGTATTTCCACCGTGCTCAGCGCCGCAGCCAACTAAGGCCAGCGTGAATACGAAAATGTTGAAAACAATCCAACGACCAGCCTTCATTAGATCACCACGATACCGGTTGGATTTGAAATCCCCATAGCTGATTGAGCACCAGCTGGGATTGTTCCATTGTTGATCCATTTCAAAGCTGAAAGATAAAGCCCCGAAACCGCAACCTGAGGCGAGCTGATGGCTGAGGAGACTCGGGCGTTTCCACTGCTCGAAATAGTTCCCGTCATTTGCGCCGCAGGTGGAGACCCATTTGGATCAAAAAAGAGAACCAATCCGGCATTGTACGACCCGCCTGCATCCCCGCGTGCGACCGGTGCGTTGACGGTCGTTGCGACACCACCGATGGTGGCGGCGACATTCTGCACACCCGAAGCAATGGCTTGGCCATTTGAGAAATAAAGAAAAGCACCTTTTGAACCCGCTGCATGACAGGCGGCAAGAAACATCACGATCGCGCGAGCTTCTTCGATATCCGCCGGTGCAATTACGTTTTGCACGTTCTGATCATGGTAATCGCGTCCACCAAGTTGTAAAATAACGCCCCCGATGATTCCGCGTGCCGACTGATAGTAGGAGGCAAGAAGCGCTTGTTCGGCGGCTGTTAGAGAACCAACGGTCATAATACCGCTTAGGGCCGCGATATTGGCCGGGGTAAAAAGCGAAGAGCCAAAATTTGGATCCGCAATTGTTGAATTGCCGTAAAAGGCGCAGCCGGCTGCGTTTTTAAGTTCGGTCGCACCGTTTCGCACACCACTGTTCAACACAGGAGCCAGGGCATCCGCCAAGTCCACCGCGGCATTTGAAGCATCGGTCAATGATTGCGGAGTAATAAGTCCGGCCGGAGCTGGCGAGAGCGAAAAGAGTCGAGAAAGGCCTGCGCTGTTTAAGTTGTTTCGCGCGGCGGAAACAGAAGATAGTCCACTGGCCCAATTGGCCAATTTGTTGCGAACTCCGATGCGCAAATCTTTGGCCATCTGTGCAGCCTTAAACGAACTCACGCCGCCAATTAAACCGGTGTTTACGCCAGCGCCGTCGTCCATATTAAATGGGCCGCGATGACCGCCACCGCTAATTTTACTCAAAACGGTCGTGCGCCAAGCCGCCGCTCCGCCATTAAAGCCGGGCGGACCTTGTAGAATTGTGGCGCCGAATGCGGACGTGCTGTCGATCCACACATTTGGACCAAGTTGAATTAGGTTCGTATTGGTGATCCCGTAGTTGGCCGCCATAGTGGCGTTCATAAGGCTCGCTTGATCATCTCCAATAAAGCGCGCACCCATTGTCGGGCCGCCTTCGGCAAAAATTTGCGCAATCGCGCCTGGAGTTGTCAGCGTTGGCGGGCAATTGAGTACGGCCGCATGGGCGGATCGGGAGAGTGCACCGAGAATCATTTGCGAGGGCGCAATCGACAAAAATCCGGTCGCCAGGCCACGCTTGAGTAAATCGCGACGAGAGAGCGAAGCGTGCTTCGGTTTGTCGATCAGGTCTTTCCAATTTTGTTTTGATTTGTAAGTCATGATTTCTTCCGCCTTATATTCCCAGAAGGGTTGCGCCAGCGGTGGTGGCTGCAATACAAACCGCCATAAAGGCCATCGTGCTATTGTTCCCAGCATTGGCCGCTTGGGCCTGAACAAGATTCGTCAAAACCGTCGTGACTTGTGCGCTCGCCGAACTTCCGGCCGCGAGACCCGCTGCATTTTGGTCCAAAATACGAACGCCGGCGGCGATCAAAGCGGCTTGATTGGCCGTAATACTTTGACCGGGCTGAATGTTGTAGACGGATTGCATGACCGGATTGTTTCCTCGAGTAAGATCCGAACACGCGGCATAGGCCAAAATTTGCACCTGATCAAAGCCCGAAGCTTCAAGCGGGTTGGCAACACGCGGAAGGTTGGTGCGTACGGCCGTGATCGCGGCTAAAAAATTGCCGGCGGAAGCGGGCGCACGTCTTTCTAGGGCATTTTCAATTCGGCCGATGCTCGCGCGGGCCGTGGGAACAATCACACCCAACGTGTTCGCTCCGCCAGATACGGGCAATACTGGCCCCGCTTTGTCGAGGCCATTTCCTTGGATGCTTGCTGGCGCGACAGCGATGCCGACCTCATGGCGAGGTGGACCCTTCAAATGGTCTGAACAAGAAACCAAAGTGAGAGCGATGATTAAAAGATTAAATTGCAGTTTCATATTCAACGCTCCTTTCATTATTGGCATCCTGGGCTGGATGCGACCATAGCTACGATTGTGCGAATGTCGTCGGTGCCCGCCGGCTCAGCCCACGGATTGGCGGCACCAGCGATGCGATTGATTTCGAGCGGTGAAAAGGTGCCCAGCGGACATACTTCTCCAATCACCCGTCGAGTTAAGTTTTGGTACACAATCCACGATTGCGCGATGTAGTACCCAAGCGCTTGAAGTCCTTGGCCCGTGGTCGGAGCCACCCAACCCATGGCTTTCAAAGTGCCCGTCTGGCCCCACGTCTGCGCCACATTCCAAGAGTGTTGCGCGTCTACATCCGGACTTTCCGGATTGCAAACAGGTGTTGGCGTGCGCGTGAGATTGCAGGCCTGCACGCGATTGCGGTTGTTTGGGTCTGAGCCGAGCGACTTTTTGTCGCCGGTCATTGCATTTTGTACGAAAATAAAACCGTTCCCGGTGACATCAAAAACATTGGCGACCGTCGCGTAACCGTGATCCAGAGACACAAATCCCCCGGCATGACATGACATACAGGCCGGTTGGCCTTGGCCTTGAAAGAAATTGGGGTCAAACGAGGGAACGAAGCGCGGCACTTGCTGTACGGTCGCCGCTTGTGAGGCTACGTCCATCAGGCCAAGACCGGTCGCAATTTCCCAAAGTCCGGAGATCATGCGTAGGTTCGTTCCGGCTGTCGCGCCAAAAATTGCGAATGATCCATCATTGGGTCGATCGCTCAAAGTGGTGTAACCGCCGACATGTTTAACCGGAATGAAAAATCCATTCCCGTCCATTTGTCCGCCTTGGCGAACCATGCGCGTCCAATCCAAATCGAGAGACTCATTAAATGATATGTCTGCCGCGCGCGTGGGTACGCCGTCTCGGTCAAGTACGAGATATGTCGCGTTCTCCGACCACATTGTGCTGATGCGGGGAACAGTGCCACCAGCACCGGTAAAGTGAGCGATTAAAAAGGCCGTTGCATCGTTGTCTGGGATTCCCGTTTCATCAAGGGCGGGCGTTTGCATTTGCAAGGCCAAGCGACGTCCTAGGTAATTCGCAAAATAACGGCTATTCGCGGCCAAAAGTGCCGCTCCATAGGTGTCGCCAGCTTGAATGCGGGCCACCATATTAGTAAACACAGCATCGGACACTGGTAAAAGACCGCCGGTTATACCATTGCGCAAGCGAAGCGCAGTCACGGTTGCCGGAACGTCGATCGGCTGAGCCGAGCTGACGCTCGCAATTAGGCCGAGACTGGCAATAAAAATACGCGTTCCCAAACCCCTAAACATTGCTAGCACCCCCTGGCGCTTGCTTATATTTTAGTATGTGGAGTGGGAACTCTCGAATCGGATATCGAAATAAGACACCCTATTTTGCCTATGAAAAGTCATTGCAGATGAGGTCTCACTCTCATCCGTCGAACTCTTATTCAGGGTGTTCAAAAGTTTGTCGATCGTGAGCGAACTAAAAGTAGAATCGGGAGCCAACGACTGCATCGAATGCTGTGCCCGTGGTTGGATGAAGCATGTAAGAGGGTGCGAATTCGATAAAAAATCCGAAGGGCTTTTTAGCAAAAAACCACTCAGCGCCGACTACGAGACGCACAAAAAACCCAGTCCCCGTGCCCGTCGCTAGAGGATCCCATTTGCACTTCCACCGGCCGCATCGTTGTTTTCGGCTCCAAAATCCGGTGCCCGCTCCAGCGCCCAAATACAGCTGACTTTGCCGGGAAAAATTAGAAGTCTTTCCGAAGGCATCATTTAGGTGAACATAATAGTCAGCAAAAAGGACTGTCCATGGTTCGTCCATAAACTCGATGGCGATATCGAGGGCATCACGCTGAGTGAAAAAGTACTTGGCCTGAATCGCGCCCATTGTCCCTGCCATGGCGCCGATGCCGGCCGTTCCTGCAGAAGGCTTTGCGCCATGGGCCGTGATCGAAAATTTCAAAAGTAATATGAGGCAAATGAATCGGATCATTAAAAAAGTCTGAACTGAAACCTGCGCTCTGTCGAGCCGATTCCGCCGAAGAGTGATTTCCCTTGTCCGATTCTCGGTTGAAAAATTCCGTGGGACGAAAAGCAAAGGCCGCTCATGATAGCGGCCCATATTGCATACAAACTCCCTCTGTCGGGCCCTAGGTCGGACTCTCCAGAAGGGAGTAAGTATGACTCAGAAACTCCATGAGTCTTATCGGCAACAATTGGGAATTTTTAAATTCCTTCTTTGGTTGAATCTTGTTCTTCTGAAGTTGCTCTTGATTTGGAGCCAGTTGGCAATGATCAATCCGGGCTAAAGTGTGGGAACGTAGATTTGTCTGTGATTTGACCTATCTTCCAACGTTCATTCGGAGATGAAGACCGGGGCTCGGCACTAATGGATGTTACTAACTAATAAACCGCGAGCCCGTAATATATCGCGATATCTTCGCGCATGCACACATACTGACCTTGATAAAAGGCCACGACGTAAACAACTCCGTTATACTGAGCTGTCCAAGCGTCGCAGGAATTTTGCGGCGGAACCCCTTGCGGTGGAGCGGGAGTGACTGGTAACGGCGCCGGGCCTGGAAGTGGAGCGGGCGCGGGGGCTGGAACGCCTTGGCCGACGACAACACTTTGTCCGGGCGTGCAGGGATAATTGGTGCCGTTGTAAAGATAGTATCCAGAAATAGGGCAAACGATGGTTTGGCCGGCCACATTGTTGCTTGCGATGCTCGGCGCGGAGGTTGATGGACCGCTTTTGCCCTTGGCGCAGTTTACTAAAGTGGCGGCGAGAACTATGGCTATAAGAACTCGAATCATACCCATGGAAGGCTCCCTCTGGCCCTTATCCATTCCAAGTTCCATGCCTCAAAAATCGGCTCAAATCGAATTTAAGTGGTTTATAGACCTAATTTCAGGGGGTTGGCCGAACAGCCTAGTCACCCTTCTAAATATTAGTCAGTTCCGCCCTTTAAGCCCGTTGCCGGTGGGCCTTTACAAATTCAAATACAATCGGAAGAACCGACAGCACGATAATCGCTAAAATCACGTACTGAAAATTGGTTTTAACAACTGGGATATTGCCGAAGAAATATCCGAGCAGAATAAATGAACTGATCCACACGACGCCGCCGATCACATTGAACGACAGGAATTTCTTCGTATCCATGGAGCCCATACCCGCCACAAAAGGCGCATAGGTACGAATAATCGGAACAAAGCGCGCCAAAATAATCGCCTTGCCGCCGTGTTTTTCATAAAACTCTTGTGTCTTTAATAAATGCTTGCGATTGAGCCAGCGGACTTCTTTGCCATCGGAAAAGATTCGCGGCGCCACCCACTTCCCCACATGATAATTCACAAAATCGCCCAAGACCGCGGCCACAATCAGTAGCGCAATCATCACCCAAACATCGAGCCCAGGAAGCCCGAGGGCCAATAAGGCTCCCGTCGCGAACAACAACGAGTCGCCCGGCAAAATTGGCGTTACCACCAAGCCGGTTTCGCAAAAAATAATCAAGAATAGAATTATGTATAAACCCGTGCCGTAACTTGCGGCCCAAGCCTGAAGATATGCCGGCAAATTATTAAAAAAATCTAATAGCAATGCCACTCAGACAAAAAAGTTAGCGTGGGCATCGAGGAAGATCAATGGAAAAGGACCTTCCCCATGTGCGGCGAGGGTGCTGACCGGCGTTGAGCAGCTCACCAAACGGTGCGGGCCACTCGGTGCGCACTTCAACGCTCTCACCATGAACCCGCCCAAGCTCAAAGCGGGCCGAACGCGGCTCAAGGGATTCGGTCGTCAACTCACCCCATTCGTTGAAGGTCAGGGTCACCTGTTCGATCGGCACGAAAATTCTCGGCGGCCTTACGTCCTGCTCGCGGCACAGCGGCTGATAAAAAATCTCAAAGCGAAGATCCCCGCTCCCAGGTGGATTGACGAGTTGAAAGACACTCGCCTTATAGCGAATCCCCGCCGTGTGCCCGCGCGACGGCGCGCGATTCTTTAGCGCCTCAACCGCTTGCAGCTGCATATTGTGAAAGCGCGCTTGATTTTGCCCTTTCTCGACCGCCAAACAAGTTTTAGCGGGAGCGCCGAGGCAGCGCACGTTGGTGGCGGTGACCGAGCGATTGCTCTTAGAGACACCTTGAAGCACCGCCTGCACATGAACTTTGCCCGGCGCGAACAAAGGCGCGCCCGAATTGCCACGGACGGTGGAGCAGCCAAAGGCCGTGATCACGTCGGGGTTCTCGCTAATGCTGTACGGAAAAAGTGCTTCGTGCCGGCGGACCACGCACTCGACTTTATCGATCACGTAATGACTGGCGGACTTACCATTGTTCGCCACAAAACCTACAAGCTTGTCGTATTTAGGTTGGCCCACCTGAGCGAACTTTAAAGGCGCGAATGCGGCTATCGCTTGGTCGAGCTCAAAAATCGCTACATCGGGGCGCTCCGATTCCTCATTGGCGCTGGCTCCGGGAGTGTAAAGTTTAAAAATCCGGCGAGTGATCTTGCGCGAGATTTTCCCGGTGGCAACAAAGTACCCCTGTGCGCCGATGGTGTCGGCGTGGTCGCAATGGCCGTTGCTGGTGATTTGATTCTCAGCGCTTAAGAATGCCGTACATTTTCTATAGCGAACGCGGTTGCCTTGCTCGGGAAAGGTAAAAATTAATAGGCCGACTTGCTCGGGGCAACCGTCTTTGACGTTGCATGAGAGCTCAATGTGCTCAGGACTCCAGTCGCTGGGTACGAAATTCGATGGCGTCTCGGGGTTGGATTTAGGACCACCTTTGCCGCAGGCTGAAAGCACTAAAAATAAGGTGAGAAGAAAAAGCGCACGCATGCGCCCGTAAACAGAGCAATTCCCAGGCCCTTCAACCACTTACGGTATAGCGCAGACACTGATTTTTAAGCGATTTGAAGTGCCCTATTTCGGCGCTGTGTAGAGTAATTTTTATTTTTGGTCGGCTATTTCTGATCTGTTATTTTTGAACGACTGCGAGCTTAACTTCCGAGTAGCCGGCCATCATCGATGTGTACATGATTTTCTGAAGCACATCATAGGGCAACGAGCGATCGGCTTGCAGCAAAACCTTGCCGTCAAACTCGAAGGCCTCGTTCACCTTAGAAATCTCTTTGGCGTGCTTGGCCCGCTCATCAAGAGCCTCATACAAAGAGCGCACAAATGAGGGGTCATTGGCGTCGAGTTGCCCTTTGGTAAACTGACCCTTCTCGAGGTCCATCACTTTCTTTTCTTCTACAAACACGCCGTCTGTCGCCACGATCAACTTCACCACGTCGACCGGGTCGACCAGCGCTGAAGACTCAGGTATTCTTAGACCATCGCGCGGATTGATATTTACCGGGCTTGTTGAATAGCTCTTCAGCAAGAACACGAGCAGAATCACAAACATGTCGACCATGGATGTAATTTGGATCTTAAAGCTCGAAGGAGCTCGCATATCCATATATTTTCCCATGCCTTTGCGATTCAGAGCCATAAAACAACCTCTTAGTTACCGATCACGTTTGCAAACAGAACATTGGGAAACATCAACTCTGTTTCCACCTTTTGTCCGCTGGCCGGGTCGACGAAGGCGATCTTCTGGGTGTCGGGCGTTCGGCGCAGTTTATCCATTACGCTCACCAGTTCATCCAGATTCACATCGCTTTCGGGAGACATATCCAAGCGAAACACTTCTGGGTTTTGTTGTTTGATCGCAAAAGCGGCTGCGAGCAATCCATCTAGATCCCAGCCAGTGCCCTTATTAGCCACTGTCATGGGAGTCGCCTTGCCGTTCTTTACGACTTCAAATACAAAGCCATTTTTCTTAGAGACCTTCAGTCCGACGGTCGTCTCCGACTTTTCGTTGGCCCGTTGAATAGACTCCGCAACAACTTGCGGAACGCTCGTGTCGATCATCTTCACTTGCACAAATGCAATGCTGAGGAGGAGCAAGGGGATAATCGCCACGATAATATCCAAAATCGGAGCCAAGTTCAGATCGAATGTTGCGTCCACCGAACGCGATCTCTTGAAACGCATATTACGATGCCTTTGTCGGGGGCGGAGCTTTTTTGCCCGTGCCGGCCAAACCATCAACGTTTAAGTTGCTGGGATAAGCGGTCAACCCTTTGTAAGGCATATAGATGCGCGAACGCAGAGCTTCGATCACTTTTTGCGAGCACTGGTCGACTTCATTAAAGAGCTGACCTTGCTTCGAGTGAAGGAACGAGTAGGCAATCATAGTCGGAATGGCAAAAGCCAAACCAAGCATGGTGGCCGTCATCGCGATAGAAATACCTTCCGCGAGCAGCGTTTGTTTTTGCGCCACATCGGCAAAACTTACGGCGCGGAACGCGGTGATCAGACCGACAACCGTACCCAGCAGGCCGATCAACGTAACAACGTTGGCAACCATTGCAAGGTGGCCAAGGCCTTTCATCAAGCGCGGTGCGATCTCAGCGGCGGCGATGTCCAACGATCCTTCGATCGCGTTGTCGTCGCGGTCCGAGCGCTCCAATATGCGCTTAGTAACGTAAGCGAGAGGTTTCTTCTCGTTCGCGCTACAGAATGTAATGGCTTCTTCGATTTTGTCCTGTTCGATGAGTGCCATCACCTGCTTCATAAACGGCTCAGCTGGTAATGAGAACTCGAAGTACAGCGCTCTATATCGGTCGAGCAACAGGTACATACCGAACATACCCACGGCGACGATACAACCGTCGACGATTTTGTAGTTATTTAGGAAGCTGAGTACAGCATCCATTGGATCCTCCTCATATATTAGGTCCTCTTCAGTGTGCTTATCGTCCCTTTACCAAAGTCCTAAAATCTGAGAAAAACCGGCAAAAGTTTGGGCAAATTCCGTTTCAAAATGAGCCGTTTTTGGGCTTAAGCGTGAATATACTTCTTAGGAGCGACCAATGCCCGCCAAACCAAGGCCCATTCGCCCCGGCTCCTGGCTTGCTCTTACAACGCTTGTCATGGATGACGTTTTTAAGAAAATCCTTACTTCGGCCGTAGCCTCTATCCTGTTTTTTGGGGCCCTTTTCTCGTACGCCATCGAATTCGAACACATTAGCCTCGCGAAAAAGGCCGAACTCGAACGACAATTTGAAGCCGCCAAACTGGCGGCCGGCGACGGCCAAATTGAGGGCAAAAAATGGCTGTGCGATATGTTTGGCGTGCGCTCCAGAATGCAAGTCCAGCGCAATGTAAAGTTATATAGTTTAAAAAAGGATGCCTTGGGCTCATTCAGCAATTCTGGCGCGCAAGTGGTCTCGAGCTACACCCCCCACAACGGCACCTTGCAAGGAAAAAACGAACGTTTTGAAGATCAACTCCGCTTGACCACAGACGGTCAACTGCTCTCCCGCCTTAGCCTTCGCGGGCATGACGCGGCCCCCACGGTGATCGCTTACTCAATTTGCCGTGTGCTGTAGGTTGACACCTACCCTCTCGAAACTCTCTAATAGGGCCTCATGGAATGGCTGATTGTTGCGGTCTGCCTGTTCTTAAACGCTCTGCTGGCCGCTGCTGAAATTGCATTTGTCTCTATCACTCGCTCACAAGTCCGGGAACTGCTGAAAACCGGCAAAAAATCGGCCGAAATTTTGCTCGAGCTGCGCGAAAATCCTGAGCGCACCCTATCGGTGATTCAAGTCGGCATCAGTTTGGTTGGCATGCTGGCCGCCGCAGTGGGTGGCGTCGAAGCTGCGCAATTGCTTGGGCCTTATTTGAAGGATTTCTTGGGAGTCAGCCAAGAAACCGCCGAGGGAATTGCGCTTGCTATTTATGTGGTCCCACTCACATTTTTGAACGTTATCTTTGCCGAGCTTGTGCCCAAAACCCTGGCCCTCCGCAATCCGCAGAAAATCGCCATGATCTCTGCCCGTTGGCTAGATCGCATGGACCGCGTATTCCTCCCCATTATTGACCTGCTCGAATGGTCGACTAAGAAAATATTGAAAATCTTTTTTCCAAAAAGTAAGGCCATGTCTTCGGTCGGGCCCGATACGGTCGAGTTGGATCAACTTTCGCAACAAGCTCGGCAATATATTTTGAATCTCGTCGGCGTCGAGAAGAAACGTGTCCGTGACGTGATGTTGCCCTGGGGCCAAGTTGATCACGTGCTTTTCGCGCAGCCCATCGACGAAGTCGAAGCCATTGCCTTACGCTCCGGCCATACTCGCCTCCCGGTTATGGCCGAAGGTCAATTGTTCGGAATCATCAACACTAAAGAACTTCTCGCTCTAGTTAAGGCCGGCAACGACAAATGGGTTCATATTGTGCGCCCGATGTCTAAGGTGTTGGAGGGTGACTCGTTGTTTAAAGCCCTACGGCAAATGCAAGAGAAGCGAAGTCACCTGTCAGCAGTGTTCTTGGCTTCAAATCTCGTCGGAATCGTAACCATGGAAGACATCATCGAAGAAATCATCGGCGAAATTTACGATGAAGATGATGACGGCGCTTTGCGCCGGATCTTGAGCTCGCAAGGGCGAATGCGCGGAACCGGCAGCCCAGTTTAATCGCCGACTTTAACCGAAACGACCGGTGATATACGACTCCGTCTTGGCGTCTTTGGGTTTTGTGAAAATCTGCTCAGTCGAGCCAAACTCAATCAACTCTCCCATATACATAAACGCCGTATAGTCGGAAGCCCGAGCGGCCTGATGCAAGTTGTGCGTGACGATCAAGATGGTCACTGACTTCTTAAGCTCCGTGATCAACTCCTCAATATGGCCGGTCGAAATCGGGTCCAGAGCGCTAGTCGGTTCATCCAGCAATACAATCTCGGGTTCGGTGGCAAGCGCCCGAGCGATACAGACTCGCTGCTGCTGACCGCCCGATAGGGCGAGCGCGCTGGTGTCGAGTCGGTCTTTAACTTCGTCCCAAATTCCAGCCTGGGTGAGCGCATGCTCTACACTTTTCTCGAGCACAGATCGGCGTCGCACGCCACGCACCCTCAGACCGTAGGCAACGTTCTCAAAAATCGACTTCGGAAACGGATTCGGCTTTTGAAACACCATGCTGATGCGCATACGCACTTCAATCGGATCGATGTCTTTGTCGAGGATGTTCTGCGTCTCTGGGTAAAGCCAAATTTCGCCCTGATACCTGTTGCCCGGATAAAGATCGTGCATGCGATTAAAGCACCGCAAGAAGGTCGTCTTACCGCAACCGCTCGGGCCGATCAGCGCCGTAATGCTGTTTTTATAAATAGGAATATTCATTTTTTTTACGACCTCATTGGTGCCGTAAAAAAAACTTAAGTCTTTAACTCGAGCCGATAGATTTTGTTCCACGTCTTTCACCAACGCACTCTCTTGCGAAACCGGTGCCGAATATAAATTGCCACCGCATTCATGGCCAACGTCATTGCCAACAAAACAACACCGGTCGCCGCCGCATTAATATGAAACTCAGATTGAGGACGCGAGATCCAATTGAACATTTGAATCGGCATCACAGTGAACGGGTCCATCGGACCCGAAGGCAAAAAGGCGATAAAGGTCAACGCACCCACTGTGATCAGCGGTGCCGTCTCTCCAATCGCTCGGCTGAGTGAGATAATAACGCCGGTTAAAATTCCCCCGGTCGAATACGGCAACATATGATGTTGCACCACCTGCCATTTGCTGGCGCCCACCGCAAAGGCCGCCTCGCGAATATGGCCCGGGATTGTTCGGAGCGCCTCGCGCGTCGCCACGATCACGATGGGCAGCACCAACAGGCCCAACGTTAAACCCGCCGTTAAAATACTTTGACCAAGCCCGAATCGATAAACAAAAAGCCCAAGAGCCATAAGGCCAAAGGTGATGGACGGGATCCCCGCCAGATTGACGATGTTCAATTCAATAAACGACGTGATCGAATTCTTGGGTGCATACTCTTCAAGATAAACTCCGGCCGCGACTCCAATCGGAATCGCGCACAGAGCCGTAACCAACATCACACACAAAGTTCCAACCCAGGCTGACAATATCCCGGCCTTTTCAGGCATTCGCGAAGGGAAGTTGGACAAAAACTCCAGCGAGATTCGTGGCGCTCCGGTGATCGCCATATCGATCAACAACGCCAGCAAAGTGCACAGCGAAAAAAACAAAAGTAGCAAAGCCACGCAAGAGAACAAAAAGTCCTTTATCTTACGGCGCTTGAGATAAGCATCACGACTCTTGATCGCCATCAGTATGCCTCACGAAAACGGCGGCGTAGCGCAAAGCCGATTATATTAAACACTAAAGTAATCAACATTAAGGTCAGGCCGGCGACATAGATCGACTGATAGCCGATCGAGCCGTGCGGCAAATCGCCGAGGCTGACCTGCACAATAAATGCGGTAATGGTCGCCACCGGCTCCACAGGATTGGCCGTTAAGTTGGGCTGCAGGCCCGCCGCGATGGCTACGACCATGGTTTCGCCAAGTGCGCGCGAAATCGCTAGAATGTAGGCCGACATAACGCCCGAAAACGCGGCCGGAATCACAACTCGAAACGAAGTTTGTAAGCGAGTCGCGCCGGTCGCGAAGGAGCCCTCTCGCAGATAGGCGGGGACCGCGCGCATGGCGTCTTCGCTCAGCGAAGACACGTAGGGCACAATCATAATCCCCATCACAAGCCCCGCGCTCAAAGCATTAAACCCCGACATCTCAGGAAAAAACTTTTGCAAAATTGGCGTCACAAATAACAGGGCGAAGTATCCGTAAACCACGGTCGGCACGGCCGCGAGCAACTCGAGAACCGGCTTGAGTGCTTCACGCGCGCGGGCCGGGGCATACTCGCTCAGGTAAGTGGCGATAATTGTTCCGACAGGGATAGCCACGCTCAGTGCAATCGCCGTGGTCAGAAAGGTTCCGCTCAACAGCGGCAAAATTCCAAACTTCGGATTGGCGAACAGCGGAGTCCACTCCGTGCCGGTGGTGAATTCTTTAAAGGTTACGTGTTCAAAAAACGGAATCGATTCGATAACGAGAATACTTAAGATCCCGATGGTAACCAAAACACTTGAAGCCGCGGCCAAAAACAATAAGCTCTCGATCGCGCGCTCCCGCCAAATCCGCATGCGGCGAACATTCAACTGAGTCTGCTGCAAGGCGGACAGTTTATTGAGGCCAATGGCCTCCATGGATTCGGCTTCCTGAGGGCGCATTTACAGCTTCTTTTCCTTTTTCATAAGGTCTTGAACTTTCATCCCCACTTCCGAGTGACCGTCGAAGGCGGTTCCGACCTTACCCTTGCTCAAATGATCAAGGCCCATGGTGTAGGCTTCCGGCGGAAGCGGAACATATTTTACTTCCGGAACCAGGCGCGCGGCGTTCTTCATATAAAACTCCACGAACTCTTTCACTTCCGGGCGCTTCATCGCCGCTTCGTTAACATACAAAAACAGCGGTCGAGAAAGGGGCGAATAGGTGCCGCTTTCCACGGTCTCGCGCGACGGCAGAATCGCCTTATCTTTGGCTCCCACAACGGCGACTAACTTTAACTTTTTCTTGTTTTCTTCGTAGTAGGCAAACGGAACGTAACCGATTGCGTTTTTATCGGTTGCAACACCTTTAATCAGCACGTTGTCGTCTTCGCTCGCGTTGTAATCGCCACGGCTCATTTTTGATTTTCCCATCACCGCCTCGGTGAAATAATCAAAGGTGCCCGAGTCGGATCCGGCGCCGTAGAGTTTAAGCGGTTGATCGGGCCATGAGGGGTTGACGTCTTTCCACTTTACAATTTTTTTCTCAGCCGCCGGCTCCCACATTTTTTTAAGCTCCGCGACTGTGATCTTATCGAGAAATTTATTCTCCGGGCTAACGACGATGGCCGTTGCATCAAAGGCGACCGGCAATTCGAAATATTTTATTTTTGCGGCCCGGCAGTTTTCGATTTCTCCCGGATTTTTGCCCTCGCCTTTTTGAATTGGGCGGGATGCATTTTGCAGATCAGTTTCACCACGGCAGAATTTTTTAAATCCACCGCCCGTTCCAGAAATGCCGACGGTCACTTTGACCGCACCTTTTTTGCTGGTTTGAAATTCTTCAGCAACGGCCTCTGTGATCGGAAAGACCGTGCTCGATCCGTCGATTTTAATGACCGCGGCCTTAGCCGAAAAAGAAAACGCCAGAACAAGGGCGAAGATGGGCGCGAATAAGTTCATAGGCTCCTCCGATATATGGATGAGCGGACATTATCACTTTCGCGGCAAAAAGCGCATGTCAGGAACAGGTTAGGAGAAGCGGTTTTTAGGGCCGTTTAAATCGATTACCGAGGTATCGATTCCACAACATTTTTCAGGGCCTGATTATTTTTTACACCATGAAACTCCAGCTGAACCCGTCGGTTCTTTTGGAGGGCCAGGGGGTTCATAGAGCGGCTCAAAAGCTCAGATTCGCCACGGCCCTGGGCGCGAAGCTGGCCCACATTTAGACCCGCCGTAGCTAAGGTATTCGAGATGGCTTGAGCGCGGCGGGCGGACAACTTGCGATTATAGGCGTCGCTACCGCGTTGATCGGCGTGGCCAATCACTTCAATACGATCAAATAAGTGGCGGTTGTCAGAAAGTGCTCGGGCCAATCGGCGTAAATAGGCCTGTGAGCTACCTACAAGTTTGGTGGAATCGGTTTCGAAATGCACGGGTCCGGGATCTTCAAATACGAATGTTTGAATCGCCTGAGTTGCGAGGTGGGGAGCAATCGCTTGCGGCGGGCGCTCCTCAACCACGGGAGTCTGCTGCGAATTGCCGAAGCTCACTTGAATTTCGGCCATGACGGTGTCGACCGTTTCGCGTCCGATGCCTACGTCGGTCATCACTCGGCCGCCAGCGCGCACTAAATATTGGTCTGACCAAACAAACTCTTTCATCGCCTGAAGACCAACGAAAGACGCGAGGTTATTGGTGTTGGAGCGGTAGCGGTCGGGATTGTCGACCAGTGTGTTCCAAATTGCGCCGAGCTGCCACTTGTTAGTGAGTTTATAGCGGGCCGCGAATTCTGTGTAGAGGGACTGAATCGAATCTGAGCCTTTGCCTTTTTGTGTGAGAAATTCGTTATGCAAGCCGATTCCCGCGTCGGCGACCCATGGAGTATCGTCGAAGTAATAGCTGCCGAGAACTTTCACATGGTTGGTCACGCCACCTGTTCGGATCTGTTCGTTGCTATCCATCACTCCCATGCCGACACCAAGCAGCGGCCACAGACCTTGTGGTTTGTGAATATCGCCTCTTTGCACTTCGGGTTTAAAAGATAGAACATTGCCGTCCACCGCGAAGGCAGAAAGTGCGCCGAAAAAGATTGCCGTGATAACAACATTAAGAACAGAGCGGACGAACATAAAAAAGCCCCCGTTTACGGTGTGCGATAGAGACCCTAATTTTTATCTTGATGACGCCCGGAAGGGCAAGACCTTATAATTTGCATCTGGGAGCGACTAAATGTCTAAAAAGATTAAAGTTGGCTTAATTTTTGGCGGCCGTTCGGGCGAGCATGAAGTGAGCTTGGCGTCGGCGGTTTCTGTATATAACGCGCTCGATAAGTCGCGTTATGAAGTAATTTTAATCGCCATCGACAAAGACGGGCGCTGGCTTTTGCCGGATGTAAAACACCTACTGGCCCAGGCCGAAAATCCCATGTTGGTTAAGTTATCTAAAACATCGGGGGCCTACGGGTTGGTGCCCTACCCGTCGGCAAAACAAATTATGCCCATAGATTCAGCACCTCCGGTGACCAGTGCAGTCGATGTGATGTTGCCGATTTTGCACGGAACCTACGGCGAAGACGGCACCATTCAGGGTTTGCTTGAGCTCGCGCAGATTCCTTATGTAGCGTCTGGCGTTTTGGGTTCGGCCATTGGGATGGATAAAGACGTTTCTTCGCGCTTACTGAATCAGGCGGGGATCACGACCGTAGACACGGTTTGTTTGCGTAAAAGTGATTGGGTGAAAAACCCAAAGGCTGTGGAAGAGTCTGTGGTTAACCGGTTTAAGTATCCCTTCTTTGTCAAACCGGCCAACGCCGGGTCCTCGGTGGGTGTGCATAAAATTAAATCGGCCGATGATTTGCGCCGCGGTTTAGAAGACGCGTTTTCATTTGATCTCAAAGTTTTGGTGCAAAAAGGCGTGAATGCGCGAGAGCTTGAGGTCGCCGTCCTCGGTAACGATGAGCCGCGGGCTTCGGTGGTGGGCGAGATTATTCCCAAACACGAGTTTTATTCCTATGAAGCCAAATACATCGATGAAAATGGCGCTGACCTGAAAATCCCCGCCGGGGACCTAAAACCCGCCACCGCCGAAAAGTGCCGACAGTGGGCGTGCGAGGCCTTTAAGGTATTGGAGTTGCGCGGAATGGCCCGCGTCGACTTTTTTTTAGATCGCGACAGCGGCGAATTGTTTTTGAACGAAGTGAATACAATCCCTGGTTTTACCAAAATCAGCATGTACCCAAAGCTGTGGGAAGCCACCGGAATCGGCTATGCGGAGCTTCTGGATAAGTTAATCGAGTTGGCTCTTGAACATCACCGAGCCCGTCACGCCTTGAGAACCGAATACGACGTTAAAAAATATTAGGTTTAGAAATATTAGGCTAAGAAATATTAAAATTTTTCAGATATTGCGAATGCGCAAAAAGATACTGGCTGACTGTAGCGACACAGTCCTCGGCCGATTGCTTATCGGTCTGTAACCGAAGGTCGGCGGTTGACGGTTTTTCATAGGGAGAAGTTAGTCCGGTAAAGTTCGCGACTTGCCCCCGGCGCGCGCGCGAGTACAACTTTTTTGGGTCGCGTTTCTCGCAAATATCGAGTGGGCAATCGACAAACACTTCAACAAATCGGTGCTCGCCAATGATTTCGCGCGCGAGCTTGCGATTTTCTGCAAATGGCGACAAAAATGCCGTCAACACGACCATTCCAGAATCGGCCATAAGCTTAGCCACCTCAGCCACGCGCCGAATATTCTCAAGTCGGTCGATGTCGTTAAAGCTCAAATCGCTGCAAATCCCCTGGCGAACGTTGTCACCATCGAGAACAAATACATTTACACCTTGAGAGAACAACTGGCGCTCGAGGCGACGCATAATTGTTGATTTTCCTGAGCCCGATAAACCGGTCGACCAAACCACAAATCCAGGGTGGCCAAAACGTTTTGCGCGCTCGGCCGCCGTGACTTCAGAAACTTCCGTCGACAAAAACGCGCGCTGATCGGAGAGAATGCGCCCGCCGCCCGCCACGCGAAAATCTTCAACGAGAACAAAGCGGCCGGTCTTCTCATTGTCTTTAAAAAAATCATGGGCCAAGGATTTGTCTAAATTCAATCGGACGCGGCCGATGACCCCGGCTTCGATTTGTGCGCCCGAGCCTTGCGCGAGTGTGTCTGAGCTCATCACGCTCTCGATCGCTTCGACTTGCGCATTCAGTTCGGCGTTGCCACATCGAAAAGAATAATTTTTGCCGGCAAGAAGCGGCTTCGGAGAAAGCCAAAACAAATCGGCGGTGAGTGATCGCGAGACACGCGGCGGGTGCTGCGGCTCAAAACCGAGTTCTCCCCGCTGCAAAAACAGCGGGTCCGCCAAAGTCAGTCCAATCACGTCGCCGGGCCGCGCGATCATGCGGCCTGGCTCACCGTGCACTTCAATGGATTGCACAACGCTTTCGCGGCCACTGGGCAAAAATTTAATTTTTTGCCCAACGCACAGCACGCCCGTCTCAACGCGTCCGGCGTAAATTCTCTTCTCTTCAAATTTATAAACATCTTGAATCGGAAAGCGCAGCGGTAGGGCATCTTCCCCACTCACCGGCGGCAAATCACTTAAGGCCCGCGCCAGCGGTGCGCCTTTATACCAAGGCATCTCCGGCGCACGCGACAACAAATTTGCGCCACTCCAGGCCGCGATCGGAATCACTTGCGGCGGCTTAAGTCCGGCATTTTTAAACAGCTGATCCAGCTCTTGTTCGCGCTTAATAAACGCGGTCTCCGACCAATCGACTAAATCCATTTTATTCAAGACGACAATAATTTTTGGTACACCCAACAAGGCCATCACAGCCACTTGCCGATGAAAGTGTTCTTTGAGGCCCTCATGCACATCTACGACTAAAACCGCCGCGTCCGCGCGCGAGGCGCCGCCCACCATGTTTTTTAAAAATTCGCGATGCCCGGGAGTGTCGATGATCGTGTACTCGCGGCCTTCATAAACCCAAGGCACTTCCGTCACGTCGATGGTGATACCTTGTTGCTGCTCTTCTTCGAGGGCGTCGAGTAAAAAAGCGAACTCAAAACGTTTGCCCGTGTTCTCACAGAGCGCGCGCACTTTGTTGACGCGATCTTCGCGCACTTGCGCGGTGTCGTTGAGCAAGCGGCCGATCACGGTCGACTTGCCATGGTCCACATATCCCGCAACAGCGATGCGAAGGGCGCGTGACTTTGCGATCACATGTACCCCTCTTCGCGCAATTTCTGCATGGCATACGCCGACACATGGTCTTGCGCCCGACCCGCGCGCTCACTCACCTTTGTGACTCGAAGTTCTTCAATAATTTCGTCCACATTTCTCGCGAGCGACGGCGTGGACCCCGTACAGGGAGCGCACCCCACAGAGCGGTAGCGCTGGCCATTTTTAGAAAAATATAAATCGAGCACTGGAATATTCTCGCGCTTAATGTAGAGCCACATGTCCAACTCCGACCAATGCAAGATCGGATGAATGCGCATATGCGATCCCGGTGCCATCTCCGATTGGTAGTGGTCCCAAACTTCGGGCGGCTGTTCGCGATAGTCCCACTTGGCTTGAGAATCGCGCGGAGAAAAAACTCGCTCCTTACCTCGCGAACCCTCTTCATCTCGCCGAATGGCCACGAAGACGGCCCGATAGTCTTTTTCCGCCAAGAACTGCTTTAGGCCGATGGTCTTTAAGGCTTTGCAGCATTCCATCCGGCCCTTTTCCGGACCCATTCCTGCCGCAAGTGCTTCCGCATTTTTTCCCAGATGAAAGTCGAGACCCCACTCGCGGGCTTTTTCGTCGCGGTAGCGGACCATTTCGGGGAACTTATAACTTGTGTCAACGTGCGCCACAGGAAAGGGAACGCGCCCGAAGAAGGCTTTACGGGCCAACCACAGCATAACGGTCGAATCTTTGCCCATCGACCACAGCAACGCGAGCTTGGGAAACTTGCGATAGGCTTCGCGCAAAATATAAATTGATTCGTTTTCAAGCGCCGAAAGGCGACCTTCCCCATCCATACTGTTACACAGTTGCCGCATGGCAGTGCGATCGTCAAGCTTGCTTCTCGTTACCTTTGTGCGACAATTTTCTAGTTATTCACATCCATAATTTAGGGAGGAACATTCATGCGCGGAAACAACGAATTTATCAATCAACTCGAGCGTGGCAACGAGGCTCTTTTTCAAGCTTCTGAAATGCAAGTCGAGGCCTTCTTCAAGTCGAATCCTTCGAATGAAGCCCTTGTTGAGCATTTCTCTGGCCGTTGCGCGAACGAGTATATGAACATGGTTGAAGTGGCAAAAAATCTTTTGGAAGTTGCTCCCACTGGCGACCGCAAAATGATTAAGCTCCTCGCTCGCCAAGTTCAAGATGAAGCAGAGCATTTCGAAATGGTCGCAAAAGTTCTTGAGCGCATCACAGGCAAGGCTCTGGATGTTGAAGCTCTGTTGACGGCTGAAGCCGCAGGCGGCGGCGCTAAAGGCGCTCGCATTCTTGAGAACATGAGCAAAGATGATCGTTTGGCTCTTCACTTATATCAGTTCATCGCTGAAGGCCGCGCTCACCGCGTATGGCAGCGTATGGCTGAAGTTTGCCCGGATCCGATGATCGCTGAAACTTACGGCAAGATCGCTCAAGACGAAAAAACTCACCGTGAATTCGGCCGTGTTGGTCTCGAGCAACTGATCAAAACCGAAGCTGACCAAAAGCGCGCTTCTGATTTGGCTGACCAAATCCGTTATGAGCTTTATGAAGTTAGCTGCATGAACTGTGTTGAAGTTCCAGAAGCTCGCGCACTCTGCGTTGAAGCTTACGGCGAAGCTTATTTGAAGCACTAGTTTTAATCTGATATGTCTTTAAGAACCGCGGCCGAAACGCCGCGGTTTTTTTTTGGCTTTTGAGTATGATTCCAACGCAAGAAGAACTTCTTATTTTGCAGAACAGCCTCGAAGAGGTGTCGCGCCTCGCCGGTGGCGATACAGCTGTGCCAAATCCAGAAGATTTTGGGCCGATTGTCGTTGTGCTCGGCTCGTCTCGCAGCGGCTCTTCGTTGCTTTTTCAAATGCTGGCGCAAAGCGGAGCTTTTTGGGCGCCCGCGGGCGAAGAAACTCCGCTCTTTCGGATGAACGGCCTCGGCTGGATTGAAAATACGAAGCAAAGTGACGTGTTGTCGTCCATCCTACCCGAAAAGGCGAAGGCCGATATTCGCCGCGACCTTTTTATTGAACTCGGTGGCCACGGCCATCTGGCCCGATGGGCGCGCCGTATACTGTGGCAATGGCCCGATCAAGACATCCGCCTTAAGGATCTGGTCGATTTAACCCGTCTTTATATTACGGGTTCAAACCGAAGCGCCGATCCGGTCGTCGCTTGGGTCGATCTGATTCAACGACTGGGGCTTGAAGACAGTTTTTATGATTTGCCCGGGTTTCATAGCAAGCGGCACAGCCCGGTGAATGTTCCATCTTATTTTATTGAAGAGCCGCCCTTCGTAATGCCCGGACTGAGCGAGTGTGTGACCATCGAGACTTTAAAGTCCCGGCCGATTTTGCTGAAAACCTCCACGCATGCGTATCGCCTCCCGTTACTGCGCACCATCTTTCCGAACAGCCGCTTTTATTTACTTATGCTCACCCGCAATCCTGCGGCATCGATCAACGGCCTGATGGATGGTTGGCTCTCTAACGCGTTTCACTCACACAATCTTGAGGGCGTGGCCGAGTTGAATATCGATGGTTACACGAACACGGCCCCGCAAGGGGATCGCTGGTGGAAGTTTGATCTCCCACCGGGATGGATGGGGATGAGGGGCGAGCCGCTTGAGCAGGTGTGCGCCTTTCAATGGCGATTGGCTTACGAACACATTCTGTCACAGACTCGAATTTCGCCGGATCCATTTTTGACCGTTAAGCACGAAGAGCTGACGGCAGCCACCACAAGCCGCGAGAGTTTTGAAAAAATATTTAAATTTCTAGGACTTGCGCCCGCCCGATGGCCGGATTTGAATGCGACCCGACCGGTCATGGCCTCAATGCCGCCACAGCCGGCCCGCTGGCGGCGGCGCGAAGAACAGATTCTTCCCCTTCTCGCGACCGATGAAGTCCGCACGGTTGCCGAACACCTCGATTATGATCTAAGTTCGCCTGATGAGTTACTCTAGGGGTACCAGGTACCTTTTCGGTTCGCGTCAGAATTTTCGGGGGTAATGTGCTTTTTAAATTGGAAGACATGTCGGCCTATCAGGGCCGCGGCTGGAAGGCGCGCTTGCGACCACTCAAGGCCGAACTCGCTGGTAAGCCCGCGCTTTATTCGGACTTCCGCGTGAATTCGGAGTGGAACGACCTTAAGGCGGTTGTGCTTTATTGCCCTCGCACTGAATTGCGCAAAATTAAAAACCCGCACGCGGTTCAACATTTGTTCCCAATTGCACTCACTAAACTGCAGCGTCAGTTTCGCGCGCTGGCCTCAACGTACCGCAAATGTGGTGTTCGTGTGATTGAAATTGATCCCTCGCGTTTGCCGTCGTCCCTCAGAGTTCCCCCACCCAATCTGATGTTTGTGCGCGATCTATTTTTAAACACTATGGAAGGCGCCGTGGTCTCGCGTATGTCGAGTCGCGTGCGCGCGGGCGAGGAAAAATTTGCCGCGGCAACTCTCGCCGCTGAGGGCGCATTGATCCGCGCATCGATCGGTGGCCGGGGATTATTTGAAGGCAGTGCCGACGCGGTTTGGATCACTCCCCGCTTAGTGGCCGTAGGCCAAGGTGCTCGCACCAACCGCGAAGGCCTTAATGAACTGCGCTCGATATTGAAATCGCAAGGTGTGAAATGTGTGGCGGTGCCAATGCCCCGTGGAGTTCAGCACTTAATGGGAATTTTGCAGATTGTGGACCGGAATTTAGCGCTGGTGCGCACTGACAAGGCGCCGGCGTCTTTAGTGCGTTTGCTGCGTGCGCAGAAGTTCAAAATTGTTGCTGTTCGCGAAAGCGTTGAGGTGACATTAAAAATGGGTTTTAATTTTGTAACTGTGAAGCCGCGAACGATCATTATGTCCGCCGGTTGCCCGGAGCTAAAGGCGCTCTATCAAAAGGCCGGAATAAAGATCGCGGCTGAAGTGGACGTATCGCAGATCTGCAATGCCGCCGGTGGGATTGGCTGCGCCACGGGAATTTTAGGCCGGAAGGTAATTGGATGATTCAAGACCCCGTTTTTATTGTCGGCACAGAGCGCTCCGGCTCGAACTTGTTGCGCCTGTTGCTGAATGAGCTGAGCGAAATTGCCGTGCCCCATCCGCCGCATTTGATGCGCGATCTAGGCCCGGTGGCTCACCGTTACGGGGATTTGCGCAAAGACGGCAATTTTAAACGCCTGATTCGCGATGCCATTAAATTGGTTGATCTGCATTTCGCTCCCTGGCCGATACGGCCGAGCGCAGACGAAATATTTAAACGCGCCTCAAAGCGCACCGTCTATTCCGTCTACGCCGAGATCTATGAACAGTTCCGTGCCTCGGCCGGCAAAGAACGCTGGGGTTGCAAATCGACTTTTATGATTCACCATGTGAACGAGATTCTTCGTCATCACAAGCGACCGCAGTTTATTCACTTGGTGCGCGATCCGCGAGACGTAGCGGTCTCGGCTCGATCTTCGGTTTTTTGCCACTACCATCCGTATTTTGTGGCTGAGTTGTGGACGCGCGAACAGAGGCTGGCCCTAGACTGGTCGTCAAAATTGGATTCGGAGACTTGGTTTACCTTACGTTACGAAGATTTGATCGCCCGCCCGACTGTAGAATTGCGTCGACTGTGCGGGTTTTTGGGCGCTCGGTACTCAGCCTCGATGCTGCGCTTTTTCGAAAAGCCGTCGGCCAAGCAATTGGCCGGATTGTCGCGCTCATGGGAAAATGTTGGCCAGCCCGTTTTGAAGAAAAATTCCGGCAAATATATGGGCGAGTTGTCCATTCGCGAAATCGCGCTGATCGAATCGGTGGCCGGCGATGTGATGCGCGAGTTTAAGTATAAACTCCAGACCGAATCCGACGAACACTTGAAGGATCCCACGGCCCTGCAGAGCTTTCGTTATCGCATGTCCGAAAATATCGCGATGATGCGCGAGGAAGCCAAGGCGGCACTGAAAGATCGCAATGCCCTCTCGCGTTTGCGGAAGAAGGCTTTTTTATTGCGCCTGCAGCTGCGCGGTTCGCTATAGCCCCATGGCCACTGGATCGCCCGCGAGCGCAGCCCACCCCTTTTCAACTTGGTCTCAAATGGGAAATTCCGCGGCCTCCGCTGGCTAAATTCGTTTCTAAATCTCGCACAGCGAAGCTCGAAGTTAAATTATCTATTTCAGCAACCTCCACTAATCATTTTAGTAAACGCTACGACTGTCCCCCGGCGCCGAAACGAAGAGCTACTATTATCAATTCACGATCATTCCAGGCTCCGCGTTGGACGGTTTCCGAAATAGATAATTCGAGGGCCGGACACAAACTCCTTCGCTTCCATCTAAATTTAAACTGAGGCTGGCAGCTAAATTGCTCATTTGAGACCAAGTTGAAAAGGGTTGGCGTTAACCGCGACCCAATTGGCTGAGAAAAAAAGACGCCCTAGAAGAAAAGGAGATATCGCATGGGACGACAGTCGTTTCGAACGTTCACGGACGCACAGAAGAAAAAGTCGGACGAGATAAAAACTAAGCTCTGCCTGCGCATCAAACGCAGCTGTCAGCGGCCGTATTGGAACAGTCGAACGACCGCCGCGGAGCTTGGGACCTCACGCGCGGTGGTTTGCAATGTTTGGCGGTGTAACGTGGATAAGCTCAGTTACAATCAGCTGTTTAGATTTCTGATTCGGCTTGAGCCGCGGCTCGATGTACTCGTCGCGACTTAGACCACTGCGCCGGCGTACATGCCTTTGCGGCCGGCCTTCGCGTCTTCAATCGCCTGTTGTTCAACCGCTCGCAGAGCTTCGAGGTCGGCGTCGCCGCGAATGATCTCTTTATCGGTGTACATGGCGCGCTTAAAGAATTTGCCGTCGGCCTTCTCTAAGAACACGTTCAACGGATTCATATAGTCATACGGGCGGCGCTCAATCACGCCGTTGACCTTGGTGTAGACGTCTTTCATTTCTTCGACCGTCAAACCGTCGGCAAATTTAATAAAGCCTGGCTGATCAATGTCTTCCATAATCGAACGTTCGCGCGAAAGCCAATCTAAGTGGGCGAGTTCGTCTTTGATCACGCCTGTTTGCACAAACTTTTTATAATCCTGCGTGCCCGGGATCGCGGAGAGATACTTAACGCGAGTGACTTCTTTGAACTCGCTCGCAAAATCGACCAGCTCCTGCATTCCTTCACGCGTATCGGTGGGCGCACCGATGATAAATAACCCGCCGATTTTAATCTGTGCCTGGCGAGAGGTATAAATCGCATCAATGATCGCGTTTTTTGTAATGCCCTTGTGGTAACCGTTCAAGGTCGACTTTGAGACCGACTCCATCCCGTACAATACTAAGTCTAGGCCGCGATCGCGCATCTTCGACAACACCGGGACATCAATACCCGTCACGCGAGAGAATATGACGGAGCGAAAATCGTGCGCGTTCCACGCATTGTCCATCAGTTGATGAACGTAGTCTTTGTCGGTGACGAAAGTTAAATCGCTCCACCATGTAAAGCGAAACTTGTAGTTTTGCGCGTAGTATTCGATTTCGCGGCGGACTCGATCCACGCTCTTAACATTTAACTTGGGAAAGGCCCGGTAGCAAAATGTGCAGTTGGCAATGCAGCCGCGGCCGTAAGACATATAGATTTCGGGAATCACGCCATCTTTAAAGCGGTCCCACACCGAAAAATCTTGAAACGGAGTCGCGTCGAGATCGCCCATTTGGCCACGCGGAGTATTTTGGTGCAGAACGCCCGCAGGATCGCGCCACACCAAACCGTGAATGGAGGCGATGTCTTTGGTGAATTTATTCTTTGTGTACCAATCCATAAATTCGGTCAGCGTCAATTCGCCCTCGCCGACCACGGCGTAATCGGCCTGCACATGCTGCATGATAAATTTGGGATGGGACGAGATCAGCGGACCGCCAAGTACAATGGGAACATCGGGCCGGACCTCTTTGATCACTTCGCAAGCTTTGCGTAAGTAATTGAAGCTATCGCCAAAGGTGGAAAAGCCAACCATATCTAAGCCCGAGACTTTTTCGCGCAACGAATTCGGATCGTAGTCGTCGCGCTGATCGAGCAATGTCACTTTATAGCCGAGTCCACGCAACAAACCCGCAATCATCGACGGGCCCTCAAACGGTGCGTAGTGAGCCCACTCCCAACCGCGCGGAACCACAAACGGCGATGGCGGCACAATCAGCCCAAAATGCAGCGAAGACGTTTGCTTCGCCTCATGCGGGAGCGGCAGCTCGCGGAGTCTGTTTAGAGTATCGTCATAGATTGTGGGACCTGTTTTTGGAGCAAGCTTAATAGCCATATAGCTATTAGTTTGCCTTCTGACCTGTGAGAATCAACCAATTCCAGTCTTCAAACAGCTCGCCGCCATTGATTTCTACGTTTCGCGCTTTTTTGTACGGCTCGGCCGCATCGGCGATCAGGTTACGAATATTCTGGCGAAGCGCGCTGGGCAGCTCAGGCGCGCTGTCGAGCCAGTGATCCACAGACTCACGAACCCGTAAGGTCTGCGAATCGGCGATGGTAAAGCCAGAGTCCATCAGCGCTCGCTCCAAATCCTGGCCGCGGTAGTAGGTCAGCATGTTAATATGCCGGGCCCATTGGACCTTTTCATAAACTTCGTTGTCATCGTCTGAGAACGGAATGCTCTGAATCAAAATAAAACGGCCGCCCGGCTTTAATACGCGGTGAATTTCTTTAAGAGTTTTTGGACCGTTCACCAGCATAAAACTTTGCCGGAGTGTAACCAGATCAAAGGAGCTATCGGGATGAGGAATTTCTTCGACCGATCCAATCTTAACTGGAAAGTACTGCGAAGCCACCCAAGCCATTTCGGGCGTAAGATCGAGTCCACGGACCTTCCAGCCGAGATTAAGCAAATTGCGGCCGACAATTCCGGTCCCACAGCACAAATCCAAGCAGGTATTCGACTTGGCCGGCGCTTCACCAGCGGCAGTTCTTTGCGCAGCGATTAAATCTTCATCGAGCATCCAACGCGCGGCCCGCTCGTAGGTGAGAATGCGCTGCGCGAACTGACTGCGAATATTATCGTGATGAAACTCAGGATTGATTTCCATTAAGACGGCCTCGGTTGTGCGAGAAGAAGTACAAAGTTCCAATCTTCGAGAATTTCGCCGTCGCGCACCTCTACATTGCGAAGTTTACGATATTGCGCGGGCGAATTGACCACTAGATCGCAAACGGCTTGGCGAGTTTCGGCGCTCAGCTCGGGCGCTTGATCCATCCACAGGCTGACCGACTCGCGCACCACGACAAAGTCCTTTTTCATTACATCGAAACCATTCTGGCGCAGCTCTTCGCTCAGGGTTTCGGTGGTGTGGAACTTGCGCATTTGCGCCTGCTTTTTGGCATGAACGGCTTGCAAATGGGGAGCATCCACATCGGAGAAGGGAACCAGATGGCTTAAAATAAACCGACCCGATGGCTTTAATACGCGCCGGACCTCTTGCAGAGCCGCAGGCCCGTCGTCGAGCAGAAAATAGGCCTGGCGCATGGCAATCAAATCAAAACTCCGATCGGGAAACGGCAGTCGAGTTACATCACCGACCTGAGCCTTAATGTGCTTGCTCGCCTCTTGCACCATCCCCTCAGATATGTCGATCCCGTGCGCATCCCAACCCGCTTCTTTCAGCCCGCGCGAAACAGCGCCGGTGCCACAACAAAGCTCAAGAGATTTGCCTTTGATTAAACCCGCGAGCTTCACGTGGCCGGCGACAAGATTTTTGTCGGTGACCCAATGAACCGAGCGGTCGAAGGTGGAAGATCTAAGATCGAACTGCGATTTTATTTTTTCGTTGTGTGTGATTTCCATAAGTGAAAAAAACGATAGCACCCTGCTTCCGCGAGCGAAAGTAGTTGCCGCATCGTTACGCAGAAGGCAAAAATTTGAGCCTATGGCCACCGTGAACGACGTTAAACCCAAGATTCAAATCCGCTTTAACACCGAGAAGGAGCGCGTCAATGGCGAACTCCCCGCTTGGCGGGTTCTGATCGACGGTGTGGAACACCTGGCCAAAGATGTGCGCGTCGAGGTCCCCATGTGGACTTCGGAGGACATTTTGCCGAGCGGCCAGAAAAAGTGGCATTTGAGCTGCGAGGGCGAAGTTTTTTGGGAAAGCCCGAATGGCGCCTGCGTGATCCGGTAGTATCCGCAGATTTTTTGCTCCAACCTGATACAGATCAACCATTTGGCCTAAAGTCTAGGTGGTCCAGGTCCGAAGAAGAATAAGCTGATCGTTTATTCTCAAGGAGCGTTTCTATGTCCCAATATGATACGTATGCCCTTCACGACTTCCTGTTCCATACACCGGAGTCGGGATTGCGGAAGATGCTGATCGACCGCAAACGCATGACCGATGTTCATGCCAACCTACTGTTTAAAATCGTAAAAACCAGCTCACCGGATCAATTCTCAGAACACTTTGATAAGAAGTCGTTCCCGAAAATCCGCATGAGCCCAAACGAAGACAAACTTAAAGAGAAGTTCTGGGACGACGTCACAGCTGTATTGCTTGAGCGGGGCATCCTGCAGCCAGCAACAGCGCAAAAAGTCGAAAAAGTGGCGGCCTAATCCATGCGTAAGATCATATTTCTAGCGCTCTTATTAGTGCTTCTGGGCGGCCGCGCGATTTCTTTGGACACCGTCGCTCCGGTGTCCACCCAAGCTTCTGCCAAATAGAGCCGGACGTTCGTCCGGCTTGCGCCTTTCTTTCAACCCCATGACACTGGTTACATGCGTCTTTGCTTTGTCGTCGGCACCGCCGCCGAGCTGATCAAAATTTATCCCCTTATCGTCGAGGCGGACGAACGAAAATTGCCGTGGCAGATTTTATCGAGCGGACAAAGCCCAATTAATTTATTTAAGCAGTATGAGGATTTTAAACTTCCCGCGGATCGCGTACTCCACGCCTCCAAAGGCATCGCCGACCTGCATACGTCGGGGCAAGCTTTACGCTGGTTCACTAAGGCGTGGTTTCAGAATCCCCGCAAATTTATTCCCGATGACGCGAATGTGATCATTGTCCACGGCGATACGTTGTCGACCTTGGTTGGATCGCGCTGGGGTCGCCGGCTGAGTTTACCCGTGGTGCACGTTGAAGCCGGGCTTCGCTCCGGAAAACTATTCTCGCCATTCCCAGAGGAAATTGTTCGGCGGCTGGTTTCTCGACGGTCCTCGATGCATATGGCACCCGACGATCTCGCCGCGGAGAATTTAAAAAAAATGGGTTACGAAGAAGGAGTTTTTTCGACCGGCGGCAATACCTTGGCCGATACCGTGCGTTTGATTTTGCAGAAAAATCCCTTGAACGAAAATTTGGGTCCGTATGTCGTGGCCAATCTCCACCGCTACGAAAACCTGAATAGTGGCCGCCGCTGGCATTTTTTGCTAGAGGTTTTGGCTAAAGTATCGCGCAAGAAAAAAATATTCTTTGTGATGCATCCGCAAACCCAGCACAAATTGAGCCGCGATCCATTTATTCGCGAAAAATTGCGCGGTGCCGGAATTGTTCTTGAGCCGCGCATGCCCTTTACGCGGTTTATCCGTTTAGTCGCGGGCGCCGAGTACGTATTGTCGGATGGTGGCTCGAACCAAGAAGAGTGTTTCTATTTAGGCGTACCTTGCTTGATTCTGCGCGACACCACTGAACGGGCTGAAGGTCTGCACTCGACTTGTTTGCTTTCGAAATTTGATATGGATCTAGTCGATGACTTTATCAGCGATCCCTCGCGCTGGAAGCGCCCGCCAGCCACCCCCAACTGGAGCCCGAGCGGATTGATTATGGATACTTTGGCGCGCACTCTACTCACCTCGCGGCCGGAGCTGGTCAAGGGTGTGGAAGTTTAGCTAAACACCGTAGCCGCTCGCCGGTGGGCGATAGCCGGTGGCTTTTAAAGCCCCATACGCGCCAATCCAAAAAATCGTATATAGACATAGCGGAACTACGCCCGCGTAACGAAGATCCCGGCGCGAAATCACATAGCGAAGACTGTCTAGAACGACGGGCAACAAAAGAAGCGTATAGGGAACGAACAAAAATTTTCTTAAATTCGCCCGGGCACCTGAGTATTTTTCGCGACCTAAAAAGCCCGAGTCGCCGCCACCGCCGCCCGTTGAAAAAATATTATTCTTTATGCGCCACTTGATCTTGCGCAAAAATCCGCCCCACGTATCCGAAGAAAAGTGCACGACGGCATCATTGCGGGTGATCGCGAACTGTTTGGTCAAGTTTTGCATATGGTAAAAAAAGTGCACCGGCCCCCAGGGCTTATCGAGCAGGTCGGGATAATTTTTGCGGAAAAAAGTTAAATCGGTGGCATTGGCCAGCGCCGCGTTCTCCATAATCGGCTGCTCGGCGCCGCCTTTTAGTTCATACACCGTATAGTCGACCGTTTGCCTGACGACGTTAGCGGTCGCAGCGATATCTTCGGGGAAAAACCGGCAATCTTTTGAGAGCCGATAGTAAAACATCGAAAATGGGTCGCCAAACTCATTGATAAATCGGCTCACAAACGGCGCTCCCGCCGGGGTTTTGTAACCTTCAGCAAAGACAATGTGCACGGACGGGTTCTCCATAAAAGCGAGCGCTCGCTTTTGCAGGGCACGGCGGTCTTCCATAACTTCGTCGCTATCGCAGTAGATGAGGTAATCACCGGTGGCCTCGCGCAGGCCGATCAATTTGGCACTCACCGGCTCCACCCTTGGATTTTCAACAATGCGGCATTTAAACTCACCCGCGATCGCCCGGGTCGAATCGGTTGAATTGCCGTCGACCACCAACACCTCGACCAGCTCTTGGGGATACTCCTGATCGCGAATGGCCTTGAGGGCTTTGCCGATGGTCCGCTCGGCATTTAAAGTGGCCATAACTATCGAAAACTTCTTGGTGAAAGCCATCTCTTTACCCTATGCTTTTTAAGTCGGAGAGGGAAATGTCACAAAATGTTCTTATCTTAGGCGTCAATGGATTTATCGGCCACCATCTCTCCAAGGCGTTGCTCGCCACGGGCAAGTATCACATTCATGGCCTCGATATGCAAAACGATCGCATCGCCGATCTGATCGACCACAAAGGATTTAATTTCTTTGAAGGTGATGTCCTGATCAACCGCGAATGGATCGAATACCACGTAAAAAAATGCGACATTATTCTGCCGCTCGTTGCGATCGCGGTGCCGACCGTTTATGTGACTGATCCGCTGCGTGTGTTTGAGTTGGATTTTGAATCCAACCTCGAGATTGTCCGCTATTGCGTGAAGTACAAAAAACGCCTGATTTTTCCGTCGACCTCCGAAGTTTACGGCATGTCGAAGGATGCCGCCTTTCATCCGTATGAGTCCAATCTCGTTTACGGGCCAATCGACAAACAGCGCTGGATTTATGCCTGCAGCAAGCAACTTCTCGACCGGGTGATTTACGCCTACGGCGAGCACGAAGATCTTGATTACACTTTGTTTCGCCCGTTCAATTGGGTGGGTCCAGGTCTCGACAATATGAACACACCCAAAGAAGGTAGTTCACGCGTGCTGACGCAATTTTTGGGCGAGATCGTGCGTGGCGAAAATATCCGGCTGGTCGATGGCGGCACGCAAAAACGCTGCTTTACCTACATCGACGACGGAATTTCGGCGCTGATGAAAATTATTGAAAATAAAAACGGCATCGCCAGCAAGAAAATCTATAACGTCGGTCACCCAGAGAACAATGTTTCGGTCAAAGAGTTGGCCGAGACCATGCTCGCTTCGGCCCGCTCGCGCGAAGGCTTTAAAGCCAATGCCATGAAGACGCAGTTGGTGGAGCAAAAGGCCGAGCAGTATTACGGCAAGGGTTTTCAAGATGTGCAGAACCGCGTTCCGTGGATTGACAACACCCGCGCCGAGTTGGATTGGACACCCAAGTACACTTTAAAGCAGGCTATTGATCTGACTTTAAATTTTTACGAGAAACAGGCCGCCAGCGCGCAAGCGTTAAAATCTTAGCGAGAATCTTCCCGCCGCCACTTTGGCTTTCAACTGCGGCGGCAGCCTCAAGCAACTTCATTTCTAAGTTCTTGTCGCGAGCGATCTGCAGGAGTTTTTCCACGGCCTGCATTTGTTCAGTGAGATTTTCGGCCTGAAGCGGATTGTAATCCCCTGCGCCGATCCGTGCGTCGGAGCCCGCTCCTCGCCACACGTCTTCGATATTGGCGCCCATAGCTTCGGCCAGCTTACCGAGTTCGATAAAAAACGCCGACTCGAGCGCCAAAAAAGAATCGGTGGCGAGCTTTCCAAGATTGAAGGGCACTTGCCCCTTCGCCCATCTCAACGTCGAGTAAAGATTCTCAGGCGCAAAGCCACAACGTCGATAAACGGTCAACGCGCCGATATTGTGCGCCTGCGTTTGCACACGAGCCGTTTTTACTCCGCGGGATAGCATCCACTCGCAACATTTCGCGGTCAGCTTGCCGGCAATGCCCCGGCCCGAATATTCATCACCGACGCACACCAATACGATGGTGGCCGCCTCACCCTTTAGGGCCACAGAACTAAAGCCGGCGATCTTGCCACCCTCAATCCACAGCCAAACCGCATCGGCCGCTTGCCCCAGGCATGAGTTTCGGGCCCATTCGTAATGAATTTTGTCGGCCTGTTCACGATAAAGGGCCGGGTCATTGTGAAAGCGGCTAAATCTAAAACTGCGCGCCGCCAATTGAGCCGCTTCCGTGGCGTCGTCTTTCGTGGCTAAGCGAAGTTCGGGATGATTGATCGGATTCTCGTTCTTGAGCTCACGCTTTAGCGCGATGATTCCGTCCACGATCTCAAATCCCGACTTGATCAGCGCCGACAAACGGGCTCGGTCCTCTTGCGGCCACCGGATGGTGACATACTCTAGCCCGCGTTTTTCGAGGTTCGCCCCCAGCGGTCCAAAGTCGGGGCTAAGATCGGGTCCGGTCACAGCCGTGATTCTCGCGCATTTGCGCTGCAAAATATCCGAGTCCCACGGTTGCGACTCCACTACGATTGTCTGATTTCCGGCCCCGAAGGACTGCGACTCCGCCATCTCTTGATCATTCCACATTCCATGAATTTAAAGCACCTAGAAAAAGGTCGAGCTGGTTGGACGTTTCTTAAGAGAAAGCCGATAATTAAAGATGATGTCGTGGGCTAAAGATCTGCAAAAATTTAAACTCAGCATCGTTGTTCCTGTGTTCAACGAGGCCCGCAATCTCACCAAGAATCTCGATACCCTTTTGGACGAAGTCGAAGGCTATTTTCCCAACTTCGAAGTGATCGTGGTGAGCGACGGCAGCACCGACGGAACCGATCTCGAACTCCATTCCTTTCGCCACCCCGATGTACGGCCCCTGATTCTTGCCGAGAATGCCGGAAAAGGCGGCGCCGTGCGCGCGGGCTTCTCGCACGCGTCCGGCGACTACATTCTTTTTATCGACGGTGGCATGGAGATTCATCCGAAAGAAATTCGCATTTTTATGGGCCTCATGGCGCTGTATCAGGTGGATATCGTGATCGGCTCCAAGCGGCATCCGCAATCGCGCGTACGCTACCCCTGGTATCGGAGAATTCTTAGCTCGCTCTATCAGATTTTAATTCATAAATTGTTCGACGTTGACGTGACCGACACTCAGGTGGGAATTAAGCTTTTTCGGCGCGATGTGGTCGACGCGATTCTTCCCCACCTTGAGATCGACCGCTATGGCTTTGACCTAGAACTGTTATCGTTGGCCAAGCTCCATGGCTTTGGCAATGTGCTTGAGGCTCCGATCCGCCTCGACTACTTTTTAACCAACGAAAGATTTATTGGCACGGAGTTGCTGCACGTTTTTCGCGTAGGCTTTTCGCTCCTTAAAGATACTTTGATTCTCTATTGGCGAATTCGCCAGGTCCGAGCCAATATGCATACACAAGAAGCGGTCGCTGAAAAACGCGTGAGTTAATACTTGGCAAACACCTTAGATCTTCTCCAACAGCGAAAAAATGTTTACTCGCACAACGGCGAAGACGGCGTACTCGAGCATCTTTTGAGTCGGCTGCCTGGCTCTAACAAATGGGCGGTTGAGTTCGGGGCATGGGATGGCAAATGGGCGAGCAACACCTGCAACCTGCTCGAGAACAAGAACTGGAATGTCGTTTATATCGAGTGCGACAAAGAAAAATTTAAAGACCTGCAAAAAAATCACGGCGCGCGCGCGGGCAAAGCTCATTTGGTGAATTGCTTTATCGATTTCTCGGGCGAAAACACACTCGATGGAATTTTTAGCCGCGTCCCCGGCTTCCCGCAAGATCCGGACTTGGTGTCGATGGATATCGACGGCTGCGAGTATCACCTGTGGGAGAGCCTTACACGCTACACACCCAAGATGATTCTGGTGGAGTTCAACCCCACGATCCCGATTGATTATTTATATGTTCAGCCCAAAGATTTTAAAGTGAATCATTCATCGAGCATGAAGGCGTTTATCGACTTGGCCAATCGCAAGGGCTACGAGCTCGTGTCGATTCTGGATTACAACCTATTGTTTGTACGCAATGAGTTTGTGCAGCAGATGGGGTTGGAGCCGGCCTCGCCACAAGAACTTTTTATGCCTTTTTTCGACCGCTATCAAACCCGCATCTGGCAATCGATGGATGGCGAAATTCATTTGATCGGTTGCGATCGGCTGCTGTGGCATAACGTAACGATCAATCCAAAAAAATTTCAGGTGCTGCCGCGGTTCCTTAGGTTCAACCCCGCGGGGTCGGGCCGGCTCCGCTCGACGTTGCGAGCGATCTATTACAATGTGCCGCTGGTGCCACAGCTCTATAATTTTCTGGTTTCGGGAAAATTTAAAACGCCAAAAGTGGCCGACGAGAAAACGTCTTAGCTTAAACCGCTTCTCGGGCAATCGAATCCACATCCAGGCCGTTTTTCTTGTGTAGGCTCTCTCGCGTCGCCATATGAAAGTGATATTGGTCTTTGAGGCCCATCGCCTTCATCTTTAGAGTCGAACCCGATTCCATAATCATGGTCGCCATGGCGGCGTCGAGGCCGCCCTTGCCGATAAAGCCCTCTTCGAGAGTAATTACTTTCTCGTAGGGTTTAAGTAAGGCGAGCATTTTGTCGTTATCAAAGCCCTTCACTTTAATCATATCGATCACGCCGATGTCTTGGCCTTTAGCTTTAAAGTGTTTGCTCACCTCAAGCGCCCGGTGGGTCAACACTCCGGTGGAGACGATGCAGGTTTTGCCACCGCGGTGAAGCTCTTTAAATCCCCACTTTAGATCCTCAACGCCGATCGTTTCGTGCACCATGGGCAATGGCTTGGCGTCGAAACGCAGGTACTTGGCGCCTTTGTTGCTCAAGGTGTACTTAAACAAGTGCGAGGCCGTCACATAATCGGACGGCGAGATCACTTCGAAATTGGGCAGAGTTCGCATAATCGAGACATCTTCAAGGCAATGGTGGGTCGGACCCGAAACCTCATAAGAGAATCCGGCACCCACGCCGACCAAGTTAATATTCATTTCTCTTAGCTGCGAGAGAATGGCGATATTGACACGAATCTGTTCGTAACAGCGCATGGTGATAAACGGCGCAATGGCATACGCGTAAACAGTTATGCCCTCAAGGGCCAAGCCCGCAGCCACATTGATTAAATTCTGCTCGGCGATACCGACATTGATAAATTTATTCGGGTGGCGCTCGCGCACCTGATCGAGGGCCGGGGCGCCGAAGTCGGCGGAGAGAAAAAAGATATTTTCGCCATTGTCCATGGCACGCAAGACTTCTTCGATAAAGGCATCGCGCATGGTTTTTTTAATGGGCGTGGGAGCGGCGCTTGCGGTCATTTCTTTAACCTCGCGATCGCCTCGGCGATCTCTTCATTGGTGAGGGCAACAATATGGCAATGGGGCGTATTCTCGAGTTTCGGAACGCCCTTGCCCTTTAAGGTGTCGCAGATAATTGCCTTTGGCTTATTGGCGTGAAGAAGCTTAAGGCCTGAGATGGCAGAATGAACAGCGCCCGCATCATGGCCGTTGACCCGCTCCACATGAAAGCCGAAGTCCGACAGCTTGCGATCGAGCGGATCTAAGTTGATCACCTGGTTGGCGATATTGAGCATGCATTTTGTGTTCTTATCGATGATCAAGTTGTAGTTGTCGAGTTTGTGGTGGCCGGCAAACATGATTGCTTCCCAAACGGCGCCTTCATGCATCTCGCCGTCGCCAGCCAGAACAAAAACCTGCTGGGATTTTCTTTGTTTCTTTAGCGCCAAGGCGATTCCGCAGGCAACGCCGACGCCATGGCCAAGCGAACCGTTGATGGTTTCAAAGCCCGGCACGATCGGATCGGGAATACCGCCTAAGATAGATCCTTCGACGCAGATTTTCTTAAGTTCGGCTTTATCAAAAAATCCCAGATCCGCGAGCACGGGGTACATCGAGATCGAGCCGTGGCCTTTAGAGACCACAAAGCGATCGCGGCCCTCCCAAAATGGTTTTTTAGGATCAAAGTTCAATACGCGGCCGTAAAAAAGTGCGGCCAGAATCTCGCAAATCGAGAGCGACGACGCCACCCGGGTCTCGCGCGCCGCCTGATGGATCTCAAGGGTGGAGAGGCGGATCCACTGACCTTTTTGTTGAAGAAATGTCGAGAATCCCGGATCTCCGGATTTTGGAAGTGCGATATTTGGTGCTGCCATACTTAGATTGTAGGCTGTGACCGATGCGGGTTCAATGGACACCCCCCATAAGTCCTGTTAGCGTTTAAACAATGCGCAAAGCCAAAGGTCCCGGGGCAAAACTTCATCCCGCCACGATCATCGCGTCAGTGGTGTTTGGCCTAATGGCGATCGGCTGCTACGTGCGACTGTACATCAGCGTCGGCCTGCTGGGAGTGCAAGATGAGATGCACTGGGTGGGCTCCGCGTTTTCTTCGTCGATTGGCGGCACGCCGTTCGTAAACGATCTGTATATTCAGCAGCTGTGCGGGTTGCTCTACGAGCCATTGGTCTTTATGTACTACAAGCTATTTGGCAGTACTGGGATTTTATTATTTGTGCGGCATTTGTATTTTGCCTTAGCTGCGTCGACCGCGTTTATTTTCTATAGATATTTTCGGCCTAAAGTAGATGCTCCATTGGCTTTGGCGATCGCCGCTTTGCCATTGGTTGGCTGTTTTTGGGGCCAGCCGTCGCTCGGCTACAACGCCATCGGAAGTTTGTGCTTTGGCGCGGGGGCTTTGCTGAGTTTTCGAGGGTTAGAAGAGAATTCGCGTGTGGATCTGGCGCTGGCTGGAGTTTATTTCTTTTTTGTTTGTGCCGCCTATCCGACCATGGCCGGAGCGGTGGCGGTACTGTGGATTTTTATTTGCGCAGCTCGCCTTTATTTGCGAAAGCCGTTTGTAAAAGAGCTCCTGCTTGTGGCCGGCGTTTGCTCGGGTCTTTTAACAATATTTTTGAGCTCACTTATTTTGCGCGCCGGGCTCGACAATGTTTTGTTCTCTTACACGTTCTCAACCGCCCAATCCTCGTTAGGAAGCTTTACCGATAAATTTTATTATGGGGGGATGTTGTTTTGGCAGTTCTTGCCATCGTTGTGGCTTTTGCTCCCGGCGTTTTTTATTTGGTTTGCGCTTTGGAAAACAAAAAATCTGTCCTGGTATGTTTTAGCTGCGGCGTTGTGTTTGCTCACAGCCTTTCATGAGCCGCCCGAGCCAGGACCATTTCAACCGACGCTTTACTTTTTGTTGGCGATTGCGGGTTTGCCTCTGGTTGTGGCGGCTTGGCGCTCGGGCTTTGCGAAAAGTTGGCCCGAGCTCGTGCTCTTAGCGGCCGCACTGGTTGCGAGTATTTTTCCGTGGTGGTCGAGCGCGCTCACCTTGTATGTCACCTTCGTAACTTCCACTTATGCTCTGGCGCCGCTGTTCGTTTTCGCGCGCGATCCAAAGCTTTCCCCATGGATTTCTTTAGTTGCATTAGTGGTTCCACTGACGATTTTTATACCAAAAAATGTACTGGGCCAGCTCGATGACTCCCAAAGCGAGTATGCGGTTAAAATGATGACTGACGGGCCGTACGCGGGCCTCTTCACGTCGCCAGGTCGGGCCGGGTATCTCAATCAGCTCAAAGCCGACATCGACGCCGCTCGCGACCAAGCCAAGTCGATTTTGTTCTACGACGAGTTTCCCTTAGGCTATATGATGACCGACCTTTACCCAGCCACCCCCGCTCTTTTTATGCACGGCCTGCGCGAGTCTTATGCCGTTAAGCCGTTTTTTCGCAACTACTATAAAGACCCATCTAAACGACCCGACCTGATTGTGCGCTTTAAGTATTTTGAGATCGGCGGGAACAAAATCTCCGTTCACCCTGATCAGTACCCGCCACAGTATAAAGATGTCTTTTGGAATTACTTGCCTGAAGAGTCGGGTGAGTATTCGCTCATTTTAGATCGCGATTCGTATTCGATATTTAAGAGAAACGTTTTGCGATAGGGATCGCATTTTCCTTGGCCGGAAAACCTTCCGTGCTCTCTATAATGTAGTCGGGTCGACTGCGAACTTGCTGATAAATTCGTGCCACGTAGAGTCCGAGTATGCCCATGGCCGTGAACATGATTCCCATCAACATAACCTGAACCGATATCATCGTTGCGATCCATTTTTCAGCAGCAATAAATGAAATTTGATCGATGGTCGACATTGCCAACAGACCAAAGCTGGCGGCGAATACTAGGATTCCAAACGCCATCATTAGATAAATCGGGTAATTAGAAAATGAAACAAGGGCATTTAAAAAATACCGGGCCGGGACGCCGGTAAAGAATCCATGATGCGTGGTCCCGCGGTATCTTGGCGCGCGCACATACTCAATGGTCTTTGTCGGGAAGCCCACCCAGCTCACTAGCCCACGATAGATTCCATCGCGTTCATTAAGAGCTAAAAGATGATCGACCACCCTGCGTGAAATTAGCCTAAAGTCTCCGGCGTTTTCGACAAAAATATTTTTAGCCGCGTGTTGAAGAAATCTGTAAGCCTTCTTCGTGATATATTTCTTTAACCAAACTTCGCCTTCGCGCTCCTTGCGAACCGTAAGAACCACGTCGAAGCTATTTTTGTGCTCCGCCAACATCTGAGGAATCATTTCGGGTGGGTCTTGAAGATCGGCATCAAGGTAAACGACTGCCTCGCCCTTCGCGTGCCTTAGTCCCGCGAAAAGGCATGGTCCGTGGCCGAAAGAGCGGGAGGTGTTAACAATGCGGATATCGCCGCCCGATAGGTGCTCGCGAAGAATCTCTAAAGATCGGTCCGTTGAACAGTCGTTCACGAAAACCATCTCGTGCTCACAGTGGCCTTTCAGCGCCTCACGTGTTCTACGAATGAGTTCGGGAAGATTTTCTTCTTCGTTTTTAAACGAAATTACGACTGACAAGAGCATTGTTTCTATACTATCTCGTCATCCGGCTTATGTAATCAAGACTGGACTAAAGAGATAAGCCTTAGAGACATTCTTTCTCGAAGAGCGATAAACATTTGTCCAGCTTTTCCAATTGAGGCTCGAGGTTAAAATCATGATTGCCAACAAAGACACCGCAATCATGAACCCGATCAGCCACCTCTGTTCCGCCGGACGAACTTAGGTCATAAAATTCAGCCATGGGGTGACGTAAAAAACTTCCGCCAGTCACCATCCGCGACTCTATCCCGCCATCTCTTAAGACCTCATACAACCGATCTCTCTCTTTGCGGTGCCCCTTTGGAAGAACGAGAGTGAAGGCAAACCAAGACCCTTCGCCATGTTTCTCTTGCTGAATAATGAACTTAGGATGCTTGCTCATCATGGCTCGAAACTTCTTTGCGTTCGCTCGACGAACCTTTACCATCTCACCCAACTTTTTCAGCTGAACTCGCCCAATGGCGGCGGTCATTTCGATCGGTCGTACGTTGTAGCCCGGATAAAGAAAATTATATGCGGGGAAATTGGATTCCGACTTCGGTAGAATTGAGCTGTGCGAAGGCAAATCCCGAGTCCATCCATGCGCCCTCAAGGCCAAGCACAAATGATACATTTCCTCGTTGTCTGTAACAATCATCCCCCCCTCGATCGTTGAAATATGATGGGAGTAAAAGAAACTAAATGTACCAACTTCACCAAAAGTACCAGCTTGCTTGCCGCCAACGGTCGCGGCGATAGACTCGCAATTGTCCTCCATGAAGTGAATATTCTTTTCTTTGCAAAGATCTTTCGTTCCTTGAAGGTCGGCTGGATTGCCAAGAATGCTTACACCGATAAGCATTCTCGTCTTCGGCGTGATCGCCCTGCGAAAGGCGTCCGTTTCGACATTTAAGGTGTTCAAGTCGATGTCCACAACACGGGCCTTTAGTCCCAGCTGCCAAAGGGGCGCCCAAGTTGTGGCCCAGGCCAACGCAGGCACTAAGACTTCATCCCCACGCGTGAGTGGATTCGTTTTCTTAAAGAAAAACGACGTGATTGCAACCAAATTGGCGCTGGACCCTGAGTTAACCATGACCGCGAACTTAGACCCAACTGCGATCGCGAACTCCTTCTCGAAGGAGCGAACAGATGGACCGAGGGTCCACTGGTCCGTGTTTAGAGATTCTACGGCAACATCGATTTCGTCTTTAGAGAATTTTTTAGGCACCAATGGGTACATTGAAAAAGCTTGTCGTGAATCGAACGAGGAGTCAAAATTATAAACTGAGGCTATACTTATGAGTTTTTGGAAGAGCAAAAAGGTCCTTGTAACCGGGGGAACTGGATTTTTGGGCAGGCATTTGGTTGAGGCCATCCGCCAGCTGAATCCCAAGAGTTTAGTCTCTGTTGGAAGCAAGAACTACGACCTCACTAAAGAGGATCAAGTCGAAAAAATGTTCGCTGATACTCGGCCCGATATTGTCTTTCATCTGGCCGGTCTCGTCGGAGGAATTCTTGCGAACAAAGAGCGCCCCGCAGATTTCTTTTATAAGAATTTAATGATGGGCACGCTCATGATGCACCACGCTCATTTAAATGATTCTGCAAAATTTATCGGCGTCGGCGCCGGATGCGGCTATCCCGAGTTCGCACCAATGCCTTTGAAAGAGACGTCGCTTTGGGAAGGTTGGCCCCAAAAAGAAAGCGCACCCTATTCTTTGGGTAAGCGCATGCTAACGATCCAAAGCGCCGCCTATCACAAACAGTTCGGATTCAACTCGATTACCTGTATCCCTGGGAATATCTACGGTGAGTATGACAACTTCAATTTGAACGACAGCCACGTGATTCCTGCCCTCGTACGAAAGTTTGTAGAGGCAAAAATGGGCGAAAAGGCAAAGGTAGAAGTTTGGGGCACAGGCACTCCAACTCGCGACTATGTCTACGCGGGTGACGTGGCAGAAGGAATGATTCGGGCGGCCGAAAAATACGTCGGCAGCGAAGTGGTAAACCTTTCTTCAGGAAAGGAGACTTCCGTTAAAGAAATTTGTGATAGCTTGCAACAAATCACGGGCTTTAAAGGTGAGATCCAGTGGCTGACCGAAAAGCCAGAGGGACAAGTCCGACGATGGTTCGACGTATCAAAATCTAAGAACGATCTAGGGTTTTCGGCAGCTACGTCTCTTAAGGACGGACTTAAAAAGACTGTTGACTGGTACATCGACAACTTTAATTCGTCCGCCATCCGACGCTAAAGGCAGAGATCAAATTCCTTTTCTTGCGGACGGTTCTTAACGGGAGATATGCAAGACATGTCTTCACTAAAGGACCAACCTAGGCTGCTACAAACCTCAAGTGCCCATCTTTTAGGTGTATAGGGGTGGAAAACAATCCAATTCAAAGGCACGCAACGGGCAAATCTTTGAACTTCAATTGCCGCCGAAGGACTCCGCTCAACTTGAGCAAGATATTCCCCGGAGGGGGGAAATTTGTTAAGCAGCAGCGAAACTTTTTTTCTATCTCCGATAGAATTTAAGATCGCGCAGTCGCTCTTCCTCATCCTCTGAAGAAGGACGTAATACTCGAGGGACGTGTTCCACTGGTTGATGTAAGGAAACGCCATCCCCTGGCCGCAGGCACCACTATCTCTCTGTAAAAGGGTATACGCCGGCGCAATGACCGCCATCGGCATTTTTTGTATTGGAACATAGTCGACAATTATTAAGCCGGCCAACGCGGGTCCGATCCACTTCGCTTTTTTGACCCATCGGGCGTTAGAAATGTACATCCCGACAAGCATCAGGAGCGAAAAATGGGTCAAAATGCCGGCCCGAGAGGCAACTCGGATGTGGTTGTCGAACGAGTAGAGCCAGTACGCCGGACTCAAATGCGGAATTGGGGCTTCCGGGCCCAGCGACATCCAGAAAGCAAACAATCCAAATCCAAAGAAAAACCAAACGGTGCCAAGCTCTAAACTCTTTTTAAATTTCCCTCGAAACAACGAAATCACTGACAACAGGGCCAGCGCCAACACGGCCCAGCGTACGCCGTTTGTGCGCTCGTGGGCGTTGCTCTGGCCGAGATTTGAAGCAATGTGTTCGTTTACAAAATTTCGCAGGGGATTTATATCTCCCGAATCGCCCAAACTAATATCACCGCCAAGGTAATCGATGGGCGAAGCTTTAAAAACTCGAAGAAAGGGCGAAATCTCGGCGCTTTCCAACCATTCAGCATTCATCGACTGAGCGATAGTCATCTTCGCGCCTGGGGGGACCGTTACCCATCGATTGAAGCCTAAGAACATTATTGTCGGAAGGACCGCCACCAAGAGGCGAATTAAAATTTCCCGTTTTCGGGCCTTAAATTCGGGTTGAAGACAAAGAAAGATAACAAAAAGCGGCGAGATAAATACGCTTGTAACTAAATAGTAATGGGCTGTTGTTGCGGCTATTAAGAACACGAGCCCCGCCGCGCTCAATGACTTCCACGATCTTCCGCGTGCGACCAGAAGCAGGCCTAAGAAGATCAAAGGCAAGTGAAAGGTTCCGGCCAGAGCACCATGAACTTTAGCGCGGGCCCTAGTATAGCAGCTGAAGGCCCATGCTACGCCCAAGCCAAGTGCCAGCAGCCGACCCCACCCCATGTAGGTCGCGAGCAGTAAAAACGCCAGGCCATTAAAAACCAATATAGAGAAAATAAAGGCGGTAGAGATCTGTTCGGTGGGTACAAAATAAGAGAAAAACACAATCGCTATGCGCTCTGACCAAGGGATCCAAAGCGCTGCACCTCGATCGCCATCTATACCCTCGTCATATACGGCGCCGTACATTAAGTGGCTTGGCTTGTTCTTCCAAATCTGAATTACCCGATCGTATTGATATGGGAGAGTTGTTGCGTCCGTACCGTCACTCATCACGGTATCGACTCGGCCCTCGAGCAGCGCCTGGCTGCCCGGATATAGATAAATCCAGCCAAAAACTACCAGGACGAGAAAGGCCAACCCAAGCCACTTCGCCCTCTGCAACTAAGCCGCCTGCTCTCGGAAAAATATTATATTGCTGCCGAGATTTTCAAACGCAAATTTCACGTGAATATATTTACTTAGTTTTTCTAAGACATTCGGCTGGCGTTCAGGGGGTACCATTAACAAAACAAAACCTCCGCCACCAGCCCCAAGCAATTTGCCCCCAACCGCGCCCGCATTCATCCCTGCCGCATAAATGTCGTCGATTTCGCCATTGCTAATTTTGCTGCTCAGCTTTCGTTTAAGCTGCCAGCTCTCATCCAGCAACTTACCAAAATCAGCGATGGGGCCTGTACCCGTGAGAATCTTTAAGCCTTCGCCAACCATTTGGTGCATGGCCATCAACTCAGCCCGGCGGTTGGGCGTATTCTTTATTTGCTCGGCGGCAACCTCGGAGGCCACCCGTTTCATTCCCGTATAAAAAAGCATCATGTGCGACCGAAGGTCGTTCATTCTCTCTTGTCGTAGAGTCACTGGCTGAACAGTAAACGAACCATTGGTATTGAAAGTTACTAAATTGAATCCACCGAAGGCGGCCATCACCTGATCCTGGCATCCTACGTTCTCTTTGATAAGATTGTGTTCTACATGCAGAGCCTCTTTTGCCATCGCCTCTTTATCAAACATCTCTCCACGCAATGCATGAAGTGCGTGCAACAAACCAACGACAAAGCTTGAGCTTGATCCCATACCCGAGCGCGCAGGGAGGTCGGAGTCGTGATGCATTTCGATCCCCTCGGTCACATTCATGTGGCGAAAGACCTCTCGAACTGCAGGGTGCACAATCTCGTCGATCGTTCTCACGTCCTCCATTTTCGAATAGATTATTCTATGCTTGTGATCGTGAAATGCGTTGAGCTTGCGGCACTGGATATAAATGTACTTGTCTATTGTCGTAGCCAGCACGGCCCCGCCATTTTCGCGAAACCAGACAGGATAATCTGTCCCACCGCCAAAGAATGAAATGCGAACCGGAGTTTGAACTATAACCATACTCTATTCTCCGCCGCTCTTAAGGCGCTGTGCAATATCGCGGTAGACTCTAGCAATACCATCATGGAGTTTAACCTTTGGTGACCATCCCGGAATCTCGACTTTAGCCTGGCTCATATCCACGGCCTGGCCCCGAATGCCGCTCTCGATAGCGGGGAGGTGGTTGATCTCGATCTGTTTTCCTGAAGTCTCAATGACCAACTTTGCAATCTCCAATATCGAAATTCGACCTTCGGCCCCTAAATTGATCGGCTTGATCTCTTTCACGTCACTTAACTTCCTTATGCAATGGACCATGCCGTCAACAACGTCGCCCACATAGCAATACGAGCGCGTCTCTTTACCTTGGCCCAGCATCGCAAACGGCGTCCGCTTCGGAAACTCAATCGCCCGTCGGCAGAACACGGGAATTACGGACCCCGTCTCGAGCCCAAAATCTTGATTTTCTCCATAGGCACCGACAATGCGAACGACGGCGGTCCGCATCTGGCAGCCCTCTTCTTGTTGATACTGAATCATACGCTCCGTCATCAACTTGGCCCATCCATATGAAATTGCGGGACTGGCTGGATATGCATCCACCTCTTTCAACGGCGCCGAATCATACGTCGCCTGTAAGTGCTTGGGGTAAACATGCGCACTACTCGAAAACAAAAAGCGCTCGCAACCGGCCTTTCTTGCTGAAATAAAAACATGCGAGTCCATCACTAAGTTGTTCTCGTAAACTTCTGCCGGCTTCTTCATATAATAGCCGATGCCGCCAACTTTCGATGCCAGATGGAAAACTATTTCCATCCCCGCACAAGCCTTGTCGCAGGCCTGTGGACTTGTTAGGTCATCCTGTATAAAACTGATCTGATCGGCGACCGGTTCTAAATACTCTTTTCGCCCGCGCGAGAGATTGTCCACGACCCTAACTTCGGCACCTAGTTCCACAAGCTTAATCGCAAGGTGGGAGCCGATGAACCCCGCTCCTCCGGTGACCAATACTTTTTTACCTTGCCAGGAATTCATAGCCACCTAAACGTTAGAATGTTCAGTCCGCTTTAAGAGCTGAAAACATTTGATAAGCTCCTGAACACCGTCCGCAAGCGAGTGCTTCGTCTTGTAGCCCGTGAGCTCGATGCGTTTGTTCGAAATCACATAATTTCTTTTATCGGGATCTTCGCCCACTTCAGAAACCAAGATTTGGAACCCTGGTAAGAACTTCTTAATATTCTCGCAAAGTTCCATCTTGCTCAAATTGGCGTCGCTAAGCCCGACGTTGTAGGGTCTCCCCTTCATATTCGAGTAGTTTTTGATGGTATGCAGAAATGCATAAGCAGCGTCGCGAACGTGAAGATAGTTGCGCTTAAAATGTGGCTCGAATAAAACTACAAATCGATCGTTCACAGCGCGATAGGTAAAATCATTAACCAAAAGATCCAGTCTCATTCGAGGGCTTGCACCAAACACAGTAGCGAATCTAAATGTTACGGCCTCTCCGCTGTCCAACAAGGCTTTTTCCGCCTCTACCTTCAGTTTGCCATATAGGGAAACGGGCTCCAGTGGCGAGTCCTCGTCGCACTCTTTTCCCTCTCGGCCAATTCCGTAGCCACTGTTGGTACACGGATAAATCAAAACTTGCGCCTTCGATTTCAACTTACTCATATTAATCACGGCATTTTTTCCGATTTCCACCGCAGCATGGGGGTCTTTCGCGCAGGCCGGTGCACCGGTGAGACAAGCCAACGGCAAGAGTACGTCGTGAGATTCGACCTGTTTTTTAAGCAACCCTTCATCGCGCACATCGCCCTTTATAATTTTAAGCTTTGGATGCCAGCAAACATCCAAGAGTGGAGTTTGGTGATACATCATGTTGTCGACGACCGTGACTTCGAACCCTTCGTTGAGAAGCATGGGCACCAGAGTTGCTCCAATGTATCCTGCTCCGCCTGTGACCAAGACCTTCATCCTGATTTTATCCTTGTGAGTGTCTATTTAGTATTATGCGGCGGCGTAAAGCGGTCAATTCACCTAAAGTCTATAATCGAAACTGATTAAGGTCTCGGGCGGCGTACCATTCTCGAAGTCAAATGCTCCTACATTGACCGACTCGCCCAAACATTCTCCCAGCTGAGTCAATAGATGGGAGTCGAGATAGACCAGGCAGCCGTAGCCTGCTTTTCTTACCCTTAATTTGAGATCCTTTTTAATTGAGCTTAGCTGCGTGCCAGCCACCTCTTGAACATGCCCTTCCGAGTCCCGAGTAATTACTTTTAGGACATTATCCCGCAAGATGAAATAGAAGGCGGCGGACCGCGAGCGGATAAAAAGGCCGACGTTGAACAGCTGCGGAAACTCATCCGTTGAACTGAACCGCGCAACAATCTCTTCAGGAGAAATGGCAGACTTTAAGGCTCTCATTCGCAAAACTCCGGAGTGGCGAAGACCAAGTTCGGCTTCACGAAAATTGTAGGTTAGGTTCGCCAAATAGCGTGCAAGGTCGACGTGGTATTCTGCGCTCCCCAAGGTGTCCAAAATGGGCGTAGCTTTCCATATTGGGAGCTCCTCGACTCCTGCAACCTCCGCGGCCTCGCCTTCTGGGCCAATGCTAAAGTAGGCTGGACGCACGGACAAGAAGTCGCAGTTTCTTTGAAAGAAGACAATATTTACAGCTTCGTTGATCCTCGACCTTAGCTTGCTGTCAAATACTCCGGCGTAGCAGCGGCCCTTGTTCTCGGCTAAAAATTTCTCAACGTCGGCCACAGCCCTTGAAATAACGGGGGCAAGCTCCTGTTCTGACGTTACCTTGTTGTGCATTGAAATTTGGATCGCCGTCCAAATACATGTCGCCAAGAGGACCACTGTAAGGCCGGCTCTAAACTTTGGTTTCATCCTCGGAAAAACGAATACCGCCCACATTATTAGAAAGTACTGAAAAATGGGGAAGTAGTGAGACTTCACACCTCCCCTCGTTGCAACTCGCCCAAGCAAAAGACCCACAAATATGGCTATGAGGGGGGCGACGGCGAGGAATTTTTTTCGACGGTCTTCAGGGTTTCCTTCGCAAATAGTCTTGTAAGCCATCCGCGCTAACATTCCTAGGCCAAACACCCACCTTAAGTAATCGATGGGTGTCGCCACGAACGGAAAAGGAATAAAGTCGTCGAGGATTTGGATGGCTAAATTCGACTGAACATAGAAAACGCGGTAGATGTAGTCCCAGCCAAACACCAGGCCGTCGGTCTCAGTTGGAGAAAAAATAGCGGGGGGTTTGAACGCCAAATAACCGAACGTGACAACAAGGCCGTATAGTATTAGCGCGCCACCGAGCGAGGCTAGCCTGAATCGTGTCGCACGAAGATTTCTCGATCCAAAGAAAAATTCGCCGAGCAGCAAAAGCACCAAGGTAACCGCGACAAATTCATGAAAAGTTTCAGCAAGAAAAAAGAGGCCGCCGGCAAGCGCCGCCCTTTTTGCCGATAAATCCTTTGACGACCAGACTAGAGCCGCCCAACTGTAGAAGGTGAGGCTCAGAATGTAACCGTTTATGTGAGGCCACGTATAAAGCAAATGCCCACGTATGCAACAAAAAGCAAAAAGGCATGCAACAGCCGCGAATAGTTTCCCTGCTTCCTTTCTTAATAAAAAGAAGAGAGGCACGAATGCAGAAAAAGCCGTCAGGATAAGAAAAATCTGCTGCGGGACCCGAGCCGAACGAAACAAAATGTCATGAAGCCAAATCCAAGAAAAAAGGCCTGGTCGAAACAGCATATAGTCGCCAACCCATGTGTTTCTATTTTGACTGAAGAACATGAGATGCTGGAGCCACGCCACCTTTTCTGGATACCAAATTCGCTCGGGAAGAACGAACCACTCGTCATCCTGAAAGTAATGAGAAATTGGGAAATACCAAGACTTTATTACGAACAGGAGTACACCAGCAAACATTGCCCACAGTGCCCAGGTTATCACTTTCTCAAGCTTTCGCTTCCCCATCAGAAAATCATAGAGCAGGCCATGGACAATTTGCACGTTCTAATGCGACCATTTAGATGGGGGGCCGACATGGAACAGACACTTGCTTTTGCCGGGGCGATCCTGGGCTACATTATCCTTTTTTTTGCCGCGCAAGCCATTTGGTTTCGCCTCGTTCGTGTGAAGCAGCTCATTCTAACGTTCAGCGCACTTGCTTTCGGATCGGGATTTATCGTTTGGAGCTTGTTCTACTTTAGTACGGAGGCTCTTTATCCAGATTCTGTGTTTAGGGCCCTTCTGAGTTTTGGCGGCCTATATGGGTCACTTGGATTTAGTGGAACTTACATAATCCTAGGGCCGATTTCCGCCGACCGATCGCTGTCTGCACATATATGCATTCAAACGCTTCGCATGGGCGGACAAGTGAACAAAGATGACCTTATGAGAAAATATATCGCTAATGTTTTTGACAAGCGATTCACTGAGTACGTCGAAGTTGGAGTCATGACAAAAACAAGCGAGAACTATGAACTCACCTCCAAAGGGAAACGGGTGGCACATATTTTTCTGACCTTTTTGAAAGCCTTGAAGATGAAGGAAAATTTTTAACGAAAATGACTCTCCAAAACGTTAAGTTTGCATTTCTGTCACATGAAGTTGAGGGGGCCACCGGCTTCCCCGAAAATTTTGCGACGTATTTACAGCAAAAAGGCGCAAAACTCACCTATATCAAGTTTCCATTCTTTCACTCTTACTCGAAGTCGATTTGGGTCGAGCGGTGGGACGGAGTCAAACTTCTGTCCCGAAAGAGGAGCATTTTTCGCTTTTATCGGCCACAGCTCCTTTCTTTTGCCAAAGATTTTTTTTGGCTTATGACCGTAGGCTGGTATTACGTAGCCGGGTCCGATTTCGTCCTCGTGTCTAACAACATGAACGGCCTTGCCGCTCTGATCTTTCGAAAAATTGGGCTTATCAAGTCTTTTTCGTATCTCATAGTGGACTATTCTCCCCGCCGATTTTCTCAGGGGCCCGTGGAGAAACTTTACGTTTTTCTCGACAAGCTCGTCGCAAAAAATGCAGACTCGGTTTGGACTATGAGCCTTGCCATGCTCGAAGGGCGAGAGCGCGATGGAAGATTCAACGTGTCCGACGTGAAATATCGGCTCGCCCCGATGGGCAATAACGCTCATGTTACTTTTTCACATGGGGAAATACCTTTTAAGAGGAGAGACCTCGTTTTTGTCGGCAACCCCAACGCAAAAAATGTTCGTGCAGATCTGCTTTTGGATGTGGCAAGTTTACTCAGCCAGCAGACCGATGACTTCCGGCTCATCTTTGTAGGCCCCGGAGAGACCGCCCACCTAAAGAAACGCACGGAGCAGCTCGGCCTTAACCACAACGTGATCTTCAAGGGCTCAATTCCCGACACACTCGACTTAGAGCGGTTCATGGCGGGGTGTGGGATCGGGCTGGCCCCTTACGATCCAACATTAAAGGACAACTTTTCAAAGTACGCCGACCCATCTAAAATAAAAGTTTATTTGGGCTGCAGTTTGCCCATAATAACCACCGCCGTGCCGCCAATCTCTAAGGACCTGGAAGAGACAGGCTCTGGAGTCATTGCTGAGTTTTCGGCGGAAGCGTTCGCAGAGAAAATATTATTCCTTTGGCGGCACCATGACTCCTATGACCGAGCAAGAAAGGCCGCTCTCGATTTTGGGCGTCAATTTTCGTGGCCCAAGATCTTTGACCGCCTCGCCAAAGAAGAAGGCTGGACAATTGAATAAACAAGAGTTTCGAGCCGCCTCAGTTTTCTTTATTTCAAGTGTTGGGGCCGGAGTCTTTAACTATCTGTTTCAGGTCGTGGCCGGGAGAAATTTGTCGGCCACAGATTTTGCTGATTTCAATGGCTGGTTTGCCAACCTTGCTATCTTTTTTATGATTGGTGGGTTGCTCCAATATGCCGGGAATTTTTGGCCCGCCCGGCGGAGTTTTATTCGACTTGCACTGATCATGTTAAATCTCGTTGGCACCGTAGGTATTTTTTATTGGATAACGCAGCCCGGGCTTTTTACGATCGACCGCGCGGGTCTGATCCTTTTCTCTTCTTCAATATTTGGATGGCTTACTGGACAAATGCAAATTCGATCTGCGTTCAAGCTCATGTCCATCGCTGGGATTGTGGTCGCCGGCAGCAAGTTTGCCCTCGCTTTGGTTCCGATCACTCCAGCGCAGTCCGCCGACCGGTATGCGTTAGCTGTCTTCGCCTCATTTTTGCCAGGACTGTGGCTCACAACTAGCTATCTTTGGTCGGCTAAAGATGCCCCTCCACCGGCCACGGCACCGAAGTGGACCGCACCCATAATGCTAGCCGCCGCAGTCGCAATTTTTCCACAATTTGACATCGCGCTGTTGAGCCACACCGTTGGCTCGGCGGATTTTGCTACCTTCGTGCGCGCGAGCATATTCTCTCGCGCGATATACTTTCTGATATTTATTTTGGCCCAATGGCTTTTGCCTCGGCAGATTCAACGCCAGAGCCCCGAGATAGTTGGATCGTTTCCGAGAATATTTTTAAGCGCACTCGCCGGCAGTGCTATCATAACGCTTGCTGCACCATATTTGTCAGCGCTCATCCTGGGCTGGTCGGAGGCACCGCCCGCGAGCATTGTATTTCTATCTTCTCTTCAGATGAGCTTGATGGCCTTGCTTCTGTTGCATGTCCAAGAGAGCTGCGCTCGCGGACGGGTCAGATCCGCTGCGACCGCACTTGTGCTCCTGTTTTGTGAAGGTGCGCTTCAGTGGTTTGTTCGAGCTCCCACAGAACAGTATCTGCTAACAATGGTCGCGCTAAACCTTGGCATGCTGAGCGTTTTTTGGCGACGCCCTCGGTTTAGCTTCTAATCGGGTTCAGCTAGCCGATCTCAATGCCTTTTTGTCTCGGCGCTCGATGCGAATACGTTGTTCGGGGGAGCCCCGCCAAACGTTCGGTTGGCTCACCTCATATTTAAAATAAACTGGCTTAATTCCGTGGGTATAGATTATAACGTCGAAGATATCTTCGACCTTGGTGAGCTGATCACGCGAAAAGTACACGGAGTATTCTCCGGGTTCACCTAAATAAAGGTCCTCGAGAACTTTGTGCGCGTTTTTTATAGATACGGAAACGGGAAGGTCCACCTCTATTTATCGTCCTAATTTTGATTTTTCAAAAGGTGGTCCAGCCCCACCTTTGTCCAACCGGACGGTCTGGTTGAGTCGGGCGCTATATGCATTTAAACTGAAAAAATGAAAATTCTTGCCCTACACCCCGGCCACAATGCGACTGCCGGAGTTTTCGAAAATGGATGTTGTGTCGAGTACCATCACGAAGAAAGGTTCTCAAATTTAAAGAACCACACCGGCTTCCCCTACAAATGCTTAGAGCACATTCTTCGAAAGCACCCGCCACAATCCTTCACCGACGTCATCATTCCGCATGAAGGTTTTATGTCACACCTTTTTGTGGAGCCAAGTCAGGACGTCCGATACGAAGAAATGCCCGCCACCAAAGCGATTCAGAAATTTAGAAGCGTTCTGAGTTTCTTGGGATCGCCAGTTCCCGTCCGACCGAAAATGATTCTTCGAAACTATGCCCGGAAGGGCATCTTCGCAAAGGCTGATATCCAACTTAAGAGCTTACTTAAAGAAAAGTACGATTTAGGTAGCGCCAAGGTCGAGTACTTTGATCACCACACCTGCCACGCTTTAACGCCGGTGTTCTTCTATGGCCTCGACCAACTAAATGAAAAATCTCTGCTCCTAACCGCTGACGGCGCCGGAGGAGACTCTTGCTCCAAAATATTTGTATTTGATCCTAAGACAAAGTCCGTCGAAAAGATCGCGCACTCTTTTTATCCGGCCTCTCTTGGGCTGTTGTATGCCCTCACCACCCAATACCTCGGAATGAAGGCCGGCGAACACGAATACAAAGTCATGGGCTTAGCGGCCTATTCCTCAGACGATAAATATTGGCGGGCACTAAGCAAAAGGTTAGGAAAACTGATCGCGGTAAATGAGACGTCACTGACTCTGGAGTCGGACGTCGACATAGCCGAGGCTATGCCTCTCTTAAAAAAAATTTTCGACGAACAACGATTCGATAACATTGCGGCGGCCGTTCAAGATACTCTCGAAGAAAAAATTGTCGCCCTAACGAAGGCTGCTGTTAAAAAAACCGGGATCCCCTCCGTCGCCTTTTCCGGCGGAGTTTTTATGAACGTGAAAATGAACCAAAAATTAGCCGCGCTGAGCGAGGTTTCGAAGGCATTTTTCCAGCCCTCGAGCGGCGACGAGAGCCTTGGGATCGGCGGGGCGGCACAAAAATTTCTCGGCACGTCCATCCCTCTGACTCCAATTCGCTCGATGTATACTGGAATCGCACATTCCGATAGCGAGATAGAAAGGGCCCTGGCCTCAGTGCCCGAGGCCAAATGTTTGAAAATCGAAAATCCCACGAATATGGAAAGAAAAATTGCCGAACTCTTAGCGGAATTTGAAGTCGTAGCTCGATTCGATGGTCGAGGTGAGTGGGGGGCCCGGTCGCTGTGCAATCGTGCGATTCTCGCCAACGCCAGTGACATGCGTAGCTTTTATATGGTGAATGATATGGTCAAAATGCGAGATTTTTGGATGCCGTTTGCCCCATCGATTCTTATGGACTGGGGTCCCAGGTATATCGCCGACTGGGAGACCGTAAGGACTAAGGCCCTCGAATCATCCAAATATATGATTATAACAGTAAACTCTACTCCCTTGGCTGTCGATCATCTTCGGGCGGCGATTCATCAGAAAGATAAAACACTCCGCCCGCAAATGGTTGAGGAGAGAGACAACTTAGCTATGTTCAACATTTTAAAGAATTTCGAAAGCGCGGCGGGCATGGGTGGAATTATGAATACTTCGTTTAATCTCCATGGCTTTCCGCTCGTGGGGAGTCCGGAGTGGGCGATTAAGACATTCGTTGGCTCGGGCCTAAGATACCTTTCGTTGGGAAAGCTTCTTATCTCTAAAAACTAATCGGCTGCGAACCCTAAAGGCCTCGATCCGAAGCTCCACAAAATTTCTCAGCACCCACGCAAAACCAATCGACGATGAAATGGTCACAACGCGCATCACCTCTGACGAGAGCGACATAGTTTGGCCAATAAGTTGATGGAAAAAGGTATGGCATAGGTACAGGGGATAAGACAACTCACCAATCTCCCGATCCCTTTGATCATCTTTGAACGCACTAAATACATACGGGATAGCGATTGAAAAGACGGCGAGAAAAGCCCATCTTTTAGCCTCTGAATTTAAGTTTAGCCCCGGGTAGATGAATAAAAGAGCACAAAGAATTGCCACGACAAGATATCCGGCCTTATCTGACAGGAGGAGATTCCTACGTTTATAAATCCGATGGCCGAGCATTCCGACGGCAAAGAAGACAAACTCTGATGGGAAAAATCTACTCGCCCATGGATCTTCGTAATGGCCATTCCAGGCGAGTGCCAGTCTAATCATCACACTCACCCCGGCTAACCCAGAGATAAACAAAGAACTTCGCGCCGCAAGAATAGGTGCCACCGCGTAAAATGCCAGTTCACATCCGAGGCTCCATGCTTGGGGAATTAAAAGAAGCTTGTGAACCGGAAGAACGCCCGACGAGTAATCTGATGTCCATTCAATGAGCCCTGGCCGCACAATTTTTTGGAACATGGTCGCATCCATGCCGATGATAGCAAAGTTTGTTACGCCAATCCAAAGCGCATCAAGGCCCGGCAGTTTTCTAAAAAGTTGGACTACCGTATCGAACGAAACTCCCCCATAGGTCGACCCCCAAAACCATAGCTGAAGCAGGCATAGTATCGCCATTACCCAGTACGCGGGCGCGAGCCTCCAATATCGATTTTTATAAAAGGTCCTAATCCCAGCTCCATTGAGTGGATATTTGTCTCCCAGAACCAACGACATATAGAATCCGGAAATTACAAAAAAGCACTCTACGGCGACATCGCCGGGGAGCATTCGAACCCCAAAAATCGGGCCCAGATGTGCGCCTAAAACACAGACAGCTAAGGCAAATCGAAGAGTTCCCAATAGTTCTCCCGGGGTTCAGATTGTCACAATCTGCGGAAGAGTTCCAATCAGACAAGGTCGAGGTGTCGGAGAACGTGGCCCCGGGGGTAAAAGTCCAGTATTTACTGGCGAGAGGCGTACAAGGACCCTCACGAGAGGCTTGAAAAGCGCCCCGAAGGGCGCCCTGTTTTTGCATTTACATTCGAGCTATGCCCACGATGATCTGCTGAAGGGTCTTGTTGTAATAAGTAAGCATGTGAGCCTCGACATAGTCGCCTGCATTCAGCTGAAGCTGGATGGAGGCGTTACCCTGGAAAGTATCACCAATTGGGGCCGTGATACCAAGGAGCCCGCCTAAAGTGCCCCCATTGACCGAGTATGCGAAGTTCAACTTTTCAATATTCGAGCCACCTGTATTGTCGACCACACCTTTCATCGTAAGGATATAAATCCCGTCGTCCGGCGCGGTGAACCGGTCAGTCCCGATGTACGAATCGGTATCGTACTGAGCATCGGAACTAGTAAAGTTAACTTTCTTCCATACTCCGCCGGTAGTGCTAAGATTTGCGGGCGTGACTGAAGCGCCGCTAGACGCAATTGCGTTTGCACTTAGTGGTTTAACATTTCTTTGGTCTGCCGCTGCCTTGTTTGACCCATAAACATTTGCGCTCACAACCATGCAAGCAAAAAGCAAAAATGCTTTTTTCATAAAATACTCCTTTATAGTTATTTATAAACTGTTTCTAATCTACTTTTCCAGCTGGAGTGTTGATCCTGACCCCCCCCCCTGCCACTTTGTAAACAAATAATTATTAAGAAGTTTGTCGAATCTCTGTTGGAATTGTATTTTTCCACTCGACCAAGCGAATTATCTGACCGAAATTGCATTCGAATGCCAAAACCGAACCACGTGCAGCGCGGAGCGCATTAGTGATGCCGCCAGACCCCAATTGATCTGGCACGCAACGTGCCTCTGTAATTCCGAGTTTCACAGGAGGCACGTAAAATGGAAGCCTACCAAATCATCGCCGGATTTTCGGACATTAAATCAGAATTCCGGACAAGTGCCGGAATCAAGAAGTCACAATCGGCCCTTCAACTCCTATTTAGGTTCAGAGAGGACATTCTCTGGGTTCATGACTTCGATGCGCACGAGAAGAAAATGATTCTTGCCCTGTTCAATCCGAACCACAATTTGTGGAAAATTACCCTTTGGAAGGGGGGGCCAGGAGAAAGACTTATAAAACATGTCACGACAAAATTTGAGCGAGACAAGCTAGAAGAAGAACTTATGGAACTATATAGCTTTTTTGGATATATTCCTTTTCGTAGATTCTAACTCGCCTGCGATTTCTGAAAATCCCTCGATCAACTCGCGAGGGATCATAGCTCTTGATTCTCGATCATGGGCAATTTTGATAGATTTGTGGGACCGCTCCCGATGTTCCCAAATATCATAAAGGTTGGATACAAAATGTCCTCTAAGATGGACATGGTAGTTGCCGAACTCACCATCAAATTTAATAAGCACACAGGCTCTATCGTGGGTCGTATCCCAAATAAATTCCCACAGACTCTGCGCATCAGGGAAAACTTTGATCCACGCGACTTTTGAAGTTTTGCCTTCGCACCTGGTCAGTCTGATAAAAAAGTGACTGTCTTGGTAAGCCTCAAATCGCCGTCGCAACTCAAGCGTGACCTGCTCGACTATTTTTTCTTCTGGCATTGGTTGTTCGATAAGGTGTTCAAAAGCCATGCAGACTTATCGGCACTCGAGGAATATTTGCGAGACTGGACCAAGGGCCAAGAATCCATCGGCCACGTTCGCGTGGCCGATGGAATTTAAACTCAATTCTAAACTAGCGGGGCTGAACCATGGGAGTCATCGGTGCGTGGACTTCTCCGCGAACGCGCGCGAAAACTTCGCGGCGGATCAGGCCGACTTTTGCGAGGTTGATCAAGCAGCGGCTTTGGTCACCATAGACTGAGCTGGTCACGGCAACGGTCGATGCGTAAACCTGGGCGAACTTTTCCCAGTTGATATCTTTACGACCGGCGGTCAGTTTGATCCAGTTTTCAACAGCCTCATAAGCCAAAACCGTTGCGCCGCCCGCTGTTCCGGGTACAGAGAGATTTGCCCAAGTTTCCCAAGCCAAAAGATTATCGATACCGGGGTAGCTGGCGGTCGTCTTGCTGGCCAACCATTCGGCCACGGGGTTTGTCATCGGAACTGTGTCGGCAGTGACGGCGGCGGCGCTAATCACCACGGCCGAAGCACAGGTACCGACCGAGCGAGTGATGGCATCTCCCGACCAAGTGGTCAAAAGCCAGAATGCTGGCACGGCTTTAATTTCGGTGCGGTACGCTTGAAGTTCTGCGGCAGCAGCATCTACCGTGTTTGCTTGAGCGGCTGTGCCGAATAATACGGCAACAGCGAGAATGAGTTTTCTCATCTTGATCCCCTCCTAAAGAGATTTTTGTCCTGAATTAGGAGAGTGGTACCACCGTTTCAAAAGCGATACGTACGGTAGAAATTTCTAGCGCAGGCGCGCCCTTACTCGGTCGAAAATGTAATCGGGTATAAAACCGTTCGCGATTTTTTTTGCGAAGTTGGAAAACTCCAGCCGACCATTTCTCTCTCCACACAATCCGAAAGCGCATCGTTTCGCAGAGAGTTACGCGTGGTTTTTAAATTGAGCGCTTTACCCGACTCAGAAATTTCGAAAGAGAAAAAAACTTCACCCTCCATATTGGGCGCCTTGTCTTTCTCAAGGTCATAGCATTTGCGCAAAGCTGGCATATTGGCCCAGAAGACATTGTAGAGCTGCACGCGGTTCACCTCGGGCGGAACACTGGCGTCGCGACCACTCACGTCGATTTTAAAATCTCTAAGCTCACCACGCGCTTCGGGTCGCGGTGCGGGCGGATCCATAACGACCTTAACAACCCGATTTTGCTGAGGTGCCGATGGATCGCTCGTCACCGCCGCCACCGGCTGAGAAGAATCTTTTGGCGCGAAGATCCCATAGCCCCCCACAACAATCGCCACGAGAGCTGCAGCCCATGCCAAATATTTTTTGAGAGCCGCTGCTGTGGCGCCCGCTCCGGAGCCCACCTCGGTCGCCAACTCGGCCTTAAGTTGCTGCGTAAATCCGCGAATCTCGCGCACCGCCATTCGGCCCTCCGGCGAATTTTTTAAATAAGCCTCTACCGCGATGAGGTCTTCACCCTTCAGCTCGCCCAGCGCGTACGCTGTTATTTTTGGGTCTTTAGGATGTAGGCTCATTTTTTTGCTCCGTACTTTTCGCGCATTGTAGTGACCGCCGTGTGAATCAAAACGCCCACGTAACTGATCGAATGTCCGGTGATTGCGCTGATTTCTTTGTAACTCAAATCATCTTGAAATTTAAGTCGGATCACCTCCTGCTGCTCAAGGGGAAGTTTGGCCACGAGTTTGAGTAACGATCCTTGTTCTTGCGCTTTGGCAGTTTTATCTTCTGGCGTCTCGTAGGCTACTTCTTCGACTTCGCTTTTTTCTGCGTGAGAATTCTTTCTGCGCGCGTCGATGGCTTGATTGCGGCACACGGTGTAAAGCCATTCGGCCAAATGGTCGCCGATCTCTTTGTACTCCTGCTGCCACAGCCGCAAAAAAGTCTCTTGCACGATTTCGCGAGCATGGGCCTCGGGCACAAGGCGCGATGTATAGCGCACGAGCCGCATTTCGTATTTACTTACAGCTCTGCGAACCCAGTCCGCCTTCTGCGAGTTCTCCATGGCAAAAATCTTACTGTGCTGAAAAGACAAACGGGTAGGAAATTCGCCCGATTTGATTCTTCGGCGGGTCGGGAAACGTCCACGACCTTAAGGCCGCCACTAAACATTCACCAATTCGCGCGTTGCCGGTGGAGTTGTCTTTCACTCCCGCATTGCTCACGCGGCCACCACTTTCGATGTCCCAGGAGATCACCAATTTTCCGTAGAGGTCCGGTTGGCGTTGCAATTCTCGCTCATAGCAATTTCTGATTTCACGCAAATGCTCGCGAATCACACGGCGAATCGCCTCGCGATCCATACCCGGCTCAAAGTTCGCATCCGCACCGGCTACCGAAATCTGCGTTGCGCCCTTACTTAGTCCGCCCGCTCTATAACCTGTGCCGCCGTTATTGCGACCGGCGGTGCCGAGCGAGCCAAGCGCTACCGTCTTACCGTCGCGGCCAGACCTTGTATCTATAAGTTGCCCGTGAATGCCACCCATTTTAAAGTCGCCCGCTCTACCGGTTGCCTTGCCTGCGGCGGTGACCAGTGAGTTCCCTTCCGAAAAAGTTTTACTCATCGTCTCGTTAATTCCCTTGGCGCCAAACGCGCTTAGTAAACTGCCCGGCTGGGAGTTTGGTTTAATTCTAGGCGCTCGCGCGATCGACGGAGGCTTGCTCGATGCTGTCGATTTTGCCTCTTGGGAGGGCTGATCTTTTTTAACTGCCTGACTTTTTTCAGCCGGCATTTGAAATGTGACCTTGGCTTTAGAAATCCGCTCTATAAGCGTCGCCTCTTCATCGCGCAGCGAAGACGGCGTATAGATATTCATATAAACGCCTAAAATTGCGCTAATCGCGATGGCTAATACAATCCCGACGGCTTCGGTCGAGGTCAGATCAAAAAACGGCATAGCCTTGGCGGTTTGAGTTTTGTGAATTTGTCGCACTCGAAGCGATAGTAGATTGTTGGCGAGCCCAATCCGGGCCGTCTCTCCGGGGCGCAGATAAAATTCGCCGCGGGCGGGATCTTTTATATACACGCCAGAGTCCGCGATTCTTAAAATTTGCACTTTATCTTTGGGCGAAAAAACCGGAATGCGAACATCGGCATCGTCCCCCCCACCCATAAAAACGGCGCCCAGGCGCGAGATTCCATAACTAGACAAAATTCGATCTTGCCAGGTGACATCGACCAATACGGCTGAGGCTGCAGACATATTCCCCCCTTTTTGAGGTGCCTATAAGCACCACGTTTGGGCGGGAATTTTCTTAGTAGAATTTTTGTCTTGATTTAGGAAACTGGTGCGAACGACAGGGATCGAACCTGTGGCCCCACCCGTGTGAAGGGTGTGCTCTACCGCTGAGCTACGTTCGCAAGTGGATTAGTGATTAGGCAATTTGACTATCGAAGTCAATTACTTCACGCGGCGGACGACCGTAGGGCGCTCGTCCACGCAGACCGCCGGGCCGCCAATGGCCACGGCCAGCACTTCGACGCTCGGGTCGGCGATCGACGTATTGTCGATGTCGTTGCCGTAGCGGAAGGAAATCGCCGAGGCGTCGATGCCCTGAATTTTCGCGGGATCGAGGCTTACGCGATATTGCTCGCCGTTGTTATTGTCGTGCGGGTAGTTTTGCCCGTCGCAACGAACCGAGGTTCCGTTGTCGATATGGGTAAGGCCGGTTAGCTCGGTGAGTGAAAATGTGTCGGAGCGAGAGAGGTCGTCGCCCTGAAGAACAACGCCGCCGTCAAACGCGAGTAACGTATCGTAGCTGGTTTGTATGCTAAACGGGTATCCCGGATTATTGAACCAAATCAGATCGTATCCCGCGACATCAGCAGGCGTAATTCCGGCTGGTGGCTCGTCGAGAAGGTCGGCCGAATAGCGGGTGAGAAGACCCTGAATATAAACCGTGTCTTCGGGGTCCTCACCGCGATTATTGAGTGCGCGGACAATTAAAATTTTAGGCTTTAACACGGGTGAAGAAAAGCGGATCACGCTTTCAGCTAAATATTGGTTACTCACAGGGTTACCCACAAGCAAATTGTTATGCTCATCGCCCAAAGCGAGAAGAATGGTGGTTACAGCGGGTTTGCTCGTCAACGGCGTGAGTGAGCAGGATTGCACACCACAAAGAGTGGCTACTGAATCGTCGTCGACCACATGAAATTTAGCTTTGGTGCAGTTTTGAAAGATAACCCCGACCGCCAAAAAACCTGTGATCGCGATGCCGAGTTGAATTTTTCCCATTTTCATACGGTAAACCTCTGTAGTTACTGATATCTATGCATCACTCATGCCGACAAATTTTCTCTGCACGGCGGTTCTGGTCGCTATCTGCGGCCAGAAGATAGACTGTGCGCATTTATTCTACGAATTCTCAAAATGAGACGGTGGGCACCCGCTGGTTTTAACCCCGGTAAAAACTAAGCGCCCGATACTCCGCTTTTAAGTCTTTAAGGACGGACTTCAAAACCGCAGCCACCGGTATAGCCACGATCATCCCTGCAAAGCCGAACAAATTTCCACCGACGATAAGGGCCAACATCGTTGAGAGAATTCCGAGGCCGACTTTGTCGCCCACCAATTTGGGCGTGATCACAAGTCCCTCGAGCGCCTGCACGACGGCAAAAACCGCCGCAACCCCGACTACTGTTCCAAACCCGGTGAAATTAGCCAACGCGATCGCCATGGCCGCCGCAAAACCCAAAAGACTGCCGACAAATGGAATAATGCTGAGAAGGCCGGTGCCGATACCAATTAGCAGACCAAATCTAAGCCCAATCACCCAAAAGCCAAAACCATAAAGAACAGCCAAAAGCATTGCAACCAGCATTTGGCCGCGAACATAACCGCTCAACACAGTATTGGTGAGGCGAACATATTGATTGAGTTTGGCTCGCCATGGAATCGGCACGAGATCTTGCGCTTCTCTTGAAATCGACTCGTACTGATTGACCAGGTGAAAGAAAAAAAGCGGGATCAGTAACAAGTTGAGCAGAAACAAAAGCCCGTGAATAAAATTTGCGAATATCCCTTTTAAAAAATTCGATGATGATTTTAAAAACTCGCCCGACACCGCCGACGAATGCTCGACGAGAAGCTCTTTAAGCCCTTGCTTGCTGATATCGACACTGTAGCCGAATGTGCCAGCAAGCTGCTCAACCTTTTCGATAGCCACTGCCGAGGTTTGCGGAAGCTCTTGAAAAAACTGCCGCGCGTCCGCGATTAAGCTCGGAACCACCAGCAACAAAATCATAATCAAGAGGAGTGCGATCGAAGAAAACACGCCCACCACCGCGTGACTGCGCTGAATCCCCCGCTTCTCAAGCCCCTTGATTAAAGGAAAGCTCAAGTAAGCCAGTCCAAATGCAATAAGCAAAGGCATCAGCGCATTGCCCAACCCAAGTAAGATCGCGAAAGCAATCAGGCCCGCGGACCCAAGCACAAAAAGTGTTTTGATGGATTGGCTGTTCATACGAGGAAATTCATCTCCGAATACTGATCCTGAATCCCGTACAGTATCCAGGATACAGTTAACCGTATCCAGGATACAGAATTTCTGTTGGCGGAGAGGGGGAGATTCGAACTCCCGAGGCCCTTACGAGCCTGCCGGTTTTCAAGACCGGTGCGATAGACCACTCCGCCACCTCTCCGTTTATTTTATCACTGTCATGCCGCCCATATAGGGCAACAATGCTTTTGGCACCACGACGGTGCCGTCTTCTTGTTGATAGTTCTCTAAAATTGCAATCAATGTGCGGCCGATGGCCAGGCCGCTGCCGTTTAAAGTGTGCACAAACTGCGGCTTGCCCTCGCCCTTAAAGCGGATGTCGGCGCGCCGAGATTGAAAATCTTCGAAATTGGAGCACGAGCTGATTTCGCGGTACGCGTTTTGCCCCGGCAGCCACACTTCAAGATCGTGACACTTGGCCGCGCCAAATCCGATATCGCGCGAGCACAAATTCATCACTCGGTAGGGCAACTCTAAAATCTGCAGCACGCGCTCCGCATGTTGGGTTAGGCGCTCGTGCATTTCGTAGGATTTTTCGGGATGAGAAAAAATAACCAGCTCAACTTTGTTAAACTGATGCTGGCGGATCAGGCCACGGGTGTCTTTGCCGTAGCTACCAGCTTCGCTTCTGAAACACGGAGAATAGGCCACATATTTAATGGGCAGATCGCTCTCTTTTAAAACTTCTCCGGCATAAAAATTGGTCACCGGCACTTCGGCTGTCGGCACCAAATAATACTCAAAACCCTCAAGTCGAAAAACATCGGCCGTAAATTTTGGGAACTGTCCGGTGCCGTAAAAACTTTGGCCGTTGGCGATAAAGGGCGGAATCATCTCTTCATAGCCATGTTCTTTGGAGTGAAGATCCATTTTAAACTGAATCAACGCTCGCTCTAGGCGGGCCGCCGCGCCCTTTAAAAAAGTAAATCTAGCGCCAGTCACTTTTCCCGCGCGCTCGAAATCTAAAATCCCTAACTTTTCGCCGATCTCAAAATGCTCTTTGGGTTTAAAAGAAAAGGTCCGCTTCGCGCCGGCCGCGCGCACGACCTGATTGTCGTCGGCGCCCTCGCCCACCGGCACGGTGGAATGCAATCGATTGGGCAAAACCTCGGCGGCTTTTTTGACCGACTCTTCGGTTGCCTGCACCTGATGATCGAGATCTTTAAGTTCTGCCGCCACACCCTGCATCTCAGCAAGCATGGCCGAAGCGTCGCCGCCGGAGCGCTTGAGCTTGGCGATTTCTTCACCGACTTTTTTTTGTTTGGCTCGTAGAGTCTCTTGCTTGGTGATTGCTTCGCGCCGCTTAAGGTTTAATGCAACGATATGGTCGACGGCCTTCGGATCCATCCCACGGTTTTTTAGTGTGCGCCGGTATTCTTCGGCGCCTTCAGATTTTTCTAAGGATCGTACATCGATCACAAATCGCTCCTAGCCAGGTGCGATGAGAATGTACATGCGAAGCAAGAGCCCGATCAAGACACAAATCAGGTTGAAGATAAGAACATAAGCCCAGCTCCAACCACGCATGATTCTGAGCAACCCGGTCACGGTTACAACCATAACCAAAATAAACGAAAACCAGCCGTATTTCATGACTTCGTCGCCGATCAGCGCGAAGGTCAGCCCCAAAACCAGGCCGGTCAAGATTTTCAACGCAATCAAGCCGACGGAGGAGGAAGAGCTTTTAACCCGATCTTGCAGGGTGTCCATCAGTTCCATGGGTCTATTTTAAGGTGTTCGCCCGCTCTGTAAAGCATTTATTCGCTCTTCGATCTGCTGGCGGTCAGGGGCGTCGGGATCAAGCACGAAATATTGCTGATACGACTCAATCGCATGGTTGGTGTCGCCCTTCAGCTCAAAAATCGCACCCTGCTCTTTATAGATCTCGGCCAAGCCCGACTCTTTGGTCGAGGCCACGTTCAGCATCGACATCGCCGCGTCGGTATTGCCCGATTTGCGGTAACATTGAGCGAGCTTTACGTAAATATTCGCCTGCTGTGGCCTAAGCTTAATCGCTTTTTGATACTCACCGGCGCACGAAGAATATTGGCCCATCACCGTGTGGGCTTCGGCCGCGAGCAAGTAGGCATCGGCAAGATTGGGGTTAGCCTTTTTTTCTTCGGCCGTGTAGTCGAGCGCCGATTTTGGATCACTCAACAACATCGCCGCGCGACCCAGCTGATAATGAACGAGTGGATACAATTTATTTATCGTAATCACCCGATTGAACTGCAGCATGGCTTTTTGCGCCTCTTTGATATCTATCAAAATGCTGCCGGCCATAAACAATGGCTCCGCATCGGCCGGGTCGAGAACAGCGGCTTTCAGTAAAAGGTCGAGCGCCTCTTCGTTGTTGCCTTGAGCTTTGAGCACTTTAGCCAACTCGACATAGGCTTCTTTCGGTTTTTCTTCGAGCTTAATCACCTGACGAAAAATTTCTTCGGCCTGTTGATAGCGTTCGTCCGCAAGAAGCATTTTGCCGAGCGCAAGCCGGTACTCGGTAATGGATGAGTAGCTGTTTACAAGTTTAAGAAGATAATCAGAGCCCGCATCTACGCCCTGAAGGCCGGCGATGGCCTCGGCGTAGGCCACCTGGGCTTTGCGGTGGTTCACGTCCATTTCGACCGCTTTGGCCGCGTAGTTGTAGGCCATTTTATAATCGCGCAGCGCGATTGAAGCCTCGGCCATCACGATCAAAGTTTCGACATCGTTCTCATAAAGCTGCAGTGCTTGTTTTCCGTAGGCGAGCGCGCCCTTGGCATTGTTCCGGCGCAGTTCGACCGCGGCGAAGCCGCGAAAAACTTCGTGACTGCGCGGATTCTCTCTTCGCGCTCGCTCGAGCACCCGCGACGCCGCGAGAAAGTCATAGCGCTGCGCTTGGTAGTTCGCCATGGTAACGTAGGCCTCAATCATTTTCGGATCCGCCTTGATGGCTTCATTCAACCACTGTATCGCCTCTGTGCTCAGGCTCATGCGCCACAAACACTGCGCCGCCTTAAGCGCCGCTAAAGCGTTTCGGTCGGCGGTGAAGGCCTGCTTGTAGTGCTCTTGGGCCTTATGATAATCGCCCTCGCGAAAAGCTTGATCCCCTTCAAAGACCTCAAGCCAACCGCGCCCTTTGGGAACTTTGCCCAAGCCCCCGAGCTGAACGATTAAATTTTTTGCCTGGATATTAGAGGCGCTGAGAGAATAAGCGCGCTGTGCATAGCTGAGTGATTTTGAATTGTCTTGCCGCTTAAGCGCGATCTCGGCCAAGCCCAAATAGCCTCGTGAGAGTACGACCCTCGGCGCGTCCACATTCTCAAGTGCCTGCTTTAGATATCTCTCACCCTGTTCATTGCGATTAAAATATTTGTACTCAAGAATCCCCAACTCGATCCGCGCCACGGTATGGCCCGGATTGCTGCGCAAAACATTGCGATATATATTCCCGGCCTCATTGTAGCGTTCAAGTTTAGACAGCGCCTGCGCCTCGACCACAAAGGGCAAAATCCACTGTGGCCAAAGTTTTTCGGCCGACTGCAGGTAGCCAATAGCGGTGGCGTGCTCCCCAGAGTTTTCAAGCAAATACCCTTTTAGAAAATAGAACATGATCGGCGGTTGGCCCTCGCGAACCGTATCGAGAACGGACTCAACTAAACTTTTCGCCTCTTGCTCGCGCGAGGGGCCGCGCACCGCTAAATCGACCACGCGGCACGCCGCCGAATGGATACCACCCGGGTCCACCGCGAGTGACATTTGCACAACTTTAGACACCACTCTCGAATCGGTGTAATCCTGATAGGTGTAGGGCCACAATTGCAAATAGGTCATACACAGGAGCGCCATAACTTCGGCATTTTTCTGATTCCGCTCAACCACGAATACAAATTCGTTCTGCGCTTTTTGATAGCCGCCCAAGGTGTCTTTTAAAAATTCGGCCACGCCGGACCGGATGCGCGCTTTTAAAGTCTCGGGCGAAACTTGCTGCTGATTTTTTTGTGGCGCAATTAGGCGTAGCCGCTGCTCACTCGGTCCAGATGTCGCGAGCAGAACTGCTCCAATTGCGATTGCCGAAATTACGACAACAATGGGCCAGCGGGCGCGCTTCATGATGGCTTTAAGTAAAGCCGGGCGCATATCGACCAGCTCAATATCTTCGGGCCGACGCGAACGTCGCTTTTTCTTTCGCTCTTTTTTCTCTTCAGGTGGAGGCACGTCAATTCCGGGATCGGTGACGGCCTCAGAGGCGGATGAGGAGCCGCCCGATTCGGACTTGGACTTGGGCGGGCCAGCGTAGCCCTCAGGCCGGGTGAATTCGAGAACGTGCGTGTCTTCGCTGGTTTCGGCATTTGGGTCGTCGGTTAAAACCTCGAGAAGTTTGTCGTAAAACTGAGGGTCTTGGGAAATTGGAATCCACTTCCCGCCGGGATAGTGCGCGATCATTTCTTCGCCAGAAAATTCGCCGCGTCCTATTTTGTAGAGGATTTTTTCCGTCGAAAACGGGCCATCGATTTGGCCCGCTGCATCGCGGATAATCCAGCGTCTATTGCCTTGCTCCATACCGTATCCCTAATTCTACACAAATATAGACGCGACGGCAGTGGTTCAGTTTTGGGTTTTGGTTTCACAATGGAGCCGATCGTGTAAATTGTTGAAAATTCAAAAGCTTTCGCAAAAACCCCGACTTTAGTGCCACACAAGTTGGAACCGCCTAACACTTCATTGCCGGTTTAAATCCCCGTCGCGGTTGGCACCCACATTGCTCTAGTACGAGGTACATACTTAAAGTTCCGGGGGGAACATGAAGACAATTATCTACACAATCTACGCACTCACAGTTCTTCTTTTCGCAGGTTTCGCTCGCGCTGAATCGTTGATGAACGTCGTTAACGGCGACCAAAAATTCCGTTCTCCAGTTTCGATTTCTCAAGTCGGTGTCGACATGCAAGCAATGCGGCTCGCCATCGCTGGCCGCTTGCCGAACCCGTGTTACCAAGACCCCTCGGTACTTTTGATTGCGGACAAAAACAATCCCAACACTCTGATCCTTCGCCTTATATCGCCCACCCCCACAAATTCGTGCATGGCGCGGATCAAAAATTACGAAACCATAGTTAGCCTTCGTCAGCTGGCTCAGGCCTCTGAGCTGCCCCTCGAAGACAAAGCTTTGTACGTGATTCGCACTGAAGGTTACGACTTCTCCCTCGAAGTCTCCGGTCAGGATTTGAAAAATTAGGTTTGGTCTCAAGAGTCCGTTGTTGTTTTAAGCCCGATGTCGGCCCCCTCCGCATCGGGTTTTTTATTTTGCGGGGGCTTACTTCACGCGCTGAACTTTGGCGCCCAGCTTTGTGAGTTTGGCTTCCATATTTTCGTAACCGCGATCCAGGTGATAGATCCGGTTTACCACCGTCTCGCCCTCAGCCACTAAGCCGGCTAAAACCAAACAAGCGCTTGCCCGCAAGTCCGTGGCCATTACAGGTGCACCGGTCAGCTTTCCACGCGTGCCGCGAACTACGGCGACCCGGGTTTTGGGAGTGATATCGGCATTCAAGCGCACAAGTTCTTGCACATGCATAAAGCGATTTTCAAAAACGGCCTCGGTGATCACGCTGGTGCCCTGGGACTGACACATCAAGGCCATAAACTGGGCCTGTAGATCTGTCGGGAATCCGGGGTGCGGTGTGGTCGTGATGTCGACGCCCTTCCAGCCCGAGCAGGAATGAACGGTGATCGAAGAGTCGTCGGTGGTGATTTTAAATCCGGCTTCGCGCATTTTTCCGATCAGCGCCTCTAGGTCGGCCGACTGGCAGTCGGTCACCGTAACTTCACCGCCCGTGATCGCGCCCGCGATCACCAACGTGCCCGCCTCAATACGATCGGGAATCACCCGATGTTCAGCCGCTCGCAATTTGTCTACGCCCTCGATACGAATAATACTGGTGCCCGCGCCCTCGACCTTGCCACCCATTTTATTGATGTAATTGGCGAGATCCACAATCTCAGGCTCTTTTGCGGCGTTCTCGATATGAGTTTCGCCTTCAGCAAGTGCTGCGGCCATCATGATATTCTCGGTGCCGCCGACCGTGGGCGATTCAAAAAGAATTTTTGCGCCCTTGAGGCGATCGGTTTTGCCAAGCACGTAACCGGCGTCCACATTGATTTCGGCGCCAAGCGCCTTCATGCCTTCTAAATGCAGATCGATCGGTCGCGTGCCAATGGCACATCCGCCCGGCAAAGACACTTTAGCTTCTCTAAAGCGAGCGAGCAGCGGCCCGAGCACCAAAATCGACGCGCGCATCTTTCGCACAATATCATAGGGCGCCTCGACGGTTTTTTTAGCTTTTACAAAAATTCTTAAGGTGTGGTCTTTGTATGAGGTCTCGCAGCCCAGGTGTTCAAGCAGCTGGCGCGAAGAAGTCACGTCTAAAAGATCGGGCACATTGGTGAACACATGTTCGCCTTCGGCCAACATGGTCGCGAACATCAATGGTAGCGTGGAATTCTTGGCGCCGCTGGCGGCGACTTCGCCCCGCAATTTTGCTCCGCTTCGAACCGCCATTTTATCCATGCTTGACCCCCGACACCACGCGCTCCACTCCCGCCAAATCACGGTCGCTGGCCACATCTTTAAAGCCTGCGCTCGACATTATCTCCATGGCGGCGGCGCTTTGACCAGCGCCGACTTCGCACACAAAAAGCCCGCCGGGTCGCAAACACGAAAACGCTTTTTTCGTCCACAGCCGTATACAAGACAACCCGTTGTCCTCCGCATACAAAGCTTCGTGTGGTTCGTGATCATGCACCGACTTTTGTACATTGCGATCGCCTCGATCGATGTATGGGGGGTTGGCCACGATCAGATCCATCGGCGCGAGCGGACTCCAATTTTCGACGGGCTTTTGCGCCACCACAACCCGCTCGTCGAGCTCAAGCTTCTCGGCGTTTTTCGCCGTAACGTTGGCGGCGACGGGAGATGCGTCGATGGCAAATAATTTTGCTTCCTCAATTTCACTCAACACCGATAGGCCTATGCACCCACTGCCGGCGCCGAAATCGGCCAGGCGTTTGACGCCGAAAGGCTTCTTTCTCAAGGCCACCTCAACAACCAGTTCGGATTCGGGGCGCGGGACCAGCACCCCGGGCATAACCACAAATTCGTGCTTATAAAAACCCTTCACGCCACTCAGATAGGCCAGCGGAACACCTTCAGCCCGTTTTTTAAGCCAGGCGGTTAGGCGCGCTTGGCTGCTCTCAGTCAGCGCAATTTCTTCGCGTGTTATTAGTTCTGCTGAACTCAGCTTTAACAGGGCTTGCAGCAATTCTCTCGCTTCAAAACTGGGTTGGTCGAAATGAGAAAGCTGCTCTTGCGCAAATTTTAGGGCCTCTGCAATAGTCACGTTAGTGCCTTGCCTCCGTTGTACGTTTTAAAGCTTCTGCCTGATAGTGGGTGATCAAAGGATCAATCAACGGATTTAGAGAGCCGTTCATTACCTCAGTCAGCGAATGAATCGTGACACCGATGCGGTGGTCGGTCACGCGCGACTGCGGAAAGTTGTATGTGCGAATTCGCTCGGAGCGGTCGCCCGTACCAATTTGCGCAAGGCGAGCATCCGAGGCCTCTTTTAAGACTTTCTCTTCTTCGGCCTGCTTCAGCCGCGCCCACAGAATTTTCATGGCTTTGTCGCGATTGGAGTGCTGCGACTTTCCGTCCTGACAATAGACCACAATGCCCGAGGGGAGATGGGTTACGCGAACCGCGGACTCAGTTTTATTCACCGACTGACCGCCGGCACCGCTCGCGCGCATAACATCGATTTTTAAATCTGTAGGATTAATTTTTACTTCCGCCTCTTCCGCTTCGGGGATCACCGCCACCGTGATCGTAGAGGTGTGGATTCGGCCCGAGGCCTCGGTCTTCGGCACGCGCTGAACGCGGTGAACGCCGCTCTCATACTTAAGTTTAGAATATACTTTTTCGCCGGTGACCGTGGCGATCACCTCTTTGTAACCGCCGACATTGCCCTCTGAAATCGACATCACTTCGACTCGCCAGCCCTGGGTGGTGGCAAAATGCGAGTAGGCGCGGAACAGCTCGTACGAAAATAGACTCGCTTCATCGCCACCGGCGCCAGCACGAATCTCAAGAATGATGTTCTTGTCGTCGTTGGGATCTTTCGGGAGCAGAAGAATTTTTAGCTGGGCATCAAGCGCGGCCATTTGCTTCTCGAGCCCAGACAGCTCTTCTTTGGCCATCTCACGCATTTCTTCATCGTTTTCGGTCAGAAGAATCTGCTTATTGCCCTCGAGATCGGATTTTACTTTTTTGTATTCGCGAAAGACATCGACAACCGCTTTGAGGTCCGACATTTCTTTCATCATCGAGCGATAGCGCTTTTGATCGTTGGCGATCCCCGGTTCCATTAGAGACTGCTGGATTTGCTCAAAGCGCTTTTCGACTTCTAATAATTTATCGAACATAGGCGAAGGGCGGCTAACCGCCCATTGAGCCTAAGAAATCCGTATTGGTCTTACTGTGTTGGAGTTTATCCAGCAAAAACTCCATGCTATCGACCACATTCATGGGCGCGAGCACCTTGCGCAAGATCCAGAGACGGTTCAACTCGCCTTTATCGATCAGCAAATCTTCTTTACGCGTACCGGACTTATTGATGTCCATACACGGGAAGATCCGTTTTTCCATAAGTTTGCGGTCGAGATGAATTTCTGAGTTACCAGTACCTTTGAACTCTTCAAAAATAACTTCGTCCATTCGCGATCCGGTATCGATCAGCGCCGTCGCAATAATGGTTAAGCTGCCGCCTTCTTCGATGTTCCGCGCGGCTCCGAAGAATCGCTTCGGCTTATGAAGTGCGTTCGAATCCACACCGCCAGAAAGAATTTTTCCGGAGGGCGGCACAACCGTGTTGTAAGCGCGGGCCAAACGCGTGATCGAGTCGAGCAAAATCACAACGTCGTGTTTATGCTCAACAAGCCGCTTGGCTTTCTCGATCACCATCTCGGCCACTTGTACGTGACGAGTTGGTGGTTCGTCGAAGGTTGAAGAAATCACTTCACCCTTCACCGTTCGCATCATGTCGGTCACTTCTTCTGGCCGCTCGTCGATCAAGAGAACAATCAGAATCACTTCGGGGTGATTGCGTGCGATCGCATTGGCGATGTTCTGCATCAGCACGGTTTTACCGGTGCGCGGAGGCGCCACGATCAATCCCCGCTGACCTTTTCCAAGCGGCGACATCAAATCGACGACACGAGTGGTGTATTCTTTCGTATCGAACTCGAGCTTAAGGCGCTCATCGGGATAAAGCGGAGTTAAGTTGTCGAATAAAATTTTGTCGCGAGCCTTTTCAAGCGGCTCATGGTTTAGGGTATCAACCTTCAAAAGCGCGAAATAGCGCTCGCCTTCTTTCGGCGGCCGAACTGTTCCGCTAACCGTGTCGCCTGTTCTAAGCCCGAAGCGGCGAATTTGCGAAGGTGATACGTAGATGTCATCGGGACCTGGCAAATAATTGTAATCTGGGGAGCGCAGAAATCCGTAGCCATCGGGCAGGATTTCTAAAACTCCGTTGCCAAAGATATCGCCCAACTGAGCGGCGCGCTTAAGAATTTCGAAAACCATATCCTGCCGACGAAGCCCGGCGGCGTTTTCGATTTTTAGTTTAAGTGCCAACTGAGTAACTTCACGGATGTCTTTGGATCTTAGATTCTTTGAGTTGAGGTCTTTGCGCTCGTCTTCGGTCAGGTTGATTTCGCTCAAATCAACGGGTGCCGACTCCTCGTGGTGCACTTCATCGGCATGCATATCGGGTCTATGGTCGCCCCCGTTGCTATGGCCTTGGTGATAATGTCCACCGCCACCGCCACGGTCTCTATCACCGCGGTCGCGATCATTGCGACCGCGATGGCCGCCGCCGCCTTGAAAATTGCGTTTTCCGCCGCCGCCACCACCACCGCCACCACGGTGGTCACGATGATTGTCGCGATGCCGGGGTCGAAAATTTCGGCCGCCACCACCACCGCCACTTGGGCGATCGTCATTCCGCGGAGTTTCGAGCGGCGTGCCTTCAGATTCAGCAGCCGGCTTAGCGGTTTTTTCTTCTGTGGATTTAACTTCGACTTCTTCTTTAGATTTGGGATTGTCCAAGCGTACTCATTTGAAAGGGTTTGTTTTTAAAAGTGGGCGCCTATGAGGCGATTATCTAGACTTTTAGATTGGATCTTTTGTGTGAACTCCTTCTATTTATGAAGTAAGCCCCTATTTTGTCAACCTACCGTCCCGCCCTGAGGCATTACGCGTCGCATAATGAGATTCGATCAAAGTGAAACAGAAAGTTTCGAATTTCGATCAACGAATTGACACCGGGCAGCCTAAATCGCAGAGATCGCTCAACTTTTTCCAAAACCCGCCGATCTATTAATGTGGGCTTGGAGGATGCAATGGAAGAGAAGACAGACAAAGTGCCATCACCGCGGATCCCTTTGCAGATGGGTGTCGAATTCCGTAAAAGTTACGGTCGGCAAAACGCTAAAGGCACATTGAAAAATATCAGCCTGACCGGTGCATTTCTTGAAACTGCCACCCTTGAACTCGCTCCTTCAGATAAAGTTGTTTTAGAAATCATCGTTTCTGAACGCCGACGTAAAATGCCGGCCACTATTATTTGGAAAAACGCCAACGGTTGCGGCGTGCAGTTTCATCCGTTCAATCGCCGCGACGTTCAAATCGTGGATGACCTAATGTACTTCGTCCAGAACCGCCGTGAATTCCGGCGCAATATTCTGGACGATATCTTTAAACAAGCCGGTTAATTACTCTATCTGAGTCTGTGTCGTCGTATTGAAATCAATTTGACGACGCTGTCTTTTCTTACGAATCGAAATAAATAGTGCGGCGGCCGCTAACAATAATACCGCTCCCACACCCAACATCATAGTTTGATCAGGATCTTGCGCGCCCATGTCCATCGCCATGTCGCCCGCCGGAGGAGCTCCGTCTGTCGGCGGAGGTGGTGGTGGTGGCGGAGGTGGTTCCATCGATCCGGCAGCGCCGGGATCGGGACTTGGCGGCAAATCGTTTTGTGCCATTTGATCGGGAGGTGGTGGCGGAGGTGGAGGAGCCGCGGCCATGTCACCCGGAGGTGGAGCGCCAGCATCCACTGGTGGCGGAGGGGCGCCTTCATCTGCGGGAGGCGGCGGAGCACCACCATCCATCGGGGGTGGCGGAGCGCCATCCGCCGGAGGTGCCGCGGTGTCGTTGGCCGCAATTGTTTGCGCGGGAGGCGCGGCGGTCGCCGGCCAATATTTTAGTTGAGTTCCCTCATCCAGATCGGTTTTTGATTCAACGTCATTGGTCGCCCAAATTTCCATCCAGCTGTTTTTATGACCGAGAAGTTCTTGCGAGACTTTGCGAATGTTGTCGCCGGCCTTCGCGGTGTAAACTTCCGGCGGAATTCCGTTGTCTTCATAGTAGGTTTTGACAACCGTGTCGTCGGTCGGGCGCTGCGGAGAATTGTAATAGTACTTATCTCCGACTTTGATCCCGCGATTGCAGTTGTAATTATTGATTCGGCAGATGTCTTTAACTGTGCTGCCGACTTTCTGCGCTATCGACTCAACAGTATCGCCATCTCGCGAAATGTAGACGGCGTTGACCAAGAGCTTACCTTGTTTATAAGGCGTCGAATTTATTTTCTTTAAGCTGCCAACAACAGGCGCCGGCGCTTCATCGCCACCCGGCTCAGGAACAATTGGTGGCGCGGCCGGTGCGGATTCGGGCTCGGGCGGAGGTGGAGTATCGGCCATTGCCGTATCGCCCATGGGAGGGGGCTCGGAGTCGGGCGTGGGAGGTGGAACGTCAGAGCCCATATCTGCGGGAGGGGCATCCGTCGCGGCCATATCCGCGGGAGGAGCTTCGGCTAAATCGTTCGGAGTAATCTCTCCGGCGCCCGCATCGGCGACCGCCGATCCGGAATCAAGATCACCACCACCGAGGTCGTCGGTATCTCCGGCATCAAGGTCAGAGGCGACGTCGCCTCCGCTCGGAGCGGAATCTCCTTCCAAGTCGTCATTGTTTTCGGTCGCGTCCGCTTCCTCGAGGGCGTCGTCATTTGCTGACGCGACTTCGACATCTGAGCCTTCTTCGGCTTTTTTGGACGTGCACGCTGTGAAGCCTAAGCTGAGCAGCAATGCGAGGGAGATAATCACATACTTCCTGAACATGACGTATACCTCGGGTGATAGTCTTTTCATTCAGTCTCAATTACAGCACACCGAAGAAAACAGATAAAAGGTTATTTGGGCGAGCCAGACGTTGGTAGCCCTAGACTATGGGCGAGGGATTTTGACAGCGGCGACAACTTCGCCCCGATTTTAATTTTGTGCTTCGCAAACCAGCCCTTGTTCATCTCAAGCGCGAAGCGGGCCGGCTTGCGGCTTTGGTAAGAGGGCACGTCTAAAGACATAAGTGACTTGCCGATCTCCATTTCCTGCACGTCAACAAGCACACCTTTTGAGTCGAGGAAGCCGATCGCGAGCGGGATCATCGTGTTTTTCATCCAAAAAGAAAGCGGCTGCTCGTTATCAAAAACAAAAAGCATTCCGGTGTTTTCGGGAAGCTTGGTGACAAACATGAGTCCGTCGCTGCGCCGTGAATCTGTGTCGGCGACGTAAGCGTCAAAGATTTTAGTGCCAATTTTAAATTGGGATTTTTGGTAAAGTTTGTCGAGATCACGAGCGGTGGCCGTGAAGACAAAGAAAAACTGCAAAAGCAAAATTAAAATTCGGACCATGCCAAAGCCACTCCATAGCGCACGCCGCGAGTCGAGACGGTGACCTGCCGCTGCTTTAATGCTCGCACAGCCCCGGCCAAGATCAAAGAGCCGACCACGATTACGTCAGATCTTTTTGGCTCCATGCCGGGGAGCTTCTCGCGCTCCTCAACGGTCATAGCCGCGAGCCGCCGTATCCACTCTTCGATTTGCCCAAGCGATAAATTATATCCATTCACTCGATCCACCGCGAAATCTTTTTTTTGCTCGAGGCAAGCCAACGTTGTCGGTGTGCCGGCCACGGCCACAATTTCTTTTACGGCGGATGCCGACAACTCCACTTTGGCGAACTGCTCGGCCACATAGGCCGACACTTTGTTAATTTCTTCCGACCGAATCGGGTGCGTGGAGATAAACATTTCTGACAGTCGGACACTCCCCACATCAATGCTCTGCCCCCGGGCCCGGCCGTCATTCGCGAAAATAATCTCGGTCGAACCGCCCCCGACATCAACCACCGCCGCGCCCTCGGTGCTCGAGCGATCGCTCAGCGCGCCCCTAAAAGTAAGCTCCGCCTCACGCTGGCCGGCAATAATATGCACCGGAATCCCAAACCCTTGGGCCATCTCAATCAACTCGTGGCCGTTACTCACATCGCGGGCCGCGCTGGTGGCCACAGCAATTACTTTTTCGCATTGATGGGCTTTTATTTTTTGGCCGTAGTCCGCTAGGCACTCGCGCATTCGCGAAAGCGCGTCCGGGTGAAACTTTCGACTGGCGTGCACGCCTTGACCGAGTTTGGTGATTCGCGTTTCGTCGTGGACGACACTCTGGATTGCGCCGCCCTCGACCTCAGCGATCAAAAGCAGCGTGGTATTTGAGCCAAGGTCCAGTGCGGCGACGCGCATTTAACCTTTCAACTTGGTACTTAGAATTTGGTTCACCATATCGGGATTGGCCTGCCCCTTAGAGGCTTTCATGACCTGACCGACAAAAAATCCAAGCAGCTTGGTTTTGCCGCCGCGATAATCGGCGACGGCCTGCGCGTTTTGCGCCATCACATCGTCGACAATCTTTTCGATGGCCGAGGTGTCGGTGATTTGAGCCATGCCCTTCGACTTCACGATTTCGGCCGGCGCTTTTTGCGTTTTCCACATCTCGGCAAAAACTTCTTTCGCCATTTTTCCAGAAATTTCTTTCGATTCAATCATGTTGATCAGCTCGCCGAGCTTTTGCGCCGCGATCGGACTCTTTTGTACGTCCAGCTTCGCTTCATTCAGCTCACGCAACAATTCAGTCATAACCCAGTTGCTCGCGGCTTTTGGATTTTTCGAAATGCGGGCTACCTCTTCAAAGTAGTCGGCTAGGTCTTTTTCGACCGTCAGGACAAATGAATCGTAGGCGGGCAACCCCAAGGCCTGAAATCTTTGCGCGCGCGCCAAGGGCAGCTCCGGCAGGTCGTCTTTGATCTTTTGCAGGAGCGATTGATCCACCCGCACCGGCAATAAATCGGGGTCGGGAAAATAGCGATAGTCGTGAGCCTCTTCTTTGGCGCGCATTGAAAAAGTTCGGTTCTTAGTGGAATCGTAAAGTCGAGTTTCTTGCACGATCGGCTCGTTGCTCTCTTTGCACTCGATTTGCCGCTGAATCTCATACTCAATCGCCTTTTCAACGAAGCGGAACGAGTTGATGTTTTTTAGCTCCACTTTCGTGCCGAATTTTTTTTCGCCCTTTTTTCGCACGCTCACGTTGCAGTCGCAGCGTAAAGAGCCCTCTTCTAGGTTTCCGTCGCACACGTTGAGATAGCGCAAGATTCCACGAACTGTGCGCGCATACTCCGCGGCTTCGGCCGGCGAGCGCATGTCGGGCCCCGAGACGATTTCAAGCAACGGCACTCCGGCACGATTCAGGTTGATTAAAGTAAAGTCGCCAGTGTGCAACGATTTGCCGGCGTCTTCTTCCAGATGGGCCCGCTCGATGCTGACTTTTCTGATCTCGCCATCAAGAAAATATTCGACATAGCCCTTTTCACAGATCGGCTCATCGTATTGCGAGATTTGATAGCCTTTTGGCAAATCCGGATAGAAGTAATTCTTTCGCGCGAACACCGACTTTTCGCGAATCGCGCAGTTGAGTGCGAGGCCCGTGCGAATGGCGAATTCAACCGCCCGTTGATTTAAAACTGGCAAAGCTCCCGGCAGACCGAGGCTGACGGGATCGGTGTTCTCATTGTCGGCGCCACCAAAAGCGGTGGAGTCGGGCGAAAACATTTTGCTCTCGGTCAGCAGTTGGGCATGAATCTCGAGGCCGATAACGGGTTCCCAATCATTGTAAGACACTCGGGACCTCCTTGATATTCATGGCCTCTTCGATCACCGAGCCTACGTTAAAAAGATGCTGCTCTTGAAAGTGCGATGCCAAAAGTTGCACTCCGATGGGCAATCCGGCCGACGAAAATCCGGCCGGGACACTCATTCCCGGAATTCCAACCAGATTCGCGCTGGTGGTGTAAATGTCGTTTAGGTACATCTGCAGCGGATCAGAAATCCGATCGCCGATTTTAAAAGCCGGCGAAGTGGTGACTGGACTGATCATCACTTGGCATTTTGTAAATGCCTCTAAGAATTGTTGGCGGAGCAGGCGGCGAACCTGACACGCCTTTTTGTAGTAGGCATCGTAGTAGCCGCTAGAAAGTGCGTAGGTACCCAAGATGATCCGACGCTTCACTTCGCTGCCAAAGCCCTCACCCCGAGTGCGGCAATAAAATTCTGCGAGGCTTTCGGCCGCGTGTTGTGAAAAATCCGCGCGGTGTCCAAAACGAACACCGTCGTAGCGCGCCAAATTGCTCGACGCCTCGGAGGTCGCCACCAAGTAATAGATTGGAACAGCCATCTCGGTCAGGGGGATTGAGACTTCTACAACTTCGGCGCCGGCCTTTTTTACGGCATCCACAGCTTTTTCAACAGCCTTGCGCGTTTCGGGCTCAAGCCGGTCGGAGAAATATTCTTTTGGCAATCCGGCCTTGAGGCCTTTTAAGTTTTTGTTTATGGCCGAGCTCCACGCGGGCACCGGGTCGCTGGCCGAAGTCATGTCGCGTTCATCACGCCCACAAATCGCCTCTAAAATCATGGCCGAGTCTTCGACCGTCCGGCTGAAGGGGCCGGCTTGATCCAGGCTGGATGCAAACGCCACGATCCCGTAGCGACTCACGCGACCATAGGTGGGCTTCACTCCAACCACTCCGCAAAAGCTCGCGGGCTGGCGAATTGAGCCGCCCGTGTCTGTGCCGATGGATGCGGAAGCCATGCCTGCGGCGACCGCCGCCGCTGAACCACCGCTCGACCCGCCGGGAACGTAATCTTGATTCCACGGGTTTCGACTGATGCCGAAATGCGAAGTTTCGGAGCTGGAGCCCATGGCAAACTCATCTTGGTTGGCTTTGCCTAGGGTGATCGCGCCAGCCTTCTCAAGGCGCTCAACCACGGTTGCCGAATAGGGCGGGATGAAGTTGTGGAGAATTTTTGATCCGGCCGTCGTGCGCAGGCCTTTTGTGCATAGCATGTCTTTGATGGCCATCGGCGCTCCGGCAAGGGGGCCGACCTTTTCGCCTTTGGCGATTCGTTGGTCAATCGCTGTCGCCGACTCGAGAGCTTTGTCGTTCATGGTGACATAGGCATTTATTTTTTTGTTCCATTTTTCGCTTTGGCCAAGAAATTTTTCGGTGACCTCGCGAGCTGAAACTTTCTTACTTTGCACGGCTTGGGCCAGCGATTTTAAGCTCGCAGTTAGAAGATTCATTAGCCCACCACCGGCGGAACTTTAAACAGGTTACCCACGGCCTCAGGAGCATTTTCCATTGCCTTCTCCGAGGCGCCCTCCCAAACCTTGGCTTTGTCTTCACGCCAAAGGGCGTCCATATCGGTGGGCGTAACCAAGGGTTCGACGTTTTTAGTGTCGATCTTCGAAACGTGTTCAAAGTGACCGAGAATGGACGATAGGTCTTTGGCCAATGCCGTCGTTTCGGCAGGTGTTAGGCTCAGGCGGGACAAGAATGCTACACGGGTTACTTCGTCTTCTGAAATCATGCTTTTCTCCTCTCACAGGGAGTGTTACTTTGCAAGGCGATGTCGCCCAAAAAACCGCCACACAGCCGCCTCGAAAAGCTCCGCAAAACAATTCACGAGGCCGATTACAATTACCATGTCCTCGACAAGCCGCAGATCGAGGATCGGGAATACGATAAACTGTTCGCCGAGCTGGTAAAGCTCGAAGAAGAGCA